>CBINJM010000023.1:0-3614 GCA_966251025.1 uncultured Erythrobacteraceae bacterium | reverse complement strand
CTGCGTGAGGTCGGAGTGATGGCCCACGCACTGATGGTGTTTGAGGGGCACTGAGCTAGCAAGGTTCAACTCCAGCGGCTTCTCCGTCGCTGGACGCTTCTTCCGCTCCCGGCAGCGGCCATATCGCGGCATTCTTCGTGTTTCACCGGTCAGCACGCCACCTACGCGGGCCCAACCTGCCGCCCCAGAACAGTGACGTAGGGGCCACGGCCTCCTGATGGCGTCGGCAAGTGGATGTGCGATCGTCCGAACACCCGGATCGAATGGCGCAGAGTCCATTCAGACGGATGCTGAGAGAACAGCAGGCAAGCGTGGCTGGAGAGACTCAGCAGCGATGACTCTCCCGTAAGCAGCGCAAAATCCGGAGGGATGGTAGCCGCCGGTGATGACGAGTGCGGCCTGAGCTCCACGACAATCCGGCGGTAAGGTCGTCTGAGACCGGTGCTGCGTCGGCTCTCACGCGCTGTTGCTGCACGATGAGCCCTCAATCCGCGAAGTCTTGTGGCGTAACGGGCTGCATTTGACGACAGAGAAACCTCCGGCGCACTGCCCTTCTTGCACCTGCGCCAGCACAGCACCGCGCCGGGAAGATCTCCAGCCAGCGCCCATCCCGATCAGGAGGCGACCGACGACGGCAAACAGGGCCATGTAGGATAGATTCGCCTGCTGAAGCATTTGCTGAAGGGGACCTTTCCAGGCATTCAGCGGGGCAAATGGAACATCAGGCACTTGTCATCGCGCTGATCGGCGTGCTCGGCATTGGCGCGCAATGGGTTGCCTGGAGGACAGGTTGGCCCGCGATCGCGCTGATGCTGGCGGCGGGCTTCCTGGCCGGGCCTGTGTTCCACTTGTTCGATCCGGAGCAGGCGTTCGGGTCGCTGCTGGAGCCGATGGTGTCCATCGGCGTGGCGCTGATCCTGTTCGAGGGCGGCCTCAGCCTCGATTTCCGGGAATTGCGAAAGTATGGCGAAGGCGTCTGGCGCCTCGTCTTCCTGGGTGTGCCGCTTGGCTGGCTGTTCGGGTCTCTCGCCTGCTACTACATCGCGGGACTCGTCTGGCCGGTGGCCATCCTGTTTGCCGGCATCCTCGTGGTGACCGGGCCCACCGTGGTGCTGCCGCTGCTGCGCCAGTCGAACATTCAGCAGCGCCCTGCGGCAATCCTCAAGTGGGAGGCGATCGTCAACGATCCAGTAGGCGCGCTGTGCGCGGTCATTGCCTACGAGTACTTCCGTCTTTCGACCGATGGCGCGACAATGGTCCAGGTGGTGCCGCCCCTGCTGATCGCTGCGGGAGTGGCGGGCGCGATCGGCTATGCCGCTGCCTGGGTGATCGCCTGGAGCTTCCCCCGCGGATACGTGCCTGAATACCTCAAAGTGCCGGTGCTCCTGGTCGCGGTGGTCGGAACCTTCGTCGGCTGCAACCTGATTGAGCACGAGGCCGGCCTGGTGGCGGTGACGGTGATGGGCATTGCACTCGCGAACATGCATGTCGCCTCGCTCCGAAGCATCCACCCGTTCAAGCAGAACGTCGCCGTGCTGCTGGTTTCCGGCATTTTCATCATCCTGTCGGCCTCGCTCGATATCGAGGAGTTCCGCAATTTCGAATGGCGATTCGGCGCATTTCTTCTGGCGCTGCTCTTCCTCGTCCGGCCCGCCACCATCCTGCTGAGCCTGCTGGGCAGCAAGGTTCCGTGGAAGGAGCGGCTGTTCCTCGCCTGGATCGCGCCGCGCGGCATCGTGATGGTGGCGATCTCCGGACTGTTCGCGTTGCGCCTGAACGAGCTCGGCTATGCCGATGGCTCGATCCTGATCGGCCTCAGCTTCGCGGTGGTCGTGGCGACCATCGTCGCTCATGGCTTCACGATCAATCTCGCTGCCCGTCTGCTGGGGGTGAAGGGCGTGAGCCGCCCGGGCCTGCTGATCGTCGGCGCCACGCCCTGGACCATCGCCCTCGGCAAGCAGCTGCACGAACTGGGCACGCCGGTGATGATCGCGGATCCGAGCTGGAGCCGGCTCAAGCCCGCGCGCGAGGCGGAGCTGCCAACCTATCATGGCGAGATCCTTAACGAGGCGGCTGAGCACGACCTTGATCTGGCGCCGTTCCAGATGCTCGTCGCTGCCACGGACAACGAGGCGTACAACACCCTCGTCTGTTCGGAGTTCGCACCGGAGATCGGTGCCGACCGGGTCTATCAGCTCGGCCAGACTGAAGATGACGGAGACCGCCGTTCCCTGCCCGCCTCGCTGAGGGGGCGCGCCCTGTTCACGAGTGGGTTCAGTGTCGAGGATGTCCAGCAGCGGCAGAAGGAGGGATGGGTGTTCCGCCGCACGCGGCTGTCGGGACAGTTCGATATCGAGGATGCGCGCGAGACACTGCCTGAGGCTGCCGACATGCTGCTGTTGCTGCGGCCCAACGGGCAGATGCGCTTCTTCACCCATGCTTCCGCACCGGAGCCGCAGGCTGGCGACACGGTGATCTCGTTTGCCCCCCGGCGGCAGAAGACGCCAGAGGACGCGGCAGCGCGAAAGGCAGCAAAGGGCGCCGGCAAGGGGGCGAAGGACCCCGGGGCTGAGCCGGCACGCGCATGAGGATGAGGAACGGCATGACACGAACACATTCCCCCAGCTCCTTGGTCGCCATCGGCGCCGCCGTTCTCCTGCTCGGCGGCTGTGGCGAGTCAGGAGAGGAGCGCGCCTCTGGCCGGGAGAGCCCCACCAGTGCCGAGCCGCTCAGTGAGCCGGTGGTTGAGGAGCCCGTCAACTCGATCATTCGCCCGGATGTTGCGCCTGATCCGGTCGTGGTCCTCCCGCCAAAGCCGCTGACGGTGACGGTCCCCTTTCCCCAGGGCACCGCTCTTGGAGAAGGAGCCGAGCGGCAGCTGGCGAGCATCCTCGATTCGGAAGCCGTGGCGGAAGGCTGGCCGATCGTGCTGCGCGGCCACAGTGATTCGAGCGGAGGCGATGCGGTGAACCTGCGCGCCTCGCGCCGCCGGGCGGAGGCTGTCGCCGCATGGCTGACCGAGCACGGGATCGCCGAGGAGCGCATCCGGATCATTGCGTTCGGCGAGCAGAACCCTGTCGCTCCCAACGCCAAGGCCGACGGCTCACCCGATGAGGAGGGCCGGGCCCGCAATCGGCGGGTGGAGGTGATCGTTTCCCCAGACGGCAGGAGCAAGGAGGAGGCGGCCGAGAAAACCGCCACCGAAGGTGCGGTGGGGCAGGACACGGCCGCGGAGAATGCGATCGAAAGGCTGACCGGCGCTGACACGCCTTGACGAAGGCCCTCTGCCGGTGGCATCTGCACCGGCCCCGACCGGGAGTGTGCGGGTATAGCTTAGTGGTAAAGCTCCAGCCTTCCAAGCTGGCTATGCGGGTTCGATTCCCGCCGCCCGCTCCATCTTCTTCCGGTTCGGAGGAAGCAGTGGTAGAATCCAAATGTGCCCGAGCGGGCGTAACTCAGTGGTAGAGTTCTTGCTTCCCAAGCAAGCTGTCGCGAGTTCGAATCTCGTCGCCCGCTCCACTCCTTTTCAGGTTCCTCTTATGTGGCTTGTAGCTGATGTGCATGAGGAACGATCCTCGTACCCTGAAATCGTACCGAGGTAGACATTCGATCAA
>CBINJM010000022.1:0-5358 GCA_966251025.1 uncultured Erythrobacteraceae bacterium | reverse complement strand
TTCATCGAGGACAAGAACGCCGTCATCCCGGTGGATGCCGCGATCCAGGCGAACCTCAAGGAAACGGTCACCCGCGTTCTTGCCAGCCTCACCCCGCGTGAGGAGCGCGTGCTGCGCATGCGCTTCGGCATCGGCATGAACACCGACCACACGCTGGAGGAAGTCGGCCAGCAGTTCAGCGTGACTCGCGAACGTATCCGCCAGATCGAGGCCAAGGCGCTGAGGAAGCTCAAGCACCCGAGCCGCAGCCGGAAGATGCGCAGCTTCCTGGATCAGTAAACCGACCAGAGGGGGGATGGACATGAAGGGCTTCTGGGGCGCCGTGGTATTCGCGGCGACGATGGCGGGCGCGCAACTCGTGCCCGCCCCCGCGCTGGCACAGGAGGCGAGCACTGCGCCGCTGCCCCCGGCGAAGGTCGCCCTGGGCGAGGAGATCGTCCGCCTCGCTTATCCGGAGAGTTCACGCGAGGCGATGTTCGGCGGGATGGTCGATACCATTGTCGACCAGATCAACCAGGCGAACGAAACACAGCTCGCCGGCGCTCCACCTGAAGTTCGCACCTTCGTCATGGAGCGACAGGGACAGATGATCGTCGAGCTCAAGAAGATCCTGGCGCGGCATATCCCGGCGATCATGGGCGGCCTCGGCAGCGCCTATGCCGATGCTTTCACCCTTGATGAGCTGACCGAGATCCGCAACTTCGTGTCCACGCCCGCAGGCAAGGCCTTCCTCCAGAAGAGCGCCGATCTCGTGAGCAATCCGCACTACACCGCCGCCACGCAGCCCTATATGAACGAAGTCTTCGCCGAGGCGCAGCGCTGGCAGCGTGAGATGGTGGCGGAACTGCAGGAGCGGTTCGGAAACCCGCAAGCCGCGCAGTAAGGCGCGGGGCCGCCATCAGGCCCCGGAAAGGAACCTCTCAAGCTCGTCACTGCCGCCGATCCGTTCCCCGTCGATGAACACTTGCGGGGTCGTCGGCACATCGTGTTCGGCCTTGAAGCTTTCGGTTTCTTCACGGCTCTTGAGGATGTTGTCCTCCACCTGGTAGCCGCTCTCCAACAGCATCTCCTTGGCGCGCACGCCGAAGGGGCAGGTGTGATCCGGCAGGACCATTCGGTAGAGCGTGGCGGTGCGTGTCTCGGTCACGTACTGACTCCTGAAGCGTTTCGACCCACAAAGCCGCGGAATGAGAGAAACGTTCCGCTGCCGGCAAACGCTCAGCTCGCCGGCACCCACACCGCTCCCTTGATGTGCTGGATCAATCCTTCGGCATTCAGGACGTAGTGGATGTAGAACTCCACCTCCACCGTCTCGCCCTTCGGCACCACGTTCATGCCGGAATAGCCCTTCTCCGCCAGCACTTCGGCCGAAAGATCCTCCACCCCGGTGAAACGGATCACCACGTTGGCGACGAAGCCGCTGGTGCCCGGGAAGAACTCGCGGAACACCACTTCCTCCCGGCAATATCGGTGGAAGAAGTCGTAGAACGCGCGGAAAGCCGGCTTCCCTTCCACGCGGAACCCTGCATTTTCCAGCGCGAAATCGTCGGCGAAGAAGCTCTCCAGCGTGGCGTAGTCGCGCGCGTTGAAGGCGGCGACGTAACGGTGATAATCGTCCTCGGTCATGGTACCCCTCCCTGCCGGTGGCACTCCTATAGCTCACCTCGCGTGGGACAAAGCCGGTTTGCGGTGGCCAGCGCGGCAGGCAGGCATTATGGGGCCGCCATGAAGATCGCTATCGCATCGGACCACGCCGCTCTTGAGCTGAAGGCGGAGCTTGTCCGCTGGCTGGGCGAGCAGGGGCATGAGGTCGCTGACCTTGGCCCTCACGCCGCCGATTCCGTCGACTATCCCGACTACGGCTACAAGCTGGCCGAGCAGATCGCCGCGGGTGCGGTGGAGCGCGGGATTGCGCTCTGCGGCTCCGGCATCGGCATCTCCATCGCCGTCAATCGCAACCCGGCAGTGCGCTGTGCCCTTGTGAGCGAACCGGTTTCGGCCGGCCTCGCCCGTGAACACAACGATGCCAATGCGCTGGCGATGGGCGCGCGGCTGGTCGGGCCCGACATGGCCAAGGCCTGCGTCGCCGCGTTTCTCGGCACGCAATTCGCAGGCGGGCGCCACCAGCGCCGCATCGACAAGCTGACCAATCCCGAACTGACCCCTGCAAGCACCAAGGAATCGGCATGAGCTCCCTCGCCGCCCCCATCGCGCCTGGCCGCGCTGCGGACACCGCCCCTGCAACCTCCGTCGCGGATGGGCTGCACGGCTTCTGGAACAAGACGTTGGCGGAAGCCGATCCTGATGTCGCTGCGATCATCGGCAAGGAACTTACCCGCCAGCGCGATCGGATCGAGTTGATCGCGTCCGAGAACATCGCCAGCCGCGCGGTGCTGGAGGCGACGGGCTCTGTCTTCACCAACAAATATGCCGAGGGCTACCCGGGCAAGCGCTATTACGGCGGCTGCGAATATGCCGACGAGGTGGAGCGGCTGGCGATTGAGCGGGCCACGCGCCTGTTCGGCTGCCGCTTCGCCAATGTGCAGCCCAACTCGGGCAGCCAGATGAACCAGGCCGTGTTTCTGGCGCTGCTCAACCCCGGCGACACCTTCATGGGCCTGGACCTCGCGGCGGGTGGCCACCTGACTCACGGCTCGCCCGTCAACATGAGCGGCAAGTGGTTCAACGCCGTGCCCTATGGCGTCCGGCGTGAGGACAGCCGTCTGGACATGGACGAGATCGCCCGCATCGCGAGGGAGAATAGGCCCAAGCTGATCATCGCGGGCGGCACTGCCTATCCGCGGCACTGGGACTTCGCCGGATTCCGCGCCATTGCCGATGAAGTGGGCGCATGGCTGCTGGTGGACATGTCGCACTTCTCCGGCCTCGTTGCCGGCGGTGCGCACCCCTCCCCCTTCCCGCATGCTCATGTGGTGACGACCACTACGCACAAGAGCCTGCGCGGCCCCCGTTCCGGGGTCATCCTCACCGATGACGAGGATCTGGCCAAGAAGATGAACATGGCCGTCTTCCCCGGCATGCAGGGCGGCCCGCTGATGCACGTCATTGCGGCCAAGGCTGTTGCTTTTGGGGAGGCGTTGCAGCCCTCTTTCAAGGTTTATGCAAACGCGGTTGTCGAGAATGCAAAGGCGCTTGCTGCCAGCCTGGCCGAACAAGGTTTGGGGACTGTTTCCGGCGGTACGGACAACCACTTGATGCTGGTCGACCTCACCTCCAAGGACGTGACGGGCAAGGCAGCCGAGATCGGCCTCGACCGCGCCTTCCTGACCTGCAACAAGAACGCGATCCCCTTTGATCCGCGCTCTCCATTCGTCACCTCGGGTGTGCGCCTCGGCACTCCGGCTGCGACGACGCGCGGGTTCGGCCCGGCCGAGTTCCGCGAAGTGGGCAAGCTCATCGCCGATGTGGTCGAAGGGATGCGCCGCAACGGGCCCGAAGGCGATGCGCAGGTGGAAGAGCATGTCCGTCGCCGCGTGAGCGAATTGTGCGCGGCCTTCCCTGTCTATCCCGGGAGATAAGCGAATGACCGATCCGAACCGGCCCCAGAGCGGCGGCTTGCTTGACGATGCCGCCAGCGAGATCAAGGGAATGGCCAAGGAAGGCTTGGCTCATCCCTTCACCAAACCTGTGCTGACAGGAGCGGCGGTCGGTGCAGTTGCCGGCGCGCTGCTGCCGGTGGTGAGCCTCCCGGTTGGCCTGCTCGCCGGGGCGGGGTTCATGCTCTATAAGCGGTTGCGTCCGTAAGGCTCTGAATGCGTTGTCCCTTTTGCGCGCATGACGATAGTCAGGTAAAGGATTCGCGCCCCACGGAAGACAATACGGCGATCCGTCGCCGGCGTCAGTGTGAAGGCTGCGGCGCGCGCTTCACCACCTTCGAGCGGGTGCAACTGCGCGAGGTGCTGGTGGTGAAGAGCGGCGGCCGGCGCGAACCGTTCGACCGGTCCAAGATCGAGACGTCGGTCGCCCTCGCCTGCCGCAAACGGGGCATCGAGCAGGAGCGCATCGACCAGCTTGTCTCCGGCATCCAGCGCCAGGTGGAGATCGCGGGCGAGAGCGAAGTGCCCTCCGCCCGCATCGGAGCCATGGTGATGGAGGGCCTGCGCCAGCTGGATTCCGTCGCCTATATCCGCTTCGCCAGCGTCTATCGCGACTTCTCCGAAGCGCGCGACTTCGAGGAGTTCGCCAGCGCCATCCAGCAGGCCGCTGGGCGAGACGCCAATGTCGGTTGAGCCACCCGTCATCGTTCTCGTTCGCCCGCAATTGGGCGAGAACATCGGGAAGGCGGCCCGGGCGATGCTCAATTTTGGGCTGGCGGAGATGCGGCTGGTGGAGCCGCGGGACGGCTGGCCAAACCCTTCCGCCGGCCCTGCCGCAGCCGGTGCGGACATCGTGCTGGAGCAGGCGCAGGTCTATGCCAGCACGGCGGAGGCGGTGGCCGACTGCGCGCATGTCTATGCGACAACGGTGCGCAAGCGGGGCGTGACCAAGCCGGTTCTCGCCCCGGAAAACGCGGCTCGTGACATTGCGGCGCAGAAGGGACGCAGCGCCATTCTGTTCGGGCCCGAACGGTCGGGCCTGGAGACGGACGACGTTGCCCTCGCCCGCGCGATCGTGACCGTGCCGATCAATCCGGAGTTTGGCTCTCTCAACCTCGCCCAGGCGGTGATCCTCGTTGCGTATGAATGGTCGAAGACCCGAGCACTTCCGCAACCCACGGCCGAAGAGCTTCTGCCCCCGGCGCCGCAGGAAGAGCTGGACGGCCTGATCGCCCATTTCGACCGCCTGCTGGAACCGAAGGGCTACTTCCTGCCCGAGAGCCGCGCCGCCTCCACAAGGCGCACGTTGCGCTCCATGCTGACCAAGCCGGGCTGGAACCACCTGGAGGTTCGCACGATGCGCGGCATCCTCAGCTCGCTGGAGAGGCCGGAGCGGGAGCGCTAAACCCGCCTTGCCCCTAGATCCCGGCAGAGGTTGACTTTTCTCCTACGAGCGACCAAGTGCGCCGCTCGCGATTGGCCCCGCACCCCGGTGAAGCGGCGGCCGCGGCAGGTGTTTCGACCTGTCGGTGCGATACCGGGTTGAAGGCGGGCAACGGGCCCGGCCAGCAAATTGGAGACGACTCATGTCGAAGCGCAACAGCGCCAAGCACAAACTCGACCGCCGCATGGGCGAGAACATCTGGGGCCGGCCGAACAGCCCCGTCAATCGCCGCTCCTATGGTCCGGGCCAGCACGGCCAGCGCCGCAAGGGCAAGATGAGCGATTTCGGCCTGCAGCTGCGCGCGAAGCAGAAGCTGAAGGGCTATTACGGCGACGTCACCGAGAAGCAGTTCAAGCG
>CBINJM010000021.1:0-13876 GCA_966251025.1 uncultured Erythrobacteraceae bacterium | reverse complement strand
TAATGCTGAATCAGAGCCTCGCCGCTACTTCAAGACCGACTTTTTCAACGACATCTTCCCTCAGCCGCCTTCAGCCGGCATGGTCCCGACCGGGACCGTCAAGGTCACCACGGTGCCCGGGTTATTGGGCGTGATCTCCAGCTCGCCAGAGATCTGCGTAACCAATCGTCTGATAAGTTGCGAACCGAAGCTACCGGCCCGCTGCCCGCCGTCGGTACCCACTCCGTTGTCGGCAACGACCACAGCGATGCGGCTTGTCCCGGCATCCTTTGCTCGAACCGAGACACGACCCACTTCTCCGCCATAAGCGTGCTTGAAGGCGTTCGTCAGCAGTTCAGTCACGATCAATCCCAGCAGAAGGGCTGTTTGCCCGGGCACCTTCGTGGCGGTAATGTCGACCGTGATCTGCTTGCGCCATTCCGGCCCCCAGGCATTCGCCAGGTCCTCCACCAGCTCGAACATGAACGTCTCTAGGTTCACAAGCTGAAGATCGTCTGATCGCCACAAGCGGCGGTGCAGGACGGAGATCGACTTGACCCGGTCGCGCGCCAGTTCGAGCTGCCGCCGAGCGGCCACATCTTCAATCTCGCGCTCCTGCAGGCGCAGCATGGAGGTGACGAGCTGGAGGTTGTTCTGCACGCGGTGGTGGACCTCGCGCATCAGCAACTCGTTCTGCGCGAGCGCGGCGTCTCTCGCGTCCAGCGTTTCACCAAGGTCGCTGTTCATTCGGATGAGCGCCTTTGTCCGGGCGATTTCGCTCAACCGCTCTCCCAAGCGACGCACGGCGTCCTGCTCGTTCGTGCGCCAGGGTTTTGACCGACCGCGGACCTGCTCCACCCAAAGCTCGAAGGATCGGCGAGGGGACAGCGTGCCGGGAGGGGCGCTTGGATCGAGCGGCTCGTGAGGGTTGCCGGCCCAGTTCACCGTCTCGACCTCTTCGGCACGAAACCACAACAGAACGATGCTCGGCTTGCGGGAAACCACGAGGGACAGCAGCCCGCTCGCTTGCGCCGCCCATGCGTGAGCAGGCGGATAGATCTGGCCGAGCCGGCTGGTCGCGGAGGTGGCCGGGGCCGAGGGGCGCAGCAGCCATTCGTTCAGCTCCTCGATCGCTGCCTCCGGTGGAGTGACGCCGATCGTCATGACCTCACCCTCGAACACGAGGGCGAAGCCGTGGGCCGGCAACAGGTCCAGCAGCTCCTCGACGTTTTGGACCAGGCCTTCGCGCAGGGTTCCCGCTGCGGCGACCTCGGGCAACAATTCCTCGCGCTTGCGCGTCAGCCGAAGCGCCTCACGCTGGGATCGTCCTTCTTCCAGGCGGTGAATGGCGGCCTCCAGCACGAGCGCGACCTGCCGGGCCATCTCGCGCCGCTCGTGACCGATCGGCCGGGCGGATCGATGGTGGCAGGCAATCAGGCCCCAGAGCTGCCCTTCATGCACGATGGAGACGGATGCCGAGGCGCCGACGGCCATGTTCTTGAGATACTGGATGTGAACAGGCGAAACACTGCGGAAAAGCGCGCCGCTCAGGTCGACAGGCTCGCCTGCGCCGCGCAGCGGGACCGGCCTGTAGCCGACATCGGGGATCACCCGGATGGGGTTCGCGAGATATAGGGATCGAGCCTGGCGAGGGATGTCGGTGGCCGGGTAACGGTGGTTCAGCAGCGGATCGATGTCATCAGCGCGAGCTTCCGCGACCACTATGCCGGATCCGTCCTCCAGGAACTGATAGACCATGACCCGGTCGTATCCGGTGATGTTCCGCACCGCCTCGGCCGCCCCTTGCGTCGCGGATGACAGGTCCTGCGCCTCACCGATGCGAAGCGAACTGTCCACCATCTGTCGGAGCACCTCGATGGCGCTCGGCCGGGAAAGGGTCACCTTCTCCAATTCGACGATGCGGCCCTGCTGCGTGCGGTGAACGAACATGTCGAACGCATCGGCGCCCCGCAGAAACTCGCCGATATGAGTGGCATTGGGCGTCTTGAGCTCAAGCGCTTGCGGAAGCGTGGACTCGCCGAGCAGCTCACTGATCGGAACGCCCACCACAGATTCCCAAAGCTCCGCCGCATTGTCGGAGGCTGCGATCACCCGGCCATCATCGTCGATCGCGAGCAGGATGCCGTGCGGCTGGATGGATCCGGGAATATGGATCGGTTCGCGCTCGCATGCTGCGAGGTCGATTCCCGGCAGGTCTGCCTCAGACATTGGCCGACTCCATCTCGGCAATTGCACCCTCGAAGGCGGTGAACGCGTCACGTGCGCCTTCGATCATCTCGTCGATAGCGCCGGGGGCGGCGCCCGCATCTTCCAACTCGGAGCACAGATCCTGCCAGTGGCGGGTCCCCGTTGTCGTTCCGCGAAAGAAGCTGCGGCCCACTTCTTCGTCACCAAACAGGGAATCCAGCTGGCGATAAATCACGCGTCCACCGAAAATCGAACCTTCGACGACGTAGCGCCAGCCCAACCTTCGCGCCTCCCCTCCGACAGGTGGAAGGTCGATTCGCGGCGGAGTTGGAGAGCCAACATCTGCAAGATCCTGCCTGAGGGATTGCAGGCGAGTCGCTTCGATGGGGATCCGCTCAGACACGGCAAAATAGTACCCGGCCATGCGGCTGAGCAGCGTGACATAATCTGCCAGCGGCAGGCGATCTTGGGTGAGGGCGAGGAAGGGCGGGGCAACGTGCAGCCGTTCATGAACACTACGGGTTGCCACGCGAAGCGCAACTCGCGCGCTCACTCCAACGGGTTGTGCGGCCATCGCCCCCACGTCGCACACCTGGCCGCGATTGGCAAAGGCTAACGCGTTGATGCCGCGCGGGAAGCGATCGAGCAGTCTCGAAATCGGACGATTGCTAGAAGCGCCGCCGCCCGCGCCTCGGGGCAAAAAGGCTCCGCTTGATTCTGACGAGATCCGCGCACGTCGCCGGCGCCCGAACGATCAAGGTCGGGCGCCAGCTGTTAACGGCTGATCGCGTCTAGAAGCTCTTCTTCACGCTGACGGCCCATTCGCGCGGACGGCCTGGCTGGGCCATGGCATATCCCTGCGAACCGATCGTCTGGTCGTTCAGGGTCAGGAGGTAATATTCGTCGAACAGGTTGGTGACTTCGAGCGCGATCTGGAGGTCGTCATCTTCATTCCGCCAGGTAAGGCGAGCATTAGCGACCGTGTAATCCTCGATGAGGTTCGATGAGCGATTGGCGGAATCGGTGTAGACGTCGCTCTGGTACGCGGCATCGAAGCGCGGGGTGAGCGAGCCCAATTCTCCGAGCAGGATCTCGTACTGGACGCCAAGGCTCCACTTCCACTTGGGCGTGTAAGGCGCATAGTCGCCGAATTGCGGACCGTTGATGTTGGTGGGGCCGCCGACGCTTACCGTTGTGGTTGCGCCTGTGGTCGGGTTGGTTGTCGTGAACGTGCCGAAGCTCTGATAGTCGAAGTCCAAGTAGCTGATAGCTCCGTCTATCATCAGTCCCTCGATCGGGCGAAGCTGGCCTTCCACCTCCACGCCCTTGATGTCAGCATCGCCTGCATTCACGGGAGCCTGGCACGGCGTGCCGGCGGCGGGGCCGGTGATGGCGCTGCAATTGCCAAGCCGCAGCTGTATGTCCTTGTACTTGCTATAGAAGGCCGCGATGTTCAGCCGCAGGCGCCGATCGAAGAGATCGCTCTTGAGACCGGCTTCAAAGGAATCCAGCGTCTCCGGCTGGAACGAGAAGGCTTGCTCGACGAAGAACGGGCGAGGGTTGACGCCGCCGCCTTTGAAGCCCGTCGAAAACTGGAAGTACGTCATCACGTCATCCGTCCAGGCATATTGGACGTTAGCGCGATAATCGACGCGATTGCCGCTGAACTCGCCGATCGTGCCGTTGAGCGGCAGCACCCCGTTGGCGGTAATGGAGGTCGGATCATTATACGGACGCTGGCGGATATAAAGGTAGGTCTTCGCCTCTTCCGTGTAGCGGATACCGCCATTAAGGGTCAGCCGCTCGAACGGCGTCCACGCGACATGCGCGAACACGGCCTTGCTGTCCGCGTCCACCCGGTCATTCTGCTGGAACTGCAGGGCTGACGAGCGCAGGTCCTGGAACGTGGCGGAGATCGAGCGTTGATCGCTGTAATAGCCGCCGAGCGTGTACTGGATCTCCTCATCGGCGCCCAGCGAGCCGTTGAGCCGCAGCTCCTGGCTGAAGAACTCGAACTCGATCGGGCTGATACCAAGGCTGTGCGCCAGCGGCGAAGCATCGTTGTCGTTCGTGAAGACGGAGTCGTAGGCGCGGTAGGCGGTGATGGATACGATCTGCAATTGATCCGTCACCTCCAGTTCCGCCTGACCAGAGACGCCCCATCCTTCGAAGCGGATGCGCCCGTTGGCGGAGGCGGCACGGTAAGGGCCATCCGCCGGCATGTTGAAGGTACCGAAGTTGCAATAGGGGCCGCAGACGAAGCGCGTGTCGTATGGCACCACGGTGGGGAACGGCTGGATGTCGCGCGGTACCGCGCCCGAGGGCGGCGTACCGGTCGTGTAAGGTGGGTTGGGCGACAGCGGGAAGATCGGGCTCGCGGGGCCGCCGTTCGGGTATTCCCTCTCGAGCAGGACAGTGCCGGCGGCGGTGCGATCGTCTTCGCTGTAATCGGCGGCGATGTTGATATCCAGGCGGTCGGTCGGGCGATAGCGCAGCTGGCCCCGCACAGCGACGAAGCCGACCTCACCTTCCTTCGCCAGCACGCAATCGCTGGAGTTCGTCAGCGGCGTTACGCCGCCCGCCGGGTTGATCGGGACTGTCGCGCCGCTGCGGTCCACGAAGGTCGCGGGGCCGCCTGCCGGATAGAGGCAGCCGAAATCCAATCGCTTGACGTAACCCTCCTGCTGCTTGGCCACGCCGGCAATGCGCGCATCGAGCCCCTCGGCCAGGTTGAAGTCGGCGCTGCCGCGAAGGTCCAGCCGGTTTCGGCTGCCGTAAGCGGCGGCGATGTAGCCACTGTTGTCGCCCCGGGGCCGCTGGGAATAAAGCTTGATGGCGCCGCCGATGGAGTTGCGGCCGGCAAGCGTACCTTGCGGGCCGCGCAGGACCTCCACGCGATCAAGGTCCAGAAGGTCGAGGATCGAGCCGGTGAGAGTGGCGAAGTAGACATCGTCCACATAAAGCCCGACGCCGGGCTCCAGCGCGGGGTTGAAGTCGAACTGGCCCACGCCGCGGATCGAGGCGCCAAGCGAGGGGCCGAAGGTCGCGCCTTGCGGCTTCAGCGTGACCGAGGGCGCCTGGTTCGCCACGTCCTGCACGCTGGTCTGGCTGCGCGCCTCCAGCATGGCCGACGACACTGCGGTGATTGCGAGGGGCGTATCCTGCAGGCTCTGTTCGCGGAACTGCGCGGTGACGATGATCTGGTCCACCTCGCCCGCACCGCTCGGCTGCGGGGAGTTGCTTGGCCTCGGGCTGTTGGCCTCTCCCGCTCGTGCAGCCGCCCGGTCTTCGGCCGGGGCCGGATTCGTTGAGCTTTGATTCTCGTTCGCCACTTGGGCGATTGCTGCCGAACCACCTGCTGCCAAGCTGATTGCAAGCGCAATTCGGCTCGCCAGCAACGCCGTTGCAAAACGCGGAGCACGCATCCCTCATCCCCCAAAAGCGATGCCCCTGACCACCTTCCATGAGGCCTCGTCACTCCCCGAAGAAGTCGGGCGAGGCGAGCAGAAGCAATCGTTCTGTCCGATAGTTGAAGGCGTTTCTGCTGCCTCGTCAAGCAGGAGGCGGGGTGTACTGCCGCCACATGCAGTCATTTCCTGGCGGGCTGGTGCGATATTGCACCTGTTGTCCCGCCTTTGCGGTGGGGCTGCAAACATTGAGCTACTGGGCCGGCGCTGTGAACAGGATGCGCGCCTCCGATAGGGAAGGGCCACTTCAAAACCTTCCTCCGCCAGACTATGGGCCAACGCTTGTCATCGGGATCTCGGACAAGTTGGCGGCGAATGTTCCCAGCACTGGGCTCGAGGCTGTGTTCCTCGAAAACCGTGAGCGTCTGCGGCGCTTCCTTGTAGCGCGCGGCGCCGGCGACGCGGCGGAAGACCTGCTGCAGGAGGTCTGGCTGAAGATCGCCACTCGCGAGTCAGGTGGCGGCACCGGCCCGGTCGCCTCGCCCTTGGCCTATCTTTTCCGCACGGCCGACTTGTTGATGATCGACCGCTATCGTTCGGCCCGGCAAACGGAGCGGCGGGAGCGTGACTGGAGCGCGGCGCAGGACGGCTCCGTTCCCGGCGTCAGCGATGCGCCCTCTGCGGAGCGGCACCTGATAGGGCGGGAACACACGCGGCTGGTTGCGGAGACGCTCGCCACTCTCGGACCGAGGGTGGAGGCGATCTTCCGCCGCCATCGGATCGAGGGGGTGCCGCAGCGCCATCTTGCGCAGGAATTCGGCGTCAGCCTCAGCACCGTCGAAAGCGATCTCCGCCGCGCCTATGCCGCGCTCGCAAAGCTCAAGGAGCGGTTGGATGAGGCTTGAGGCGAAGGTCTCCGTCTTCCTTGCAGGAGGCACCATGCATGGCGCTTGACGACAGGATACGCGAGGAAGCTGCCGCCTGGGCGGTGCGGACCGGCGACCCCGGTTTCGAGGATTGGGACGCCTTCACCACCTGGCTGGAGGAAGACCCGTCCCACGCGGTCGCTTATGACCGCGTGATGGCAGCGGTCGATGCGGCGGCGGTGGAGATGGCCAGTGCGCCACAGGCTGGCAACGACAATATTCCGGCTGACCATGAACCGGTCGCCTCGCCTCCTCGCCGCCGGTTTCTGGCCGGGGCGGTGGCTGCAGCACTGGTCGGCGTCGCGGTCCTCAGCGTGTGGGATTTGCGCAGCAGCAACTACGTCGTCGAAACGGCGCCGGGTGAGACGCAGCTTGTTGAGCTGGAGGGCGGCGCACACATCGCGTTGTCCGGCGACACGCGCATCGTGCTGGACCGCAGCGATCAGCGCTTCGCCTCGCTGGAGCGTGGCCAGGCACTGTTTACCGTGGATCACGATCCCGGCTCTCCCTTCCGGGTCGCTGTGGGGGAGAACATGCTGTTGGACGTCGGCACCGTGTTCGACGTGCGGCATACGGAAGACGCCATGACCGTTGCGGTGTCCGAGGGCGAGGTGTTGTTCAACCCCGGCCGGCAGGAGGTGCGAATCTTGCCAGGCCAGCAACTGACCAGCGCCGCAGGCTCTGACCAATATCAGTTGGCGCAGATCCCGCTGGCCGAAGTGGGCGAGTGGCGGGAAGGGCGGCTCACCTTCCGCGACGCGACGCTGCTGCAAGTGGCCGCGGACCTGTCTCGTGCAACCGGCACTGCCTTCACCGCATCTCCCGGCGCCGCGCCCCGCACCGTCTCGGGCAGCCTCATCATCCAGTCGGTCGAGGCGGATCCGCGCTCGGTCGGGCCGCTGCTCGATGTAACAGTGAGCTACCGGGCCGGAGCTTGGGAGCTTGGGGTGCCGTAACCATGCGGTTGGGTTGGGGGATCAGCATCGCGGCCTTGTGCCTCAGCGCGCCCGCTCTGGCAGAGGACGCGGCTGTGAACGCGCCTGCCGGCCGGATGGGCGATGTGGCCATCGCGATCGCGCGCCAGACGGGATCCAGCATCGTCATCGCGGATCGCGATCTCGCAAACCGGACGGTCCCCGCCATCCGGGGCAGGCTGTCCGCGGCCAAGGCGGTCGAGCGCCTCGCCCGCTCCGCCAACGCTCGCGCCATCCCGGCGGGCGCGAACAGCTGGCGGCTTGTCGCTGTTCAGCAAGCGCGCGCGACGCCGCAGCGGCAGACGGCGCCAGTCCCACGGTCCGCTCCACGCGCGGCACTCCTGCCGGCGCAGGCACCTTCCGTCCCAATCGTGGTGGTTGCCAGCAAGCGGGAGACGGAGCTGGCGGAGTTCCCCGGACAGGTTACGATGGTCGATGGGGAGGATCTGACCTTCGGCGGCGTTGGCGGCACCGACAAGATCATCCAGCGCGTGCCCACCGTCTCCTCCACGTATCTCGGCAGCGGGCGCAACAAGCTGTTCATTCGCGGAATTGCCGATTCCAGCTTCACGGGGCCGACCCAATCCACGGTCGGCCAGTATCTTGGCGATCTGCGCCTCAGCTACAATGCGCCCGACCCGGACCTGCGCCTGTCGGATCTTGCCCGGGTGGAGGTGCTGGAGGGGCCGCAGGGCACGCTGTACGGCGCGGGGGCGCTCGGCGGCATCGTGCGGCTGGTCCCGAACGATCCGGTAAACGGCCTCGTCGCCGCATCGGGCATGATCGGCGGCAGCGCGACACAGCACGGTGCGCTTGGGGCGGATGCAAGCCTCACCGCCAATGTGCCGCTGATCGGCGAAAGCGCCTCCCTACGTTTTACGGTCAATGCGGAGAGGCAGGGGGGCTACGTCGACAAGCCGCTGCTTGATCGAAAGGATGTGAACCGTACGAACATCCTCAGCGGCCGCGCTGCCGCCCGCTTTGACCTCTCGGCCGACTGGACGCTGGACCTGGTGGCGGTCGGCCAGCGCACAGATGGCCGCGACAGCCAATATGCCGACCGCGATGGTCCGCCATTGAGCCGTAGCGCCCGTGTCACGGAGGGGCACGATGCGAGCTACGCTCAGGGCCAACTGGTGCTGACTGGCCGGCTCGGGTCGGTGCGCTTCAAATCCTCCACCGGCCTCACCTTCCATGACCTCGAGGAACGGTACGACGCCACGCTGCCGGGCGGCGCGCCGCGCCTGTTCCTGCAGCAGAACGACACGGAGATGATCGCCAACGAGACACGCGTCTGGCGTCCGTTGGAGGAGCGCTTCGGCTGGCTCGTGGGGGTGAGCTACACGCACAACCGGACTGAACTGAGCCGCACGCTCGGCTCGCCGGAAGCGTTAGATGCGGTAACCGGCGTCACCAACATCGTGGATGAGATCACCCTGTTCGGGGAGGGCAGCTTTCGCCTCACCCCTGGGCTGATCGCAACGGCGGGCGGGCGCTTCAACCGGACGCGTCTGAGCGGCCGTGGCGAGGATGTGGCGCCATCGCTCGCCATGCGCTTCGGCGACGTGACGGCGAAGCGGGTGGAGAAGGAACTGCTGCCCTCCGCGTCCCTCACGGCTGAGGTTCTGCCGGAGACGACACTGTACCTTCGGTATCAGGAGGGTTTTCGTCCCGGTGGACTGGCGATCGCCGGCGACTTCGTCAGCCGCTTCCGGAACGACCGGATCGCGACCTTCGAGTTTGGCGGGCGCCACGGGCAGCCCGGGCACGGCCCCTTCGACCTTGCCGCGAGCATCGCCTTTACGCGTTGGAGCGACATCCAGGCCGATTACATTGACGGCGATGGCTTCCCCAGCACCGCCAATATCGGCGACGGACGGATCTGGACGGCAACGCTGATCGCAGGTGTGGCCGTCAGTCCCGAGCTTCGGCTGGATGGCGGCTTCACCTACAATGACAGCACGATCACCCAGCCTTCGGAGGTGCTGTTGCGAAGCGCGGCCGCCACGCTGGGGCTGCCGGTCTTCGCGGGCACCTTCGCGGACCTGCCGCTGGCCGTGCTGGAGCGGATCACACAGGTGCCGAACGTCGCCAATTTCGCTGGTCGCATCGGCTTCGAATATGAGCGCCCGATCGGACATCGGCTGGAGCTGACGGCAAAAGGCTGGGCCTCTTACGTCGGGAAGTCGCGGCTCGGTGTCGGGCCGGAGCTGGGAGAGGCGCAGGGCGACTATCTGGATACCGGCCTCACCGTGCGCGTCGGGCGCGAGGAGATCGGACTCACGATCGGCCTGACCAATCTGACGGATGAGGAGGGCAACCGCTTTGCCCTCGGCACGCCCTTCACCGTGGGCCGCAGTCAGATCACGCCGCTGCGTCCGCGCACCATCCGCATCGGGGTGGACGCGGCCTTCTGATCTTTTTTCCTGCGCCGCGCCAAGGCTGCGCCGCGCCGGCTCCGTCCTCAGGATCGAAACCGATCTGTGAGGGGATCTCATGTACCGTAGCCTGCTTGCCAGTACCGCTGTCCTTGCGCTCGCCGCACCGGCCGCCGCCGAGAACATTGCGACGGCGATCACCCAGCCTGTCCGCACCTCCACCATAAAGAATGGCGCGCCGGACGCGATCACCATCACCAGCGCCGGCTCTGTTCGCCCGACCAGCGGCACCGCGGTGACGATGGACAGCAACCATGCTGTCACGAACCAGGGCACGATCGCGATCGGCGGCAGCAATGGTGCGATCGGCATCCTCGCGACGGCGGGCACCAGCGGCGACATCGTGAACTCGGGCACGATCACGATCGACGAACCCTATACGCCGACCGACACGGATAATGATGGCGACCTCGATGGGCCTTTCGCACTGGGCTCCAACCGCTTCGGCATCCGCACCGACGGCCTTCATGCGGGCAAGATCACCAATAGCGGGACGATCACGGTGGAGGGCAACGATTCCGCCGGCATTGCGCTGGGCGGCCTTCTGAACGGAGCCTTCACCCAGGATGGCGTGGTCAACGTGACCGGTGACCGCAGCGTGGGTGTGCAGACCGCGGCCGTCTCAGGCGATGTGCGCCTTGCAGGGACCGTCTCCGCCAGGGGTGAGGGGGCAACGGCCGCTCGGTTCACCGGCGACATTGGCGGCGCACTGGTAGTGCAGGGCGCGATCGGCTCCACCGGCTATCGCTCCACGACCGCGCCGGCCAACACCGCCAATCTGGATGCGGATGACCTGCTGCAGGGCGGTTCGGCCGTCGTGATTGAGGGGAACGTGGCCAATGGCATCGTCTTCGCGGTCGCGCCGAAAGACAACAACCCCAACGACAATGACGAAGACAAGGACGGCATCGAGGATTCGAAGGAGGGCAACGCTGCCGTCACCAGTTTCGGCGCGGCGCCTGCGGTGGTCATTGGTGCAACTGACCGCGCAATCTCCGTTGGCCCGGTGGCGGGTACCAACACCGGCTTCGGCCTGCTCATCGATGGGACGATCAGCGGCAGCGGAGTCTATGCCGGTGTGGACGGCAACGGCCTGCTGATCGGCGGACGTGGCGGGGCCGTGACCATTGCAGGGGGCATGGGCATCGCGGGCACCGTCAGCGCCGCATCTTCCAACGCCAATTCGACCGCGTTGCGCATCGGAAGCGGCGCCGTTGTGCCTGAGGTGCGCATCTCTGGCACCGTTGGTGCAACCACCGGAAACAGCGCCTCCGCGCTGGCTACGGCAGTGCGGGTGGACGCCGGAGCATCGGTGCAGACACTGCGCAACAGCGGCACTATCAAGGCGACAGCCTCCGGCACCAACGGCTCTGCGACCGCGATCGTCGATGCGAGCGGTGGGCTGACCCTGATCGAGAATAGCGGCACCATCTCCGCCAGCGGTGCAGCGGCTGACTCCGGGCGCAATATCGCCATCGATCTTTCGGCGAACACGTCTGGCGTCAGTGTGCGGCAGACGGCGGTGGCGGCGGGCGCGACTGCACCGTCTATCACCGGCGATGTGCGCTTCGGTTCAGGCAACGACGTGTTCGACGTGGCGGACGGCACCGTCGTCGGTGCGGTGCAATTCGGCGCCGGGAACAACACGATGCGTCTTTCCGGCGATGCGGTGCACTCCGGCAAAGTGACATTCGGCGCGGGCAATGACCTGCTCAGCCTTGCTGGCACGTCGCGGCTCGGGGGCACCGTCGATTTCGGCGGTGGGGTGGACAACCTGGCGATTGCCGGCACTGCGGTCTTCGCAGGACAGCTGGTCAATGCCGGCGGCCTGCGTGTGAACGTCACCGGCGGTACGCTGTCGGCGACCGGCCAAGCTTCCATCGGAACGCTTGACATTGCATCGGGCGGAACGCTGCACGCCACCCTGGACAAGACGGCAGGCGAAGGCACGCTCTACAACGTCGCCGGTGCCGCGAACTTCGCCAAGGGTGCAACCCTGTCGTTGACGCTCGGGGACGTGGCCGATGCGGAAGGGCGGTACACGATCCTGCAGGCAGGTTCGATCAGCGGTCTCGGGGACATTACCACCAAGACGGACCTTATTCCGTTCATGTTCAAGGCGAGCCTTGCCACCAATGCTCCGGCCAACACCATCGCCGTGGACATCGCCCGCAAGAGTGCACAGGAGCTCGGCCTCAACCGCTCACAGGCCGGGGCTTACAGTGCAATCTTCGCCGCCCTCAACGAGGATGAGGATGTCGAGGACGTGTTCCTCGGTATCGGCAATGGCGACCTGTTCCGCGGCACGCTGCGCCAGATGCTGCCGGATCACGCGGGCGGTGCCTTCGAGAGCGTCAGCCTGGGCAGCCGTACCTTTGCCCGGCAGATCAACGATCCTCAAAGCCCCGTCTATTCGCTGGGCGGCGTGGATCTGATCTTCAGCACTGCTCTGTGGTCGAGCGAGAAGGGTGAGGGCGATACGGCCGCATACGATCTCGGCGGCTTTGGCTTTTCGGTTGCTGGCGAGGTAGACACTGGCATCGGCGCGTTTGGCCTATCCGCCAACTGGTTCTGGAACGAGTACGATCAGGGCACGGACCTCACCAACGTGCAGTCGGACACATATGAACTCGCCGCCTATTGGCGCGGCCAGTGGGGTGGCTTCAGCGCCTATGCACGAGGCTCTGCCGGTATCGTCGACTTCAGCGGGCGGCGCACCTTCCTGGGGGCGGTCGGCAATGAAAGGGTCGAGAAGACCTCCGAGAGCGACTGGGACGGTACACTCGTCACTTTCGGCTCCGGTGTGTCTTACGAAGGGCGAAGCGGAGGGTTCTTCTTCCGTCCGGCTGTCAGCGTGGACTACGTCCGGCTGAAAGAGGACGGCTATATCGATGCCGGCGGCGGAGAGGCGCTGGACCTGGAGGTTGAGGACCGCAAGAGCGATGAGTTCGCCGCCAATGGCGGGCTGACGCTCGGCTTCGACGTTCTCGGCCGCGGCGGTGGCAACCTCATGAGCGGCGGCCGCGAGAATCGCTGGTTCCGTCTGGAAACCGAAGGTGGCTGGCGCGAGGTGATCGGGGGATCACTCGGCTCCACCACCGCACGGTTCGAGGGCGGCGATGATTTTACTTTGGATCCGGAGCAGAATGAGGGCGGCTGGTATGCCCGCCTGCGTGCGATGGGCGGCGGAGAATTGTTCGAGTTGGGGGGCGAGGCCGGTGCTGAGGAGCGGCACGGCAAGACTGCGTTCTCGCTGCGTGGGACAATGCGGATCGGCTTCTAGCCGGTTCATCACACGCCATTCTTCCGCTCTCTGACCCCCCGAGCGGAAGGCAGGCAGCCATCGCAGGAGCCGGCCACCCCGTTGCTCCTGCCCGTCCACATGGCTGCTCACTTGCACGCCGGAGCCCGGTGCTCCGGCGTGCATTCTTTCAGAAGGGGTTCGGCGATCGTTCGATTGCTTTGGGCGCGCTGGCTCAGGTGGCCATCATGAGCATCGCGGTTCGAGCACGATCATGGTCCTTGCGGCTTGACCGAACAGCCCGGCTTGAAGCTGTGGAGCCGGCAGATCTTGCTCCATCCCGCTCGTTCCGGAACGACGTTCGGTAGCCAGGCGTGAGGCGGCACCCTTTGGCTGATTCGCCAGAGCAAGCGTTTCCGGTGTTTTGTTAGAGCTCGGAAGCCCCGGTGCGCCAGGCACTCGAGGGCGTTTGCCCGCTTAACCAGCTTTGGCCACGTGTTGGCCACCGTCTGCCTCAAAGCCAGGCCTTGTGGCGGCCCCATCGCCTCGCTCTGGGTCCGCACGGAATCCACACACGATCAGCGAACCAGTTCCAGTTCGGGGACCGCTTGCGACCCAATGTGCCCCAGGAGACAGCGAAAAGCGTTGATTTCGCGGGGTTTGGAGCGATCTTGCGGGAGGCTGGGCGGGCTGTTGGGGGTGG
>CBINJM010000020.1:0-27533 GCA_966251025.1 uncultured Erythrobacteraceae bacterium | reverse complement strand
TCGGCATCCACCACCTCGACCGGCACCTGCAGCACCACGCCGCTGGTGGGGCTGACGGGGAGGACAGGCGAGTAGGTCTTGCGCCGCTCCTCCCGCAGGGTCGGCAGCATGATGTCCATGATCGCGCCGTAATTGCGCAGCACGTTCTTCAGCGCATCGTCGAAAGCGCCGGAATTGTAGCGGTCGCTGGCGGAGACGAACTCGTACTCAAAACCGAACCGGTCGAGGAAGTCGCGCAGCATCGCATTGTTGTGATGCGCGAAGCTTTCGAACTTCTCGAAAGGGTCGGGAATGCGGCTGAGCGGCTTGCCGAGGTGCTTCGCTAAAATGTCCCGGTTTGGGACGTTATCGGGCACCTTGCGCAGACCATCCATGTCGTCGCTGAAGGCCACCAGCCGGGTGGGCGCGGGAGACCCATCTTGCGATGCAACGATCTCATAGGCTCGACGAACCAGCGTGGTGCGCAGCACCTCCTGGAATGTCCCGATGTGAGGCAGCCCCGATGGGCCGTAGCCGGTTTCAAACAGCACCGGCACCAGCTCGCCATCAGCACCGCGCTTCCCGTTCGGGTAGCGTTTGACGAGCTTCATCGCCTCCTGGAACGGCCATGCCTTGGAGTTGCGGGCGGCGGAGATCAGTGCTTCATCAAACATGGCCGCGGCTTTTGCGGAAGGCGCCGCCATGCGCAAGCTCGAAGGCGGCGCATGAGGGTTTGGCAGCACCGGCATGGCACCCTGACTAGACAAGCCGAAGGGCGGGCGCGGA
Organism: uncultured Erythrobacteraceae bacterium; assembly: GCA_966251025.1. Classification (GTDB taxonomy): domain Bacteria; phylum Pseudomonadota; class Alphaproteobacteria; order Sphingomonadales; family Sphingomonadaceae; genus Croceibacterium. The sequence goes on along the minus strand of CBINJM010000020.1, from coordinate 26,768 downwards.
AATTCATTTAGAATTCACCCAAAACGCCTTGCGCGCCGTCCGGCCTGTGGCAGTCTGCCGCCCAAATAAAGGGGAGAGGGGAAGGTATGGCTCGGCAGGCCTATCCGGACGTGCCGCTATTCCGGTACGATTACACCGACTTGTCCGAAGCGCAGATCGCCAATGCGCTGGCGGCCCCCGCCCTGGGCGGCCCCGGCAGCAAGGCGCAGCTGGAGGACCTCGGCGCGGCGGACCTTCGCTTCACCGCCGCAGACGGCACGAAGCTCAGCTGGCAGTTTGCGCCCAATCGCCGCGTTTCGCTCGATGGTGGGACCCCGGCGGGATATGGCGCGCTGACGCTCGATCACGTCACCCTGTTCACGCACCTCGTCCCCAACACGACGCGCGGCTACGCCGTCGCGTGGGATCAGCACACCAACCAGGCGACGGTGTTCGAGCTGTGGTTCGGCGGCGGCCCCGCCCCCAAGGCGCGCGAGGTCAATCGCCACATCATGCACGGCAGCATCGCGCTGCCCAATGGTGTTTCAGGCGAAGCGCATCACCCCACCCTTCGGAAGGAGGGCCGCGCCCTCGCCTGGACGGAGGACACGGGGATGCGCACTCTCGAATATTACCCCTCCGTCACCTACAACCATTGGGTGGAGCTGGACCGGCTGAAGGAGGGGCGCGGTTATTCCGCCCCGGCCGACTACATCATGCTGACGGAGGACATCTACGCCCACACGCGGACGGAGAGCGAGTTCTCCGGCCTGTGGCACATGTCGATCATGGACATGAACCGGCTGCAGCAGGCCGGCCTGCGCCTCGGCTTCAACGGCGCGGATGAGCTGGAATATTACATGTTCCGCGGCACGGGCGAATGGCTTGGTCAACTCGCCCGGTTTGAGAGGCTGGGCGATTTCAGCGCGGAGCCGCTCAAGATCGAGAACGGCAAGAAAGGCGAGCGGCGCATCTACCGCCCGCTCGCGACCATGGACAAGATGACCCCGGCCGAGGTGGACGCCGTGGTCGCCGCCAACACCCATGTGTTCGACCGGCCGAGCCCCATGGCCGGCAACGGCACCCCGCCTTCGGACAAGCTCTCCGGCAAGACCTTCACCGTCCATTACGATGATGGTCCACGGATGGAATACCGCTTCACCTCCGGCGATTCGCTGGAGTGGCGAAAGGACGGCCAGGGCAGCTTTCGCCAGGCGCGCTACAATGCGTGGGAGGTGATGCCGAACGCCTTCATCTTCGGCCACCTGCTGCAGGGGGAAAAGAACCACGATGGCCACATCGTCGTCGCCGATCTCGACAACGGCATGGCGACGAACTTCCACGGCTTCCTCAATACGCCCTATTTCGCGAATGAGGCAGGGGCGGAGACGCTGTTCGGCCGGATCGAGGGACAAGGCATCGCCAACCCCGGCACCCGAAGGCATCAGCGCACGAGGGACCTGCTGGGGCGGGCCTTCACGTGGGAATATTCGCCCGGGCTCAATTCGATGCACGTCTATTCCACGCCCAACACCACCTCATGGGTGATCCCCACGCCGGACGGGCATTTCGGCAGCCAGTGGAGCGGCAGCGGGGATTTCATCAAGATCCGCGACCAGCTCTATTTCGCGCGCTGGCAGGAGGAGGCGTGCAACGGCACGCTCGGCACCATCCTGATCAACATGCGCACGATGCACGATGCCGGCATCGGCTATCATTGCGGCGCGAATGGGCTGAGCATGAGCGCGGTGGGCGCCCCCGCTCGCCACGCCGGCAAGATCGACGTCGACAAGTTCTTCCCGCGGACCTGAGGAGATCGCAATGGACCAGAACAGCAAACTGTGCGCGACGGATCGGCGCTCCTTCCTCAAGACCGGCGCGCTGGTGACTGCCCCCTTGGCGGCAGTGGCTGTGCCCGCAGCAGCGCTGGCGGACGATGGCAGCCGCGCCAAACTCGCCCGGCTGGAGGATGAGCGCGCCATCGAAGCGGTCAGGCGCGCGGTGCTGCGCCGGATCAACGGCGACGGACCGAATGAGTGCGGAGAGTTCCTTGCCGCCGCCGACGCGATCGAACTGGATGAGGGGCTGTGCTCCATCGCGGAGGACCCGGTGGAGGAGGCGACACTGGCGCTCTCGGAAGACGGCGCGCGCGCTTCATGCCGTCAGGCCTGCCGGGTGGAGCTGGAGACTGCCTTCACCGGCGAGACGACGCTGGAGCGGATGGCGCGCTTCCAAGGCCAGGGCAGCCACCGCCACAGCGAGGGGCGGGTGCTGGTGACGGAATACGTCAAGCAGGCTGGCGAGTGGAAGCTGGCGCAGCTACGGCTCGCCTGATCTGGGTTAAAGGCCCGCAAAATATGAGGGATCGGATGAGGAAATTCGCCGCGAGGGCCCTGCTCGCCCCTGCCCTGCTGACGCTGACCGCCGCCTGCACCACGTCCGACGGCGGGACCGAACTCGCCGCTGGCGGTGGATGCCGCCCGCTCGACATCGACACGCTCGGCTATGCCGGCGCCACCAGCCGCTGGGTTCCTGCGGAGGAGGGGATGCCGGCCTATTGCGAGGTGCAGGCGACGCTCTCCCCCGTGGAAGGCTCGCAGATCGGCGTGGTCTATCGGATGCCGGAGCCGTGGAACGGGAAGCTCCTCGGCCTCGGCGGCGGCGGCTGGGCGGGTAATGTCACGCCACAGGCGGCGGCGGAGGGGCTGCGCCTCGGCTATGCCACGATGCAGACCGATGCGGGTCACGCCTCCACCACGATCTGGGACACGTCCTGGGCCAGCAACCCAGCCTCGCTGGAGGATTTCAGCCACCGCGCGATTCATGAGATGACGGTCGCCGGAAAGCGGCTGATCGGCACCTATTATGGCCGCGAGCATCAGCGCGCCTACTTCCAGGGCTGCTCCACGGGCGGGCGCATGGCGCTGATGGAGGCGCAGCGCTACCCGGAGGATTACGACGCGATCACCGCCGGTGCGCCGGTCTACACGCTGCAGGTGCAGACGAGCGCGATCCTGCGCAACCAGGCTTTTGCTCGCAACAATGGCGGCTTCTCCCCGGCGGACCTGAAGCTGGCGCAGGATGCGGCGGTGAAGGCGTGTGATGCGCAGGACGGTCAGGCGGACGGCCTGATCAACGATCCGCGCCAGTGCAGCTGGGACCCGGCGACGATCCAGTGCACCGGCGCCAAGACCGATAGCTGCCTCGCCCCCGCCCAGGTGGCAGCGCTCCGCACGGTCTATCAGGGGTCGCGCGCTCCGGACGGTGAGTGGGCGATGCACCCGCTCAGCCGGGGCGGCGAGGCTGGCTGGACCGCCTTCGTCGGCACGGACGGCAGCGGTGCGGATATGAGCTACAGCGCCCTGAACAACCTGTTCCCGCTGGCGCTCGGCCGCCCGGTCAACCTGACGAGCTTCTCCATGGCGGATGTGCAGGCGCTGCGCGCAACGCCGTTCGCGAAGATGTACGAGGCAGGCGATCCCAACCTGCAGCCCTTCTTCCAGCGCGGCGGCAAGCTGATCTTGTGGCACGGTGAGAGCGACCCCGGTCCTAGCCCCGTCGGCACGATCGACTACGCCAATGCCGTCGCCCGACGTGCGCCGGCGGCAAGCCAAAGCCTGCGGACCTTCCTCTATCCCGGCGTTGGACATTGCGCCGGCGGGCCCGGTGCCTTCCAGGTCGGGCTGCTGGAAGCGCTGGACGATTGGGTCGAGAATGGCGAGGCGCCGGAGAAGCTGGTCGGCCGCAATCCGCAGAGCGGCATCACTCGACCGCATTGCGCGTACCCGAACGTGGCCCGCTATACGGGCAGCGGCGATGCGAACGAGCCTGCCAACTGGCAGTGCGTCCCGCGCCAATCCTGATCTGATCGGCGACGGCGGCTAGAGCGAATAGCCGCCGTCGCTCGTCAGCACGGCCCCGGTGATGAAGGCGGCGTCGTCCGACAGCAGGAAGGCGATCTGCCGCGCGATCTCCTCCGGCGTCGCATAACGGCCGAGCGGCGTGGCCATCTTCGCCATCTCGGCGAAAGCGGCTTCCCGGCTGCCGAACTGCTCGACCATCCCGTCGAAGAAGGCCATCCCATCCCAGATCGGCGTCGTCACTCCGCCAGGGGCGATGGCATTGACGCGGATGCCCTGTGCCGCCGCCTCCTTCGCCGCCACCCGAACCAACTGGATCAGAGCCGCCTTGGAGCAGCCATAGGCGGCCGTCCCCGGTTCCGCTTTCAGCCCTGAAACGGAGGCGGTGGCCACCACTGCGCCCGGCTTGCCGCCAGCGGTCATCGCCCGCAGCACGGCGCGCATCGTGAGGAAAGCACCGTCTAGATTGACACTGAGGGTGCGCCGCCACTCCTCAAAGCTCAACTCCGTGATGGGGCCGCCGGTTGCGATGCCGGCATTGACCACCGCGAGGTCAATCCCCCGCAGCTGGTCGGCGGTCCTGTTCCAGAAACCTTCGTCCGTCACATCGCCGGGGAGCCGGACCAGTTCCACGCCGCCGATCTGCACCGAGTCCAGCCTCACCGCCTCAAGGTCCACCAGCAGCAGCCGGGCAGCACCGCGCGCCGCCAGCTCCTGCGCCGTCGCAAGACCGATGCCTGAAGCCGCTCCGGTGACCAGCCCCACCTTGCCCGCGAAATCAGCCGCCATGCCTCTCCTCCATCGCCTCGCCGCCATTCGTCTCAGGCTGCAACAGGGCGTGCAAACAGGGAATAGCCACCCGGCCCACGTTTACTTTCCGTTCCAAAGCTCCCATCCTACAGCCATGCCCGCCCTCCAACTTCCCGCGCTGCATGCAAGCCATGCAGGCGCCTGGCTGCGCGAGGGGGACGGCACGGTCCGGGAGGTCGGAAAGGGCGAGGCAGTTTCTGCAGCGGCGGACACGCCGATGCTGCTGCTCAATGCGCCGCTGGTGGCCAGCAGGCTCGGCTATCCGGACCTGAGCGGGCTGGACCTGCTGGAGCTGTTCGCCTTCGTGCACCCGGCACGCTTCATGGTTCCGACGCCGAAAGGGCTCGCCCATGCACTTGGGTTGCAGGAGCCTTCCAGCGACGATGCGGTGCCGTTGCTCCTGCAATCCGCAGCGGGGGCATTGCTGGAAATCTGCACCTCCGACGACTGGCCGGAGCGGGAGGGCGCATGGTCCTCGCTCCACTCGCTGGCGCGGCTTCGCTGGCCTTGGGCGCAGGTGCTCGCCCCCCACATCCGTCAGCCGAAGCAGGCGGAGAAGTGGCTGTTTTCCAAGCTGCCCGAGTGGCAGGAAGCCCCGCCCCGACCACAGCCCGCACAGGTGACGCTGGGGGAGGAAGCGATCGCCGCGCAACTCGCCCGCCTCACCGGCGAGGGGGCGGAACAGCGCCCGGGGCAGCAAGCCTACTCGAAGGAAGTGGGCCGCATCTTCGCCCCCCGCAGCACCCGCAAGCAGCCGCACCTGCTGCTGGCGCAGGCGGGCACCGGCGTGGGCAAGACGCTCGGCTATCTCGCCCCCGCCTCCTTGTGGAGCGAGCAGTCCCAAGGCACCGTCTGGGTCAGCACCTACACCAAGAACCTCCAACGCCAGCTTCGGCGGGAGAGCGCCCGCGCCTGGCCCGCCGCCCGCCCAGACGGCAGCCGCCCGGTCGTGGTGCGCAAGGGGCGTGAGAACTACCTCTGCCTGCTCAATCTGGAGGACGCGCTGCAGGGCGGCTTCGGCGGCCGAGCGGCGGTGCTGGCGCATCTGGTGGCTCGCTGGGCAGCCTATTCCCAGGACGGAGACATCATCGGCGGTGACCTGCCCGGTTGGCTCGGCACCCTCTTCCGCAGCCGGGCGATCCGCTCGCTGACGGACCAGCGCGGGGAGTGCATCTATGCCGGTTGCCCGCACTACCGGAAGTGCTTCATCGAGCGTGCCGCGCGGGCCAGTGCGCAGGCCGATCTGGTCATTGCCAATCACGCACTTGTGATGGTGAACGCCGCGCGCGGGCGGGACCACGCCCAGCGCCCGACCCGCATCGTCTTTGACGAGGGGCACCATGTCTTCGATGCCGCCGACAGCACCTTCGCCGCCGCGCTGACGGGGCGAGAAGCGGTGGAGCTGCGCCGCTGGATCGTGGGGCCGGAGCGAGGATCGAAGGGCCGCCGCCGTGGCTTGGCGGCGCGGCTTGCGGATGTGGCCAGCTATGATGAAGCGGGCGCGGAGGCGATTGCCCGAGCGCGTGATGCGGCCGATGCCTTGCCGTCCGAAGGATGGCTGCAGCGCCTGATCGATGGCGAGCCCTTCGGCGCAGTGGAAGCGCTGCTCTCCGCCGTTCGAAGCGTGACCTATGCACGGGACGAGAACGGGCAGGAGGCAGGATATGGGCTTGAGACGGAAGCGGCAGAGCTGCCCGGCGCCTTCGTGGAGCTCGCGCAGCAAGCCGCCAGCGCCCTCGCCGCGATCCGCCAGCCGCTGATGCAGCTTTCCGCGCGGCTGGAAGCGCTGATGGAGGACGCGCCCGACTGGCTGGACGGGCAGGGGCGCGCGCGGGTCGAGGGCGCCCGCCATTCGCTCGCCTGGCGGATCGACACGCTCGCCGCTTGGGAAGCGCTGCTTGACCGGCTTGGCGGACCCGCTGACCCGGAATTCGTTGACTGGCTGTCTGTGGAACGTGCGGAAGCGCGCGAGTTCGATGTGGGGCTTCACCGCCGGTTCCTCGATCCGATGAAGCCTTTCGCCAAGGTGGTTCTCGAACCCGCTCATGGCGTGATGCTGACCAGCGCCACGCTGTGCCCCACGAGCCCGACAGGAGAGGATTGGCCTGCGGCAATCGCCCGGAGCGGCGCCGGTCACCTCGATTGCCAGCCGCTGCTGACTTCTGCGCCCAGCCCATTCGACTACGCCTCGCGCGCCGAGGTGCTGATCGTCACCGATATTCGCAAAGGCGACCTCGCGCGGCTGGCCGGCGCCTATGCCCGTATCATCGAGGCCTCTGGCGGCGGCGTGCTCGGCCTGTTCACCGCGATCCGTCGGCTGCGCGCCGTGCATGCGCGGATCGCGGATCGGCTCGCGCGGTCGGGCCTGCCGCTCTACGCCCAGCATGTCGACCCGATCGACACCGGCACCTTGGTCGACATCTTCCGCGACGATGAACGGTCAAGCCTGCTCGGCACCGACGCGTTGCGAGACGGGGTGGACGTGCCGGGCGAATCGCTACGCTGCGTGGTGATGGAGCAGGTTCCCTGGCCCAAACCCACAATCCTGCACAGGGCACGCCGCGCTGTTGAAGGGGGCTCCGCCCATGATGACCGGCTGATTCGGGCTCGACTGGCGCAGGCCTTCGGGCGGCTGATCCGCTCGCAAGGGGATCGTGGCCACTTCGTCGTCCTCTCGCCCGCCTTCCCGTCGCGCCTGCTCGATGCATTTCCGGCGGGGACGCCCGTCCACCGCCTGACGCTTGCCGAGGCTTTACAACGGATCGGCGGCGGTGTTTCACTTGAGCACGCGACGCTGGCGTCGGCGATCCGGGAAGAGGAGGCGGAAAGGTGAAACGGCTCGGCCTCTTCCGACATGCTAAATCCGATTGGGATGACCTGGCGCTGCGCGATTTCGACCGCGGCCTGAACGAACGCGGCCGGCGCGGTGCTGCGCTGATGGGCCGGCATATTCGTGAGCATGGCGTCGCCTGGGACCTGGTGCTTGCCAGCCCGGCGGAACGGGTCCGCCGCACCCTCGACGCGAGTGGGCTGCCCTTCCCCGTTCACTGGGACGAACACGCTTATCTCGCCACCAGCGGCGGCTTGATCGAGCTCCTCCGCGGGACCCGGGGTGATCCGCAGAGCGTGCTGCTCGCCGGCCACAATCCCGGGCTACAGGAGCTGATCTTCGAGCTCGTCACACCGGAGCATGAGAACGAACTCTTCGCTGCGGCGGCCGAGAAATACCCGACGGCGAGCTTCGCCGTGCTGGAACTCGCGATTGAGCGGTGGAGCGAATGCTCACCCGGTTGTGGCCAGCTGGTCCACTTTGTCCGACCACGAGACCTCGACCCGGCGCTCGGGCCGGAGCGCGCCGACCCGCACACTGCGGGCCTGGCTCCGTAGGCTACCCCTCCAGCGCGGACGCCAACCGCGCGCGGATGCGCTTGAGGGCCGACAGCAACTCCTCGGGCTGCTCGGCCAAGGAAGCGCCGTGAGCGACACCTTCTTGAAGATCCACAACAGGCGCAGCCGTGCCTTCAGCATCCGCCGAAGTTGAGCGCCGCTTCTCCAGCGCCTGCCTGGCTCCTTTAAGGGTGTAGCCTTCGCGGTTGATCAGCCGGTCAATGCGGTTGAGCAGTTCCACATCTTCAGGGCGGTAGTAGCGCCTCCCGCCACTCCGCTTGAGCGGCCGCAACATGGGGAACTGTTGTTCCCAATATCGGAGAACATGCTGCCTGACGCCAAGAGCCGTGGCGACCTCGCCAATCGTGCGCAGCGCGCCCGGCTCCTTACCGTCATCCACTTAGAATCATCCCAGGGCCGACGAGGCGGCGATCCTGTCCTTGAGTTTTTGGCTGGCGCGAAAGGTCAGAACCCGCCGCGGAGTGATCGGCACCTCGATCCCGGTCTTGGGATTGCGGCCGACACGTTCCTTCTTGTCCCGAAGCACGAAGCTGCCGAAGCCGGAAATCTTTACGTTTTCGCCCTCGGACATCGCCGAGCACATGTGGGCGAGGATCGACTCGACAAGTGCCAGGCTTTCCGCGCGGGAAAAACCGAGCTTGCGGTTGATGGTCTCGGCCAGATCCGCCCTCGTCAGCGTGCCCACGGATCGCATAAACTGCATGCAATAGTCCCCCCTCTGCTGCGATGCCGCGATTGAAAGCTAAATGCCTGATTCCCCCGTCATTGGCAATGTTATGACGCCGGATGACCGCATCCTGTTCAGATTCGGAGCAGGCTGGCGCCCCAGGTGAAGCCGCCGCCCATTGCCTCAAGCATAACAAGGTCGCCTGCCTTGATGCGCCCGTCGCGCCTCGCCACTTCGAAGGCCAGGGGAACGGAGGCGGCGGAGGTGTTGGCGTGGCGGTCCACCGTCACCACCACCCGCTCGATCGGCAGGCCGAGTTTGCGCGCGGTGGCGTCCAGGATGCGGAAGTTTGCCTGGTGCGGCACGACCCAGTCGATGTCGGAAGGAACGTGGCCGGCCTCTTCCAGCACCTCCTGCAGGACCTCCGCGAGGTTGACGACGGCATGGCGAAACACCTCGCGACCCTTCATGCGTAGCTTGCCGACAGTGCCGGTCGTAGAGACGCCGCCGTCGACATAGAGCAGCTCACGGTGCTGGCCTTCGGCATGAAGCTTCGTTCCGAGAATGCCCGGCCCGTCTTCCGCCACCTCCTCCGCGCGGAGCACGAAAGCGCCGGCGCCGTCGCCGAACAGCACGCAGGTGGTGCGATCCTCCCAATCGAGGATCCGGCTGAACGTCTCAGCGCCGATGACGAGCGCGCACTTGGCCATGCCGGTGCGCAGCATCGAATCGGCGGTGCCGAGTGCGTAGAGAAAGCCGGAGCAGACGGCCGCGACGTCGAAGGCTGGAATGCCGCGGCAACCCAGCGCCTGCTGGACGGTAACGGCAGTGGCCGGAAAGGTGTTGTCGGGAGTGGCGGTGGCGAGAACGATGAGGTCCACCTCGCTCGCGTCGATCCCCGCGTCCGCCAGCGCCGCGCGCGCCGCCGCGGTCGCCAGCGAGCCGGTCGTCTCACCCTCACCAGCAATGTAGCGGACGGTGATGCCGGTTCGCTCCCGAATCCACTCATCGCTGGTGTCCAGCGTCTGCGCCAGTTCCTGGTTGGTGACCGCGCGCTTCGGCAGAGCCGCGCCCACGCCCTTGAAAACAGAACGGATCATCGGGTCGCCCCCACGGAACCGTTCTTGCGCAGCCGATCCGTGCCGAGCTCCGAAAGGTCGGCAGCGATACGCTGCGTCAGGTTTTCTTCCAGCAAGCGCGCGGCAACCGCCACGGCGTTGGCGACGCCAGCCTCATTGGCGCTGCCGTGCGATTTCACCACGATCCCATTCAAGCCGAGAAAAACCGCACCATTGTGGTTATTCGGGTCAAGATGGTGGCGCAGCAGCTCCGTGGCAGGGCGCGAGATCAGAAATCCGATCTTGGACCGCGTGGAGCTGCGAAAGGCGTCCTTCAACAGGTCGGTCACGAACCGAGCCGCCCCCTCGATCGCCTTCAGCGCGATATTGCCGGAAAATCCATCGGTTACCACAACATCGACGTCGCCGCGGTTGATCTTGTCGGCCTCGACAAAGCCTTCGAAATCCAACGCCAGCCCGCTCGCGTCACGGAGCGCCTGCGCCGCATCCTGCAAGTCGCCTGTGCCCTTGGTCTCTTCAGTGCCGATGTTCAGCAGGCGCACTCGCGGCCGCGGGCGATCGGTGACGATCCGCGCATACGCGGCGCCCATGATGGCGAACTGGACGAGATTCTGCGCATCGCACTCGGTATTGGCGCCGAGATCGAGCATGACGACGTCGTTGTCACCGAGCGTCGGCATCAGGGCCGCGAGCGCAGGCCGGTCAATCCCCGGCACCGTGCGTAGTGAGAGCTTGCTCATCGCCATCAGCGCGCCGGTATTGCCCGCGCTGACGGCAGCACCGGCATCGCCGCGCTTCACCGCGTTGATGGCGAGGCCCATCGAAGTCGTCTTGGCGCGGCGCAGCGCCTGTGTCGGCTTCTCATCGCCGGCGACGACATCCTCGCAGTGGAGGATCTCGGACGCCTGGCGCATGTTCGGGTGGCTGTCGAGCGCGCGCTCGATCCGCTTGCTGTCCCCGACCAGCAGGAACTTGAAGCGCTCATGCCGGCGACGCGCAAGCGCGGCCCCCGAGATCATGACGCGCACGCCCTCGTCGCCGCCCATCGCGTCAACGGCGATACGCGGCAAGCTCATGCGCAGAACTCTCCGTACGGGCGCTTAGAGCGCGACCGGAACGACTTCGCGCCCGTTATAGTGGCCGCAAGCGACGCACAGGTGGTGCGGGCGCTTCAGTTCGCCGCAATTGGTGCATTCGTGGAATGCCTCGACCTTCAGCGCGTCATGCGACCGGCGGTTGCCCCGACGGTGCGGCGAAACTTTTCTTTTGGGGACAGCCATTGCGGCACCTGTTCCTTGAAATCTAACCTGTTGGCGGCCGCCCTAGGCCAAGCCGGCAGCCCCCGCAAGGGCAGCGGCAGCGGTCCCGGACCTTGCGGCGAAGGCGGGCCCTATAGCGATTATTCGCGGCAGCGCAAGGGAGGCAGGCGGCCGATCATCCTTGGCGCCCCGCAGCGATCGCGGCATCGCTGACGAAGGGATTGCTCTGCCGCTCCCGCCCGAATGTGCTGGTCGGCCCATGACCCGGCACAAAGGTGACCTCATCGCCCAGAGGCCACAGCTTGCCGGTGATCGCATCGAGCAGGTCCTGATGATTGCCCAAGGGGAAATCGGTGCGCCCGATCGAGCCGGCGAACAGCACGTCACCAACAAAGGCGAATCGCGTCGGCCGGTGGAAGAACACGACGTGTCCCGGGGTATGGCCGGGACAATGGATCACCTCCAGCTCCACCTTGCCGAAGGAAACAATGTCGCCATCCTCCAGCCAGCGTGTTGGTTCGAAGGTGTGGGCAGGCACGCCGAAGCGGCCCTGATCGTCGTCCAGACGGGCAATCCAGAACCGATCGTCCTCGTGCGGCCCTTCGATCGGCAGGCTCAGTTCCTTCGCCAGTTCGCCGGCAAGGCCGCAATGGTCGATGTGGCCGTGGGTGAGCAGGATCTTCTCCAGCGTCACCCCGGCGCGCCGCACGGCATCCTTCAAGCGGTCGAGATCACCGCCCGGGTCAATGAGCGCGCCGCGCATCGTCTTGCTGCACCAGACAAGGGAGCAATTCTGCTGCAATGGCGTGACCGGAATGATGGCGGCGCGCAGGGGCGCCTCGCTTGAACTCGTCATCCGGGAAGCGTGGAGGCTGGACTGTCCATTTGCAACCGGGTCAAAACCGCTTTGCAAGGCAGCTCAAACCCGTCCGCTCTTCCAGACAACCCGCCCGATCACGTCAATTTCCTCCAGCGACACCTTCACAGGCTCATAGGCCGGATTGGCGCTGATCAGCCGCACCCGCCCCGGCGGCCCTGCCTGCACCCTTTTGACGTGAAGCACCTCGCCCATTCGCAGGACATGAATGCCCTCGCGAAACGGCTGGGGTGAGCGGTCCACCAGGATCTCGTCCCCGTCGCGCAGCAACGGCTCCATCGAATCACCGGACACGCGAATGGCGGAGAGCATTGTCGGGTCCAGCCCCTGCTCCCTCAACCAGCGGCGCGAGAATCGGAACGTGTCGAAGGCGGATTCGGCGGCGCCGAGGCTGCCCGGGCCGGCCGAGGCCTGGACCGGAAGCCGTGCAAGCTCCACCCACTCTCCTCCGTCATCAGAGGATTTTTCCTCTGCAGCGCCAAGCTCCGTCTCGCTGACGCCGAAGAACTGCGCCAGCTTCCTACGATCATCCTCCTCCAGCTTCCTTGGGCTTCCCTTCGTGATGTACTGCTGGAGATAGCTCGCATTCCGGCCGAGCATTCGCGAAAGAGCAGCCAGGCTGCTGCCCCGCTCCCGCGCCAATTCGGCCAATCTCTCTCGGGGGTCCATGATCTTTCCCACCCTTTCCTATGATCTTCTCCTACACGATGTATTTTTCCTAGACAAGTAGGAATTTTCAAGCGACCAGAAGGAGAACAACGAGTCGCCCAGCAACAGCATCTGGAGGAATAGGGACCATGTTGCTTCGTAAGATCGAGGTTTTCCTGCGCCGTACCGGAATGCCGCCGACCAAGTTCGGCCGCCTCGCCACTCACGACCCCCGTTTCGTCCTCGATCTGCGCAATGGGCGCACCCCGCGCGGCCGCACGGTAGAGCGCGTAGAACATTTCATGAACACATACCGGGAGGAAACCCATGCTTTCTGAGGCTCTGCCCATGAACTTCCAGCGCAAGCGCCGCCGCCTTCCTTCCGACACGCTGCGTCGGGCGCTGCTGGAGCTGGCGAGCAACCAGGCCACGATCGTGGACCACAAGGAGCGGAGCTGGGCGAGCATCACCTTCGCCGGAACGCGCCACCAGCTGGATCTGGTTTTCGAAGGCGCCGAGGCTGTTGAGGCGGGCGAGCGCTTCATCACGAACCTCCCAGAGCATCTGTTCGACATCCCGGGCCAACTGGTCGCAGATGCCGCAGTTATCTCGGTTGATCATCGGCTCGAGCCGAATCCGCGGATGCAGGTGTGCACCGAAATTCTCCTGCTCGACGACAATTGATCCCGGGCGGGGCGGCGGCGCCCGTGCCCGCCCTTCGCGCGGGCGCCGCCTTTCTCAATAGCCCCGCAGCAGGTCCACTTCCTCTTCCAAAGGCTCGCCGGTGCGGAAGCGTTCGCAATTCCGCAGGAAGCGGTCAACGGCCCGAGCCTGGCTGGCCGCGGTGGGAATGCCGGCAAGATGCATGGTGACATGCGCGTTTGGCAGCGACCATAGTGAATGATCGGGCGGAAGCGGTTCAGGGTCCGTCAGGTCGAGAACCGCTGCGGTGATCCGGTTCTCCGCCAGAGCCGCTGTCAGCGCGGCTTGGTCGATGCAGTCGGCCCGCGCGAAGTTGACCAGCACCGCCTCCCTCTTCATCGCCGCCAGCTCCGCAGCCCCGATCAAGCCGCGCGTTTCCGCCGTCCCGGGAAGCGCGAGAATGATCCAGTCGAACTGGCCCAGCTGACCGCGCCACTCATCCGGGCCAATCGCGCCCTGCCCGCCTTTGCTGCGGACCGGCACCACCTCCACCCCGAAACCGCCGAGCATCCGCCCGATCGCCTGGCCGATCGCGCCGTAGCCGAGGATCAGCGCGCGGCTGCCCGCCAGCTCTCGCGTTCCCGGGGGAACGGAGAGCCACTCGTGCCGATCCTGAGCGCGGACGATTGCGGGGTAATCCTTCGCAACCGCCAGCATGGTCAGAACGGCGAATTCAGCAACTTGCACGGCGGTGAGGCCGGAACCACAGGTCAGCGCCATGCCGCGGTGGCGCAGGTCCGCCAGCGGCATCCAGTCCACCCCCGCATAGGAGCTGTTGAGCCAGCGCAGATTTGTCGCGCGGGCGATTGCCGCAAGAGGCGCCGCCTTCTCGTGCCGGTCGAACCAGCCAATCTCCGCCTCCGGAGCAAGTTCGACAAGGCGTTCCGGCGTGTCCCACCAGCGTGGGCTGATCCAGTCCGGCAGGCGAGCCTCCAGCAGCGACCGCATCGTTGCCGGCAGAACCGCGACCGTCATCTCAGCCGAGCTTCCATTCCCAGCCGAGCGGGTCACCATCCATCACCTCGACCCTCTTCGCGGCAAGCTCGTCCCGGATCGCGTCGGAGGTGGCGAAATCCTTCGCAGCGCGCGCTTCCTTGCGGCGGGCGAGTGCTGCTTCGACCTCATCCTCCTCGATAGCCGCATCGCGCGGGCGCAGGCGCAGGTCGGCGCGGGCAAGGGTTAGCAAGCCCAGGCCAAGGACGCTGTCCATCGCCTCCACCGCCGCCAGCACCTCGCGCGGCGGCATTTTCTTGAGGGCGAGCATCTCTTCCAGCACGGTGAGAGCGACGGCGCTGTTGAGATCTTCCGAAATGGCCTGGTCGAAGCGCACGACCAGCGGGCGCAGCGTGCCGCCGATCTCGTCCACCGCCGCGTCCAGCGTCCAACCGCAATCCGGCGTGGGGATGGCACTCTCCCCCTTCTGTGCGTGGCGGGCCTTCAGCTGTTCCACGGCCATCACCATCCGCTTCAGCCGCACCAAAGCCGCGCCAAGGCCCTCCCAGCTGAATTCCAGCTCGCTGCGATAATGCGCCTGAAGGCACATCATGCGGTAGGCGAGCGGGTGATAGCCGCGATCGATCAGCAGCTGCAGGCGCAGGAACTCGCCGGAGGATTTGCTCATCTTGCCGGAGCGTTCCACCAGAAAGTTGTTGTGCATCCACAGGCGCGCCCCGCTGTTTTCGGGCTGGTCGAGCCCGTTCGTGCAGCAGAAGGCCTGGTTCTGCGCGATCTCGTTCGGATGGTGGATCTCGCGGTGGTCGATGCCGCCGGTGTGAATGTCGAACGGGAAGCCGAGCAGCTTGCCGCTCATCACGCTGCATTCAAGGTGCCAGCCCGGCGCGCCGCGACCCCAGGGGCTGTCCCACTCCATCTGCCGCGTTTCGCCCGGCGGCGTGGTGCGCCAGATGGCGAAGTCCGCCGCGTTGCGCTTGCCCTCAACCGCCTCGATGCGGCCCTCGCCTTCCTCCGTGTGGGCGCGAGCGAGGCGGCCGTAATCGGCGACTGTGGAGGTGTCGAAGTAGAGACCGCTGTCGAGCTGGTAGCAGTGCCGGTCCCCGATGCTTTTCGCGAACTCGATCATCGGCTCGATGTAGTCGGTGGCGATGGACCAGTGCGCCGGCTGGCGGATATTCAGCGCCTTGATGTCCGCCCAATAGGCCTCGGTATAATGCCGCGCGATGTCCCAGATGGACTGGGCATTGGCGCGCGCGGCCTTCTCCAGCTTGTCCTCGCCCTCATCCGCATCATCGGTGAGGTGGCCGACATCGGTAATGTTGATGACGTGGGTGAGCTTGTAGCCCTTCCAGCTCAACGCCCGCCCGAGCACGTCGGCAAAGACGTAGGCGCGCATGTTGCCGATGTGGGGATAGTTGTAGACCGTCGGCCCGCAGGAATAGACCCGCGCCTCGCCGGAGTGGACGGGGGTGAAGGTCTCCAGCTCGCGGGTAAGCGAGTTGAACAGGCGCAGTGGGGCGATCATGGGCGCGCTTTGGCGTCATCGACCCATGCCGGTCAACTTCTTCGCCGCATCACTCGTCCGAAACGGCTCGTCTCCGCCCTTGGGCGCGACGGAGGCGCCGGGCCAGGAGGCCTACAATGGCAGCCGGCAGCGAAAGCACGGCCAGGAACATCAGGCCGACCGGCAAAAGCGGACCGGGACCGGAGTGGAACAGCATCACCGGCAGCTGCGCCAAGATGATGAGCACGCCGGGGAGCCACGCTCTTCGAACGGCAACGGCGCCGAACAACGCCGAAAGCGCCAAAGCGATGCCGTAGACCGGCCAGAATCCTTCGGTATCCCATGGCTCAGCAACGCCGAGGACCAGCGAGGCCGCAGCCCACAGGGCCGCGCCGACCCCAAAGGCCAATGGCAGAAGCAAGCCGTTGCCGAGCGAGATCGCCCTGCGCGCGCCTACCATCACTCCACCTCGAACAGCCCCGCCAACTGCTCGATAATCGTCCCGCCGAGTTGCTCGACATCCATGATCGTGACGGCGCGCTTGTAGTAGCGCGTCACGTCATGCCCGATGCCGATGGCGACGAGTTGGACGGGGGATTGCTTCTCGATCCAGTCGATCACCTTGCGCAGGTGCGTTTCGAGATAGCCGGCGCTGTTCACGCTGAGCGTTGAATCGTCCACCGGCGCCCCGTCGGAGATGACCATCAGGATGCGGCGATCTTCCGGGCGGGCGAGCAGGCGCGTGTGGGCCCAGAGCAGCGCCTCGCCGTCGATATTCTCCTTCAGCAGCCCTTCGCGCATCATCAGGCCGAGATTCTTGCGCGCGCGGCGCATGGGCTCGTCAGCCTTCTTGTAGATGATGTGGCGCAAATCGTTGAGGCGGCCCGGCTGGGCGGGCTTGCCGCTGGAGAGCCATTTCTCGCGGGACTGCCCGCCCTTCCAGGCGCGGGTGGTGAAGCCGAGGATCTCCACCTTAACCCCGCACCGTTCCAGCGTACGGGCCATGATGTCCGCGCTGATCGCGGCGATCGAGATCGGCCGGCCGCGCATGGAACCGGAATTGTCGATCAGCAGGGTGACGACGGTGTCCTTGAACTCCTGGTCCCGCTCCACCTTGTAGCTGAGCGATTGGCCGGGGCTGACGACCACCCGAGCGAGGCGCGCGGCGTCCAGCAGGCCCTCCTCCTGGTCGAAATCCCAGCTGCGGTTCTGCTGCGCCATCAGTCGGCGTTGCAGGCGGTTCGCCAAGCGGGTGACAACGCCTTGCAATCCGGTCAGCTGGCTGTCGAGATAGGCACGCAAACGGTCGAGCTCTTCGTAATCACAAAGCTCCTGCGCCTCGACGACCTCGTCAAATTGTTCGGTGAACACCTTGTAGTCGAACGATTCTGGGAGATCGGTCCAAGGCCGGTTGGGGCGAATGGGCAGCTTGCCCTCCTCCCCTTCCTCGCCGGCTTCCCCCTCGCTCATCTCGGTTTCGGACTCGACCTCCTGGGTCTGGTCCTCATCGCTTTCGCCTTCGCCGCGTTCGGCGGAGACCTGCTCCTGCGGGCGCTGCTCGCTGCCCTCCTGCCGCTCGTCCTCCCCGCTTTCCTCGGCGCCGGGCTGCTCTTCCTCCCCTTCCTCGGGCGGGCCTTCTTCCGGCAGCTCGGTCTGCACCAGTTCGAGGTGGCGCAGCATGTCGATCGCGAGGGACTGGAACGCCCGCTGGTCGTTCAGCGAGGCGGAAAGGCGCTCGAAATCGTCGCCGGTTCGGCTTTCGATGAATTCGCGCACCAGCTCGACGCCGTGCTTGGCGACAGCGGGGATCGGCTGGCCGGTCAGCTGCTCCCGCAGCATCAGGGCCAGCGCGGTCTGCAGCGGCACCTCGTCCGCATCCTTGGCGCGGGCGATCGGGTCCGTGCGGGTGCGCTGTTCGGTCGCGGCGGAGAGATTCTCGCGCATCCCGGCGAAGTTGTTCTCGCCCAGCGCCTCATACCGCACGCGCTCGATGGCATCGTATGCGGCGCGCGCGCCCGGCTCGGTCGGGGTGCCCTTGCGGTGCAGCGCCTCGTCATGATGGCGCAGCCGAAGGGCGAAGCTGTCGGCAAAACCGCGCGCTTCCCGCGCCTGCTCGGGCGGCAAGGTGCGGCCGGGCATCGGCACGCGCAGCGACTGGCCCTGCAGCGCCGGCGTGTCGGTGCTCCACGTCACCTCCGCCTCGGGCTCGTGCGAGATGGCGCGGGCCGCGCCTGTCAACGCCTGTTTGAAACGGTCGAGTGGAGTTTCGTCAGCCATGCAACATCTCTAACCTGTGCGTGTCATATAACTGCAGGAAATCCGTCATATTGGCGCGCACTTCACGATTCCTGCTCCGACCACTTCTGCTCCTATAGGGCTATCAATGACGCGCACCACCACCACTCTTCCGCACCGCTCGCGGCATGCAGCCTGGGCTCTTGTCCCGGCAGCCCTCCTCTGGGCCATTCCCGCCCACGCTACGGAAGAGGATGCGCAGGTCTGGTTCTACTACAACACCGTCGTGCCTCTGGACGACAAGACGACCGCGTTGATCGAGTTCTCCCCGCGCTGGAGAGACGAAGGCCCGGACCTGCTCCAGACCCGCGCGACAATCGAGATGGACCTTTCGCGCGCTCTCTCGATCGGCGCCGGCGCCGCCTACATCGAGTATGCCGGCGGCTCCGAATTCCGCCCGCACCAGCAGATCTCTTTCGACGCGGGCCCCATCTCCTTCCGCACGCGGCTCGAGCAGCGCTTCTTCGAGGATGCGCCGCGCCCGCAGATCCGATTTCGTCAGCGCGTGGCGACGAGCGTGCCGTTGGGGGAGCATACCGAGCTGACCGCTAACGTCGAATACCTGCACAACTTGCGGCCGGAGCGGCGGGACAAAGAAGCGGGGGTGGATAGCTGGCGCGGCCTGATCGGCATCGAGCAGGCGCTCTCCGAGCACCTGACCCTGGAAGTGGATTATCACGTGATTCTCGCACCGAGAGAGGGCAAGCCGGACCAGCTCAGCCACATTCCGCGGATGACTCTCACGCAGCGCTTCTAAAGCGCCGCGTCTGCCGCAAACACGCCGATCAGCACCGGATCTCTCGTTTCGCGCGGGTTCGCACGAATCGCCGCCTCCTCATTGCCGATTTCGCGCCAGATGACGTCCTCGATCCGTCCGGAGAGGGAGCGGGCAAGGCCGCCGACATCCACTCCGGTGAGGCCGGCGATCAGCTCACGCATCAGCGGGTCCTCCGCGACGCGCAGGGCATTGCCCACTTCCGGCACCAGCGCCTCCACCAGCCGCCCGCCCATTTCGCCGCGCAGGAAGGTCGTAGCCGCCGTCGGTCCGCCGCGCACCAGGGCGAGCGCGTTGGAAACGCCGATCACCCGCACAGCGTCAGTGACGATCGGCGCCGCGCGGTAGGAGGCATCGACTGCGATCCCCGCCACCGCATCCTCCAGCCGATCCTTGAACAGCGTGGAGGTGAGGACGCGCGTCAGCGTGTCGCCTCTTGTGCCGAGCATCTCACCCAATCCGATCTGCGCGACCTGCTGGTCCCAATATCCGCCCGGCTGGGTCATGCGCAGGAAAGCCCGCTCGCTCGATTGCAGAAGCAGGCGGCGGACGGCTTCCGTCAGGCTGATGGGCATGCCGGTGGAAGTGCAGGCGGCAAGCGCCAGCGCCCCCGCAGCCGTGAGAACGCCGCCCAGAAACGCGCGGCGGGGAAGGTTGGGGCTGGTGTCGAGTGTCTGCATCGGCTCTTCCGGTTTTGAACAGGGCTGCTTTGGCGGCTAACGCTTCATATATGTGGCCAGTTTCATGAACCGCGTACGACTGCTGATCTTCAACGCCGCTCTCGGCCCGCTCGACTATCGCGTCCCTGATGGGATGCAGGTCGTGCCGGGGCAGGTTGTCGTCGCGCCTCTCGGTCCGCGCCAGATCGTCGGCATCGTGTGGGAGGCGGATCGGCTGCCGGCTGAGACGGTGCCGGATGCCAAGTTGCGCCCGCTCCTGGCGGTCCTTCCGGTCCCGCCGCTGACGCAGGAACTGCGGCGGCTGCTGGAATGGACGGCCGATTATTATTGCGCGCCCCTCGCCGCCGTGGCGCGGATGGTTCTGGCGAGCGGCGGCGCCCTGCGCGGCCCCTCCACCATCACCGAATACCGGCTGACCGGCGGCCTTCCGGAGCGGATGACCCCCCAGCGGGAGCAGGCGATCGCCGCGCTGGAGGGGGAGCAGGCGACGATCCGCGAACTCGCCGGCCTCGCCAAGGTCAGCGAGGGCGTGCTGCGCGGCCTTGTCGATCAGGGCGTGCTGGAGCCGGTGGTGGTCGATTGCGACCGGCCCTACCCTGCGGCCGATCCCGGCTTCTCCCAGCCCACGCTCAGCGAACAGCAGCAGGAGGCGGCTGACCGGCTGGTCGGGGCGGTGCGGAAGGCGGCCGAAGGAACGAGCGGCTTCGCCCCGTTCCTGATCGACGGCGTCACCGGCTCCGGCAAGACCGAGACCTATTTCGAAGCCATGGCGGAGGCGCTGCGGAAAGGGCGGCAGGTGCTTGTCCTGCTGCCCGAGATCGCACTGACGGAAGCGTTCCTCCGCCGGTTCGAGGATCGCTTCGGCGCGGCTCCCGTGGTGTGGCACTCATCGCTCAAGTCCACCGAGCGGCGGCGGGCGTGGCGCGCGATCGCGGCGGGGCAGGCGCAGGTGGTGGTCGGCGCGCGCTCCGCGCTGTTCCTGCCCTACCGCCAGCTCGGCCTGATCGTGGTGGATGAGGCGCACGAGGTCAGCTTCAAGCAGGATGACGGCGTGCGCTACAATGCGCGCGACGTGGCGGTGATGCGGGCGCGCTTCGAGCGGATACCCGTCGTCCTCGCCAGCGCCACGCCCGCGCTGGAAAGCCTGCAGATGGCGGAGGCGGGCGTGTACGAGAAGCTGGTGCTGCCCAGCCGCTTCGGCGGGGCGCAGCTTCCCAGCATCGACACGGTGAACCTGACGGAGGAGAAGCCCGGCGCGGGCCGCTGGCTCGCCCCTCGGCTGGTCAAAGGCATGGTCGAGCGCCTTGAGCGGGGCGAGCAGTCCCTGCTGTTCCTCAACCGCCGCGGCTATGCGCCGCTGACCCTGTGCCGCCATTGCGGCTTCCGCTTCCAGTGCCCCAATTGCAGCGCGTGGCTGGTCGAGCATCGGCTCAGCCGCCGCCTCGCCTGCCACCACTGCGGGCACGAGACCGCCCCGCCCCCAACCTGTCCCGAATGCGGAGAGGCCGATTGCCTCGTCGCCTGCGGCCCCGGCGTCGAACGCATCGCGGACGAGGTGGCGGAGATCCTGCCGGAAGCGCGGGTGGCGCTGGTCACCTCCGACACGCTGAACTCACCCGACAAGGCGGCGCAGTTCATCGCCGAGGTCGAGGCGGGCGCGATCGACGTGATCGTCGGCACGCAGCTGGTGACGAAGGGCTTCCACTTCCCGGAGCTGACGCTGGTCGGCGTGGTGGATGCGGACCTCGGGCTGGAGGGCGGCGATCTGCGGGCGGCGGAGCGGACCTATCAGCAGGTCGCGCAGGTGGCGGGGCGCGCCGGTCGTGGAGCCAAGCCGGGCGAGGTGCTGATCCAGACGCGTCACCCCGATGCGCCGGTGATCGCCGCACTGGCAGCAGGCGACCGCGACGCGTTCTACGAGGCGGAAACGGAAGCGCGGCGGCACGCGCAGGCCCCTCCCTTCGGCCGGTGGGCGGCGATCATCGTCTCGTCAGAGGATGATGCGGAAGCGCGTGAGGCCGCCCGCCAGCTCGGCGCGACCCGGCCGGAGCTGCCGGATGTGGAGGTGCTCGGCCCCGCCCCCGCCCCGATGGCGCTGCTGCGCGGCCGCTATCGCCACCGCCTGCTGCTGAATGCGAGGCGCAGCGCGGAGCTGCAGCAGGTGATCCGCGAATGGCTGGGTGCGCTTCGCTTCCCGCAAGGGGTGCGGGTGAGCGTCGATATCGACCCCTACAGCTTCGTGTAGAGCGCCTTCGCCTCCTGCGTCAGCCGCTCCATCGCCCCGCGCCATGGCTGCGGCCCCCAGCTGACCCTGGCGACACCCGCCTGTGCCAGCGCCTCGATCTCCAGCGAGTCGTTCTTGAAGACGTTGACCGGCAGCGGAGATTTTGCGCAAATCTCCGCGATCAGGTCGAGATCGCTGACACCGGGGACGAAGAAGCTGCCCGCCCCGTTCTCGGCATAGGCCGCCGCGCGTTCCAGTGCCTCACCCAGCAAGGCGCGGTCGTTCGGGTTCTCACCCGCCAGCCGCTTGCGGAGGAACAGGTCTGTGCGCGCATTGACCCACAGCCCGCTGGCCGCGACCGCCGCAACACGCTTCGCCTGTATATTGATCGGGTGGAGGCCCGGCCCTCCGACCTCCTGATCCTCGAAGTTGCAGCCGACGGCGCCCGTTTCCGCGAGATAGCTGGCATGGTCCGCCAGCCGTGCCGGATCGACCGCGAAGCCGCCCTCGAAATCCGCCGTTACGGGGATTTGCACCGCACTTACAATGCGCCGCACGCTGTCCAGAAACAGGTTGAACGGGATGTGCTCCCCATCCTCGAACCCCTGCGCCTCGGCCAAAGCGTGGCTGGCGGTCGCGAGGGCTGGGGCTCCGCCCGCCGCCACGGCTAGCGCGCTGCCGACGTCCCAGATGTTGTAGAGCAGCACCGGCTGCCCCGGCTGGTGGAGCGCAGCAAAGGTTTCGCGCAGTTCATTCATCCCTGTTTCTCCCTTCGCAACAATTCCTGCTTGATCGCGCTGCCATAGGCATAGCCGCCGACCGATCCGTCAGAGCGGACAACGCGGTGGCAGGGGATCAGCACCGCGACATTGTTCGCGCCATTGGCCGAGCCCGCCGCCCGCACCGCGTTGGGGTGACCAGCCGCAGCGGCAAGCTGGGCGTATGAGCGGGTCTCACCCGGCGGGATGCGGCGGAGTTCCTGCCACACGCGCTCCTGGAAGGCGGTGCCACGCACATCGAGCGGGATATTGTGCCGCTCCCCCGGCCGCTCGACCGCCGCGACGACGCGGGCGAGCAGAGCCGCGAACTCAGCGCCACCCTCTACCAGCTCTGCGTTGGGGAAGCGGCGCACCAGATCCTCCGGCCCTTCGGCGAAGGAGAGGCGGCAAACCCCCTTCTCCGTGGCCGCCACTAGCATGGGGCCGAGGCTGGTCTCCACCACCGCCCATTCGATCCGCGCGCCTGCCCCGCCCCGCGCCCAAGCGGAGGGCGCCATGCCGAGCCGTCCGTCCAGCGCCTCGTAGAAACGGCTGGAGCTTTCGAACCCCGCCCCATAGACCGCGCCAGTCACTTCGCCCGCTTCCGTCAATGCCTCGCGCGCCCGTTCCTCGCGCAGCGCCCGGGCATAGGCCGCAGGGGAAATGCCGGTCGCGCGGGTGAAGATGCGCTGAAAATGGCTGACGGAATAGCCTGCCTGCTCTGCCAGCTCCGCCAATGGAAGCGGTCTCGCCGCCGCCTTGATCGCCGCGATCGCCGCCTGCACCGCCTGCTCGTCCCGCGCAGCATCGTCCGGAGAGCAGCGCAGGCACGGCCTCAGCCCCGCCTCCCGTGCCGCCGCGCCATCGGCGAAGAAGCGCACATTTTCCCGCCTCGGGTGCCGTGCCGCGCAGGAGGGGCGGCAATAGATGCCGGTGGAGAGCACGCCGGTGACGAAGCGCCCGTCGAAAGCTCGGTCGCGCCGCAGGACAGCGTCCCATGCCTGTGCGCTGTCGATCGCCGCGCCTTTCACCGCCCGTGCCTTTCGATCCGTGCCGCGAAGCATCCTCCCGCGGCGTTGTGCGCGTCGATATAGGCGATGCCGGCATCCTCCAGAAGCGCCCGTATCGCCTCCTCCGCTCCACCGGACCCGGCGAGCCGCGCCTGCGCCAGCTCCCCACCTTCGGCCAAACCCCGCGGCGACTGGCCGCACCCGGCGAACACCGGGGGCGGTTGATCAAGCCAGCTGACCGCCGCCCCCGCCCGCCGCCGGACGGTGATCGCGAAGGCGGAGCGGCAGGGGAAGCCGCAGCCCGAATCTGCGACCACCCGGCGCGCGCTTTGCGTCGCCAGCGTGGCATCATCCATCTGGAAGAACGGCGCAAAGGCTTCAGGGGCGAGGCCGGTGATGCGACAGGTCATGCGGGGGCTTCCTTTCCTCCCCCGTTCTACCTGCCGCTGACGGGCGGCGCTTCCCGCCGCTTGCGCTCAAAGCCGATGGGGGCGAGAAGGCGCCGCAATGTTGGCCCAACGGATTCTCACCCTCTTCCTCGCGCAGTTTGTCGCCACTCTGGCGTTGCTCTCTGCTGGCCCCGCGCAGGCGGATCCCGCGGATATCGATGCCGCCGCGCGCGGCGTGGTGCGCGTGGTGATCATCCAGCGGGACGGAGAAACCCTCGTGCCGGTCTCCCACGGCAGCGGTTTCGCCGTCGCGCCGGAGGCCGTGGTGACGAACGCCCATGTCGTCACGCAGGCGATGCAGAATCCGGGCCTCACCATCGGCATCGTGCCTTCGGACGGAGAAAATGCGGTCTATGCCCGCGTCATCGCCGTCTCGCCGCGCAACGACCTCGCGCTGCTGGAAACCACCGCGGCGATGAACCTTCCGCCGCTGACGATTTCCGGCAATCCCGCCAACGATGCAGGGGCGGTCACCGCTGTCGGCTACCCCATGAACGTGGACCGCGCGCAGGGCCTTTCCATCGACGACATCTTCCGCGCGCAGCCGCCGGTGAAAAGCACCGGCTTCCTTTCCGGCCGTCGGCCCAGCCGGGATTTCGACTCGCTGCTGCACACCGCGCCGATCGCGCGCGGCAATAGCGGCGGCCCGCTGCTGGACGATTGCGGCCGCGTGGTGGGCGTCAACAGCTTCGGCGCCGAGAGCGGCAGTGCCGAATCGGAGTTCTTCTTCGCCGTCTCCACGCGCGAGCTGCTGCCCTTCCTGCGCGACAACGACATCTCCCCGCAGGTGAACGGCCTGCCCTGCCGCAGCCTGGCCGAGCTTGACGCCGCGGAGCGTGCGCGGGCCGAGCGGGAGCAGCTGGCGGCACAGGCCCGCGCGCAGGAGGATGCGGAAGCGCTCGCCCGTCGGCAGGAGGCGGAACGGCGGGAGGTTGAGCTCGCTATCCTGAACGAGCGGGAGAACGGCATGGCCATCGCCGGCCTGCTTGTCGTCCTCGCACTGGGCGCGGGCGGCTTCGCCTTCCTCCGCTATGAGCGTGAGGAGGACAGGAGCGCAGCCATCGCCGGCGGTGTCGCGCTGGTGGCGCTAGCCGGCGCTGTCGCCGCCTGGATGCTGCGCCCCGGTTTCGACGACATCGAGGACCGGCTGGCCGAGAACATGCGGCGTGAGGTGGAGGCTGGCGGCACCGGCGCGAGAAGCGGCCCGGCAGCGGCCGCAGGCTCGCTCGTCTGCATACTCGATCCTGACCGCAGCCGCGTAACCGGCGCGCCGGTGGTCGACATGCCCTTCGATTGGAGCAGCGACGGCTGCGTCAACGGACGCACCCAATATGCGCCTGCGGATGGCGATTGGGCCCGGATGTTCGTGCCGCAGGAAGAGGCCGTGGTTTCCGTGAACCGCTTCGATCCCGCCACGCGTGAATATCGCGTGGAGCGCTACCTCCTTGGCCGGGAAGCGATCAGCCGCGTGCGTGAGGCGCGTGCCGAGATCGAGGCGCCCCAATGTGGTGCAGGGGCGGAAGCGGCGCGCCAGTTCGGCGCCCGGCAGCAGGCCGTGCTCTCCCTTCTCCCCGACCGGCCGAACGAGCGGCTGGTCTATCGCTGCAGCGAGGCGCGCTAGCGAGTTGGCGCGACGGTTCCCGGCTGCGGTTGCATCCCCGGCCCCCCGATGCTAGGCGCCCGCTGCCCAGCCGGGGTGCTTTGCAGCGCCTTCCGGCCGGACAGCTGTCATCTTCCGTTTTTTGGACCCGAGAGGACCTTCGCGCGTGGAGCTTTCCGCCGGAATTCAGGCCAGCCTGGCAGGGCGCTACGCTGCCGCCCTGTTCGATCTTGCCAGCGAGGCGGGCAGTGTCACCGCTGTCGAATCCGATCTCGGGCGGCTCGATGAAGCGCTGCGCGAATCGGCAGAGCTGCGCGCGCTGATTCGCAATCCGGAGGTCAGCCGCGAGGCTCTCGGCCGCGTGATGAACGGCATCGCCGACCATCTCGCCCTCTCCGGCCTGACCCGCAACTTCCTCGGCGTGCTGGCGCAGAATCGCCGGGTTGCCGAGCTTCCGGCGACCATCCGCGCCTTCTTCGCCATCGCCGCCGCCCAGCGCGGCGAGGTGACGGCAGAGGTGGTCAGCGCCCATCCGCTGACGGACGAGCAGGTCGGCCAGCTTGAGCAGAAGCTGCGCGCCCGCGAAGGTCGCACGGTGAAGCTGCGCACCAGCGTCGACCGCGATCTGCTGGGCGGGCTGGTGGTGACCATCGGCTCCCGCCGCATCGACAGCTCGATCCGCACCCGTCTCAATTCTCTTGCCCTGGCCATGAAGGCCTAAGGTTCCCGAAAGGCAAACCATGGAAATCCGCGCCGCAGAAATCTCCCGGGTCATCAAGGACCAGATCGCCAATTTCGGCACCGAGGCGGAAGTCTCGGAGGTTGGCACCGTGCTGTCCGTGGGTGACGGCATCGCGCGCATTCACGGCCTCGACAAGGTCCAGGCCGGCGAGATGGTCGAGTTCCCCGGCGGCATCCAGGGCATGGCGCTGAACCTCGAAGCCGACAATGTCGGCGTCGTGATCTTCGGGTCCGACGCGGGCATCAAGGAAGGCGACAGCGTCAAGCGCACCGGCACCATCGTGGACGTGCCGGTCGGCAAGGGCCTGCTCGGCCGCGTGGTCGACGCGCTCGGCAACCCGATCGACGGCAAGGGACCGATCGTCACCGACACGCGCAGCCGCGTCGAGGTCAAGGCGCCGGGCATCATCCCGCGCAAGTCGGTCCACGAGCCCGTGCAGACCGGCCTCAAGGCGCTCGACGCGCTCGTCCCCGTCGGCCGCGGCCAGC
>CBINJM010000019.1:0-39163 GCA_966251025.1 uncultured Erythrobacteraceae bacterium | reverse complement strand
ACCGAACTGCGCTGGATCACCGTCGAAACCCAGCCCGGCCACTACCCCATCTGAGATGGTGACCATGAAAACACAGGTTTGCATCATCGGCGCGGGGCCTGCTGGCCTGCTGCTTGGCCACCTCCTGCGGGCGGAGGGTGTGGAATGCGTCGTGCTGGAGCGGCAGACGCCCGACTACGTCCTCGGCCGCATCCGCGCAGGCGTGCTGGAGCGGATCACCGTCTCCTTGATGGAGCGGCTGGGGCTGGACCAGCGGCTGAAGGCGGAAGGGCTGGTGGAAAACGGCTTCAACCTCGCCGATGGCGAGCGGCTGATCCGCATCGACATTGCGGAGCTGACGGGCCAGCACGTCGTGGTCTACGGCCAGACGGAGCTGACGCGGGACCTGATGGAAGCGCGGGAGGAGCGCGGGCTGGAGGTGATCTACCAGGCCGGTGACGTCACGCTGCATGACATCGAGAGCGACGCCCCCTTCGTCACCTGCACCAAGGATGGCGCGCAGCAGCGGGTGGACGCCCGCATCATCGTCGGCTGCGATGGCTTCCACGGGCCCAGCCGCAAGGCGATACCCGCCTCTGTCGGCATGGAGTATGAGCGCGAATATCCGTTCGGCTGGCTCGGCATCCTGGCCGATGTGCCGCCCTGCCATCACGAGCTGATCTACGCCAACCACGAACGCGGCTTCGCGCTCGCCAGCATGCGCAGCGCCACCCGCAGCCGATATTACATCGACGTGCCGCTGACGGAGCGGATCGAGGATTGGCCGGACGAGCGCCTGTGGGATGAGCTGGCCATCCGCCTCGGCCCGCAAGCCGCGGCGAACATCACCCGCGGCCCCGCCATCGAGAAGAGCATCGCGCCCTTGCGCTCCTATGTCTTCGCGCCGATGCGTCACGGCAGCCTGCTGCTGTGCGGCGATGCCGCGCACATCGTGCCGCCGACCGGGGCCAAGGGCCTGAACCTCGCCGCCAGCGATGTGCACTACGCGGCGGAAGCGCTCACCAACTTCTTCCGCCGCAACGATCCCGATGCGGTCGCCCGCTATTCTGACACCGCCCTTTCTCGCGTATGGAAGGCGGAGCGGTTCAGCTGGTCGCTCACCCGCCTGATGCACCGCTTCCCGCAGGACGGCCCGTTCGAGCGCAAGATGCAGGTGGCGGAGCTGGACTACATCGCCTCCAGCCGGGCCGCGCAGACCAGCATCGCGGAGAATTACGTCGGCCTGCCGGTCTGAGCAGCCGCACCAGAGGGGATGATAGATGAGGATGCTGATGCCGCGCCACCTGTTAGCAAGTCTCAGCCTCGTTCTTGCCGCCGGCTGCGCGGGAGGGGGCGGACCGGCCGACACGCACGATCGCAACCGAACGGCGGCGGAAGAGGGGCCACGGGAGGCCGCATATAACGCCGTGCCCGACACACCGGGGACCGGCCGGTACCCTGCCGTGAAGGAGGTCATGCCCGGCCTGCCGGGCCATGTCGTCTATCGTCCCGCCGACCTCGCCGCGCTTGGGCAGCGAAAGCTCGGCGTGCTTCTCTGGGGCAATGGGGGCTGCCGCGCCGACGGCGCCTCGGCCCGGCTGCATCTGCTCGAGATCGCCTCTCACGGCTACGTCGCCATTGCGCCTGGCGGCGTGCGCAGCGGTCCGGGGGCTGAGCCGCAGGTCGAGCAGCCTCGCAGCGGCGGCGAGGGAGGTGCATTCCCGCCGGTCGAAACGACCCCGGAAGACCTGCTCTCAGCCCTCGACTGGATCCTTGCAGAGGATCAAAGACCGGGCAGTCTTTTTCATGGAAGGATCGACCGCCAGGCCGTCGCCGTGGCCGGCCACAGCTGTGGAGGACTGCAGGCGATCAAGGTTGCGGCTGATCCGCGCATTGCGACCGCCATCATTCACAACAGCGGAGTGCTCAATCCCGGCACGCCGAACCCCATCACCGGCCTTTCCGTTTCGAAGAGCGAACTTGGCGCATTGCACCAACCGGTCCTCTACGTCTTGGGCGGCGAGAGTGACATCGCCCATCCCAACGGCATGGATGATTTCAGCCGCATCGCGCACGTTCCCGTCGCACTTGCGGACCTCGATGTCGGTCATGGAGGGACATTCCAGGAGCCGAACGGGGGCAGGGCGGCGCAAGTCGCGGTCCGCTGGCTCGATTGGCAGTTGCGCGGCAACGCAGATGCTGCGGGCTGGTTCGTCGGCGCGGATTGCGCCCTCTGCACCAGTTCGGAATGGACATATCACGCAAAGGGCTTCTGATGGCCGCTATCTCACGCCGCTCCACCAAACAGGCCTGGTTTGCGCTGCTCGCCCTTGTCGGCACCTGCACCAGCGGCCCGGCTCTTGCTCAGCAATATGCGGGCAGCCTTTATGACGGGCCGGCACCCGGTTCCGGCCATTGGACCCAGCCGCTGGTCGTTCACCAGGAGAATGGCGGCGAGTCCCGCTTCAACACGACCGAGCCGCGCGTGCAGGTCTTCCTGCCTGAACCAGACAAGGCGAATGGCGCCGCGGTCGTGATGCTGCCCGGCGGCGGGCTCCGGGTGCTCGACATGGGGAAGGACACGCGCGACACCGTCGACCGCTTCGTCGCTGAAGGTGTGGCGGTGGTACTGCTGGAGTACCGCACGCGGCAGCTTTCTCCGGAGGAGATTGAGCGGGCCACCGCGCCACGCCCGCAGAATGCCCCGCCCATGGAGTTCCCCAAGCTCGAAATCCGCAACGCCAATGCCAACCCTGCTCCCAATGATGACGCATTGAACGAGGTGCTGCGCCTCGCGGTCATGGATGGGCAGGAGGCGCTCCGGCTGATCAGGTCGCGCGCCGCCGAATGGAATATCGATCCTACTCGCGTCGGCATGTTCGGCACCTCGGCGGGTGGTGGCGTGGCATTTGGGGCAATGCTCGCCGGCGAAGAGGGGGCGACTCCCGATTTCATCATCTCGCACTTCGGGCCGGCGCTGCAGGACATGCATGTGCCCGAGGATGCGCCGCCCCTGTTCCTGATCACGGAGGCGGGGCACGGCCCGGTGACGGACGGGCTGATTGCGCTCTTCGAGATGTGGAATGAACACAAGGCATCGGCCGAGTTGCACATCTATGCGGTGCCGAATTTCACAATGACGGTCGGCCTTTGGGGCGACCGCCTGTTCGATTGGATGCAGGAGCAGAACTTGTTTTCCAAGGCTGGCGCGGAATGATCCAGTCCGCGCCCTGGTAGGTACGAGAGGCGCGGACTGCTCCGCCCGTGCCGGGCCTCACTCCGTCCTTGGCGATGCTCGCTTTCAAGGTCCCACGACTGACGCCCGACTGCACCGCAAGACACGAACCGCATCACGTATTCGTCGGAAGCTTGTCGAGGTCTGCCCGGATCTCGGCCAATTCGGGGATCGGGCGTGACGACGGCGGAGCGTCTGAATGGCGCAGCGTTGCCAACCGGGAGAGTGATTCCAACGCAGGTCAAAGACGAAGGCAATTGCAAACCAGCTAAAATGCCGGGATGATGAGGATGGAATCCTGCCAAGAAAAAAACGGATAATGGCACGGGCTGCAGCAGAGGTCTGGGAGAAGGAATGATGTGGGGCAAGACCGCGCGGTTGAAGCGTCGTGGAGCATTTCTGGTCAGTAGCGGAATGGCCGCAGCTGTTCTGGCGGTGGCACCCAGTCCCTCTCAGGCCCAGGTGGTCGACGGGGACGCACGCGTGGAAGCGGGAGACGCCGTCGACGCGGGCAATGCCATTGTGGTGACGGCCCGCCGACGCGAGGAATCGCTGCAGGAGACTCCTATCGCCATTTCCGCCTTCAGCGCGGAGACGCTGCAGGAGCGACAGATTCAGCAGACGCAGGACCTTGAGCGGATTACGCCAAGCTTGCAGTTCAAGCCCGCCGGTCAATTGTCCGGCAACACTGCTGCATCGGTCGTGTTCATCCGCGGGGTGGGGCAGCTGGACCCGGGCGCTGCGGTTGATCCCGGCGTCGGCATCTATATCGACGAGGTCTATACCGGCCGATCGGTCGGCGGGACGATCGAGTTCGGCGACATCGCGAGCGTGGAGGTGCTGCGCGGGCCGCAAGGCACACTGTTTGGCCGTAACACCATCGGCGGTGCGATCCTCGTCCGTACGCGGGAGCCTGAGATCGGTGAGTTCTCCGGCCGCGGCCGTTTCCGCGTCGGATCTGACGACCTCTATGAAGGTTTCGCCGCCCTCAACATTCCCATCGCCGATACGATGGCAGCGCGGGTTTCCGGCGGCTTTCGCAAGCGCGACGGCTATGTGACCCGCATCTTCGACGGACTGGATCTCGGCAACGACGACGTGGTCACGCTCAACGGCGCCTTCCTGTTGGAGCCAAGCGATCGGTTCAGCGTGTCATTGCGCGCTGACTACACGAAGCGTGACGAGAACGGCGCGCCGTTCACCTTCGCAGGCATCAACGAGAATGCGCCCGTACCCGCTATCGTCAGCGTCGCTGCCGGTTGCCCCGGGGCGACGATCCCCTTCGCGCCGCTCACACCTGGGGATCCACGCTTCGGTGCGCCGAACGTCCCCCTCATCGACGATCCACGCTGCGCCAATGACTTCCAAGCACTGGGCGACTTCGTGAACGGGGGCACTGCGCCGGTGCAGAGCACTTCGGAGGTCTGGGGCGTCTCTGGCACCGCTCGTCTGGAACTGACGGACGACCTGACGTTGAAAAGCATTACCGCTTTCCGGTCGACCGAATCGCGCGGCATTCGCGATGCCGACAATACCCCGTTCACCATCATCACCACCGATGTGGGCGGCAAGTCGGAGCAGTTCAGCCAGGAAGTGCAGCTGCAATACGATCGCGGCATCGTTAGCGGTATTGTCGGCGCCTATTATTTCGATGAGGATTCTGACGAGCGGGCCAGCATCCCGCTTGCCTTCCCGCCGAGCCCGCCTGTCATCGCTTCCCTATTGGCGGGTCAACCGGGGTCGCGCGACCTGCAATTGTCGCAGCTTGAAACCCGCTCGCTCGCTGCGTTTGGGGAAGTTTCGGTCGAGGTGCTTGACGGCCTCGAACTGACCGGCGGGCTGCGCTACACGGAGGACCGTAAGACCTATCAGGGGACGGTGTTCAATGTGTTCCCAGAGACGCTTCCCGATCCCGATCCGTTGCCCACGCTCGCCATCCCGGAGGGTGGTCCGCTCTACATCTACAACACGCCGAACCGGGAGACCTTCTCCGCGCTGACGGGCTCAGCCAGCATTGCCTACGCCTTCACCGACTGGCTCAACGCCTATCTGTCCTATGCCCGCAGCTTCAAGTCGGGTGGCTTCAACACTCGCTACAACGCTGCGCCTCCAGGCAATGTCCCGACGCCGTTCGATGAGGAAACCGTCGACAGCTACGAGATCGGCGCCAAGCTGGATTTCGGCAATTTGAACCTCAACATGGCCGCGTTCCAGGCGGATTACACCGACATTCAACTCGTTTTCAGGCAGGGTGCGGTGCCGTTGCTGTTCAATGCAGGCAAGGCGCGTATCCGCGGCTTCGAGGCGGAGGCGAGCTACCGCCCCTTCGGCGGCCTGACGCTGGACGCTGCGATGAGCGTGCTCGACGACGAGATCCTCTCGATCACCCCGGTTCCAGGCGCGACCGCCACCGTTGAGCCGGGCGAGGACCTGCCGCTCGCGCCGTCCTTTCAGGCCAATTTCGGCATTGCCTACGAAATCCCGCTCGACAGCCGCAGGACCGTCACGCCTCGCTTCAACGGCAGCTACACCTCGAAGGTGACGTTCATCACGGGTAGCGTGCCGTTGATCGAGCAGGACCCATACTTCGTGGGCGATGCGTCAATTCGCTTCGAGGCGGATGACCGCTACGCGCTGACCTTCGGCGTCATCAACCTGTTTGATGAGAGATACCTGATCCAGGGTAACGCCTCGTTGGGAACCCTCGGTTACGCGGAGCGCATCTACGCACGGCCACGCAACTGGTACCTGCAGTTTTCCGCTGAGTTCTGACGAAAGCTGACCCGGTCCCGCCACTTCTCGGCACCCTTTTGCAGCAGGGGCTTTGCCCTCTTTCTGGAAGACAGACGACCGGCACCGTCCCTTCGGCTTTGGCGGGAATGCGGGAGAGTGCCAATGCTAACCTGTCTATCTTTTCGAGGCCGAAGGCGAGGGTCCGTAAACGTACGAAAACGGGAGAAAGACGGGATGATTAGTCGGAAGTTTTCCATGCGGGCAGCCGCAGCCGCGTTGGTAATGGCCTCTGCAAATCCGGCAGCCGCTCAGATGTCGGTTCAAGAGCTCGCCGATCGTGCGGCGATTGAGGATCTGATCACAAGCTATTACAATCACTTCGGCGGCGGAGTCGAAAGCCGGGTCGGCGAGTATTATGCCGAAGACGGCGAGATGATCCTCGGGGGCAGGAGCTACAAGGGAATTGACGCGATCAAGGGCGCCTACGCCGCAGTACCTTCGGATGCGCCGCAACGCCGGTCCTACGCGCTGAATATTCTGATCAGCAACCTGGTCGTGAAGGTTAGCGGCGACACGGCTACGGCTCGGCTCGTATTCACCGAAACTACGACCGAGAAGCAGGGCGAACCACCCAAGCTCCTGGTGCAGGGGCGCGAGTTCGACACTTTGGTCAAACGGAACGGTCGCTGGCTCATCTCAAAGCGCCAGATCCTTGGCCCCACGGGCATTCCGGAAGGTTGGCAGGA
Organism: uncultured Erythrobacteraceae bacterium; assembly: GCA_966251025.1. GTDB lineage: Bacteria > Pseudomonadota > Alphaproteobacteria > Sphingomonadales > Sphingomonadaceae > Croceibacterium. The sequence continues at coordinate 32,470 of CBINJM010000019.1, read as the reverse complement.
GTGATTATCCTGCACTCCCAGTAACTTAATTCTCGCTCACTGGTGCTGGTTCACCGGTGAGCGGGAGGTGTTTTGCAGGCGGGCATAACCAGCTTGCACCGCGCTCGGAACGAGATTGCAACCCGACTGCATCCACGCAGCAACCGAATTGCATCTCACCCGGAAATCCGGCCCCTCCGCATCCCAGCGCTCATGCTGCGGCGAGTGGTGCTTCGGCCCCGCTGCGGCGGGGCAGGCCGAGTCCACGCCGGTAGGTCTCGAACGGGATCGATTCCGGCGCTCGCCACAGGACGAGCGGGATGAACAATGCCGTTACGCAGGCGCCGAAGATGAACACGCTGCGCCAGTCGTACACCGCGAGCAGCTGGCTTGCGATTGAACCCCCGGCGACGGCGCCGACGGGATAGCCTGCCGCCATCAAGACAACGCAGAAGCTGCGCCAGCGAGCATTGGAAGCTTCTGCAACCGCGGCGTTGGTGGCCGCAAGCATTCCGCCGATCCCAAGCCCAGTCAGCACCCGTCAGATGGAGAGGGTGACGACATTGGAGGCCGTCGCGGCAAGGAACATGCCGACGGTCATGACCACCAGGCAGCCCAGGATCGTGCGCCTGCGCCCGAGGCGGTCGGCAACTCCGCCGAGGAGCAGTGAGCCTACCGCCATGCCGACGAGTTCCATCGACAACACGATTCCAAGAGCTGCGCGGTCGATCCCCCATTCCTGCGTGATTCCCGGAGAGGCGAAGCTGATCGACAGGACGTCGAACCCGTCCAGCGCGTTGAGGCCAACCGTGATCGCGACGACCGTCCATTGGAAGGACGACATCGGACCCTCGTTGATGATCGTGCGTGGGTCCGCCACGGCTGCGTCGCGATTGTCTGGCAATTCAGTCTCTCCCTCCGGTCAGGCCTGAATTCCATGTCAGAGCTTCACGTTGATCTTGGCGCCCATGGCTCTTCGTGGCCCCCAGCGCCTGAATGTGAGTGTTTCGGCGACCCTACAGGTGGATCTTCTTCATAAGCCGGCGAAATTCCTTCGTCTCGGCTTCCGTTAGTTGAGAGGTCAGTGCTGCGTCTGCCTTTGCGATGACTTCGCGCATCCAGGCCAGCTCCTCCATACCCGCGTCGGTGGCGTACACGCCGAACGAGCGGCGGTCCTCGGGCAGCTTCCGCCGCTCGATGCACCTGCGATCCTCCCAGAAGTCCAGCGTGAGCGTGGTGGCAGGGCGGGTCAACGCGAGCGCCTCCGCCAGTTGCATCTGCTGTAGACCCGGATTCTGTCCGACAACCTCCAGCATCGAGAAACGGAGCGGGGTAACACCGGAATCCTTGAGCTCGCGGGTAACCAGCCCATGGGCGAGGACCCAGGTCAACTTCACGGAAAAGCCGGTGAGTTCAGGCAGCAGCCCGTAGTCGATTCCGCTTCCTGACAGAGCGGGGGCACGGTTCCGAACGGCGGCGAGCGGGTCCGGAACTGCAGCATCATTTTCCATGCGGGGCGAGGATGGATCGCCATCAGACGATGTGCAAGTGTAATGGTTATTGCCCATAATTATACCTTTGTATAAATAGATCGGGAGCTCGCCGAATCCGAAGTGAGCCACTGGGGGAGGGTGTCGAGTGGGCCTAGCACTAGCTGGTGCCCAGGGGGGATTTGCGTCCCGTCGGGGCAGAGCTGTCTTCGTCCTCACAAAAGTCTCTTCGCCACTCGCTGAAGCGGTTTGCAGCCGCTGGACCGGCCCGTGTGGGTCGTGCGGTGCTGCTCCGTGTCCGGCGAGCACTTGTCATTGCGACGGCAGCCTTGCCGTCCGCGCTTTTGTGAAGGGGGCACAAAGTGAAAAGCATGAACAGGTTCGAGGTCTACAAGGCTCTGTTGCTCGCCGGCGTTGCCGGAACGATTGCATCGGCCGCTCCGGCTTCCGCGCAAGCTCAAGGTCAGGCCGCGCAGGATTGTGAGGCCAATCCGCTTGATCCCGCATGTGCCGCTGCGGGAACGATTGGATCTTCTTCTGCCGTGCCTGCCACGGGGGGCAACAGCATCATCGTCACAGGATCGCGCATCGCGCGTCAGGATTATGAGGCAAACAGCCCGATTCTCACGGTTGACGAAACCTTTCTCAAGCAGTCCTCGACTGCCGCGGTCGAAGAGCAGCTGAACAGGCTGCCGCAATTCGTCGTTTCGCAGTCATCAACGACTCTCAACACCGCCAGCGGCACCACCGGCCCGCTTGCAGCGGGTACCAGTATCCAGCCCAGCGCCACCAGCACGCCTGGCGCCGCGACGGTGTCGCTGCGCGGAGTTGGCGCCAACCGCACCCTCGTGCTGATCGACGGGCGTCGTGGCACGCCGGGCAACGCCAACGGTACTGTCGACGTGTCCACCATCCCCTCGGCTGCTCTGGAGCGGGTCGAGATCATCTCTGGCGGCGCCTCCGCCACTTACGGCGCGGATGCAATCGCGGGTGTTACGAACTTCATCCTGAAGCGGAACTTCCAAGGGGTCGAACTGGACGCCCAGATGGGCATCAACCAGGAAGGGAAGGGCTTCGAATATCAGATTTCGGGCATCGGCGGCGCCAACTTCGCCGATGGGCGCGGCAATGTCAGCCTCGCGATGTCGGTCAACACCCGCGAAACGCTCTACCAACGGGACAACCCGTTCTACCGCGATTATTGGGCTGATCCGGAGAACACAGGCGGCTCTGGCGTGCTGCTGGGCGTGGCTCGCCCCGGCGTCACGGGCATCGGTCTCACCGCCAACCAGATCAACCCCGCTACCGGCGTGCCACTCGCGGTGCCGGGCTCCGGCTGTGAGTTCCAGCCCCGCGGGTGCGTGCTGTCCAACATGTTCCCGGGCGCAACACCCGGCGTGCCGAACAACACCACGGCTGTGTATCTCAACGAAGATGGCACGCTGTTCAGCCCATCGAGCTTCACCAACGCCAATTATGACGCGCGCGGATCGGTTGCCTTCTTCAAGCCGTGGAGGGCTGTCGACGAACAGAACGGCGTCGTCTGGAAGACCACCTCGGCAGGCACGCTGTACGGGATGAGCACCAATACCACCCAGGTCGTCCCGTCCGATCGCTACAACTTCCTTGCGCGCCTCAACTACGAGGTGAACGACTGGGTCGGCATATTCGCGCAGGGCCTGTACAGCAATAGCACCACCTATACCCGGCTTGAGCCGAGCGCCGCATCGGACATGTTCATTCCGTGGGGCAGCGGCAAGTATACCGGCACCGTGCCGGGCGCCAATCCGCAGGCGGTCAGCTACCAGAACCCGTCCGTCCCCTCCGCAGTGATCCCGACACAGAGCGTGGTGAATGGCCAGATCGTCACCACCTTCGCGCCCAATCCGGCCTTCATTAACATCTATCGCGGCATCCTGCCCTGTGCCACGCCGGGTGACCCCGGCTACAATCCGACCGGCTGCACCAACACTGAAGCCTTCCAGGCCGTGGTGCCCGACAGTATCGAAGCGCTTCTCAATGCGCGTCCAAACCCGAATGGCCGCGTCGCCCTGGCCGGCATGCTGCCGAACCCGCGCCAGAGCTTCCAAGACGTGACGACCTATACGTTAGTGGCGGGCCTGGAAGGTTCAGTCCCAGGGACCGACTGGACTTGGGAAGCCTTCGTAAACCACGGCATTGCGCGCACGATCAGCCGCCAGACCGGCTATTACTCGCTGCAACGCCTTCGCGCTGTCGTTACAGCACCGAACATGGGTCAGAACTTCAGGTACACCGGCAACCCTTATGGCAACGGTGCCGGTGCCACGACCGGAAGCTGCACGACCGGGTTGAACTTCTTTGGCGGGTATCAGGGCATCTCCGACGATTGCCGCCAGGCGATCGCTGAGGACAACACCAGCATCGGCACCTCGCGGCAAACCATTGTGGAAGCGAACCTTCAGGGCGGAGCGTTCACCATCCCCTGGACCGGCGATGAGCTGCGCTTTGCGCTCGGCGCCAGCTACCGCGAGTCCCGCTACGAATTCCTTCCGGAAGGCTCAGCCTCTGCCGGGCGGGAGTTCCTGGACTCCATCATCGGCGGCCCTCCCAACACGATCATGGAGAATACCGGGATCGACGCCAAAGAGGTTTATGGCGAGCTGCTGATCCCGCTGCTGGCTGACCTGCCGTTGGTCGAGAGGTTCAACCTCGAGGTGGGCGGGCGCATGTCGAACTACAGCCCCGGCGGCACCAGCTATACCTACAAGATCCTGGGCGACTGGGAGGTCACCCCATGGCTGCGGCTGCGCGGCGGCTTCAACCGGGCTGAGCGCACGCCGAACATCGCTGAACAGATGCTCGAACGCCAGGTCGGTGTCTCGATCGACCCAGTTGGCGACATCTGCTCCACCCGCCACAACAACATCTTCTCGGCGAACCCGAGCACCAATACGACGAATGCGCTGGACGTGCAGGCGATGTGTCTGGAGCTGATGGCGCGTGACAACAACGGCGTGTACGCACCGATCGTCAACCCGGATGGAACGCCGAACGTCAACAGCTACTACAACCCGGCCGACGCAACCCTGCGGCAAGCAGCGGGTGGCGGCGGCTTCTCCAACGCTCCCCGGGTTGGCAACGCGGTATACCTGCGCGACTACAATCCCAACGCTGCGCGGTTGCGACCCGAAAAGGCGGATACTTGGACGGTCGGCGCGGTGATCCGTTCACCTGTCGACAGCGGCCCGCTGTCGAGCCTCAACCTGACGGTCGACTACTTCAACATCACCATCAAGGATCCGATCTCGGTAGTCGGAGCAGGCGCGCAGCTGCTGCGTTGCGTCAGCCCGAACTACAACCCGGCGGCCGAAGGGGTTGCGGCGGGTGCCACGGATGCTGCAAGCCTCAACAATCCTGAGGTGCGGGCGCGGGCACAGGCTGCGCTCAACAATCCGGCGTCGACCTGCGCGGGCGTCTTCCGAAACCCCAGCAACGGTGTGAACAACTGGTTCGGGCAGTTCAACACTGCGGACGTGGTCGGCACCTACGGCAATGAAGGCCTCGTGAAGCTGTCGGGCATCGATGCCAACGTGAGCTGGAGCACGAACGTGGGACCGGGCCGGCTGTTCGCGAACCTCAACGCCAACTACATGATCGATTTCAAGATCCGGGCCTTCGACGGCCAGCCTCTGATTGATTATGTTGGCACCACCGGAACGGGCGCTCTGGGTGTGAGCTCGGGCTCATCCTTCGAGTACAAGCTGTTCGGTGTTCTGGGCTACAGTGTCGGTCCGGCAAGCGTGTCGCTGCAGTGGCAGCACCTTCCGAAGACGGAGGACGGCAACGAGGCGCTGTTCCTTAACGGGCTCGCCCCGGCGGGATCGGACCAAAGCGGACTTCCCGCCTACAATTTGTTCCACCTGAACTCGAGCTACGAACTTAACGAAGCAGTGCGCCTGCGGTTCGGCATCGACAACCTGTTCAACAAGGCTCCGCCGCTGACGAACGTCGACGTCGATATCGATCGGTCGCTCGGACAGCTGCCTGGCGGAAGTTTCAGCCTGTTTCATGACACGCTCGGCCGGCGCTTCTCGTTTGGTGCCACCGTAAGCTTCTGATAAATTTCTAAACAGGGTTCCGGGACAAGATCCCGGTGGAGGATGCAACATGCGAAAGCATACCCACTTGTTCCTTTTTGCTTCGCTTTTACCTGCGACGCTTGTGCTTAGTGCGGGGTCTGTCGCTGCCCAGGAGAGCCACGCTCATGCGGCTGTCGACGTGCCGGCGCAGGCGCGGCCCGCTGCGCTGAAGACGGTGCGCTGGTCGGACCCGGCCGCTTGGCCGAACGGCAAGGTTCCGAGCGCGGGGGAGGCGGTCACCATCCCACGTGACACGGAGGTCGTCCTGGACGTCAGCCCACCGGCGCTGCGCAGCCTGACGATCGACGGCAAGCTCAGCTTCTCGAACGATCGCGATCTCGAGCTTGCGACGGACTGGATCTACCTGCGTGGTGGCGAGCTCCAGATCGGCACCGAGGCCAAGCCGCACACGCGCAAGGCCTCGATCACGCTGACCGACACGGTGCCGGGCGAGAACATCAACACGATGGGTGATCGCGGCATCATGCTGATGCGCGGGACGCTCAGCCTGCATGGTGATCGCGAGCACACCTGGAGCAAGCTGGCGAAGACCGCCGAGGCTGGCACCAGCCGCATCGAGGTGCTCGATGCCAGGGGCTGGCGAGTGGGCGACGAGATCGTTCTCGCCTCAACCGACTTCAATCCACGGCAGGCGGAAAGGCGCACCATCACCGCGATCAACGGCAATGTGATCACCTTTGCCCAGCCTCTCGAATACATGCACTTTGGCGAGATCACCTTCGGCGTGGACCAACGCGGCGAAGTCGGTCTCCTGACGCGCAACATTCGTATCCAAGCCTCGGAAGATGCCGACCAGAACTATTTCGGCGGCCACATCATGGCGATGCCGGGCAGCAAGGTGCAGATTTCCGGCATCGAGCTGAGCCGCATGGGCCAGCACCTGACACTCGCCCGCTACCCAATCCACTGGCACCTGGTGGGCGAGGGAGATGGGCAGTACATCAAGAACTCCGCCATCCGGGATACGTACAGCCGCTGCGTGACGGTGCATGGCACCAACAACGTGCTGGTGGAGAACAACGTCACCTTCAACACGGTAGGCCATTGCTTCTTCATCGAGGACGGGGTCGAGACGGGCAACCGCTTCGTTCGTAACCTCGGCATCCAGACCAAGTGTCACCCGACGCTGGATTGTGTGCCGACGAATCTCGCGCCCGGTGGATCGCCCCCGGGAATGGCGGCAGCAGGGCAGGCTTCCGAGCACGTCCTGATCCCGTCAGACAATACGGTTTCTACCTTCTGGATCACCAATCCGAACAACCACTTTGTCGATAACGTGGCCGCGGGTTCGGACCAGATCGGGTTCTGGTTCGCTCTGTCGGAGCATCCGGTGGGCGAGTTCCTGAACACGGAGCGCGGTCTGAATACCTGGCCTCGCCGGACTCCGGTGGGCGAGTTCAGGGGCAACGTTGCCCATTCAAACTTCGACGGCATGATGTTCGATCGCGGCCAGAATCCCGATCTCACCTTCAGCGTCGTCGGCAGCAACTATCACACCGCTCGCGTCGATCCGACGGACCCGAACAGCGAGCGTCTGGAATCGGTGTTCGAGGATTATACCGGCTACAAGAACCGTCATGGCGCCATCTGGGGCCGCGGCAAGATGCACCTGTTCAAGAACCTGAAGCTTGCGGACAACGCCATCGGCTTCACGCACGCGGCGGGCGACCTTGCCTCGCCCGCCTTCTCATCGAAGGTCGTAGACTCAATCTTCGTGGGAGAGAGCGACAATATCGGCAACCCGAGGACGCCGCAGGAAATCGCTTACGGCCGCAGTCTTCCGCAGGAAAACGCGGATTACCCGATCCGTGGGTATGAGTATTACGATTTCCGCCAGGAAGTGGAGAACGTCACGTTCCGCAACTTCGTGGACAATGACACGCGCAAGGCGGGCGCGATTTCTTACCTCATGTACACCAGCTTCGGGATCAGCACCGAGAACTCGGTGGAAGGCCTGACGTTCGAGAACGCGAAGCCGGTCTACTTCCCACCCATCGAGCGCAAGTGGTCGTCCGACTTCGGCAGCCGTTCGGGCTGGAGTGGAGCGGTGTTCCGGGACAATGACGGCTCGGTGGGCGGCATTCCGAACTCCTATGTCGTTCTCGACAACGGAATCGCGTCTGACGAAGAGGCTTGCGACATCAAGCCGCAGTGGAACGCAGCGGTGTGCCAGGGCGACTTCGGCCGCGTCAGCGTCGGCCCGGTGGGCGGACCCGGTGGACCCGGTGGTCCGGGCGGGCTGGCCGCCTTTGGTGTAGGTGCCCCCGGCGCCGGTGCCGGTCGCGCGGCTCCTCCCGCTGGTGGTGCAGCGGCGCCCCGTGGTCCAGGTGGCCCGGGTGGCGCAGGTGCTCCGGCGGGCCCGGGCGGTCCGGGTGGCCCCGGTGCCTTTGGCCCTCGCCCCGCGCCTGAGCCAGTGGTCCTCAGCCGCAATGGCCGGAAGATGGACTATGCGGGCGAGACCACGATCCGTAGCGGATCTGAGGTCAAGGTCGAAACGGCGCGTGACGCTGTCTCCCTCGCCTTGCGGGAGATGGACCCGGGTTCCTGGGTCATCTTCGAACTGCCGGGCTTCAGCGCCCCCGCTGCGGGCACTGCGCAGAGCAGCCTCGAGGCGCTGCGCCAGGCCAACGACACGTCCTATTACAAGGATGGCGATACGCTCTGGGTGAAGCTCGTAGTCGGGAATAGCGAGGCGCAGGGCGGCCCCGGCGGACTGGGGCCGAGGAGCAGCATCGATGTCAGGCGGCAAGTCCAGGTAAGTTCGGTCGCTCCGGATGCGGGGGATATCCGGCGCGAGTGATACACGGGGAAGGCCTTGCTCCGGCGGGGCCTTCCCACGCTGCCTGCTTTTGATTGCTGCTGGAGCTCTAAGGCGAGCAGCTATGCTGACGGCCCTGCTGCGGCCATCAAGCTGTGAACAAACGAGAAGGAACGTCCATGTCGATCAGGGTACGTCGGGCCGTACTCCTCGCGGCGGGTGCCGGGCTAATTGGCGCGCTGCCAACCCTAGCAATCGCGCAGGGGAACCGGGACGCTGTGCTCGACATCCTGATCGAGTGCTCGAAGATCAACGACGTTGCGGCTCGCGTCGCCTGCTACGACAATAACATTCGTCCTCTCGCCCAGACAGTCGCGCCCCAAGTGCCACCCCAGGCCGCAAGCTCGCAGCGCGAAACTGTGCCGATTGGGCCGACCCGCGAGGCTGAAGTCCGTAGGGGGAGCGAGCCTTCGCCTCCGCCCCGGTCGGCTCCTTCAGCAGCGAGCGTGGCCGGGGCGGCCGACGTCCCGCCAAGGAACGCCCCTGCATCGCGAGTCTCGCCAACTCCGCCAGCCGCAGCGGCCCAGGCTATCGTAGCCGAAGTGGTTGAGAGGCGACCGGGCGCGTACCTCCTTACCCTGCAAGACGGCGCTCAGTGGGAATTCGCCGAGGACGTGCCGATCAGCTACCGTCCACCAGTTCGCGGCTCTCAAGTCGAAATCGAGCGCGGCTCCCTCGGCGGCTATCGCATGCGCTTTGACGGACAGCGAGCTGTGCGCGTTCAGCGCGTTCGGTAGAGGGGGTGCCGGAGCGCGGCGTGCGCTTCCGGCAAGAGGGCGTGGATCATCACCACCTGCATCTTGCGCTGAACGACCAAGGCGGGCGAGGACGATAGAGCCCCCGCCCGCGATTCTTCTCCTAAAGCTTGAAACGAACGCCCACTCGATAGGCGCGACCCGTCGGGTCATACAGGGTGCGCCCTTCGCCGGTAACGGGGAAGGGGGGCCATCTGTTGAACAGGTTGGAGATGCGGACGAACGCCTCGACGCTTTCGTTACCCGCCGGCGACACGTCGTACTTGAACGTCAGGTTGGTGAACAGGGCGGGCTTCACATCGTTGATGTTGACGCCGTCCCGCGAGATTTCTCCCTCGACGAGGTCGTTGTTGATCCTGCCGCCGGCGTACCAGCGCAAATCGAGGGTCGAGCCAAATCGTTCGGTGTTGTATGCGATTGTGCCGAAGACCGTCCACTTGGGCGTGTTAAACTCGCCCACCGTACGATCGACCAGGCCATTGGCAGCTGCGGTGGTCTGCTGTTTGATCACGTGATTGGCGAGCGCGCGGATCTGCAGGTCGCCGGGGCCGAACAGCCGCAGTGGGGTGGTGTAGGAGGCTTCGAAGTCCAGCCCGCGCGTCTCGAACTTGTCGAGGTTCTCGAACTGAACCACGATGCCGGTCACCTGGTCGCTGGGCCCCAGTGTTATGGCATTACAGAAGGTCTGGTTGTTCGACAGGAAGCATTGGCGAAGCACGTCGTCCGCCGCGAGGGTGCCGATCTGCCCCTTGATGGTGATATCGTAATAATCCGCCGACAGCCGTAATCCGCCAAGCCACTCCGGCTGAACGACGACGCCGGCGGTAAAGGTGTCTGCCTTTTCCGGTGCGAGTTCGCGATTGCCCTGGCGCGTGACCGGCACCGGTATCACGGCGGAGGTTCGCGGATCACGCACGTTCGTCACCAGGACGGCGGTGGGCGTGAACAGCTCGCCCAAATTGCCCGCGCGAATATCGCGAGAACGGGTGGCGCGCAGTCGGAGTGCATCGGTCAGGTCCCAGGTGGCGCCGACTTTCCACGTCTCCACGCTGCCTGAGGAGCTGTAGTCCGTGTAGCGGCCCGCCAGGTTGAGATCGAGTGCCTGCGCGAATGGCGCATCGCGAAGCAGCGGAATGGCAAGTTCGCCATACACTTCCTTCACGTTGTAGGAGCCGACGATCGCCTTGCGGTTCGACGAATGCCAGCCGTTCGCTTCGGAGATCGGGTCGGCCACTGCGTCGATCTCCTCCTTCCGGTATTCGGCGCCGAAGGCGGCACTGATCGGCCCTGCCCAGCCGTTGAAGAGGTCGCCGTTGAGGTTTGCGGCTGCGACCTGCTGCTTCGTGACCATGTCAAAGGCGGATGTGCCGGTGACATAATCGATGGCCTCGGCTGAGGGCGACCCCATCCCGAACAGGTTGAAGGGACGGCATGACGGATCGTCATTGGCAGGATTGGCATCAGCATTGACGCGGCAGACGATCTGGCCACCCGCCTCCACCGCGTCGATTGCACGGCGAAATGCGGCCACGTTCACGTTGCCGATCCGCCGCTGCTCGAAGCGATTGTGGCCGTACTGAAAATAGGCATCCCACCGCCAGCTTCCGCCCAGGTCCCCCTGCGCGCCGACAACACCGCGATAGATCGCGGGAGAGCCGTCCCGCACCCTGAATTCGCCCATTCCGGGATCCTGGAAAACACGGCCCATGTTGAAGCAGGTGATCCCGGCATTTCGCATCTGATCCTGCACTGCTGCGGGCAGGAACGGGTTGGTGATCGGCACTTGGATGGACCCAAGCGCAGACACCAATGTGGTGGCGGTGCAGGTGGGATTTCCGCTCACCGCGCCGTTGTTGCGCGCCGGTTGTGCCAATCCGGTGGAGATGACCGACGCGAAGGTACCTTCTGCGAAGATCTCCAGCCCGTCCGTGATGTCGAACGATGCTCGGCCCATGATCGAGTAGCGCTCGAAGGGAAACTTGAGGTCGCCACCGGGCGTGGGAGCATCGCCGAAATTGTCGGTTCCACCGATCATGTTGTTGCCGAACACCTGGCCGTAGCCAAACTGCGAGGTTGTTCCGCCCGGGCCGAAATCGAGGCCTCGCAACGGACCGCTGGTGATCAGCCCGCCCTTTGATACATCAGCGCGGCGCACGTCCTCATCGTAGATCGTCCCCGGCAACCCATTGGTGGCGAATGCCGAGTTGCCGACTGACCCCCGTCCGGACCAAGGGCGAGAATAGTTCGGGTACTGCAGGCCACGAATGCCCTTGTCTCGCGAATATTCACCGCCGATGAGGATGTGGCCGCGTCCCCCGGCGAAGTTCGTCCCGGCGGCGAGCGAGGCCAGTACGTTAGCGCCGTCACCATATTTGGAGACGCCTGACTGAACTGTGCCCTCGATGCCGTTCAGATCGGACTTGAGGATGAGGTTGATCACGCCAGCTACCGCGTCGGAACCCCACGAGGCGGATGCGCCGCCGGTAACTACTTCTGTACGCGCCACCAGGATGGTGGGGATCACGCCCAGATCCACGGTGCCGTCCGAGAACGTTGGAACGTGGCGGCGGCCGTCAACCAGAACCAGTGTCCGTTGCGCGCCAATGCCTCTCAGGTCTGCATAGGTTGTGGCGGAGGCCGGCTGCCCGGTCGTGCGGAAACTCGGCACGAGGGCGAGAATATCCGACACCTGCGTGGGCGTGACCGCCTCGATCTGCTCCTCGCCGAGCACCGTCAGTGGGGTCGGCGCCGTGAAGCCGCTGCTGCGCACTCGGGAGCCGGTCACGACGATTTGATCGCTCGTGACGCTGTTTTGAGCCGTTCTGACTCCGGCAGCTGGGGTGGCATTCGGCTGCTGACTGTCCTGGGCGTGCACCGCCTGTGGCAATGCCCCGACGAGCAGCACCACCGCGATTGCCGGGCACGAGACAGCGCTGCGCGAAACGCGCGATACGAGCCTGATCATGTTACCTCCCCTCAGTACGTTCTTGGGCGCTCGCCCGATTATTATCCGGGTAAGATGCGGACTGTGACTTTACGCTGCTCCGGACCGCCGGCCTGCGGCTCCGCTGAGGCCCGGACGACATATTCAGGTTGATCGAGGCCCGCGCCCTGGAGCAGCTCGGCAATCTGATCGGCACGTACCTGTGCGATGTCTGCTCGCTCCTGCACCACTTCTCCATTGGAGAGGCGGACGGCGGCACGGTAGCCGGTGATCTCTATCCGACTGGCAGCGACGTGATTGGCATATTGCAGGATCGGCTGCAGCGCGCGCGGCGACTGGAAGTTCACCTTGCCATCGAAGTCGTATTCGATCGTGAAGGTCTTCTCAGGGTAGGGCGCCTCCGGCAGAGAGGGCGGCGGCGGCGGCGTGAAAGCAAGTTGCCCCATGCTCGGGCCAGGCGGGCGGGGGGCTTCGAACGGCAGTTCGTACCGCGCCTCCGCCGTCAGCATGGTGTTACATTCGGGCGAGAGCTCCGGCATGACAGAGACTTTCACCGGGTTGAGCACCTTGCCTCCGCAGACCTCCTGGTCAGGGCTGACAGTGCCTTCGACCAGAACCTTATGTCCGAGCGATGGTGGGTTGAAATCTGCCGAGACGTCGGTCTGAATGCCCATGTAATAAAGCTGTCCCTCATACTCGGAGAGCCAGCAGGGCACCGAACTTGTGTCCCGCACGATAGGGCAGGAAATGAACGCCACGTCCTTGGCTGCGGCAACCTGAGAATAGCCAAGGGTGAGGGCGAGGGCGGCGAGCGAGATCGACTTCATGACCATTCCCTTCACAGGCTGCTGAGGAAGTTCGCGAGATCGCGGCGTTCGCTGTCCCGCAGCTGGATGTTGTACCGCCTGTCGTAGAAGTTGATCAGTTCCGGGATGCTCTCGGCCGATCCGTTGGAGAAATACGGTGCCCGCGCAGCCAGCCCGCGGAACTGCTGCATGACGATCGTGCCCACATCATTGCACTTGCCGGAGATCAGCGCGCGGCCTGGATCTTGCGTGTAGATCACCCGCCCAAGGTAGGGATGTGGCGGCACGTTGGCTTTGCAGGTCACCTTGAACAGCGGCATCAGCTCCTGCTCCTCCGTCCATGGGTTCCGCGGTGTTTCCAGCGCCCAGGGAAGATTGGTGGTGCCGATGTCCATCCAGCCGTTGGCGGAATCGAGGCCGGTCATGTGCATCCCGTGGCAGGTGGCACAGGTCCGCTTGGTGGGGTTGCCGAGGCCCACCGTATTCAGGTGCATGGAATCCTTGATCCAGAAGGTGCGGAAGTGGAAAATCTCCTGCCCCCGACGAATGGATTCCCGCATGGCGATCTGCTCCGGAGTGGAGCCCTGTGCGGGGGCTTTCCACACATCGCCCATCGGGAAGACCCAGCGCGTGATGTTGTTGCCCAGGACGCCCTTGTCTCCGGCCAGCAGATTGCGAGGGCCGAACGCCTTGGCTCCGCCTTCCTCCACCAGAGAGCCGGCGCCGGTGCGTTCGACCTGCGCGGCATAGATCTGGCGCTCGAATGCTTCGATCTGCTGGAGTTGAGCGTCGGTCAGCTTCTCCAGCATCTGGAGGTGCGTGACGCCCGCCTCCACCGCCTGGGTGCGCAGGGTCGCCTGACGGGCGTCCGCCATCATGTTCTGGTTGAGTGGGCGGCCAGTCTCGGGGTCGCGCGCGGCTGGCTCGCCCGTCTTGCCGACAAAGGGGCTGACGCCGAAGCGCTGCTGGACGACATATTCGAGGTTCGCCGCCACGCGAGGACGGCGATAGATCGAGATCATCGGGTTAGGGCTGTTGAGCCCGTATTCCGGATCGGTGTTGCATCCGCCTGGATCGCGCACGACCTCGATCGTGAACTCAGGATCGATCGGACTGCCGTCCGCGGCCTTGGGCGGCCAGGGCAGGAAGATGCGGAACAGCCCGCGCTTGAGCAGGATGGAGTGCGACGCAGGATCGCCGGCAGGCAGGTTCGGGCAATTCATGCCGTCGATCGGTGCGAAGATCGGGTCCTTGCCCTGCGTCGCTTCCCAGCGCTCCCGGATCGATTGAAGAGACAGGCTCATGCCGTCGGCCGGCTGGTGACAGCTGACGCAGGCACGGCCATTCTCACCCACCGGTTCGAAGAACGCGTGTCCCTTCGTCTCGAATGCCCCCTCCGCGTTCAGCACGCCCAGTCGGCCGGACTCGTTGGGATACTCGACCCATTCGGGGAAGATCCGGCCTTCACCTGGGGACCACCAGTCTCGCGCGGCGGGCGACGAGGAGGGGGACACCGGAACGTGTGCAACCTGCTCTGCCTGATCGGGAACGTGACCAGCCACATCGCCGACCGCGCCGGGCGCCTGCTGCTCGCCCACCTGTCCGTTCGCCGCAATGGCCGAGCCGGCGAGGAGCAGCGAAACCACGAGAGCTACGGTACTCGGCCGCGGAGTACGCGAGTGGAGTGCCACCCTGCCAGACACATCTTTCTCCCAATGATTCGATTTTATAACTATAAAACATAACGGATGGATTGTTGACAAGCGCAATCGGCGTGGCTTTGCATAATGGGATGAGTTCCGCGAAACTTCGCAGCGACACGTCAGCGGTGGCGGAGGACCTGCGGCTGGACATGGGGCCCTTGGGCGAGGATATTGGTTTCCAGATCCACATCACCCGTCGGGCCATCTGGGCGGACTTGCGTTCCTCGCGCAGGACGAAGGGCAGCCGGAAGCCGTCGGGGTACATCTCGACGCTGCTTCTGGTGGGCAACAATCCGGGCGTGTCGCCCAGCCAGATTGCTCAAGCTCTTGTGATCGACATGCCGAACATCGTCCTGATCATGCGACTGCTTGAGGAAGAAAAGCTGATTGAGCGGAAGGTCAACCCGGCTGACCGCCGCCGACTATCGCTGTCGCTGACTCCGGCCGGTCAAGCACGCTACGTCGAGGTCATGCAAATGAGCGAGGCGCATAGTCGAAAGATCGGCAGCCAGCTTACGGACGAGGAGCGAGCCAAGCTTATCGAGCTGCTTGGCAAGGTGCGTGCCTCAGTGATGGCATCAGTGGAGAAGAACGATTCTTGAAGAGCGGAGGCTTCGCGACACATTGTTGGCGAGCTAAAGAAGGGGGCCGATTGACTGCGTCTGCTTCGAAGATTTTCTACCCTGAAGAGCCGGGGCGCCGGCAGTAGTACGAAAGTCCGAGATCACCGTGAGTATCTTCGCAGACGTTCCGATTTGTGCGGCGACGGTCGGTCTTTCAGCGCGTAGAGCCGGGTTCTGTCGCGGCTGACAGCAACGCCGGCGAAGAATAAGATAGGCGATCCTGGCTCCGCAATCAGCCGCTGCCGGGGCCGATTCTCCCCGACGATGCCAAGTCACCGCGTCATCCAGCCTCTGCAAGTCTGAAGCCTGCGAAACCCGCCGCGGCGACCTCATCGCACTTCTGCCGGTAGGGTCCGCAGCCGCCGACATAGGGCATGAAGACCTGGCGTCCGTCGCGCGTGCGACCGTGATACCAGCTGTTTGCTCGTGGGAAGAGCGTCTGGTGCGCCACCTCGTGCACATGCTCCATCCAGGCGCTCTCCGCCTCCGGCGTTGCTTCGATCGTGTCAATGCCACGGCGGCGCAGGTCTGCCAGACATCCCGCGATCCATTCGACATGCTGCTCGATCGAGACCACCACGTTGGAGAGGACAGAGGGGCTGCCCGGACCCGTGATGGTGAACATGTTCGGGAAGCCGGGAATGGCGAGACCGAGATAGGAATGCGGCCCATCCGCCCACTCCTCTGCGATGGAGGCGCCGTGTCGCCCACGGATGTCGATGGCCTTGATCGCGCCGACACAGGCGTCGAAGCCGGTGGCGAAGACAATCACATCCACCGGATAGACCCTCTCGGATGTGACGACAGCATCGGCGGTGACCTGCCTGACCGGTTCTTCCCGCACATCGACCAGCGTGACATTGTCGCGGTTCATGCTCCGGTAGAAGCCGATCTCGGAGCAAAGTCGCCGGGCCCCGAGCGGGTAGCCGTGTGGCGTCATCTTGCGGACCTTCTCCGCGTCTATCACCAGTTCTGCAATCCGTTGGCGTGCGAATTCGGCCGCATGCGCGTTGGATTGTTCGTCCACCAGCAGATCCTCATAGGACAGCAGCAAACCTGCCGTCCCCGCCTGCCATTGCTCCGCGAATCGCCACTCCCGCTCCTCGCGAGTGGCGGCCTTTGCACTGCCCGGCCGAGGATTGTCGAAGAATCCGAGGAATCCCTGCCGTGCTGCCGCACGTCTCTCGGCCAGCGTCTTGCGGCTCTCCTGCCACTCTTCGTCCGAAAGCGGGCGGTTGCCGGCCGGCACTGCGAAATTGGGTGTTCGCTGGAAGACGGTGAGGTGCTGCGCGACCTCCGCCAGCTGCGGCATGACCTGGATGCCCGAGGAGCCGGTGCCGAACAGCGCGACATTCTTTCCCTCAAGATCGATCGCCTCATCCCACTTGGCGGTATGCAGGATCGTCCCGCCAAACTGGTCGAGCCCCGGCAAATTGGGCGCCTTGGGGGCGGACAACGCTCCGGTGGCGAGGATCAGGTGCCGCGCGTCATGCTGCTCGCCCGTATCGGTCTTCACTCGCCAGACATTATCTCCCTCGTCCCAGCGTGCGGATGTGACCCTGGTGTCGAAGGTGATGTCGCGCTTGAGATCGAACCGCTCCGCGACATGGTCGAGATAGGCGAGAATCTCGGGCTGGGCGGCGTAGCGTTCCGTCCAGCGCCATTCCTGCTCCAGCTCGGGCGAGAAGGAGTACGAATATTCGATGCTGGGTACGTCACAGCGCGCGCCCGGATAACGGTTCCAGTACCAGGTCCCGCCGACGCCGGAGCCGGCTTCGATCACCTTGGCTTCAAACCCCTGCTCACGCAGCTTGTGCAGCATGTAAAGCCCGGCGAATCCGGCTCCGACAATCAGCGCGTCGTGCGGGCGCGTCGTCATGCTCCCGCTCCCAGCCGTCCGCGCATGAAATTGCCGGCCGTGGCCAGAGCCTGGCGTCCCTCCGGCAGCATGAAGGCGAAGGCGTGCCAGACATGCGGCGCCTCCGGCCAAATCTCCAGCTGTACATGTGTATCCGCGGCGCCCGCCTTCCCGGCAATGCGCAGCGCGTCATCCAGCAGGATCTCCGCCGAGCCGACCTGGACGAGCATCGGAGGCAAGCCGGAAAGGTCGGCGTGAATGGGGGAGGCCAGCGGATGCTTGGCATCGCTTTGCGCTAGGTAAAGCGAGGCCATCGCCCGCAGCCCCTCTTCAGTCAGTGAGGGATCGGCGGCGGCCTTGCTTCTGATCGTCGTACCTTCGAGCGCGAGGTCTGCCCATGGCGAGATCAGCACGGCCGCCGAGGGCAGTGGCGCCCCCTCGTCACGCAGGCGCACCATCGTGGAGAGCGCCAGTCCCCCGCCGGCCGAGTCACCGGCGATAATGATCCGGTCAGCCGCGATGTTTTCCGCAAGCAGGGCATGAAAAGCGGCTACAGCATCGTCTACCGCCGCAGGAAACGGGTGCTCCGGCGCAAGCCGGTAGTCGAGAGCATAAGCGGGAAGGCCGGCCGCTCGCCCCAACTCGGCAGCAAGGCCGCGATAGCCGCGGGGGCTGCCTATGACGAAGGCGCCGCCATGCAGATAAAGAAGCGCTCCGTCCTCAGCCACATTCGGCGCGCTGCAGCGGAGCGCAGGGAGATCACCGAGGCGTTTCTCCTCGATCCGCAGATCCTCCGCGACCGGGATGGAACCCAGCAACTCTTCGAACGCGATGCGCGCTTCGGGCGGAGGCGCCGCAAGGTCGGGCCCTCCTTCTCGCAATCCGGCAACAAGGGTGCGCAGTTCCTGGCTCGGCATCGGTCCTCCTGTTCGGGAATAAAAGCGCAGCTGAGTCTTCGTATGGTTGTCAGGCCATCGCTTTCGCAGGCGCTTGCCAAAGAACGTCCGACCGCACGATCGGCGTGCCGTAGAGCAACCTCCGCTCCGCCGGGTCGAAGCTCTCGCGCCGGTGCGCGCAGCAGAGATTGTCCCAGATCAGGATATCGCCGGCACGCCACTGGTGCAGATAAGCAAAGTCCGGCCGGGCAATATGCGCGTAGATCTCGTCCAGAAGCGCCGCACTTGCCTCTCGAGAGAGCCCGGTGATCCGAGGCGCCGTGTCGATGTAGGACAGGATGCGGCGGGCGCCGAGGAACAGGAACTTGCGGCCGGTCACTGCATGGCGCTGCACCAGCGGAACCTTGCGGAAAAGGCTTTCATCCTCGGGATCGGCCTCGTTCAATTCACCTTCGGCATCGTTCACCTTGAGCGGGAAATGGATGGAACGCCCCTCCACCCGCTCGCGCAAGGCCGATGGCAGGGCGTCGTAGGCGTCGCACAGATTGGCGATGCCGGTTCTTCCGCCGGTCTTCGTCACCTCGACGCCGTGCAGCGCGGTCGCGGGCGGGGGCGCGGCATCGGTCCAGCGATCCTGATGCCATCCCATCTCATCGCTGCCGAACTGGCCGACATTCCGACCGCTCTCCTCGATGTTCGAGACCAGCCGCAGTCCCTTGAAGCCGTCGATGTCGATTGGTTCGTGGTAGCGGGAGGTGTCCGATGCGTCGGGTTCGCCGAAATGGCGGATGAAGGTGACGTATTGCCGCGGCGTCAGAACCGGCGAGCGGATCGCCAGCACCTGCCGCTCGTGGAACAGCTCGACCAGTGCGCCAAGCTCGGCCTGCCCGAGCGGTGCGGTCGTATCAAGACCGGTGATCTCCGCCGCAAAGCGCGGCGTTAGCGGAACGCTGGCGAATGCAGGCATGTGATCCTCTCCTGCCGGCTGACTTTCCGGCCCGGAGAGCAGTGTAAACCTTCTTTATATAGAAGACAAACGCGAGGATGGCCGTGTCACTTGAGGTCGAACTGCCGTGCGAGCCGCGCCAGCAGGCGCTTGAGTGTCACCCGCTCGTCGGCGCTGAAGTCGGCAAGCAGCGCGTCTTCGATCGCCGGCGAAAGGCTGCGGGCCTGTTCGAGAATGCGCTGGCCCTTATCGGTGAGGCTCAGTGGCAGGCGCCGCGCGTGCTCCTCGTCGATGCGGCGCGTGAGATAGCCTTGATCGCGAAGAGGTCGGAGAAGGCTGGTAAGCGCCTGGGGGGTAATCTGCATCATTCGCGCCAATTCCGCTGAAGTCGCTTCCCCGCGCTCACGGAGCAGCACCAGCGCGAGCAACTGGCTGCCTGAGACGGCCATGCCGCGCATCGCCCTCTCGGTCTGAGCCCGCGTCACCATTTCCACCCATTTCACCAGATGCGGCAGGGTGAGCGTCTTTTCGGGATCGTGCTGCGAACCATCGCCCATCAGCCCCGACTGCCCGATGCCGGGCGTGTTGCCAATCGCTGAGGAGAGCTCGTCCCCATGACTTCCGGCAAAGCGATATGGCGCGCAAGGTGACGCCCGCCGGTAGCGGAGTGAGCTTCACGCAACCGGCCAGAGGAGGTTCCCCCTTATGCCAAGACCGACACTGGCATCTGTACGATCACGCTCAAGCAAGTCGGCACACATATAGACCAGCTAAGGCTCGATCATCGTTGAACGCTGCCATACCGTCGGATGCATCCCGCACCCGGCCAGCTTTCTCATCTTCAGAAAGGCCCCTGATGGAACCAACTTCTGACCAGCTTGCCGCGATGGTCGAGCAGCTGCGCGCGGATCTCAGCCGGTTGGAAGATCGGGTGAGCAAGGCTGATCATTATGTCGAGATCTGCAACCTTCAGGCTGCGTACGGCTACTATATTGACAAGGGGCGGTGGGACGATGCCGCGCTGCTATTCTCGGAAGATGCGACACTGGAGCTGGCGGGGCGCGGCGTGTATGTGGGGCGGGAACGGGTGCGCCAATATCTTCATCATCTGCCGCCCTACGGCTTCGGCGTGCTGTACAACCACATGCAATTGCAGCCGGTCATACATATCGACTGCGGGGCGGGTACCGCCAAAGGTCGCTGGCGCAGCTTCATGATGGTCGGCGCGCTTGGGGCTGAGGCACGTTGGGGCGAGGCTACCTACGAGAACGAGTATCGGCTCGAAAACGGCCGCTGGCGCATCACGCTGCTCCACGGCTACATGAACATCTACACTGAATATGACCAAGGCTGGCATCGGGGCGGGGTGAAGCTTCTGCGGTCAATCGACGGCCTAGAGGCCGACCGGCCCTCCACCATGGAATACGAAGCCTATCCCGAGCCGGTGATCGCGCCATATCATTACGCCGCTCCTTAAGGGGCCACCTCGCCTCGTTCTCCGCCAGCCTCGCGAGGCGGTGTCTGGCGGATCAGGCCGCAGCCACAGCCTCTGGCGGCGATCGTTGCGTGCTGCGGGCGCAGGCGAAGAGGAACAGACTGCCTAGCAGGAAGAAGCCGCAGAACAGGGCGATCGCGAAGCGTAGCCCTAGGGCGGAAGCGCGCGCGCAGGCGGAGCCGGAGGCCTGAGCCGCAGCGCCGGCGCAGGAATCGAGAAAGCCGCCGCCATAAAAGGTGTTGGCGGCGAAGTCGCTGACGATACCGATCAACGGCGGTCCAAGGCCTTGCCCGATCAGGTGCATCGCAAGGAGGAACAGCGCCGATCCCGTTGCACGGGTGTAGCTGTTCAACGAGCCGTGCAGCGTAGCGATCGCCGGACCCATCACCGTGTAGAAGGCGCAGGATCCCAGCAGCATGACCGGAATGGCAATTGCGAGATCGGGGCTGTAGAGCCCGAGAACGAACACCGGCGCCCCGACCAACGTTCCGAGCGCCGGTGCGCCGACCAGCCACCGCGGGTCGCGGCGGGCCAAGTATTCGCTGCCGTAACCGCCCGCCAGCGTACCGATCAGAGACGCAACGCCGGTGATAATGCCGAAGGTCAGCCCCGCTTGCCCCGCGTCCAAGCCATGCTCACGAGCGAAGAACGCTGGCAAGAAGGTGTTCACCCCGAAGCTGCCCAGGCTGATGCACGAAATGCCGAGCAGCAGGAAGCGCACGGTCGGGCTCTTTGCAAGGATGCGCAGCACCGCGCCCGTGCTGAGTCTGGCAGGGCGGGCGTCAGCGCTCGCCATCCCCGCACGGCGCGCTGGCTCGCGCAGCACGAACAGGCACAACAGCGCGATCACACCGCCGGCCACGCCGAAAACCGCAAAGGTATAGCGCCAGCCGAAGCTCTCCGCGATCGCACCGCCTCCGAATGACCCCAGCAGCGAAGCGATTGGCACACCCAGCATGAAGACCGAAATGGCTGAGGCTCGTCGTTCGGGCGGCACCATGTCGGAGATGATCGAATGCGGCGGCGCCTCGGTTGCGGCGTTCCCAGCGGCCATGCCGAGGCGGCAGGCGACCAGTTGCACGAAGCTGACGGTCGCACCGGCCAGCGCCGTGAAGGCGGATGCCAGCAGCAGAAATCCAGCCGTTACGTAAGTGCGCTTCCAGCGCTCCGCCAGACGCGCGATCGGCACGCTTGCCAGAGCGTTGACGAGGGCGAAGGCGGTGCCGCCCAGCAAGCCGACCTGAAAGTCGGAAACGAGGAACTCGGCCTTGATCTTCTCGGCCACCAGCGCGATCATCACCCGGTCCATGAAGCCGAAGGCGTTGACCGCGGCGAGCACCGCCAGCGAAAGGGCAAGTTGGGATCGGGTCATGGCCTCGGCGGGGTAAGGCTGCGCCGTCCTCCGCCGATTGCACGGGAGCGCACCCGTCTGACTGGCAGCGCAAACGCCGCCTTTGTCCTTCAGTGAGCGGCGAAGGTGTTACGGTATGCGCGTGGTGCGAGGCCGAAGCGCTGCTTGAAGGCGCGGCTGAAATGTTGGCTGTCGCTAAATCCCCAGCAATGGGCAATCTCGGTGATGGATCGCTCCGCCAGGGATGGATCGACCATCTCGTCCCGGCAGCGTTCCAGGCGCTTTTCCCAGATCACTCGCGCCACGGTGCGGGCCTCACCTTCAAACAGCTTGTGCACGCTGCGGGTGGACATGCCGAAGGACTGGGCAATCCGCACCACGCTCAATTCCTCGTCATCGAGGTTTCGGTCAATGAAGGACAGGATTGCGCGGCGCCGGTCTTCGCGGATGTCGGGGGGCGGGGCGACCTCGTCGGCCTGCACCGTCATCTGCAGCAGGTCCACGAGCTGTCGGGCAATCACCCGCCGCTGCGCCTCGTCGAGATTGGCGGCCGTCAGCACGGAGGCTGAGGCGCAGGCATGCAGCACCTGCGAGGGCCCGCGCAGGAACGTGCGGCCCTGCCGCCACCAGTCCGCTCGGCGGCCCGGTCTGGCGATCTCACTGCACGGCAGACTGATCGCGAGCTGCCGCGCAGTCTCGCTCGCCTCCAACTCGAATGGAAGATCCTTGCGGAGCGCGCACCAATGTCCGGCGCGCAGCTCGTGAACCTGTCCTGCCTGCCGGACAGTGACGGTGCCTTCCTCCTGAAAGAGCACCTTAAGAGCCGGTGCCTCGCGTTGGCCGACCGGGCCGGACTGGGCAACGAGGTGCCGGCCCATCGAAACCCGGCATAAGCGCAGCGCCCCGAACTCGCCGCCGCGGATCGAGGCCTCACGGTCGTCGCGAAACTCGATGTGGCTCGCAAGAGTGCGCTCGCACCATTGTCGGCTGCGCTCCACGCGCGTCGCGGCCTTCGTCGTGAAGATCTGCAGCATGTCCCCGTCCCGGCAATGTTCTGTTTTACCGGAAGCTAACCGCCGGTTCGCGGAGAGACAAGTGCAGGCCCGTTGGTCCTGTTAGATGCAGGGCGTGGCAAAGCATTCCAGCACTCTCCATCCTGGCGGCCGCGAGCGGTTGCCGGAAATCGCCGGCAAGGCCGCTCACTTCATTGGTGGTGAATGGTGGACCGAGCCTGGTGGAGCCCGGTGTCTAGCAGTAGAGGATCCTGCAACCGAGAGGGAGGTTGGGGCGATCGCGGCGGGTGGCGTCCAAGCGGTGGATCGAGCTGTAGCGGCAGCCGGTGACGCCATGACCCGCTCGTGGCTGCCGGCGCAGCGGCAGGACGCGCTACTGGCACTGGCCCGTTCGATCGAGGCTCATGGCGAGGAATTCGCGTTGCTGGAAACGCTGGACGCGGGCAAGCCGATCGCCAACACTACCCGCATCGACATTCCCGCGTCTGCCGCGATCCTGCGCTATTTCGCGGGCTGGGCGAACAAGTTGACCGGTGAGACGATGGAGCTGTCACAGCCGGGCGAGTGGACCGGCTATACTCTGCGCGAGCCGGTCGGCGTCGTCGGACAGATCATTCCATGGAACTACCCGTTGATGGGCGCGGCCTTCAAGATCGGTCCAGCACTCGCCGCTGGCTGCGCCGTGGTGCTCAAGCCAGCGGAGCAGACCTCGCTGAGCGCACTGCGCCTGGCCGAATTATCGCCTGGCTGCGGGGTCCCGGCGGGATTTATCAACGTCGTGACCGGCACCGGTCCGGAAGCTGGTGCGGCACTGGTGGCACACCCGGGCGTCGCCAAGATCTCTTTCACCGGCTCGACTGCCACGGGACGCGACATTGCTGCCGAATGCGGCCGGGCCATGAAACGGGTGACGGTGGAGCTAGGCGGCAAATCGCCGGTAATCGTTTTGCCGGATGCCGACGTGGAGGCGGCAGCTCGCGGCATCGCTATGAACATCTTCCTCAATACAGGGCAGACTTGCTCCGCAGGGTCACGCCTGTTTGTGCACGAGAGCGTGGAAGCGGCGCTGGTGGAAAAGATCGTAGCGATCGGCCAGGCCCTGCGCATAGGTGCAACGACTGATCCCGGGACGCAGCTTGGTCCGGCCATTTCGGCTCGCCAGCGCGATCGGATCGACGCCTACATCGAGGGCGCTTTCGCGCAAGGCGCCCGCGCTCTGTGCGGGGAAGAACCTCTTCCAAACCAGGGCTATTATGTGCGGCCGACCGTTCTCAGCGGCGTTCGCCCCGGAATGGCCGCCGTGGATGAAGAGATTTTCGGCCCGGTGCTGGCCGCCATGTCGTTCGCAACCATGGACCTGGACGAAATTGCCGCTCTGGCGAACAACACTGATTATGGTCTCGCTGCTTATGTGTGGACCCGGAACCTGTCCCACGCGCATGGCCTGATCCGTCGGCTCCGCGCCGGCACGGTTCGGGTAAATGCGGGCGCTGGAGCAGACCTCTCAATGCCGGCGGGCGGTGTCCGTCAGTCGGGTTTCGGCCGAGAGAACGGCCGTCCTGGCGTGGAGGCCTACACCGAACTGAAGTCCGTAACACTGGCGCATTGAGATGGACCTCGCTTTCACAGCACCCACCCCCGATCTCGTTCAGGCGTTCGACCTGGTTCTGGAGCATGGCAGTGTAGCCATTGTTGGCGCAATCGCGACCGGCGGTGTGCGCAGCCATCACCCGATCACAGGCGGCAGCTTCTCGGGCGAGGGCCTGTCAGGAACGGTGACGGGAGGCAGCGAGACGTGGCTTGATCGTGCGGACGGAGTCACGATGGTGGAGGCCAACTATTACATCACCTTCGCCGACGGCGCGGTCGCGCGCTGTTTCGGCCAAGGCTACCGGACAGCGGGTGCCAGCACACGCTTGGCGCTGCTGTTCGAGGCGGCAGAGGACGGGAGCGTCGCTGGGCTCGCCACTCGCGCCTTTCTCGGTGAGCGGGTCGAGGGCAGCACTCGGCTTGTCATCAGCAGGATCGTCTGACCCTCATGCATCTCGTCTTTGCCCTTGAAATGCGCCTATCTCTGGGGCCGCGCCGACACATTCACCTTGCCCGCGGCTA
This sequence comes from uncultured Erythrobacteraceae bacterium, assembly GCA_966251025.1. GTDB lineage: Bacteria > Pseudomonadota > Alphaproteobacteria > Sphingomonadales > Sphingomonadaceae > Croceibacterium. The sequence continues at coordinate 7,539 of CBINJM010000019.1, read as the reverse complement.
CACCCGGGGGGCGGTGCTGATCGAGGAGGGCCGGTTTGAAGGGCCGGGCATCGCCGGCCGAATTGTGCCGGGCAGTGGAGGCGACTTCCCAATGGTCCGCCCGGACGGCAGCGGCCGCTTCGAATCACAATATCTGCTGGAGACCGAGGACGGCGCGCATATCCTCAAGCGCAGTACCGGAGTGCGCCACGCCCCGCCCGAGGTGGTCGCCGCGCTGCTGGCGGGTGAGGAGGTCGATCCGCAAAGCTACTACATGCGCATGACCCCCCGCTTTGAGGCGCCGGAGGGGCCCTATGAATGGCTGAACCGCACGTTGTTCGTCGGCGTCGGGCAGCGCAATCCGGCCGGGTCGATCTTCCGGTTCTGGAAAGTCGTGTGAGCAGCACCGACGACAGCTTTGACTACATCGTGGTGGGTGCTGGGTCTGCCGGCTGCGTGCTTGCCGCCCGCCTCAGCGAACGGCCGCACACCAGCGTTCTGCTACTGGAGGCGGGCGGCACCGACCGACGGCTGGATGTGCGCATTCCGCTGGCAGTGTCGAAGCTGTGGCCGAACCCGCGCCTGACCTGGGGCTTCCTGTCTGAACCGCAGGCCCAGCTAAACGGCCGCCGCCTGGCGGTGGCGCGCGGGCGCATGCTGGGCGGCACCTCCTCTCTCAACGGCATGATGGCGATCCGCGGTCACCCGGCAGATTACGATGGCTGGCGTGACAGCGGCCTTGCCCGCTGGGGATGGGCGGATGTGCTGCCGGTGTTCCGCAAGATGGAAAGGCACTGGCGCGGCGACACGGCCGAGCATGGCGGCAGCGGCCCGCTCTCGGTCGAGCCGCATCCCGCGCCAAGCCCGCTGATGGAGCCGGCGCTGGCGGCGGCGCGGGCAATGGGCTTCCCCGTCACCGACGATTTCAACGGCGCGCGCACCGACGGCTTCGGCATGCCCGACTTCACAACTCGCAGGGGCCGGCGCTGGAGCACGGCGGAGGCCTATCTGCGCCCGGCGATGCGTCGTCCTAATCTGGAGGTGCGGACCGGCGTCCTTGCTACCCGGGTGCTGTTGGAGGGCGGCCGCGCTGTCGGCCTCGCGTGCCGCCAGCATGGGCGAGAGACGAAGGTGCGCGCGCGGCGGGAGGTGATCCTGGCGGGCGGCGCGATCAACTCGCCGCAATTGCTGCTTCTCTCCGGCATCGGCCCGGCGGGAGAGCTTGCAGAACTGGGTATACCGGTTGCGGTCGACAGCCAGGATGTCGGGGCCAACCTGCAAGATCATCCCGGCGCGGGCATGGAGTTCGATCTCGACCCGGCCTACGCCTTTGAACAACACCTGCGCTTCGACCGTTTGACCGCCGCATTGACCGGTTGGCTGCTCGGCCGCCCCGGCATCCTCGGAGCTCCGCCATTGGCGGTAAGCGCAAACGTCGCGACGCGCCCGGACTCCAGGGAAGTCGACCTTCATTTCCTGCTGGTGCCACTCGCGATGGAATCGCGCGTCTGGTTCCCCGGCGTTCGCCGCCCGTTCGGGCCGCGGATGGGCGCGATGTGGTCGCTCAATTATCCGCGCAGCCGCGGCTGGCTGAAGCTCGCCTCCCCGGATCCGGCGGCTCACCCGCGTATCCAGTTCAACCTGCTGGAGGATCCAACGGACCGGAGAGACATGGTCCGCGGCTACCGCATCCTGCGCGAACTGATCGCACAGCCCCCGCTCGCCGCCGTAACAGGGGCGATGCGGCGGCCTTTACCCGAGCCTGTGAGCGACGATGAGGTGCTGGAACACGTGCGGACGAGCGCCGCCACCGCCTACCATCCGTCGGGCACCTGCCGCATGGGCGCCGATGCGCGCTCCGTTGTCGATGGCGAACTGCGGGTGCGCGGGGTCGCCGGCTTGCGCGTGGTGGACGCCTCCGTGTTCCCGCGCCTCCCGGGCGGCAACACCAACCTGCCGGTGATCATGGTCGCCGAACGCGCAGCGTCCTTCATCACCGGCGGCGGGTGAGCCGCAGGACCGATCAGAAGTTGCGCTTGAGGCTCACCATCACCTCGCGCGGACGGCCCGGAAGGCCGAACGCATTGCCGGACTGCACCACCTGATCATACTTGTTGGCGTAGTAGAACTTGTCGAACAGGTTGGTCGCGGCGAGCGCCACTTCCCAGTCCTCATCCGCCGTGCGGTAGGTGAGCCGCGCATTCATCAGCCCGCGCGACTCCACCTCGCCGAAGGTGCGGCCGGGCAGGTTGTTGGGCAGCGTGCTCTGGATCTCGGACTGCCACTGCCAATCGAGCCGGGGCGTGAGCGTCCCCAGCGCGTCGAGGTCCACTTCATACTGCGCGCCCAAGGCATACTTCCACTTGGGCACGAAGACAGGGTCGGTCACACCCGGCACGATTGAACTGGTCGCCAGTCCGGAGACGAAGCGGAAGTCGATCCAGCTGATTGAGCCGTCGATGGAAAGACCGGGCACTGGCCGGGCGTCGAACTCCACCTCCACACCATCGATCTTGGCATCGCCCACGTTGCGGGTCGCGCCGCAGAACACCGGCACACCCGGAGGCAGGATCGGCGAGATGTCCGGGCAGGACAGGACCTGGCTCTGGTAGCCCGTGTAGTCGTTGTGGAAGTAATCGGCATTCAGGCGCAGGCGGCGGTCGAACAGCAGCGACTTGATGCCAACCTCGTAGGAGGTGGACTCCTCAATCCCGAACGGCACCACCTGCTCCGGGTAATACGGCCGGGGATTGATGCCGCCGCCTTTGAATCCCGTCGCGATCTGCCCGTAGAAGCGGACATCCGGCACCACCTCATAGTCCAGCGCGATGCGCCAATCCCAATGGTCATTGGTGGTGGAGGCGCTGAGGCCGTCCAGCGGCGCCACGCGAAAGTCGGTCGGCACGCCCGGGATCGGGCTCTTGCGGCTGAACGTGTAGGTCTTGTCCTCTTTGGTGTAGCGGACACCGCCGGTCACGTTGAACCCCGGCAGAGGGTGCAGCACGGCATGCGCGAACGCGGACTTGGAGGTCTGGTCGAACGGATCGTTCGACAGGAAGTCGAGCGCCGCCGGCGCGATGCTGACGCGCCCGAACTGGCGGCTGCTCGCATCGTAATAGTAGGCGCCCACCGTCAACTCAGCGAGGTCGCCGATTTCGGCGAACAGTCGCAGCTCCTGCGTGAACTGCTCGTGCCGGAAGCTCGGCGACTGGGTGATGATCGGCTCGGGCGAGGCGTCGCCATCCCAGTAGCTCAGCCCGCGAGCGAAGCGGTACGCGGTAATAGACTTCAGTGAGAGGACATCGCTCAGCGCCACGTCAAGCGTGTTGGAAACGCCCCAGTTGCGCAGGAAGCTTTCTGCGGGGAAGGTGAACTGGTTGGGCGTGCCGGTCAGCCCTGTATAGGTGGCGTAGTTGGTGTATTCCTCTGGCCCCGTGATGTAGTTCTGCCCGCCCGGCGTGGGTGGCTGGATGATCAGCTTGCCGGGGCTGGCCTCGGAGCGGTCCTCGGTAAAGTCCGCGATCAGGTTGTTCTCGATTGAATCGCTCGCAATCCAGCGCAACGCACCGCGCAGGGCGTAGACCTCCTGCCCGCCCTCCGTGCCGATCACGCAGTCCCTCCCTGCGTCGGAGAAGGTGCCGCCGGGCGCCGCGACACCGAAGACGCAGCCGTAGTCGAGCCGCTTCATGTAACCGTCGACATGCCGCGCCAGCCCGGTCAGCCGGGCGTAGAGCTTGTCCTCGGCAATGGTGATGTTGGTGCCCGCGCGCAGCTGGATGCGGTTGAAGGAGCCATACGTCCCCTCGACATAAGCATCCGGATCACCGTCCGGCAGTTGGGAGAACAGCTTGATCGCGCCGCCGATGGAGTTCTTGCCCGCCAGGGTACCTTGCGGTCCCCGCAGGATCTCAACCCGATCGAGGTCGACCAGGTCGAAGGCCGCGCCGAAGGTGATCCCATAGTAGACATCGTCGATATAGACGCCGACGCCCGGCTCGTTGGGGAACTGGAAATCGTTCTGGCCGATGCCGCGGATGGTGACGGCGGCCGTTTGCGCGCCGCCACCCTGACCGCCTGCGGTGAACTGCACGCCCGGCGCGCGCTGCGCGACGTCTTCCACCCTGGTCTGGCTGCGCGCCTCCAGCAGCGCGGCGTCAACCGCGGTGATCGCCAGCGGCGCTTCCTGCAAGCTCTGGTCGCGGAACTGCGCGGTGACCACGATCTCGGCGATCTGGGAGTCATTGCCTCTCGCGCGCTCGCCGGCATCGTCAGGATTGGCCTGATCCGCCGCCGCCGCGTCCGAAACCTGTGCCTGAGCGGGCAAGGCGCTGAGGCCGCTCAGCGCCAGAACCGAAACCGCCGAAGCCAATGGAGTGCACTTCCGCATCATCTTCCCTCTTCTCGCGGTCGAGCAAACAGCCGAGCCGGGGCTACAGCGCATCCACCCACCACGCTTCTATCAGGCGACTGATTAGCTTCTTCTCGAGCGCATCAACTTGCCAACCAGCGCAGTCGAAGGGTGATGGCGCTGCAGATGTGCGCCTGCCTGGCCTTTTGATCTGCCTTCCATCCGGCAGACGCGGCGAAGGGTGATGCGGTTGGAGCTATTGGTGCCGCGGACAGCTTCTTCGATAGGATCGGCCCGGAAGCGGACGCTTGCGTTACTCGGCCGGAACACGGCGGGCGACGAAGTTGGAGACGTAAGCAGGCACACTGGCGTCGCGAGTGGCGAGAACGATCACCGTGTATCCGCTGTCGAGGAAATGCTTCAGATCGCCGTTCATGCCTGGCGCGCCGCCGCCGTCGCCAAAAGGGTCCGGTTCCTTGAACGGTCCCGTTGAAATCGTACGGATGGAATTCGCCATCGGCTGTGCTGATCTGTCCGCTGATCAAAGCCTGCAAAGTGTCCACCCCCAACAGTATGGGACATCAAGCAAGGCCGCGCCTAGCAGCTTTGGAGGTAGATCGGCACCCCGCCCGGTGTATATTCCTGCATGAACTGCACCAACGCGGCATCGTCTGCGGTCTGCCTCACCTCCAGCTAGTCGCCGATAAGGCGTACGGCAGGATGCTCCACGTCTGGGGCCGCGCCAGACGTGGTGGTCGTGGTATCGACGTCTGCCGTCGGAGAAGCTGTGCTTCGTATCGCACTCTCCGATTGGGCAAGGGCCGGTATTCGCAAAAAGGGCAGGCGTCAGCCGCCGCGATCTTCCCTGCTGACCGCTATGCTGGCTTGCAGATCCGTAGGACGGATCACCGGCATGATCGGGGGCCCGGCGACCAATTTGACCCAGAGGGCATCCCTGTCCCTGAAGTAGGAGGTTTCGTTCGCCCGCCGCAATGCGTCTAGGCTCGGCTGTTCCGTTCCCGAGGCTGCGTTGGTGAACCCGGGCAGTTCGAACATGACCCAGGAGCCCTGATCCATTTCGGCGAGGCTGAGAGTGACTTCCGGCCTTTCGGTTTTGACCTGGATCTCGGTGCCGGCACGCACGGTGCTCTGGTCGCCGTTGACCTTGTATTCCTTGCCATTGCGAACGAGGGCAATGGGCGCCTGTGGAGCACGGCGGGAGAACAGGGCTGCGCGCTGGGCTTTGACGAGGGGCGTGTCCGGCGCATTGGGGCTGAGCGAGGCGATCAGCGCGAACCGGGCGGTGCGGGATTCCAGATCGACCCCGGCTGGAAGTTCGCCCCTGCTGTCCGAGAGATTCAGGCGTCCGATATCGCCCGTGCACACGGAAGCGTTCCAGCTGGGATGGATCTCGCAGCTGTCGTCGGTGGCGACGCTGTCGTTCTCCCCGTCGTGGAGCAAAATCTGGGAATCGGGGATGCCGGTCACCGATCCGTCCAGGTCGCGGAAGGACAGCGTCCGATATGCGTTGCCGCCGCGGTTATCGTTATCGAACCGGGCGTCGTACTTGGGAAAATAGACCGGCTTGGCGTTGACGAACTCAGCACCGCTGATGGTGCTTCCGGTACTGAGCCCCGCACTCGTGAACAGCAGGAAGGACAGCGCGCCTGTTTTCCTCTGATCGTTGTCCTGGAAATTGACAAATGTCGTGTTCACCACATCATCGCGGTAATCGTAATATTCGTAGCCGCGGATAGGGAAATCCGGAATGCTAGGCTTGGGAAGGCTGCGGCCATAGGCGACTTCCTCAGGCGTCCTGGGGTTGCCGATATTATCGCTTTCGCCGACGACCAGAGAATCGACCAGCCGCGAACTGAACGGAAGGCTGCCGATATCGCCCGCCGCCTGCGTCATGCCGATGGCGTTGTCAGCAAGTTTCATGTTGCTGTACACGTAAAGGTCGCCGCGGCCCCAGAGACCACCATTGCGGTTCTTGTAGGCGGTCAAATTCTCGAAATGCGTCTCCATCACCTCGCTTTCCAGATCGGCGGGATCTGTCAAAGGCAGCAACGGAATGGAGGCCAGCCCAAAAGTGTTGTCCTGGTCGATGTGCCGGTCGATCAGGAAGCCGTCGAAGTTGGAATGGGCGGTATTGCCCCTGAATTCGCGCAGCGGCGTACGACGCGGCCAGGTGTTGAGGCTGATTTCCGAACCGAGGAAAGCGCCATTGGGGTGATCCGGGATCGACAGCCAGAAACCGACCTGGTCGGAACCAGCCGCCACATTATCGATGTAGCTGTTGTCCGGGTTGGTGATCCAGAAGGACGCCACCGTGTTGTCCGAGGGCAGCAGCGTGTTCCCGCCGTGGAAGCTTGCTTCCCTGAAGGCCGCGCGATCCTCCAGATACTTCGGGTCGATCTCGCCATTGGCGGCGAGATTCGTCGGCACGCAGTCCAGTGTTGGGTGGCACTTGGTCTGGATCGCCAGGTTCCTGATGAACTCGTTGCCCGTCTCGATCCCGTCTTCCATGAAGAAGCAGTGGCCGACGGTGTTGAAGGTGACGTTGTTCTCGACCCGCAGGTTGTTGGTGCCATGCACTGTCACGCAGCGGTTGAAGGTGTCGTGGATGGCGGAATTGCGGATGTACTGCCCGTTGCCATCACCGTTCAGGTGCCAGTGGATCGGATAGCGCGCCAGGGTCAGATGCTGCCCCATGCGCGACAGCTCGACGCCGGACACCTGCATCCTGGAGCCGACCATCGCCATGATGTGCCCGCCCATGTAGCTGTTCTCGGCATCTTCCGAGGCCTGGATGCGGATGTTGCGGCTCAACAGCCCTACCTCCCCGCGTTCATCCACTCCGAAGGTGATCTCGCCGAAGTGCATGTACTCCAGCGGCCTGTCGAGCGTCAGGCTGTTGCTCTCGATTGCGGTGATGGTCCGCTTTTCCGCCTGGCGAGGGTCGAAGTCGGTCGAGGCCAGCACGATCTCGTCACCGGCACGCCAGCCGCGCGCATCGACCACCTCGATGCGACTGCTGCCCTTGTCGGCGGTCCTGGCCAGCTTGGTCCAGGTGTGCTCGCGGTCGCCATGCAGGCTCAGTGTGCCGCGCATCAGCATGATGCCGCGATCGCCCATCGTGTTGATGTCTTCACCGGGCACCGTGTCTGTCAGCGTGATGGTGGCCTTGCGTGTGTGCGGAAGGGCTTCGG
>CBINJM010000018.1:0-57545 GCA_966251025.1 uncultured Erythrobacteraceae bacterium | reverse complement strand
CCTATCGCCAGATGTCGCTGCTGCTGCGCCGCCCGCCGGGCCGCGAAGCCTATCCGGGCGACGTGTTCTACCTGCACTCCCGCCTGCTGGAGCGTGCGGCGAAGATGAATGCGGAGAACGGCTCCGGCTCGCTCACCGCCCTGCCGATCATCGAGACGCAGGCGGGCGACGTGTCCGCCTACATCCCGACCAACGTGATCTCGATCACCGACGGGCAGATCTTCCTTGAAACCGGCCTGTTCTACCAGGGCATCCGTCCGGCCATCAACGTTGGCCTGTCGGTGAGCCGCGTGGGCGGTTCGGCGCAGACCAAGGCGATGAAGAAGGTCGCCGGCTCCATCAAGCTGGAGCTCGCCCAATATCGTGAGATGGCGGCCTTCGCGCAGTTCGGCTCTGACTTGGACGCGGCGACCCAGCGCCTGCTCAACCGCGGCGCGCGTCTGACCGAGCTGCTGAAGCAGCCGCAGTTCAGCCCGATGCCGGTCGAGGAGCAGGTCCTGTCGATCTTCGCCGGCACCAACGGCTACCTCGACAAGGTGCCCGTGGAGCGCGTGACCGAGTACGAGAGCGCGATGCTGAGCTACATGCGCAGCGAACATGCCGACGTGCTGGCAGAGATCCGCACCACGCAGAAGTTCGAGGACGACACCAAGGCGAAGGTCGTCAGCGCGCTGGACACCTTCGGCAAGCAGTTCGCGTAAGAAAGAGAAACTAACCTGAATCGTCACCCTGAGAGTGTTTCAGGGTCCATCTTTCGGATGGCACATTGGCAGAGGGTTCTGCTCATGGGGCGGAGATGGATGCTGAACCAGGTTCAGCATGACGAAGAAGGGGTGAGATAGGGCAGCAATGGCAAGCCTCAAGGAACTCAAGGGTCGGATCAACTCGGTCAAGTCGACCCAGAAGATCACCAAGGCCAAGCAGATGGTCGCCGCGGCCAAGCTTCGGAAGGCGCAGGCCGCCGCCGAGGCTGCGCGCCCCTATGCGCAGCGGCTGGCCGAAGTGATGGCGAGCCTCGCCAGCAAGATCGCGGGTCAGGACAATGCACCTGCCCTCCTGCGCGGCACCGGGGCTGAGCAGCGGCACCTGCTGGTGGTCGCCAACTCCGACAAAGGCCTCGCCGGTGCGTTCAACTCGAACATCGTGCGCGCCGCTCTCGCCACCGCGCGGGAGCTGGAGGCGCAGGGCAAGAGCGTCGAGTTCTACCTGATCGGCCGCAAGGGACGCCCGGTGATCCGCCGCGCCTACCCCACGCAGATCACCGCCCAGTTCGACACCACGGAGGTGCGCGAGCCCGGCTTTGACGAGGCCGAGCGCATCGCGGACGAGCTGGTCGCGATGTACGAGGCCGGCAAGTTCGACGTCGCCCACCTGTTCTATTCCAGGTTCAGGTCGGCCCTGGTGCAGGAGCCGACGCGCCAGCAGATCATCCCTGTCCCGGCCCCGGCAGAGGCGCCGGCCAGCACCGGCTCTGTCGTCGAGTATGAGCCGGGCGAGGAGGAGATCCTCGAGGAGCTGCTGCCGCGCTACCTCAAGACGCAGCTGTTCGGCGCTTTGCTGGAGAACCAGGCGAGCGAGCAGGGTGCATCGATGACGGCGATGGACAACGCCACGCGCAATGCCGGCGAGCTGATCAACAAGCTGACCATCCAGTACAACCGCAGCCGCCAGGCCGCGATCACCACCGAGCTGATCGAGATCATCGCGGGCGCCGAGGCGCTCTGACAGCTAGAGGATTATCGTTTTCGTGAAGGCCATTTCTTTCTTTGTCGCCACTGCCGCTGCCCTCGCCCTGAGTGCCTGCGGCGAACCCTCCGCCCAGCCGGCGCCGGTCGAAACGCCGGTCGCGGTCACGGAGCCGGTAGAGCCGGCGCTGCCCGCTCCGACGCAGGACATCTTCTCGCAGGTTTTCGCGGCCGCTTGCCCCAGCGCAAAGACCGTCTCCATCGCCAGCTGCCGTTCCATGGGCATGGGATCGAAGGACTTCATCTGCGAATACGGCCTCGGCGATGATGAATATCTGCGCCACAAGGCCAATCTTACTCCCGGTGATGGCGAATGGACCCTCGCCGATGCCGAGAACACCTGCGCCCAGGGCGCCTAATCACCAGTCAGGACAGACACCATGGCCACCGCCCCCGCGTACAACCCCAACATCACCGATAAGGGCACCATCGCCCAGGTTATCGGCGCCGTCGTCGACGTGACGTTCCAAGGCGAGCTGCCGCCGATCCTCACCGCTCTGGAAACCGAGAACGCCGGCTCCACCCTGGTGCTGGAGGTTGCTCAGCATCTCGGCGAGAACACCGTGCGCTGCATCGCGATGGATGGAACTGACGGCCTGGTCCGTGGCCAGCAGGTGATCAACACCGGCGCGCAGATCTCCGTGCCCGTCGGTCCGAAGACGCTGGGCCGCATCATGAACGTGGTGGGCGAGCCGATCGACGAGCGCGGCCCCATCGGTGCCGAGCAGCGCGCGCCGATCCACGCCGAGGCCCCGCTGTTCATCGACCAGTCGACCGAAGCCAGCATCCTCGTCACCGGCATCAAGGTCATCGACCTGCTCGCCCCTTACGCCAAGGGCGGCAAGATCGGCCTGTTCGGCGGCGCCGGCGTCGGCAAGACCGTGCTGATCCAGGAGCTGATCAACAACATCGCCAAGGGCCATGGCGGCGTGTCCGTCTTCGCCGGCGTGGGTGAGCGCACCCGCGAGGGCAACGACCTTTATCACGAGTTCCTCGACGCCGGCGTCATCGCCAAGGATGCCGAGGGCAATGCGACCAGCGACGGCTCCAAGGTGGCGCTCGTGTTCGGCCAGATGAACGAGCCGCCGGGCGCCCGCGCCCGCGTCGCGCTGTCGGGCCTGACCATGGCCGAGTACTTCCGCGACCAGGAAGGGCAGGACGTGCTGTTCTTCGTCGACAACATCTTCCGCTTCACGCAGGCGGGTTCGGAAGTGTCGGCGCTGCTCGGCCGTATTCCTTCGGCGGTGGGCTACCAGCCGACTCTGGCGACCGACATGGGCAACCTGCAGGAGCGCATCACCTCCACCACCAAGGGCTCGATCACCTCGGTGCAGGCGATCTACGTGCCGGCGGACGACTTGACCGACCCGGCGCCGGCCACCTCCTTCGCCCACCTCGACGCGACCACCACGCTGAGCCGCGCGATCTCCGAGCTGGGCATCTACCCGGCGGTGGACCCGCTCGACTCGACCAGCCGCGTGCTCTCGCCCGCCGTCGTCGGGCAGGAGCACTACGAGGTGGCTCGCCGCGTTCAGGAGACGCTGCAGAAGTACAAGAGCCTGCAGGACATCATCGCCATCCTCGGCATGGACGAGCTTTCCGAAGAGGATAAGCTGGTCGTCAGCCGCGCCCGCAAGATCCAGCGCTTCCTGTCGCAGCCGTTCCACGTCGCCGAGGTGTTCACCAACATCCCGGGCAAGTTCGTGCAGGTCGAGGACACGGTCCGCTCCTTCAAGGCCGTGGTCGACGGCGAGTACGACCACCTGCCGGAAGCCGCCTTCTACATGGTCGGCGGCATCGACGAGGCGGTCGAGAAGGCCAAGCGGATGGCCGACGAGGCGTGATGTGACATTGCGCCGCGAGGATGCGGTGAACGAAACCTGCCCGTGGTCGGGAAAACCGATCGCGGAGGACTCGCTCACCACCTATCACGGCGCAGTTGTCGGCTTTTGCAACCCGGGCTGCCGGGACAAGTTCGAAGCGGCGACCGCCGCCTTCGACAAGGCTATCGACGAAAGACACTGACATGGCACTGCATTTCGAACTCGTCACGCCGGCGCGGCTGGTCCGCTCCGAGGAAGTCCACATGGTGGTCGTCCCCGGCACGGAAGGTGAGTTCGGCGTGCTGGAGGGCCACGCGCCCTTCATGTCGACGATCCGCGACGGCGCGGTGCAGGTCTATCGCACCGCAGGCTCCGCACCGGAGACCATCGCCGTGCGCGGCGGCTTCGCCGAAGTCGGCGATCGCGGGCTGACCGTTCTGGCGGAGCACGTCGGGGAGTAGACCTGCCCCTCACCTGAGCCAGTTCTACGGGCTTGCGCCTCCTCGCCGGGCGCGGAGAGCGCAAGCTGCCCTTTCCACCGGCATTGCTCACTCGCCTGTCACGGCTAGCAGTGAGTCCGTGGCGGAACCTCGCCAGCTTCAGCACCGTTGCTTGTTCGTTACAGAGCGTAGCGGACAGACCGGATGCGAGCAGCCTTCCCTGACGGCATCTCTGAAGATCACCTCGCCGTCCCTCGTCCGAGATCAGTGCATCCGACCTGGATCGGGCTGTTGCTGCTGGGTGCGATTCTGGTCGCATCTTTGTTCGGCGTCTTCGGCGGGCATCGGAATGATACGCTGACGCAGACAGCCAACGGGGTGGACCTCAGCGTCTCGACCCCGCGCACCCTGCGCAATGGCGAGTTCTTCGAGATCCAGATCGGCGTCACAACAAGGCGACCGATCGCTCGGCCCACTATCGCTATATCGGTCAGCTCTCTACGCGACCTCACCATCAACACGACCATGCCTGCGGCGACCGGCGAGAAGGTCGATGAGAATGCATACCTGCTCGAATATGACCCGCTCGCCCCGGGCGACACGCTGACGGTCAAGATCGACGGGCAATCCAACCCCACGCTGTTTGCAGGAACGGAGGGCAGGTTGGAGGTTCGCGACGGCGAAGCCGTGCTGGCCGCGGTTCCCCTGAACATCCGGGTCCTTCCCTGATGGATATCGTCATCCGCTCCACCGCAATGTTCGCGGCGATCTTTCTGCTGCTGCGCCTCATGGGAAAGCGCGAGATCGCGGAGATGACGCCGTTCGACATGGTGCTGCTGATCGTGATGGGCGATCTGATCCAGCAGGGGGTCACTCATAACGATTTCAGCCTGACGGGCGCCGCGCTCGCCATCAGCACCTTTGCTTTCTGGAGCCTGGTCATGAATTGGCTGAGCTTCCGCTTTCGCTGGGCTGAGCGCCTGCTGGACGGCAGGCCTTCGGTCATCATCCGGGACGGAAAGGTGCTGGAGGAGAACCTCGCCCGTAACCGGATCACTCGCAGCGAGATCGAATCCGAGATGCGACTGGCGGGCATCTCCCGCATGAGCGACGTGGCCTGGGCGATCCTGGAGCCGGATGGGAAGATCAGCTTCATCCGTCATCCGCAGGAGCAGTCCGTCCGCCCCCGCGACCCCAAGCCGGAGCCGGTGCACTAGGGCGGCGACCGGCAAGCCGCTACCCTATGACACTTCTGTGGCGACCGACTGACCGGCGGCAACAGCTGGGTCACAACTCGGCCATGCGCTTGGCCCTTGCCTGTAACATCCACCCGATAGGGCGACCTCCGTCACGACGCTGATGGGGGTCAATGCAATGAAAAAGCTTGGTTGGGTGCGCGGCTATTCCGATGGTGACGTCGACACCAATCACATGGGCAGCCGCACGCTGGAGAGCATGGCGGCAGAGCGCTATTCCCGCCGGCAGACACTGCTCGGCAGCCTGCAGGCGACGGCCGTGGCGTTCCTCGGCACAGGTTTGCTGGCCGCATGCGACGATGATGAGTCCAAGGGCGGCAGCCCGGTCGTCACCGCTGGGCAGAACGCCGCCACCAATTCCGGCCGGATCGTCACGTTGACCGGCAATATCGCTGGCACGCCCGCCGCGTCCGCAGGATGGCGGCAGACCGGCGGCCCTGCGGTCACGCTCACCGCCAGCGGCAACAATGCCAGCTTCATTGCGCCTGCCGTCGCGGCGGCCACGCCGCTCGTCTTCGCCTTCGAGGCGACTGGGACGAACGGGCTGGCCGGCGCCACCACCACAACCGTCACGGTCAATCCGGCCATGCTCGGGTTCACCGCGGTCGAGAAGAACAGGGCGGACATCGTCACCATTCCCGCGGGCTACAGCCTCAAGGTCATGACCGCGCTGGGCGATCCCATCGCCGCTGGTGTTCCGGCCTATCGCAATAACGGCACGGATACGAACTTCGCGCAACGGATCGGCGATCACGGCGATGCGCTGCATTATTATGGCCTGAGCGCGACGGGCACGCGGGACGACAACTCGTCAACGCGCGGCCTGCTGGTGCAGAACCATGAGAACATCAGCGAGCAGTACCTGCACCCGCAGGGCCCCACGCTGGTGAACGGCGCGCGGCCCGAAGGAGAGGCGATCAAGGAGATCGAGGCCCACGGCGTCAGCGTCACCGAATATCGCGACACCGGCAACCGCCAGTGGAGCTATGTGCAGGACAGCCCGTTCAACCGCCGCATCACGCCCAACACGCCGGTTGTGTTCCATGGGCCGGTGCGGGGCAGCGATCTGGTCAAGACCGCCTATTCTCCGGACGGGACGCAGGGCCGCGGCACGATCAACAATTGCGCCAATGGCGGCACCGGCTGGGGCACGATGCTCACCTGTGAGGAGAACTGGGCCGGCTACTTCCGCCGCGACAACACCGGGCCGGGCACGGACAATGCGCAGCGCAGCGCGCGCGAGCTGACCTCGCTTCGCCGCTATGGGGTCAACAGCACCAGCGGCAACAACCGCTGGTCGACCGTCCAGGCGACCAACACCACCCTCTTCCGCCGGTGGGATGCGCGGGCGACCGCCGCCTCGGCCACGGAGGATTTCCGGAACGAGCCCAACCAGTTCGGCTGGGTGGTGGAGCTGGACCCGTATGACCCGACCTCGGTCCCTCGCAAGCGCACGACGCTCGGCCGGTTGGGGCATGAGGGCGCATGGCTCGGCCGCCTCACCCCGGGGCAGAAGGTCGCCGTCTATACGGGCGACGATTCACGCCGCGAATACCTCTACAAGTTCGTTTCCGACGCCGCGTGGTCGGAGCGCGACGCGCAGGCGACCGACCGGCTGGCCATGGGTGACAAGTACCTCGACAGCGGCACGCTTCATGTCGCGCGCTTCAACCCGGATGGCACCGGCACATGGCTGCCGCTGGTGTTCGGCGAGGTGCCGAACCGCCCGGCGGTAGGGGCGGAGCCGGAATATGTCTTCGCCGATCAGGCGGACATCCTCGTCAACGCGCGCCTCGCGGCGGATGCGGTCGGCGCCACGCCGATGGACCGGCCCGAATGGACCGCGACCAACCCCGTCAATGGCGAGATCTACCTGACGCTGACCAACAACAACGCCGCCGGCCGCCCGATCAACGACACCAACGCAGCCAACCCGCGGCACTACAACGATCCCAAGGGCACCTCCAACCAGCTGGGCAACCCCAACGGCCACATCATCCGCCTGCGCGAGGCTGGGGACAACAACGCCGCCACCACGTTCAGCTGGGACATCTACCTGTTCGGCGCGGATTCGGCGGAGGCCGATCCGGCCAACGTCAACCTCTCCGGCCTGACGGCGCAGAACGACTTCTCCAGCCCCGACGGCCTCTGGTTCTCCCGCGCGCAGAACCCCGCCGGGCAGGTGAAGCCGCTGCTGTGGATCCAGACGGACGACGGCGCCTTCACGGACAGGACGAACAACCAGATGCTGGCCGCCCTGCCGGGGACCGTCGGCGATGGTGGCGCAAGGACGATCACCAATACCGGCGGGGGCGGTGCCACTGCGCAGCAGGGCACCATCGTCGGCGCGGCGGCCAGCGCGGCCACGCTCAAGCGGTTCCTGACCGGCCCTATCGAATGCGAGATCACCGGCCTCGATTCCACGCCCGACGGCCGCACGCTGTTCGTCGGCATCCAGCATCCGGGCGAATCCGGCCTTCCGGAGGCACCGAGCAGCAACTGGCCGCAGAGCCAGGGCGGCAACGCCACCGGCCGCCCCCGCTCTGCGGTGGTCGCGATCACCAAGGATGATGGCGGCGTGGTCGGCCTCTGATCCGCGCCCCTTCGCGGCAACACCTGCCGGCCGGCACTCCACAGGGGCGCCGGCTGGTTTGCGTCTCGGCCTGTCCCTTTTGCATTGCCCAGCGCCTCCGCGGCTGGCAATTAGCATGCGAACAATCAAGAAAATCGGGAGAGCCCCATGCTCGAAGCCGCCCCTCTGGTGACGCCGCTCGTCTCTTGCGACGATCACCTCGATCTCAACATGCTGCCGGCCAACGCGCTGGCCGACCGGATGGCGAGCAAATGGGGCGAGCGGGCCCCCCGCGTCGACCTGCCGGCGGAAGGGCCTGCCAGCTGGATCGCCGACGGGCATCGCTGGGGCTTCTGGTCGGGCAAGAAGGTGGAGCAGCAGGGCCCGAAGCCCATCCACACCGCCTATGATCGCGGCGGGATCGAGGACACCAGCGAGCTACGCGCCGGGCACCCGCACCTGCGTCTGCAGGACATGGACCGGGACAATGTCTGGGCCCACGTGGTCTATGGCCCTGTCACCTCCATCCGCTCCGACGACCCGGAGTTCACCGCAGCCGCCTATGCCGCCTACAACGACTGGCTGTACGAGGATTTCTGCGCCGCCGCGCCCGATCGGCTGATCGGCGTCGCCATGCTCCCCCCGCACCCCGAAATGGCCCATGCCGAGCTGCAGCGCCTCGCCAAGCGGGGCGGCGTGCGCCAGGCCAACCTGCAGATCGCCGTCGCCGAGCCCCGGCTGGAGGACAAAAGGTGGGAGCCGCTGTTCGACCTGCTCGAACAATCAGGCATCGTCCTCTCCTTCCACGTCACCGTGTTCCCCGGCGTCACCAAGGCGTTCGACAAGTACAAGGGCAGCCCCGGCGCCACCTTCCTCCACGCCAAGATGTTCATCGACCAGTTCCTCGATCCGTTCGTGGACCTGTTCGCCTGGGGCATCCTGGAACGGCACCCCAAGCTGAAGATCGTGATCGCGGAAAGCGGCGTCGGCTGGGTTCCATGGGTGGTGGAAGAGCTGGATTACCGCCACTGGCGCCTGTGGGAGTGCAAGGAGTTCTGGGACGACAAGGGCGGCATCCCGCACAAGATGAAGCCGTCTGAGGTATTCCAGCGGCAGGTCTACGGCACCTTCCAGCAGAGCCCCACCGCCATGCGCCTGCTCGAGTTCTGGGGGCCGGAGAACCTGCTCTGGGCCAGCGACTATCCGCACCCGGACAGCATCTGGCCCAATTCCGTCCGCATCATCGGGGAGACGATGGGCCATCTGCCGCCGGAGACAGTGCGCAGCCTCGTCGGCGGCAATGCGGCAAAGCTCTACGGGCTCGACCTGAGCAAGGCGACCGTCCGCGCCAAGCTGCCGATCGGGCGGAGCGCGAAGCGGCCTGACCAAGTCGGGAGGGCGGCGGGGCACCCCGTCGCCTTCCGCTGCTCAACCGGCCTGATCTGAGCGGCAGCTCATCGAACAGCTATTTCTCAACTTCCCCGGTAGACTTATCTCTGCTGCGTCGGACCATACGAATCGGACGGCCAACCCTTCTCCCTTCTGGAGACTGACCATGGCCCATTATCTCGATCTGGAGCTAGATCGCCTGGCAGAGGATCCGTTGATCCTGATTGTGCCCGGCCTCAACAACAGCAACCCGCAGCACTGGCAATCGCGCTGGGAACGGCAGCGGGAAGATTGCCGCCGGGTCGATCTCGGCATGTGGGACGATCCGCACCGCAACACCTGGGTAAACAAGCTGAACCTGGCGATCCACCAGGCGGATCGGCCCGTCGTGCTGGTCGCCCACAGCCTCGGCTGCCTCGCCGTCGCCTGGTGGGCGGAATATGAGCAGCCGAGCTACGGCAACCCTGTTGTCGGGGCCTTGCTCGTTGCTCCGCCCGATGTGGATCGCCCCGGTGCGGACCCTCGCCTCGCCCGTTTCGGCGCCTGCCCGCGCAAGCCGCTGCCCTTCCTGTCCTTTCTCGCGGCGAGCCAGAACGACCATTATTGCAAGCTGCGCACCGCCCGGATGCTGGCGGCGGATTGGGAATCCAGCTTCGTCTTCGCCGGCGCGGTCGGCCACATCAACGCGGATTCCGGGATCGGAGACTGGGACTTCGGCAAGGATCTGCTGGATCGGCTGCTGCGCAATGATCGGCACCGGCGGGACCGCGACCACGCGGCCGCCCAAGCCGCGCCGCAGGAGTGGAAGCAGGCGGTCGCCATCTGAGCGAAGTGAGGGGGCGGCAGCCTGCCGCGATCCTCACCAAGCCGCCCCGGCAGGTCACCTCCCGCCTGCCGGGGCCTCGGCTGAAGGCTGCGGAGCCCGGCGCGCCGCGTCGATCGCGCTCGCCAGTTCCTCCGCCCGGCCGGACCCGACAAACACGACCTTGCCGCTCTTGAGCCTCAGCCGCACGGCGGCGTTGCCGCGGGCATTGTACATCATCCCCTCACGGCCGAAGCGCAGGCCCCAGCCGCCGAAATCCCGCAAGGGGCGGTATTGCACCACCTCCGCGCGCTCGATCTCATCCGCCGCGATCCTCCGCCGCAGGCCCAGCGGGAAGCCGAACTCGACCTTCCCAGGCTGAACTTTCGTCACCAGCTTGAAGAAGAGGAACAGGGCCACGACCAACGCAATGGGAATGGTGAGAGACCAAACGGCGACACTCTGCTCCTCAGGCGCCACATCGGGAGGCGCCGCCATCAGCACGAATGGGATCGTCGCGCAGACAAGCACCAGCGCCAGCCCGATGATCCAGGGCGAGAACCTCTGCTCTTCATAGAACATCATTGGCCTGCCCCTCCATCATCGCCCCAGGACTTTATGATGTTCGCAGAGTATCGAGGTCAAGCCGCGCCGCCCTCAAAGCACCCGTCGCGGAACCCCCGCCCCCGTCCCACGGTTGCCCTTCCACCGGCCTTTCGTGAAGCCGGCAGGAGGCACAATGACCGAAACGCTCGAACCTGCTCTGCCGCCCGACGTGGATGAGCGCGCCCAGCGCGTGCTCGAACTGGCATGTGAGAAGGACCTCTATCTCGCGACCGCGGAAAGCTGCACCGGCGGCCTGCTCGCCGCCCTGTTGACCGACGTGCCCGGCTGCAGCCACATCTTCGAGCGCGGCTTCGTCGTCTATTCCAAGCAGGCCAAATGCGACCTGCTCGACATCGAGCGGCGGCGCGTGGACAGCTGCGGCGCAGTCAGCGAGCAGATCGCGGTGGATATGGCCAAGGGTGCCCTGCACCGCTCCCGCGCCGACATCGCCCTCTCCGTCACCGGCTACGCCGGCCCGCCGGGCAAGGATGACGATGGGGAGGAAGGGCTTGTCCATTTCGCCTGCGCCCGCAAGAACGGCAAAGTCACCCATCGCGAAGAGCATTTCGGAGAGGTTGGCCGCCAGGGCGTCCGACTTGCCTCGCTACAAGTGGCGCTGGAGATGATCGAGGAGGCGCTGAATGATTGATCGCGGGCAGCCAACCGGAGACCTTCCGGCGTGAGCGGAGAGACGCATCCCTTTTACGCCATGCATGCGCACGGCTTCGTCCGCGTTGCGACCAGCACCCCGCGCGTTTCCACCGCGGATGTCAAATGCAACACGGACGGGATCATTCAGGAAGCCCGCCGCGCCCATGAATGCGGCGTGGACCTGCTGGTCTATCCGGAGCTGTGCGTCTCCTCCTACGCGCTGGACGACCTGCTGATGCAATCCGCGCTGCTGGATGCGGTGGAGAAGGCGATCGCGCAGATCGTGGAGGCCAGCACCGGCCTCTCCCCCGTCCTGCTGGTCGGCGCTCCGCTACGGCACGAAGGTCGCCTCTACAATTGCGCGCTCGCCGTTGCGCACGGCCAACTGCTCGGCGCGGTGCCCAAGAGCTTCCTGCCCAATTATCGCGAATTCTACGAGAAGCGCTGGTTCGCGCACGGCCGCAACATCCGGGGCAAGACGATCCACGTTGCAGGCACGGACATCCCCTTCGGCACGGACCTGATCTTCGCCTCCAACCAGCTGCCCGGTTTCAAGCTGTTCGTGGAGATCTGCGAGGATTTCTGGGCGCCCAATCCGCCCTCCACCGCCGGAGCGCTGGCGGGCGCGACCATCCTCGCCAACCTCTCCGCCTCCAACATCGTCATCGGCAAGTCGGATGAGCGGCACATGCTCTGCCGCGCGCAATCCAGCCGCACCGCCAGCGCCTATATCTATTCCGCCGCCGGCCATGGCGAGAGCACGACGGATCTCGCCTGGGACGGCCAGGGGATGATCTTCGAACTCGGCGACCTGATGGCGGAATCCGAACGCTTCAGCCTGGAGCCGGAGCTGTGCATCGCGGACATCGATACGGACCGCATCCTGGGCGACCGGATGCGGATGCAGACCTTCAACGACGCCGCCGAAGCAGCTCTTCGGCCGGAAGACTACATCCGCACCATCCACTTCGATCACCGTCCGGCGGAAGGCGATATCGGTCTGATCCGCCCCATCCGCCGCTTCCCCTTCGTCCCCAACCGCCCGCACCGGCTGGACGAGGATTGCTACGAAGCCTTCAACATCCAGGTCGATGGCCTGATGCGTCGCTTCCGCCAGACCAGCGGCGATTCCATGGTCATCGGCGTCTCCGGCGGGCTCGATTCCACCCATGCGCTGATCGTTGCGGCCAAGGTGTGTGACCGGCTCGGCCTGCCGCGCACCATCATCCGCGGCTACACCATGCCCGGCTTCGGCACCTCGGAAGGCACCAGGTCCAACGCCTGGAAGCTGATGGACGCGCTCGGCATCACGGCGGAGGAGATCGACATCCGCCCCGCCGCGCAGCGGATGCTGCAGGATATCGGCCATCCCTTCGGACGCGGCGAGCCTGTTCACGACGTGACGTTCGAGAACGTGCAGGCGGGCCTGCGCACCGATTACCTGTTCCGCCTCGCCGGCCAGCATCGCGGCTTCGTGATCGGGACCGGCGACCTCAGCGAGCTTGCGCTCGGCTGGTGCACCTATGGCGTGGGCGACCAGATGAGCCACTACGCCGTCAATGCCGGTGTGCCCAAGACGCTGATCCAGTACCTGATCCGCTGGACCACCCGCACCAACCAGTTCGACGCCGCGACGGACGAAGTGCTCGAAGCCATCCTCGGGCAGGAGATCAGCCCGGAACTCGTCCCCGCCGGGGAGGATGGCGAGATGCAGAGCACGGAAGACAAGATCGGCCCGTATGAGCTGAACGACTTTTTCCTCCACCACATCGTCCGCTTCGGCCAGCGCCCCTCCAAGGTCGCCTTCCTCGCCTGGCACGCGTGGAAGGACCGGGAGCATGGCATGTGGCCTCCCGGTTTTCCGGAGGCGAACAAGAACCAGTACGAGCTCGCCACCATCCGCAAATGGCTGGAGAGCTTCTGCCAGCGCTTCTTCGGCTTCAGCCAGTTCAAGCGCAGCGCCATCCCCAACGGCCCGAAGGTCAGCAGCGGAGGCGCCCTCAGCCCCCGAGGCGACTGGCGCGCGCCCAGCGATGCCGTCGCGGACGTCTGGCTGGAGGAACTGCGATCCAAGGTGCCGGAGAGCTAGGCTGGCCCGCACCTCCCTCTCAGCATGAGCCGCCCCGCCGTCCTCGTCACCGGCGGCGCGAAGCGGATCGGCGCGGCCATGGTCCGCCGCTTTGGCGTGGAAGGCTGGCATGTGGTGATCCACTGCAACCGCTCTGCCGCCGAGGGCCAAGCCCTCGCCGCCACCCTGCCCAGCGCGGAGGTGGTGCGCTGCGACCTCGCTGACGGCGCGGCTGCAGTGGCGCTGGTGGAGCAACTGGCGGAGCGGCTCCCCGATTGGCGCGCTCTCATCAACTCGGCCTCGGTGCTGCGGCCAGACCTCGCCACCGCACTGGAGCCTGCCACCTTTGCCGAAGCAATGCATGTCAACGCCGCCACTCCCGCGCGAATGGCGCAGGCCTATCTCGCGCACGCCCGCTCCAGCGCCGGCCGCCGCGTGATCCACCTCACCGACCAGAAGCTCGCCAATCCGAATGCGGATTTCTTCAGCTACACGATGAGCAAGCACGCCCTCGCCAGCACAGTCGCGATGCTGGAAATGGCAAGCGCCCCACAGGACCGCGTCTACGCCCTCGCCCCCGGCGCCATCCTGCCGAGCCTGGACCAGACCTCGGAGGAAGCGGAGCGCTCCCACCGCATGAATCTGTTGCGCCGCCGCACCTCTGCGGAAGAAGTCGCGGACGCCGCCTTCATGCTCGCCACCGGCGCCTTTGCGGGAGGGCAGACGCTGTTCGTGGATTCCGGGCAGCACCTCCTCGCCCAACCGCGAGACGTGATATACCTCGCGCGAGAGGAGAGGGATTCGGCATGAAGCGGCACGCGCTCAGCACGCGGCTCTGGCACTGGGTGAACGCGCTCAGCGTGATCGTGCTGTTCATGTCCGGGCTGACGATCTCGAACGCGCACCCCTACCTGTACTGGGGCCAGTGGGGCTTCCAACCCTCTGAGGCCTGGCTGCATGTGACCCGCTTCCCCTGGTGGGCGACGATCCCTTCGCAATACAGCCTCGCCATCGCGCGGGATTGGCACGTGCTGTTCGCCTGGGTGTTCGCTCTCTCGCTGCTCCTGTTCATGCTGGTGGCGCTGGTGAACGGCCACTTCCGCGGCGATCTCGTCACAAGGCGGCGCGAGTGGAAATGGCGTCTCTTCGCTCAGGAGATCCGCCAATACCTGCGCTTCAACTTCGCCCATACCGGCGGCAAATACGGCGCGATGCAGAAGCTCAGCTACGCCGTCGTCATCTTCATCCTGCTGCCGCTGATGATTTTCTCCGGCATGGCGATCAGCCCCGGCATCGGCGCGAGCTGGCATTGGCTGCTGGACATGTTCGGCGGCCGGCAGAGCGCTCGGTCGATCCACTTCCTTTGCGCCTTTGCCCTGTGCGCCTTCACCCTCATCCACATCCTGCTGGTGCTGCTGACCGGCCCCTTCGGCCAGATGCGCGCCATGATCTTCGGGGGGCGTGTCGATGAGACGGCGTAGCGTGCTTGCGGGCCTTGCGGCCTTCGGCGTCACCGGCTGTTCGAAGATCAGCGAGACCGAGACCTTCAAGGAATTGGTGAAGACCGCCGAGGGGATGCATCACCGCGCTCACCGCGCTCTGGGCGGACAAAGGCTTGCGCGCGAATATTCGGTGGCGGACATCTCGCCCACCTTTCGCGGCAATGGCAGCGTGGACATCGAAACGCCAGAGTACCGCGCTCACGAAGCGGCCGGCTTCACGGATTGGCGCGTGCAGGTGGGCGGGCTGGTGGAACGGCCGCTCAATCTTTCGCTCCCGGACATTCGCGCCCTGCCCCAGCGCACCCAGATCACCCGCCACGACTGCGTGGAGGGGTGGAGCGCCATTGGCCAGTGGACCGGCCCGCAGCTCGGCCCCATCCTCGAACGCGCCGGTCTGCGGCCGGAGGCGCGCTACATCCTCTTCCGCTGCGCCGACCTTCTCTACGGCGCGCCCTATTACGAAAGCTGCGGGCTGGACGATGCCTTCCACCCGCAAACGATCCTGGCCCACCAGCTCAATGGCGAGCCCCTGCCGGTCAAGAACGGCGCCCCCCTTCGCCTGCGCATCGAACGCCAGCTCGGCTACAAACACGCCAAGTACCTCACCGGCATCGAGGCGGTGGCTAGCCTCGACGGCATCGCGGGCGGCGAAGGCGGCTTCTGGGAAGACCGGGGCTATCAGTGGTATGCGGGCATCTAGGCGCGGCGACGGGTCTTGGGTGGGAAGCGGACTGGCAGGTTTGAGGGACACTCCGCCCTTAGCCGCCTTCGGATTGGTAGGTAATCTTCACGCCGGCAACCTCGCCGTCCTGCTCAAAGATGCGCGATCCAGCTGCGTAGCGGACCAAAAGATGGTCAGGTGCGAGCCACTTCATTTCAGCCCAAGAGCCTCCCCATTCTCCGGCGCGAGCAACACCGTGGTCATCGTCAGCACGGAACGTGTTTCCGCTTCCAGAAAGTTGAGCGCCTGTTTCCAAGATCGAAATCTGGGTGGAAAAGCCGGTGGTTGCGCCACAGTCCCGCTGAAACATCACAGCCTCATGCGCCCCGTCCGCAGAGGACAGCCGCGAAACTACGTCATTCACGCACGCATCTGAACATGCGCCGAGAGCTAAACAACAAACGGCAGTCAGCCAGACCTTGAACATGGATGTATGGTAGCAAAGGCCGCTTCGCGATCAACGGCAGCTTACAGGCCGTTCTGTGTTGATCTCGACCGACTGCAATGGGGGCGTAACCCGCCACTCGCCCTTCCCTACACCGCCAGCCCCCCTCACCCTCCCGGCGGATGCTCGCATTCCGCACATCCGGGCCGAAAGTCGATCGGCGAGGTGTCAAGTGTCAACTTTGAATGGTTTCCCTTACACTTCATCTACTTACGGCTGTTTTCACTGCTTGACAGGATGTCAACTTTGTCAACTTAAGCCCGGCTCCCAGCGTCTCAATCGGGATACAGCTCGAAGCTCTTGCGCCAGGACAGCACGATCATCTCCTCCAGCACCGTCAGGTCGATATCGGCCAGCTTGTTGACATAGAGGCAGCCGCCCTGCCCCCGCGAATGCTTGCCCAGCCGCGCCAGCAGCCCCTCGAACCCGGCGCCGTCTCCGCCATCCCCGCAGGGGATCAGGTACAGCGAGTGCTTCGCCTTGCGCGGCGAGAAGCCGCAGCGCAGGTTCCACACCTGCCGGCCGCTGTCATAGGTGGTGCGGTATTCGCCATAGCCGATGATGGTGGGGCCCCACATGCGCGGCTCCTGCCCCGTCGCGGCGCGGAACAGCCGGTCCAGCACCAGCGCGTCCTCCCGCTTCGCCGGCGGCTCCACCCCGGCGATGAAGTCGGCGACCTGCACCGCGGTGGGAACGGTCTTGCCCTCGCTCATGGCCGGCGCAGGATACCCCAACATTGACACACCGGGAAGCGACGGTTCTAACCCCGTCCAAAGCCGAAAATTGGGGGAGAAGGCCGGGCATGTGGCTGCTCGACGCAATGCTGAAGAAGCTGATCCGCACCGGTCGGCTCACCGTCACGGACCATGACGGGAAGGTCTATGAATATGGCAGCGCCGGCACCGCCGACCAGCCGATCCGCGCCCGGCTGACCGACCGCAGGGCCGCGCGCCACATCGCCCGCTACCCGCAGGTGGGCGCGGGCGAGGCCTTCATGTGGGGCTGGCTGGAGATCGAGCCGCCGCACGACATTCGCGACCTGGTGCTGTTCGTCACCGCGCAGTCCAAGACCCACGGCGACCGTGCGCTCCAGCCGCAGGGGCCGGTCAAGCGGCTGGTGCAGAAGGCCGCTGCCAAGGTCGACAGCATCAACCTGCGCGGCAAGGCGCGCAAGAACGCGGAAGCCACCTACAACCTCACCCGCCGCCTGTATGAGCTGTTCCTGGACGAGGACCGGCAATACACAATGGCCTATTACCGGGACGTGTCCAACAGCCTGGAAAAGGCGCAGCTCGACAAGAAGGCCCACATCGCCGCCAAGATGCACATCAAGCCCAATGCGTCTCAGGGCATGAAGGTGCTGGACATCGGCTGCGGCTGGGGCGGCCTCGCCCTCTATCTCAACAAGCATTATGGCTGCGAAGTGCTGGGCGTTGCCCTCGCGCCGGACCAGATTGCCTTCTGCAAGGAGCGGGCGAAAGCCGCCGGGGTGGAGGACAAGGTCAAGTTCAAGCTGATGGACTATCGCGATGTCGAAGGGCAGTTCGACCGCATCAGCTCTGTCGGCCTGCTGGAGCATGTCGGCACGCCGCACTACCCGCACTTCTTCCGCCACACGCACCGGCTGCTGAAGCCGGATGGCGTGATGTTCTCCCATTGCTGCGGCCGCGCAGGCCCTCCCGGCTTCACCGATGCCTGGACGCGCAAATACATCTTCCCCGGTGGCTACATCCCTGCCCTGTCGGAGCTCGTGACGGAGAGCGAGAGGGCCGGCTGGCAGGTGATGGATGTGGAGGCGATGCGCTTCCACTACTCCTACACGCTGGAAGAATGGTACAACCGCACAGTCATGCACCGCGACGAGATCGTCGATATGTATGACGAGAAGTTCTACCGCATGTGGCTGTTCTACCTCGCAGGGGCAGAACAGAGCTTCCGCAACGGCACCCTCGTCAACTGGCAGATGGTCTATGTGAAGGACCGCGCCGCTCTGCCGATGACGCGCGACTTCATGTACGAAGAAAGCGAGCGGCTGAGGAACAGCGAGGAGCCGCCCGCCTGGCATCTCGATCCGGCACTGAAGCAAGCGGCGGAATAGGCGGATTTGCCTACCGGGTCATGCGGACGATAATCACCCCTCGTCATGGCACCTCTTACCAACATCAGAAAAGATCACTTACACGCATGACACCCAGCGAACGCGTCCTCGCCAAGGTTCTTGACCGCACGGTCAGGAACGGCACCCTCACCATCACCTGGTCGGGCGGAACCCGCCGCACCTTCGGCACGCCCACGCCGGGCTTTCCGGAGGTGGCGATCCGCTTCGCCGACAGCCGGGTGGCGCGCGACACGCTGACGGACATGCGGCTCGGCTTTGCGGAAGCCTTCATGGATGGTCGCGTGCCGATCGAGAGCGGCGACATCATGGGCCTGGTGCAGCTGATGCGCAGCAACAACCGCTGGGAGGAAGGGCGCGACCTCACCCCGCCCTCGCCCACGCGCAAGCTGAAGCGGCGCATCGGGCACTTCATCAATTCGTTCAACCGCCCCGGCAAATCCAAGAAGAACGTCGCCCATCATTACGACATCGGCAACGATCTCTACCGGCTGATGCTCGATAAAGAGCACATGCAGTATAGCTGCGCCTATTGGTCGCGGGAGGACATGACGCTGGCCGAGGCGCAAGAGGCGAAGCTCGCGCATATCGCCGCCAAGCTGAACCTGAAGCCGGGCCAGCGCGTGCTGGACATCGGCTGCGGCTGGGGCGGCATGGCGATCTTCCTTGCCCAGCGCGCCGGCGTGGACGTGCTCGGCATCACGCTCAGCGAAGAGCAGCTCGCCCTGGCACGCGAACGCGCGGAGGCGGCCGGCGTGGCGGACCGCGTCCGGTTCGAGCTGGTCGATTATCGCGTGCTGGCGGAGCGGGGGGAGCGGTTCGACCGCATCGTCTCGGTCGGCATGTTCGAGCATGTCGGCCAGCCGCAATTCGAGACCTTCTTCCGCGCCTGCACCCGGCTGCTGGCGGATGATGGCACCATGCTGCTGCACACGATCGGCCGCATGGGCGGACCGGGCCGCACGGACGCCTTCACGGACAAGTGGATCTTCCCCGGCGGCTACATCCCCGCGCTCAGCGAAACCGTCGCCGCCAGCGAGAAGGTCCGCCTGATCGCCACGGACGTGGAGACGCTGCGCCTGCACTACGGCCGCACCATCCGCGAATGGTATGCCCGCGTGGTGGAGCACAAGGACGCCATCGTCGGGCTGCATGATGCGCGCTTCTATCGCCTGTGGACCTTCTATCTCGCCGGCGCAGCCACCGCTTTCGAGAGCGGCAGCATGTGCAATTACCAGATCCAGTATGCGCGCGACCGGCACGCTCTGCCGCTGACGCGCGGCTATATCGAGGAGGCGGAGCGGGCGCTGCTGGAGACGGTCACTGAACCCGCGTGAGTTGAGTCTCGCGGATCACCGGGGTGCCGTCAGGCTGGAAATACACTGCGGTTTCTGTCTGGCTGTTGCCGTCCGGCCCGAGGGTGAAAACCCTCATCAAATAGGGCACACCCTGGCCGCTGAGCGCCATCACCATCACGTCGGGCGACGGCGTGGTCACAGCGACTGTGTCCGGGCCGACATTGCCGGAAATCTGCGTAGCAGTACCGTCGAGCGTGTGGGTCACTTCGGAAGAACGGGTCGTGCCGTCCGCCGCCACCACCACCAGACGCGTGTTCCACCGGTTGTTGCCGGCGTCCGCGAAAGTAAAGGTCACACTTCGCGGACGCTCTTCCGGAGGGGTCGGGAGCGCGGAGACATCGACAGCCCAGCTGCCGTGGAAGCGGGACGGCTCCGCCTGCTGAGACGAAGCGGGGCCTGCGAGGATCGACGTGGCCGCAGACACCGCGAGGAAGGTTGAAGAGGCTTTCATGGGCGCCCTCCCGCCGCAGGACGCGGCCTGCGAATAATACCGGGTTCCCTTCAGATCGCCAAGTCCGCCAGCCTCGGCAGCAGCTGGCCTGGCGCTCGCCGCGATAGGCTGCAGAAAGGCATCTCCGGCACTCGCGAAAGGGGCGGCGGGAGAAACAATTAGGTTATCCTCTCCCGGCATGCTACATGATCGCCGCTGACGTCGAAATTTGCGACGGACTTCGGCGACGAGATTACGGTGTTCTGAATTAAGTATTCGGGATCACCTGCTCATGACGACGACTTCCTTTCATTTGACGCACTGACGCACGACCTTGCTGCATGTTGCGGCAAGGCAACCAACGTTTCTTGAAAGGAAACAGCATGCCTATTGGTACCGTGAAATTCTTCAATGCCGACAAGGGCTATGGCTTCATCCAGCCGGAAGACGGCGGCGCTGACAGCTTCGTCCACATCACCGCGGTCCAGGCCGCCGGGATGCAGACGCTCGATCGCGACCAGCGCGTCTCCTATGAGGTTGAGCGTGGCCGCAACGGCAAGGA
Source organism: uncultured Erythrobacteraceae bacterium (assembly GCA_966251025.1). Classification (GTDB taxonomy): domain Bacteria; phylum Pseudomonadota; class Alphaproteobacteria; order Sphingomonadales; family Sphingomonadaceae; genus Croceibacterium. The sequence goes on along the minus strand of CBINJM010000018.1, from coordinate 37,059 downwards.
ATCGGCGATCAATCTCGCTTCGGCCTGACGCCTGCCTTCGGACGGGAGGGCTGATCGGCCCTCCCGAACCGCAACCTTTCACCAGCAGGAGCCGCCGCCATGAGCCAGACATTCGAGTTCTTCGACGCGCGCGCCAACGAGGCCGCGATCGACGCGCAGGAGGCCACGCTGGACCGGGTGCGGGAGCGTGCTCTTCGATCGGAAGCCGCATGGCGCCAGATGGCAGCGCGTGCCCAGCTGATGGAGAAGGAACGCGCCAAGGTTGCGGAGGCTCGTGCCGAGCGGGACGCGGCCGAAGCGGCGGAACAGGCGGAGGGTCGCTCATGGACATGAACGAACTGCTCCGGCAGCATCAAATCGCGCTCATCAACGCATCGCCCCGCGGCGTGCAGTCCGACCAACAGGTCCCCCGCATCCTCGTGGCCTTCTACGCACAGCGCATCCGCTGCCTGCGCGCAAACTGGGGCCTGCCGCTCGCCTTCTAGGCGGCTGACCCGTCCCGCGGCGGCATCAGCTCAGCCCAGCCCGGCCGCCTTCAACAGCGCCTCCGTGCTCGGGTCGAAGCTTTCCCCGCCCTTCTCGATCCTTTTCGCGATCTCCTTGCCCAGCTCCACGCCGAACTGGTCAAACGGGTTGATCCCCATCAGCACGGCATTGGCGAAGGTCCTATGCTCATGGAACGCGATCAGCGCGCCCAAGGTGGCCGCGTCCAGATCGTCGCACAGGATGGTCGCGCTCGGCCGGTCCCCGGGGTAGCTGCGCGCCGGATCATCGCTCTTCTTGCCCGCCATCAGCGCCGCCCCCTGCGCGAAGCAGTTCATCAGCAGGATGCGGTGATGCGCCGGGTCCAACTCGTCGCCGGGCGCAATGCTGGCGATGAAGTCGATCGGCACCAGATGCGTCCCCTGGTGGAGCAGCTGGAACACTGCGTGCTGGGCATCGGTGCCCACCCCGCCCCAGGTGATCGGCGCAGTCGGGCCGTCAACGGGCTGGCCATCCACCGTCACGCTCTTGCCGTTCGATTCCATCTCCAGCTGCTGGAGGTAGGAGGGCAGCAGGCCCAGCCGCTCGTCATAGGCGAAGCAGGCGCGAGTCTCGGCACCGCGAATGCGGGCGTAGTACAGATCGGCGAAGGCGGCGCGCAGCGGCAGGTTGGCAGCGCCGTCCGTGTCGCGGAAGTGCACGTCCACCGCCGCGGCGCCCGCCAGCATCGCCTCGAAATCCTCCCAGCCGATCGCCAACGCGACGGGGAAGCCGATGCTGGACCAAAGCGAGTAGCGCCCGCCCACGCTTTCCGCGAAGGGCAGGATGCGCGTTTCATCAACTCCCCACTCCACCGCCTTTTCCGGATATGCGGTGAGCGCGATGACCCGCCCGGTCGGGTCGTCCACCCCGCTCTCCTGCAGCCAACGCAGCGCGCTGTTCGCGTTGGTCATGGTCTCGATCGTGGTGAAGGTCTTGGAGGCGACGGCGATCAGGGTCGTGGCCGGATCGCAGGCGGCAAAGGCCTCTTCCAGGGCAACGCCGTCGATGTTCGAGACGACATGCACATCCACCAGCGCCAGGTCGCGCGCCAGCGCATCCACCGCCAGCGCGGGGCCGAGCGCGCTGCCCCCGATGCCGATGTGGATGAGGTGCTTAACCTCGCCCAGCACACCCTCATGAATCGCCTCCACCAGCAGGCGCATCCGCTCCCGCAGGGCTTCCGCCTCCTCGACGCTCGACTCCTTGCCGACGCCGCGCAGCGCGGAATGCTCCGCGGCGCGGTTCTCCGTCGGGTTGACGACCTCGCCTGCGAACAGCCGGCGACGCATCCCGTCGAAATCCGCCGCGCCTGCCAACCCCTCGAATTCGGCGATGAGCTCATCCGTCAGGTGAGTCTTGGACCAGTCGAACAGGATGCCGCCCGCTTCCCCTTCGCCGAGTTCGATGCGGCCGGAAAGCTTCTCCACCCGCGCCGGGTCGCGCTCGAACAGGTCTGCAAGGCTTTCGCGGGGCTGGAGAGAGAGCATGTGCCAGGCCTTCTCGCGCGCATCACTCACCGGCTATCCTCCTTGCGTTGTCCTTGGCCTGCGGGGCTAGGCGGTCCAGTCTCGAATGGGAACGTGGAATCGGCGAAAAACGCGAACGAAACGCCGCAATGTTCCGCCGAAGGACAGTCCTTTAAGCAGCCTTGCCTTGACGCGGGCGCGCCTCGCCAACATGTGCTGGCAAATGAGCGAAACCGCGCCGGCCCGAACCAAGCAGCCCGCCTCCTCCAGGAAGGCAAAGGACAAGGAGGAAGGCAGCTTCACCTGGTTCCTCATCAAGCTGGTCGTGGTGGTGCTGCTGTTCCGCACGCTGGTGTTCACCAGCTTCTCCATCCCCAGCGAATCGATGATGCCGCGCCTGCTGGAAGGCGATTATTTGTTCGCCGCCAAATGGCCCTACGGCTATTCGCAGGCATCGCTCCCGCTGGACGTGAAGCTCTTCGAAGGCCGGATTCCTGAACGGCTGCCGGAGCGGGGCGATGTCGTCGTGTTCAAGCACCCCAGCGACCGGGCGGACTACATCAAGCGCGTGGTCGGCCTGCCGGGCGATCAGGTGCAGATGGTCAACGGCGTTCTCCACCTGAACGGCCAGCCCGTGAAGAAGGAACCGATCGGGGACCTCATCGTGACTGTCCGGCCGGAGGGGCGCTGCGCCCAGGGCCGCTTTGTCGACCAGCAGCCTGACGGCAGCTTCGCCTGCCGCTACCCCCGATTCCGCGAGACGCTGCCGAACGGCCGCAGCTACGAAGTGCTCGATTTCGGGCTGACCTATCAGGACACGACGGAGCCGGTCGTGGTGCCGGAGGACCGCCTGTTCCTGATGGGCGACAACCGCGACAACTCGCTCGACAGCCGCTTCCCGGCAGAGCCGAACCAGGGCATCGGCCTGGTGCCGGCGGAGAACGTGGTCGGGCGTGCGAGCTTCGTGTTCTTCTCGACGGACGGATCGGCCGAATGGCTGAAGCCGTGGACATGGTTCACCGCCGCCCGCTGGTCTCGCATCGGGCGCGGCATTTGAGCCGGTCCGATCCCGTGACGCTGGAGCCGGAGACCCGCGCCTGGCTGGAGAAGCTGGGCTTCGCCATCCGCGACGAGGCGCAGTGGCTTGAGGCGCTGACTCATGGCAGCACCGGCGCTGCGCGCAATTACGAGCGGCTCGAATTTCTCGGCGATCGCGTCCTCGGCCTCTCCATCGCCGACTGGCTCTATCACCGCAACAATGGGCCTGAGGGGGAGTTGGCGCAGCGCCTCAACGCGCTGGTCAGCCGCCAGATGTGCGCGCACATCGCGCGCGAGATCGGCGCGCCGGACCATGTGCGGCTGGGCCGTCAGGCGCGCGATGACGGGGCGCAGGACAGCGACAACGTTCTCGGCGACATCATGGAATCGCTGCTGGGCGCGAGCTTCCTCCAGAGCGGCTTTGCCGCCACGCGGGATGTCGTCCACGCCCTTTGGCAGCAGGCGATCGAAAGCCGCGCCGGCCGCTCCAAGCATCCCAAGAGCGCGCTGCAGGAATGGGCTGCGGGCAGCCGCCGCAAGCCCCCCGAATATGAGCTGATCGACCGCTCCGGCCCGGATCACGCGGCCAGCTTCACCGTTCGGGTCAGCGTGAAGAATGTTGGCGAGGTGGAAGCCACCGCCAGCAGCAAGCAGGATGCCGAGACGGAAGCGGCCCGCCTGTTCATGGAGAGATTCGCTTGAACGACCCTGTCGCAAACCCTGGCTCGGAGACGCATTGCGGCCTCGTCGCCGTCATCGGCGCGCCCAATGCCGGCAAGTCCACGCTGGTCAACCAGCTTGTCGGGCAGAAGGTGGCGATCACCTCCGCCAAGGCGCAGACCACGCGCGCCCGCCTGCTCGGCATCGCGCTGGAAGGCGAGGCGCAGATCATCCTCGTCGACACGCCCGGCATCTTCGAGCCCAAGCGGCGGCTGGACCGCGCGATGGTGAGTGCCGCCTGGGAAGGCACCACCGCCGCAGACGCCGTGCTGCTGGTGGTGGACCCGATCAAGCAGCGGCGGCATGAGCTGGAGCCGCTGCTCGAAAGCCTGGCGGACCGGCCGGAACGCAAGCTGCTCGTGCTCAACAAGGTCGACATCGCGAAGAAGGACAAGCTGCTGGAACTGGCGCAGGAACTTGCCGGCAGGGCGGGTTTCGCGGAGGTGTTCTTCGTTTCCGCCCTCACCGGCGATGGCGTGCCGGAACTGAAGCAGCACCTCGCCGCCCTCATGCCACAGGGCCCGTGGCACTATCCGGAGGATCAGGTCAGCGACGCGTCGGAGCGTCTGCTCGCTGCCGAGGTCACGCGCGAGCAGCTCTACCGCCAGCTGCATGAAGAGCTGCCCTATGACAGCGCCGTCCGCCCGGAATCCTATCAGGTGCGCCGGGATGGCAGCGTGGAGATCCACCAGCAGATCGTCATCGCCCGCGACAGCCAGAAGCCGATCGTGCTCGGCAAGCGCGGCGCCCGCATCAAGGCGATCGGCGAGGCTGCGCGGAAGGAACTGTCCGACATGCTCGGCGTCCCCGTCCACCTGTTTCTGCACGTGAAGGTGGACGAGCGGTGGGCCGAGAGCCGCGAGATCTACGAGGAGATCGGGCTGGACTGGGTGCGCTGAGCCACTTTCTCAGCGGCCATTCCATCATGCCAACGGCCCCGCGTCTTGCCAGCCAAAGCCGGCATCCGGCGCGGATGGCAGGGCCTCAGCGCACCAGCGCTCCGTCTCCGCTGGAATGATGGTGCTGAAGCGCCGCAAGGCGCTTGCCTACTCCCCCGCCCCGCGCCCAGAGTCGACGCCAGCTCTTTCGATCGTTCGTCACCAAGAAGCGACACGCCCTCTCGCGGGCGGCAAATATTCGCGCGTCGGTTCAGGAAGCGGGAGGCGATTGGCTAAACAGCGCCAAACCCGGCCCCTAAAACGTGTCCCCAAGACCGTGTTCCAGGTGTTCCAAGCCGCTCCAGAAGCACCCTGCGGGCCGCTACTGCCGCACCATCCCGTGCGACCCGTAACGCCTCCTCATCTGCCAGCCGGTTCGCCATCCAGAACCGTGTTCCAGGTGTTCCAGCCCGCCGTGCGCTCCCCGTCGCAGAGCGCTCCAACCGGCGGCTCAGCAGGCGGACGAAGCGCCAGTCCAGCGCCTCGCGATTGGCTGCTCAGGACTGTGTTCCAGGTGTTCCAAGGTCGCCGCTGAGGGGCGCCTGATGGTCGAGTTCCGATAGATGGACGGGCGGGCGGAGGCGCTGCTCAGCCCGGCACCTTCTCCCGCGCCCTGAACCGCGCCACGCTGCACAAGGCCGCCACCACCGCCAGGGCACAGCTCACCAGCAGCGGCGTCGGGCCTGTGCCTGTACCCGCCGCGAGCAGGATGCCGACCGCCACTGCCGCCAGCGTCTGCCCCAGCAGGCGCGAGGTGGAGAGCAGCCCGCCCGCAGCCGCCGCCCGCTCCCTCGGCGCGCGGCCGATCAGCAGGCGGGAGTTGGGGGCAAAGAACAGGCCGAAGCCCATCGCCGTGAGGCTCAGCCGCCAGGCAAGGCCCACCTCGCCCGCCGCAACCGGCATGAAGGCCAGCAGCAACAGCCCCACGATGGCAATCGCCATGCCGGAAACGCCCAGCTTCGTCGCAGCCACGCGATCAGACAGCCAGCCTGCCAGGGGCGAGACGACCAGCATCGTCAGCGGGAACGGCAGGAGCAGCAGTCCGACCTTCTGCGGCTCGAAGCCGAACACCTCCTCCAGACGGAAGGGCAGCGCCAGCATCAGTGCGCCGCTTGCGATGAAGCAGGCGATCGCCGCGAGCGCAGAGAGGCCGAGCACCGGCTTCGCCAGCAGATCGACCGGCAGCACCGGCGCAGTCCGTTGCCGCTCCCGCCGCACCAGCAGCAGGACCGAGACGATGCCGCCCAGCACCAGTGCGACGCCCGCCGCTGTGTCACCATGCGTCGCCACCTGAATGCCGCCGATCAACAGCAGCATCGTTCCCGCGCTCCACAAGCCGCTGACCCATTCGGCGGGTACATCCCGCGCGACCGGCACCGGCAGCGCACGGCCGAGCAGGAGCGAGACGATCGCGAGCGGCGCCGCGGCGACGAACACCCACTGCCACGGCGCGTGCCCTACGATGTAGCCGCCCAGCGTCGGCGCCAAAGCGGCGGAACTGGCAACGATCACGCTGTTGACGCCCATGCCGGTGCCCAGCTTGCGGGACGGGTAGATCTGCCGCAGCATCGCGGCCGAGACGCTGAGCGCCATCCCCGCCCCCACCGCCTGCAGCGCGCGCAGTGCCAGCAGCACCGGCAGGTTCGCAGCAAACAGGCACAGCGCGCTCGACGCCATGAACAGCAGCTGCCCATATTGGTAGAGCCGCCGGTGCCCGATCTTGTCCCCCACGCTGGAGAACGGCAGCAGCACCATCACCAGCACCAGCTGGTAGATCGTGACGACATTCGTCACCGCGCTGTTGGTGACGCCCAGATCGCGGGCGATGGTCGGCAGCGCCACGTTGGCGATGGCCCCGTCCAGCACCAGCAGCGCCGTGCCGAAGCTGATCGCCGCGATAGCCCACCAGCGGCGGGGCATCGGGAGTCCGTCTTCTCCATTGCGCGCAATCGTAGGGGAGGAGGGCTGCGAATGCCGCTCTACAATCTGGTCGCGCCCCGCAAGCATCGCCGCCATGTGAGCCGCCCAGCCCTCGGTTTCAACCTGCTTGCGCGAGAGATCGGCGCCAAACGAGTCCGCGCGGGATGATGGCGCTTGGCGGAACAGCGGCCTGCAACCCTATCTGACCCCTACGTAGATCACGCCCACGTAAGGGGAGGACGTGCCGTCATCGGCCACCAACCGCCCGCGCTTGGTGCCAACCACCTGGCGGCATGCGCTCTCGACAAGAGAGGCCGGCACAGACGTCTCGGCGTCGCCAGGGGGTGGACCAAGAAGTTCATGGCCGCTTCCGCACTCGGTGACCGTGCCGTCGGCCTCCGTCAGAGCTATGATCTGGAAGCCCGGAGCCTCCTGCGGGTCCAGTGTTCCGGCGACATCCACGACAATATCCGGCTTCCGCCGCACGTTCATGACGTCGTTTGCTTCCTTTCCCCCGCGCGAGACCAGCCTGAGGTCCATTCTCGTGTAACCGTGGACGGCCGTGCCGTCCGGAGCCCGCGCCGGTTTCAGGCGGATGTTCCAGATGAGGGCGCAGAGCTGCTTTGCCAGGCGTTCGCTCCCATCCCAATCGCTCAGGCGGCAGCGCATGATCGAACCGTCCGGGTTCACGACGAGGTCGAGCAGCACCCAGGACGAGCGCCGGTTCATGACGGCCCAGGCGGGAAACCGAACCGATAATGCCTCCGTGTACCGGTCCGGCGCCCTGACGCCGGAGAAGCTGGTTGAGAGGAGGAGGGCGGCGGCTGCGACGGCGAGGATCATTTCCGCCGATCCTAAGTCACGGGTGGCACTTCCGCAATTGCCGTGCCGATGCCGCATTTCGCCATCGTGCCAAAACCTGACGATCTGAGCGGTAAGCTTCGCCCCTCACCGCTTCTTCAGGATCTCGATCCCGTTCTTCTTGGCGAAGTCCTTGGTCGATTCCTCGCTGCGGTTGAGTGACTTGGCGATCTCCTTGAGGCCCTTGCCCTTGGCGGCGAGGGTGCGCAGCTGGCCCGCCTCGTCCGCCTTCCACGGCTGCTTGTGCCGCTCGAACACCTCCTTGCCCATCAGCCTGCCTCCGCTTCGCTGGCCGCCTTCTTGGCTGAAGCCTTCTTCGCGACAGCCTTCTTGGCGGGTGCCTTCTTGGCAGCCGACTTCTTCGCCGCTGCCTTCTTCGCCGGAGCCTTCTTGCGGCCACCCTTCTTCGCCGGCGCCGCCGCAGCGCGGGCATCGATCAGGGCAACCGCCTGCTCCTCGGTGAGCTCCTCCGGCTTCACGTCCTTGGGGATGGTGGCGTTGGTCGTTCCATCGGTGACGTAGGGGCCATAGCGGCCCGGCATCACCTTCATCTCGCCTTCGCTGGTCGGGTGCTTGCCGAGCACCTTGATCGGCTCCGCCTTCGCGCGGGTGCCGCCGCCGCGATTGGCCGCTTCCGCCAGCAGGGTGACGGCAGCGTTCATGCCCGTCTCGAACACGTCCCGCGTGGAGGACAGCTTCGCGTATTTGCCCGCATGCTTCAGGTACGGGCCATACCGACCGAGATTGGCCTCGATCGGCTCGCCTGTCTCCGGGTGCGTGCCGACGATGCGCGGCAGGCTCAGCAGCTTGAGCGCCCACTCAAGGTCGAAGTCCGGCAGGTCCTTGGGAATGGAGGCGCGCTTCGCATCCTTGCCCTCGCCCAGCTGGATGTAGGGGCCGAAGCGGCCGACCTTGCGCTCCACCGGCAGGCCCGTCTCCGGGTCCGTGCCCATCGTCTCGTCCTCGGCGGCAGCGCCCTCTCCGCCCGGCTGGCCAAAGCGGCGGCGGAAGGTGCATTCGGGGTAATTGGCGCAGGCGATGAAGGCGCCGAAACGCCCGCCACGCAGGGAAAGCCGCCCGCCATCGCGCCCTTCCGCGATGCACTTGGGGCAGGCGCGCGGATCGCCGCCATCGGCCTGCGGAGGGAACAGGTAGTCGGAGAGGAACTCGTCCAGCGCCTCGGTCACTTCCGAAGGCTGGCGCTCCATCACTTCGTCGCTCTTCGGCTTGAAGTCGCGCCAGAACGCTTCCAGCACCGTCTTCCATTCAGCGCGCCCACCGGAGACGTCGTCCAGCTCCTCCTCCATCTCCGCAGTGAAGTCGTAGCCGACATAGCGGGGGAAGAAGCGTTCGAGGAACGCGGTCAGCAGCCGGCCGGACTCCTCGGCGAAGAAGCGGTTCTTCTCCATCCGCACATATTCGCGGTCGCGCAGCGTCTGGATGGTGGAGGCGTAGGTGGAAGGCCGGCCGATGCCCAGCTCCTCCAGCCGCTTGACCAGGCTCGCTTCGGAGAAGCGGGCGGGCGGCTGCGTAAAGTGCTGCGTCGCTAAGACCTCGTGCCGCGCGGGGGCATCGCCCTTGCGCAGGAGAGGCAGGAGATTGCCATCCTCATCATCGTCCTTCTGGTCGCGCCCTTCTTCGTACACGGCGAGGAAGCCGGGGAACTTCACCACTTGGCCGGTGGCGCGCAGCTCGTGCCGGCCGGTCGGGTCACGCAGGGTGACGGTGGTGCGCTCCAGGCTCGCGGCCGCCATCTGGCTCGCCATCGCGCGCTTGAAGATGAGGTCGTAGAGCTTGGCCTCGTCCCCCGTGCCCACGCGGTCGCGGGTAAACTCGGTCGGGCGGATTGCCTCGTGCGCTTCCTGTGCGTTCTTGGCCTTGCTGGTGTACTGGCGCGGCTTCTCCGGCAGGTAGTGCCCGTCATACCGCTCGGTGATGGCCTTGCGGCAGGCGCTGATGGCGCTCGGGTCCATCTGCACGCCGTCGGTACGCATGTAGGTGATCGCGCCCGCTTCGTAGAGGCTCTGCGCCAGCCGCATCGTATGTGCGGCGGAGAAGCCGAGCTTGCGCGCCGCCTCCTGCTGCAGGGTGGAGGTGGTGAACGGCGGCGCGGGGTTGCGCTTGAGGGGGCGGGTCTCGACGTCCTCGACCGTGAAGCGCGCCGCCTCGACCGCAGCCTTCGCCTTCTCCGCCGTGGCGCCATCCCCGATGCTCAGCCGGTCCAGCTTCTGTCCGTCGAAAGTGACGAGGCGCGCATCGAACGCCGTCCCATCCTGCTCCATCTTCGCGATGACGGACCAGTATTCCTGCGCGACGAAGGCCTCGATCTCGCGCTCCCGATCCACGATCAGGCGCAGCGCTACGGACTGCACGCGGCCGGCGCTCTTCGCGCCGGGCAGCTTGCGCCAGAGGACCGGCGAGAGGGTGAAGCCGAACAGGTAGTCCAGCGCGCGGCGGGCGAGGTATGCGTCGATCAGGTCCTGATCGAGCGCGCGGGGCTTCGCCATCGCCTCCGTCACCGCCTGCTTGGTGATGGCGTTGAAAGTGACGCGCTCCACATCGGATGGCAGCGCCTTGCGCTTCTTGAGCAGGTCCAGCACGTGCCAGCTGATCGCCTCTCCTTCGCGATCAGGGTCGGTGGCCAGGATCAGGCGATTGGACTTCTTCGCTGCATCCGCGATGGCCTTCACCTGGTCGCGGTTGCGCTTGTCCGAATAGACCTCCCAATCCATCGCGAAGTCCTCGTCCGGGCGCACGCTGCCGTCCTTGGGCGGCAAGTCGCGGACATGGCCGTAGGAGGCGAGGACGCGGTAGTCCTTGCCGAGATACTTCTCGATGGTCTTGGCCTTGGCCGGGGATTCTACAATGACGAGCTGCATGGGGAGGCGCAAAGGTCCTTACGTGTACGTACGCGCGAGGGTGGGGAGCGATGGACGGATTCGTCAAGCGCCAGCGTCGCCAAGCTGCTGCAATGCCGATCATCCCGCCTTGCTGATCACCGCTCCGACCGCGGCGATCCTCTCGACATCGCGATAGAGCGGCTTCTCCAGCTCCTCGCCAAAGACGTCGGGGTCGAGCTCGCGATAGGTGAAGGAGCAGCCCCGCGCTGGAAGCTCCCGAGCAAGCGCCGCATGGAGTTCGTCCGTGCCATCCACAATGGCAACACCTGTGTAGAGGATCATGTGGCCGCCTGGCGCCAGCCGATCCGCCCCGGCCAGCGCCCAATCGTAGGAGAGCTGGGCTCCGTGCATGCCGCCTCCGTCGCGGTACGCGCGCTCATCCTCGTCCATGATGTAGGGCGGGTTGGCGATCACCAGATCCACATCGCCTTCCACCCCGTCCAGCCCCGCGCCTTCGACAAGCTCCGCCTCCACCCCGGCATGAGCAGCGTTGACGGCAGCGAGCCGGAGCGCGACAGGGTTCACGTCCGTCAACGTCAGCCTCGCGCCGGGCGCCAGCTTCGCCGCCGCGATGCCGCCCGCGCCGCTGCCGGCCCCCACGTCGACGATCCGCCGCACCGGCCCCAGCCGAGGCATCTCGGCCTGAAGGAGCGACGCATAGCGATAGGTGTCCGGGCCGAAAAAGACCGAGTCCTGCCCTGACGTCGGATAGGCGGAGTGGAGGAACAGCTCGCCATGAAGGCTGGACACCCTCACCTTGCTCTTCAGGCGGACCCCGCATTCCTCCAGCGCATCAACCCGCCGCAGGAGCTCCACGAGATCCCCCGAAATAGCACCGTCTGCGAATGGCAGGCTCCAGCCGAACACATCCCGCAGATCCTGTGCCTCCGATCTCCTCCCGATCACCCGCTCATGGGTTGCCGGAGTGGTCGAGGTGAAGGAGTAGCCGTCGCCAGCAAGCGCGGAGAGCAATTCGAGCAATGCGGCATCGGGAGTGAAGTGAAGCAACGGCGTCTCCTGCAATAATCCAGCCCTCAACGCTCATCACGCCTGTCGGGCTACGACAGCGCCAAGTTCACCCCGCCAGCGACACACGCCCACCGGCATGGCGCACCAGCCGGCCGGCAATCTCCAGCTCCAGCAGCGCCATCTGCACCGCGCCGGGCGCCTGCCCGCTTTGCCGGATCAACTCGTCCACGGCGACGGGCGCGGTGGTGAGCAGGCCGGCGACATCGGCGGGTTCCTCCTCCAGCACCTCCTCTTCCAGAGGAAAGGCCGGCTGAGGTTCGCGGAGCGACGAACGCGGCTGACCGGTAAAGCCCTGCAGCAACTCGACCACATCCGCCGGTGATTGCACCAGCACCGCGCCCTCGCGGATCAGCTGGTTGCAGCCCAGGCTGCGCGGCTCCAGCGGGCTGCCGGGAATCGCCATCACCTCCCGCCCCGCCTCGCCCGCGAGCCGTGCCGTGATGAGGGAGCCGGACTTCGGCGCCGCCTCCACCACCAGCGTCCCGAGCGACAGGCCCGCGATGATGCGGTTGCGGCTGGGGAAATGCGGCCCGCGCGGCTGTGTGCCGGGCGGCTGCTCCGCCATCAGCAGGCCCTCGGTCGCGATCCGCTCCTGCAAACCGGCGTGCTGCGGCGGATAGGCGATCTCGATCCCGCTCGCGATCACCCCGATCGTACCGCCTGCGCCCGCTTCCAGCGCGCCCTCATGCGCCGCGCCGTCAATGCCGCGAGCAAGACCGGAGACGATGACGAAGCCCTCCGCCGCAAGCGCAGCGGAGAAATCCCGCGCCAGCTTGACCGCCGCTGCTGAGGCGTTGCGCGCGCCCACCACGCCCACGCAGGGCCGCGAGGCACGGCCCAGCTCTCCGCGATAGGTAATGATCGGCGGGGCATTCTCCATCTCCGCCAGCAGCGCGGGATAGTCAGGCAGATCGTGAAACAGGTAGCGCGCCCCGGCAGCGCGGGCGGCGGCGATCTCCCGCTCGATCTGCTCCACCGGCGCGGTGCTGTACCGGCCGCCGCCCCGCTGGGCGAGGTCCGGCAGCGCCTCCACCGCCGCGATCGCAGTACCGAACCGGCGCAGAAGCTGGGCGTAGGAGACAGGGCCGATCCGGGGCGATCGCAGCAAACGGATGCGTGCGAACGCCTCCTCCTGGCTCAACCCCGCCTGCGCCATCCCGTCAGGCCTTCTTGCCGATGCGCGGCTCCTCACCGGCGACCAGCCTGCGGATATTGGCACGGTGCCGGATGAGCACGATCAGAAGCAACAGCCCCAGCAGCAGCACGAACCGCTCGTGCCCGAAAAAGAGCGCGGCCAACGGTGCGGCCGCCGCAGCCGACATGCCGCCAACGGACGAGATTCGCGACAGCTTCGCGGCCAGCAGCCACACCACCACCACAGACAGCCCGATCGTCCAGTGCAGGCCCAAGCCGATGCCGATCAGCGTCGCCACGCCCTTCCCGCCTTGGAAGCGCAGCCAGACCGGGAAGCAGTGGCCGAAAAAGGCGCCGGCCGCGGCAAATTGCTCCGCCACTCCGCCCGGCCAGTACATTTGCGCCAACAGGATCGGGATCAGCCCCTTGGCGGCATCCAGCACCAACGTCGCAGCGGCCAGCTTCTTGCCCCCCGCACGCAGCACGTTCGTGGTGCCGATATTGCCGGAGCCGACCTTGCGGATGTCCCCCCCGCCGGCGGCGCGCACCAGCAGCAGGCCGAACGGGATCGAGCCGATCAGGTATCCGCCGATGAGGGCGATCCAAGCGTCATAGCCGAAGAGCATGGTCATATCGTCCCGCTTCCTTAGGGCCCCGGCTTGCAATTCGGCAGGGGGAAAATAAGCGGCGAGCATGCAAGTCGATCCCGCCGCGCCGATCCTCCTGTTCGATTCCGGGATTGGCGGCCTCACAGTGCTGGCGGAGCTTCGCAAGCTGGTGCCGCAAGCGCCCGTGATCTACGTCGCCGACAGCGCTGGGCTGCCCTATGGCGAGAAGACGGAAGCCGAGATCGCCGCGCGGGTGGCGGGGCTGCTCGGGCGATTGTCCGAGCGGTATCGCCCGCGACTGGTCTGCATCGCCTGCAACACCGCCTCCACCATCGCGCTCGGCATGGTGCGGGAGGTTCTGCGCGTGCCGATCGTCGGCACCGTTCCGGCGATCAAGCCGGCGGCGGAGATGACGCACACCGGAACGATCGGCCTGCTCGGCACCGCGGCGACCATCCGCCAGTCCTATGTGGACCGGCTGGAAGCAGAGTTCGCCGCCGGCAAGCGCCTGCTTCGCCATGCCGCGCCCGGCCTCGTCGCCGCCGCCGAGTGCAAGCTGCGGGGAGAAACGGTGGAGCCCGGCGCGATTACGGCAGCGGCACAGGGGCTGCGGAGGCAGCCGGGTGGAGAGGCAATCGATACCGTCGTCCTTGCCTGCACGCACTTCCCGCTGCTGGAGGACGAGTTGGGCGAGGCATTCGGCCCCAGCGTGCGCTTTGTCCACGGTGCGGGCGGGATCGCGCGTCGCATCGCTCATCTCACCGCCGGGCAGGGTTTTGCACGTGAGGAGCCGGATCTGGCGCTGGTGACGGGGCCGCTGGAGGACTGCGCTGCGCTTCACCCTGCCCTCGCCCGCCATGGCCTGGAACGGTGCGAACGGTTCTATTGAGAATCGCTCGCAAACTCCGTGCTTTAATCCAAGGGCAGAGTCGCATAAATGGCGCGGGGAGAGGCCGCGTATCGCGCGCGGTGCCGCACGGACAGGTCCGCTGAACTACGATCAGATCTTCGATCAGGCGATCGATCGCCTGCATGCCGAGGGACGCTATCGCGTCTTCATCGACATCCTGCGCAACAAGGGCGCGTTCCCGAACGCGCGCTGCTTCGCCGGCCACAACGGGCCGAAGCCGATCACCGTGTGGTGCTCCAACGACTACCTGGCGATGGGCCAGCACCCGAAGGTCGTCGCCGCGATGGAAGAGGCGCTGCACGATGTCGGCGCCGGCAGCGGCGGCACCCGCAATATCGGCGGCAACACGCATTACCACATCCAGCTTGAGCGTGAGCTGGCGGACCTGCACGGCAAGGATTCCGCGCTGCTGTTCACTAGCGGCTACGTCTCCAACGACGCGACCCTGTCGACCGTCGCCAAGCTGCTGCCCGGCTGCGTGATCTTCTCGGACGAGCTGAACCACGCCAGCATGATCGCTGGCATCCGCAATTCCGGCTGCGAAAAGCGCATCTTCCGCCACAACGATCCCGCGCATCTGGAAGAGCTGCTCGCCGCCGAATCGCCGAACGTGCCGAAGCTGATCGCGTTCGAGAGCGTCTATTCCATGGATGGCGACGTCGCGCCGATCCACGCCTTCTGCGATCTGGCAGAAAAGTACAACGCGCTGACTTATTGCGACGAGGTCCACGCGGTCGGCATGTACGGCGCGCGCGGCGGCGGCATCTCGGAGCGGGACGAGGCCGCGCACCGGATCGACATCATCGAAGGCACGCTCGGCAAGGCGTTCGGCGTGATGGGCGGCTACATCGCTGCCGACACGCGGATCATCGACTGCGTGCGCTCCTACGCACCGGGCTTCATCTTCACCACCTCGCTCTCGCCGGTGCTGGTCGCGGGCGTGCTGGCGAGCGTGCGGCACCTCAAGAGCTCCAGCGTGGAGCGTGAGGGGCAGCAGGCCTCTGCCGCCATGCTGAAGCGCATGTTCCGTGAGGCCGGACTGCCGGTGATGGATTCCACCACGCACATCGTCCCGCTGATGGTGGGCGACCCGGTGCGCGCCAAGCGGATCAGCGACATCCTGCTCGCCGAGTACGGCGTCTATGTCCAGCCGATCAACTTCCCGACCGTGCCCCGCGGCACGGAACGCCTGCGCTTCACCCCCGGCCCCTCCCACACGGAGGAAATGATGGCGGAGCTGACCGAAGCTTTGGTCGAAATCTGGGATCGCCTGGAGCTGGAGCTGCGCAAAGCCGCCTGAGAGCCGCTTTTCGCCCCGCTTGCATGCGGCTTGCGGGTGCGTTGCAAATCACACGGGCGGGGTTTCGAGCGGCCTTCCAGGGCCGCTTTGTCCCCGTGTTTCATCCCGCTTGTGAAGCGTTGCAAATCCGGCCGAGCCGGTCGCAAACCGTTGCAACCGGCTTCCAACCCGCTGCAACCGCCATGCAAATGGATGTTTGAACAGCCGAGGCGATGCGCGGGCGCTCTCACCCGCCATGCGCTCACCGGTTCGGGAGAAGCCGTCAGTCCCCGCCGCCGCTCCCAACAGCCGCGCCAGCCCGCTCGGCCCGGGATGCGGTGATGTAGTTGCGCAGCTGAACGTTGCCCTCATGGCAGGCATACTCGAAGAACTCGTAATCATCGTCCCGCTGCCACTCCAGCTGTGTGCCCCAGGGCGCGGTGAAGATGACGGGATCGGTGTAGAGCGATTCGTAGATGATCGTGTCCGGCCCGGTCATGGTGAAGCGCTCCACCAGCTTCGCCTGCTCGCTCATCGGCGTGTCGTTCGAAGGCGGAGAGCCGGAGGTCACGATGTTGGTCGCCGAAGGACCGGGCTTGAAGTTGGTCGTTTCGACCACGAGCGTGTTCTTGTCCTCCCAATGCCCGCGACTTTCGCCGAGCCAATTCTGAACCTGGGCAGGGATCGGCGCTCGGACGTCGGTGGGAATGATGCGCGTCTCGTGGATCATCTCCATCTGGATCGCCACGAGTCCCGGTGACTGGAAGATCCGCAGCCCGTTGTTGTACATCATCGGCATCATGGAGGCGGGGATGCCCCGCGTGATGCAGCGGTCCCAGCTGTCGAAGTCTGTCACCCAGTCGAAGGTCTGGCCGTTCCTCCAGCTGGAGCGCATGGCGGCGGACTGACGCTTGCCTTCCTCCGTCATCTCCGGAAGTCGCCCATTGGCCGGAACCGTCAGCAGGGAGGTACGACGGCTGCCCACGCCCATCTCCACCCAGTGCCCTTGGCCGATCTTGTCCTCTTCATGCTCCGCGTCATAACGGCCCGCCAGCCGGTCGATCCGCTCCTGACGCTCTGCATATTCGTCGTCGGTCAGGAAGACACGGTTCCCCTGCTCCGGCGTGCGCTGGAGCGGCAGGCCGTTCAGGTGGTCAATCGGCCATGTGCCGCGGAAATCCGGGTCCCCCCAGGGTGTGCGCTCGGGCGTATAGTCATCCGACACCTCCGGCACGCGCGTCAGATCGTCCTGGGCGACCACAGGGGGCGCGAGCAGTATTCCGGCTAACGCAGCAGCACAGGCTCGGAGGGTGGGATAGGCGGACATGGTCGGCTCCTGCGCGGATGATCACTCTCGCGCAGCATTGCGATAGGTATCGTTTATTTGCAATACTATTCGCTAGCTAAACGATGGCAACCGGCTGCGTGCGCGCTCTGAGGCGGATCATCAATCGCCGGCGAGCTTCAACGTGGCGGCCACTCCCCCCATCGGTCGGCTCAGATGCTGTTCCGAGGAGTTGCCGCAGGGAGGGCTGACCGGAAACGGCGCCATCGACGCAGCTTTTCGGCGCCTCCGATGCGGCAAGAAAAGGGAGTTCATGGCCATGATACTCGCCTCGACGCGCCATCGGGCTCCGGGACGCAGCTGCGGCCTGAAGCGGCGATGCGCATGGCCCGAAAGTCACGCGCATCGCTTGCGTCGTCAGAAGCGCATCATTGCCGCTCAGCGCAGGCTGACGACGTTGTCGCTCCGACGCGGGTCCTCGCGCTCTCCGGTGTAGAGACTCGCCATCGGCTCATCCGTCACGATCACCGCCTGCGCTGCGCCGAAGCCGTTGAACCCGGTCTTCATCGCCGCGCCATAGGCGCCGAGCATGCCGATCTCGATGAAGTCGCCCGCCTGAATATCGCTCGGCAGCTCGAACGGACCTTTCATGTAGTCCGCATCGTCGCAGGTCGGCCCGTAGAAGGCGAACTCCCCGAGCGGCTGGGTGAGGTCATCCTCCAGCGCATTGACGGGGAAGCGCCAGTCGACATGCGCCGCATCGAACAGCGCACCATAGGCGCCATCATTGATGTAGAGCTCGTCGCCGCGCCGCTTCTCCACGCGCACGATGACGGAGGAGTACTCGGCGCACAGCGCACGACCCGGCTCGGCCCACAGCTCCGCATTGTAGCTGATCGGCAGCGCCTCGAAGTGGCGGTGAATGATCGCGAAGTAATCCTCCAGCGGCGGAGGCTCCATGCCCGGATAGGCGCTGGGGAACCCGCCGCCGACATCCACGATGTCGACCGTCACCGCCGCCTCGGCAATCGCCGCGCGCACGCGATCCAGCGCCTGGACATAGGCAAACGGCGTCATCGCCTGACTGCCGACATGGAAGCAGATGCCGAGCGCGTCGCAATGCTGCCGGGTCGCCTGAAGCAGCGGCGCGGCATCGACGAGGTCCACTCCGAACTTGGCGGCCAGCGACAGCTCCGAATGTTCGGAAGAGACGCGCAGGCGCACCAGCAGGTTCAAGTCCTCAGCCGGAGTGCCATCCTCCGCCGAGCAGGCCTCCACGATCTTCTCCAGCTCCTCGAGCGTGTCGAGGCTGAAGGTCCGCACGCCATGCTGGTGATAGGCCTCCGCGATCGCGCGCGGCGTCTTCACCGGGTGCATGAAGCACAGGGTCGCGTCCGGCAGAAGGCCGCGCACCAGCCGCACCTCCGCGATGGAGGCGACGTCGAAATGGGTGATGCCGTTCGCCGCCAGGAGCGTGATGAGCTCTGGCGAGGGATTGGCCTTCACCGCATACATCGTGGTGCCCGGGAAGCGCTGCGCAAAAAACTGCGCCGCCCGCGCCGCGGCATGCGGGCGGTTAAGCATCACCGGTTCGTCCGGAGCGAGGTCGCGGACTACAGACCGTGCGTCAGGATAGTGGTGCAATTCAAGGGACCCCCAAACGTCAGTTTGAACGAGGCTGCCTTGCGGTTAGGAAGTCCCCTTGGGGCAGCGGAAGGCGGCGCATATAGGGCTGCAACGGTTGAGCGCAAGTTAAAAAGGACCCCCTGGGCCTGTCGGGCGATGAGTGGAGGATAAGGCGAGGAAAAACCACGCAATTCCGCGCTTATCTGCCGGCGCCGATCAGCTCAGGCGGTCGCGGAAATCCTCGTATTCGAACCGCTTCACGCATTCGAGCGCATCCGTTTCCGAATCCCACAACCAGATGGAGGGGAGCGGCACGCCGTTGAAGGTGGTCGTCTTCACCATCGAGTAGTGCGCCTGGTCAAGGAAGGCGAATCGTTCTCCGGGCTGGCACGGCACCGGCAGGCGATAGTCGCCGATGACATCGCCCGCGAGGCAGGAGGGGCCGCCGAGCCGCACCGGATCGCCCTGCCCCCGCTCATCCTCATGCAGCATGGCGGGGCGATAGGGCGCCTCGATCACATCGGGCATGTGGCAAGTGGCGGAGACGTCGGTGATCGCCAGCGGCATTGCGTTCCAGTGCGAATCAAGGATTGTGCCCACGAGGATGCCGGCGTCGAGCGCCACCGCCTCGCCGGGCTCCAGATAGACCTCCGCGCCGGTGTCTTCCTTCACGTCGCGCAGGAATTCGACCAGCTCCTCCCGCTGGTAATCGGCGCGGGTGATGTGATGGCCACCGCCGAAATTGAGCCATTTGATCTGCCCGAAATAGGGCTCCAGATGGTCGAACACCTTGTCCCAGGTGCGTTGCAACGGCTCCAGATCCTGCTCGCAAAGCGTGTGGAAATGGATACCGTCCACCATCTCCATGTGCTCCGGCGTGAGCTGGTCGATCGGGAAGCCCAGGCGGGAATGCGGCGCACAGGGGTCGTAGCGCGGCACCTCGCCTTCCGCATGGAGCGGGTTGATGCGCAGGCCGATGTCGAAGCTGCTGCCGCCGCTGCGCGCATGATCGAGGATCAGCGAGGCGCGCTCCAGCTGGGCAGGCGAGTTGAAGATCACATGATCCGACAGGCGGCAGATCTCCGGCAGGTCCTGCGGCTTGTAGGCGGCGCAGTAGGTCGCGATCTCACCATCGTAGAACTCGGAGGCGAGGCGCGCTTCCCACAGGCCGGAGGTGCACACGCCATCCAGGTACTCACCGATGATCGGAGCAACCGACCACATGGAGAAGGCCTTCAGCGCGGCGAGCACCTTGATGTCCGCCGCATCGCGAACATCGGCCAGAACCTGCAGGTTCGCGCGCAGCTTGGCCGCATCCACCACGAAGGCAGGCGAGTCGACGCGGTTGAGGTCGAAATGGGCGAATGCGCCCGGGTCGCCGGCACGGGTTTCCATTGCGTCAAAGCCTCCTGAACATCACCAGCGCATCCGTCAGTCCACTTGACGGGCTGTCGAACGCCTGCGGCAGCCGCCCGACAGTCTCGAAGCCGAGCGAGTGCCATAAACGGATCGCGGCCGAATTGGTGGCGACCACGAAGTTGAACTGTATCGCGCGGAAGCCCTGCCGACGCGCCTGCTCCAGCGAGTGCTCGGCCATCGTGCGAGCGATGCCCTGCCCTCTCGCCTCTGTCGCGACCATGTAGCCGCAATTGGCCACATGGCTGCCGCCACCTGCCTGGTTGCGGCGAAGATAGTAGGTGCCGAGGATCATGCCCTCCACCGCCGCCACGAAGCACCGGCCTGCCGGGTTCATCCAGTAGGCCAGTGCGTCGGTCCGCGTCATGTCGCGATCGAGCGAGTAGGTCTCGCCCGCCCGGATCACCGGCTCGAGGATGCGCCACACGGCATCCTCATCCTCAGCCAAAGCCGGGCTGATGAGGATGGACGCCACCTAGTCGATGCAGATGCCGCGCACGGGGCGGCCCTGCTCCACCTCGGCGAAGCACCCGAAGGGCCGGTCGTCGGCCTGGCACTGGCCGGTGATGTGTTCTCCGGCTGCGGCCTCCATCGTCTCGGTGACGCAGCTCCCTTCGCACTGGCTGTTGTCCGTGCAGGAGCGGCCCGCGTCGGCGTAGGGCTGCACGCACAGCTGTGCCTGAAGGCGCCCCCTCACCGCCACTTCGCCGCCACCAGCCCGGCAGGCAGCCGCATCGGATGCGGACAGCGTTGAGCCCGGTGCAGGAGCAGGCGAAGAATCCGCCTGCCCCGCCCCCACCTGCGAACAGGCGCCGAGGAGGAGTGCGGCGGCGGTGGCGAGGGACAGGCGCACCCTTAGAAGTCCAGCGGGCCTTCCAGCTCCTCGACCGACCACGGCAGGCCGTCGCTGTTCAGCATCTCCATGAAGGGATCGGGATCGAACTGCTCCATGTTGAACACGCCCTCACCCCGCCATTTGCCCGTCAGCATCATGGCGCTGCCGATCATCGCCGGCACGCCGGTCGTGTAGCTGACAGCCTGATTGCCCGTCTCGCGGAAGGCTTCCTCGTGGTCGCAGATGTTCTTGATGTAGAAGGTCTTCTCGCCGCTGCCGTCCTTCGCGGGTCCGGTGGCGATGACGCCGATATTGGTCTTGCCCTTGGTGGTGGAGCCGAGGCTCGCCGGCTCCGGCAGCACCGCCTTGAGGAACTGCAGCGGGATGATCTCACGGCCTTCGTACATCACCGGGTCGATGCGCGTCATGCCGACATTCTGCAGCACGGTCAGGTGCTTGATATACTCATCGCCGAAGGTCATCCAGAAGCGGGCGCGCTGCAATTCAGGCACGAACTTGGCGAGGCTCTCAAGCTCCTCATGATACATGAGGTACATGTTCTTCGGCCCGACTTCCTCGAAGTCGAAGGTCTGCCGGGTGCTCATCGCCGGGGTCTCCACCCACTGGCCGTTCTCCCAATGCCGTGCCGGGGCAGTCACTTCGCGGATGTTGATTTCCGGGTTGAAGTTGGTGGCGAAGGCTTGGCCATGGTCACCGCCATTGCAGTCCAAAATATCCAGCTGCCGGATGCTCTCCAGCTTGTGCTTCTTCAGCCACATGGTGAAGACGCTGGTCACGCCCGGGTCGAACCCGCTGCCCAGCAGCGCCATCAGCCCCGCCTCGCGGTAGCGGTCGTGATAGGCCCACTGCCAGTGATACTCGAACTTGGCCTGGTCCTTGGGCTCGTAATTCGCCGTGTCGAGATAATCGACGCCGGCGGCAAGGCAGGCATCCATGATCGGCAGGTCCTGATACGGCAGCGCGAGGTTGACCACCAGCGAGGGCTGGATCTTGCGGATCAGGTTGGTCATCGCCGGCACTTCCTCGGCGTCGATCTCGTAGGTCTGCACCTGCTGGCCGGTGCGCTCCATCACGCTGGCGGCGATGGCGTCGCACTTGCTCTTCGTGCGGCTGGCGAGATGGATATTCGTGAAGATCGTGGGGTTCATGGCCATCTTGTGGACGGCCACGGAACTGACGCCGCCCGCGCCGATCACCAGGATAGTGGACATGCTGCCTCCATTGCGAACGAGTAGAAATTCGCGCATTGCCGCGCGATGCCGGCCGGCTCGGCCAGCCATGCGGCTCGTTTAGGGATTTACGCACGAACGGCAAGATGAGCACCGGGGTCGACATCACAGTGACACGCTCCCCTACCCGCGAAGGCGTGCTGCGGGCCGCCGAGGCGGTGGCCGCGATCCTGCCGCCGACGCCGCTGCTTCCGGTGGAGATCCGCAGGCAGCAGGTGTGGGTCAAGGCGGAATGCCTGCAGCCCATCGGCGTGTTCAAGATTCGCGGAGCCTGGCACCGGCTCAACGACATGACGCCCGAGGAGCGGGCGCGCGGCGTGGTCGGTGTCTCCAGCGGCAACCACGCGCAAGGTGTCGCCTGGGCAGCGCGAAGGCTGGGCATCCGCGCCGCCATCGTGATGCCGCGCGATGCGCCGCGCGTGAAGCTGGAGCGTGTGCGGGAGCTGGGCGCGGAGATCGTGCTCTATGACCGGGCGCGGGAGGATCGTGACGCCATCTCCCGCGCGCTGGCGGAAGAGCGTGGCGCGGTGCTGGTCCATGCCTTTGGCGATGCCTGGGTGATCGAGGGACAGGGCAGCGCAGGCGTGGAGCTTACCGCACAGCTGGAGACGCTGGCGGGTGGCGGGCCGACGCGGATCGTCACCCCCTGCGGCGGCGGCGGGCTGGCGGCCGGGCTCGCCCTCGCCTGCCCGGATGCCGAGATCGTCACCGTGGAGCCGGAGGGGTGGGACGATGTCGCCCGCAGCCTCGCCAGCGGAACGATCGAGCGCGTCGGCCCCAACCCGCCACCGACCGCCTGCGACGCACTCCAGACGCCAGCAACCTGGCCGATCAACTTCGCCGTGCTGAAGGATCGCGCCGTTGGCCTCGCCGTCAGCGAGGCGGAGGTGCGCGCGGCACAGCACTTCGCCTTTGCCCATCTGCGGCTGGTGCTCGAGCCCGGCGGCGCGGCGGCCCTGGCGGCGGCGCTCAGCGGCAAGGTGATGCTCGACGGGCGAACGGCAATCATGCTCACCGGCGGCAACACCGACGCCGCGAGCTATGCGGCCATGCTGGCAGGCGTGCAGCCGAGCGCCTAAGCGGGGCTCCCTTACCCCGCCGCGCCCTCCGGCACCGGGCGGCTGATCGCCTCGAGATCGCCGATGAAGTTCTCCGTCCAGCGCAGCACATTCTCCACCCGAACGGACACGATCAGCTTCTCCCACCGTTTGCGGCGTTCCTCCAGCGGCATGTCGAGCGCGAGGCGGATGTTGTGCGACAGGTCATCCGGGCTGTGCGGATTGACCAGCAAGGCATCTTTCAGCTGCAGCGCGGCGCCGGCGAAGCGGGAGAGGATCAGCACGCCCGGATCATCCGGGTCCTGCGCGGCGACATATTCCTTGGCCACGAGGTTCATCCCGTCTCGCAAGGGAGTCACGAGCCCGATCTTGGACGCGCGATAGAAGCCGAAGAGCTGCGCACTGGTGTATCCTTGGTTGACATAGCGCACCGGCACCAGGTCCACGTCCGAACGTGCGCCGTTGATCTGTCCGGTCTTCTGTTCCAGCGTGGCGCGGATGTCCTGATAGGAGCCGATATCCTCGCGGCTGGGGGGCGCGATCTGGATGAAGACGAGGTCCTTCACCCTCTCTGGGTAGGTCTCGAAGAAGCGGCCGATCCCGTCCATCCGCTCCGGCAGGCCCTTGGAATAATCCAGCCGGTCGACGCCGATCATGGCCGTACGGTTGCGCGTGCTAACGGCGAGGCGCCGGAAGGCATGATGCGCCTCCACCGTCTGCCCCTGGGCCATGAAGTGATCGTAATCGATGCCGATCGGATAGGCTCGGGCCAGTGTGCGGCGGCCGTCCAGCTCAATGGAGCAGCGCTCTTCATCGACCTTCGCGCCGAGTTCCTTGCGGCAATAATGAATGAAACTTTCCAGCCATTCCTCGGTCTGGAAGCCGATCAGGTCGTAGTGCAGCAGCGCCCTCACCAGCCGCTCGTGGAACGGCAGTGACACGAACAGGCGCGTCGGCGGCCAGGGGATGTGCAGGAAGAAGCCGATGCGGTTCTTCACCCCGCGGGAGCGCAGGCGCTCGCCCAGTGGCATCAGGTGGTAATCGTGGACCCATACCGTGTCGTCGGGCTCGATCAGCGGCAGCACGCTTTCGGCGAAGCGTTCGTTCACCCGCTCATACCCGCGGCCGAACTCCTGCTCATACTCGGTCAGATCGATGCGGTAATGGAACAGCGGCCAGAGGGTCGAGTTGGCGTAGCCGTTGTAATATTCCTCCACATCCTGCGGCTCCAGGTCGATGGTGGCGGTCGTAACGCCGTCGCTGCGGTGGACGTTGATGGAGCCGGTGAACTCGTCCACCTCCTGTCCCGACCAACCGAACCAGATGCCGCCATTCTGCTTGAGCGCGGAGTTGAGCGCGCCTGCCAGTCCCCCTTGTGCCCCAGCCGCTCCACGCGCCTTGGGCACCGCGACCCGGTTCGAGATGACGACAAGACGGCTCATGCTTCCTCCCCCTCTTAGCGGACAGTATTCCAGCTTTTCGACAGGAGACCCGCGCAATTAATGACACCAACCAGCGAGTAGGTCTGGGGGAAGTTCCCCCAAAGCTCGCATGTCGTAAAATCCATGTCTTCCGACAGCAGGCCGGAGCGCGTTCGGTGGGCCAGCATGGTGCAGAACAGGTCCCGCGCCTCTTGCGTCCGTCCCATCCGGGCGAGTGCGTCGATCAGCCAGAAGGTGCAGATGTTGAAGGCTGTCTCCGGCGGGCCGAAATCATCCTCCGCCGTGTAGCGCAGCATGTGCTCGCCCCGGCGCAATTCCCGCTCCACCGCAGTGAATGTGGAAAGGAAGCGTGGATCGTCCGGCGCGAGGAAGCGCAGCTCCACCATCTGCAACAGGCTGGCATCGAGGTAGTCGCCTTCGAAGCTGGCCTTGAAGTGCCCCTCCCGGCCATTGCCCTCCACCCATGCATCCCGCTCGATCCGTTCGCGGATGGCCTGCGCCCGCTCGCGCCAGAAGGTGGCGCGGTCCGCCTTCTCCAGCCGTTCCGCCACGTTCGCGAGGCGGTCGCAGGCGGCCCAGCTCATCACGGCGGAATAGGTGTGGACCTCCTGCCGGGTGCGGAACTCCCACAGGCCGGCATCGGGCTGGTCGTGCATCTTCCACGCCATCTCGCCCACCTGCTCAAGGCTGGCGAAATCCCGCTCGTCCGCCATGCGCAGCAGGCGCTGGTCGAAGAAGCCCTGCGCCGTAGGCAACACGATCTGCCCATAGCAATCGTGCTGGACCTGCATGTAGGCGGCGTTGCCGATGCGGACCGGCCCCATATCGCGATAGCCCGCGAGATGCGGCGCGGTGCTCTCCTCCAGCTCCGCCACGCCCATTACGGAATAGAGCGGCTGGATCCGCCCGCCATTCGCATCGTCGACGATGTTGCGCAAATAGGCGAGATAGTTCTCCAGCACGTCGAGCGCGCCCAGCCGGTTCAGCGCCTGCACCGTGTAATAGGAATCGCGGATCCAGCAGTAGCGATAGTCCCAGTTCCGCCCGCTATTCGGCGCTTCCGGGATGGAGCTGGTGAGCGCAGCGACGATCGCGCCCGTCTCCTCATGCTGGCAAAGCTTGAGCGTGATGGCGCAGCGGATCACCTCGTCCTGCCACTCGATCGGTGTGGCGAGGCCGCGCACCCAGAGGCGCCAGTACTTGGCGGTCTGCTCCTCCATCCGCCGCAGCTCTGCGCGCAGGTTGCCGGTGAAGGGCTCATCCGGACCGAGGAAGAAGTGCTGGTCGCTCTCCACCCGGTAGGTCCGCCCCTCAAGCATGTAGCCGACCGGCGCATCGGTGGAGAGGCGCAGCGTCTGATCGCCGAGCAGGTAGCGGATGTGGTTCGTGCCGCGCGTGGTCTCCGCCGCCTGCGCGCCGTAGCCGTGCATCGGCGTGAGCGTGATCTTCAGGCGCGGCACGCCGGCCACGGGGCGAACGATCCGCGTGAACGCCACCGGGCGGTACATTCGGCCCCGGCGGGCGAAGCGGGGGCAGAAGTCGGAGATCTCGACAGCGCTGCCGTCCTCGCTCTCCAGCCGGGTGATGAGGATCGGCGTGTTACGCTCGTAACGGTGGGTGGCGGAGACCTGCCCTTCCAGTTCGAAGCGCCAAACCCCTGTATGGCCGTTGTCGCCGTTCAACAGCGAGCAGAAGATCGGGTCCCCATCGACGCGCGGCGCGCAGCCCCAGACGAGGCCCGCCTTCTCGTCGATCAGGCCGGAGACCTGGCAATTGCCAATCGGCCAGAGTTCAAGGTTCGCGGACGTGGCCGCGCCGGATGGGGCGTTCACAGGCCGAGCCAGGTGTGCACTGCGGCCGGGTTCGCCAACTGGAAGCGCGCGGCACTGGGGCTGCGATCGCCCACAAGGATGCCGAAGCCGCCCAGCTCCGCCGCGGCGGCAAAGCCATCCTCGTCCGTGATGTCATCCCCGATGAAGACAGGGCGGGCACCGGCGAAGGGCAGCACTTCCATGAAGGCGCGCACCGCCCCTGCCTTGCTGGCGCCGGGACGCACAAGCTCGATCACGCATTTGCCTCGCTTGATTTCCAGCCCGTGCGCCTGCGCCAGACCTTGCGCGAAAGACAGGCCTTCCGGTTCGAGCGCCGGATTGGCGCGATAATGGAGCGCGGCGCCGTGCTGCTTCTCCTCCAGCGCGAACCCCGCCTTCTCCGCAAAGCCACGAAGGTCCTCATAAGCGGTCGCGGGCAGTGCTTCCGCCATGGCGCCGAGCGCGGAACCGTCCGCCAGTTCACGGGCGATGCCGTGCGACCCGGCCCGGGCAACGCGCAAGGGGCCGAGATGGTGCTCAAGGTCCGGAATGGCCCGCCCGCTGACGAGCGCCAGCCGCCCCCCGATCCGCTCCGACAGCTCGAACAGGGATGTGCCGAGCATTTCGGGAACCACGATGCCACCGGGCGTCGCGGCGATCTCCACCAATGTTCCGTCGAAATCGAGGAACAGCGCCAGCGGCCCCTCCTCGCAGAGCTGCTGAAGGCTGGGCGGCGGTTCGAGAGCGGTGCGGCCGGGCATGGTCATGCGAATAGACATCGGCCGACGAGGGTCAACCGCTCAGCCTTGGCAAGCCTGCGGCAGGCGCGCACACGATGCCGCCCAAAAGAAAAGGCCGCCGGCATCGCTGCCGACGGCCCTTTTCTGTTTCCGCTTGGCAGCAGACTTAGGCGCTGACCGGAAGGTCGTCGTCGTTGTCCTCGTTGATCTGCCACACGATCAGGCCGAGTGCGATCGCGCCGAGCAGGCCGAGAAGCACGGGGCTGCCGCCCATCGCCTCAGCTTCGCCGACAGGCGCAGCCGTGCGCGCGACAGGAGCGGCCTGCGCAACCGCGCCGCTGGCAACCACAGCTGCAGCCGCAGCACCGATGATGAACTTACGCATTGGACTCTCCGGCTATTGTTTCAAAATGAGCCTAAACAGAACGAACTTTCCGCCGCAAGGATTTTTGCCGGTTAACACCGCCTTCACGCTGATCGTTCCCGGGAAATGCGGCGGGCCGTTGCAACTCTGCCACGGCGGGGCCCGCTGCCACCGGCGCCGGCGCTTCCGCACGAGGCATGACTTGGCACAGGCGCTGGCGTAGGCCGCTGGCGATGAGCGCCCCGTCCCCCGCCCAGCCCCTCACTCGCACATCCATCTTCGCGCAGGCCTGGCCGATCATGCTGGGGCAAGCTTCGATCCCGCTGGTCGGCATCGTCGATGCGGCGGTGATCGGCCGGACGGGCGATGCGGCGGCGCTGGCGGGCGTTGCGCTGGGGGCGACGGTGATCAGCCTCGTCTTCTGGAGCTTCGGCTTCCTGCGGATGGGGATGACCGGGCTGACCGCGCAGGCGCAGGGTGCGGGCGACCCGACGGAGGTGGAGGCGCTGCTGCTGCGAGCGCTGGCGATCGGCGGATCGATCGGGCTGGTGTTGATGGCGCTGTCATGGCCGATCGTGCAGCTTGCCTTTGCGGTTCTGTCGGGCGGCGAGGCGGTGACGGAGGAGGCCGCCGGGTATGCCACCGCGCGCTTCTTCGGCGCACCGGCGGCGCTTGGCACCTTCGCCATCAATGGCTGGCTCCTCGGCCTCGGGCGCACGAGGGCCGCGCTGGGCCTGCAGGTGGTGATGAACGCCGCCAACATCGCGCTGGACCTGCTGTTCGTGTGGGGCTTCGGCATGGGCGCGACAGGGGTGGGCATCGGCACTGCGGGGGCGGAGTGGATCGCACTGGCGACCGGCCTGCTGGTGGCTGGGCGCATCGCCGGCGGCGGGTTGCCCGCAATGGCGCGACGAACGAGCTGGGTGCGGCTGCTGGACCGGGCAGCGCTGCGGCGGCTGTTCGCCGTCAACCGCGACATCATGATCCGCACGCTGGCGCTGCTGCTGCTGTTCACCTGGTTCGCCAATGCCGGGGCGCGGCTGGGCGCGGTATCGTTGGCGGCGAACCATGTGCTGATGCAGTTCATCAGCCTTGCCGCCTTCGTGCTGGATGCCTTCGCCTTCACGGCGGAGTCTCGCATTGGGCAGGCGCTGGGCGCCAAGTCTCGCGGGCAGTTCACCCGCGCGGTGCGGCTGACGGGCGAGTTCTCGCTCGGCGCGGGGACGGCGCTGGCGCTGCTGTTCTGGCTGGTGGGCGAGATGGTGATCGCCTTCATCACCACCGACACTGCCGTGCGGGCGGAGGCGGCGCGGTTCCTGCCCTTCGCCGCTTTGGTGCCATTGATCGGGATGCCGAGCTGGCTGCTGGACGGCATCTTTATCGGCGCAACCGCTGGCCGGGCCCTCCGCGTCGCGGCGGTGGTGGCGACCGCGCTGTACCTGGCGGCCGACGCCGCATTGCGCCCGCTCGGCAATCTCGGCGTGTGGCTCGCTTTCACCGCCAGCTACCTCTTCCGCGCGGGTGCGCTGGGGTGGCACTGGCCTGCGCTGCTCCGATCGCTGGAGCCGGAGGCAGAGGTTGCGCCTGCCTTGAAGCGCCGGTAATTCCGCCACTTATGACGCATCGCCACCTGATCGCGCGCGCCGTCGCGCCGCTGGCCCTGCTTGTCCTCCTGCTGTTCGGCGCTCCCGCCGCCCATGCGCGGGTGGATGTTCACTTCCACAGCTTCAACGGCTCGCTGTTCGTGGGCCGCTATCCTCATACCTTCGTGGTGTTCGACGGGCAGATCGACACCACCGGAGAGCGGATCTACGAGAATTACGGCTTCTCCGCCAAACGCGCCTCCCCCGCCGTACTCCGCGGCCCGGTCGAGCACATCGTGATGACGGAGGAGGAGAAGTATGTCCGCACCACCAACCGGCACTTCACGATCTCCGTCTCCGACGAGACGTACCGCCGGATGAAGGCGGAGGTCATCGCCTGGCGCGATGCTCCGGGCCGGTTCTACGATCTCGATACGCGCAACTGCATCCACTTCGTCGGCCGGATCGCCGAGCTGGGAGGCATCAAGATCGATTACCCGAAGGACCTGCTGCGAAAGCCGCGCGCCTGGCTCAACCATGTGGCCACGCTGAACCCGCGATTGAACGGGCGGCAGTTCTGACCCTTCCGCCGTTGCCGAGGGCGGCGCGGGCTGATAGTCGCGCGCGCTTGTCATCCACGGTTTGAAAAGCTCCATGTCCGACACCAGCGCTCGCCCCATCAAGAAGGTCGTCCTCGCTTATTCCGGCGGTCTCGACACCAGCGTGATCCTCAAGTGGCTGCAGGTGACCTACAATTGCGAGGTCGTCACCTTCACCGCCGATCTCGGTCAGGGGGAGGAGTTGGAGCCCGCACGCGCCAAGGCGAAGCTGCTGGGTATTCCGGACGAGCACATCTTCATCGACGATCTGCGCGAGGAGTTCGTGCGCGATTTCGTCTTCCCGATGATGCGCGCCAATGCCCGCTACGAGGGCGACTATTTGCTCGGCACCTCCATCGCCCGCCCGCTGATCGCCAAGCGGCTGGTGGAGATCGCTCGCGAGACGGGCGCCGATGCCGTCGCTCATGGCGCGACCGGCAAGGGCAACGACCAGGTGCGTTTCGAGCTGGGCGCCTATGCGCTGGCGCCGGACATCAAGGTCATCGCCCCGTGGCGCGAGTGGGACCTGACCAGCCGCACCGCCCTGATCGCATGGGCGGAATCGCACCAGATCCCGGTGCCGAAGGACAAGCGCGGCGAGAGCCCCTTCTCCACCGACGCGAACCTCCTGCACACCTCCAGCGAGGGCAAGGTGCTGGAGGACCCGTGGGAGGAGGTGCCGGACTATGTCTATAGCCGCACCGTCAACCCGGAGGATGCGCCGGACCAGCCGGAATACATCACCATCGACTTCGAGCGCGGCGACGGCGTGGCGCTGAATGGCGAGGCGATGAGCCCGGCCACTCTGCTGGAGGCGCTCAACGAGCTGGGCCGCAAGCATGGGATCGGGCGGCTGGACCTGGTCGAGAACCGCTTCGTGGGCATGAAGAGCCGGGGCATGTACGAGACGCCGGGCGGCGAGATCTACGCCCGTGCCCATCGCGGGATCGAGCAGATCACGCTGGACCGTGGCGCCGCTCACCTGAAGGACGAGCTGATGCCGCGTTATGCGGAGCTGATCTATAACGGCTTCTGGTTCTCGCCGGAGCGGGAGATGCTGCAGGCGGCGATCGACCATTCGCAGGCGAAGGTGAGCGGCACCGTTCGGCTGAAGCTCTACAAGGGGCTGGCCAGTGTCGTGGGCCGCAAGTCGCCGCACTCGCTCTACTCGGAAGCGCATGTGACGTTCGAGGATGATGCGGGCGCCTACGATCAGCAGGATGCGGCGGGCTTCATCAAGCTGAACGCCCTGCGGCTGCGGCTGCTGGCCCAGCGCGACGGGGGATAAATCGGCCAATTCGCGACGAGCGGTGGACTTATCCACCCTTGTCCACTGGTGATTTTGCAGAATCCGGCTATCGGGGCCGGTTTCCTGCTTGATCGACTCACTTCTCAGGCGCATCCTCCTACCTGTCAGACCGGCTACGGTTCTTCGTCGGAAGCGGGATCTCACGATCCCGGTGCCAATCGAGCGCCGCCAGCCCTCTGACGCGGTGGCGAATGCTGTCGCGGTAAGGTGCCGGCAACCAGGGCAACCATGCCTGAGGTCATGTCGGCTTCATGACCGGACAGAACGTCTTCGCAACGGCCGGATACACTCGGCTTGCCGAGCGACACGGCCGCGGTTTCCGCCGCGCGGCAAGGGAGAGGCCATCCGGTCATACCCGGCCCGCTACGGAACCGGCGCCGGCGCGAGCGCCGGGCGACCCGGATGTCGCCGAGAGGCGAATGTCCGTACCGCGGGGCGCTGATGGCCCGAGAGGGCTGAGGCGTCGGCGAGAGTGGGGTCGGCCTGAACGCCGGCCCCATTTCTCTTTCTGCACAACGCCTCCTGGCGCCGCTTTACCCTGGCAGACGATGTCAAAGAACCGCTGGGCCGTGGCTGGAGCGACTCGGCCCGCTGACGCTCGCCAACCGATTCGCTGTAGGGAAGCGTGTTAGCAGGTGCAGCGATGAAGCGAGTGGAGCCGTCGATGAACCGAGAACGCTCTCCATTCACCGGTTAATGAACCCCTGACGAGTCAGGACGAACCGAGTGCCCGGCGGGACAGGCTGCCTGGGCCCGGGTAGGCGCACCCTGATGCCGGCTGTATCCCGTTCCTCGAATTGGACGGGAGTACCACCAGTATGCGAAAACACGCCACGCTTGCGGCGCTCGCACTCTGCGCGCTCGGCGGATCGCTGAGCGCGGTCAACGCCGCCGACCTGGCTGATGCCGGTGTCGAGGCTGCTGCCGTTCCTTTCGTCGATGAGGTCAACACCACCGAGCTGCCGCGGTTCCAGCCCTCGCTGGAGGTTGAGGCCGAGGACGCGATCACCACCACCGAAGAGGTGCTGGAAGAGATCGGCGAAGGCCGGGCCAGCTGGTACGGCGCCCAGTTCGCCGGCCGCCGCACCGCCAGCGGCGAGCGCTTCAACCCTGAAGAGCTGACCGCCGCCCACCGCACCCTCCCCTTCGGCAGCCTGGTGCGCGTGACCCATGCCAGCACCGGCAAGTCCGTCGTGGTGCGCATCAACGATCGCGGGCCGTTCCATGGCAACCGCGTCATCGACCTGAGCAAGGCCGCCGCCGAGCAGATCGGCATCCGCAGCAGCGGCAGCGGCTTCGTCGAACTGGCGCTGCTCAACTCCTGAGCCGTTGGCGGCCAGCGCCGCCTTCCGCTGCTTCTCTCCCCCTCAGCCGAACTGGCCGCGTAGCGCTCCGTCAGGTTTGTCGGCGCTGTGGACGTCGACGTAAAAGTCGGCCGGATGATCGGCCATCTCGCGCAGCAGCGAATTGTCCAGCTTCACGCAGACCTCGTCCGCCGCACTGTCCGGCATGCTGAGGGTCACGACGACCGGGCCGCTCTCCCCTTCCTTCGCGTGGTGGATGTGGACTCCATCGGCACCGCGCAGCCCGTCCATCTCGAAGAAATAGCACAGCTGGTCCTGCGTCAGGTCGATCTCGCCGTCGAAATTGGCGGTCGCATCCCTTCCCGCCCCGCCGCCGGGCACATTCTCGCCGAACAGGTTGGCGCCGAGCACGGCGTAGTTCTGCGCTGTCGCCGGTGCTGCCATCAGCACCGCGAGGAGGGCAGCGCCTCCCGCATATCGAGCGCCAGCGTATCGAGTGATTGACATACCCACTCTCCCAATTGCGTTTGCGACGCCTGCCGAGAGTGCCTGGCCACGTCGGACCGCTGGGGAGAGAGTACCCCATTTTCCCCGTCGCTGGAACACATGGAACACTGTCCTGGAACAGGATTCCAGAGGGCCGCCTGCCGCTCCCATTCGGTGAGCGGTTCGGGCTCCTCCGCCCCCTCCTCCTCCACGGCAGGCTGTTCCCCTGCACGGCCGGGCGCGGCGAGCCACCAATTGGGTTCCCCAGCTTCGAAGGCGGCGAGCTGCACCGCCTCCACCTCTCCCCACGGGCCGAGTGTGTCGGGACGCGGCGCATCGGCGGGGCGAGCCTCCTCCATCGCGCGCAGGCGGCGTTCGAGCGGAGGGATCGCGTCCTCCCCCTCGCTCTCCTTGGCGGGCGGAGCGGGCGCCCTGCCCTTCCCCGCCACGGGCCGGCCCTGCTCCAGCGCATCGAGCGCGTCGTCGAACAGGACGGGGCCGCGCTCCTCCATCTGCTCCGCCAGCCTGTCCAGCCGGGCGAGGTAGGCGAGCAGCAGGCGATTGTCGTAGCGGATGCGGCGGCCGATCTCCTCCCCGTGATAATAGACCACCTCCTCCACCCCGTTCAGCGCCCGATCCGCCAGCACCTCCTCCACATGATCGCGCGCGAGGACGAGCGCCGCATTCCAACAGGCGCCGAAATCCCGCGACGCGCGGCGCGCGCGATAGGCGGTCTGCGGCGAGATCCCGGCCGCGCGGCAGGCGAGCCGGACATTGCCGTGATGGGAGAGGCTTTCGCAGAAGGTGGCCTGGCGGCGGGAGTCGAATAGCGGCGGCGCGGCGGAGGCTCGGGTTGCGGAGGGCGCGACGGGGGAGAGGTTGGGCATGGTTCACCTGTGCAGCAGATGCAGGGGAACCGGAGGGAGGCATGGGTGGTGGGGTGTAGGGAAGGGGGGTGGATCAAGGCTTTCTGGCCCAATTATGCACAACTTACCCGTTCGACAATCTCTTGCGTGATCGCCGCCTCTCTCTATCCTGTCGCACGTTTTTGCGGAGAACATATGACGCTGTCCCTTCTTGAAATTGTTCAATCCGGACTTTTGCCAGAACAGTCTGCCGACTTTCTTCCTCTCGTCACCAACGACGATGGAACCTACCTTCTACAGGAAGGCACTGTATGGGACTTCAAGGAGACATGGCCCTTCTCCTACTCTGACGGATACTTCTTCGGCATCTGCAGGCTTATTTGCGCGTTTGGTAACACAGAGGGGGGACTAATCATATTCGGGGTTGACGACTCAACGCGCCGCGGCGGCCGAACTAAAACGATCCCCAATGTCGACCGCCTGGAGCAGGCGTTTGAGGACGCAACGGGCCAGGTTCCAAGCTTGTCCCTTCGCCGGTACCAAAGCCCGGAATCAGGCGACATCGATGTCCTTCTTGTTCGCCGTAAATCCGACGATCATCCGCCTTTCCGCTTCATCAAGCCAGTCCCCCAGTACCCAAAAGATGTGATCTTCATCCGAAAAGGAAGTTCCGTCCGAGCTGCTACGAGCAACGATATAAACACCCTGTATCTAACTGCCGCAGACGAAGAAGCGCCGGCGCCAAAATGCCATCTGCCTCCGAGCCCCGCGACTGTTCGCGAGTTTGTAGGTCGAATGAGCGCTATCGATCGTATCTTCACATGGCTGCGGAGTAAGGATGAGCCGAGGGCCTTTCTCTATGGAAAGGGCGGGTCTGGTAAGTCGACGATAGCTTATCAGGTCTTCAAAAGCATCGACAGCAGCAGCGGTGGCTTCATCGCTGCCGGAAATGAGCTAGATATATTGATATTTATAAGTGCTAAGGGCATCTATCTCGACGTTGAGAGTCAATCGGCGGCAAAGTTTGTCGGCCTTGACTTCCAAAACGAAGAGGAGCTCTACGCAGCAATTTTAACTCTTTCCGACTATGATTTTGACTCAAGCAGAGTCGGCGACCTCGCCTACCTCCGCGAGTCCATTGAAGACCTGTTTTATAGTAGCGCGTGCTTCGTCGTTATTGACGACATAGATACGCTGAGTACTCTGGGAAAAGAGACAGGAATGGACTTCCTCTACGGGGTACTGTGGCGATCTCGAAAGCGGTCTAAGATTCTCTACACACTCAGGAACAGACCTTCGCATAGCATTTCGAACTCACTGGAAGTCCCCGGTTTGGCGGGTGAGGAGTTCGACCAGTTTGTTGATGTTTGCGCAAACCAGTTTGGAGTTCCGTCGCCTACCAGAGCCAACAGAGATAATCTCCTTTGGCCAACGTCCGAAGGGCGCCCTCTCGTTGTCGAAAGCATCCTGGCCATTCGGCGTACAACCTCGAATTATACCGATGCCGTAGCGTTGTTCGAAACTGAAGCCGGCAATGAGGTGAGAGATTACGTGTTTCGCCGCGAATGGGATGCCCTCGACCCTGCGGATCGGGGTCGTGAGGTATTAGCAATTATCGCTCTTTATGGAACACCGATTGCTTTCGATGACATCGTGACCATCTCTCGCCTCGATTCTTCAAAGGTCCGCGATGCAATAGCTTCCGTACAGGAAATATTTTTGACCAACAAAATGGACGGTGATGACACCGTTTTCAGTGTTGGCAGTCTAACAAGGAGCTTCGTTATTGGGGCAGCTCAGAACCTGAATCTTTTTGAAACGATACGAGTGCGGGTGGATAACTTCCGCAATACGTTCTATCCCGATTCTCCAGCCTTAAATACATATACTAGCCGCTTCAACCGTGCAGAAGCTGCGGCTCGGCGGGGCGAAACAAGCAATCTTGTCAATCTTGTGACAGACATGGATGGGGAAAAAGCGCCCCGCCTGCGTGAAGACCCGCGCTTTTTGTCGCTTCGAGCTACGGCGCGCCTAATGGCTGATTACCGATCACTGCCGAAAGCGCGAGCCGATTTCGAAGCAGCAATGGACTTCAAGTACAGCCCGCCGAAAGATCACCTGCTTCTCTGGTTGCGAGCTGAGAAACATGGAGACTCCGGCGACATCATGACTCGTCGAATTCTTGACCGAGTGTCTAACTCGAAGGGATATGACGTCGAATTCAAAGCGCGGGTGAAGTTTGAACGAGCATGTCACTTATACTCGCGCGGAAGATCTTCACTTTCTACCGCTCCTCATCAAGCTGTCGACTTCCTTAAGGAATCAGTGCTTTTGCATGTGGAAGCATTGGCAGACTTCATCTATCTGGACTCTTCTCTGATATCAAAGAGTCAGGAGTTCAGTAGAAATACTTGCTTTGTTTTAGCGCAGCACCTTCAGTCA
Source organism: uncultured Erythrobacteraceae bacterium (assembly GCA_966251025.1). Taxonomy (GTDB): domain Bacteria; phylum Pseudomonadota; class Alphaproteobacteria; order Sphingomonadales; family Sphingomonadaceae; genus Croceibacterium. The sequence goes on along the minus strand of CBINJM010000018.1, from coordinate 1,315 downwards.
TCTGACGACCCTGATCAGTTTCTTCAGGCGGTTAGGGACATTGGAACCTCTCGGGCTAGACTCATAATCGATCCACTTGTCGAGCCTCTTTATGGGTTCATGCGGTGGGGACTACTTGGAAGTTCTAGAAAGGACGTTCTTCAACGCCGACTTGGCCGCTTCGAGGGCTTAGTAGAAGCGCTGCTTAAGGCTAATGTATGGTGCGAGAAGGACCGACGCGAGGAATTGAAAGCACAGAAGGAGTATATCAAGTCAGCCTATCGTAGACGGATGTCTTCTCTAGCCAACTAAGCATCTCACCCTGCGGAAGATGACTGCTTTAACAACGGCGCCAAATACCGCCCCGTATAGCTCCGCTCCACCTGCACCACCTGCTCCGGCGTGCCCTCGGCGACGATCTCCCCGCCCCTGACGCCGCCATCGGGGCCGAGGTCGATGAGCCAGTCGGCGGTCTTGATGACGTCGAGGTTGTGCTCGATCACCACCACCGAATTGCCCTGGTCGACGAGGCGGTGGAGGACTTCGAGGAGCTTGCGCACGTCCTCGAAATGCAGGCCGGTGGTGGGCTCGTCCAGGATGTAGAGGGTCTGGCCGGTGGAGCGGCGGGAGAGCTCCTTGGCGAGCTTGACGCGCTGGGCCTCGCCGCCCGAGAGCGTGGTCGCCTGCTGGCCGACCTTGACGTAGCCGAGGCCGACCTCGTTGAGCATGTGCATCTTGTCGCGGATCGGCGGGACCGCCTTGAAGAACTCCTCCGCGTCCTCGATCGTCATGTCGAGCACGTCGGCGATGCTGAGGCCCTTGAACTTCACCTCCAGCGTCTCGCGGTTGTAGCGGCGGCCGTGGCATTCCTCGCAGGTGACGTAGACGTCCGGCAGGAAGTGCATCTCGATCTTGATCAGGCCGTCGCCCTGGCAGGCCTCGCACCGGCCGCCCTTGACGTTGAAGCTGAAGCGGCCGGGCTTGTAGCCGCGCGCCTGCGCCTCCGGCAGGCCGGCGAACCAGTCGCGGATCTGGGTGAAGGAGCCGGTATAGGTGGCGGGGTTGGAGCGCGGGGTGCGGCCGATGGGCGACTGGTCGATCTCGATCACCTTGTCGCAATGTTCCAGCCCGGTGATCTTGTCGTGCGGCCCGGCGAGGACGCGCGCGCCGTTCAGCTGGCGGGCGGCGCCGGCATAGAGCGTGTCGATGGTGAACGACGATTTGCCGGAGCCGGAGACGCCGGTGATGCAGGTAAAGGTGCCGAGCGGGATGGCGGCGGTCACGTCCTTGAGGTTGTTGGCGCGGGCGCCGTGGACGGTGAGCTTCTTGCCGTTGC
>CBINJM010000017.1:0-76830 GCA_966251025.1 uncultured Erythrobacteraceae bacterium | reverse complement strand
TGATCTTGTTGAAGAACAGGTTGGTGTACCAGTGCTCGCAGTAGAACTTGTGCCCTTCGACGTAGGGGAACACGCGGTGCGCCAGTTCGATCAGCTGATCGTAGGTCGCGCGGTCCTCGTCAGTGTCGAGCAGCTCGCGGTAATCGGCGACGAGCTGGTCCCGCTCCTCGATCAGGCGGTCCATCGGCCGGGCGATCTCCTCGCCGGCGCGGATCTTCTCGATGTAGCCGGGCAGCGCCGCGAAAGGCATCGACAGGTCGTCGTTCCAGCTGCGGTGATAGTGGTAGAAGCCGTCGCCGACATTGACGTTGAACCAGGGGTTGCGGCTCGTCTCCAGCTCCTTGAGCCATTCGCGGCCGTTCTCGCCGAGCTGGTCGAGCGCGCCGAGCACGGTCTCGATCTCCATGCCGTCATGGAAATGGCTGTCCACGCCGAGTTCCACGGCGCGGCGGGCGAGGCGCTTCACCTCCTCGTCCGGCTTGAAGATCTCGGCTTCCATGCCCGCGACCATGCGGCTGATCGCCTGGTCGCTGATCTCCGGGAAGGCGCGCTTGCAGAAATCGAAGAACGTCAGATAGGCGCCGTAGCCGAGCAGCAGGAACTCGAAGTGGTGGTGCCACATCCGGAAGTAGCCTTCGAGCTGCTTGCGGTAGGCGTCGAGCAGCGCGTGGTTGGCGGCGACACCCTTGCCGGTGTGGGTGGTCTCGATCGGCTCAAGGTCCGGCAGTGAAGGCTTGGGCAGCGCCTGCGCTTCCGCGATCAGCGCCTTCATCTTGTCCTTCCACTGGGCGTAGAGCTTCTCCCAGTTCTCGTAATAGTAGAAGCCGCGCTGCTGGAACTCGGCGGCGCGGGCCTGGATCTCTTCCGGGTCCGTCACCGGCACGCCGCCGATATAGACGCGGCCGTTGATGACGCGGTGATCGATGCCCTTGGTGGTCGGCAGCACATGGACGCGGGTGTTGAAGGAACCCAGCGCGCAATAGGCCGCCTCTGCCGTGATCATGTCGAAATGATGCATCGGCTCCGGAAAGTGCATCGAGTTGTAGAACCAGAAGCGCTCGTCATCGCCCGGCTGGAACTGGGTGTAATAGGGATAGGCGGCCTGCGCCTCCTCCGTCCCCGGAACGACCTTGATAGAACTGGGGAGCGGGAACGACTTCGCTTCCTGAGACATGGTGGCATCCTCTCCACAAGGAAGTGGCGCACCGTCTTTGCGGCGTCTGCTCACTCCCGACATATTGCTATCCTAACCGTTCACGACTGACCTTTGAAGGATTCCCGCGCACGTTGATCAGGACATTCGCGAAAGCACTTTGTCTTGTTCTAAGCTACGCCAGCGACTGCCTGAGGCCGGCTGTCACGCTGATCCCGTTGAAGCGAAGGGAAAGGGTTGGAGAGCGGGAGATGATAGTCCAGGCCCACCACGAGAGGGCGAAGGACAGCGCCATGATTCCCGCGGCCTTGACCTTCACGGGAAGGGGCAGGCCCTGCGCAAACCAGACCAGCCAGATGATGATCGGCATGTGGAACAGGTAGATCACGAAGGAGGCATCGGTGATCTGCCGCACCCGCCGATTGGGGCGGTCGAAGAATGTGCGCGCGACGGCAACCAGGATCTGCGTGATCGACAGGGCCGCGAAGGTCGCGATGAAGCGCCCTGCCGCCGGGTGCAGCTCATCGCGCACGCTCATCGCCAGCAGGGTGAAGAGGAGCGCGATGACGAGCACGCCGGGTTGGATCCGCCCAAAGCTGGCGCGGGTGATCGGCATCCGCTGCAGCAGACAGCCGAGCGCAAACCAGGGCGCGTAGATGATCAGCTCGTCCAGGCGCAGGATTTGCTGCGGCAAATTCGTGTTGAGGCCGAAGATATAGAACGCCTCCACCGCCGCCCCTTGCCAAAGCCCAAGCACCAGTGCCGTCGCCAGCAGCGCGAGGGTGACATGGCGAGCGATGGCCTGGTCGATGCGCGTGGCCATCATCTTCTGCCGCAGCGCCGGGAAGCGCCACGCAAGCGCCGCCGCCACGCCGCAGCAATAGAGCAGCACGATGATGAACCACAGGTGCCGCACCCAATATCCGCCGGAGTTCAGCGAGTTGTGGACAAAAGACGACAAAGCCGCCGAGTAAGGCAGGTTCGAGAACTCGCACGCCAGGTTCATCAGCGGAACGAGTGTCAGGAGGGTGGTGATGAAGGGAAGGCCCAATCGCACCACGCGGCCCTTGAGCCAGGCCCCCGGTTCCCGCCGCGACAGCAGCAGCGCCGCAAAGTAGCCGGCGATCAGGAAGAAGGTCGGCATCCGGAAGAGGTGGATGAACTCGGCCATCCAGGCGAGCACCGTCGCCCCCTCGTCAGACCGTACGATCCAGGTCTGGCCCGGCCGATAGGCCATTGCCGTGTGGTACGGGATGCCCAGCAGCATGGCGAAGGCACGCAACGTATCCCAATAATGTTCGCGCTGTTCCGCCTTGCCGTCGATCAAGCAACCTGTCCTCGTTCCGCCTTCGTCCAAGTGCGCGGCATTCCGGAAAGGCTGCGCTCTCCTGAATGGAAGCTGTCGGCATGGGGGCTTGCGCGGACGAGGCGGTTCTCCGAAGCGTCAGGCCGAGATGCGGGACAAGGATGCGATGCGCGAATGCTCCTGCTTCCGGCGCAGATAGGGATCGTTGAGGAAGGTGCCGAAGGGGAACAGCGCCGCAACAAAAGTGCGCAGCCAGCCCATGAAGCCCAACCGGTGCCCGGGCAGGCACACCACCATCGCCACCCCGTAAAGCACCCATGCCGCGCCGTGCAACGCGCCGATCGGCGGCACCAGGGCCGGCTGGTCGAACGCGTACTTCAACGGCATCGCCAGGAGGAAGAGGAGGAGCGTGGTCACGCCTTCGAACAAGGCGATGGTGCGAAAGGCGCGTAATCTCATCGAAGATCCTGCAGGTGACGGTCCGAAAAAGTCAGCGCCGCGTCAAGCAAGTGCAGCCCGACTTGGCAAGCGTAGCAAACAGGATCAGGCTGCGCGCGGCAGCACCAAGACTGCGACCATGGGAGACGATCATGCCGACACTTCGCCGAACGGGCGGCAGCTTTCTTGCCGCGGCCTTGCTCTTGCTGACGACGCTTTGGCCGCAGGCGGCTTCGGCGCAGGACTGCGACAGGGCCTGCCTGTCCGGCATGATCACCCGCTATGTCGATGCGCTCGTGGCGCGGGACCATTCTGCCTTGCCGCTGACGGAGAATGTGCGCTTCACCGAAGACGGGCGTGATCTCACGCTGGGTGAAGGCCTGTGGCAGACGGTGAGCGGCAAGGGCACCTTCCGCCATGATTACCTCGACACGACAGGGCAGGTCGCTGCGGCTCATGTGGAGCTGCGCGAAGGGGCGAACCCGGTGCTCTATTCGGTGGTTCTGCACATGGAGGGGCAGCGGATTGGAGGGATCGAGACGCTGGTGCAGCGGATCACGCCCGAATCCCGCTTCCAGCCCACCGAGCTGGGCCGCCCCATTCGCGGCATGGATGACCCGGTGCCTGCCGGCCAGCGGAACTCGCGCGACGAGATGATCGCGATTGCGCTGACCTACGCCAACGGGCTGCGGATCGGCAACTTCGTGGATGCGGAAACGCCCTTCGCGCCCGAGGCCTACCGGGTGGAGAACGGCGTCATCACGGCAGGCGAGGGATGTGCGCTGCCGGAATGCGGCCTTACCGCACAGCGGATCATGGTCCACCCCAGCCTGCTCCCCAGCGTGGCGGCGGTGGACGAGGAGAACGGTACGGTGCTGCTGTGGATGAACTTCGGCTACACCGATTCCTACGGCCCCGGAAACGCGCTGGTCACGTTCGAGGCGTTCAAGGTGTGGGGCGGGCAGATTCATTCCATCAATGCCTTCTTTGCAACGCTGCCGATCAACACCTCGCGCATCTGGCCGACGCTCGACCGGGTGACTGCGCGGGATCATTGATGCGGCTCACGATTGCGGTGCGTGCCCGTCGCGCCACTGGCGCGGCGTGATGCCGAAGCGCTTGCGGAAAAGGCGGGTGAAGTAGCCGGGATCGAGGAAGCCGCTGCGCCAGGCGATGTCCGCAATGGGCAGCGCCCTCGCGCGGGGGTCCGACAGCAGGTCGCTCGCCCGGTCCAGCCTTGTGGCGTTCAGCTCCTGCACGAAGCTGGTGCCGCTGCCGGCGAGCAGCGTTTGCAGCGTGCGCTTCGAGATGCCGCAATCCTGAGCGACGCGTTCGGGCGAAAGCTCCGGATCCGCATAGTCGCTTTCGATCCGCCGCAGGATCTGGCGAGCAAGCTGGCCCCGATGCCTGGTGCCGTGGCGCGTGCTTTCCTCCGGCTCCCGATAGCCGGTGGCGAGACCGAGGAGGTGGCCGAGCTGCTCCGCGATCAGGGGGCGAGGCAGTGGTGCTTCGTCCAACCCCTCGGCCATGGCTTCCAGCAGCGCGCCCAGCGGCGCGCCCCAGCCGGTGCGGGCGTCGAATGGGCGGGCGAGCAGCGCCTGCGGATCGGGCAGGTGCTTTTCCAGCCAGCCTTGCGGCATCATCAGGTCCAGCGCCTCGTGCGGGGTGTCCATTTCCATCTGGTAGAATCGGGTATTGTCCAGCAGCACGAACTGGCCTGGCTCCACGGTGAAGCTGTTGCCGCCCATCAGCGTCTTGAGCGCGCCGGCCCGCGCATAGACGAGCTGGATGGAGGGCGCGGCACGGCCGGAGCTGCCCTCCGCTCCCGTATGCACCACGCGCTGCGCCGGGGCGTGGAGGTGGAGCATCCGCAGCTGGCCGATACCGTGACTGACCCAGCGTGCCGCGAAACTGTCGGCATCGAACACCGTCACCTCGATGGGCGCGATCGTGCTGGCGGCCCATTCGCGCCACAGCTTCAGCGCCTCCCCCCGGCCGAGCCCGGCGGAGCTCCAGCTTTCGTCCGTCGGGCTGCGGGGCTGGGCCATGGCGGGAAGGTAGGACAGGGGAGGCCGGGCGGCAAATCCGGTCTGGCGCGGCCTGCCGAATGCTGGTGTAACCATGCCTCGAAGATCCGACGAACAGGACGGGAGAGGAAAGCGAATGGCAGACAGGGTGCGCAAGATCGCCTGCGAGGAAGCATGGTCGATCCCCGAGGTAGCGGCTGAGCTGAAGAAGGTGGCGAACAGCCCGAGTCAGAGCCTCGACAAGCTGCTGGTGAAGGGCATCTACGATGCCGAGGTGGACACCTCCGGCTACGGCAAGATGAACTTTCTGGGCGGACTGCTCGACGTGGAAGAGAAGCGCCTGCCGCAGATGGACCAGTATGGCGTCGACATGCACCTGCTGACGCTGACGGCGCCGGGCGTGCAGATGTTCGATGCCGATACGGCGACGGACCTTGCGACGCTCGCGAACGATCGGCTGGCGGAGATCTGCCAGAAGCGGCCGACCCGCTTTGCCGGGCTTGCCAGCTTTGCCCCGCACTCGCCCAAGCGCGCCGCGAAAGAGGTGGAGCGGGCGATGACGGAGCTGAAGCTGAACGGCCTCGTCGTCAACAGCCACACCGATAATGCCTATTTCGACGATTACCGCTTCTGGCCGATCCTTGAGGCGGCGGAGGCGCATGATGCCTGCATCTACATCCACCCTCGCGCACCCAGCGACACGCTGAAGGGGCCGTTGCAGGATTACGCGATGGACTCCGCCATGTGGGGCTATGGCGTGGAAGTCGGCACCCACATGCTGCGGATGATGGCCGGCGGCGTGTTCGACCGCTTCCCGAAGCTGAAGATCTGCGTCGGCCACATGGGCGAGATGGTGCCGTTCTTCATCTGGCGGATCAACTTCATGAACTCCCGCGCCCAGAAGGTCGGCCGTGCACCGAAGACGGAGCGGAGCATGGAGGAGTATTTCCGCGACAATTTCGTCTTCACCACCAGCGGCGTGGAGGACCACCTGGCGCTGCGCTATTCGATCGACCGGATGGGGATCGCCAATGTGATCTGGTCGATCGACTATCCGTATCAGCCGATGGAACCGGCGGTGACGTTCATCGACACCTTCGAGTGCTCGGACGCGGAGCGGCATGCTCTGTGCCACGGAAATGCGGAGCGGGTCTTCCACATCGCGCCGGAATAGGGACCGTCGGAATCCTACGCCTGCTTGACAAAGTTGACACCCTGTCAAGCAGGCATCGTCACGATCGAAACGGCGGTTTTCTGCGGGTTTGAGGGCTGAATTGCCCTTGAATGGTCGCTTGACACTTTGCCTACGCACTTTCGCTTCCTGAGCCAGGTTGAAGGTGCCGAGGCTGGCAGGGGACGCCCGTCGTAGGACAGTGCGAGCGTCTTCCGCACCGCCTGGTTCAACGTCGGCGCAGTGCTCGCCAGACGAGGCCGATGGCTGCATCGGCCAGTGCGCCGATGATCCAGCCTGCAGCGACGTCGCTGGGGTAGTGGGCGCAAGTGGGGATGCGGCTGAGGCCGATGGCGCCCGATGCGGCGAGCGCTGCGGCGCGGTACTCGGGATATTCGGCCGAGAAGGCGAGCGCGACGGCCATGGAGCCGGCCGCGTGGCCGGAGGGGAAGCTCGTTTCTTCCTTGCTGTTGTCGTGGCCGGGCTTGGGCTTGTGACCATCCGTGCCCGTGGCGCTGCGCGGGCGGGAGCGGTCGATCCGGTGCTTTACCCTGTTCTTCGCCGCGGTGGCCAGTTCATGCGAGAGAAGCATCCGCGCACCGGCGCGCACCATGCGGGCATCGGCACGCAGCACGCCCATGGCCAGCACTGCACCGGAAATGATCCGCAGCGGCGGCTGGTCCCCAATATCGCCGAACCTGTCGAGCGCCTTTACAGCCCTGTCGTGGCGGTGGGACAGGAAGGCCTGGCGCGCCTTCCTGTCGAATTCGAACAGCGGTTCCGCCGCGCCTTCCCTGATCCCGTCGCTCATCGCGCCATCAACGCAGGGAGCGTGATTTCGGCTCCGCTCAGGCCTGCGGGCGGTTCGCCAGCAGGTCCTCCACCACGGATGGATCGGCGAGGGTGGAGGTGTCGCCGAGATTGCCGGTGTCGTTCTCCGCGATCTTGCGCAGGATGCGGCGCATGATCTTGCCGGAGCGGGTCTTGGGCAAAGAGGGGGCGAACTGCACCACGTCCGGCGTGGCGATGGGGCCGATCTCGTGTCGGACCCATTTCACCAACTCACGGCGAAGATCCTCGCTGTCCTCCACGCCGTCCATCGTGGTGACATAGGCGTAGATGCCTTGCCCCTTGATGTCATGCGGCATGCCGACGACGGCGGCCTCGGCCACCTTCTCGTGCAGAACCAGCGCGCTCTCAATCTCGGCAGTGCCCATGCGATGGCCGGAGACGTTGAGAACGTCGTCGATCCGGCCGGTGATCCAGTAATCGCCATCGGCATCGCGCCGCGCGCCGTCGCCGGTGAAGTAGAACCCGGGATAGGTGCTGAAGTAGGTCTGAAAGAAGCGCTCATCATCGCCATAGACGGTCCGCATCTGGCCGGGCCAGCTGTCGGTGATGACGAGGGCACCCTCGGCCGCGCCGTCCAGCAGCGTGCCCCTCTCAGGGTCCACAAGCGCGGGCTTCACGCCGAACATCGGCTTGGTCGCGCTCCCCGGCTTCAATGGCGTGGCGCCGGGGAAGGGCGTGATCATGTGGCCGCCCGTTTCCGTCTGCCACCAGGTGTCGACGATGGGGCAACGGGAATTGCCGACGACCTCGTAATACCAGTCCCATGCCTCGGGATTGATCGGCTCGCCCACGGAGCCGAGCACCTTGAGGGTGGAGCGATCCGTGCGCTTCACCCACTCATCCCCTTCGCGCATGAGAGCGCGCAGGGCTGTGGGGGCGGCGTAGAACTGGTTAACCTTGTGCTTGTCCACCACCTGCCAGAAGCGGCTGTGATCGGGCCAGTTGGGCACGCCGCCGAACATCAGACTGGTCGCGCCGTTCGCCAGCGGGCCATAGACAATGTAGGTGTGGCCGGTGACCCAGCCGATGTCCGCCGCGCACCAGTAGATGTCGCCGGGCTGGTAGTTGAACACATATTCGTGCGTCATGCTGGCCCAGACTCCATAGCCGCCGGTCGTGTGCAGCACGCCCTTCGGCTTGCCGGTGGAGCCGCTGGTGTAGAGGATGAAGAGCGGGTCTTCCGCGTTCATCTCCTCCGGCGGACATTCGGCGGGCTGGTCGGCGATGGCATCATGCCACCAGACATCGCGCCCCTCCACCATGGCAACCTCGCTGCCGGCCGATTTCACGACGATGACGGTGGAGACGTTCTTCGCATGGTGCTCCAGCGCCTCATCCACCTGCGACTTCAGCTCCGTGCGGCGGCCGCCGCGCAGGCCACAATCGGCGGTGATCATGAAGGTGCTGGCGCAATCCTCGATCCGGCTGCCGAGCGCTTCGGGTGAGAAGCCGCCGAAGACGACCGAATGGACCGCGCCGATGCGGCAGCAGGCGAGCATCGCCACGGCGGCCTCCGGGATCATCGGCATGTAGATGGTGACGCGGTCACCCTTCTTCACGCCGCGCGCCTTCATCGCATTGGCGAAGCGGCAGGTCTCTTCGTACAGCTCGCGATAGGTGATGGAGCGGTGCGGCTCTGCCGGATCGTCCGGCTCGAACACGATGGCGACCTGATCGCCGCGCGTGGCGAGGTGCCGGTCGAGGCAATTGGCCGATAGGCTGAGCGTGCCGTCCTCGAACCAGCGGATGCGGAAGTCTTCCTGGTGGAAGCTGGTGTTCTTCACCCTGGTGAAGGGCTTGATCCAGTCCAGCCGCTGCGCTTCCTCCCGCCAGAAGCCGTCCGGGTCCTCGACGGAGCGGCGGTATTTCTCGGCGTAGGTGTCGGCGTCGATCAGCGCATTACGGGCCCATTCGTCAGGCACCGGGTGAACCACAACTTCACTCACATTTCGCTCCCGCCTCAATGCTTTGGGCGGAGCTTAACGAAGCGCTCCCGTCAGCGCCAGAGGGCGGACAATGCGGGGAGGAGATGGGCGCGGTGCTTCTCCGGCACGCGGGCGATCAGCTCCGCCTCGAAGGCGGTGATGACGGCCATGGCGGCATCGAGCTTCTCTCGCCCCTGCTCCGTCAGCTCCAGCCCCTGCGCCTTGCCGTTGATCGGGGTGCGCGCGATCAGGCCCGCTTCCTCCAGCCGCTTCAGCAGCGGGACCATGTTGGCGCGCTGGATATCCAGCTGGCGGCCGAGCGCGCTGGCGGTGAGGCCGGGATTGCTGCCGATCAGGATCAGCGCCGACGCGTCGGACTGCCGAAGCTCCAGCTCCGCCAGCCGGGCGGCCAGCTCCGCCGCCGTGGCATTGGCGGCGCGGCGCAGCGAATAGCCCGGGAAGTGTGGCAGGGGATCGTCCATCCCCTCAAGCTACGCATTGTTGTTGCTCATAACAATCCCCGCCGCTATTGCGGCCACCAGCCGAAGGTGGCCGACCCTGTGAGTCGCCGCCGCGCCAAGGAGGAGAGACATCATGGCCATGCCGTCACAACCCGATCCGCGTCCGCAGGAAGAAACGGTCAAGTACGAGGTGATCGACGGGGTCGCCTGGGTCTATTTCAACCGTCCGGACAAGCGCAATTGCCAGAGCCCCAAGCTTAACCGGCAGATGCTCGTCGTGCTCGAGGAGCTGGAGTTCCGTGACGACGTGCAGGTGCTGGTGCTGACGGGCGAGGGCTCTGCCTGGTCCGCGGGCATGGACCTGCTGGAATATTTCCGCATGACGGAAGAGCAGGGCCTCGGCGCCATCCGCAAGTCGCAGCGTGAGGCCTACAGCTGGTGGGAGCGCCTGCGCTGGTACGAGAAGGCGACCATCGGCATGATCAACGGCTGGTGCTTCGGCGGCGCCTATGGCCCGCTGTTCGCCTGTGACATCGCCATTGCCAGCGACGATGCACAGTTCGGCCTGTCGGAAATCAACTGGGGCATCCTGCCGGGCGGCGGCGCGTCCAAGGTCGCGGCCGAGCTGATGCCGTTCCGCAAGGCCATGTACCACGCGATGATGGGCGAGAACCTCACCGGCAAGCAGGCGGCGGAGCAGGGCCTCGTCACCGAGAGCGTGCCGGCCGATCAGCTGAAGGCGCGGGTCCAGGCCATCGCCGACAATCTCAAGAAGAAGGACACGCACGCGCTGCGCGCCACGAAGTGGGCCATGCGCCGGGTGATGGACATGTCCTATGAGGATGCCGAGGATTACCTGATCCGCGCGCAGGAAGCGCTGCACAGCTTCGGCGGCGTTGCTGCCCGCAAGGAAGCGACGCGGCAGTTCCTGGACGAGAAGACCTACAAGCCGGGACTCGGCACGTTCGACAAGAGCAAGCTCAAGACGGACTGAATGGGGTTCACGGGCGGCCTTGTCCGCCCGTGCGGCCCTGCCTAGGAGTGCAACAAAATATCGGCGCCCCGGCTTTGCCGCCGGGGCGTTCTTGCGGGAGACGAGCATGAGCGAGCGGCGCTTCACCAACCAGCAGATCGACCGGCTGTTGCGGCCGAAATCCGTGGCCGTGATCGGCGCGTCCGATCGCACCGGCGCTTTGGGAGCGACGCTGCTCAACAACCTCGTCCAGTACAATTTTGCCGGTGACATCTATCCGGTGAACCCGAAGCGTGACGAACTGCTGGGCCTCAAGGTCTACAAGTCGGTCGAGGAGCTGCCGCGCGGTATCGATTGCGCGGTGCTCGCCATTCCGCGCGCCTTCGTTCTGCCGACGGTGCGTGAGCTGGCGGAGCGTGGCTGCGGCGCGGTGGTGATCTACTCGGCCGGCTTCTCCGAGGCGGGCGAGGAAGGCATGCGCGAGCAGCTGGAGCTGGGCGAGATCGCGTCCGAATATGGTATGGTGATCGAGGGGCCGAACTGCCTCGGCTGCACCAATTATGTCGAGCGCGTGCCGCTGACCTTCGTCGAGACCAACATGCAGACCCCGCCCAAAGGCACGCGGGCGGTGGGCATCGCCAGCCAGTCCGGCGCGTTGGCGGCGGTGCTGGCGACCACGCTGCATCCGCGCGGCTGCTACGTCTCCACCTCCGTTTCCACCGGCAACGAGGCGGCGACGGGCGTGGAGGATTACGTCGAGTGGCTGATCGACGACCCGGACACCCACGTCATCGCCATGTATGTGGAGAGCCTGCGTCGGCCGGCCGCTTTCCTCGTCGCGGCACGTCGTGCGCGCGAGGCCGGCAAGCCGATCGTGATGCTGCACCCCGGCAAGAGCAACAAGGCGCAGGAATCGGCCGCCACCCACACGGGCGCGATGGCCGGCGACTATCAGCTGATGAAGGCGAAGCTGGGCCGCGAGGGCATCATCTTCGCGGATACGCTGGAGGAGCTGGGCGACATCACCGAGATCGCGCTGCGCTGCCCGAGCCTGCCCGGCGCGAACATGGCGGTGCTGGGCGAGAGCGGCGCGCTGCGCGGCCTCGCCTTCGACATCGCCGAGGACATCGGGCTGGACCTGATCGACCTCAACGACGAGAACAGCCCCGCCCTGCGCGCCATCCTGCCGGACTTCGTGCCGGTGTCGAACCCGACGGACATCACCGCGCTCGGCCTCAGTGAGCCGGAGATCTACACCAAGGTGCTGACGGCGCTGCTGGAGGATGAGCGGGTCGGCTCTGCCGTCGCGTCCATCATCCAGTCCGACCCGATCACCAGCCAGATCAAGTTCCCCCACATCATCAAGGTGCTGGAGGAGGGCAGCTTCGACAAGCCGCTGGTCTTCGCCGGGGTGGACGAGGGTGCGCGGGTGCCGCAGGAGTTCATCGACGGGTTGCGCAATGTCGGCATCCCCTGGTTCCCGAGCACGGAGCGCGCCTATCGCGCGATCGCCCGCCTGGCGGACCTCGCCAAGCGCGACCTGACCGACCGCTCGGCCGAGCCGTTGGCGGTGCCGGGCCTCGACGCTGTGAGCGGCGTGGTGCCGGAATACAAGGCCAAGGAGCTGCTGCGGCCGCTCGGCATCTCCTTCCCGAACAGCCAGTTCGCGGCGACCGAAGACGAAGCGGCTTCTGCTGCCGAGGCGATCGGCTTCCCGGTGGTGATGAAGGCGCAGGCCGCCAGGCTCGGCCACAAAAGCGATGCGGGCGGGGTGATCCTGAACCTCAAATCCGCGGATGAGGTTCGCCAGGCCTTCAAGCGCATCTACGACAATGTGGGCCATTACGACGCCAGCATTGCGCTCGACGGCGTGCTGATCGAGGCGATGGGCCGCATGGGGACCGAGATGATCGTCGGCGCCAAGTCGGACCCGGAATGGGGCCCGGTGGTGCTGGCGGGCTTCGGCGGGGTCACGGCGGAGATCCTGAAGGATGTGAAGCTGTTCACGCCCGACATGGATGCGGCGCTGGTGCATCAAGGGCTGCTGGAGCTGAAGCAGGCGGCGATCCTGCGCGGCTATCGCGGCTCCCCGGCGCTGGACGTGGCCGCCCTGGCCGAGCTGATCGTGAAGATGGGGCGGATCATGGCCGGCAACCCGGCAATCCGCGAGATCGACCTCAACCCGGTGATCGTGCATCCGGAGGGCGAGGGCGTGGTGGCGCTCGACGCGCTGATGCTGGTGGAGCAGGGCTGAGCCTTCACGGCGAGAGGTGCGGCCGCCCGCTAGGTCGCCAAGCCGGAGGAGGGGGCGACAAATGAAGGCGGGCCGCTATGCTGGCGGCCTTTGTTTGCCGTAGCTGGCCGAAATGACGGAGATGATCATGGGAACCCAACCCATCCTGGTCGCCACAGACCTGTCCGCCCGCGCCGATCGCGCGATCGACCGCGCTGTGAAGCTGGGACGGCAGCTTTCGCGGCCCGTGATCGCGCTGCACGTGGTTGCGCGCGACGAGGCGAACACGGAAGAGGCGCTGCGCCGCCTGCACGCCGTACTGCCGGAGGAGGGCGCCGAGTTGAAGGCGCTGGTGGCGGAGGGCTCGGTGCCTGAGGAAATCGCCTCGACTGCCGATGAGCAGGACGCGGCGCTCATCTGCACGGGCGTTGCGCGCTACAACTCCATCGGTGATTTCCTGCTCGGGACGGCAGTCGATGCCCTGTGCCGGCATGCTGAGCGGCCCGTCTTGGTGGTGAAGGAGCGCCCGCGCGCACCTTACCAGACGATTATCTTCCCCACGGACTTTTCGGCCTGCTCGCGCAACGCCGTGCTGCGGGCGTTGGCGCTGTTCCCGGAAGCCAGTTTTCGCCTCGTCCACGCCTATCACGTCCCCTACGCTGCGTTTAACAAGGACGGGTACGTAAAGGATGATCTCGAGCAGGATGCCCGAGCCGGGATGGACGAGTTCATCGCCACGCTCGGCCTGGGGACGGAGCAGGCTGCACGTCTGCAGGGCAGCGTCGCGTGCGGCAATCTGTTCGAGATGATCTATTCCGTGGCCGATGAAACGGGCGCCAACCTGGTCGCCTTCGGGACGCATGGGGAGAGCGGCTTCCGCCACGCCACCATCGGCAGCATGGCCAACGAGATGCTCAACAAGCTGACGCTCGACACGCTGATCATCCGCTCGGAGGACTGATCGGAGCCGGTCAGGCTGCGCATCGGCCGCGGGTCCTGGAAAGGGGGGCGGCCGGTGCCGTGCCGGTCCGAGCCGCTGCTTGTGAAGCAGCGTGCCCTTTTCGTCACGACGAGAAAGCGGTATGGTGGCGGCGAGGAGGGCCTGCCATGCGCGTCACTTCCATGCTTCTTGTGAGTTTGCTTGCCGCTTGCGGGAACGATAGCTCCGGGCCACCTGCGGCGTCTGGCGCCAGTGATGCGGCCCGTGCTTCGGTGCCGCTAGCTGCCTCTGCCACCATAGCCACCCCTTCCGTGGCTGAGACAACGGCATCCGCCACCAGCGCGAACCCGGAAGAGGAGGCAGTGGCGGGCGGCGATGTCGCCGTCACGCAGGCCGCTGCTTCCGGACCCTCGACGGCAGCCCGCCTGCCGCTTCCGCTCGGCTTCTACGTCAGCGCCGACACACCTTGCGCCCAGGCGTCCAACGCAACGCTGCAATTGCTGCGCCGGGACGGGATGAACACGTCGCATGTCCAGTGCGACTTTACCCGCGTCGAGAAGGTCGGGGCGACGAGCTACCGGGTCACTGAACGGTGTGCCGATGACGGCGAAGCCTTTGGTCGCGAGACGGAGGTCTCGACGAGCACCTCGACTTACGAAGTCGACGGCCCGAACAGCTTCAGGATCGTGGGAGAGGGCGGGGACTACGCCCTTCGACATTGCCCGCAGCCGAGCCTGCCCGAACCCTGGCGGGACAACGACATCAGCGATATCATCGGCTGAAACTCAGAAGGCGGCGATGCCGGTGATCGCGCGGCCAAGGATCAGCGCGTGGATGTCCGCGGTGCCTTCGTAGGTGTTGACCGTCTCCAGGTTCAGCATGTGGCGGATCACCTGGTATTCTTCCGAGATGCCGTTGCCGCCATGCATATCCCGCGCCGCGCGGGCGATGGCGAGCGCCTTGCCGACATTGTTGCGCTTGATGAGGGAGATCATCTCCGGCGCGAAGCTGCCTTCCTCCATCAGCCGTCCGACCCGCAGCGAGGCTTGCAGGCCCAGCGCGATCTCGCTCGCGATGTCGGCGAGCTTGAGCTGGTAGAGCTGGTTGGCGGCGAGCGGCTTGCCGAACTGCTTGCGGTCCAGCCCGTATGTCCTCGCCGCGTGGTAGCAGAATTCGGCCGCGCCCATGCTGCCCCAGGAGATCCCGTAGCGGGCCCTGTTGAGGCAGCCGAAGGGGCCCTTCATTCCCTCTACGCCAGGCAGGAGCGCGTCGGCGGGAAGGCGCACATCGTCCATCACGATCATGCCGGTGGTGGAGGCGCGTAAGGACAGCTTGCCCTCGATCTTGGGCGCGGAGAGGCCGGGCATGCCCTTTTCCAGCAGGAAGCCGCGGATGCGGCCGCCGTGCGCCTCGCTCTTGGCCCAGACGACGAACAGGTCCGCGAAGGGCGCGTTGGTGATCCAGGTCTTGCTGCCGGTGAGGCGGAAGCCGTCCCCGTCCGCCTTCGCCACGGTTCGCATCCCGGCAGGGTCGGAGCCGGCATCGGGTTCCGTCAGGCCGAAGCAGCCGATCAGCTCTCCGCTGGCGAGGCGGGGGAGGTAGCGCGCCTTCTGCTCAGCGGAGCCGTAGGCGTGGATCGGGTACATGACGAGGCTCGACTGGACGCTCGCCATGGAGCGGTAGCCGGAATCGACGCGCTCGATCTCTCGCGCGACCAGGCCATAGGCGACGTAGCCTGCGCCCGCGCCACCGAACTCCTCCGGGATGGTGACGCCGAGAAGGCCTGCCTGCCCCATCAGCGGAAACAGCCCGGGATCATCCCGCTCCTCGCGAAAGGCGGCGATCACGCGGGGCTGGAGCACGTCCTGCGCGAAGCCTTGCGCGGCATCGCGGATCATCCGCTCCTCGGCCGAGAGCTGGTCATCGAGCCGGAACGGGTCGGCCCAGTCAAAGGAGGCGGGGGGCGTCATGCCTCCGGTTGTCGCGCGCCGCGCGGGCTAGCGCAACCGCCGTGAAAGGGTGGAGCCAGCCGCTCAGTGAGTGGCGCGTGCCCGTGCCACCGCCTCACTCAGGAGGTCGATCAGGTGATCGGGCGGGCAGGGCTTGCTGCAGGCGAGCGCGTCAGGATAACGTTCATGCACCTCAACGGGCGTCACATGGCCGGAATGGAAAATGATCGGCACCCCGGCATCGGTCAGCGCATCCGCGAGCGGAAACACTTCGCCATCACCCGTATAGACGTCGAGGATCGCGCAATCGGGCAGCTTCTGGTCAATCGCGATGAACGCGTTTTCCTTGTCCGCGTAAGGTCCTTCGAGCGAATAGCCGAGATCCTTGACCGTTTCCGACAGGTCGAGGGCGATGATGAATTCATCCTCCACGACAAGGACGGTCGGCCTCTGACCGTGCATTGAATATGCCATTGATTTTTCGTGCCTCCGGCGGGTGAGGGAATCTGCGTACCCAGTCCAACAGGGCAGGGCAGCAATCGGTTCCCACCGGATCAAAGCTTTCCGAACCGCTCCTCATAAGCGGGCACGTCGCCGGAGATCAACAGGCGCGCCTGTTCGACCCAATTGTCGCGGCGGATGCGTCCCTGGAATCGGCCCAGCTGCGCGTCGATCCGATCGATCTCCGCATCGTCCCAGGCGGCGATCTGGGCAAGCGAGGTGATGCCGAGCGTGCGGAGTTGGTCCGCGAGCTTCGGCCCCAGGCCCTTGATCCGCAGCAATTCGTCAGACCCGGCAGGCGCGGGTGCTGCCTCCGGGGCGGCTACCGTGGCGGCAGGCGCCGGGGAAGCGCCCGGCGTGGGCGCGGGCGCACTCGGGGGCGGGGGCGCCTCTTCCTCGGCCGTGGAGGGTGCGGGAGTCGTCGCCGCCGCCGCCGCCAGTGCCTCTCCCACTCCGGCCATGCCGACGGGAGTCGCAGGGGGAAGCTCACTCGCTGCTGCTGCCGCGGGGGGAGAATCGATCAAGGCCTGGTTGCGCCGGGCGGGCGTTGCCTCCGCTTCATCGCGATGCTCGATCTCGACCTTGGTGCGGCGCGTGGCGGCGAAGATCCACCATGCGACCAGCAGGCCGATGATGAGGGCGATGACGAACAGGATCCAGTTGTCCTGCACCAGTTCAACCATGGTTCTCTCCCGATCGGTTGCGTCCCCAGATGACCCAGCCGATCGCGAGGCCGCCGCCATAGGTGAGCAGCAGCAGGATCAGCAGTTCAAGCCAGATGGGCATGGCCGCGCTCTTAGGGGCGGGCGGGGGCGCTTGGCAATGTCCGCTCGCTGACTAGCGCGGGCCCGGCATGTCGACCGGCGTGGGCGTGATCGGCTCCGTGGCGACGACGGCGAACTCGATCCGGCGGTTCGCCGGGTCAGCAGGCGAGAGCCCGTCCACCGGCCTTTGCGAACCGAGCCCGCGCACGCGCAGCCCTCCGCGAGGAATGCCGCGCGCCACCAGCGCATCCCGCACCGCCTCCGCCCGCGCCAGCGACAGCGCAAGATTGGCCGCTTCGGAGCCGGAGGAATCGGTGTGGCCGGTGACGGAGATGATGCTGCCGAGGCATGGGCGCAGTGCGGCCGCCACCTCGTCCACCAGCGAACGGCTGGCATCGTCGATCCGCGCCGAGCTTTCCTCGAACCGGATCGTGCGCGCGCGGAGCAGGCCCGCCACATCCTGCTCGCAATGGCGGGGAGAGGGAATGGAGGCGGCGCTGTCTGCCAGCGTGTTGCCGTCCGCCCAGCGCACGCCGCCAACGCCCGAAACGGCGGCAACGGCTTTCGCCACGCGGCCGCGCACACTCTCATCCAGCCGCTCGCCCCCGACCAGCAGGGGATGGCGGCTGGGCCAGCCGTTCGGCGAGACAAAGAGGGCCCGGACGGGCCGCCCGCCCGCTTCCGCGATCCCGCGCGCCGCATGCTGCGACATCCTCTCGATCATCGCAGAGGCGCTCATCTGCGCGCCAAGGAGAGCGAGCAGCACGACCAGCAATGCGCCTGCGAGAACGGCGATCCGCGCCCGGTCCAACGGCCTCATCGGGTGTCCTCTAGCGCGGGGGGAGCGCGACCGCTGAGGGGCTGGGCGTCGCCTCCGGCTCATCCTGCACCAGCTTGCGGCGAAACAGCACACGATCTTCCGGCCCAAAGCCCCTGGTCCAGATGATCCAGCCATAGACGCCGAGGATCAAGGGGACGCCAAAGGCCAGTTCCGCCCATTCCGGCAGCATGATCACTAGCTGCCCGACCAGGATCGCCGCGCCCCCTGCCAGGAGCAGCGCCCAGCGCCAATTGTTCACAGGCTCGCCCAGGATGCGGCCGAGCAGCAACGCCTTGGTGATGGAAGCCGCGGCCAGCGCCAGCATCAGCGATGCGGCGGCCAGCGCGGCGCGCGCATATTCGGAAAGGCCGAGCCGGTCCGCCATCAGCATCGCGCCCACGGTGAGGGCGGCCTGCAGCACGATCGTGAAGACCGACAGCCAGAGATTGCGCAGGCGCGCGACATAGATCAGCGCCGCCTCTGCCACGACCGCCGTCGCCGCGACGACCTCCGCAGCCAGCAACAAGGCCAGCGCCCCGGTGCCGCCCACGAAGTTCGGGCCGACGAGGCCCATGATCGCCTCACCAGGAATGCCGAGCGCCAGCCCCACACCGGCCTGCGCGGCGGTGATCCAGAAGCCGACCTGGCACACCTGCTTGGCGATGGCGGGGTAGTCATGCTCCTTCACCTTGCGCGTCAGCACGGGGCCGAGGATCGGCTCGAAGCTGGTCTTTAGCTTCTGCGGCAGGCTGGCGACCTGCTGCGCGACGTAATAGACGCCCACGGCGGCAGGGGCGGCGAACAGGCCGAGGATGAAGATGTCCAGCCGCCTTGTGCCCCACTCGATCGCGTCCGCTGCGGCGAGCGGCGCGCCCCGCGCGGTCAACTGCATCATGCGGCGGAAGGACGGCACCCAGCCGGAGGGCGCTCCGTAGCTCTTCGCGTAGGGCCATAGAGCCGTCAGCAAAGCGGCGTAGATGGAGATGAGATAGGCCATCGACAGGCCGCTCTCCGGCACCACGAACCACAGGACGCCCGTCATGATCGAGATCGTCCACGGCTCCACGATGGCGCGGGCGCGCACTGTGGCGCCGATGTCGAACTTGTAGGCCTGTGCGGCGAGCAGAATCTCCGTCAGCGCGAGCGCAGGGATCGCCAGCACGATCAGCCGGTCGAGCTCGCTGTAGCTGCCGCTGGGGAACATCGGTGCGGGCACCAGCCACAGCACCAGCGCGGCGAGTGAGCCGACGAGGAGCGCAACCAGCAGGCCATCGGCCACGACATGGCCGGGGTTCCGCTCATCCTCCGCCAGACGCTGGGCAAGGCCGCGCTTCTCCCCCATCGTGCAGAGCATGGCCACCAGCTCCACGATGACGAGCGCGGAGGCGAAGCGGCCCAGCTCCGCCGCGCCGTAGAGCCGGCCGGCGAGGAACAGGAACGGCAGCCGGGCAGCGAGGCGCAGCAGGAAGCCGAGCAGGTTCGTCCGTCCGCCCTTGGCGAGCGCCTGAAGATCGCCGCCCGATGCCGGGTCAGCCGGTGCGCTGCCGGGTGCCTGCGTCAAGCCTTGGCCTCTGCGGCAAGCGGGCGGGCGAGCAGGTCCGTCGCCACCTCTCGCGCCGGCGCGCCCTGAAGCAGGCGGTTGACGGCATCGACGATGGGCATGGCGACGTTGTGCCGTGCGGCCAATTCATGGAGCACAGGCGCGGTGTGGGCGCCTTCCGCCACGGTGCGCCGGTCGCGCATCAGATCGCGCGGATCCTGACCTTCGCCCAGCGCCTTGCCGAGCGAGAAGTTGCGGCTGGCGGTGGAGGAACAGGTCAGCACCAGATCGCCGAGGCCGCAGAGGCCCGCGAGCGTCGCCTGCCGCGCCCCTAGCGCTTCCCCGAAGCGCAGCATCTCCGCATAGCCGCGGGCGATCAGCGCGCTGCGAGCGTTGAGGCCCAGGCGCAGGCCCTCGACCACACCGCAGGCGATGGCGAGCACGTTCTTCACCGCGCCGCCGATTTCCGCTCCGGCGAGGTCGTCGCTGAAATAAGGACGGAAGGTAGGGCGGGCGATGGCAACGGAGAGCCGCTGCCACTGCGCCTGCCCGCCTCCGCAGGCGAGGGTGGCGGCGGTCGGCAGGCCCGCCGCAACTTCATGCGCGAAGGTGGGGCCGGAGAGGACGGCGATCTCGCTGTGCGGCGCGAGTTTGGTCGCCACCTCGTTCATCAGCCGGCCGGTGCCCGCTTCGATCCCCTTGGCGCAGAGCACCAGATCGTGAGGGCGGCCGGGCATGGCCTGCATAACCTCCGCGAGATGCTGCGCCGGGGTGACCAGCAGGGCGATGCCGCAGGCGGCGGCTTCGGCCAGATCGCTGGTGGCGTGGATGGAGGGCGAAAGCGTGGCGGAGGGAAGATAGGGCTCATTACGATGCTGCGCGTTGATCGCGGCCGCGAGCTGCGGCTCCCGCGCCCACAGCAGCACCGGCGTGCCGTCCGCCGCGAGCATCTGGGCCAAGGCGGTGCCCCAGGCGCCGGCGCCGACGACGGCGATCTGCGGCGCGCTCATGCCCGAGACCTCATGCTTTCACCCCGGCGCCGCGCACCGGCTCTGCCCCGGCGTCGAGTGGCCAGCGGGGGCGGGCGGAGACATCGAGCGGGTCGGCAGGCAAGCCGGCCATCAGGCGTTCAACGCCTGCCCAGGCGATCATGGCGGCATTGTCCGTGCACAGGATCGGCGGCGGGGCTACGAAGCGCAGCGAGCGGCTTGCGGCGATGCTCTCCAGCGCTGCGCGGACGGAGCGGTTGGAGGCGACGCCGCCTGCGACGACCAGCGCCGTGACCTCTCCCATGGCGTCGAGCGCGCGGGTCGTGCGGTCCCTCAGGCAGTCGATGGCCGCCTGCTGGAAGCTCGCGGCGATGTCCGCGGCGTTGTAGGCGCCGCTTTCATGGGCGCGCAGGACCGCGCTCTTGAGGCCGGCGAAGGAGAAGTGCGGCTCCGCGCTCCCCATCAGCGGGCGCGGGAGGGGGACGGCTTTCGGATCGCCCTCGGCCGCCAGCCGCTCCACGGCCGGGCCGCCGGGAAAGCCGAGGCGCAGAATCTTGGCCGTCTTGTCGAACGCCTCCCCCAACGCGTCATCGATGGTGGTGGCGAGGCGGCGATAGCGGCCGATGCCTTCCACCAGCAGCAGCTGGCAATGTCCGCCCGACACGAGCAGCAGCGCGTAGGGGAAGGCGAGATCCGGGTCCGCCAGCCGGGGGCTCAGCGCGTGCCCCTCAAGATGGTTGACCGCCAGCAGCGGCTTGTCGCTTGCCATGGCCAGCGCCTTCGCCGTGACGAGGCCGACCATGACGCCGCCGATCAGCCCCGGCCCTGCAGTTGCCGCAATGGCGTCACAATCGGCTAGCGTGGCGTTTGCATCGCCCAGCACCTGCTCCACAAGCGGGGCGAGCCGCTCCGCATGGGCGCGGGCGGCGATCTCCGGCACGACGCCGCCATAGGGAGCATGTGCGGCGTCCTGCGAGGCGATAGCCTGCGCGAGGATCCGCCGGTCGGCCGTCACCAGCGCCGCGGCCGTCTCGTCGCAACTGCTCTCGATCCCCAGTACCAGCATGGTGGGGTTCCACTGAACGCAAACCGCGCTTAGGGCAAGCGGACCCATGGCAAACGAGAACACCCCCGCTCCGATCCTGAGGCTTGGTACCCGCCGTTCTCCGCTGGCGATGGCGCAGGCGGAGGAGGCGCGGGCACGGCTTTGCGCGGCGCATGGCTGGGCGGAGGAGCAGGTGGAACTGGTGCCGGTGATCGCCAGCGGCGACAAGGTGCAGGACCGGCCGCTGGCGGAGATCGGCGGAAAGGCGCTGTGGACCAAGGAGCTGGACGGCTGGCTGCATGAGGGGCGGATCGACGCGGCGGTCCACTCCCTCAAGGATGTCGAGACGCTGCGGCCCGACTGGCTGACGATTGCGGCGATCCTGCCGCGAGAGGACAAGCGGGACGTGCTGCTCGGCGCTTCCAGCATCGCCGCGCTGCCGCAGGGCGCTGTTGTCGGCACAAGCGCTCCCAGGCGCGCGGCACAGGCGCTGCACCAGCGGCCGGATTGCCGCGTGGTCACCTTCCGGGGGAATGTCGCGACCAGAATGGCGCGGCTGGCGGCAGGGGAGGCGGATGCGACCTTCCTGGCCGCCGCAGGACTTTCGAGGCTGGGCGAGCATGGGGTGGGCCATCCGCTGGACACGGAGGATTGGCTTCCTGCACCATCCCAAGGGGCGATCGCAGTCGAGTGCCGCAGCGACGATGCGCGGGTGCGTGCCTGCCTGCGAGCGATCGATCACGGCCCCAGCCGCCGGGAGGTGATGGCGGAGCGCGCGCTGCTGGCGGCGTTGGGGGGGAGTTGTCACTCGCCGATCGCTGTGCTGTGCGAGGTGGAGGGCGGCACGATGCTGGTGATGCGCGCCGCTTTGTTCAGCCCGGACGGCGCGGAGAAGGTGGAGGGCCGCGCCCGCTTCCCTGCCGGAGACGCCGACGCGCCGGCGCGGCTGGCGGCCGATCTGCTGGCGCGGGCGACGCCTGGCATCGCCGCGCATTTCGCCGGGCCGGAGGCTCAGGATTGACGCTGCCCATCATTGCCATTCGGCCCGAGCCAGGCTGCGCGGCGACAGTCGCTGCGGGCCGGGACGCTGGCCTGGCCATTGAAAGCTGGCCGCTGTTCGAAGTGCGACCGCTCGCCTGGGATGCGCCGCCGCCCGACAGCTTCGATGCGCTGCTGCTGGGGAGCGCCAATGCGCTGCGCCACGGCGGAGCGGGGCTGGGGGCCTATCGCGGCAAGCCTGCTTATGCCGTAGGCGATGCGACAGGGAGGGCGGCCGAGGCAGCGGGGCTGGAACTGGCCGCAACGGGCCGGGGTGTGCTGCAGGACCTGATCGACCGGCAGGCAAACCTGCCGCCGCGCCTGCTGCGGATCACGGGCGCGGAGCATGTGCCGGTCACGGCGCCGCAGGGTGTCACCATCCTCACCCGGATTGCGTATGAGAGCGTGGCCCAAACCCTCCCGCCGGAGCTGGCGGAGCGGCTGGCGGGCGGCGCGCTGGTGCTGCTCCACTCCGCCGCCGCGGCGCGCCACTTCGCCAATGAGTGCAGCAGGCTGGCAATTGTTCGCGAAAGGATCGCCCTTGCGGCGCTGGGCCCGCGAATTGCCGCCGCTGCCGGGGAGGGATGGCGCTCCATCCGCTCTGCCGAAGAGCCGCGAGAACCTGCCCTGTTGGCGTTGGCGGCCGACATGTGCCATGAAGCGCCGCACGCGACGGACTGAGGTGCGCCAACCGCTTGCGCGGCGCTGCTGAGGATCGTTCGCGAGGATCGTCCTAAGGATCATCATGGAAGAGGACTTCCCCCTGCCCGCCGAGAGCACCCGCCCCCGACGGCGAACACAGGTGCAGGTGATCGCTGTGATTGCCTTTATCGCCTTCCTGCTGGGAGCAGCGGCGGTCTATGGCCTCGTGCGCAGTGGCCTGTTCGCCCCCGGCGGCTTACTGGGCCCGGAACAGGCGGAGGAGGTCGCCGCCGCACCCCAGGTGACCCCCACGCCGATGCCCGTGCAGACTACTACGCCGGGCGAGACGGCGCAGGCCCGACAGGCGGCGCAGCGGGTTGAGCAGGTCGCCGAAGTGCAGGGCGGCATTGACCAGCGTGTCGCGGCGATGGAGCAGCGCCTCGCTCGGCTGGACCTGCAGGCGCAGGCCGCGGCTGGAAATGCCGCGCGGGCCGAAGGGCTGCTGATCACCTTCGCCACCCGCCGCTCGCTGGAGCGGGGCACGCCTCTCGGCTATCTGGCGGACCAGCTGCGTTTGCGCTTTGGCGATGCGCGCCCGAATGCTGTGCAGACCGTGATCGACGCGGCGCAGAACCCGGTGACGCTCGACCAGCTGATCGCGCGGCTCGACGGGCTGGCGCCGCAGCTGGCGCAGGCGCCGCCTGCGGAAGGCGCGCTCAGCTGGCTGGGGCGCGAACTGGGCGAGCTGTTCGTCATCCGGCGTGAGGATGCGCCTTCCCCCGCTGCCGAGCGGCGGCTGGAGCGGGCGCGGTTTTTCCTCGAAAGCGGGCGTGTTCGCTCTGCCGTGGCGGAGGTCCGGTTGCTGCCCAATGCAGCGCCTGCGGCAGACTGGATCCAGGATGCCGAGCGCTACGCCAATGCTCAGCGGGCGCTTGAGTTGCTGGAGACGACCGCCATTCTCGAACAACGGGAACTGCGTGACGGCACCGGCCAGCGGGTGCAGCAGCCGAGCCCCGCGGCCCCGGCGGCGGAGAATTCAGGAGCGCAGTAGCCCCGCGCTGCCTTAGCCGCGCAGCAGCTCGGGCAGATCGCCCGAGACGCCGCGCGCCTCATCCATGAACCAGCGCTTCAGCGCAGGCGTGCGCTGGACCGCAGCCATGCCCAGGCGGCGGATGGCGCTGGGTGCGCGGCCGGGGATGCCGAACAGGCGCGTGAGGCCGTCCGTCGCCAGCGCCACCATGAAGCTGTCCAGTCCGCGCCAGCGCTCGTAGCGGGCGAGAACCTGCGCATCGCCGCTATCGAGACCGAGGCGGCGCCCTTCCACCAGCACCTCCACCAGCGCGCCCACATCGCGCAGGCCGAGGTTGAAGCCCTGACCGGCGATGGGGTGGATGCCGTGCGCCGCATCGCCCACCAGCGCGAGCCGCTGATCCGTGATCTTGGCCGTATGGTGGAAGCCGAGTGGATAGCAGCTGCGCTCCCCCTCCAGCGCAACGGTGCCGAGGATATCATGCATCCGCTTTTGCGCTTCGGCAGCGAAGGCGCGCGGGGAGAGGGCGAGCACGCCTTCCGCCTCTCGTTCCCCCACCGTCCAGACAAGCGCGCTGCGGTGGCGGCCCTGATCGTCATCCCGCAGGGGCAACAGGGCAAAGGGGCCGGCGGGGTAGAAGATCTCCCACGCGACATTGCCGTGCGGGCGCGAATGGGTGAGCCCTGCGATAATCGCACGGTGGCGGTAATCCCACCGGGCAACGGTGATGCCCGCTTCGTCCCGCGTGGGCGAGCCGCGCCCCTCTGCGCCGACAAGCAGCGATGCCTCCAGCCGCGTGCCGTCACGCAGCGTGGCGGCGACGCCGTGCTCGCTCCGCTCGCGCGAGACGACCTCAGCGCGCTGATGCCAGGTGATCAGCGGCTCGTCCTTTGCCGCCTCGAACAACGCGAGCCGCAGGTCGCGATTGGCGAACATGCGGCCGAGGCTGCCCTCATGCGGCTCCGGCGTGAAGTCGATTCGGCCGGGCCGCATCGCGTCCGTCACGGCGATCGAGGAGATCGGGCAGGCGAGCTGCTCCAGCCGTTCAGCGATGCCGATATTGGTGAACAGGTTCCAGCTCGCGGTGGAGATCGCACTGGCGCGGCCGTCGAATCCCGGCGCGGTCAGCTCCGCAGGGTCCGCGCGGTCTACCACATGGCTCGACATGCCCTTGCGCGCGGCCGCCAGCGCCAGAGCCATGCCGACGAGCCCGCCGCCGAGGATGAGGAGATCGCGCTTGTCGGTCATGGGCCATAGCCCTAGATCGTGGGGCACGATGCACGCAAGCTCTGTCCTGTTCGGCCGCTGGATGGCCGCACTGCTGATGCTGCTGTGCGCGATTCCCGCGGCCGCGCAGCTGCCCGCGCCTGTTCCCGCGCAAGGCAATCACATCGCGGCGGAACTGGTGGCGGAAGAGCCCGCCGCGCCGGGCGAGGAGCTGACGCTGGCGCTGCTCTTCACGCCGGAGCCGGGCTGGCACGGCTATTGGTCGAACCCCGGCGATGCCGGTTACGGCATGGAGCTTGGCTGGCGGCTGCCGGATGGGTGGCAGGCTGGCGAGCCGCAATACCCCATCCCGCAGCGACTGCTGATCGCCGGCCTCATGAACCATGTGTACGAAGGCCAATATGCGGTTCTGGTGCCGCTGTCCGTGCCGGCCGGCGCGAGCGGCATCGCGCCGATTGAGGTGAAGGCGGACTGGCTCGCCTGCACGGACAAGATCTGCGTTCCCGAGAGCGCGACTCTGACGCTGCGGGTGCAGGTGGCGGAGAGCGGCCCGCGAGACACGCGCTTCGACTTGTGGCGCGCGGCGCTGCCCCCGCTGCTGGACCAGCAGGCAAGCTTCGCGTTGAGTGAGGACACGCTGCGCATCGCCGTTCCGCTGCCCGCCTCCATGGCTCTGGACGCGCCGCACGTCTTTGTCGGCACGCCGCAACTGGTCGATTACAGCGGCGAGCAGCGCTTCTTCCGCAACGGCGACATGCTGGTGGCGGAGATTCCGCGCGAGGGAATCGCGACGGGTGCGGAGCGGATCGACGGCATCCTCCAGCTGGATAGGCAGGGCAATGGCCTGCGCTTCACCGCCGTGCCGGGCGCGGTGCCGGTGGGCGGGGAGCCGCTCGCCGGCGCTGCGACGACCGCGCTCGCACCGCTGTGGGTGCTGCTGGGTGGTGCCCTGCTGGGCGGCCTGCTGCTGAACCTGATGCCCTGCGTGTTCCCGATCCTCAGCCTCAAGGCGCTGACTCTCGCCCGCGTGGGGGAGAGCGAGGCGGACGCGCGGCGGGAAGGCGTGGCCTACACCGCAGGCGTGGTGCTCGCCTCCCTGGCGCTGGGCGTGCTGCTGCTGCTGCTGCGCGCTGGCGGTGCGGAGATCGGCTGGGCGTTCCAGTTGCAGGAGCCGGGCGTGGTCGTCGCGCTGCTGGTGCTGGCGGTGGCGATCACGGCCAATTTCGCAGGGCTGTACGAGCTGCCCTCGTTCTCGTTTACCCGCAGCGGCGGGAGGGCGAGCGCGTTCTCGACCGGGCTGCTGGCGGCCTTCGTGGCGACGCCCTGCACTGGGCCGTTCATGGCGGCGGCGATGGGCGCTGCACTGCTGCTGCCGTGGCCGCAGGCGCTGCTGCTGTTTGCAGCGCTCGGCTTCGGGCTGGCGCTGCCGTTTCTGGCGCTCGGATTTGTGCCTGCGCTGAGGCGGATGCTGCCGAAGCCGGGGCGGTGGATGGAGACCTTTCGCCGTGTGCTGGCGGTGCCGATGGGGCTGACGGCGCTGGCGCTGCTGTGGCTGTGCTGGAGGCTGGGTGGGGCGGAGTTCGCCGCGCTGGGTCTGCTGCTCTCAGCGGGACTGTTGGTGCTGCTCATCGGGTGGCGCAGGGGTGCGCGGCCCGTCGCGATCGGCGGAACCTTTGTCGCCGCGCTCGCTCTTGTCCTGCTGCCTCGCGCCCAGATGACCCAAGTGAGCGGCGCGGAGGCCAGCCTCCTCGCCGCGACGGACTTCAGCGACGCCGCGCTGGCGGAGGCTCGCGCCTCCGGCAAGCCGGTGTTCCTGTGGTTCACCGCCGATTGGTGCCTGACCTGCAAGGTGAACGAGAATGTCGCCATTGAGCGCGAGGCGACCCGCGCCGCGTTCGAGCAGGCGGGCGTGGTGGCGATGCGCGGCGACTGGACGCGGCGCGACCCCGCGATCACCCGATTCCTGACCGAGCATGGCGCGGCCGGTGTGCCGCTCTACCTCTGGTTTGAGCCGGGTGAGGAGGGTGAGGTGCTGCCGCAGGTTCTGACCCCCGGAACCCTGACGGCCCTGGCGGAGCGGAGCTAAATCGGCTTACCGCCCGACGGCAGGATCCGGTCGCGGCGTCATCGGCGTTTCAGGCGCAGTGCCTGCCGCCTCTGCGGCCTGCTCCCGCGCTTCAACCCGCTGCACCTGCCGCGCCTGACGGCACCAGCGGACGAACTCGCCGGGGATGCGGCTTCCGCCGATCAGCAGGGTCCCGCCGCCCGGCAGCGTGGCTTCGATCGCGCCGGAGGTGGTGAACACGTCGAGCTGCGGGTCTCCTGCGGGAAGGGAGCCCTGCCAGCGCCATTCGCCATCCGTCAGCGTCGCATCGACCTTGAAACGCGAGATCGTGCCGTTGCCGAGCACCGGGAACAGCGCCTTGGCGCCGGGCCGGCCGGGCACATGGCGGATGATCTCCAGCTGGGCCGGCTGTTCGCGCAAGCGGCAGGCGAGGGTGAGGAACGGCTTCTGCCCGCCATTCCCGAACGCGATCGACTGCCCGTCGGTCGAGACGGACCACGAGGCCTGCTTCGTATCAGGGGACAGCAACGGCTCCGCCGGCTTCTGCCGCGCGTCCTCCAACGAGATGCGCTGCGCTTGAGTCGGCGTCTCAGGCTCCTGCTGACAAGCGGCGAGGAGCGGCAGGCTGGCGAGGAGAAGTGGGGGAAGGGCACGGCGCATGGATGTGCCGATGGCGGTGGCTTCGGCAGGTTTCAAGCGCTTGCGATGCGTAAGGTTACGATAAGCCAATTTGAGCGGGGAGTGGCGCTCATCCGGGTTGAATAAGGCGGCTCATCCTTGCCGGGTCGAACCGTCTGGTGGTGCGGCGACCTGAAGTAGGGGTCATTTTTTTCTCCCGGCTTGGAACGCCATCAGCACAACCGTGATGATGCCGATGACGACTAGAACAAGCGTAAGAGAGAGGGTGGCGGTTTCGTAAGGGGTCATGGCTGCTCCAGAGATCTTTGAAGCAGCCCAGTTATGAGGATGATCTATGCCCGTCAGCTATAATCATCTCTAAAACCTGGATATGACGTCCGTGACGAGAGCTCACTTCCCCCACTTCCGCTGCGTCTTGCCGTAGCGCATCTTACGGGTGCCGGGCTTGCCCTCGTTGCTCCTGCCTACCAGCGGCGCTTTCTTGTCCGCGTCGGGCAGGCCCAGTTCGTCCGCCTCCAGCCGTCTGATCTCGTCGCGGAGGCGGCCGGCTTCCTCGAACTCGAGGTCGGCTGCGGCGGCGCGCATGCGCTTTTCGAGGTCTTCGATGTAGGCGCGCAAGTTGTGGCCGACGAGGTTGTTGCGCTCGTCATCGCCGGTGTCGACCAGCACGCCGTCACGGCTGGCGGTGTGCGCGACGATGTCCGCGATCTGGCGCTTGATCGTCGTGGGCGTGATGCCGTGCTCTTCGTTGTACTGGCGCTGCTTTTCGCGGCGGCGCTCCGTCTCCGCCATGGCGCGTTCCATGCTGCCGGTGATGCGGTCCGCATAGAGGATCACGCGGCCTTCCACGTTGCGCGCGGCGCGGCCGATCGTCTGGATCAGCGAGGTTTCGGAGCGCAGGAAGCCTTCCTTGTCCGCATCGAGAATGCAGACGAGGCCGCATTCGGGGATGTCCAACCCCTCGCGCAGCAGGTTGATGCCCACCAGCACGTCATAGACGCCAAGGCGCAGGTCACGGATCAGCTCGATACGCTCCAGCGTCTCCACGTCGGAGTGCATGTAGCGCACGCGGATGCCCGCCTCGTGCATGAACTCGGTCAGATCCTCGGCCATGCGCTTGGTGAGGGTGGTGACGAGCGTGCGGTAGCCTTTCTGCGCGGTCAGGCGGCATTCGTTGATGCAGTCCTGCACCTGGTCCTCGACCGGCTTGATCTCGACCGGCGGATCGATGAGGCCGGTGGGGCGGATCACCTGCTCGGCGAAGACGCCGCCGGTCTGCTCCATCTCCCAGCTGCCGGGCGTGGCGGAGACGCAGAAGGTCTGCGGGCGCATCGCGTCCCATTCGTTGAAGCGCAGCGGCCGGTTGTCGATGCAGCTCGGCAGGCGGAAGCCGTACTCCGCCAGCGTGATCTTGCGACGGTGGTCGCCCCGGGCCATCGCGCCGATCTGCGGCACGGTCTGGTGGCTCTCGTCCACGAAGAGCAGCGCGTTCTCGGGCAAATATTCGAAAAGGGTCGGCGGCGGCTCGCCGGGAAGGCGGCCGGTGAGGAAGCGGCTGTAGTTCTCGATGCCGTTGCAGCTGCCGGTGGCTGCGATCATCTCGAGATCGAAATTGGTGCGCTGCTCCAGCCGCTGGGCTTCCAGCAGGCGGCCCTCGGCGTGCAGCTCCTTCAGCCGCTCGGTCAGTTCGAAGCGGATTGCCTCCGCCGCCTGCTTCATCGTCGGGCCGGGCGTGACGTAGTGCGAGTTTGCGTAGACGCGGACAGACTTCAGCACCTGGCCCTTGGCGCCGGTGAGGGGGTCGAACTCGGCGATCTCCTCGATCTCGTCGCCGAAGAAGCTGATGCGCCAGGCGGTGTCTTCCAGGTGGCTGGGGAACAGCTCCAGGCTGTCGCCGCGCACGCGGAAATTGCCGCGCGCAAAGGCGACATCGTTGCGCTTGTATTGCAGGTCCACGAGCTTGCGGATGATCTCGCGCTGGTCCTGTGTCTCTCCGGCCTTGAGGTCGAAGATCATCGCCGAGTAGGTCTCGACCGAGCCGATGCCGTAAAGGCAGCTGACCGACGCGACGATGATCACGTCATCCCGCTCCAGCAGCGCCCGCGTGGCGGAGTGGCGCATCCGGTCGATCGCCTCGTTCACCGAGCTTTCCTTCTCGATGTAGGTGTCGGACCGGGGGACGTAGGCCTCTGGCTGATAGTAGTCGTAATAGCTGACGAAATACTCGACCGCGTTGTTGGGGAAGAAGCTCTTGAACTCCCCATAGAGCTGCGCGGCGAGGATCTTGTTGGGGGCGAGCACCAGGGCGGGGCGCTGCAGCTCCTCGATCACCTTGGCCATGGTAAAGGTCTTGCCGCTGCCGGTGACGCCCAGCAGCACCTGCGTCTTCTCCCCCTCCCGCGCGGCTTCGGTCAGCTCCGCGATGGCTGTGGGCTGGTCGCCTGCGGGTTCATAGTCGGAGACGAGCTCAAACCGCTGGCCGGGCAGCGACTTCTCCGGCCTCTGCGGCTTGTGCGGAGTGAAGCTTTCGGAAGTGTCGGGCTCTTCCAGCCCGCGGCGGATCACGAGTTCGGCCATGGCCGCGCAATATGGTGAGCCGCTGTGTTGGACGCAATCGGCGGTTTGCACGCTGTTCGATGCATGATTGTGGAAGGAAACCTCCGCTGTCCGGTTCGTTCAGGACGGGACAAGACAGTTCTGTTACACCGAGAGGCATGACCATCAGCACAGCACTTGCCGGCATTGCCGCGCGGGGGCGGGATGGCTCCCCCCGCACACCCAGCGCTCCGCCGCTGCGCGATGCGATCACGCGCCGCGTCGCGATGCTGCGGGCGAAGGCGCCTGAGGAGGCGAAGGGCCCCAGCCTCGACCTGTTGCTGGGCGAGTTCCGCACGATCGGCGCGCAGCTTTTGCACCCGATGCCCAAGCCGGTCCCACTGCCGAAGGCGCAGAACCCGCGCGTGGTGATGCTGCTGCCGGGCTTCGGCACGCACCCGCTGCGCATGCGCTTCATGGCCCGCCAGCTGGAGGCCGCGGGGCACAGGGTGAAGCGCTGGGGTATGGGCTTCAACCTCGGACCGACGAAGGAGAACTTCGACATGCTCGCTCGCCGGGTGTGCGAGGTACGCGAGCGGTATGGACAGCCTGTCATGCTGGTCGGCTGGAGCCTTGGCGGCATCTTCGCCCGCGAGGTGGCGAAGCGGCATCCGGAGCACATCGCGAAGGTCATCACGATGGGATCCCCTTTTTCCGGCACGCCCTACGGCAACAATGCCTGGCGCCTCTACCAGCTCGTCACCGGCCATTCGGTGGAACAGCCGCCGGTGGAGGCGGAGGTCGCCGTAAAGCCGCCGGTGGAAACGGTCGCGCTGTGGAGCCCGCGCGACGGCGTCATCTCGCCGCGCTGCGCCTGCGGGCGGCCGGGGGAGCGGGACCGGGCGGTGGCGTTGCGCTGCACCCATATCGGCTTTGCCAGCTCGGCCGAGGCCATTCGTGCCGTGGCGGAGGAGCTGGACCGGCTTGTGTAGGTTTCCCTCCAGCGCCGCTTGGCGGCGCGCATGAACCGTGTCATGGTGCAACGCGGCATTAAAGGACACCATGAGCGCGGGGGATCTGTTCGACGAGATGCACGCGCCGGACGGCTCGGTCCGGGACGCGTACCGTCTTTATCATAACTGGCTGACCGAACAGGACAGCGCCTGGATGCGGCGCAAGCATTTCGAGGCGGAAAGCTTCTTCCGCCGCACCGGCATCACCTTCAATGTCTATGGGGAAGAGGATGCCGAGGAGCGGCTGATCCCCTTCGACATGGTTCCGCGAATCATCACCGGCGGAGAATGGCGGAAGCTGACTCGCGGCATCGAGCAGCGAGTGCGCGCCCTCAATGCCTTCATGCACGATCTCTACCACCGGCAGGAGATCATCCGGAGCGGGCGCCTGCCGGAACGGCTGTTCCGGAACAACAAGGCGTGGCTGCCGGAGATGGTCGGCTTCACCCCGCCCGGCGGCGTCTACACCCACATCGTCGGCATCGATCTGGTCCGCACCGGCCCCGATGAGTTCCTGGTTCTGGAGGACAATGCCCGCACGCCCAGCGGCGTCTCCTACATGCTCGAGAACCGCGAGACGATGATGGCGATGTTCCCGGAGCTGTTCTCGCGCGTGAAGGTGCAGCCGGTCAGCAACTATCCGCGCCGCCTGGCCAAGAGCCTCACCGCCTGCGCGCCGCCTTGCGCGTCCGCCAACCCGACCGTGGCGGTGCTGACCCCCGGAATCTACAATTCCGCCTATTTCGAGCACGCCTTCCTCGCCGACCAGATGGGGGCGGAACTGGTGGAAGGCAGCGACCTGCGCGTCATCGACGGACGGGTGCAGATGCGCACCACGCAGGGCTTCCAGCCGATCGACGTGCTGTACCGGCGCGTGGATGACGACTTCCTCGACCCGCTCACCTTCAATCCGGAAAGCGTGCTCGGCGTGCCGGGCATCATGGACGTATATCGTGCAGGCCGCGTGACCATCGCGAACGCGCCGGGCACCGGCGTGGCGGACGACAAGGCGATCTATTCCTTCATGCCGGAGATCGTCGAGTTCTACACTGGCGAGAAGCCGCTTCTGCCGAACGTCCAGACCTGGCGCTGCGCCGACCCGGACAGCCTGAAATACGTGCTCGCCCACCTGCCGGAGCTGGTGGTGAAGGAAGTACACGGCTCCGGCGGCTACGGCATGCTCATCGGCCCGACCTCGACCCGCAAGGAGATCGCCGAGTTCCGCGAAAAGCTGCTCGCCCGGCCAGACAATTACATCGCGCAGCCGACCCTCTCGCTGTCCACCTGTCCGATCTACACCCGCAGCGGCCTCGCGCCACGGCATGTGGACCTGCGGCCTTTCGTGCTCGTGTCGCCCGAAGGGATCGACATCACGCCCGGGGGCCTCACCCGCGTGGCGCTGAAGAAGGGCTCGCTGGTGGTCAATTCCAGCCAGGGCGGCGGGACGAAGGACAGCTGGGTGCTGGACGATTGATGCGCCGCCCGTCGCCACCACAGCCGCGTAAGGCCGCACACCCCACCTTCGCGAGCGCCGCGCGATGCTAGGCCGCGTCGCGAACGGCATGTTCTGGATGTACCGCTACCTTGAGCGGGCGGAGAACACGGCGCGCCTGCTCGCCGCCGGGCATCGCATGGCGCTGACCAAGGGCGCGGACATTGCGGACGAGGAATGGCGCTCCGTCCTCACCACGCTCGGCCAGCTGCAGCAATACAAGGCGCATCACGATGATTTCGCCGGTGCGCACGTCTGCGATTTCGTGCTGCGTTCAAAGGCGAACGACCAGAGCGTGCTGTCCATGTTTGAGCGTGCGCGCACCAATGCCCGCACCTGCCGTTCCGCCATCACGGCCGAAGTGTGGGAGGCGGTCAACGAGGGCTACATGTCCCTGCGCGACCTGCTCGCCCGCCCGGTGCGGGAAGCCAGCCTCAACGTCGCTCTCAGCGCGATCCGACGCGAATCCACGCTCGCGCGCGGCGCAACCCACGGCTCCATGATGCGCAACGAGGGCTATTCCTTCGTTCGCCTGGGCACGTTCGCGGAGCGGGCGGACAACACGGCACGCATCCTCGACGTGAAATACTATCTGCTGCTGCCTTCCCTATCCTATGTCGGCACGCCGCTCGACACCGGGCAATGGGACAATGTGCTGCGCTCCCTTTCCGGTGAGCGGGCCTATCGCTGGCTCAATGCCGGGCGGATGGAGGCACGCTCCATCGCAGAGCTGCTGATCCTGGACGATCGTTTCCCCAGAAGCCTCGCCTTCTGCTACACCGCCATGCGCGACAACCTCGCCTCACTCGCCCGGCTGCATGGGCGGGAGGGACCCGCGCATGATCTGATGCGCGAAGCCGACCAGCGGCTGACCGGGCGGACGGTAGAGGACATTTTCGACCAGGGGCTGCACCAGTTCCTGACCGAGTTCATCAGCCGCAACCAGGCCGTCGCCAGTGCAATCGCGGAGCAATACCGTTTCAACGCCTGACACCGCCCCATCCGATGCTGGAGCATAGCCGATGCGCCTCGCCATCCGCCACACCACCCGCTACCGCTTCGCAGGGCCTGTCCGGCACGGCATCCAGCGGTTGAGGCTCACTCCCAAGGCAACGCAGGGGCAGGAGATCATCACCTGGGCGATGGATTATGAGGGCGCGCGGGAAGAACTCTCTTATGACGACCAGAACTTCAATCATGTGATCCTCGCCGGGGTCGAGGAAGGCGCCGAGGAGGTCACCATCACCTGCCGCGGTGAGGTGCAGACGGAGGACAACGCCGGCGTGATCGGCCATCATTCCGGGCACCTGCCGCTCTGGGCTTTCATGGGCCAGACGGAGCTGACGAGGGCCGGCCCCCGTGTCCGGCAGCTGATCGCCTCTGTGGAGCGAAGCGAGGAAGGGATGGTACCCACGCTGCACAATCTCTCCGCCACGATCCGTGAGCAGGTCGAGTACAAGGCGGGCACCACGGGTGTTCGCACGAGCGCGGAGGAGGCGCTCGGCACCGGCAGCGGCGTATGCCAGGACCATGCGCACATCTTCATCTCCGCAGCGCGAGCGCTGGATATCCCGGCCCGCTACGTCAGCGGCTACCTGATGATGAACGACCGGATCGAGCAGGAGGCCACCCATGCCTGGGCGGAAGCCTGGGTACACGGCCTCGGCTGGGTGGGCTTCGACATCTCCAACGGGATCAGCCCCGATCCGCGCTACGTTCGGCTCGCCACCGGGCGCGACTATCGCGATGCTGCGCCGATCACGGGCATCAGCTTCGGCACGCTGACGGAGGACCTTTCCGTCGATGTGGCGGTGGAGCAGCAGCACCCTGGCGAAGGGCAGGATCAGGAGCGTGCTCAGGGGCAGGGGCAGACACTTGGTCCTCTGAGTCAGCAGCAGGGACTGGGCCGGCAGCACGGCCTTGCCGCAAGCCAACAGCACGACATGCAGCAGCAGGTCGGTCCAGGCGCATAGGTGTCCTTGCCGCATTGCGGAACGGTGAGCGCCGACGTACCCGTTCCGCGTTGGAACGACGGCGAGAGCAGGACGAGAGATGACTTATTGCGTTGGCATGGTGCTCGATCGCGGGCTGGTGCTGATGAGCGACACGCGAACCAATTCCGGCGTCGACAACATTTCCGTGTTCCGCAAGATGTTCCACTGGTCCGTTCCGGGAGAGCGGCTGATCGCGCTGATGACCGCGGGCAATCTCGCCACCACGCAGGCGGTGGTCAGCCGGCTGGAGGAGCGCAGCAAGGCGCCGCAGCAGCGGCAAAATTCGCTGCTGGAGTTGCCGACCATGTTTCAGGTGGCCGTTGAGACCGGCAAGCTGCTGCGCGAAACGGTGCGGGAGACGCAGGAGGAGAACGGGCCCAGCGGCAAGGGCCGCTTCACCGCTTCCATCATTCTTGCGGGGCAGATCAAGGGCATGGAGCCGCGCCTGTTCATGATCTACCCCGAAGGCAACTTCATCGAATCGAGCTTCGACACGCCATTTTTCCAGATTGGCGAGACCAAGTATGGCCGGCCGATCCTGATCCGAGGCTATGATCGGGCCATGAGCTTTGAGGATGCGGTCAAGCTGCTGATGGTCAGCTTCGATTCCACCCTGAAGGCGAACCTTTCGGTCGGCCTGCCGCTGGACCTGCTGGTGGTGGAGCGGGACGGGTTCACCCCGCTGCACGAGAAGCGCATCGAGCAGAACGATTCCTATTTCGAGGCGATCTCCTCCAGCTGGAGCGACGCGCTTCGTGCCGCCTTCCACTCCCTGCCGGATTACAGCTTCTATCAGCCGCGCGAATAGCGAATCGGGCTCTACGAATTTTCTTAAGGAAAAGCCGCTAGGGGTTTCTGCGGGCCGCGACCGACAAAGGAAAAGCTCCGGTTCGGAGAGAAATTGCCGCGATCTTCCGACGCACTCGCGCCGGGCGTGCAATTTCCCTCCGGCTTGGAGACACCTTCAGGTGCGTTGCCGAAAGCTTGCAGGCACCCGGAGAGCATGGAACGCACACACCTTCACATTCTCGGCGGCAGCAGCCGGGCCCGCGCGGAGCAGGCCCGCATCGCCTTTGCACTCGGCCATCACGCAGAGGTGTATGGCAGCCTTGAAGAGCTGATCGGTCGACCGCCGCTGGACGGCATCCTTCTGGCCGCTGACGGGGACACGCCCGGCGGCGTCCCGGCGCTGCTTGATCGGCTCGGCCAGGCCGGCATCTGGCTGCCAGTGGTCATGACGGCCGAGGATTGCGAGATCGGGCGCGTGGTCGATGCAATCCGCGCCGGCGCGATGGACTACCTCGCCCTGCCGCTGGAGATGGGGACTTTCGCCCGCCGGTTGCAGCGCATTCTGTCCGAGGCCGGCCCGCAGGTCCAGCGCCGCCGCCGTGAGCTGGAGGCGCGCCGCCGGATCGGCGAGCTCAGCCGGCGCGAGCGGCAGGTGCTGGAATGCCTCGCTTCCGGCCGCTCCAACAAGCTGATCGCCAGAGATCTTGGAATCAGCCCGCGCACGGTGGAAATTCACCGGGCCAACATGATGACCAAGCTGGACGCGGGCCATCCCGCCGACGCGGTGCGCCTGTGGATCGACGCTCGCTTCGAACCGGGCGTGCCTGCCCGCGAGGAGATGGCGCTGGTAGACCATGCGGAGGTCGAGAGGATCGCCCGAGGGCATGACCACGATGAGAGGCAGGCGGAGTGGGAGCCCCGCCGCGCCCGCGGCCACTGAAGGGAGAACGCTTTCAGCGGCAGTAGCTGGAGCCGCGCGCTACCCCCTCAAGGTGGAAATGGTCGCGATGGGCCGAGTTGTAGTCCGGGCCCAGAACGGTCCCGAACCGCCGGCAGGCGCTCCGATGGACGGCGCGCAGGAACTCCCGCTCCGCCGCACTGCCGTTCCAGCCGTTCACCAGCGTGATCCTGCGCCCATCCGCCAGCACGAAGGCGGAGATGTCGATCGCCTCGGCTTGGCTGTGCGCAGAGCGGCGGCTGGTGCCTGCCACGTTGCGGCACGAATAGGAGCCGAACGTCTCGATCGATCGAAGCGGAGAGCCGAGGATCTGCTGCGCCGCTCGGTCCACGCCATAGCGGGCCCAACCGGCAAAGGCGGTGCTCACGTCGCAGGTCACCGGGCCCAGATTGGCGATCATCAGGTTTGTCGCGTCGGACGGGACGCTGGAAAGCTGCACCGTGTTGACGTTGCTGCACCCGGCTTCCGGGTAGCGGTCCGGCAGCAACGAGTACGACGCGCCGGTGGCGCTCAACTCCGCGAGGCACTGGCGGCCGGCGCGGCTCTCGGCGGCGGGCGGCGCGGAAGATTGCGGAGCCCGTGCTCCTGGCGTGCGCGAGGTGCGGGGCGAATCGGGCACAGCGGAGCAGGCGGCGACCAAGGCGGTGCCGAGCAGCGCCGCTACGGCGGGGAGGGGCAGACGAAACTTCATGCGCGCCATGGTGGACGGCCCCTCGTTAACACAGCTTCACCCGCTCTGAGAGGCCTTGCTCGCGCGGCTATGGTTTCATGCGCAACCGCAATCCCGCTTGACTTGGCGGCCCGCAACTTTAGGGCCCGCTGCGGGCCACGCGGTCCCAACGCCGCGCGTGCTCTCTGCAAGGAGAGACTTAAATGTCTGATACGAATACGCTCGAGGGCGAAGTGCGTCCTCAGCTCCCGGCCAGCAAGCCTGCACGGCCGTTCTTTTCCTCCGGACCCTGCGCCAAGCCCCCGGGCTGGTCGCCCAATGGCCTTGAGCTTGATTCGCTCGGCCGCTCCCACCGCTCCAAGCTCGGCAAGGCGCGCCTGGGTCTGTGCATCGACCTGATCCGCGAAGTGCTTGAGGTGCCTGAGACGCATCGCATCGGCATCGTCCCCGGCTCCGACACCGGCGCCGTCGAGATGGCGATGTGGACCATGCTCGGCGCCCGCCCCGTCACCACGCTCGCCTGGGAGAGCTTCGGCGAAGGCTGGGTGACCGACGCGGTCAAGCAGCTCAAGATCGACCCGATCGTGCTGCGTGCCGATTATGGCCACCTTCCGGATCTGTCGCAGGTCGACTGGTCGAACGACGTCGTCTTCACCTGGAACGGCACCACCTCCGGCGTGCGCGTCCCGAACGCTGACTGGATCGCCGCGGACCGCGAAGGTCTCGTCTTCGCCGACGCCACCAGCGCCGTGTTCGCGCAAGACATTGCGTGGGACAAGGTCGACGTGCTCACCTTCTCCTTCCAGAAGGCGCTCGGCGGTGAAGGCGCGCATGGCGTGCTGATCCTCGGCCCCCGGGCGGTGGAGCGGCTGGAGAGCTACACCCCCGCATGGCCGCTGCCCAAGGTCTTCCGCATGACCAAGGGCGGCAAGCTGATCGAGGGCATCTTCAAGGGCGAGACGATCAACACCCCCTCCATGCTGGTGGTCGAAGACACGATCGCCTGCCTCGAATGGGCGAAGTCCATCGGCGGCCTGTCCGCCATGAAGGCGCGCGCCGATGCCAATGCGGCGGCGCTCGACGCAATCGTGCAGGAGCGGGATTGGCTCGGCCACCTCGCGGCTGATCCGGCGATCCGCTCCAACACCAGCGTCTGCCTGACGGTGGAGGGCGCGGACACGGACTTCATCAAGAAGTTCGCTAAGCTGCTGGAAGAGCAGGATGCGGCCTATGACATCGCCGGCTATCGCGATGCTCCGGCTGGCCTGCGCGTCTGGTGCGGCGCCACGGTTGATACGGCCGATGTCGAGGCGCTCGGCCCCTGGCTGGATTGGGCTTGGGCGCAGCTCAAGGCCTGACGCTCCTCCCGCTTCGATTCTATTCGTCATCCCGGACGTGATCCGGGCTCTCCTCCGGCAATGAGCAAGCTTGCCGAACGAGATCCAGCTTTCGCCGGGATGACGCATTCCAAGGACATTCCCATGACCAAGCCCAAAGTCCTCATCTCGGACAAGATGGACTCCAACGCTGCCCGCATCTTCCAGGAGCGTGGCTGCGACGTCGACGTGAAGCCCGGCATGACGCCGGACGAGCTGAAGGCGGTGATCGGCCAGTATGACGGCCTCGCCATCCGCTCCGCCACCAAGGTGACGAAGGACATTCTGGAGGCCGCCACCAACCTCAAGGTGATCGGCCGTGCCGGCATCGGTGTCGATAATGTCGATATCCCCGCCGCCTCCGCCCAGGGTGTGGTGGTGATG
Organism: uncultured Erythrobacteraceae bacterium; assembly: GCA_966251025.1. GTDB lineage: Bacteria > Pseudomonadota > Alphaproteobacteria > Sphingomonadales > Sphingomonadaceae > Croceibacterium. Next base: position 37,891 of record CBINJM010000017.1, on the reverse strand, counting down.
AACACGCCGTTCGGCAACTCGATCACCACCGCAGAACACGCCATCGCCCTGATGTTCGCGCTGGCTCGCCAGATCCCGGAGGCGGATCGCCGCACTCAGGCCGGCGAATGGCCGAAAAACGGCTTCATGGGCGTCGAAGTTACCGGCAAGACGCTGGGCCTGATCGGCGCGGGCAATATCGGCTCCATCGTCGCCAGCCGCGCGCTGGGTCTGAAGATGAAGGTTGCCGCCTACGACCCATTCCTGACGCCGGAGCGCGCCGTGGAAATGGGTGTCGAGAAGGTGGATCTCGAGACGCTGCTGGAGCGAGCGGACTTCATCACCCTGCACACGCCGCTGACGGACGAGACCCGCAACATCCTCAGCCGCGAGCGTCTGGAGAAGACGAAGAAGGGCGTTCGCATCGTCAACTGCGCCCGTGGCGGATTGGTGGACGAGGCTGCCCTCAAGGACCTGCTCGACAGCGGGCACATCGCCGGCGCCGCGCTCGACGTGTTCGTGGAAGAACCGGCCAAGGACAGCCCGCTGTTCGGCACGCCGGGCTTCATCTGCACCCCGCACCTGGGCGCGTCCACCACGGAAGCGCAGGTGAACGTCGCGCTGCAGGTGGCCGAGCAGATGGCGGATTTCCTCGTCAATGGCGGCGTCACCAACGCGCTCAACATGCCGAGCCTTTCGGCTGAGGAGGCGCCGCGCCTGAAGCCCTACATGGCACTGGCGGAGAAGCTCGGCTCGCTCGTCGGACAGCTGGCGCATGGCGACCTGCCGCAGATCAGCATCGAGACCGAGGGTGCTGCGGCGCAGCTCAACCAGAAGCCGATCGTCGGCGCGGTGCTGTCCGGCCTGATGAAGCGCTATTCGCAGAGCGTGAACATGGTCAACGCGCCCTTCCTCGCCCGCGAGCGCGGCATCCAGGTGCGCGAGATCCGGAATGAGGGCGAGGGCGTCTACCACACGTTGGTGCGCGTCACCGTCGCCACCAGCCAGGGCGACCGCTCCGTCGCCGGCACGCTGTTCGGCAACGGCTCTCCGCGTCTGGTGGAGATCTTCGGCATCGGCATCGAGGCCGACCTCGAAGGCCACATGCTCTACATCGTCAACCAGGATGCGCCGGGCTTCATCGGCCGCATCGGCAGCCTGCTTGGCGAGTCCGGCATCAACATCGGCACCTTCCATCTGGGCCGGCGCCAGGCGGGGGGCGAGGCAGTGCTGCTTCTGAGCGTGGATCAGCCCATCCCGGCTGAGGTGATCAAGAAGGCCGAAGCGCTGCAGGGCGTTAAGCTCGTCAAGGCGCTGGCATTCTGACTCTGGCCTGCTGATTGTCCGTCATCCCGGTTCCGGCCGGGATGACGATGACATCAGCGAAACTGACCGCTAAGGCGCCCGCCCATGATCGATCCCCGCACTGATCCCGGCGCCGACTTGTTGCCTGAGGGGCTGGAAGACCGCCTGCCCCAAAGCGCCTCCGCCGCCGCGCGGATCGAGAGCGCAGTGCTGCAGGTGCTCGATGCTCACGGCTATGACCGGGTGCGTCCGCCGCTGATCGAGTTCGAGAAGTCGATTCTCCGCCGCATGACGGTGCAGACGCGGCAGATGTTCCGTTTCGTCGATCCGAAGAGCCTGGGGATGCTGGCGCTGCGCTCGGACATGACGCCGCAGATCGGCCGCATCGCCGCAACCAGCCTCGCGGCTCAGCCGCGCCCCTTGCGCCTGTGCTATGCCGGGCAGGTGGCGCGGATGGTCGGCAACATGCTCGACCCGCGGCGGGAGAACCTGCAACTTGGCGCAGAGCTGGTCGGCCGCGACACCGTTGAGGCGGCAGCTGAGATTGTGGAACTGGCGATCGCCTCGCTGGAGGCAGCGGGGCCCGGCGGCATCTCCATCGATTTCACGTTGCCGGATCTCGTCGACACGCTGGCTGAGAACGCCGGCCTTTCGCCGGAGCAGGTGCAGGCGGTGCGGCGGGAGCTGGACAGCAAGGATGCCGGTGGGCTGGTCGCGGCCGGGGGCGAGGCCTTCGTTCCGCTGCTCTATGCCAGTGGGCCGTTCGAGGAAGCGATCGAGCGACTGGCCGCGATCGACGTGCATGGCGTGCTCGCCAGCCGGATCGAGGGGCTGCGGCAGATTGCCGCGCGAGTGCAGGGGCGAGCGCGACTGACGCTAGACCCGTCAGAGCGGCACGGCTTCGAATACCAGACGTGGTTCGGGTTCACGATCTACGCGGACGGCGTGCGTACCGCGCTTGGCCGGGGCGGCACTTACATGATCTCCGGCAGCGAGGAGGCAGCTACTGGCTTCTCCCTCTATCCGGAGGAGCTGGTGGAGGCGGTCAAGGCCGCTGAACCGCGACGCAATGCCTTGTTCCTGCCGTTGGGGCATGATCGCTCCGCCGCCGCCGCCATGCGCGCCGATGGCTGGCGCACGATTGCGGCGCTGTCGGATAGCGACGACCCGCAGGCGCTCGGCTGCTCGCACGTGCTGGAGAGCGGGGCGGCGAAGCCTCTTTAGGCCTCTCGCCGTGCGCTTCATCAACCGTTCTTCGCAGGTGCCTCCGCCGCCCCGGTTGCTCTCGCGCGCTCCAGGGCCTAGGGCCGCGCCGTTTGCGCAGGTTAGCAGGAAGAACGAATGCCCAATGTCACGGTGATCGGCGCCCAGTGGGGCGATGAGGGCAAGGGCAAGATCGTGGACTGGCTCGCCACGCGCGCCGATGTCGTCGTGCGCTTCCAGGGCGGCCACAATGCCGGTCACACGCTGGTGGTGGGCGACACGACCTACAAGCTCTCCCTGCTGCCCAGCGGCATCGTCACGGGCACTCTGTCCATCATCGGCAATGGCGTGGTGCTGGACCCGTGGGCGCTGAAGGATGAGATCGCCCGGCTGGAAGGGCAGGGCGTCACCATCACGCCTGACAATTTCGCCATCGCCGACAATTGCCCGCTGATCCTGCCGGTGCACCGCGAGCTCGACGTTCTGCGCGAAGGTGCGGCCGGCAAGGGCAAGATCGGCACGACGGGGCGCGGCATTGGCCCGGCCTATGAGGACAAGGTCGGCCGTCGCGCGATCCGCGTGTGCGACCTTGCTCATCTGCACGAGCTGGAGCCGATGCTCGACCGCCTCTGCGCCCATCACGATGCGCTGCGTGCGGGCTTCGGTGAGGCACCGGTGGACCGCGCGAAGCTGCTGGCGGAGTTGACCGAGATCGCCCCGTTCGTGCAAGCCTTCGCCCAACCGGTGTGGAAGCGCCTGCGCGAAGTGCGGGCCGATGGCGCGCGCATCCTGTTCGAAGGCGCGCAGGGCGTACTGCTGGACGTGGACCACGGCACCTATCCCTTCGTCACCAGCTCCAACACGGTGAGCGGCACCGTCGCCAGCGGCAGCGGCCTTGGCCCGAATGCCGCGGGCTTCGTGCTCGGCATCGTCAAGGCCTACACCACCCGCGTCGGCTCCGGCCCCTTCCCGACAGAGCTGGAAGACGAGATCGGGCAGCGTCTGGGCGAGAAAGGCCACGAATTCGGCACTGTCACCGCCCGCAAGCGTCGCTGCGGCTGGTTCGACGCCGTGCTGGTGCGGCAGAGCTGCGCGATCAGCGGCGTCACCGGCATCGCCCTCACCAAGCTGGACGTGCTCGACGGCTTCGAGACGATCAAGATCTGCACCGGCTACCGCCTGCGTGGCGAGGTCATCGACTACCTGCCCGCCAGCGCGGCGGACCAGGCGGCTCTTGAGCCGGTCTACGAAGAGATGGAGGGCTGGAGCGGGACGACCCGTGGCGCGCGCCGCTGGGCCGACCTGCCGGCGCAAGCGATCAAGTACATCCGCCGGATCGAGGAACTGATCGAGACCCCGGTCGCCTCCGTCTCCACCAGCCCGGAGCGGGACGACACGATTCTCGTTCGCAACCCTTTCGCCGACTGACCGTTTCCTCCCTGCAATGATCCCCTGATCTCCGGCCGCGCGCCGGAAGGTCAGGCTTGTCCATTGACCTGACTGCGAATTGTCCCATTCTCGGACGGTCGCGGAAAACAGGGAGGGCGCGGGTGACGCAGGCGGATTTCATCTACGGCGCGGTGCAGAGCAAGGGCTCTGCGCGGAGCCTCTCGATCTTCGCTGATCGGCCCTACCTGCGGGAACAGCTGCGCGAGGATGCAACCAAGGCGGGGTTCGACGTGCGCCGCGCTTCTCCGCTAGCCCAGCTGCTGGATGGCCCAATGGGGCTGGGCGAGGCGGCGATGATCGATTGCCCGCTGGATGACGACGCCTCGCTCCAGGCGCTGGGCCGGGTCGATCGCGAGGCCGCACTCACCGGAACACAGCTCGTCATCTCCACGGGCATTGGCGCGCTGGACCAGGTGTTCACGCGCTTCGAACAGTCAAACCCGCAAATCCTCGTTGACCCCAGCCAGGCCGATCGCGTGATTGCACTTGGCCGCGTGCTCGCCGCCGGGGGAGCAGGGCGCGTGCGGGAGATGAGCAACCAGGATCAGCTGATGCTGCTGCGGCTGACCGAGCAGGTAGGCCAGATCGCCGCCAAGCTGGAGGCGTTCGGCGTGCCCCAGAGCTCCGGAGGCGGGCTCGCAGGGTTGCCCGGCGCGCCCGGCAACCAGGTCGAAAGCCCGGCGATCAACTTCAAGGGAGAGCCCGATCCCGGCACGGACCGCCTCGTGCGCACAACCCGCCCTCCGCTGCCCGACCCTCGCCTGATCCGGCGGATCATCCGCCAGCGCCAGTTGCGATCGAAGTTCATCGAAGGCAACCTGTTTGCGGACCCTGCTTGGGACATCTTGCTGGACCTCACCGCGGCGCGTGCCGAGCACGTTCGCGTTTCCGTCTCATCCTTGTGCATCGCCGCGGGCGTCCCCCCGACCACGGCGCTACGCTGGATCACCCAGATGACAGAGGCTGGCTTGCTGCAGCGGGTGGAGGACGAGGCGGACCGCCGGCGCGCATTTATCGCGCTGGCCGACACGACATCGGACGCGATCGCCCGCTACTTTGCGGAGATCGGCGGCGGCGCGGCGCAGCTCGTCTGACCTGCCGCCGCCCCGCAAGCGCCGATGGCTGCCGCATGCGGCAAGCTTTAGAGTTCGACGATCAGCCAGGCTCCCAACAGACCCACAAGGAAGGTCATTACGGCTATCCAGCTGATCTCGTCCGAAGTCGCTCTCTCGTAAACGCGCCTGTCCATGGGCGCCTCCTTTCCCTAAAACCGCTGCGGCTGTGGGCGCGGAAGAGGTGATGTCGCACGATCCGCGGGTGTCTCGCAGCGGGCCGCACCGGGGCAGGTGGCATTTGCAGGCTGACCCGGGGCAAAGGCACTGGCGCTGGACGGGGGAGTGTCGACCTCGAGCGGCCGGGCACCATTGCCGAGTCGCATTGTACGCCTGTTCCCCGGCTGGCGAAAGTGTGAGTGCGGGCTCTGCGGCGTTGTCGGGAAGGATTCGCTGTGCCGCTCGGCGTGGTTGATCGCTTGCGAGTTCCGACGGGGTGACCGTCCCCCGGACGGGGTCTTCACAAGTCGGCGCGCGCTATCGCTTGCGAGTTCCGACAGGGTAACCGTCCCCCGGACGGTTTCCTCTCGTCGGAACTGGTGGGCGGTGAGGGGCTCGAACCCCCGACCCTCTCGGTGTAAACGAGATGCTCTACCAACTGAGCTAACCGCCCATGCCTCAGGCGCAGGCGGATGTAGCGTTATTCGCCAGCCGGTCAATTCAATGCGTCTGAAATCGGGTGGAGCACCTTTCGACGGATGAGGACTGTAGCCCATTAACTTTCGCCTCCGCCCGCGCTAAACCTTAACGATCGTTAGAACGGGCGCCTGACCCGCACTGGCAGGCTCCACACAAGCGACAACCGCAGCCGGCGCAGGATCGGCATGGGATCAGATGGGGAGGTTACATTGCTCAAGCACTCACGGGTGAAATCCACCTTGGTGTCCGCGGTCAGCGTCGGGACGCTGGCGCTTGCGTCGCCCACTCTGGCGCAGGCGCAGGATCCGCAGGCCGGCCCGCGCGACGATGCGGCCGAGGCGACCTCCGGCACCATTCTCGTCACCGCCCAATTTCGCGAGCAGGATCTGCAGGATACGCCGATCGCGATCACGGCAGTGGACGCAGCCACGCTGCAGGCCCGCAACCAGACCAGCATCACCGATCTTGCGGAATTCGCGCCCAACGTGGCGCTGGAGCCGGCGACGGGGCTGCAAGGCAATTCCATCGCCGCTTTCATCCGGGGCATCGGCCAGTCTGACGCCAGCTTCGCGCTGGAGCCGGGTGTCGGCGTCTACATCGATGACATCTATTATGGCACCACCTTCGGCGCGGTGATGGACCTGACGGACCTGGAGCGGGTCGAAGTGCTGCGTGGGCCGCAGGGCACACTGGCGGGCAAGAACTCGGTCGGCGGCGCGATCCGCCTCTTCACGCAAGAGCCGGATGCGAATGAAGGTGGCTTCGTAGAGGCGACCTATGGCCGTTTCGATCGGCTGGACCTGCGCGCCAGCGCCGGTTTCGCGCTCACGGACGAGTTGTTTGCCCGCATCTCTGGCGTTTCGAATACGCGTGACGGCTACATGAAGCGGCTCGATTACGGCTGTGTGAACCCCGGCTCCGGCATTCCGGCCACCGGCTCGCCAGGCAAGGGATGCGTCATCGGCACCGAAGGCGGCCGGGACGTGCAGGCGGTCCGCCTGGCGCTGCGCTATGCGCCCGCCGCCGCTCCGGTGGAGATCAACCTGCGGGCCGATTATGCCGACGACAAATCGCAGATCGTCGCGACGAAGCTGCTATATGCGGCCAATCCCAACGTGCGCAGCTATGACCCGGCGAACGTGCTGGGAGGTGTCCCGTTCGACAGCCGCTTCCTGACCGGGCCGGAGAGCTACACCACTTACGCAACCTATGCGACCGGCGGCAATTACACGACCCCATTCGGTCCTCCGACCGATCCGGCGACGAATCGTCAGGTCGCGCCCGGCGGCTTCTCCGTCTCGCCCACGGCAACGGCCAAGAGCTGGGGGGCCGCCGGCACGGTCGACATCGAACTCACCCCCGACCTCGCGCTGAAGTCGATTACGGGCTACCGCACCGCCAAGGGCACCAGCGGCATCGACGTGGACGGCTCGCCGCTCGCCCTTCTGCTGCAGGAATTCACCTATCGGCACGAACAGTTCACACAGGAACTGCGCCTGTCGGGCCAGTTCGGTGACGGGCTGGCAGATGCGACAGTGGGCGGCTTCTACTACGATGCGAGTGACCGCATCTATGGCCGCAACCAGATCCCGACGCTGCTGTTCGATTTTTTCCAGGATGATGACATCTCGAACCGCAGCATCTCGGCCTTCGGGCACCTTGAGCTGCACCTGACCGACCGGCTCGATCTGATCGGCGGCCTGCGCTACACGGACGACAAGAAGACCTATCGATATGGCCGTCTCAATCTCGATGGAACGGAGCCGAGCGGTGCGTTCTTCACTCCGAACTTCCTTGTCGCTGGCCTCCACAACCTGCAAGGCGAGTTCAAGGGCGACCGGGTCGATTACCGGATTGGCGCGAACTACGATCTGACGGATGACCTGATGGTCTACGCCCAGGTCTCCACCGGCTTCAAAGGCGGCGGCATCAACCCGCGCCCCTCAGCCGTCGATCAGGTGCTGAGCTTCGGGCCGGAGACGGTCACGACCTTCGAAGGCGGCTTCAAGTCCCAGCTGCTGGACCGGCGCGTGCGGCTCAACGGCGCCGTGTTCCTGAACGATTACACCGATATCCAGCTGGTCCGCTACCAATGCCCGGACAGCGTGGTGCTGTCCTGCTCCGTTCCCTCCAACGCCGGCAATGCAGAGATCTTCGGCTTTGAGCTTGAAGCATTCGCGGAGCCGGTCGACGGGCTGACCTTCGACGGTTCGCTCGGCTATCTCGATTTCGACTATACGGAAATTACCAACCCGGCGACCCTCGTCACCGAAGACATGATCGCGCCCTTTATCAGCAAGTGGCAGCTGTCGGCGGGGATGCAGTATGAGGCGGAGCTCTCTGGCGGTGCGACCATCACGCCGCGGCTCGACTGGTCCTACCGTTCGGACTTCTTCTACAATTCGATCAACAACGACTTCAACAAGATCGAGGGCTACAGCCTGTTCAACGGCCGCATCGCCTACACCAGCGCGGACGAGCTTTGGACGCTGAGCGCCAACGTCACCAACATCTTCGACAAGTTCTACTACACCGGCAAGTCGGAGAATATTGGCAGCTTCGGCGTCGTCACTGGCAACCCCGGCCGGCCGCGCGAGTGGTCCGTCACCCTGCGCCGCGAGTTCTGATCGCGGCGGAGCGACGAAGTGGCTGTCTCCCGCCCGTCGATCGTCTGACGGAGCGATTGCACGGAAGCACGGGTTTGATATCCTCTGCCGACCGCGTGGCGCCACATGCGCTTCGCGGCGGTGGAGGAGTCAGGCCGATGAATTCCATCATCAAGCTGCTGGTCGTTCCCCTCTCCGTGGGATTCGCCCTCATGGTGGCGTTCCGCGCGCTGATGTTGTTGATCGCCCCCGGCAACGATCTGCTGGGCTGGACTGTCGCCCTCGCGGCCGGCATTGTCTGCGGGCTCATTGCGCGCAGGACGATGCGCCAGGACGCGGACCGGGGCTACCGTACGTTGCGCTGATCGGCCGGGGCCAATCGGCTCATTCCCCTCAGCCTCCCGCAGTTGCCTCCGCCACCAGCTCCCGCGCCTCGGCGCTGCCCCAGTCATAGCCGCCCATGACGCGCCAGACCTCGCGCCCTTCCGCATCGTAGAGCACCGTCAGCGGCAGCGCCGCGCCGCCGCCGAACGCGATGGCGAGGTCGTTCTGCGGGTCCATCCACCGCGGCAGGTTGTCGAAGCCGCGCTGCTCGAAAAACGGAACGACAGCTTCGGCGCCCTTCATGTCCTCGCTGACGGTCAACACGCGCACATTGTCGCCCAGCTCGCCCGCCAACTCGTCCAGCAGCGGCATCTCGATCACGCAGGGCGCGCACCAGGTGGCCCACAGGTTGAGCAGCACCGGCTTGCCCTTCGTATCCGCCAGCGCCAGCGTCTTGCCATCCGGGTCCGTCAACTGCACCGCCGGCATCTCTTCGCCGGCGAAGCTGCGATCCAGTGTGCCGGTCAGCTCTCCCCCTTGTGGCGCGGCTGCTTCTTCCTGCGGTTGCGAAGGTTCATCACTGGGCCTATCGCACGCCGCCACAGACAGGGCGAAGGCACAGGTGAGCGAGAGCGACAGCGAACGAGGCGGGGTCGGCAAGGAAGCGGGCTCCAATCAGATGTGGGGCGGGCGCTTTGCCGCCGGCCCTTCTGCGATCATGCGGGAGATTAACGCCTCCATCCCGTTCGACAAGGCGCTGTGGCGGCAGGATATTGCCGCAAGCAAGGCGCATGCGGCGATGCTGGGCGCCTGCGGCATCATCTCGGCTGAGGATGCGCTGGCGATCGAGCGCGGGCTGGACACCATCGCTGCCGAGTACGAGCAGGACGGCGTGCCCGAGGACTGGAGCCTCGAGGACATCCACATGACGGTGGAGAGCCGCCTTGCGGAGCTGATCGGCCCCGCCGCCGGGCGCCTCCACACGGCGCGCAGCCGCAACGACCAGGTGGCGACGGACTTCCGCCTGTGGGTGCGAGATGCGATCGACCAGGCGGATGCGGCGCTGGCGGCGCTGCAGCGGGCGCTCGTCACGCGCGCGGGCGAGCATGCCGACAGCATCATGCCCGGCTTTACTCATCTGCAGACCGCGCAGCCGGTGACGCTCGGTCATCACCTGATGGCCTATTACGAGATGTTCGCGCGAGACCGTTCGCGCTTCATCGATGCGCGGCACCGGCTCAACGAGAGCCCGCTCGGCAGCGCGGCGCTGGCCGGAACCGGCTTCCCGATCGACCGGGCGATGACGGCGCAGGCGCTCGGCTTCGACGGGCCGACCAACAACAGCCTCGATGCGGTGTCGGACCGGGATTTCGCGCTCGATTACCTCGCCGCCGCCGCTCAGTGCGCGCTGCACCTGTCACGGCTGGCGGAAGAGTTCATCATCTGGGCCAGCCAGCCGTTCCACTTCGTCCGCCTGCCCGATGCGCTCAGCACCGGCAGTTCCATCATGCCGCAGAAGAAGAACCCTGACGCGGCGGAGCTTGTGCGCGGCCATGCCGGGCGGATCATCGGCTGTCAGGTCTCGCTGATGGTGACGATGAAGGGCCTGCCGCTCGCTTATTCGAAGGACATGCAGGACGACAAGCCGCCCGTGTTCGAGGCGCACGGCCTGCTCGGACTGTCCGTCGCCGCGATGACGGCGATGGTCGCGGACAGCCAATTCCAGACGGGCCGGATGCGCCAGGCGGCCGAGCTTGGCTACGCTACGGCCACCGATCTTGCCGACTGGCTGGTGCGGGAGGCGGACATCCCCTTCCGCGAAGCGCACCACATCACCGGCGCGGCCGTGAAGATGGCGGAAGGCCGCGGCGTGGCGCTGGATGCGCTGACGCTGGACGATCTGTGCTCCATCGATCAGCGAATCGGCGCGGGCGTATTCGCTGCGCTTTCCGTGGAAGCATCGGTCGCTGCACGCGCCAGCCATGGCGGCACCGCGCCCGACGAGGTGCGCAAGCGGGTTGCCGAAGCGCGCGCCGTGCTGGAAATGGACTGATGCGCCTCTTCTTCGCCCTCGCTTACGCGGCAACGCTGTCCGGCTGCGGCCAGACGCAGGATCTGCGCCCCGCCGCTGGCGAGTCGCTCCCGCCGCCACCTTACGGCCGGGCCGATCGTCCGACGGCTGAGGAGCTTCTCGCGCTCGACCCGCAGGCAGCGCCCGAACGCAGCGTGGAGCTGCGCCGCCGATCCGAAGAGCGCGAGGACGATCCCTTCGACCTCCCGCCGCCTGAAGGCTGATTTTCATGGACCATTTTCAGTACCGCGACGGCGAACTCTACGCCGAGGATGTGCCGCTTGCCCGCATTGCGGAAGCCGTCGGCACACCCGTCTACGTCTACTCGCGCGCCACGCTTGAACGTCACGCACGCGTGTTCCGTGATGCTGTCGCGCAGGCCGGCCGCACGCACTGCGCCTTCGCGGTGAAAGCCAACCCCAACCTCGCCGTGCTGCGCGTGATGCAGCGCGAGGGCTTCGGCGCAGATGTCGTTTCCGGCGGAGAGCTTGCCCGCGCGCTGACGGCCGGGATCGCAGCGGAAGACGTCGTCTTCTCGGGTGTCGGCAAGCAGGCGCACGAGATGGTTCAGGGGCTTGATGCCGGCATCGGGCAATTCAACCTCGAGTCCGAGGAGGAGGGCGTAGAGCTCTCCGCCATCGCGGCTGCGCGGGGCAAGCGCGCGATCTGCGCGCTGCGTGTGAACCCGGACATTGACGCCGGAACGCATGAGAAGATCTCCACCGGCAAGCGCGACAACAAGTTCGGCGTGCCGATCGATCAGGCGGCGGCAATGTATGCCCGCCTCGCCGCGCTACCCGGGCTGGAGATGCGTGGCCTGGCCGTCCACATCGGGAGCCAGCTTTCCTCGCTCGACCCGCTGGAGGCGGCGTTCGGACGGCTGGGGGACCTGATTCAGGAAGTGCGCTCCAGCGGCGGCACGGTCACCCATGCCGATCTCGGTGGCGGCCTCGGCGTCCCCTACAAGGGGGGGGAGACCTTCCCGAGCCCCGCCGAATATGGCGCGATGGTCGCGCGCGTGACGAAGGGCTGGGATACCACCCTGATGTTCGAGCCCGGCCGCGTCATCGCCGGCAATGCGGGCGTGTTGCTGACCCGCGTCGTGCGGGTGAAGCGCAATGCCAATCGCGACCCCTTCGTGATCGTCGATGCCGCGATGAACGACCTTGCGCGGCCCGCACTTTACGGCGCGTGGCATGATTTCGAGCCGGTGCAGCAGCGGCCGGAACGGATGACCGCCAACATCGTCGGCCCGATCTGCGAAACCGGCGACACCTTCGCCACCGGGCGGGACATCGTCGCGGTGGCGCCCGGCGACCTGGCCGTGTTCCGCACCGCGGGCGCCTATGGTGCGACCATGGCGAGCAGCTACAACAGCCGCGGCTTCGTCGCCGAGGTCATGGTGGATGGAGACCGCTTCGCCACCGTTGCCGACCGCATCGCGCCGGAGACGATCACCGCCGCCGAACGCGTTCCTGCCTGGCTGGACTAGGAATGCACTCGCTGCCGCTCTTCCATAAAATCGCCGGCAGGCCGGTGATCGTGCTGGGGGAGGGTGCGGCAGCCGAACCCAAGCGCCGGCTGGTCGAGCGTGCGGGCGGTGATGTCGTGGCGGATCTGGCGGAGGGGATCGAGCGCGGCGCGCGAATCGCCTTCGTTGCGCATGAGGATCAAGGCGCTTGCGAGGCGGATGCATCCCGGTTGCAAAGCGCCGGTTTGCTGGTGAACGTCGTCGACCGCCCGGACCTGTGCGACTTCACCACGCCCAGCATTCTGGACCGCAATCCCGTGCTGGTGGCGGTCGGCACGGGCGGTGCTTCGGCCGGTCTAGCCAAGCAGATCCGGCTGCGGCTGGAAGCGCTTCTGCCGGCCGATCTCGGTGGTCTGGCGGAGGCGCTCCAGGATGCCCGCGAGGCCCTGCGGCGCCGCTGGCCCCGCGCGGCAGAGCGGCGCCGCGCGCTCGACAGCGCACTGGCAGCAGGCGGTGCTCTCGACCCACTGGTGCCTGAGGGAGCCGCGCGCCTGGAGCAATGGCTGGAAAGCCCTGCCATTGGTGCGGAGGCGGGGCAGGTCACTCTCACCATAGCCAGCGACGATCCGGAGGATCTGACGCTGCGCCAGGCGCGGCTGCTCGGCACGGCGGACGTCATCCTGTTCGACTCGGCCATCCCCGCGGCGATCCTGGATCGCGCGCGCGCCGACGCGCTGCGGCGGCCGCTTGGTGATGAAGGCGATGCTGCAGGCGCCGAAGGGGCGCTGGTGCTGGTGTTGCGCCGCGCCTGACTGCGCCATCTGCACGATCGGGTGCGAGATGCGGATTACAGTCATTTAACTTAAAGCCGCCTGGGCTCGTGGGCAGGTTCGCGGGGCGACGTGGCATGGAGCCTCGTGCGCGGAACCTCGACGGAGTCCACCATGAACCTCCCCAAGCTCGATCTTTCTCTGTTGCCCGACCTCGACACCCTGACCGGCCTGTTCGGCACGCTGCGCTACACCGGCCGCGGCCATGATGACACGGTCGTGATCCTCGCGACCTTCATCTACGAAGCATCGGCCTAAGCGCATCGCACCAAGGGGAGGGGAAGATGCGCATCGATCCCATGATTGCGGCGCTGCAGGCGGACCCTCGGCTGCAGCGCCGCACCCAAGCGAGGATGGTCGCCACGATGGAGGCCTGGCGCGCTGACCCGGCCGTCGCTCCGGCGGTGGCGGAACTCGAGCGCTTTGGCGCTGGCGCCCCGCTCGAGGCGTGCCCGGCGCTCGAGGCGCTGTTCACTGGCGCTCAAGCGGCGCCGGAACTGGCAGCTGGCCTGTGCCGGCTCGTCGCCGCAGCCCTCGTGGAGGAACCGTGGGGGCACCCCGCCATGCGCCACGGCTACGACGGCGCGGCTTCCACGCTGCTTCTCGCCAGATCCGGTCGTGCACAGCTGATCCTCCATGCGCGGGAGCCAGGCGCGGCTGACTTCACCACCGTCAGCTTCAGCGACGTGCTGCGTTACGAGGCGGTGCTGGCGGGTGAGGCGCAGGCGCGCATTGTCCGGTCCACGCTGGGCCCTGGGGCGCGAGAGCGGCCCTTCCATCAGGAGGTGTTGACCCTGGGTGCGGGGACCCAAATCGCGCTCGATCTCACGAGCGAGGCGCTGCAAGTGATCGTCACGACACGCCGACTCGTTTCGCTGCGGCTTCAGCGTTTCGCCGCGGAGGCGGAGCCGAGCCGCGAATATCGCCTCGCTGATGGCGCGCTCCTGCACCAGGCGGCGGGAGACATCCGCACCAGCCGGCAGGAGATGATGTTGGCCCTTCTGGGCCGCATGGAGGCCGGGGAGGCCGCGCCCCTGATGGCCGAGATGGCGCTGGAGGAGGGCGACACTTCCCTCCGCTGGCAGGCTTTGCGCGAATGTCTGGCGCTCGACACCGCGACCGGTTTTCGGGCGCTTGTGACGCTCGCACGACGAGCGGACGACCCGCTCGCCGCCCCGGCCGGTGCCCTGCGGGCCCAACTGGTGGAGGCGCATCCCCAATTGCTTTTGCTGGAGACGGCCTGATGCCCCGAGTGATCGAAGCGCACGAACTGCCCGACGAGGCCATTCCGTGCGAGCTCGGCGAATGCGACGCCGCCCTGGAGGCGACCGGCTTTGATCCGCGCGACGAGGAGAGCCTGCTGAGGGCCGCCTCCTGGCTGCGGCGGCTGGGCGAGAATCGCACCTTTCTTGCCGACCTCATGCTGGAGGAACTGCGCGCCCGTCACCGCAGTGACGATCCCGCCACAGCCTATGGCCCGCAGGTCATCATGCTTTCCCCTCTGGGCAGGGAGTTTTTCCTGCGGGCGAACATCTGGCCCTCGCGAGACGAGCACCTGTTCAGGGCCAGCGGCGGCTCCGCCTTCGTTTACGAGCTGCCGCACGACCACAATTTCGACTTCCTGACCTACGGTTACTTCGGCCCGGGCTATGTGTCCGATTACTGGGAGTATGAGTACGAAGCCGTGGCCGGTGTCGTGGGCGAGACGGCGGGACTCCGCTTCGTGGAGCGGGCGCAGCTCACCCCTGGAAAGCTGATGCACTATCGCGCACATCGCGACGTTCACTCCCAATTGCCCCCGGAGCAGATGTCCGTTTCCCTCAACATCATGCATGCGGGAGGGGCGCAGGGCTGGACCGACCAATACCGTTTCGACACCGAGAACGACCGCATCTCCGGGGTGCTCAGCCCGGGCGCGAGCGAGGTGTTCCTGCGCATCGCGGTGGGGTTGGGCGGAGAGGAGGCTCGGGACCTTGCGGACCGCTTCTCCCGCACGCACCCGAGCGACCGGATGCGGCTTGCCGCTTTGGAGGCGCAGGCGGGCGTGCTGGCGGAGCAGGAGCGGGATGCGCTCTGGGCGCGCGCGGAAGTGTCCGGCAACCGCCTTGTCGCGATGGAAGCCAAGCGGCACAGGGCCCGGCTCGCAGCAATGGCCTGAGCCTGCCGGCTAAAACACTCCGCCGGCCAGCCGATCGATCGCCGCCTGCAGGATCACGGCTGCGGCATGGCTGTCGATCTTCTCCGCTCGCTTCGCCCGGCTGATGTCCTGCGCGATCAGGTCCCGCTCGGCGGCGGCGGTGGACCAGCGCTCATCCCACAGCAGCACCGGCAGCCGCAAGCCGCCCGTCTGCTGCGCGAGGTTGCGCGCAAAGGCGCGGCTGGCCTGCGCCCGCGCGCCAGAGCTGCCGTCCATGTTGAGCGGAAGACCGACCACCAGCCCCTTCACGCGCCGCTCCGCCGCCAAGGCCTCCAGCACGACGCGATCGCGCGAGTACTTGCCGCGCGGCACCGTCTTGCCTGCGCTGGCGAAGCTCCATCCGGCATCGCAGAAGGCCGTACCGATCGTGCGGGTGCCGAGGTCCAGCCCCATCAAAACGCCACCATTCGGCAGTGCGGCCGCGAACTCTGACGCGGTTTCAGTGACCAGGGCAGCGCTCACTGGCTCCCCCATCCGCGCACCCGGCGCGCAACGTCCGCCTGCACGTTCCGCCAGAACAGCGGAATATCATAGACGTGATAATTGTTGCCCGGCAACACATAGGGGCCGAGCTCCGGCGGATCGCCGATCAGCAACAGGCCGCGCTCATCACAGCGCGCCGGGACGGCGCCGGGTACCAGGGTCCCATCGGTCAGATCGCCATTCGGGACCAGGGTTCCGAGATTGGCGGCGGCGGGGGCTTCACCGCCGAGGGTCCCGGTCAACGGATTGAGGCACAGGATCGGGCTGTCCCCCCGCCTTTGCCCGTCGAAGCCGAGCGATGCGCGATAGGTGGCCAGCACCCGACTAGGGTCGGCCGGCTCTGCGAAGCTGGACCAGCTGGCGATACAGCCCCCCTGGTCCGGCGTCGCGCAAGCGGGCAGGCCGAGGGCGGGGAGGTCGTGCTGGAGAGAGATCGGCCAGCCGACCGCGTAGACAGCGGCGATGCGCCTCTCCAGCGGCGTGCCGGCGACGCGTTGGCGCAACAGGCGAATCACATGCAAGGCGCCCTGGCTGTGCCCGGCGATCACGATCGGCGAGTTGGCGTCGATGTTTTCGAGAAAGTAGGCGAAGGCTTGCTCGATGTCTCGATAGGCCGCGTCGATCGCCTGTCCCGCTTCCGGCGCATCGGTCAAGAAAGCACCGAAGGTCGCCTGCCGGTAGCGTGGCGCCCAAATCTCGCTCGCCTGATTGAACGGGCTCGCCAGCCCGCGCAGGAAGATCCGAGCCCTGTCCTGCGAGGCCTCGTCATCGAGCGGAGCGTTCCAGCGAGCACGGTTGAGGAAGCTGGTCGGGTGAACGAAGAACAGGGCGAAGGGCGGCGCAGCTTCAGCTTCGGCGGTGGAGTCGGCGATTGGTGCAGGTGCCGGATCGCCTTCACCGTCTTCGGCTTCGGCCAGTCCTTCGGGCGGCTGCCAGCGCGCGGGATCGGCGCGCCTGCCCATGCCGGGGCGTGAGAACCACATCGCCGGATCTTCATACGCATTGGTCGCGAGCGCGCTCTGCTCCTCGAACTCCGCCGTCGGCACCAGGGCAAGTTCCGTCAACTCGTCCGCCCAGATGCGAAGGGCGAACAGCACCGCCAGCACCAGGACGATCAGCGCGGCAACGACGTACAGGAACTTACGCGCCATGTGTGCTGGCGGCCTGCCGTCCCTCTTGGGCTCCGTTTTCCTCGGCGGCTCCGTTCAGCTCCGCCCGTCGCTCCAGCGCAACCTTGATCATGGCCAGCAGCGGGTCGGCGAGGAAAAGTCCCAGGATGCCGAAAAGAATGCCCATGATGAGCTGCGCGCCGAGGACGAGCGCGGGTGCCAGATCCACCGTCTTCTTGGCGATCAGCGGTACGATCACATAACCGTCGAAGGTCTGCACCAGCGCGTAAACGAAGATGGTGTAGAGCCCCATGTCGACGCCGCCGGAAAAGCCCACCAGCACCATCAGGATGCCGGAAATGACGGCACCGACATTGGGGATGAACGCCAGCAGCCCGGTCAGGATGCCCAGCAGCGCCGCCATGGGCACACCATACGCCCACAGCATCAGCCAGGTGATCGCGCCCTCGAACACCATGCCCAGCAGGCGCCCGGCCATGAGCCGGCGCATCGTTTCCGCCATGCGGCTGGCGGTGATGTGGAAGTCCTGCCGCTTCTCTCGCGGCAGCATCCAGGCAAAGCCACGCTCGTACAGCCGCGGCTCCAGCGAGACGTAGATGCCGATGATCGTGATCAGCACCAGCAGCGTGAGCCCGCCGAATATGCCGCCGATTGCGCGGGTGACCATGCCGACCCCGCTCATCAACTGGCCGGCGAGACTCTGGATATCGTCAGGGTTGATCGCGAAGCCTTGGCCCTGAAGCCATTCCAGCAAGCGGCCGACCTGCGTGCTCAGGATCGCCGGAAATTGCGCCGCCTCCTGCGAGATCTGCGAGCCTGCGAAGATGCCGAGCCAGACGAAGAACGCGACGGTCAGCAGCAGCACGATCGCGATCCGGAGGCCACGTCCTATGGGGAGGACGCGGCGCAGCAAGCGGGCGCCGCCATCGATCATCGCCGCGAAGACCATGGCGCCGAAGATCACCAGGAGTGATTGCGAGATGTAGATGCACAATACGGCCAAGCCGACGATCAGCACCCAGATGAGCGCGCGCTTCGCCTCGAATTGCAACTCCGGACTAGAGATGCGCGTCGGGCTGGCGCGGTCGTCCACCTCAGGAGGCGGTTGCGCGAGGCCGCGATCAATGGCCATGGTCAGTTATCCTCGGCTCCGCCTTGCGCAGGAGGACTCCGCAGCGGCGGGCGCAACGAGGTCAGCGCGCGGTTCTCCCGCAGCGCACTGATCCAGCTCAACGGGTTCCAATTCGCACTGCCGTCCAGTGAGAAGGTGATGATCTCCGCCCTGCCGCCGATATTGGCGATCGGCACCGGACCGCCGAGCCCGTTGCCGTAAGGGAAGGCGGGGGCGCGGCTGTCCGCGGAATGATCGCGATTGTCACCCATCAGGAACACGTGATCCTCCGGGACCGTGATCTCGTCGAAATCGTCGAGCGGATTATCGTTCCGGTGGTCGATGATCAGGTAGGTTGCGCCGTTAGGTAGCGTCTCCCGATAGGTCGGCGGTTCATAGAATTCGCGCCCGTCGGCGTGGCGCACACGATAGGGCTCGAACGCCGCGAGACAGGGGCGACCTTCGCACATCTGCTGCTCGGCGACCGGGATCTGTACCGCCGGCTCGACTTCCTGCCGGATCTCCTTTCCGTTCAGGATGATTCGCCCGTCCACCATGGCTATCCGGTCGCCGGGCCGGGCAACGACACGCTTGATGTAATCCTCCGCCCGATCAGGCGGCACGGCGATCACAATGTCGCCATATTCCGGCGTGGCGGGAGCGATTCGCCAATCGCCGCGCGGCAGAAGGTGAAAGCTGGCCGAAACCCAGCTCCAGCCATAGGGGTATTTGGAGACGACCAGCCGGTCCCCCACCAAAAGGTTCGGCACCATGGAGATGCTCGGAATGTAGAACGGCTTGGCCACCAGCGTGTGGAAGGCCAGCACGCCCAACAGCATCAGCGCGAGGCCGCGGATCTCGGCGAACCAGTTGACTCCCTTCTCCTTCTCGGCCGCCGGCTCTCCCGGTGGGGAGCCATTGGCGTCAGCTGGAGTGTCGGCGAGGCGGTCGGACACTGGGGGATTGCCTGGGACGGAGCTCATCGGGGCAGCGCTTCTATGATCACGAAGGCTTGCGCCCATGGGTGATCGTCTGTGAGGGTCAGATGAATGTGCGCCTCATGGCCCTGCGGCACCAGTTCCGCAAGCCGCTTCGCCGCACCTCCGGTGAGATGCAGCGTGGGGGCGCCGGATGGCAGGTTCACCACGCCGATGTCCTTGTGGAACACGCCGCGCGAAAAGCCGGTGCCCACAGCCTTGGTGAAGGCTTCCTTGGCCGCGAAGCGCTTGGCGTAGGTTCCCGCCCGGGTGAGTACCCGGCGGCGTGCCTTCGCCTGCTCGATCTCGGTGAAGCAGCGATTCTCAAAGCGTTCGCCCCAGCGTTCCAGCGAAGCGGCTATGCGGTCAATATTGCACAGGTCCGAGCCGAGGCCGATGATCATGCGGTCCGCCTCACCGCGCTGCATCCATTAGCTGGCGCATCCGACGCACCGCGGCTTCCAGCCCGACGAACACCGCCTCTCCCACAAGGTAGTGCCCGATGTTGAGCTCAGCGAGCTGGGGAATCGCGGCGATCGGCTGCACATTCTCATAAGTAAGGCCATGGCCCGCATGGGGCTCGATCCCGTTCTTGGCAGCCAGCGCGGCCATATCGGCGACCCGCCTCAACTCCACCGCCACCTGCTCGCCCGTCGCATGGGCATATTCGCCCGTGTGAAATTCAACGACCGGCGCGCCGAGCCGCAGCGCCGCCTCCAGTTGCCGCTCTTCCGGGCCGATAAACAGGCTGACCCTGATACCAGCGTCAAGGAGGCGTGAAACGAGCGGCTGGAGATGGTTGTGCTGGCCCGCCGCGTCCAAGCCGCCTTCCGTGGTGCGCTCCTCGCGCCGTTCGGGCACGATGCAAGCAGCATGTGGACGGTGTGCAAGGGCGATGCTGACCATTTCTTCGGTCGCCGCCATTTCTAGATTCAGCGGAAGGTCCGTCGCCTGCTGGATTCGCCTCAGGTCATCGTCGCGGATGTGACGCCGGTCCTCGCGCAGATGGGCGGTGATCCCGTCCCCTCCGACGCGCGCGACGATCTCCGCTGCTCTCACCGGGTCCGGATGGTCTCCGCCGCGCGCATTGCGGATCGTCGCCACATGATCGATGTTGACGCCCAGCCTGAGCTTGTTGGGCCGGGGCCCTCCGGCCGCTCCACCTGCCGGCGCGCTCACTTCTTGCGGCTGCCCGGCTTTGTGACAGGCTTTGCGGCAAGCTCGGGCGGCAATTCGTCCTCGGAATAGGTCGGGAAGTTGATCTGCACCAGCGGATAGAAGGGCACGCCCAGATCCGCTGTCCCGCCGGAGCGGTCCACCAGCGCCACCTCGGCCAGCACCTCGCCCCCGACCGCCTGCACGGCCTCGATCGCCTCGCGGCTGGAAAGCCCAGTGGTGACAACGTCCTCCACCATCAGCACCTTTTCGCCCGGCCGGATGTCGAAGCCGCGGCGCAGCTCGAACGTGCCTTCCGGCCGCTCCAGGAAGACGGCGTCCTTTTCCAGAGCCCGGCCGACTTCATGGCCGATGATGATCCCGCCCATAGCCGGGGAAACCACTTTCTCCACCTTCGCGCGAAGCTCGCGCGGAAGGGTCTGGCACAAAGCGCGCGCGAGACGGCCGGCCCGCTCGCCATTCATCAGCACCCTGGCGCATTGTAGGTAGTAGGCGCTGTGTCGGCCGGAGGAGAGCTTGAAATGGCCTTCGAGAAGCGCGTGGCTGGCACGGAACTCGGCAAGGACCTCGTCGTCGGTCATGATCGGGGATGCGCCTCTTTCGGTCACCTGGTGCAGGCGCGGGGAAAGCTTTCGCTCGATGCGCCGTCGCTCGCGAAAAATCTCCCTAGAAGCGCTTGAGGCGTGGGGCAAGCGCGCGTATAGGCCCGGCCAATCCGGCCTTTCGGGTGGGCCGCGCGGCCCATGCGCGCCAGCCAGCGGGCCGCACAAAAACGGCCTTAATAAGAACGGAAAGCAGCAGACTGATGATTCTTGGCGGTGTCTCTCGCAAGCGCTTGCATTCCCTCCCTCTGCTGTTCGCCGCCTTGGCTCTTGTCGCCCCTGTCCAGCCGGCGCTGGCGCAGGCTGCGCGGCAGGCCGGCGCTTCTGCCGAGCAGTCTCCTGCACAGGCGCAGGGCATGACGACGAGCGAGGCCGATGCTGTCTCGCCCAATGTCGCCGATCCGAGCGCGCCGGTCGATGAAGCTGCGGAAGCCTCCACGCAGGACGTTGCGGCGGGCTCCGATGCCTATACGCCGCTTGGGCCGGAGTGGATCCGCGGCGCGCCCGAATCCGGCGCGATGACCTTCCAGACCCAGCACTCGCCCCAGGGCAAGTTCGCGCTGTGGTTCCACGATGCGATCCTGCTGCCGCTGATCGTGGCGATCTGCCTTATCGTCCTTGGATTGCTGCTGTGGGTGGTCGCGCGATACAATCGCCGCGCTAACACCGTTCCTTCCAAGACCAGCCACAACACGCTCATCGAAGTGATCTGGACGGCCGTTCCGGTGCTGATCCTGGTGGCGATCGCGATCCCGTCGATCACGTTGCTGGCTCGCCAGTATCGCAGCGCTCCGGCGGACGCGCTGACGATCAAGGCAACAGGCTATCAGTGGTATTGGGGTTTCACCTATCCCGACAATGGCGGGTTCGAGGTGATCTCGAACATGAAGGATGAGGGCGAGGCCCTGGCTGAGGGCTTTCCGGCGCAGCTGGAGGCTGACAATCGCATGGTCGTGCCGGTTGGCGAGCCGATCCGCTTGCAGACGACCGGCGCGGACGTGATCCACTCCTTCGGTGTCCCCTCGCTGTGGTTCAAGATCGATGCGGTGCCCGGGCGCATCAATGAGCGCATGCTGGTCATCGAAGAGCCTGGCATCTATTACGGCCAGTGCATGGAGCTGTGCGGTGCGCGTCACGCATACATGCCGATTGCCATCGAGGCGGTGCCCCGTCCACAGTTCGAGGCCTGGGTTCGCGCCCAGGGCGGCACCGTAGGTGGCGAGGCTGAGGCTGCCCCGACCGCACTTGCACCGGCGCAGGAGCCGGAGAGCAGCGTAGAAGGTGCCCCCGGTGCGGGACAGGCTCCGACCACTACGACCGCTCCGGGTGTCCCCGCGCCCGCCGCGAACTGACAAGTATAAGAACGATCAGGACCAGGTACGCTGACGATGGCCACCACTGCCGACACCTTTCAGGCTCATCCGGACGAGCATCATGACCATGATGCCGACCACAAGCCGGGCTTCTTCGCTCGCTGGTTCATGTCGACGAACCACAAGGACATCGGAACCCTGTACCTGCTCTTCGCGGTAATGGCGGGGATCATCGGCGGGGCAATCTCGGGCATCATGCGCGTCGAGCTGCAGGAGCCTGGCATCCAGTATCTTGGCTGGTGGGTCGAATTCATGGGCGGTGGCCCAAGCGACTTCGACAAGGCCGGGCACATGTGGAACGTGCTGATCACGGCGCACGGCTTGATCATGGTGTTCTTCATGGTCATGCCTGCAATGATCGGCGGCTTCGGTAACTGGTTCGTGCCGCTCATGATCGGGGCCCCCGACATGGCCTTCCCGCGGATGAACAACATCAGCTTCTGGCTGACGGTCGCGGGCTTTCTGTCGCTGATGTTCTCCCTGTTCGTTCCCGGCGGCACTGGTCTGGGCGCTGGCATCGGCTGGACGGCCTATGCACCGCTATCGACGACTGGTTCCGTGGGGCCGGCGGTGGACTTTGCGATCTTCTCGCTGCACCTCGCGGGTGCCGGCTCGATCCTGGGTGCGACCAACTTCATCACGACCATCTTCAACATGCGTGCGCCGGGCATGACGCTGCACAAGATGCCGCTCTTCGTGTGGTCGGTGCTGGTGACTGCGTTCCTGCTGCTGCTCGCGCTGCCGGTGCTGGCTGCGGCGATCACCATGCTGCTGACTGATCGTAACTTCGGGACGACCTTCTTCGACCAGGCTGGCGGTGGCGATCCGATTCTCTACCAGCACTTGTTCTGGTTCTTCGGTCACCCCGAAGTGTACATCATGATTCTGCCTGGCTTCGGCATCATCAGCCAGATCGTGGCGACCTTCAGCCGCAAGCCGGTGTTCGGTTATCTCGGCATGGCCTATGCGATGGTTGCCATTGGCGTGATCGGGTTCATCGTCTGGGCGCACCACATGTTTACGGTGGGCCTCGACGTGAATACGAAGATGTACTTCACGGCGGCCACGATGGTCATCGCGGTGCCGACTGGCGTGAAGATCTTCAGCTGGATCGCGACGATGTGGGGCGGAAGCCTGGAGTTCAAGAGCCCGATGGTTTGGGCGCTCGGCTTCATCTTCCTCTTCACCGTAGGCGGTGTGACGGGTGTGGTGCTCGCCAATGGCGGCGTGGACGACAACCTGCACGACACCTACTACGTCGTGGCGCACTTCCACTACGTGCTGTCGCTCGGCGCCGTCTTCGCAATCTTCGCCGGGATCTACTACTGGTTCCCGAAGATGAGCGGGCGTATGCACAGTGAGCTTCTGGCGCACATTCACTTCTGGGTGTTCTTCGTCGGCGTGAACCTGATCTTCTTCCCGATGCACTTCCTCGGGATGAACGGCATGCCGCGCCGCTATCCAGACTATACGGCGGCCTATGCCTACTGGAACGAGGTGGCTTCGATCGGTTACTACATCATGGCTGCGGGCATGGCCGTGTTCTTCGTGAACATGATCTACTCGCTGCTTGCCGGTCGCCGAGCGGAAGGCAATTACTGGGGAGCCGGTGCGACCACCCTCGAGTGGTCGCTGTCAAGCCCGCCGCCGTTCCACCAGTTCTCCACCCTGCCCGTGATCGAGGATCACCACTCGCACCACGACCATATCGGAGCGGCAGGGTCGGCGACCGCGCACTGAGGCGCGAGGCTCAAAGGGTGGGGCACGGAGCCCCGCCCTTTGCTGCCTGATAATAGTGACTCCTCCCGCACTGCTCAGGCAGGGAGGGGATTGGAAATACGATGAACACGGCCAGCACTACGAATGCGATCCCCGCCGAGTGGCGCGACTTCTTTGCGCTGACGAAGCCGCGGGTGATGAGCCTTGTGGTGTTCACCGGCCTCTGCGGCCTCCTCGCCGCGCCCGGCCACATTCACCCGGTGATTGGTTTCACAGCCGTGCTGTGCATCGCTCTTGGCGCGGGCGGTGCGGGTGCCCTCAACCAGTGGTGGGAGGCGGACCTTGACGCGGGCATGAAGCGGACCGCCCGGCGCCCGCTGCCTCAAGGCCGGATGAGGCGGACCGATGCGCGGGATTTCGGCGTGGCGCTATCGGTGGCATCCGTGTGTATCATGGGCCTCGCGGTCCACTGGCTTGCCGCGGCCATTCTTGCGGCTTCGATCCTCTATTACGCCGTGATCTACACGATTTGGCTGAAGCCCCGTACCCCTCAGAACATCGTCATCGGTGGGGCTGCTGGAGCGTTTCCGCCGCTGATCGGGTGGGTGGCGGTCACCGGCGAGATCACGTTGATGCCGGTTCTCCTGTTCGCCATCATCTTCGTTTGGACGCCGCCCCATTTCTGGGCGCTCGCGCTGTTCGTGCAGAGCGACTATGCCAAAGTTGGCATTCCCATGATGCCGGTCGTGGCGGGCGAAGGTGCAACGCGGCGACAGATGCTCGCCTATTCGGTGGTCCTTTTGCTGATCAGCCTTGTACCCTGGTGGGTCGGCGGCGCAGGCGTGATTTACGGCCTCACTGCGTTGATTCTGTCGGGCCTATTTTTGGCTCTGACGGTTCCGGTATCGCTTCGCCGCAACGAGCCGGACGACTCGATGCTCCCGGAAAAGCGGCTTTTCGGCTATTCGGTGTTCTACCTGTTCGCGCTGTTCGCGGCGCTGGTTGCAGACCGGTTGATCCTGGGGCAGGGGTAATCGCATGGCACTGACTCCTGAGGAAGAAGAGCGCCTGAAGCGCGTGAGAAAGAGCCGCAATATTGCGCTCGGCCTGGTGCTGCTGGCGCTGGTGGCCCTCTTTTACGCGATCACCATCGTTCGGGTCGGTGCCCAATGACGAGCGGCGAAGCTTTGGCCCGGCCCATCACCAGGCGGAATATGAGGGTGGCGCTCCTGGCGCTGCTTGCGGCCTTGGGCATGCTGGGCCTCGGCTACGCGTCGGTTCCGCTCTACCGGCTCTTCTGTCAGGTGACGGGCTTCGGCGGCACCACCCAGCGGGCGGGCGAGGAGGAGGCCGATCTGGCTGCTCAGTTTGCGCGCAGTGCGGGCGGTCGCACCATCTCCATCCGCTTTGATGCAAACCTCGCGAATGACATGCCCTGGACCTTCGAGCCGAGGCAGGTGACGGACACCGTAGCGATTGGTGAGCGTGACCTGGCGATCTTCGAGGCGCGGAACAATTCCGGCGTGCCAATCACCGGTACCGCCACCTTCAACGTCTCGCCCGAGCAGGCCGGCGCCTATTTCAACAAGATTCAGTGTTTCTGCTTCACCGAGCAGACGCTGCAGCCGGGGCAGAGTGTTACCATGCCCGTGCTGTTTTTTGTGGACCCGGCGGCCCTCGACGACCCGAACATGAAGGATGTCGAGCAGATCACCCTCAGCTACACCTTTCATCGCCTGCGCGAGCCGGCGTCGTAAGCCTCTGGACCTCGGCAATGCGGGGAATTAAGGCGCCCTCAAACAAGGATCAGGACTGAACGAGACATGGCCGGCGCGACCAACCACGACTACCATATCCTGCCACCGGACATCTGGCCCTTCATCGGGTCGATGTCCGCGCTGGTCTTCACCAGCGGCATGGTTCTGTTCATGCACGATATGGCCGCCGGTCATCTCGTGCTTGGCCTCGGCATCGCCGGTCTGATCGCGACCTTCTTCAGCTGGTTCTCGAACATCGTGAAGGAGGCGCAGGCCGGTCACCATACGCCCGTGGTGCAGCTGCACATGCGTTATGGCATGATCCTGTTCATCGCTTCGGAAGTGATGTTCTTCGTCGGCTGGTTCTGGAGCTGGTTCGATTTCTCGCTTTTCCCGAGCGAGCTGAGCGAAGTCATCGGGGGGCAATGGCCGCCCAAGGCGATCGAGGCGGTAATGGACCCCTTCGCCCTGCCACTGCTCAACACCCTGATTCTCCTCTGCTCCGGCACCACCGTCACCTGGGCGCACCATTCGCTGATCCACGGCGATCGTGAAGGTCTGAAGACCGGCCTGTGGCTGACCATTGCGCTGGGCGTGCTGTTCAGTGCGATCCAGGCTTACGAGTACATGCACGCCCCGTTCGACTTCGGCGGCAACACCTATTCCAGCGCCTTCTACATGGCGACGGGATTCCATGGCTTCCACGTGCTGGTGGGTACGATCTTCCTGATCGTCTGCCTGCGCCGTGCCTATCTTGGCCACTTCACGCCGCGCCAGCACTTCGGCTTCGAGGCCGCGGCCTGGTACTGGCACTTCGTCGACGTGGTGTGGCTCTTCCTCTTCATCGTGGTGTATGTGTGGGGCGGCTGGGGCGCTGAATACCATTGAGGCCGTTCGCGGCGTCGGATTCAGTGCCGATGCCGCGCTTTTCGCTTTGCCGGGCGCCGTGAGTGCCCTGGGCGATACGCGTGAGCCTGCAGATGGCGAGGCTTGCTGTGCGCTGAGTCGCAAGATCGAGATCGGTGAGCCCAGATCGCGCGGAGTGCCGCCAGCGCCGACCGGCATGGCGGCTTTCGCGTGGGCAAGCGCTGATCGCTTTATCGTCGCAGGAAATGCCCGACATGCCTCCCGCAGCTGAGCCGCCCTTGGTGGAGGGCTCCCTTAGAGGCCTTT
This sequence comes from uncultured Erythrobacteraceae bacterium, assembly GCA_966251025.1. Classification (GTDB taxonomy): domain Bacteria; phylum Pseudomonadota; class Alphaproteobacteria; order Sphingomonadales; family Sphingomonadaceae; genus Croceibacterium. The sequence continues at coordinate 11,204 of CBINJM010000017.1, read as the reverse complement.
GCCCTCGCTGTGGTGAACCGACACTGTTCGATGGTTGGGTGCAGTTTGCCGCCCGCTGTCGGTCTTGCGGCCTGGAGTTCAGTCGCTTCAATGTCGGAGACGGCCCTGCGGCCTTTCTCACCTTGATCGTCGGCGGGCTGGTGGTGATGCTGGCGATCTGGCTAGAGCTCAGCGTTGGGCCGCCCTTCTGGGTTCACGTGCTGCTCTGGCTTCCGCTCACGATCGGGTTGGTGCTTGGTGGGCTTCGGCTTGCCAAGGCTGCGCTACTGTATTCCGAATACCGGCAGAATGCGGCGGAAGCAGGCGGCAAGGACCTGCGCCCGTGATCCGCCGCCTTCCGCTTTTTCCCACGCTGATCGTCGCCGCCGCCGTCGCCGTGATGATTGCGCTCGGCATCTGGCAATTGGGGCGGGCTCAGGAGAAGGAGGCGCTTCTCACGCGCTATTCCGCCGCGGCGAGCATGTCGAGCGCGGTGCCTTGGCCTATGACTGAAGAAGAGCGCGATCAGGCGCTCTACCGGCACAGCACGATTGCGTGTCTCGAGGTTCTCGCCATGCGAGAGACCGCCGGGCGCTCAGCACAGGGCGTGCCGGGTTGGGCGCACGTGGCACGCTGCCGTGTACCTGAGGGCGGCGAGGCGGAAGTGGCGCTTGGCTGGTCGCAGGAGCCTCAGGGGCCAGCGTGGGAAGGTGGGGAGATCTCCGGCTTCCTTGCCCCGGCGGGTGAGGGCGTGAGGCTTGTGGCGGCGCCGGCCCAAGCAGGGCTGGAGCAGTTGGCGAAGCCCGACCCTGGCGATCTGCCGAATAACCACCTGTCCTACGCCGTGCAGTGGTTCTGCTTCGCGTTGACCGCGGTGGTGGTTTACATCCTGGCGCTGCGGCGGCGGCAGGGTTAGTCGTTCCTCGTCAGCTTCGGCTTGCAATTCCCTACGACTCCGCTTATCTGCGCGGCATCCCGACATTGTCGCGACAAGGTGGGGCTGGCGCCGCGAGGGGCCGGTCCACTTCGCCTTTGTCGCGATACCACTGGAGCATGAATGGCCGACACGGCGCGCCTGACACAAGTGATAGAGCCAGAGGCGGAGGCGCTCGGTTTCGAGCTCGTGCGCGTGAAGCTCTTTGGCTCGGGTGACGAGCGAACGCTTCAGGTGATGGCGGAGGATCCGGGCACCGGCCAGTTGGTCGTGGAGCAGTGCATGACGCTCTCGCGGCGCATTTCGGACGCGATCGACGCGCTTGAGGAGCAGGGTGAGGAGCTCATTGCTGGCGCCTACCATCTGGAAGTCAGCTCACCCGGGATCGACCGACCGCTGACCCGGCGCAAGGATTTCTCCAATTGGGCGGGGCATGAGGTTCGCATCGCACTGGGCGAGAAACTCGATGGCCGCCGAGACCTTCATGGCGAACTCCTCGGCATGGAGGGCGAGGTCGTCGCCATAGAGGATCGGAAGGTGGGCCGTGTGGAAGTTCCGCTCAGCAATATCCATTCGGCCAAGCTGGTCCTCACTGATAAACTGATCGCCGCGACGAGGCCGCTCGACACGAGCGGGATCGAAGAATTCGAAGAAGCACCTGAAGAAGAGAAGGCAGACGACTGATGGCCAGTCCGATTTCCGCCAACCGGGCCGAACTGCTCGCGATTGCGAATTCCGTCGCGTCCGAGAAGATGATCGACCGCGCCATCGTCATCGAGGCGATGGAAGAGGCGATCCAGAAGGCGGCACGCGCCCGCTACGGTGCGGAGAACGACATCCGCGCCAAGCTGGACCCTCTGACCGGCGACCTCCGCCTCTGGCGCGTGGTCGAGGTGGTCGAGGAGGTTGAGGACTACTTCAAGCAGGTCAGCGTCGAGCAGGCGCAGAAGCTGCAGGCCGGTGCCGCTGTCGGGGATTTCATCGTCGATCCTCTGCCGCCGGTGGATCTGGGCCGCATCGACGCGCAGAGCGCCAAGCAGGTGATCTTCCAGAAGGTCCGCGATGCTGAGCGCGAGCGCCAGTACGAGGAATTCAAGGATCGCGCGGGTGAGATCATCACCGGCGTGATCAAGTCGGTCGAGTTCGGCCATGTGATCGTCAACCTCGGCCGCGCCGAGGGTGTGATCCGCCGCGACCAGCAGATCCCGCGTGAGGCAGTGCGCGTGGGTGAGCGCATTCGCGCGCTGATCATGAAGGTGGAGCGCAACAATCGCGGCCCGCAGATCTTCCTCAGCCGCGCGCATCCGGAATTCATGAAGAAGCTGTTCGCGCAGGAAGTGCCTGAAATTTACGATGGCATCATCGAGATCAAGGCGGCGGCGCGCGACCCGGGCAGCCGCGCCAAGATTGGCGTGATCAGCCGCGATTCGAGCATCGACCCGGTCGGCGCCTGCGTCGGCATGAAGGGCAGCCGAGTTCAGGCCGTGGTGCAGGAGCTGCAGGGCGAAAAGATCGACATCATCCCCTGGAGCGAGGACACCGCGACCTTCGTCGTCAACGCGCTGCAGCCGGCCACCGTCAGCCGCGTGGTGATCGACGAGGACGAGGGCCGCATCGAGGTTGTCGTGCCGGACGATCAGCTCAGCCTCGCTATCGGTCGGCGCGGACAGAACGTGCGCCTCGCCAGCCAGCTGACGGAAAGCCAGATCGACATCATGACCGAGGAGGAAGCCTCGGAGAAGCGGCAGCGCGAATTCGCCCAGCGCTCGAAGATGTTCGAGGAAGAACTGGACGTGGACGAGACGCTGTCTCAGCTGCTCGTCGCCGAAGGCTTCGCCGAGCTCGAGGAAGTCGCCTATGTGGAGCTCGGTGAGCTCGCCTCGATCGAAGGCTTCGACGAGGAACTTGCCGAGGAGCTTCAGAACCGCGCGCAGGAAGCGCTCGAGCGACAGGAAGAGGCCTATCGCAAGGAGCGCCGCGAGCTTGGCGTTGAGGATGCGCTGGTAGAGCTGCCGCACCTGAATGAGCAGATGCTGGTCGTGCTCGGCAAGGCAGGGATCAAGACGCTCGACGATCTTGCGGACCTGGCCACTGACGAATTGATCGCCAAGAAGCGCGAAGCGCCGCGTCGTCGCCAGTCGGAGGCCGGCAAGCTTGCGGGCCCGCCGATGCGCCGGCCGCAGCGCGCCGAGGACAAAGGCGGCGTGCTCGGCGAGTTCAGCTTGAGTGAAGAGCAGGGCAACGAGATCATCATGGCCGCCCGCGCACATTGGTTCGAGGACGGGAGTCAGGGGCCGGAACAAGGCCAGGCTGACGCGGCTGACAACGAGGTCGCCGAGGCGCCCGCAGCGCAGGAGGCCGCCGATGCGGAATCCTCGCAATGAGTCGCTGACGCCTCACGACATTTCGGAAGCTGTTCCGGGCGAGCATACGCCCGAGCGGCGTTGCGTGCTGACCGGCCGGGGCCAATCGCGCGATGCGTTGCTGCGCCTTGCCTTGGGGCCCGCCGGTCCCGATGGGCTGGGGCCGGTGATGCCGGATGTGCAGGCTCGTGCGCCCGGACGCGGCGCGTGGATTGGCATTTCCCGGGAGGAGCTTGCGGAGGCTCTCGCCAGCGGCAAGCTAAAAGGTGCCCTCGCTCGCGCCTTCAAGACGGGTGCGCTGGCGATCCCCGCGAATCTGCCGGACCTGGTGGAAAATGCGCTACGGCGAGCCCTGCTGGACCGGCTGGGGCTCGAATTGCGCGCCGGGCTCCTTATCTTGGGGTCCGACAGGATCGACCGCGCGGCCCGGGAAGGCCGTGTGGCTGCTCTCTACCACGCTGCCGATGCGAGCGCGGATGGCGCGCGCAAGCTCGACCAGGGCTGGCGCGTGGGCGAGGAGGCCGAGGGAAGCACTCTTGCTGGCACGCGCCTGCCACTGGACCGCAGGGCCCTGTCTGTGGCATTGGGCCGCGACAATGTCGTCCACCTGGCGCTGGTCGACACTGCCTCGGCGCAGCGAGTCGCGGTCTCGCTGCAGCGCCTGCTGAACTTCCTGGGGGTCGCTGAAGCGGGTGCAGAGCCGGACAACAGGTCCGGCGCTGTTCCGCCAGGCCCGGGTGCCGCAGCCGGTGATGTGCGCGGCCGCGAAGAGCCGGCGGGCGATGCTCGGCCGGCGAGCTGATGTGAAGGATTGTTGAAGGTTTTATGAGCGATAACGACACCACCTCGACGCGCACCCGCAAGCCCTTGGGGCTGAAGCGTTCGGTCGACGCCGGCGAGGTCAAGCAGACCTTCAGCCACGGCCGCACCAACAAGGTCGCGGTCGAGGTGAAGCGGCGCCGGAAGCTCACCCGGCCCGGCGAGGAGCAGGCAGCTCCGGTCGAGGCGCCGGCGCCTGCGCCGACTCCCACTCCTGCGCCCGCGCCTGCGCCGGTTCAGGCCGCTCGTCCCGCGCCGGCACCGCGCCGCCCTTCGCCGACTGACGAGACGCCGCAGGAGCGTGTCGCCCGCCTCCAGCGCGAGGCGGAGGAAGACAGGCTGCGCCTTGCCGAGGAAGCCCGCCGCCGCGAGGAGGAGGAGAGGCTCCGTGCGCTCGAAGAAGAGCGTCGTCGGGCGGAAGAGAATCGTCGCGCGGAGGAGGAAGCTGAAAAGGCTCGCACCGCCGCCGAGGAACAGGTCGCAGCAGAGCCCGCTGTTGTTGAACAGCCCGTCCCTGCAGAAGAGCCTGCGCCCGCGTCAGCAGACGCCGAGGCAGCCGCTTCTACGGAAAGCACCGGTGAACGCGCGGCCCCGGCGCCGCGCCGCTTCACTCCCGTCGCTCGCCCGGAACCCAAGAAGCCGGAGAAGAAGCGTGAGGAGCGTGGCAAGGTCCCGCAACAGCAGCAGCCGGCGCCTGCGGGCCGTGTGGCGGATCGCAACGACAAGCGTCGCGGCGGCAAGCTCACCGTCAATCGTGCGCTGAACGAGGACGAAGGCGCCCGCGCCCGCTCCCTCGCCGCGCTGAAGCGTGCGCGCGAGAAGGAGCGTCGTGCGCAACTCGGCGGCAAGTCGAAGCCGCGCGAGAAGCAGGTGCGCGATGTGATCGTGCCCGAGGCGATCACCGTGCAGGAACTCGCCAATCGCATGGCCGAGAAGGGCGCCGATCTCGTGAAGGCGCTGTTCAACATGGGCATGATGGTCACCGTCAACCAGACGATCGACCAGGACACGGCGGAGCTGCTGGTCGAGGAGTTCGGCCACAACATCCAGCGCGTTTCCGAAAGCGACGTCGACATCGACACGACGGAGGATGTCGATCCGGAAGAGACGCTCAAGACGCGTCCGCCGGTCGTCACCATCATGGGCCATGTCGACCACGGCAAGACCAGCCTGCTGGATGCGCTGCGCGGCACCGACGTCGTGAAGGGGGAGGCCGGCGGCATCACCCAGCATATCGGCGCTTACCAGATCACCACCAAGGACAAGCAGAAGATCACGGTTCTGGATACGCCGGGCCACGAGGCGTTCACGCAGATGCGTGCCCGCGGCGCCAACGTGACAGACATCGTCGTGCTCGTCGTTGCGGCGGATGACGGCATCATGCCGCAGACGATCGAAGCCATCAATCACACGAAGGCGGCCGGCGTGCCGATGATCGTGGCGATCAACAAGGTCGACAAGCCGGAGGCCAACCCGCAGCGGATTCGTGAGCGCCTGCTCGAGCACGAAGTCGTGGTCGAGAAGATGAGCGGCGACGTGCAGGATGTCGAAGTCTCGGCCAAGACCGGGCATGGGCTCGACCAGTTGATCGACGCCATCAACCTGCAGGCCGAGTTGCTGGATCTCAAGGCCAATCCCGATCGCGACGCCGAGGCGACGGTGATCGAGGCGCAGCTCGACAAGGGCCGCGGTCCGGTCGCCACCGTGCTGGTGAATCGCGGGACGCTGAAGCGCGGCGACACCTTCGTCGTGGGTACGCAGAGCGGCCGCGTGCGTGCGCTGGTCGATGACAAGGGCAAGCAGATCAAGGAAGCCGGGCCCTCCATGCCGGTCGAGGTGCTCGGCCTCGGCGGCGTGCCGAATGCCGGCGACCAGCTTACCGTCGTGGAGAACGAACAGCGCGCTCGCGAAGTCGCAGAATACCGCCAGGAGAAGGCGACGCAGAAGCGCACCGCGATGGCGCCCGCCAATCTCGACGCGATGTTTGCCGGCCTCAAGAGCGACGTCATCGAGTTCCCGCTGGTGGTCAAGGGCGACGTGCAGGGCTCGGTCGAAGCGATCGTCAACGCCCTGCACAACCTCTCCAACGACGAGATCAAGGTTCGCGTGCTGCATTCGGGCGTCGGTGCGATCACGGAGAGCGACGTGACGCTGGCGGCCGCCTCGAAGGCGCCGATCATCGGCTTCAACGTGCGCCCGAACGCCAAGGCGCGCCAGCTGATCGAGCGCGACAAGGTGCGGATGATGTATCACGATGTCATCTATTCGCTGACGGAAGAGATCGCGAAGGAGATGGCGGGCGAGCTCGGGCCGCTGCGGATCGAGAATGTTGTCGGTCGTGCGCAGGTCAAGCAGGTCTTCCCTGCGGGCAAGCGCGACAAGGCAGCAGGTCTGCTGGTGCTCGAAGGCGCTATCCGCAAGGGTCTGCATGCCCGCCTTACCCGCAACGATGTGATCGTAAGTGCCACCACCATCGCCTCGCTCCGGCGTTTCAAGGACGATGTGGACGAAGTCCGCACGGGCCTCGAATGCGGCGTGGTGCTGGCCGACACGAACGACATCAAGGCGGGCGACCACCTCGAGGTGTTCGAGGTGACCGAGCAGGAACGCACGCTGTAAGCGAACAGGGATTGCTGACGAGCCGGATCCTGAGGGCCTCATTTCTGAAGGGTCCGGCTCGCTCTTTCGTGAAGTCCGCAGTGTGATCCGCTACGTCGCCCTGCTCGGGTCCATCAATGTCGGTGGCAACCGGTTGAAGATGGCCGACCTCAGGGCAGCACTGGAGGCACACGGCTTCGCCAACGTCAGTACCGTGGTTGCCAGCGGCAACGTCCTGTTCGACCATGAGTGCGAGGCGGACGCAAAGCTTGAGCAAGACATTGCAACCGTGGTGCACAGCTGTTTCGGCATCGAAACCTTTGCAGCCGTGCGCTCGAAGGCGGAACTGGATGCGGCGCTGGAGGAAAGTCCTTTCGCCGGGGAAGGTGAGGACAAGCTCGTCCACGTCCATTTCCTTGAGTGCCAGCCGACGCCGGACGCCTTCGCGAAGCTCGCCGCCGACCACGAAGGACGCGGCCTGGAGAGGCTTGCGCCCGGTACGCGCTGCCTCCACATCGATTTCGTAAGCGGTGTGGGCACCTCCAGATTGACCGGGGATTTTGTTGCCCGGCGACTTGGCTGCCGCGGCACCGCGCGCAACATCCGCTCCATCCGCCGGATCATCGAAGCTATGGACCAGTAATGCCCCGCCAGCCGCACACATCCGAAGATCAGTCCGTCCGCCTGCTCAAGGTGGGTGAGCGCGTGCGCCACATGCTCAGCGAAATCCTGACCCGCCAGCAGGTGCATGACGATACGCTCACCGCGCACACCGTCTCCGTCACCGAGGTGCGCATGTCGCCGGACCTGAGGCAGGCGCGCGTTTACGTGAAGCCACTGCTCGGCGGCGATGAGGAGGAGGTGCTGACAGCTCTGCGCCGCAACACCGCTTACCTTCAGCGCGAGGTGGCGAGCCGGCTCGGCCTGAAATTCGCGCCCCGGCTGAAATTCACGGCGGACGAGAGCTTCGACGAAGCTGGCCGGATCGAGCGCTTGCTGTCGGACCCGCGTGTCGCCCGCGACCTGGGCGAGGATTGAGCACCGGCCTGCCGTTCATTGACGGCGAGGAATAGCTTTGGCCCACGCTCGGCCACGCTATGAGCGCGCATGGCCAAGCTCTATTTCTACTATGCCAGCATGAATGCCGGCAAATCGACAAACCTCCTGCAGGCAGACTTCAACTACCGCGAGCGCGGGATGGAAACGATGCGCTGGACGGCGGCGCTCGATACGCGCGGCGACCAGCCGATCGCCAGCCGCATCGGCCTTGCCGCCGACGCGCATCGTTTCGACCCGGCCACGGACTTGTGGAGCGCCGTTACCGCCAAGCATGCCGAGGCGCGGCTCGCCTGCGTTCTGGTGGACGAAGCCCAGTTTCTCTCGCCCGATCAGGTGTGGCAGTGTGCGCGGCTGGCTGACGAGGCGAACATCCCGGTTCTATGCTACGGCCTCAGGACCGATTTCCAGGGGCACCTGTTTGCCGGATCGGCTGCCCTTCTCGGCATTGCGGACACACTGATGGAGCTGAAGGCAGTGTGCCATTGCGGCCGCAAAGCGACGATGAACTTGCGGATGGATGAGCGCGGCATCCCTGTGCTCAGAGGCGTGCAGACACAGATCGGCGGGAACGAACGCTACGTTGCGCTGTGTCGTCGTCACTTCGCGGAAAGCCTCGGGCTCTACCGCTCAGGTGAATGCGCACCTACCTAAGGCGAACATGAACGAAACCCTCCTTCTGGCGCTGGCCATCATCCCGGCGCTGGTCATCGCCATCGTCTTTCACGAAGTCGCGCACGGCTGGGTGGCGCTGGCCCTTGGCGACCCCACGGCCAAGGAGCGGCGGCGCCTTTCGCTCAATCCGGTGCGGCATGTCGATCCGATCGGCACGCTGATCCTGCCCGGGCTCCTGGCTCTCACGGGCGCGCCGGTGTTCGGCTGGGCCAAGCCGGTGCCGGTGATCAAAGAGCGGCTCGACAATCCCCGCTTCGGCATGATGGCGGTCGCGGCCGCGGGCCCTGGCACGAACTTCATCCTTGCCGCGATAGGGGCTGTGTTGCTGGGCCTGCTCGCCCGGAGCACGAGCCTTCCGCCCGAGGGGGTGCTCGGCTTTGGCGTGGTGGCGCTGCAATTCTTCATCATGATCAACATCTTCCTGGGGTTGTTCAATCTCCTCCCGCTGCCGCCGTTCGACGGGTCTCACATTGTTGAGGGCCTGCTGCCTCGCTCCGCCGCGCGCGCTTACGAAAAGCTGCGGCCGTTTGGCTTTCCGCTGCTGTTCCTGCTGCTTCTGGTGATCCCGTGGCTCTTCCCGGGTCTTGGGATCGTGGAGAGAGTTGTACTGCCGCCGGTTCTTTGGGCGGAGGACAAGTACATGGCGCTGGCCAGTTGGGTAGCCGGACGGTGATCTACTCCCGGATAGTTGTTGGAATGGGCGAATAGACGGCCGTCTGGGCTCACGGACAACTCCCCCAGTGTGCCGACAATGAACGCTTGATAAAGCCGCCGAGAAATCCGCGTTCATGTTGTTTCTGCTACGGAAACAGCAAGATCGCGAGGATATCAAGATGAAGACGAAATTCCTGCTCGCGCCGCTTCTGGCGCTCGGCCTGGCAGCCAGCCCGGCTCTCGCTGGGGCTGGCCAGCCCAAGACTCAGGCCAGCGAAGAAGCGCGCATTCCCTTCGTCAACAATGGCGGCATCCGCGACTGGCGCGCGGAGGGAAGTGACGCTGTCTACGTCCAGGACAACGCCCGCCGCTGGTACAAGGCCACCCTGATGCACCGCGCTATCGGCCTCCCCTTCGCGCAGGCGATCGGCTTCGAGACGCGCGGGGTCGATTCCTTCGATCGGTTCTCCGCCATCGTGGTGGATGGCCAACGCATTCCGGTCCAGTCGCTGGTCCGCGTCGAAGATCCGCCCTCCAAGGACAAGCCAGCCTAGGCGGAGAAAGCCTGACATTCCGCCTGACTTCGTCGGCCAGCGGCGCTAGGCGCGCGTAATGCCGCATGGTTGGATCATTCTCGACAAGCCCCCGGGGCTCGGTTCCACGCAGGCTGTCTCGGCCGTAAAACGTGTGTTGCGCCAAGGCGGCTACGGCAAGGTGAAAGTCGGCCACGGCGGCACGCTTGATCCGCTGGCGGAGGGCGTGCTGCCGATTGCTCTTGGCGAGGCAACCAAGCTTGCGGGCCGCTTGCTGGACGCTTCCAAGGTCTATGCATTCACGGTGCAATTCGGCACTGAGACGGACACGCTTGATGCGGAAGGAGCGGTGATTGCCACCAGCGATCACCGTCCACCGATGGCTGCGGTCGCCGCGGTGCTCGAGCATTTCACAGGGCCGATTGAGCAGCTGCCTCCCGCCTACTCAGCGCTGAAGGTGGATGGGAAGCGCGCATATGACCGGGCGAGAGCAGGGGAGGAGGTCACGCTCCAGCCGCGGCAGGTCACCATTCATTCTCTGGAAATCGCCGGGGCGCCGGGGGAGCGAGAGCCGCTCGGCTCCAGCTTCGCAACCACAGCCGGGCGGCCGGACCCGTTCGACCCCGCCGCTCCCCTGGAACTCGCCGAGAGTGTCACACTGCTGGCAAATGTGAGCAAGGGCACCTATATCCGCTCCCTGGCGCGGGACATTGCTCGGGCCCTTGGCACCGTCGGCCACGTCACCTGGCTTCGCCGGATGAAGGCCGGGCCGTTCACCGAGAGTCAGGCGATTTCGCTGGACAAGCTGAACGAAATCGGCAAGGGCGCGCGCCTTGAAGACCACCTCCTGCCGCTGGAGGCGGGGCTGGACGGTATCCCGGCCCTGAACCTCGATCCGGAGAGCGCGCAGGCGGTCCGCCAGGGCCGGGTCCTTTCCGGAATGCCCCTGTCCGACGGGCTCCACCTCGCAAAGGCCGGCACAGTTCCGGTGGCGCTGATGGATCTGTCGGGAGGGACGGCTACGGTCGTCCGGGGGTTCAACATCATAGATGCCGCGGAGCAGATGAAATGACGGTCACGGCCGAGAAGAAGCAAGAACTCATCACCGACAACGCCCGCCAGTCTGGCGACACCGGTTCCCCTGAAGTGCAGGTCGCGATCCTCACCGAGCGTATCCGCAACCTGACCGAGCACTTCAAGGAGCACCACAAGGACAACCATTCGCGCCGCGGCCTGCTGATGATGGTCAACAAGCGCCGTAGCCTGCTCGCATACCTCAAGAAGAAGGATGTGGAGCGCTACAATGCGCTGATCCAGAAGCTGGGTCTGCGGAAGTAAGCACCTTCGAAGCGGCCCCGTTGCGGGCCGCTTCTTTTATGGAGCAACGGGCTTTCATGTGCGTTGCAAATGCCATTGGGGCACCCTCGCAATTCGGCGAGCGGGCCTTGGGGCCGGACAAAGCCCCGCACCGGACCGGGACGGCATCCCCGGCAGGAAACCCCGCCGCGCAATAGGGCGCCGCGGGTGCAAGGAAATCGAATGTTCGACACGAAAACCGTATCGCTGGAGTGGGGCGGAAAGACCCTCACTCTG
>CBINJM010000016.1:0-87073 GCA_966251025.1 uncultured Erythrobacteraceae bacterium | reverse complement strand
CCACCCCCAACAGCCCGCCCAGCCTCCCGCAAGATCGCTCCAAACCCCGCGAAATTAACGCTTTTCGCTGTCTGCCGGGGCGTTGCGGTGGTATTCTCGCGCTCAGGGCCGGGCGAGGCGATCCGGCCAGGAGAGGATCATGCGCTCCCTTGCGCTCATTGCCGCGCTTGCGCTCGGCTGCGGTTCTCCTGCCTCCGCACAGGAGCCGGCTGAGACGGTCGCCGGGCTGACGTCCGATACCGAGCTGCTGGAGCTTCAGAAGGAAGCCTATGAGCGGCTGACCGTCCCCGTCACTATCGGGGGTGCCGGCCCCTACCAGTTCCTTGTCGATACGGGCGCGCAGGCGACGGTCCTCTCGCGCGAGCTCGCCGATTCCCTCGGCCTGTTCGATCGCCGGCCTGTGACGCTGATCGGCATGGCCAGCCGTGTCGCCACGCAGACCGTCGCGATCGACGGCCTCGGCATCGGCCAGCGCCGCACCAATGTCGCACGGGCGCCGCTCGTCGAGGGGCGTCATATCGGCGGTGCTGACGGCGTGCTGGGCATCGATGCGCTGCAGGACCAGCGGATTCTGCTCGACTTCGACAAGCGGCGCATGACCATCGCGACTGCGGATGAGGGGAAGGGCCGCACCGGCTATGAGATCGTCGTCCGTGCCCGGCCCCAGCATGGCCAGCTCATCATCACCGATGCGCGGATCGACAATGTCCGCACGGCCGTGGTGATCGATACCGGGGCGCAGGTGAGCATCGGGAACCCCGCACTCGCCCGTCGGCTGGGAGCGCGGAAGGGCAATGCCGGAGAACTGTACGACATCAATGGCGCAGTCGCTCAAGGGCACCTTCATGTCGCCCGCCGAGCGAATATCGGGCAGATGCAGTTGGAGAGCCTGCCGATCATGATCGCGCCCTCTCCGGCCTTTGATGCGCTGGACCTCGATGAGCGGCCCGCGATGATCCTGGGAATGCGCGAATTGCGCCTGTTCCGGCGCATCGCGATCGATTTCGGGACTCGCCGGATTCTGTTCGACCTTCCCTCAACCAGCGCGGAGATGGCCGCAGCCCTGGCCCGGTTCCAAAGCTAGAGGCGCCCGCCCGGCCAAGCGGATCCAGCATCAGTCCTTCCGCCCGACTGCGTTGCGCCTAAGGGTCATCCAACCCACATGGCTGCTGATGCCTCCCAAAGATCAGACCACCCGCGCCGACCCTGCCGACTGGCGCACCGTCCGCCGCTTCCTCCCCTATCTCTGGCCGCGTGACCGGCCGGAGCTGCGCCGGCGAATCGCGGGCGCGACCTTCTTCGTCGTCCTCGCCAAGATCGTCGTGCTCGCCCTCCCCTTCGCCTATGCGGGCGCGGTCGACGAGATGTCCGGCGAGAGCGGCGACCCGGCTGTCTGGGTCGCGATGGCGCTGGTCGTGGCCTACGCCGCGGGCCGCTTCGCCACCGTCGCCTTCGACAATATCCGCAACGTCATTTTCGAGCGTGTCGGGCAGGATGCGGTGCGCCACCTGACGGAGGACGTGTTCGCGCGCCTCCACCGCCTCTCCCTACGCTTCCACCTGTCACGCCGCACGGGCGAGGTGACCAAGGTCGTCGAACGCGGGACGAAGAGCATCAACTCGATGATCTACTTCCTGCTGTTCAACATCGCCCCGACCTTCATCGAGCTGCTGATCGTCGGCGTGATCTTCTGGACCAAGTTCGGGTGGGAGGTCGTCGCCGCCACCGCCGCCACCGTGGTCCTCTATGTCTGGCTCACCCGCCTGATCACGGAATGGCGTACCAAGCTGCGCGCGCAGATGAACGATCTGGACGGCCTCGCCCTCTCCCGTGCGGTCGATTCGCTGCTCAACTACGAGACCGTGAAATATTTCAGCGCCGAGGAGCGGGAGCTGCAGCGCTACGGCTCCGCCGCCCGCGCCTATGCCGAGGCCGCGATCAAGAGCGAGAACTCGCTCGGCCTGCTGAACATCGCCCAGGCGACCATTACCAACCTGCTGATGGCGGGCGCGATGGCCTTCACCGTCTGGGGTTGGAGCCAGGGCCGCCTGTCGGTGGGCGATCTTGTGCTGATCAACACCTACCTGATGCAGCTCTTCCGCCCGCTCGACATGCTGGGCTGGGTCTATCGCACGATCCGCCAAGGCCTGATCGACATGGCGCAGATGTTCCGCCTGATCGACACGGAGGTGGAGGTGAAGGACGCGCCCGGCGCCCCTGCGCTGGTGATCCGCCGCCCCACGGTCGTGTTCGACAATGTCGTGTTCGGCTACGACAAGGAGCGGGAGATTCTGCACGGCCTCAGCTTCGAGGTACCGGCGGGCAGTCATGTCGCCGTGGTCGGCCCCTCCGGCGCAGGCAAGTCCACCATCGGTCGCCTGCTGTTCCGCTTCTACGATCCGTGGTCCGGGCGCATCCTGATTGACGGGCAGGACATTGCGCAGGTCACGCAGGAATCGCTGCGGCGGCAGATCGGCATCGTCCCGCAGGACAGCGTGCTGTTCAATGACACGCTGCGCTACAACATCGCCTATGGCCGCGACGGCGCCACGCAGGAGGAGATTGACGAGGCCGCCCGCGGCGCCGCGATCGCGCCTTTCATCGCCCGCCTGCCGCACGGCTACGAGACGGAGGTGGGCGAGCGCGGCCTCAAGCTCTCGGGCGGGGAGAAGCAGCGAGTCGCCATCGCCCGCACATTGCTGAAGGACCCGCCGATCCTGCTGCTGGATGAGGCGACGAGCGCGCTCGATACCCGGACGGAGCAGGAGATCCTCTCCACGCTCCACCGTGTGTCGGAACACCGCACCACCATCGCCATCGCGCACCGCCTTTCCACCATTGCGGACGCCGACCTCATCAATGTGATGCAGGATGGTCGGCTGGTGGAGCAGGGCAGCCATGCGGAATTGCTGCGGCTGGACGGCCTCTATGCCGACATGTGGCTGCGCCAGTTGGCCGAAACCGCGCCGCTGGACGAGGCGGCGGAGTAGCGGGTCCAGATGCACCGCCCCCGCCCGCTCGATTGCCATTGGCGAGAGCCGCGCGCAGACGGTAAGCCGCTGGAGGCGACGGGGGCTGTCCGGAGTCGCCAAGAGGATCCTGGAACATGAAACCTGTACTCGCGGCCGCTGCGGCGCTTCTCCTGACCACGGCCTGCTCATCGCAGCAGGAGGAGCCGCAGGGACAGCTGCTCACCTTCAACGAGGTGATGAAGAACGAGATTGACCCTCGCGCGGACGAGGTTTGGGCGATCGGCAATGCGGCCATCAACGAAGATGCGGGAATCGATCCCGCCAAGATGACGGATGCTGACTGGAACAAGCTGGCCGCCTCGTCCGAATCGCTGCGCCAGGCGGCGCTGGACCTCGTGCGGCTGGACCCGGTGGTTGTCGTCAGGCCGGGCGAGAAGATCGCCGATGAAGGCGTGCCCGGCGGCGATACGGCGGCAGAGGTGCAGGCGAACATCGACCGCAACACGCAGGGCATGCGCGACATGGCGAACACGCTTGCGGGCCACATGGCCGAACTGACGCGGGCGGCCCAGACGCGCGATGCGGCCAAGGCCGGCCCGCTGATCAACCAGCTCGATGGTGTGTGCGAGGCCTGTCACCTGGAATATTGGTACCCTTCGCAAAAGGCGCTGGTGGAGGAATTCCAGAACTCTGGCGTGGTCGATCCTTCTACCGATGAGGCCCCGGGCCTTCCGCACACTTGACCTGGGTCAAGGCCACGTCTCACAGGCTCTGAGACACTAGGGCTTTGCACGAACGGGGAAGCGCAACGTGAAACTCCCGACATCCCTCCTGGCCGCCGGCACGGTCGCAGTGCTGGCCCTCGCTGCCTGCACCTCCTCCGGGATCGCAGCTGACAGTACCGCAGCCGCACCAGCCGCCGGCGGAGAGTCGCTCTATGTCCGGCAGGTGATGCAGCAGCGGATCAATCCCGCCATCCTTGGTGTCTGGAATGTCGGCAACAATGCGATGAACGAGGAAGGTGGCATCGACCCTGCCCTCATGGACGATGCCACGTGGTCCTCGCTTCAGGACGCCGCCACTCGCCTCGCCGCCGCTGCGCGGGACATGGCCGCCGCGCAGGACATCCGCGCCGCTCACCCGAACAACACAGCCGTTACGGAAGGCGACGTGCCGATGGCGAAGGTGCAGCAGCTGATCGATGCCGATCCCGCCGGCTTCCGCCAGGCCGCGGCGGAGCAGGCCGCCCATGCGGAGCGGCTGGCCGCCGCCGCTTCCGCCCGCGATGCAGCGACGGCTGGCCCCTTGGTCGCGGAGATGGATGGCGTGTGCGAAAGCTGCCACGCCAGCTATTGGTACGCGGAATAGACGGAGAGGCTGATCTGCCCGCCGGACAAGCCAACGGCTTAGAGCACCCACCATCCGATGATGCCGCCTATCTGGAGAGCAAGGATGACCTGCAGGTGGGTCGAGAATGGCTCCTTGCGCGTCTTGTGACGGAACAGGTGCCGCGCCAGGAACGCACCGGGTGTGCCGCCAATCAGCGCGAGACCCAGAAGCTCAGCCTCCGGCGTCCGGCGCAGCCCGTTGATCGCCTTCTGCTTGTCCTGCCAAAAGCAAAAGGCAGTCCAAGCGTTGATCAGCAGGAGAGCGGCGGAGGCGATCTGGATCACCATGCCGGACTGCTCCCCCACAGTTAAGATCAGATTGCGAACCGGCGCGGTCGGCCTCGGCCGTCCGCCCCTACAGGATATACTTGCTCAAATCGGCATCACCCGCGAGGCCGGAGAGCTTGTCGCGCACATAGGCGGCGTCGATCGTCACCGTCTGGCCCATGCGCTCCTCGGCATCGAAGCTCAGCTCTTCCAGCAGCTTCTCCATCACCGTCTGCAGGCGACGCGCGCCGATATTCTCGACGCTCTCGTTTACCTGTGCGGCGATGCGCGCGATCTCGTGGATCGCGTCCGCCGTCACCTCCAGAGTCACCTGCTCGGTGCCGATCAGCGCCTTGTACTGCTCGACGAGGTTGGCGCGCGTGTCAGAGAGGATCGAGACGAAATCCGCCTCCGTCAGTGCCTTCAGCTCCACGCGGATCGGCAGGCGGCCCTGCAACTCGGGCAGCATGTCGGAAGGCTTGGCGACATGGAACGCACCGCTGGCGATGAACAGCACATGGTCCGTCTTCATCGGGCCGTACTTGGTGGCGACGGTGGTTCCCTCGATCAGCGGCAGAAGGTCGCGCTGCACGCCCTCACGGCTGACGGAGCCGCCACGAACGTCTGAAACCGCGATCTTGTCGATCTCGTCCAGGAAGACGATGCCGTTCGTCTCCGCATTCTGCAGAGCGACGCGGGCGACATCGTCCTGGTCCATGCGCTTCTCGGCCTCTTCGTCGACCAGCTTGTCCCAGGCATCCGGCACCTTCAGCTTGCGCCGCTTCATCGGCACCTTGCCGAGCGCCTTGCCCATGATGTCGCTGAGGTTGATCATGCCGACATTGCCGCCCATGCCGGGCAGTTCCATCGGCATGGAGGGCGCTTCCTCCACCTCGATCTCCACCTCGACCTCATTCATCGCGTTCTCGACGATACGGCGGCGGAAGCTCTCGCGCGTCGCTTCGCTGGCGCCATCGCCCACGAGGGCGTTCAGCAGGCGCTCCATCGCAGCCTTGCTCGCCGCCTCGCGCACGGCCTCTCGCCGCCGCTCCTTCTCCAGCCGAATCGCTTCTTCGGCCAGGTCGCGGGCGATCTGCTCCACGTCCCGCCCGACATAACCAACCTCGGTGAACTTGGTCGCCTCCACCTTGATGAACGGCGCCTCGGCCAGCTTCGCCAGCCGCCGGCTGATCTCGGTCTTGCCGCAGCCCGTGGGGCCGATCATCAGGATGTTCTTGGGCGTCACCTCATCACGCAGCTCGGCAGGCAGGCGCTGCCGCCTCCAGCGGTTGCGCAGCGCCACGGCAACGGCCCGCTTCGCTTCCTTCTGTCCTATGATGTGCTCGTCCAGCGCGGCGACGATCGCCTTGGGGGTCAGATTGTCCATGGGGTTCCGTCAGTCAGAATAGGGAGGGCGCGGCAGCATCGCTCCCGCGCTCAAACACGTCAGATGGTCTCGACCGTCACGCGGTCGTTGGTGAAGACGCAGACCTCGGCCGCCACCGCCATTGCGCGGCGGGCGATCACCTCGGCATCCTCTTCGTAATCAGAGAGCGCCCGAGCGGCGGCGAGCGCGTAATTGCCGCCGCTGCCGATCGCCGCGATCCCGCCTTCAGGCTCCAGCACATCGCCATTGCCGGTCAGCACCAGCATCGTGTCCTTGTCGGCCACGATCATCAAGGCTTCGAGGTTGCGAAGGTATTTGTCGGTGCGCCAGTCCTTGGCGAGCTCCACCGCGGCGCGCAGCAATTGCCCGCGATATTGCTCCAGCTTGCGCTCCAGCCGCTCGAACAAGGTGAAGGCATCGGCCGTCGCACCGGCGAACCCGGCGATAACGCTGCCCTGCCCGCTCTCGTCGGTGGCGCCGATGCGGCGCACCTTGCGGGCGTTCGGCTTCATCACCGTATTGCCCATCGATACCTGGCCATCGCCCGCGATCACGGTCTTGCCGCCTCGCTTGACGCCGATGATGGTCGTCCCGTGCCACTGGATCAGGCCGTGGCTGGCCCTGCTCTCGTCCATCGCGGCGATATGGGAGGATCGCCGAAGCGCTTCAAGCAAAGTGCGCCCGCGCGCGGCGGAAAGCCTTACTGCCCCGGTCCTCCAGCGCCACCACCCATGCCGGCTGCGCCCACCTGGCCGATATTGCCGAACAGATCCTGCAGGAAGGTTCGCTCGCGGCCCAGCGTGGGCGTCTTGCTGCCGTCGGGGCTGATGCGGGCGACCTGCTCCATCCCGGTCTGCTCGGCAGAGATCACGTTGCCCGCCTCATCGAACCGAACCGCCAGCACGGTATGCGCCGTGAAGCGCGGGTTGGTGAACGGCGCCTGCGCGGTGTTGCTGCCCACATAATACCAGACCGGATCGCCATACTGGCTAGTGAAGCTGGGGCGGCCCAGCGTCCGCTCCACCGACAGCCGATTGTCGATGCCCGGCTGGACGGACTGAATCAGCACCTGGTCCGTGATGTAGCCACGGTGATTGACGATGGAGCTGCAACCCGTCGCCAGCGCCGCCATGGCCAGCACTGCACCGATCCTCGCTCTCACCACCATGCCTTGCCCTTGCTCAGATGCCATCGCGCCGCTCAACTGCCTTCCGCCGGTGTTTGCCAACGGGGCGCGCGGGCCTATATCGGGGGCACGCCTTACGGGGCGGGCCGCGCCGGCGCAATGCCGCTTGCGGCTCCCGCTTTGAACCGTGCGTGAATGGCGCCAGGCCATCCACCACGTCACTGGCCAGCCGAAGGAAAGGTCTACCCGTCCCCATGTCCGTTCTCGCCCGCCTGCTCCGCTCCCGCCCGGATCCGAGAGAGGCGCTGCGGCCGCTGTGGCACCGCGTCGTCCTCGTTTCGCGTGAGCCGCGCTGGTATCGCGAGGGCGGGGTCGCCGATACGGTCGCCGGCCGGTTCGACATGATCGCCACCGTTCTGGCGCTGGTTCTGCTGCGGCTGGAGCGAGCCGGTGCGGAGGCGCAGGCGCAGGTATTCCTGACCGAGCTGTTCGTGGAAGACATGGACCGGCAGCTTCGCGAAACGGGCGTGGGCGACCTCGTCGTGGGCAAGAAGCTGGGCAAGCTCGTCTCCGTCCTCGGCGGTCGCCTCGGCGCCTATCGCGCTGCGCTGGCCGAAGGGGCCGATGAGGAGGCGCTCGTGGCGGCCGTGGAACGCAACGCCACGATGGTGGAAGGCAGGCAGCCCTCCGCACTGGCCGCGATGCTGCGCGACTATGATCGCCGGCTGGAGGCCCTTTCCGCCGACACCATCCTTGCAGCGGAACTGCCGGAATGAACGAGCCCGAATTTTCCCGCCCGGTGGACCGCCGCCACATCAGCGGCCAGCCACTGGATCTGGAGGCGAGCGAGGCAGAGCGCGCCGCGCTGGCAAAGCGATTCGGTCTGGTGAGGATCGACCAGCTTTCGGCCCGCTTGCACCTCACTTGCGAAGGCGATGTGGTGACGGTGCAAGGCCGCCTCTCCAGCCGCCTCGTCCAGAGCTGCGCCGTCTCCGGCGAAGACCTGCCCGTCACGATCGACGAGCCGCTCGCCTTCCGCTTCGTCCCCGAAACGGCGATCGAGGAGGAGGAGATCGAGCTGGAGGAGCAGGACCTCGACGAGATCGGCTATTCCGGCCACACTTTCGATGTCGGGGAAGCGGTCGCCCAGAGCCTCGCGCTGGCGATCGATCCCTACGCCACCGGGCCTGAGGCCGACCGCGCTCGCAAGGAAGCCGGTATTTCTGACGAGGCGGCGAGCGGACCGTTCGCGGCGCTCGCGGCGCTCAAGAAGGACTGAGCGCGCCTCCCGCTCCAGCGGTGGGCCAATCGCGAGCGACCGGGTGGAGCTTTCCTACCTTGTCGCAAGCCCGCACATTTGAGGGTGGCTCTTTCCTCATCGTGAACCCCAGGCCTGCCGCAGCGCCCCTGTAGGCGCGCGACGCTGCCGTGCGAGCAAACTCCATCAGACAAGAAAAAATGCGGCGGCAGGGTGTCAAGTGTCACCCGCCGCCGCTTTGTGGCTGAAATCAAGATGTTAGGCGCCGAAGCCCAGCTTGACAGGGTGTCAACTTTGTCAAGTTAAGCCGTGCGCTCTGCCGGCGTCAGAATGGGATGTCGTCATCCAGATCGTCGGCAAAGCCGCCACTGCCGCCGCTGCGCGATCCGCCGCCGGTCTGCCCCCAAGAGCTGCCGCCGCCGGACGATCCGCCGCCGGAGGAACCGCCGCCGCGATCCCAATCGCCACCACCGCCGCCGCGCTGGCCACCGCCACCGCCGCCCTGCGCGCCGTCGAGCATGGTCAGGGTGCCGTTCATGCCGACGGAGATTTCGGTCGTGTACCGGTCATTGCCGGTTTGGTCCTGCCACTTTCGGGTCCGCAACTGGCCTTCGATGTAGACCTTGCTGCCCTTGCGCAGAAAGCGCTCGGCCACGCCCACCAGTCCGTCCGACTGCAGGACGACCGTATGCCACTCGGTGCGCTCCTTGCGCTCGCCGGTGTTGCGGTCCTTCCACGATTCGGATGTGGCGATCCGCAGATTCGCTATCCGCCCGCCGTTCTGGAAGCTTTTGACCTCCGGGTCCTGCCCCAGATTGCCGATCAGCATGACCTTGTTGAGGCTGCCCGCCATGAATGTCCTCTCAGAATGATCAGAGGCCGGCGGCGACCGCCAGCCAATAGGTGATTCCGGCGAAGATGTAGGCGAGGCCGAACAGGTAGAGCAACATGACCACCGGCCATTTCCACCCATTCGTCTCCCGCCGGGCAACGGCGATGGTGGAAAGGCACTGCGGGGCGAAGACGAACCAGGCGAGGAAGGCCAGCGCCGTCGGCAAGGTCCAGCCCGCCCGCAATTGCGGAATCAGCCCTTCGGCCGCCTGCTCCTCATCCTCGGCATCGACGGCATAGGTCGTCGCCAGGGAGGACACGGCCACCTCGCGCGCGGCCATTGCCGGGATCAGCGCAAGCGCGATCTCGTGATTGAAGCCGATCGGCTTCACCACAACCTCCACCGCGCTGCCGATCCGCCCGGCGATGCTCACCTCGGACTGGCTCTCGCCCGGTCCCGCTTTCGGGAAGCTCAGCAGCAGCCACAGGACGACGGTCACCCAGAAGATGATCGTGCCCGCACGGCGCAGGAACAGCCATGCCCGCTGCCACAGCCCGATGCCCAGATCGCGCAGGGCCGGCAGCTGATAGCGCGGCAGCTCCATGATGAAGCCGGATGTGCCGCCCTTCGTCGCCGTGCGGCGCAGCACCAGCGCGGCGGCCATCGCCCCCACAATGCCGGCGACATACAGTGCGAACAGCACCAGCCCCTGCAGGCCGACGCCCCAGCCGACGCTTGTCGCCGGAATGAACGCGGCGATGATCACCGCATAGACCGGCAGCCGCGCCGAACAGGTCATCAGCGGCGCGATGAGGATGGTGGTCAGCCGATCCTTCGGGTCCGCAATGGCGCGCGTGGCCATGATGCCGGGGATGGCGCAGGCGAAGCTGGAGAGCAGCGGAATGAAGCTGCGGCCCGAAAGTCCGACACCGGCCATCATCCTGTCCATGATGAAGGCGGCCCGGGCCATGTAGCCCGATTGCTCCATCACCAGGATGAAGGCGAACAGGATGATGATCTGCGGCAGGAACACCACCACGGAGCCGACGCCTGACAGCACGCCCTGCGTCAGCATGTCCCGCAGCAACCCCGCAGGCAGCACCTCGTTGGCGACGTCGATCAGCCCGCTGATCCCGGCATCGAGCGCATCGGCGAACGGCGTCGCCCAGGCGAAGACCGCCTGGAAGATGACGAACAGCAGCGCGAACAGAATGGGCGGCCCCAGCCAGGGATGCAGCAGCACCCGGTCGAGCCGCGCATGCAGCCGATGCTCCCTGCTTTCCGACAGCACGGCGCCGCGCGCCATCTTCCGCGCCGCCTGTCGCCGCTCCGACATCGACGCCTGCGACGTCGGTGACGCCGGGCCAACGTGCTGCTCCTGCGCGGGCATGTTCGCGATCGCCTCGAGCAGGCCGTCCAGCCCCCGCTTGCGCACAGCGACCGTGGCGATCACCGGCACGCCGAGCGATTGCTCCAGCGCCCGCGGGTCGATCACCAGACCATCCCGCTCCGCCAGGTCGACCATGTTGAGCGCGACCACGCAGGGGCGGCCTAGCGCGATCAGCTCCTGCGCGAAGACGAGATGCTGTTCCAGATTGGCGGCATCCACCACCAGCACCAGGATGTCCGGCATGGCCTCGCCCGGGAACTCGCCCAGCACGACCTTGCGCGTCACCTCTTCGTCAGGGCTCGCCGGGTCCAGCGAATAGCTGCCGGGGAGGTCGACGAGGTTCAGCGGCTCACCGGTGGGCAGAGTCAGGCGGCCGGCCTTTCGCTCCACTGTCACGCCGGGGTAATTGGCGATCTTCTGCCGCGCGCCGGTCAGCGCGTTGAACAGGGCGCTCTTGCCTGCATTGGGGTTGCCGACGAGCGCGGCGGTCCGAAGCTTGCTCATGCTCGTTCCACCACCTGCTCGGCCCCTTCCTGCACCGTGACTGCGCGGGCATGCACGCGGCGCAGCGCCACTGTCATGCGCCCGATCTCAAGCGCCAGCGGATCACGCCCGGAGAAGATGCCGCGATGGGCGACCGTCACCTGTGCCCCCTCGTCAATCCCCAGAGTGCGCAGCCGCTTGGCCTCGTCCGGCGAGAGCAGGTCCCATTGCACAGCCACGATCCGGGCCGGGCGGCGCGGAGGCAGCAGGTCGAGAGTCATGGAGTCATTCACGCCCGTGCGGTGCCAGACCGCGCCGGTATTTGCAACTGGTTCTCATTAGTGCAGAGTTGAATCCCGATGAGAGCTGCGCCACCATGCACGTTAACGATGTTTCGGAACTGTCCGATTAATAAACCGTTTCGGTGTCAAAACGGGGAGCAGGAGAACATAACGGTGGCAAGTTCAGCGTTTCATCCGGCGATCACAGTGCCGGCCACCAGACCTGAAACAGGCGGTGCGGGTCATGACAGCGCAGACAAGTTTCCAATGCCGGTGCGGATTGCGATCATCGTCGGCTTGGGGCTGGCATGCTGGGCCCCGATCGTGCTGTTGCTGACCTGATCGGCCGACAAAGTTCCATATTACCGCCGTCGCGGGCCACCGTTCGCGCTTGGACGCTATTGTCCGCCAAAGGTTGACCGCTCGGGATAGCGCAGGCGACCGAGAAACCGGACGAGATCGAACCCCTCACGGCCGCGCAGCACCTGCCCTTTCGCCTTCTCGAACCGCATGACGTCATCGATTCGGCGATCGAGAAAGGCGCGCGTTTCCGTCTGATGCTCACTCTCGTCGCCGATAAAGACAGCCAGGGTGGACGAGTAGATTCCCGCCAGCAGCGTGCGCTTGGTGTAGTGATTGTAGTCGGTGGCCGTATCGCCGGCGAGGCGCCACATCACATCCGCGCTGTTCCACGCCGTCCGCAGGGCGCGAGGCACATTGGTGGGCAGCGCCATGATGGCCAGCGCCCGGCGCAGTGCCTCCTTCCGCCCCGCCACGGCATCCAGCCGGAACAGCACCAGCGTACGGATGCGGTCGCGGATCTTCATCGAATCGAGCGTGCCGGCCGCGAAGACCTTCTCCATCTGGGCGTCAATCGAGGCAATCCAGGCCGCGATCATGTCCATCGGCCCGCCTGCAAAAGCGAGCCTTGCCACCGCCAGCGGCACTCCGGCGCGGGAGGCCGCCTGTTCCAGAGCTGCGTCCGTCCAGCCGTCAAAGGCGGCCGCTGAGGCGATCTCCGGCGCGAGGGCGAGGCGGAGTTCGTCCAGCGTGCGGTCCTCTCCCGCTCCGGCTGCGCCCATGCTCACAGGCTGGGTCCGTAAACTTCGCCGGAGCCCCGGCTTCCGCCCTCAGTCTTGGCGCTGCGCTCGATCTCCGTCATCACGCTGCTCTGCGGCCCATCAAGCATGGCATAGTCGCGAGCGGAGCGCCCGGAATTGTCCGTCCGGTCCGGGTTGGCGCCCGCTTCCAGCAGGACGCGCATCAGCGGGATGTCACGGCGATGTACTGCGGAGATCAGCGGGGTCTCCCCTGCGGAGTTGGGCTCGTCCACCCGCGCCCCTGCCTTGACCAGCGCCGCAATCCCCTCGTGGAACCCCAATTGGGTTGCGCGCATCAGCGGGGTCACGCCCCGATTGTCCGCAAGGTTCGGGTTGGCGCGGCGCTGTGTCAGGAAGTTGAGCCAGGTCATATCCCGCCGCTCGACTGCGATATGCAGAGCTGTGCGGCCGTTGGCGACATCACGCGCGTTGATGACGGTGGAGCCGGGCGCGTCCAGCAGCTCCATCGCTGCCTCGCCGTCCTTCTTCTCGACTGCCTGGAGGAACTTGTAGCCGTCGGAATAATTCTGCGCCGCCGCAGGTCCTGCCCAGATCGAAAGCGCGGCAAATACCAGCAGCACGGCCGCCATTGCGCCTGCGCGGAGCTTCGCCATCAGCCCCGCCGCCTCCATGATCGCTCCGCCCGCGCGGCCTGTCACTCGTCCATCCTCCTTGCCGTTCCGCTGGAAAGCGCACCTGGTGCGCTCACCGCCTGATTCAGCCCTTGTCCTGCCGCCGTTAGCAGAGCATGAACCGGCGCGCCATGACCCTGCCTTCGTTCCGTTTTCTGGCTGCCGCACTGGCGCTCGGCCTGCTGTCCGCCTGCGGCTCCTCGAACTCGGGCACGGCGGAGGCGCCGCTTGCGGGGGCGCAGATCGGCGGCCCGTTCGAGCTGGTGAATACCAGTGGCAAGCCGGTGCGTTGGGACGATTTCGCCGGCAAGTACCGCATCGTCTATTTCGGCTATGCCTATTGCCCGGATGTGTGCCCCTATGACGTGCAGCGCATGATGCAGGGCTACAACAAATTTCGCGAGGCTGAGCCTGAGCTGGCCGCTGAGGTTACGCCGATCTTCATCACAATCGACCCGGCCCGTGACACGCCGCAGGTGGTGGGCGAGTTCACTTCCGCCTTCTCCGACGACCTTGTCGGCCTCACCGGCACATCCGAGCAAATCGACCAGGCGGCCAAAGCTTTCGCCGTCTACTATTCCAAGGGTGAGGAAGGGCCGGGCGGCTATCTGATGGACCACAGCCGCGCTGCCTTCCTCATGGGCCGCAACGGCGAACCCATCGCGCTGCTGCCCGTCGAACAGGGCGGGGATGCCGTGGCCGCGGAGTTGGAACGGTGGGTGAGCTGAGGGACCGCTTCTGGGAGCTGCCGCTCACCGCCCTCACCCGCCCGGAATGGGAGGCGCTGTGCGACGGTTGCGGCCGCTGCTGCCTCCACAAGCTGGAGGATGAAGAGACCGGCGAGGTCCTCGAGACCAACGTCGCCTGCCGCCTTCTCGACACCGCGACGGGCCGCTGCCGCGACTATCGCCACCGCAAGGCGTTCGTGCCTGATTGCCTGCGACTGACACCGCATCTCGTCGCCCGTGTGCCCTGGCTTCCAGAAACCTGCGCCTACAAGCACCGCGCCGATAACCGCCCGCTGCCTGAATGGCACCCCCTGCTGACGGGAGATACACAGGCGATGGAGCAGTCCGGCGCCAGCGTGAAAGGCCGCGTCATCAGCGAAACGGATGCCGGGCCTCTGGAACACCATCTGGTGGAGTGGGAGCAGCCATGATCGATTGGCTGCGGCAGGGGGCCGTTCCCCAGACCGTAGCGATCGGCGGGCAGGACATCCCCCTTTCGATCCGCCGCCATCCCCGCGCGACTCGGCTCACCATGCGGCTCGCCCCTGATGGAAGCGAGGTCCGCATCACCCTTCCGCGCTGGGGCCGCACGATGGACGCGCTGGCTTTCGTAAACAGCCGACGTGACTGGCTGGCCCAGCAGATCGCCACCATCCCCCGCTCTGCGCCCGTACTGCCGGGCGGCACGCTGCTATATCGTGGGCAACAGCTCCGCATCGAGTGGGACGCTCGCCACAAGCGCAGCCCGCAAGTGGAGGACGGACGCGTCATGCTCGGCGGCACAGAAAACGCAGTGCCATCCCGCCTGCGCCGCTGGCTGGAGAGCGAGGCGCTGCGCCTCTGCGGAGCCGACCTGTCTCACTATTGCACCCTTGCAGGCGTGACAGCGCCTGATCTTCGCCTGTCGTGTGCACAGCGGCGCTGGGGCAGCTGCTCCAGCCGCGGCTCCGTGCGGATCAACTGGCGGCTGGTGCAGGGGCCGGACTTTGTCCGTCGCTCTGTCGTGGCGCACGAGGTCGCGCATCTCGTCCATTTTGACCATTCGCCGGCCTTCCATGCTCTCCTCACGCGCTTGTACGAGGACGACCTTGCCGCCGCCGACCGTTGGCTCCGACAGGAG
Source organism: uncultured Erythrobacteraceae bacterium (assembly GCA_966251025.1). Classification (GTDB taxonomy): domain Bacteria; phylum Pseudomonadota; class Alphaproteobacteria; order Sphingomonadales; family Sphingomonadaceae; genus Croceibacterium. The sequence continues at coordinate 72,109 of CBINJM010000016.1, read as the reverse complement.
GGGCGGACGCTCTACGCGGCCTTCGGCTAAGAGGGGCTCGCGACGAGCGGCCGTCCGCTCACTACATATCGTGCCGAAGCCTCACAGCCTTGACCGTGTGCAAGATTGAACGGCACTGGCGCGGCCCGCCGGGCGCGCCTATCTTCGCCTCATGAGCTTCTGGCGCCGAATATCGCCCCGTCGCGCGGTCGTGGATTTCGCGCACGAGTGGCAGCAGCCGAATCCCTATCGCTGGCGCGTGATGGCTGTGTCCATCGCCGCGACCTTTGCGATCCTGATGGTGTTCATCCCGGAAGACCAGCGAGTGGCTCCGCAGCCACCACAAGTCACCTGGATCACCACCTACGCGCCTGACCGGACGGACGAGGAAATTCTGGCCTCCAACCTCGCCAACCAGAAACGCAAGGAGGAGCTTGCCGCACAGCGGGCTGCGCGGGAGGAACGCCGCAAGGAACTCTATCGCCAGCTTGGCCGCGCCACCGGGGTTGATGTCGACGCGATGGAGGCGGAGATCGCGCGGGAACAGGCCGCCGAGGAAGCCGCAGCAGCAGCCGCGCAGCCACCGGCCGCCGCTCCGCAGGCCCAGCGCTCTGCCAACTAGCAACAGCGATTGTCGCTGGCTCGCTGCGGCTTCCTGCCTGGCCGAGCGCGCGCGCCCGCTCAGCCGGCCCAACCCTGCCGTCGGCGCCATTGTTGTACGCGACGGAATGGCAGTCGGGCGGGGGTGGACGCAGGCCGGCGGGCGCCCTCATGCGGAAGCGGGAGCTTTGGCTGAAGCCGGCGAGGCAGCACGGGGCGCGACGCTTTACGTGACACTTGAGCCCTGTGCCCACCTCTCCCAACGCGGCCCCGCCTGTGCCGACATCATCGTTGAAGCTGGCTTGGCCCGTGTTGTCGTCGGGGTGACCGATCCTGACCCACGCACGGCCGGCCAGGGCCTGTCTCGACTGCGCGATGCGGGCATCGCCGCCGAATGCGTCGATCACCCGGCAGCCAGGGAAAGCCTCGCCGGCTATCTCGCCCAGCGGCGGCAGGGGCGGCCGCACGTCACCCTGAAGCTCGCCACTTCCCTCGATGGCTTCATCGCCACCGCAACGCGAGAGAGCCGCTGGATCACCGGCGCCGCCGCTCGCGCTCATGCGCATAGAGAGCGGGCACGCGCCGACGCGATCCTCGTCGGAGGCGGCACCCTCCGCGCGGACGCTCCTGCGCTCGACGTACGTCTTCCGGAGCTGGAGAAGCGAAGCCCTCGCCGGCTGGTTCTTACCCGGGCTCCCGCACCGGAAGGCTGGACCGCCCTCTCCGAGCCGTCGGGCATTCGAGAATTGCCGGACGTGCAATACCTCCTAGTGGAAGGCGGAGCCGCCGCCGCCGCCAGCTTTCTTTCCGGCGGCTTGGTAGATCGCCTGCTGCTCTATCGCGCGCCCATCCTCATCGGCGGCGGGCTGCCGGGCCTCGGCGATCTCGGCCTTCGCTCGCTAGCGGAAGCGCACGGGCAGTGGCGCCTTGTCGATCGTCGCACCTTTGCGCCCGACACGCTCGAAATCTACGAACGCGCGCGTTAGAAGGCCTCATGTTTACCGGCATCGTCACCGCCATCGGCACAATCGAGAGCGTGGAGCAGCGCGGCGACCTTCATGTCCGCATCGCCTGCCCCTTCGACCCGGCTGCCATCGCCATAGGCGCCTCCATTGCCTGCTCCGGCGTCTGCCTGACGGTGGTCGAGCGCGGCGGACAGACCGGCAAGTCCTGGTTCGCCGTCGATGTCTCGGCTGAGACGGAGAGCCGCACCGCCAAGGGCATGTGGCGCACCGGTCGCATGCTCAACCTGGAGCAGTCCCTCAAGGTGGGCGACGAGCTCGGCGGCCACATCGTCTCCGGCCATGTCGACGCGGTCGGGATTGTTGCTGATTGGGAGCCGGTGGGGGATTCAACCCGCCTCTGCGTCCGGGCGCCGCAGGCACTCGCGCCCTTCATCGCGCCCAAGGGCTCCGTCGCGCTGGACGGAGTCTCGCTCACCGTCAACGAGGTGATGGACCGCGCTGACGGCAGCGTGGAATTCACCGTCAACGTCATCCCTCACACCGCGGAGGTGACGACTTTGGGTGAAATCGCGCAGGGCTCACAGCTCAACATCGAGATTGACACCGTTGCCCGATATCTCCAGCGGCTGGAGAGCTTGCGCGGGTGAGGGCGAAGTCCGACTTCAAACCGCAGGCGTCGCTCCGGGAAGCCTAGCCTGTCGTTGAAGGGGACCTGGCAGGAACTTCCCTGACCGCATGGGCAAGCTCACGCGGTCAGGACACGGCGCAACCGCGCCGTTCTTGAGCCCCCTCCCGATCAGACGTCCAGATTTGCAACGTTCAGAGCGTTTTCCTGGATAAAATCGCGGCGGGGTTCAACCAGATCGCCCATCAGGCGGGTGAAGATCTCGTCCGTGACGTCGGCATCTTCCACCTTCACCTGCAACAGAGCGCGGTTGTCCGGGTCCAGCGTGGTCTCCCACAACTGCTCCGCGTTCATCTCGCCAAGACCCTTGTAGCGTTGGATGGACAATCCCTTGCGGCCTGCGGCAAGCACCGCCTCCAGCAGTTGGCTGGGCCGAGTGATCGCTCCTTCCATGGCAACTGGCGTAGCCGTTTCAGCCTCGCCCTCTGTCACCTCAGCGTCCACGGCCGTTTCTGGCTCAGGGTCCAGTTGCGCTGTGCTCTTGGTGAAGCGTGAGGGGGCGGCATAGACCTCCGCCTGCTCAGACGCGCGGGCGTGCAGCTTGCGCGCCTCCGCGCTGCCGAGGAAGCTGCGCTCGATCAGGTGCGTGTCGGTGACGCCGCGCCAGGTGCGGTCGAAGCGAACCGGTCCTTCCTCTGGCAGGCTGGCGGACCAGATCGCCTCCGGATCTCCCATCTGGAGCTGCGCGGCTGCGCGCTCAAGCGCGGTGCGGCGGGCATCCGCGTCCAGATCCGGGGCGAGCGCGCCGGCCAAAGCCATCGCCTCCACCACGTGCGGATCGTATTTGCGCGGCACGAAGCCGATCAGGCTCTTCATCCTGAGAGCGTGCTCGACAAGTTCGGAGAGCTCCGCGCCGCCCCGGGCGCCCCCCTGCGTTTCCAGCACACGGCCCTGCAGCCCGGCTTCAACAAGATACCGGTCCAGCCCTGCCTGGTCCTTCAGATAGACCTCGGAGCGGCCCTTGCTGACCTTGTACAGCGGCGGCTGGGCGATGAAGAGGTGCCCGGCCTTCACGATCTCCGGCATCTGGCGATGGAAGAAGGTCAGCAGCAGCGTGCGGATATGCGCGCCGTCCACGTCGGCGTCCGTCATGATGACGATCTTGTGGTAGCGCAGCTTGCCGAGGTTGAACTCGTCGCGGATGCCGGTGCCCATGGCCTGCACCAGCGTGCCGACCTCCTTGGAGGAGATGATCCGGTCGAACCGCGCGCGTTCCACGTTCAGGATCTTGCCGCGCAGTGGGAGGATGGCCTGATAGTGCCGGTCACGTCCCTGCTTGGCGGAGCCGCCGGCCGAATCGCCCTCCACCAGGAAGAGTTCGGACTTGGACGGATCGCGCTCCTGGCAGTCGGCGAGCTTGCCGGGCAGGCTGGCGATGTCCATCACCCCCTTGCGCCGGGTCAGCTCGCGCGCACGGCGCGCCGCTTCGCGCGCGGCGGCGGCGTCGATGATCTTCTGGACGATGGCCTTGGCGTCGGCCGGATTTTCTTCCAGCCACTCCGTCATCTTCTCGCCCATCAGGCTCTCGAGCGGCTGGCGCACTTCGGAGCTGACCAGCTTATCCTTGGTCTGGGAGCCGAACTTGGGGTCCGGCAGCTTGACACTCACGATCGCCGTCAGCCCCTCGCGCATGTCTTCGCCGGAGAGCGTCACCTTCTCCTTCTTCATCATGCCGGATGCGTTGGAGTAATTGTTGAGCGTGCGCGTCAGCGCGGCCCGGAAAGCGGCTAGGTGGGTGCCGCCATCGCGCTGCGGGATGTTGTTGGTGAAGGTGAGGACGTTCTCGTAATAGGAATCATTCCATTCAAGAGCGACGTCGATGCCGATGCCGTCCTTCTCGGCCGAAACGGAGATCGGCTCCGCGATCAACGCCTGCTTGTTGCGGTCGAGATACTTCACGAAGGCCGCGATGCCGCCTTCGTAATAAAGCTCGTGCTCCACAGGCTCGTCATGCCGCGTGTCGCGCAGGATGATCCGCACGCCCGAATTGAGGAAGGCGAGCTCGCGATAGCGATGCTCGAGCTTCTCGAAATCGTAGTCGGTGACGTTCTTGAAGGTCTCTTCGCTGAACTTGAAGGTGACGCGGGTGCCCTTCTTGAGGCCGTTATCATCCCCGTTCGAGTCGACCGGCGGCGCGTCTCCCACCACCTTCAGCGGGCCGACGGAATCGCCATGCTCGAACCGGATCCAGTGCTCCTTGCCGTCGCGCCAGACGGTCAGCTCCAGCCATTCGGAGAGCGCATTGACGACCGAGACGCCCACACCGTGAAGGCCGCCTGAAACCTTGTAGGCGTTGTCCTCACTGGTGTTCTCGAACTTACCACCGGCATGGAGCTGGGTCATGATAACCTCAGCGGCAGAGACGCCTTCCTCCTTGTGAATGTCGACCGGGATACCGCGGCCGTTATCCTCCACGCTGACCGAACCGTCGGCATTCAGCTCGATCAGCACCCGGTCGCAATGGCCGGCCAAAGCCTCATCGATGGCGTTGTCAGAGACCTCGTACACCATGTGGTGCAGGCCGGAGCCGTCGTCCGTATCGCCGATATACATGCCAGGCCGCTTGCGGACCGCATCGAGGCCCTTGAGAACCTTGATCGAGTCCGCGCCGTAGCCGTTGCGCTTGGTGGTGGTGTCGCCGCTATCCGTCATATGTCAGTATATAGGAATCAGCGGGGGATAAGGAAAGTTAAGGCTGGGGTCCTCCACAGCTTGTGTGGAGGAGGGCGGCGAGGAGAGGATCTCGAGCGGGACCTCAGACAGCAAGACGGCCGCTCAACTGAGGAGCGGCCGCCGCTTTGTACCGTTCGGCCTGGAGCCTTCAGAAGGTCCAGATCATCGGAAGGCGGTAGCTCCCGGCACTCTCGATGTAAGCCTCGATGGCCCGCTTGATGAACTTGCCCATAATATCTCCTGTCGCGAGAGCGCCGCTGCAGATGCGGCGCTCGCCTGTCGCTGGCCTATCGGTTGCGACATATTATTGTTCAAATGCGAAAACTTCGACATGTGTTGCAGAACGTGCAACAGGTGCTTTCTACCCAGTGACCCGAGCGGTATCGCCAAGGGATTGCCGGTCAGAAACGATCGGCGATCGCTACCTGGCTGTAAGCTACCACGGGCGCGATCTGCTCCCGCGCCTGGTTCCGCGCCGTCTGACGGCACTCCTCCCAAGCGCGCATTGCCTTAAGATCGCGCATGGTAGTGGGACGAGCGCAGACTGTCTGGATGGCGGCTTCGACGCGGCGGCCGAGCGTCTCCGCACCCGCGCGCTTGTCCAGAGCGAGGTCGGAATAGACGATCCCGACTGCAACAGTCTCTGCCTCAACACCTGGCGCGGCGGCAATGGCCGAGCCGGGGACTGCGGCGGCGGCGAGAACGATGAGAAGCGACTTGTGCATGATCGACCCCTTTCACTGCTGATCCGTCGCCTTTGCGGGGACATCCGGACTGAGTTGCTCTGTCAGCCTTTATGTGCACTGCATCATGGACATGCTGCAAATGCGAAGGGGTAAACGGCCGTTGCGCTTTTTGCACCAGAAGTTTTTACCACGGATTAGCAGGTACTGGAGGTACTGAGCCCTCGAGGATACGCGAACGGGTTGAGGCTGCCGCTGGACAGTGGCGGATCGCTCCGCCTAACGGCCCGGCATGACCATGCGCGACGCTCTCGATTCCGCCCCTTCGGATACCCGCCAACCGGACACGATCCTGATCGTGGACTTCGGCAGCCAGGTGACTCAGTTGATCGCCCGCCGGGTACGGGAGGCCGGCGTCTATTCGGAGATCGCTCCCTTCACGCAGGCGGAAGAGGCCTTCGCCCGGTTGAAGCCCAAGGGCATCATCTTCTCAGGTTCTCCCGCCAGTGTGCCGGAGGAAGGATCGCCCCGCGCCCCGCAAGCGCTGTTCGACAGTGGCTTGCCGATCCTCGGCATCTGCTACGGCCAGCAGGTCATGACCAGCCAACTCGGCGGCGAAGTGCGGCCGGGACACGAGACCGGCGAGGGCGGCGAGTTCGGCCGCGCCTTCCTTACCGTAACGGAAGACTGCGTCCTGTTCGACGGGCTGTGGCAGGTGGGTGAGCGGCACCAGGTGTGGATGAGCCACGGCGACAAGGTGACCCGCTTCGCGCCGGGCTTCCGCATCGTCGCTACCAGCGACGGCGCGCCTTTCGCGGTGATCGCGGATGATGAGCGGTGCTATTACGGCACGCAGTTCCACCCGGAGGTGATGCACACACCCGATGGCGCTCGGCTTCTGCGCAATTTCGTGCGCCATGTCTGCGGCTGCCCGGGCGATTGGACCATGGCGGAGTTCCGCAAGACCAAAATCGAGGAAATCCGCGCCCAGGTGGGGGACCGTCGCGTGATCTGCGGCCTTTCCGGCGGCGTCGACTCCGCTGTTGCCGCAGTGCTGATCCACGAGGCGATCGGCGAGCAGCTGACCTGCGTCTTCGTGGATCACGGCCTGCTGCGGCAGGGGGAGGCGGACCAGGTCGTGGGCCTGTTCCGCGGGCACTACAATATCCCGCTGGTGCATGTGCAGGCGGAAGAGCTGTTCCTCTCCGGCCTCGCCGGGCTGACGGACCCGGAGGCCAAGCGCAAGTTCATCGGCAAGACCTTCATCGACGTTTTCGAGGAGGAGGCGAAGAAGATCGGCGGCGCCGATTTCCTCGCGCAGGGCACCCTTTACCCGGACGTAATCGAGAGCGTCAGCTTCACCGGCGGGCCTTCGGTCACCATCAAGAGCCACCACAATGTCGGCGGTCTGCCGGAACGCATGAACATGGCCCTAGTCGAGCCCCTGCGGGAGCTGTTCAAGGACGAGGTACGAGAGCTCGGCCGCGAGTTAGGTCTGCCGGAGATTTTCGTCGGCCGCCATCCCTTCCCCGGCCCCGGCCTCGCCATCCGCATTCCGGGAGAGGTGTCGAAAGAACGGTGCGACATTCTGCGCAAGGCCGACGCGATCTATCTCGAAGAGATTCGCAACGCAGGACTTTACGATGCCATCTGGCAGGCATTCGCGGTGCTGCTGCCGGTCCGGACCGTGGGCGTCATGGGGGACTATCGCACCTATGATTCCGTCTGCGCGCTGCGAGCGGTCACCAGCACGGACGGCATGACAGCCGACGTCTACCCGTTCGACGCGCAGTTCCTCGGACGGGTCGCGACTCGCATCGTGAACGAAGTGCGCGGCATCAACCGCGTGGTCTACGATTACACCAGCAAGCCGCCCGGCACCATCGAATGGGAGTGAGATAGCTGCGCATCCGCCCCGCGCAAGCGGAGGATGCGGAGGCGCTCGCTGGCTTGATCCACCAACTCGGTTATGCCGTCTCCCCTCTTCAGGCGGTTGAGCGCCTCACGGCGATTGGCCAGCAGGGCCATCTGGTCCTCGTCGCTGAGCTTGCAGGAGATGTTGTGGGTTGCGTCAGCACCTCGACAATGCACGTGCTGCATCGGCCCGCGCCGGTTGGCCGTATCTCGATGATGGTGGTGGACGAGGCTCTGCGCGGCCAGGGGATCGGGGCCCGCCTGGTCAACGCCGTCGAGCAGGCACTGGCCGAGAGCGGCTGCTACATGGTCGAAGTCAGCAGCAATTTGCGCCGAACCGCTGCCCATGCCTTCTATGAACGGCTCGGCTACGAACGTACAAGCTACCGTTTCGCACGCGAGCTTCCTACCACCTGAACCCCGCCTCCACCGCCCGCTCCTCGGCCGGTGTGCTCTTCCGCCCGAGCACTGCGTTGCGGTGCGGAAAGCGGCCGAAGCGCGCCACGACAGAATGGTGGGTACGGGCGAACTCCCAGCCGAAGCCGGGCCCGAGCCGCGCGAAGTAGCGCACTGAGGCCCGCTGGTCGGCCACGTCCTCGCTGTGCATCAGCGGCATGGCGAGAAACTGACGCTCCCGCCGGGTAAGAGCGGCATCGAAGCCGCGCTCCATCGCGCCGAGGGTGATCTCTCTGGCCAACGAATCAGTCGCGAATGCCCGCGGCGTGCCGCGAAAGAGATTGCGCGGCAGCTGGTCGAACAGCAGCACCGCGGCGAGCGCCGTCTGCGGATCGCTCAGAAACTCGCGGGCGGGGCGGCCAGAAAGCATGGCCAACTCGCGCGAAAAGCGGCGGCGGAGTTCGGTATCTACTCGCTCATTGACCGCAAACCAGTCGACCGGCCGCAGGCGGTGGAACCACAGATGCAGCAGTTCCGCCGCCCAGCGCCGTTTAACCAGCACGCTACCCGGTCGCCAGCACTCAGCCCGCGTCAGGCTTCGTGTAAGGCACGAAATCGCTCAGGAACACGACGCCTGTCGTGAAGCCCAGGTTGCGGTCGAAGGTGCGGGTCACGTCCTGCTTGCACAGCTGGCTGCCAATGCGCTCGACGATGAGCGCATCGTGGCGGCCGAGCACCTTCGGGTCCTGTGGCCGGGCGACGTAGATCGTCTTCCCCGCATCGTAGACGACGCCGACATGTTCGATCACTTCAAGACGGTTGCTCCGCGGCGCGGGGATGCAGCTGACGGGCTCGCCCGCCACACGGCCCTCGAGGATCTTCGCGAGGCGCGCCTCGCCCTTCTCCGCCAGAGTCTGGGCAGAGGCCGCGGCTCCAGTCAACGCCAATGCAGTCGCGGCAAGAATCGTTGCAATGGTCTTCATGGCAAAATCTCCGTTCTGCGGCTTCCCTACAGAAGACGGAGTTAACCTGCGCTGACCTTTACGCGAGGTGCGTCCCGGACTGCCCGCCTTGTCGATCGTGCCCTCCGAGGCCTTCTCCCGGCGCGCCGCCGGGTGCCGGTTCCGGCAGATGGCCGGGCGATAGCTCATGCAAGCTCCGATCATCGCCGCGCTCCGACTCGTCATCTGCCGGACCACCGATCAGAATGAAGCGGCGGTCGCAATATCCGCAATCGACGAACCCCTTCTCGTCGATCTGATAATAGACGCGCGGATGACCCAGCGCGGCCGGGCGAATATTCGGGCCGCCGCGAATGTCTCCGGAACCGTCGCACCAGACGGTGTGGGTCTCGACCTTGGTGATTTCTGGCGGATCCTGCATGGCGCGAAGCACTATCGCCGCTCCTGTCCCGCCGCAATCCCTGCCGACACCCTCGCGCGGCCCTTTACGCGCCCCTTTACGCGAAGGCCGCGCTTCGCCACATGCGCGCTCATGTCAGACGCCGCTCCAGCCCTCGAAATCCGCGACCTCGTCAAGGAATATGCGGCGCAGAAGAATGCACCGGCCAAGCTCGCGCTGAAGGGTGTGAGCTTCGACGTGCCAGAGGGCGGCATCTTCGGCCTGCTGGGTCCGAACGGCGCGGGCAAGTCCACGCTGATCAACATCATGGCTGGCCTCGTGATGAAGACCAGCGGCACGATCCGCATCTGGGGCCACGACATCGATCGGGACCACCGCAATGCGAAGCTGTCGATCGGCATCGTCCCGCAGGAGATCGTGTTCGACCCGTTCTTCACCCCGTTCGAGGTGCTGGAAAACCAGGCCGGCATGTATGGCGTCGCCAAGGCGCTGCGCCGCTCGGAAGAGCTGCTGCGTGCCGTGCACCTGTCGGACAAGCGTGATGCCTATGCCCGGTCCTTGTCGGGCGGCATGAAGCGGCGGCTGCTGATCGCCAAGGCGATGGTCCACCAGCCGCCGATCCTGGTGCTGGACGAGCCGACAGCCGGCGTGGACGTGGAACTGCGCCGCCAGCTGTGGGAACTCGTCACCGAGCTGAACCGCGAAGGTGTGACTGTGGTCCTCACCACGCACTATCTCGAAGAGGCGGAACAGCTGTGTGAGAGGATCGCCATCATCAACCATGGCGAACTTATCGCCAACAAGCCCACGCGCGAACTGGTCGGCATGGCGCGCGAAAAAATCGTGCGGGTCACCGTGGACCGGGATCTCGCAGGACTGCCGAGCGACAGCGCCTTCTGCAAGGCGGTGGTGACAGATCCGCGGACGCTGGAGATCACCTTCGATCGCGACAAGTCCAGCGCCGGACAAGTGCTCGCCGCCGTGCAGCAGCAGGGCTACGCGATCGAGGATGTCACCACGCGCGAGGCTGACCTGGAGGACGTGTTCGTTCAGCTGACGATGCAGGCGCGCGACGCGGCCTGAGGCTTTCCGCTAGCCGGCTCTTGCTTGCAGCGCGCTTCCTCTCCCGCCATGACGCTTCGCCATGGCGACGGCGCGACACGAATTTGACGTCCTGATCATCGGCTCCGGCGCGGCGGGGCTGACGGCTGCTCTCACATTGGCGCAGGAGCTGAAGGTCCTCGTGCTCGCGAAGGGCTCGCTGAAGAGCGGCTCGACCGCCTGGGCGCAGGGCGGGATCGCCGCCGTGCTCGATACGGGAGACACGTTCGAGGACCACATTCGCGACACGATGGTCGCCGGCGCCGGGCTTAACCGGCGAGAGACGGTCGAGTTCGTGGTCGGCCAAGCGCCCGAGGCGATTGACCGGCTGTGTGAGCTGGGCGTGCCGTTCAACCGGCATGAGGGGGTGCTCCACCTGACGCGGGAGGGCGGGCATTCGCATCGGCGGATCGTCCATGTCGCGGACGCGACGGGATGGGCGGTGCAGGCCGCGCTGCTAAAGGCGGCGGAGGAAAATCCGAACATCACCCTCCTCGCTGATCGCACCTGCATCGACCTCATCACCGGCCGCAACGAGGAGCGCTATTCCGGCTCAGGCCGTGTCTGGGGGGTCTACGCGCTGGACACCCTCACGGGCGAGGTCGCGGCCTACACCGCGCGGGCGACGATCCTGGCCGCCGGGGGCGCGGGGCGGGTGTACCAATTCTCGACCGCGCCGCGCGGCGCCACTGGCGACGGAATTGCGATGGCCTGGCGGGCGGGCGCGCGCGTCTCCAACATGGAGATGATGCAGTTCCACCCGACCTGCCTCTACAATCTTTCGGTCAAGAACTTCCTCATCACCGAAGCCGTGCGCGGAGAGGGCGGGCGGCTGATCAACCCGCGCACCGGGGACCGGTTCATGGAGCAATATGATCCGGAGCGGATGGAGCTTGCGCCACGTGACATCGTGGCGAGAGCCATCGATGCGGAGATCAAGCGCTTCGGCCTCGACTACGTCCATCTCGACATCAGCCACATGCCGCCCGAATTCGTGAGGGAGCACTTCCCGACGATCCATGAAAAGCTGCTCGGCCTGGGCATCGACATGACGCGCCAGCCGATTCCCGTCGTGCCCGCGCAGCACTACACCTGCGGCGGCATCCTGATCGACCTTGCCGGCCGGACCGACCTGCCCGGCCTCTATGCCGCGGGGGAATGCACCGAGAGCGGCCTGCACGGGGCCAACCGCCTCGCCTCCAACAGCCTGCTCGAATGCTTCGTCTTCGGCGAAGCAGCGGCGCGGGATATCCTCGCCCGCTGGAGCAGCTTCGATGCGCCGCCCGCGATCCGCGAGTGGGACGAGAGTCGCGTGACCGAATCCGACGAGGAGGTGGTGATCCGGCAGAACTGGACCGAGATCCGCCGCTTCATGTGGAACTATGTCGGCATCGTGCGCACCACCAAGCGGCTGGAGAGGGCCGCGCACCGCATCAAGCTGCTCAACGAGGAGGTCGAGGATTATTACGGCCACTTCCGCGTGACCACGGACCTGATCGAACTACGCAACCTGCTGCAATGCGCCGACCTGATCGTGCGCAGCGCCCTCAAGCGGCACGAGAGCCGGGGGCTGCACTTCACGCTCGATTATCCGGAAACGGACGAGGTGGCGCGGGACACGGTGCTGGTGCCGTAACCCCGCGAATCACTGACTCGCCGTTACAGGGTTTCACGCTCTTCGCTGGCGGTAGGCGCATCAGGCGAATGCTGCACAGTCGCCGAACTGCTGAGAGGGCCACCGGCAACGAGGTTCTCTTCCGGAACGGTCCGCGGTGCCTTCGCCTGCTCAGAGGTGAAGTAGCGGTAACCGGCATATCCCAGCGCACCCAGCGCGGCGAGTTTGATCAGCATTTGCATCGTCCTTGAAAGGGGTTGGAAGAGGTTTGCAACGGTCTGGAAGGCTGTTGCAGCGGATGGAAACGGCGCCGCAACCGGGTGGCATCGCGCCGCAAATCAGCCCGGCGGCAGCTCCGTCAGCGCGCGATCGGGCTGCGGCCGCTTCGGCTCGTCCCGGGCAAGATCCTCCGCCTCGCTGGCGGGCAGGTGCGCGTCGCTGCCTGCGCCGGTGGTACGATCACTCTCCATTCCCGCCTCATCGGCATCGCGGGCCAGCTCTTCGGATGAAAGAGGCGTCTTTGGGGCAGGCGGCTTCATGATGTGTCCTCCGGCGTTGCCCGGATCAACGGCCGGACGCGTGATGTGCTCCCGGAGGGATCATGCAATCGACGCATTATCGCGGCATGCTGCCGATTCCGCCGAAGACGATCGTCACCGGGCGCAGCGATTTTTCCGCAGTTTCATCTTTCCTCTTGCGCAAGCCGCAAGCCCTGTTCGCTCCACGCGTCGGGCCGACCTTGGGGCGCCGCAGACGGGCGGCGGAGGGGCGATCCGAAGCCTTTGCGTAGAACCCCCTCTTGCGCCGAGCCCGGGATCGATTCACTATCCCTTGTGGTCGGTTTGCGGGTCGTACCCACAATACCTAGATCAGCTGTTCTGCATGAAGTGCCTGTTGCAAGGCCCGAGGTGGAGCAGAATGGGGATAAGTTTTTCCCCGTGAAGGCACGCGTCGGGATAGGTTGGCACGAGCCGCCTGATTCGAACGCATGCGGAACATCGAAGGCGCTGTCGCAGCGCCGACAGATCGAGCAGGGGGCGCCAAGGCATGGATTTCAGGAACAGCGACGAGGCGATGATGGACCTTCAGGGCGATAGCGCGACAACCGAGGCAAAAGGCTCGGTGAAGGTGAAGGCCAAGGCGAAGGCGCTGAATAAGGGCGGCCTGTTTGCTGACGCCGTGGCGCAGGCCTCTGCCGGTGCGCTGGTCGAGGCGACCCGTGCGGTCGCCGCCGCCAAGAAGCCCGCTGCTTCGGATTCCAAGTCGATCAACGCGCGGCGCTTCACCGTGCCGACCGATACGTCGCGCGACGCGCTGCTGACGGAGTTCGGCAAGGACACGTTGCGCGACCGCTACCTGCTGCCGGGCGAAGACTTCCAGGACCTGTTCGCGCGGGTGGCGGATGCCTATGCCGATGACGAAGAGCATGCCCGCCGGCTGTACGACTACATCTCCAAGCTGTGGTTCATGCCGGCAACTCCGGTGCTCTCCAACGGCGGCACCAATCGCGGCCTGCCGATCAGCTGCTATCTCAACAGCGTTGACGACAGCCTGGAAGGCATCGTCAACACCTGGAACGAGAACGTCTGGCTGGCGAGCCGGGGCGGCGGCATCGGCACCTATTGGGGCAATGTGCGCGGCATTGGCGAGCCGGTGGGCCTCAACGGCAAGACCAGCGGCATCATTCCCTTCGTCCGGGTGATGGACTCACTGACGCTGGCGATCAGCCAGGGCTCGCTGCGGCGCGGCTCGGCCGCCTGCTATCTCGACGTCAGCCACCCTGAGATCGAGGAGTTCCTCGAGATCCGTAAGCCGAGCGGCGACTTCAACCGCAAGGCGCTGAACCTGCACCACGGCGTGCTCATCTCCGACGCCTTCATGGAAGCGGTCCGGGCCGGAGAGAAATGGGATCTGAAGAGCCCGAAGGACGGCTCCGTGCGCGCCACGGTGGATGCGCGCTCGCTGTTCCAGAAGCTGGTCGAGACGCGGCTGGCGACGGGCGAGCCCTATATCGTGTTCTCCGACACGGTGAACCGGATGATGCCGAAGCATCACCGGGAGCTGGGCCTCAAGGTCTCCACCTCGAACCTGTGCAGCGAGATCACGCTGCCGACGGGCCGCGACCATCTCGGCAATGATCGCACGGCGGTCTGCTGCCTGTCGTCTCTCAACCTCGAAAAGTGGGACGAGTGGCAGGGTGACAAGCGCTTCATCGAGGATGTGATGCGCTTCCTCGACAACGTGCTGCAGGATTATATCGACCGCGCGCCGGAAGAGATGGCCCGCGCCAAGTACTCCGCGATGCGCGAGCGCAGCGTCGGCATGGGGGTGATGGGCTTCCACTCCTTCCTTCAGATGAAGGGCATCGGCTTTGAGACCGCGATGGCGAAGGCGTGGAACATGCGCATGTTCCAGCACATCAACGCCAAGGCGAACGAGGCGAGCATGGTGCTGGCGAAGGAACGCGGCCCCTGTCCCGATGCGGAAGACGTGGGCGTTATGGAGCGCTTCAGCTGCAAGATGGCGATCGCGCCGACCGCGTCGATCAGCATCATCTGCGGCGGCACCAGCGCCTGCATCGAGCCGATCCCGGCGAACATCTACACGCACAAGACGCTGTCCGGCAGCTTCGTGGTCAAGAACCCCTATCTTGAGCGCCTGCTCGCTTCGAAGAGCAAGGATTCCACCAATGTGTGGAACTCGATCCTGGAGAAGGGTGGCTCCGTCCAGCACCTCGACTTCCTGACGCCGGAGGAGAAGGCGGTCTACAAGACCAGCTTCGAGATCGACCAGCGCTGGCTTCTGGAATTCGCGGCCGATCGCGCTCCCTTCATCGACCAGGCGCAGAGCCTGAACCTGTTCATCCCCGCCGATGTCGACAAGTGGGACCTGGCGATGCTGCACTTCCAGGCATGGGAGAAGGGCATCAAGTCGCTCTACTACCTGCGGTCCAAGAGCGTGCAGCGCGCAGGCTTCGCCGGCGGCGTGGAGGCGGACAACACGCCCGACCTCGCCAAGTACGAGATCGGCGAGAAGACGGATTATGAGGAGTGCCTCGCCTGCCAGTGAGTTGACGGTCTGCAGGAAAGCTTCGGGGAGGAGCCGGGATGAACAGAACAAGCGGCATTGCTCTCGCTCTCGGCCTGGCGCTCATCCTCTCCGCCTGCGCGCGGCAGGTGCCGGAAGCGGTGAGCGCCGGTGCGGACGTGCCAGGCTTCTGGTGGGGCTTGTGGCACGGCTTCATCTTCCCGTTCTCGTGGATCGGGTCGCTCGTGCGGGATGACGTCGCCGTCTATGCCGTGCCGAATACGGGCGGCTGGTACGATTTCGGCTTCTTCCTGGGGATCACCGTGCTGGGCGGTGGGTCCTGGTTCGGCGGCAAGGGGCGGCGGCGCGGCTAGGCGCGGCCGCCCTGCCCTACGTCAATCGCCCTCTTCTTCCTCGAACAGCACCGCATTGGCGGCGGTGGCGCTGAGGCGGACCTGATCGCCCTCGACGTCCGCCACGAGGCCGAGCGAGATGTAGTGATGGTGGCCGGAGTGCTGCCCTTGCGCCCCTTCAATGTCGGCGCCCGAATCCTTCTTGGTCAGCTTGATGCGGTCGCCATCGACATGGTCGACAGTGCCCACATGGACACCGTCCGCGCCGATCACTTCCATATGCTCGCGAATTTTGCTGGCATCGGTCATATCCGTCTCCTCAACAATTTCCTGAACAACGGCTGGGCCGCGAAAATGGCGGTGCCGGGCGCAGCGAAATGAGCCCGACCGCGACGTCGCGGTTGCAGCTCAGCTGTCGCCGTCGATTTTCTTCATGCGCTGCTCGCCCGCGCCGCCATAGCCGCGCTGGCTGGGATCGGTGGCGTCGGGGGCGTCGCGCATCTCCTCGCCATCCTCAGCGCCGTAGCCGAGGCCTTGCTGTGCATTGTCGTCGCCCTGCGCTGCGGCCTGCTGGCGACGGGCGCGCTCTGTCTCGGGGTCATTCTGCTGCATGTTCTGGAGGTCCTGTGTTGCATGGCCTGAAGCGGCCTCCGCCTGGTTGGCGGGGAAATCGGCCGCCCATCCGGCGCCGCCGGACGAGTCGGAGCCGCCGACCTGATCAGGCCGCGCCTGAGACGGGGTGGGGTGTCTCGGCGAGTTGCCTGCCGTGCTCACCGATTGTTCCTTCCATCATTGGTCTGCGACTGACCGGCTTGCTGGCTCCTCAGAGGATTTCCGTTCTCGTCCACCCGCCCTCCATCAAGGTTCAGGCGTGCGCCCTCCTTGCCTTCGACGTGGCTTTGGGCGCGGGCCTCGCCCTCTCGCGGGCCGGTGCGGGGCGGCTCTCCCGGCGCTGTGCTGGTGTTGAGGGTGACGTTGCGGGAATCGTTCGGTTCGTATTCGCCCATGACATGGCTCCTCGAATGTCCGAGACCTCGCACGGGTGGCGAGGCACCTTGCAGGGGGAAACGGTCGGGGGGCGGCAGCCGTTCCGCAGGCGCAGGAGCCCGGCTTGCAGGTGGAACGGGCTAGCGGGATTCCGGGGTCGGGAAGCCGGCAAGGCCCGGCCATTGGGGGGCGGCAAGGCCCATCGCCTTGAACAGGAGGCCCATTTGCTCCGGCCCCGCAAGCCGTTCGACCGCACGTGCAAGCTCTTCGCTTCGGTCGGGAAACCGGGCGGACAGCGCAGCGGCACGTTGCTCCAGCCCCAGAGCGCGGAGCCAGCTACCCTGCTCCATTGTCCCGAGCGAGCGGGCGCCCTGCGCCTGGGCGGCCTCGGCGACGGCGGCGAAGTCGACATGCGCCGTCAGGTCCGCCTCGCCGGGGGCGGCGAAGACATGCACCTTCTGATGCCGGCGCACGGCCTGAAGCGTGGAGCCGGTGCGCGGCTCGGCGTGGCCGTAATCGATGAACAGCGCCGCCCCGCCCTGCCGGGCGAGAAGCCGGGCGACCTCCTCCACGACCGCGACGGCGGCGGGGCAGGTCTCGAGAACTGTGTCGGGCTCAGCGTCGGCAAGGCCGGGCGGAACAGCCGCGTCCATGGGCTTGCTGCCGGCGAAGAAGGCAAAGGCCCCCTCCTCGTCCAGCCCCACCATCCGCTCCCGCCAGCCGGCTTCGGTGCGGACGAGCTGGCGGATCGGCAGCGCATCGAGGAATTCGTTGGCAACCAGAAGCAGCGGACCATCGTCGGGCAGGCTGCCGAGATCGTCGTGGAAGACTGCGCCCGGCACCGCCTCCTGCTGCACCCGGCGCAAGGCGGGCGATCCCTCCACCAGATGCACTTGAGGCGCGAAACCGTGCTGCGCCATGGCCCGCAGCGCATCGCTTGCGAGAGTGCCACGGCCAGGGCCAAGCTCAACATAGTGGACGAGCTCCGGCCGACCCGCCCGATGCCACAGATCGGTGAGGGCAAGTCCGATCAGCTCCCCGAACATCTGGCTGATCTCTGGCGCCGTAACGAAATCGCCCGTCGCGCCGAGCGGATCGCGCGCGGCGTAATAGAGCGCGTTCGACTCGCCCATGAACTGCTGGACGCTGATCGGTCCGCTCTCGCGGATCAGCCGCCGAAAACGCTCCGCCAGCGTCAGCTCGCTCATGCGGCGGCGGAGATCCGCGTGCTCCCCAGTGCGGGCCGCCGCAGCGCCCAGACAACCAGCGCCAACGAGGCAAGGATCAAGGGGATGCTGAGCCACTGGCCCATGTTGAGCCCGGTCTGGCGTGCGAATTCCGCCAGCTGGGCATCGGGCTCCCGGAAGAACTCGCAGATGAAGCGTGCCATGGAGACCACCGCGGCGAAGGTGCCGACCAGCAGGCCGGGCCGCCAGCGGGCGCGGGTGTACCAGAACAGCGGCAGCATCACGGCGATCAGCAACGCTCCTTCCAGCGCCGCCTCGTAGAGCTGGCTCGGGTGGCGCGGCAGCTGGGTCGGGTCCGCCGGGAAGATCATCGCCCAGGCCACGTCCGTTGGCCGGCCCCAAAGCTCTCCATTGATGAAGTTGGCGAGGCGGCCGAACAGCATGCCGAAGCCGACATTGACGGCGATGTAGTCGCATACGCGGATGAAGGAGAGCCGCCCGCGCCAGGAGACGAAGGCGATCGCCAGCGTGGTGCCGATGACGCCGCCGTGGAAGCTCATTCCGCCATCCCACAACCTCAGCAGGTCCCAGCTGATCGTCTCGCTCGGCGTCCAGCCGGTGAAGAGGGAGGGTTGGTAGAAGGTGGCGTAGCCCAGCCTCCCGCCAAGAATGATGCCGAGCGTGCAGTAGAAGAACAGGTCATCCGCGTGCCGCTGCGCCATCGGGCTGCCGGGCGCCTTCACCATCTTCGACAAATGCCAATAGCCGAGCAGGATGCCGGCAAGATAAGCGAGCGAATAGAAGCGCAGGGTAAAGAACCCCAGGTCGATGCCCGGCCTCAGCCCCAGCTCATCCCAGCGGATGGCCTCCGTGGCGGCGACCCCGGCGGTCAGCAGATCGATCATGCCCGTCCCTTGCTCCCGTCGAATGGCAGGGCTGGGGCTTTGGCACGGAACGCGGCGGCGCGAAACCCCGACCCGAGGGATGAGGTCAGCGCCGCAAGCGCGCGTTGGCAGGGCGGCCGCCATACCCTATCTGGCGGATGTGAGCGTTCTCCGCATTCCCCATCAGCGCGCCGTGATCGACCGGCGCCAGCTTGCCTCCACTATCGCCGCGCTCGTGGCCGAGCATGGACGCGAGAAGGCGCGGCCCCATATCGTGGAGCAGCTGCGCGAGGCGCTCGCTGGCGGGCGGGAGGAGCTGAGCCGCCGGCTGGCCGAGCGCCCCAGCGCCGGGCACGAGATCACGCGAGGGCACGCCTTCCTGATCGACCAGCTGATCCGCGTGCTTCACGATCACATCATCACCGATCTCTACCCCGCGCCCAACCGCTCCGCCAGCGAACGCCTCGCCCTGATCGCGGTGGGCGGCTACGGGCGCGGCGAGATGGCGCCGCATTCCGACGTCGACATCGCCTTCATCACCCCGGACAAGGCCGCCGCGTGGTGCGAGCAGGTGATCGAGGCGCTGCTCTATTACCTGTGGGACCTCAGCCTGAAGGTCGGCCATTCCAGCCGCTCGCTGGACGAGATGGTACGAATGGCGCGAGCAGACCTGACGATCCGCACATCCCTGCTCGAAGGGCGCTATCTGTGGGGAGACCAGGCCCTTTACCAGGAGACGAGCCGCCGGTTCTGGAGCGATGTGGTGCCGGGCTCCGAGAGCAAGTTCGTCTCTGAGAAGCTCGCGGAGCGCAGCGCGCGCCACAAGCGGATGGGGGACAGCCGCTATGTGGTCGAACCGAATGTGAAAGATGGAAAGGGCGGCCTGCGGGACCTGCAGACGCTCTACTGGATCGCCAAATACGTCCACCGGGTGCGAAGCGCTTCGGAACTCGTGGGTGCCGGGCTATTCACATCCAAGGAATATCGCAGCTTCCGCCGTGCGGAGGCCTTCCTGCTGGCGGTGCGCTGCCACCTGCACACCATCACCGGGCGGCCGGAGGACCGGCTGACCTTCGACCTGCAGCGCGAGGTGGCGAGCCGGATGAACTTCGCCGATCGACCGGGCAAGAGCTCCGTCGAACGGTTCATGCAGTTCTACTTCCTGCAGGCGAAGCATGTCGGCCACCTGACGGGCGTGTTCCTCGCCCATTTCGATGAGCAGGCTTCGGAGCGGCCCGTCAGCAAGCTGGCGCGCCTGAGGGGGCTTGCGGCGAAAGACAGGCGGGTCGGCGATTACCCCCTCGTCAGCGGCCGCCTCTCCGCGCCTGACAATGAGTGGTTCAGGGCCGATCCTGTCCGGCTGATCGAGGTGTTCAAGATCGCGGAAGAGGAAGGGCTGGAGATCCATCCCCGCACCATCCGCATGATCCGCCGCGACGCCGAGCTGATCAAGCCGGAGGTGCGGCGGGATCCGCGCGCCAATGCGCTGTTCCTCGATGTGCTCGCGGGCCGCAACGATCCCGAAACCGTTCTGCGCTGGATGAACGAGGCTGGCGTGTTCGGCCGCTTCGTGCCGGATTTCGGCAAGGTCAACGCGCAGATGCAGTTCGACATGTATCACCACTACACGGTGGACGAGCATACGATCCGCGCGATCGGCCTGCTGTCGCGGATCGAGCGGGGAGAGCTGGCGGAGGACCATCCGCTGGCGACGGAGATCGTCCACCGGCTCTCCATCCGCAGGGTGCTCTACGTGGCGACGCTGCTGCACGACATCGCCAAGGGGCGCGGCGGCGACCATTCGGTGCTGGGCGCCGAACTGGCGGAGCGGCTCTGCCCCCGGCTCGGCCTGGACGGACGGGAGACGGAGCTGGTCAGCTGGCTGGTCCGCTATCATTTGCTGATGAGCGCGACCGCCTTCAAGCGCGACCTGGCCGACCCTAAGACGATCCAGGATTTCGTAGCCGTGGTGCAGAACCTGGAGCGGCTGAGGCAGCTGACGGTGCTGACCATCGTGGACATCCGCGCCGTCGGACCCGGCATCTGGAACAGCTGGAAGCGGCAGCTGATCAGCGAACTCTACGAACTCGCTGAGGAGCGGATGCTGGGCCAGAGCCGCCACAGCACGGAACACCGCGTGGCTGCCCGCAAGGAGCGGGTTGCGGAGCTTCTCGGCGATCAGGCCAGCGTGATCGACCAGCTGGATGACAGGTTCGACGATGTCTACTGGCTGTCCGAGCCGGAGGACATCATCGCGCTCAACCTGCCGCAATATGCGGATGCGCGGCGTACCGAAAACAAGCTGTCGATCCACGCGCGGTACTACCCGGCGCGCGGCGCGACCCTGGTGACGGTGATCGCGGACGACCATCCGGGCCTGTTCTACCGCATCGCGGGGGCCATTCACCTGGCGGGCGGCAACATCATCGACGCGCGCATCCACACCACGCGGATGGGCAAGGCGGTGGACAACTTCCTGGTGCAAGACCCGCTCGGCCAGCCGTTCCGCGACGATTACCAGATCGAACGGCTGGAAACCTCCATCCGCGATTGCCTGCTCAACAAGATCGAGCTGTTGCCGCAGCTTGCTCGCCGCCCGCTCGCCCGCCCCCGCGCAGACAGCTTCGATGTGCGGCCGGAGGTGTTCTACGACCATCAGGCCTCGAACCGCTTCACGGTGATCGAGGTCACCGCGCGCGACCGGCCCGCGCTGCTCAACCGGCTGGCGCGGGTGCTGTTCGAGGAGCGGCTGATGGTCAATTCCGCGCACATCACCCATTATGGGGAGCGGGCGGTGGACACCTTCTACGTCACCGACCTGCTCGGCGGGAAGGTGACCAGCGCGGAACGGCTGTCGCGGCTGGAGAAGGCGCTGCTCGACGCGGCGGGAGAAGAACCGGCAGCGAAGGCCGCCTGAACCCCGCCGCCGCGCGCTTCGCCGCTAGAGCTTTTCGCTGATCGCTTTCCCGGCCTTCCACCCGAGCACCAGGAAGATCACGGTCCCGATCAGCGCGATGACGAAGATGATCAGCGCAATGTTTGCCAGCGTGCCGGCGATTCCGCCAAAGCCGAGAATCGCCGCGATCAGCGCGACGATTGCCAGAGTAATCGCCCAGCCATACATGTCACCATCTCCAGAAAAGGATGCCGTCCTGAAGAACCAATGAGGGGCGCCGGCGGACGTTCCGTGCGCACGACCGCAAGGAGGCACGACCCGGCCGGCCTGGTATGGCTGAGGCAGCTAAAGCGCGTCCTTCTCGAGCTCTGTCAGCAGGACGCTGGCCTGCCGCGCCTCGGCACAGAATGCACCATTGGCGCGGCAAGCCTGTTCCAGCGCCTCGACATTGCGCCGCTGCTGCTCAAGGAAATACCGGTCCTTGTAGATCGAGGGGGAGTAGACCTCACGGAACGGGCCACCGCTCCTCGATGCCGAGCCCCGTTCCCGCTCTCCGCCGCTGCTGCCGAGAAGAAGCCCGGCTGGAAAGGCAATCGCCGCGCCGAGGATGAGAGCACAGCCGAGCGCGATCGCCTGTCGGTGCGGCAAGGTCCCTCTCCCCCGCCGCCCGGCCGCTACCCGTCCCGCGCGCCGAACAGCGCGGTGCCCACCCGCACGTGCGTGGCGCCGAGCATGATCGCGGTTTCGAAATCGCCGCTCATCCCCATGGAGCGCCCCTCAAGCCCGTGGTCGCGCGCCAGTTTGTCGAGCAACGCGAAGAAGGGCGCTGGCTCAATTCCGAGCGGCGGGACGCACATCAGCCCGGCGAGCGGGATGTCGGCCGTGCGGGCCTGATCCAGCAGGGCGGGCAGATCCGCAGTCGCGCAGCCACCCTTCTGCTCCTCCGCGCCGATATTGACCTGCACGAAGCAGGGGACGCGCCGCTGCGCCTTGTCCATTGCCTTCGCCAGCGCTGACGCGAGGCTCGGCCGGTCGAGCGAATGAATCGCATCGAACAGCGCCACCGCCTCTTCCGCCTTGTTCGACTGGAGCTGTCCGACGAGGTGGAGCCGGACGTGCGGATGCCGTTCGCGCAGCTCCGGCCATTTCGTCTGCGCCTCCTGCACGCGATTTTCGCCGAAGGTGCGCTGGCCCGCCTCGATCAGCGGAACGATCGCATCGGCTGGCTGGGTCTTGCTGACGGCGACCAGTGTCACCTCGTCACGATCGCGCCCGGCGATGCGGCAGGTGTGGGCGATGCGATCTTCGACGCGCGCGAGCAGGGCGGCTGCACTCTCCATGCGCGGGGCCTATAGCGAGCGGATGCGCGCTGACCACCCTTTGCCCGCCCATCGGCCACTACCCTCCCTTTGGCTGCTGTCGGACGAACGGAATGACGCGCAGCTGGAGCGGGCGCTGCGGCGCCTCCCGCGCGGCTCCGGCTTCATCTATCGGCATTACCACCTTCCGCCAGAGGAGCGCATCGCCCGCTACCGGGAGCTGCGGCGGATCGCCAAGGCGCGCAGGCACGTGGTGATTCTCGCCGACAGCGCTCTGACAGCCATGGAATGGCGGGCGGACGGCTACTACGGAGCACCGCGTAGCCTTGCCCCAAGGCGGGCCGGCTTGCTGGCCCTGGCGACCGTGCACAACCTGCGCGAAATCGCGCTCGCCAACCGCATGGGCGCCGATGCGGCGCTGCTCTCTCCGGTCCTCCCGACCCGCTCTCACCCAGGCGCAAAGGTGCTCGGCCCGCTGCGTTTCCGGCTAATGGCCGGCCACTTGGCGATGCCGGTGATCGCGTTGGGCGGGATGAATGCGCGGGCGGCGGGGCGGCTCGGCTGGCCGCGCTGGGCGGCGATCGACGGGCTTTCGACAGGCCGCGCCGGGCCGCGTTCCTTGACGCAGAGTCCGCCATCCGCGATGATGCGGACGAAAGGGGAACGATGATGGCTTCACGGGCGATGACCCGGCAGAATCCGGCCGACTGGCGCGCCGCCTTCCGCCGCTCGCTCGCCCGAGCGGGGCAGCTGGCGGGCGCGACGCTGCTGTTCGCCGTCATGCTGTTCCTGGCGCTGGCGCTCGTCTCCTATCATCAGACGGACCCGTCCTTCTCCACCGCCGCCGCCGATGGGCGGGCCGCCAACTGGATGGGCGTGCCCGGCGCTTATGCCGCCGATGCCGTGCTGGTCGCGTTCGGCGTGGTCTCCGCCCTGCTGCTCCCGCTGCTCTACGCCTTCGCGCGCAAGCTGTGGCGCGATGCGGAGCAGGAGGAGACGCCGCATGGCCGCCGCTGGTGGCGCACCGTGGCGCTTCTGCTGCTGGCGATGGTGCTGCTCTCCACGGTGCTGGCGCTCGGGTTCGAGAATGTCAGTGGCCTCCCCGCTTCGATCGGCGGGCTGGCGGGCCTGCTCGGCGCCTCGGGCGTACAGGCGCTGGCGGCGCTGCTGCCGGAGCAGGCGCAGGGCTGGAGCGTGCTGGGCGCAGCGATTCTGTGCTTCGTTGGCGGGGTGCTTCTGGCGGGCAAGGTCTTCGCCGTGGATTGGGCGCTTCTGCTGACGCTGCCGAACGCGCTGCGCCGTGCGCCTGCTGATGACGCCGCCGAAGAGGACAACGACTTCGATCTGCCGCGGCCGGAGAAGCGGGAGAAGAAGCTCACCCGCCGGGCCCCGATGACGGTGGATGCGGGCGAAGAGGACCAGCCCCGCAAGGCGCCAGAGATCAGCGATCCGCGCCAGCCTCCCCGACCGGCCACGCCGATCAAGGCCACGCAGAAGGACCTGTTCGACAGCCTGGAGCTTCCGAGCCTTGACCTGCTGGAAGACCCGCCGGCGGACCGTGGACCTAGGCTCGACAAGGCAGCGCTGGAGAGCAACGCCCGGCTGCTCGAAAGCGTTCTCGAGGACTTCAACGTCAAGGGCGAAATCACCGCCGTGCGAACCGGCCCGGTGGTCACGATGTACGAGCTGGAGCCAGCCCCCGGCACCAAGGCGGCGCGCGTCATCGGCCTGGCGGAGGACATCGCCCGCAACATGAGCGCGATCAGCGCGCGCGTGTCCTCCATCCCCGGCCGAACCGTGATGGGCATCGAGCTGCCGAATGCGGACCGGCAGGTGATCGCCTTCAAGGAACTGGCCGCGAGCGCCGCCTTCGCGGAAGCCAAGGGCAACCTGCCGATGATCCTGGGCAAGGACATTGCGGGCGAGCCGGTGGTGGCGGACCTTGCCGCCATGCCGCATCTGCTGGTCGCGGGCACCACCGGCTCCGGCAAGTCGGTGGGGCTCAATACGATCCTGCTGTCGCTGCTCTACCGCTTCACGCCGGCCGAGATGCGGCTGATCCTGATCGACCCCAAGGTGCTGGAGCTGAAGGTCTATGACGACATTCCGCACCTGCTCTCGCCGGTGGTGGTGGAGCCGGCAAAGTCCGTACGCGCCCTCAAATGGGCGGTGGAGGAGATGGAACGCCGCTATCGGATGATGTCGAGCGTCTCTGTCCGCAACATCAACGGCTTCAACGAGAAGGTCCGGGCGGCCGCCGCCAGGGGCAAGCCGCTGGGCCGTAGGGTGCAGACCGGCTTTGATCCCGAAACGGGCGAGGAATTGTACGAGGAAGAGCAGCTCGATTACGAGGCCCTGCCGATGATCGTGCTGATCGTGGACGAGCTGGCCGACCTGATGGTGACGGTCGGCAAGGAGATCGAGGTGCTGATCCAGCGCCTCTCCCAGAAGAGCCGCGCGGCGGGCATCCACCTCATCATGGCGACCCAGCGCCCCTCGGTCGACGTCATCACCGGCGTCATCAAGGCCAACCTGCCGACGCGCATCAGCTTCAACGTCACCAGCCGCATCGACAGCCGCACCATCCTGGGCGAGCAGGGGGCGGAGCAGCTGCTGGGCAAGGGCGACATGCTCTTCAAGCCGAGCAGCGGCGCGCTGAAGCGCGTGCACGGCCCCTTCGTCTCCGACGAGGAGGTGGAGCGCGTCGCGGAGCATTGGCGCCAGCAGGGCCAGCCCGCCTATGTCGATTCGGTCACGGAAGAGCCGGAGGACGGCGGCTTTTCGTTCGAGGACGATCTCACCGCCTCCGACAACCCGGAAGAGCGCAAGTATCGCCAGGCCTGCCAGATCGTGTTCGAGGGACAGAAGGCCAGTGGGTCCTGGCTCCAGCGCCAGATGGGCGTCGGCTACAACACCGCGGCGAAGTGGATCGAGCGGATGGAGGAGGATGGGCTCGTCGGCCCTGCCAACCATGTCGGCCGGCGAGAGATTTACCGCGACCGGGATGGGAATCCGCTCTGATGAAGCGGGGCCGCGACAGCAGCTTCGCCGCGCGGCTCGGGTCTGCATTTCCTAAGCTGGCGGCGCGCTGGGCCGCCGCTCTCGCAACGGCCTTCCTCCTGTTCGCCAACCCGGCAGCCGCGCAGGAGGCGGATCGCGGAGAGGACCGCGCGCAGATCCATGCGCTGCTCGTCGCTTATGGCGAGACGATCGACGCGCGGGACTTTGACGGCTTCGCCGCGCTGTTCGCGGAAGGTGGCACCTATGCCGGCGGGGCGGGTGGAGCCGGTGTCTCTGGCGAAGAAGCTGCCCGCCTGTTGGAGCGCACCTTCGCCGAAAACGCGCTCCGCCTGAGCGAACCGAACTACCACCTGTTCTTCAACGAAGTGGTCCGCTTCACTGGACCGGACAGCGCTGTGGCCACCTCGAAATCGCTGTTCATGGTTCCGGGTGAGGGCGGCGCGCCCGAGGCGGCGATGATGGCGGCCTATGAAGACGAGCTCGTGCGGGAAGGCGGCGCGTGGAAGTTCGCGCGGCGGGTGGTGCACTCGCTGATGCCCGCGCCGGCCCGGTAGGCTCTTTTCTCGGCTTGCCGGCGCTGCCATGATCCTGCTGCACGCGACCTTGCCGACGCAATCGGGCGAGGCGCTCTTGGGAGGCTCTCTGCAGATGCGTCTGATCAACAAATTCCGGCTGATCCCGGTTCTCGCTGCGCCCCTGCTGGCCCTCGCCGCCGCGCCCGCACAGGCGGAGTGGGTGGCCAGCTGGAGCGCCTCGCCTCACGCGCCGCTCGGCACGGAAGGGCCCTTCGCCGCCGCTTCCTACGAGAACGTCACGCTGAGCCAGATCCTGCGCGTCAGCGAGGGCGGCGAACAGGTGCGGGTGCGCTTCACCAATCGCTATGGCTCTGGCCCATTGACCATCGGCGCCGCGCGGATCGTGCAGATCGATGATGCCGGCGCAGAAGTTGCAGGCACCAGCCGCACGCTCACCTTTGGAGGCAAGGCGGAGGCGGTGATCCCGCGCGGCGCCCCCTTCGTCAGCGATGCGGTGGAACTGTCGCTGCCGGACCTCTCGCGCATCAAGGTGGAGTTCTACCTGCCGGAAGCAACGGGCCCCTGCACCTGTCATCTGACGGGGCTGGATGAGCTGGCCGTCTCCGCCCCCGGCAATCATGTGGGGCAGGCGTGGGAGCCGGTCTCCACCGCGCAGCACCGCGCCTTCCTGCATGTGGTGGAGGTCGACTCCCCCGATGCACTCGGCACGATCGTCACGCTGGGGGACTCGATTACGGATGGTGTCGGCTCCACGCCCGGCGCCAACCGCCGCTGGCCGGACATCCTGGCCAACCGGCTGCAGGAGGCGGGGCAGGAATGGGCCGTCGCCAATGCGGGGATCAGCGGCAATCGAGTGCTGAGCCCCGGCATGGGCGAGGCGGCGCTGGCCCGGTTCGACGAGGATGTGCTGAGCCTGCCGGGCGTGCGCTACCTCATCATCTTCGAGGGCGTGAACGATATCGGCCAGCGCTATGGCGTCCGCTCGGGCGGGCCGCAGCTGCCGGGCCTCGACCAGCCGCAGATCACGCCGGAGCAGATGATCGCCGGTTTTGAGCAGCTGGTGCAGCGCGCCCACGCCAGAGGCATCAAGGTGCTCGCCTCCCCCATCGGCCCCTACAAGGGCGCGTCCTACTGGTCTGAGGAAGGCGAGGCGGCCCGGCAACAGGTCAACGAATGGATCGTCACCGGCGGAGCGTTCGATGGCGTCGTCCGGTTCGACACCGCCTTTGCCGACCCGGCGGACCCGCGAACCATGCGCGAAGGCTATCACATGGGTGACTTTCTGCATGGCAGCGATGCGGGGCTGAAGGCGGTAGGAGAGTCCATCGACCTGTCGCTGTTCGCGAAAGGGGACTGAGGCCGGGAGCACGATTGCGCCTGCCTGGTTTCATCCGATACGGCATCGCCCAAAGGAGAACCGCATGCGCATCGGCTGCCCCCGCGAGATCAAGAACCGCGAATATCGCGTCGGGCTGACGCCGGAGAGCGCGAAAGAGTTGGCCGCTCACGGTCACGAGGTGTGGATCGAGAGCGGCGCGGGACTCGGCATCGGGGCGGACGATGCGCAATATCGCGCGGCGGGGGCGCGGATCGTGGAGGGGCCGGAAACCATCTTCGCCGAATGCGAGATGGTGGTGAAGGTGAAGGAGCCGCAGGCGGAGGAGCGCGCCCAGCTGCGCCAGGGCCAGCTGCTCTACACCTATCTCCACCTCGCGCCGGACCCGGAGCAGACGGCGGACCTCGTGAAGTCCGGCGCCACCTGCATCGCCTATGAGACGGTGACCGGCCCCGGCGGCACACTGCCGCTTTTGAAGCCGATGAGCCAGGTGGCGGGGAGGATGAGCATCCAGGCCGGGGCGACCGCGCTACAGAAGGAGCATGGCGGGCGCGGTGTGCTGCTCGGGGGGGTGCCGGGGGTGATGCCGGGAAAGGTGATCATCATCGGCGGCGGTGTGGTCGGCTTCAACGCCGCGCAAATGGCTGCGGGGGCGGGCGCGGATGTCACGATCCTCGACCGCAACCCCGAAGTGCTGGAGCGCGTCGGCACCCATTTCGAGAGCCGGGCCAAGACGCGCTTTTCCAATCAGGCCAACCTGGAGGAATCCGTGCGCGAGGCGGACCTTGTGATCGGCGCCGTGCTGATCCCCGGCGCGGCAGCGCCGAAGCTGGTGACGCGCGCAATGCTGAAGGGCATGAAGCCGGGCGCCGTGCTGGTGGACGTGGCGATCGACCAGGGCGGCTGCTTCGAGACGAGCCATGCGACCACGCATGACGATCCGACCTACATCGTCGATGGCGTGGTGCATTATTGCGTGGCGAACATGCCCGGAGCGGTGGCGCGCACGAGCACCTATGCGCTCAACAACGTGACCCTGCCCCACGCGTTGCGCATCGCCAATCTGGGGTGGCGCGAAGCGATGCGAACCGATCCGCATCTCGCAGAAGGGCTCAACGTGCATGCTGGCCGCGTGACCTATCCGGCGGTGGCCAAAGAGCTCGGCTATGACCTGCTGCCGGTGGAGGAAGCGCTGGCCTGAGGCTGCAACTGCGGGGAGCGCCCTTCGACAGGCTCAGGGCGAGCGGGTGTAGCCCTTCAGATTCGCCCAACAGCGCTCATCCTGAGCCTGTCGAAGGATCAGGCTTAGCGCCTGATCACTCCCTCAGGAACGGCTCCGCCACCTCCGGCGGGACGCGAGAGATGCGGCCGGTCGCCTTGTCGATCATCGCCCAGGTAGTCTTCGCCCGCACCAGCTCCTTGCCGTCAACGCTGCGGAAGGTGACGTAGCGGTCGAAGCGGGCGCCTGATGGCGGCTCACGGATCTCGGTCAGCGCCTCCACTGCCTCACCCTCGCCGACATTGCCGCGATAGTCGATCTCGTGCCGGGTCACGACCCAGACGAAAGCGTCGACATGCTCCGGCCGCGCGTCGGCCATCCAGTGCGCAGTGGCGAGTTCCTCCATCCAGCGCACCCAGACGGTGTTGTTGACGTGGCCGTTCTCGTCGATGTTCTCCGCCTGGGCAGTGAAGCGCATGGTGAAGCGGTGGCTCATACCTCCCCTGCCTACCGCTTCGCTGCTTGAGGCTGAGCCTCCACGCCCATCTGCCAGAGGATGAAGGCGAACTCCTCCGCCGTCTCCTTCAGGCTTTCGAAGCGGCCGGACTTGCCCCCGTGGCCTGCCCCCATGTTGGTCTTGAGCAGCAGCTCGTTATCGTCCGTCTTCAGCTCTCGCAGGCGGGCGACCCACTTGGCGGGTTCCCAGTAGGTCACGCGCGGGTCGTTGAGCCCGGCAGTCACCAGCATCGGCGGATAATCCTGCGCGCGGACGTTGTCGTAGGGGGAGTAGGAGCGGATCAGCTCGAACGCCTCACGGTCCTCGATCGGGTTGCCCCATTCGGGCCACTCGCCGGGGGTCAGCGGCAACGTCTCGTCCAGCATCGTCGCCAGCACGTCCACGAAGGGCACATGCGCAACCACGGCGCCCCACAGGTGCGGGTCGGAATTGATGACGGCGCCCATCAGCTCCCCGCCGGCCGATCCGCCGGAGATGCTGATGCGACCTTCTTTCGTCAGGCCCCGCTCGATCAGCCCCTTCGCGACGTCCACGAAATCGTTGAACGTGTTGGTGCGGCTGGCGAGCTTGCCTGCCTTGTACCAGGCGCGGCCGAGATCATCGCCGCCGCGGATATGGGCGATGGCATAAGCAAAGCCGCGATCCACGAGGCTCAGGCGCGTGGTCGAGAAGCCGGGCGGGATGGCGATTCCGTAGGCGCCGTAGCCGTAGAGGTGCAGCGGACCGGGGGCGACGCGATCCTTGCGGTACATCACGCTGACGGGGATGGCTGTGCCGTCCCGCGCGGTGATCTCCAGCCGCTCCGTCGTGTAGAGGTCGCGGTCGTAGCCGGAGGGGATCTCCTGCACCTTCAGCAGTTCCAGCCGCCGGTCAGCGACATGATAGTCGTAGGTGCTCGCCGGGCTGACCATGCTCTCATAGGAGACGCGCAGCGCCGACATCGCCCATTCCGGGTTGTTGCCGAGACCTGCGGTGTAGCTCTCTTCCGGGAACTCGATGGGCTCGATGCGCGCAGGATCGTCGTAATAGCGCACCTCGATCCGATCGAGGCCGCCGAGCCGCCCCTCGATGACGTAGAAGTCGCGGAACAGGTCGAAGCCGGTAAGGTAGAACGCGTCCGATCCCTCGATCAGCGTGGTCCACTCGCCAGGTGAGGCAAGCGGCGCGGTGGCGAGGCGGAAGTTCTCATGCGTGTCGTTGGCGTGGATGTAGAGCACGTCGTCACGCTCATCGACGTCATACTCCACGCCCTTCTCACGCGGGCGGACGAGGATCTGTTCCGCCAGCGGATCGTCGGCGGGGATGAGGCGGACCTCGCTCGTCTCGTGGTCGCCGGTGCCGATGATCACCCACTTCTCGTTGGCGGAAAGTCCGGCGGAAACGCGGAAGCCTTCGTCGTCCTCGTGGTAGAGCTCGACATCCTGGTCGAGCGGCTGGCCCAGCCAGTGGAGTCGCGCGTTGTCCGTCCGCCATTGCTCGTTGGCGAGGGAGTAGATCAGGCCCTTGTCGCCCGCGACCCAGATCAGGCCGGACAGGGTGCCGGGGATCTCATCCGGCAGGTGCTCGCCAGTCGTCAGGTCCTTGATGCGGACGGTGAAGCGTTCGGAGCCGTTATCGTCCACCGAATAGGCGAGCAGCCGCCCGTCCATGCTGGTTGAGATGGCGCCGAGGCGGAAATATTCGTGTCCCTCCGCCAGCGCGGTTTCGTCGAGGAGCAGCTGGTCGGCGCTGCCGTCCTCCGGTGAGCCGACCGGGCGACGCCACCACTTCTTGTACTCCGCGCCTTCCTCGAACTCGATCCAGTAGAGGTAGTCGCCGTCCTTCTGGGGGACGGACTTGTCCGCCTCCTTGATGCGGGCGCGCATCTCCTTGAACAGCGACTCGATGCGGTCCTGATGCGGCGCCATGCGCGCTTCGAACCAGGCATTTTCCGCCTGAAGGTGCGCGAGGATCTGCTCATCCCCCACCTCAGGATAGTTAACGTCGCGCAGCCAGGCGTAATCGTCAGCCAGCTCGAAACCGTGATGGGTGACGGTGAAGGGGCGCTTCTCTGCCGAAGGGGGAGTGGCGGCCGCTTTCGTGCGGGTGGTGGTATCGTCCATCCCGGGCATCTATGTTGGCCTCATACAGCAAGCAAGGACCGCAACATGCTGATGCAGACTCACGAAGCTCGCCTGGACGCCTTGCGCCGCGAGCTTGCCGCGCAGAATCTGGATGGTTTCGTTATCCCGATCGCCGATGAACATATGAGCGAATATGTCGGCGCCTATGCCCAAAGGCTCGCCTGGCTGACGGGCTTCGGCGGCTCTGCCGGCACGGCGGTGGTGTTGAAGGAGAAGGCGGCGATCTTCGTCGATGGCCGCTACACGATCCAGGTGCGCGAGCAGGTGGACGGGCGGCTGTTCGAATATCGCTCCGTGCCGCAGGACAGCATCGCGGAATGGCTCGTTGCAAACGCACCACAAGGGGCCCGCATCGGGTTTGATCCGTGGTTGCATACGGGCCGCTGGGCCGATGCAACGCGGCGCATTCTGGCGAATTCCGGCATCGAATTGGTGCCGGTGGCGAGCAATCCGGTCGATGCGGTGTGGCAGGACAGGCCCGCAGCGTCGGCCATGCCCGCGTTCGTTCAAGACGAAACGGTTGCGGGGCGCACCAGTTCTGAGAAGCGGGCGGAATTGGCGGAATGGCTGCGTGGGCGGAAGCTGGATGCGGCGGTGATCTCCGCGCTCGATTCGGTCGCCTGGCTGCTCAACATCCGGGGCCGGGACGTGGAGCGCACGCCGGTCGCGCTGGCCTATGTCATCGCCCATGCCGATGGCACGGCGGAGCTGTTCATCGCGCCCGAGAAGGTGACGCCGGAGCTGACGCGCCACCTCGGCAATGCGTTGACGATCCGCCCGCGCGGCGAGTTCGAGCAGGCGCTGGGCGAGCTTGGCGGAAAGCGGGTGGCGGTGGATCCCGGCTTTGGCGTGGCAGCGATCGGGCAGGCGCTGAAGGCTGCGGGTGCTACGGTGGTGGAGGAGCGTGACCCGACGATCCTCGCCAAGGCGGTGAAGAACGCGGCGGAGCAGGAGGGGCATCGCACCGCTCAGGCTCGCGACGGGGCAGCGGTGGCGCGGTTCCTGCACTGGCTCTCGCTGGCAGCGCCGAAGGGGGGTGAGACGGAACTTTCCGCCGCCGCCAAGCTGCAGGCCTTTCGGGAGGAAAGCGGCGTGCTGGAGGACCTCTCCTTCGACACGATTTCCGCCGCAGGGCCGCATGCCGCCATCCCGCATTACCGCGTGGATGAGGACAGCAACCTGCCGATTGCGCCGGGCAGCATCTACCTCGTGGATTCCGGCGGGCAGTATCGTGACGGTACCACCGACATCACGCGCACCGTCTGGATCGGCAGCGAGGATGGCAGCGCCGAGCCCTCCGCGGAGCAGAAGGACCGCTTCACCCGGGTGCTGAAGGGGCACATCGCGCTCGCCACGCAGACCTTCCCCCAAGGGACGAGCGGCGGACAGCTCGATGCGCTGGCCCGGCAGTTCCTGTGGGCGGACGGGGTCGATTACGCGCATGGCACCGGGCATGGTGTCGGCGCGTTCCTCTCGGTGCATGAGGGGCCGCAGCGCATCGCCAAGCCGAGCGGCGGGCAGGCCGGCACCGGGCAGGAGCTGCTGGCCGGCATGATCCTCTCCAACGAGCCCGGCTATTACAAGGCGGGCGAATACGGCATCCGCATCGAGAACCTGGTTCTGGTGGAGCCGCGTGAATTCCCCGCTGGCGATGGCGGCAGCTGGCTCGGCTTCGAGACGCTGACGCTGGTGCCGATCGACAAGTTGCTCGTGGACCGCTCCCTGCTCTCGGAAGCGGAGGTCCGCTGGTGGAACGCCTACCACGCCCGAGTGCGCGAAGTGCTCGCTCCGCAGCTGCAAGGCGAGGTGCTGGCATGGCTGGAGGAGGCCTGCGCTCCCTTGTAGGACCCTGCGTGTTCCACTAATGTTCCTGGCAGGCGAATCGCTGCTGGGGAGAGTGCGGCATGATCGGCTATGTCACGGTGGGCACCAACGACCTTGAACGCGCCACACGGTTCTACGACGCTATTTCGGACGAGCTGGGGGTCGGCCGGGTGATGGAGTGGGACGGCGGGGTCGCCTGGGGCAGCCCGGACGGGTCGGGCATTGCCGCGATGAAGCCGTTCGACGGCAACCCGGCGACGGTCGGCAATGGCGTGATGGTCGCCTTCACCGCAAAGAACGAGGCGCAGGTCCGCCGGGTGCATGAGGTGGCGCTCGCCCATGGCGGCAGTGACGAGGGCGCGCCGGGTCTACGCGGGGGCGGGTTCTACGCCGCCTATTTTCGCGACCCGGATGGCAACAAGCTCAACGCCTTCTGCATGCCCGGCACATCGGGCGACCCGGAGACGGGCAATGGCTGAGGGCGGCGCTGCTCGCTCGCTCGAGACCAACCCGATTCACCTGGGCCGGGGCGCGACGGCGACGCCGCAGCCGGCGTTCCCTCAGGATGAGCGGGCGATGCAATGGTACGCGGACTATAGCGCGCGCATTGCGGCGGACGGCGCGGAGGGGCGGCTGGTGTCCTGCTATCGCTTTGTCGAGAGCTGGCCATCGTGGGAGATGCACCCCGCCGGAGCCGAAGTGGTGATCTGCACCGAGGGCAGCATGACGCTGCTGCAGGATGATGGTTCTGGCGAAGTGACGCGAACCCGGCTTGCGGCGGGCGAATATGCGATCAACCCACCCGGCATGTGGCACACCGCCGATGTGGAGCATGAGGCGCGGGCGATCTTCATCACCAGCGGAGAGGGCACGCAGCACCGGCCAAGGTGAGAGCCGGGGCTGGAGCCATGGTCCGGCAATGGGTGGTCAGTTGCCCTCGGCGGCGCACCGCAGAATGTCTGCTCGAGGTAAAGGCAGACATCGCGGACCACACCGCCATGTCAGGGAGAAGGGCCGTCAGTCCTCAACCGCCTTCTGGTGGAAAATAGAGGAGGAGGAGGCGATGCCGCAGGATTGGCGCCCCACCCCGCGCCCACACCAACGGCCGCGCCACTTGCGCCTCCAGAACCCGCCGACTCGATCAAGGGTGCCCTGATCGATCAGCCAGAGACGCGCTCCAGCCGGCGCTTCGCCTTGGCCAGCTGCGTTCCGACCCACGTTTGGCGAACGCGCGAGCGCATCGACACGTCGTTCCCTTCCTTGATCAGAAAGCTCTTAAATTCGGGACGGTAGGAGATGCCCTCCACCGATTCGTACCAGAGGTTGCCGTAATATTGCGTCCGCTGCGTCGGCAGGTGATCATAGTCGGCCCGTACCGCGTGCATCGTATCATCCGACGGGGCGAAGAAGACGATGCTGTTGTTCTCGATCTGCTGCTTCCTGGTCTCGCACCAGTCCCACGGCACCCAGCAGCGCTCAACATCCGGATTGTTACGCCAGAATTCCTGGATGAAGGACCAGGCCGGCCTGAACGTCACATAATGCGTATGGAAGTTCATCCGCTCGGCATCCGCACCGGGATTGATGTTGAGCATCCAGGTGAGCGCCTTCTTCCGGATATCCGGGTGCGGACTGATCTCATAGCCGTGCAGGTACTTCTGGATCCCGGTATCCTTGTAGTACGCACCGGACAGCCCGAACTTGCGATAGGCCAGCTCGCACAGCGCGTCGGACTTGAAGAAGGTGTCGAACTCCTCAAGGAAGGAGCCGGCTGGAGGGACCAGCCGGAAAACCATCCCGAACCCTTCGGTCGCGGCATGGATTTTCTTGGTCGACTGGCCGGCGAACCACTCGAGATAATCCTCCTTGGATGTCACGCAGCCAGGGAAGGTGATGATCCGGTAGCCTAGCCCGAGCAGCGTCTCGATCAGTTCGGCCGTGTCGCGAGCACCCGTAGTGTCGATCTGCGGCGCCGAGACGATTTCCCGGAAATGCTCCGGGCTGAGGAAGTTCTTGATCTCTATATGCCGAAATGGCGTGTGGCTGAAATCCGCCGCATCAATCTTATCCAGGATGTAATCGAACGTCCCCGACATAGAAACACCCTCGTCGCTACTACCGGATTACCATTTCTTCCCTGATTCTCTTCAAGCAGCGTTAGCGGTTGTCACGCTTGCCCTTGTAGCGCCGGTACAAGCGCCGCGTGCGGTCGTAGAGCTCCGGATGATCCTGCAAATAGGCCTTGGCGCGAGACCTCAGGTCCCAACGTGCGGTGACCCGCCCAAGCGGCTCGTCGCCGACAATCTGGTAGAGAGCCCGCGCATCGATGTTGCTGCCCCAACCACTCGGCTCGCGAAGGAAGTAGCCGATCTGGACCGTCTTGATCCGGTTTGCCTCAGCCCATTCCTCAAAGGCGCGTTTTTCCGCTTCCTGATCGCCGAGAAACTCGTCGAAGAGCAGCAAGCTTCCGGTCCCCAGCAGGGGCGTCAGCCAATCGAGGACGCATTTGGTGGACGAGTAAAGATCGGCATCGAGCGAGGCCAAAGCGACTTTTCCCACCTGCCGCGCCAGTTCCGGCGTCAGGCTGTCCTGGAAATAGCCCTTCACGATGGTGACGCCACGGATGTTCGGCGGGTCGCACGCGAAATCGCCGACCTTGGCATTCTCATAAGGCTCTGGAAGCCCTTCGAAGGAGTCGCAGGCGTAGATCCGCTTCTTCGCCGCTCCGCCATAATAGCGTTCCATGCGACTGGCGGTGCGCCGGATGACCCGGGTCGAACCTCCATCGGCCACGCCGAATTCCATGATGTGGCCGGGCACACGGTAACTCACCTCGACTGCCGAGCGCACGACAGCATCCCGGCTCATCATAGTTGTCCGGGGTCCGATGAACCTCCAATCGAAGTCATCTGCGCGAACGTTCTCGGCTAACGACAATTGCTGAGTCGTCAAAATCCACCCCCCCGTGTCAACGAGTGGGATGTACTTAACACTTCGTTGCGCACCAAGGAAGCAGGATTCATCTTTGCTTAACCATAGGGGCGGATGCCACTATACTCACTAATCCCTATTCTACTAACCTTCGGAAATTAACCGTGAAATCTGGAGGGATGGCATGGCGCCCTGCCGGTACGCTCCTGAGGGAGGCAGCCGTTCTCTGTTTCGCTGGGCCTTTGCCTGCATCGTGCGCTCTGCGATGAGGGGGCGGTCGGCAGACGTACCGCTCGTGAGCCCCCTGCCCTTGAACCGAGGGATGAGACAAATTGCGACACTTTCGCGCGCTGGCGGCAAACCGCTGCGACATCAGCGGCATAGAAGCGATTCGGAGTGACGGGGTGCCGGTTTCTCCCTCTTCTGGCCGGCAGCCCGTTACTCTATTGAACGGGACGCGAATGACGATGATGATGAAGCACAAGCACCTCCTGGCCTCGCTGGCTGCCGCCGCGGCGGTGGCGAGTGTCTCGGCCTCCGCACAGACGACGTCTTCCGACACAGGCCGGACCACTCCCGCTCGCGCGGAGGTGACGAGGACGCAGGCGCAGGATCGTGCGGCGCGGGTGTTCGACCGGCTCGATGCGAACAAGGACGGACAACTGGACCAGGCCGACCGCTCCGCCCGGCAGCGCGCCAGGTTCGACCGCGTCGATGCTGACGCCGACGGCGCGATCTCTTTCGAGGAATTCAGTGCCCTTCGGGAACGCCGTTCCGCACGCGCCCCCCGGCGCGGGCCGATGGCGCATGGCCCCCGCGCCAATCCTGATGGTGCCAGGGCGATCAGCCGCGATGCGTTCACCTCGCGCGCGCTGGCCCGGTTCGACCGGGCGGACGCGGACAAGGACGGCGTTGTGACAGCGGAGGAGCGCCGCTCCATGCGCGAGATGCGGCGCGAGCGGGCGGCAGGTTGATGGCCGGAGCACACCGCGCGGCATGAGCGATTCAGGACCGGTCCGGCTGCTGCTCGTCGATGACGAGGCGAGCCTTCGTGAGCCCCTGGCGGACTATCTTGCCCGCCAGGGCTTCGTCGTGCGGCAGGCGGAGGATGCCGCCAAGGCCCGCGCCGCGCTCGCGGAGGAGGCGCCGGATCTCGTCCTGCTCGACATCATGATGCCCGGGGAAGACGGGCTTTCGCTCTGCCGCCATCTGGCGGAGGCGCGGGACCTGCCGGTGATCATGCTCACCGCGCGGGGCGAGCCGACCGACCGGATCGTGGGGCTGGAGATCGGCGCCGACGATTACGTGGTGAAGCCGTTCGAGCCGCGCGAGCTGGTCGCCCGCATCCGCTCCGTCCTCAGGCGCGCGGCGAAGGCTGCGCCCTCCGCTTCGGAGGAGGATGCGCAATACGAGTTCGAGGGCTGGCAGCTCGACCCGCTGAAGCGGCGGCTGGTGGACCCGGAGGGGACGGTGGTGCCGATCTCTTCGGCCGAATACCGGCTGCTGATGGCCTTCCTCACCCACCCGCGGCAGGTACTGGACCGTGACCGGCTGCTGGACATGGTGCAGGGGCGCGAGGCGCATCTGTTCGACCGGGCGGTGGACAACCAAGTCAGCCGCCTGCGCCGCAAGATCGAGGTGGACAGCCGCGACCCACGCCTGATCCAGACCGTGTGGGGCGGCGGATATCGCTTGGCTGCGGACGTGCGGCGGATCGCGCCGGGCAAATGAGGGCTGCTGCATTCCCGCGGTTGCTGCCGCGCAGCCTGCTCGGCCAGATGCTGCTTGCGGTCGCGCTGGCGCTGCTGGTGGCGCAGGGCATTTCCGCCGCGCTGCAGTTTCGCGCGGCCGAGCAGCGGCGCGAGATGATCGCGGCGAACCAGCTCGCCTTCCAGCTGGTGGCGGACCCGCGCTTCGATTTCCGCCCAATCGGCTCCCGCATGGGGGACGACCGCCGGAAGTGGCGCCGCCTGCGGGTGGAGCGCACGCCGAACAACCCGCTGATGCCGGGGGAGCAGCGTGACGCCCGCCGTGAGGAACTGTTGCGCGCCATCCTGGTGGAGCAGGGAATCGAGCCGGCGGAACTGGTGGTCACGAAGCGCCGGGCGGCGGACGACCCCTATGTGATGGGCCGGTCCGCCACCGGTCAATGGCGGGAGGTGCCCCAGTGGGTGGAGGGCGACCTGCTGCTCGCGGCGCTTCGGCGCGAGGGCGGGACCCAGTTCACCGTGGCGCGCGTGCCGCTCTCGACCAGGGAGCCGCGCCAGCTGGGCGAGCTGATCGCGCAGACGGCGCTGCTCTACATCATCCTGGTGGGCGGGCTTGCCGTCCTGCTGCAGCGGATCACCCGCCCGCTGGCCGCGCTGACGAAGCGGGTGGAAACCTTTGCCGAGACGCGGGCGGTGGACGGACAGCTCGACCCCTCCGGGCCGGAGGACATGCGCCGGCTGATCGTCGCGCACAATGCGATGGAAGGGCGCATCGCCGCCCTGCTGGACGAGAAGGACGTGATGCTGGGCGCCATCGGGCATGATTTGAAGACGCCGCTGGCCGCCCTGCGCGTGCGGATCGAATCGGTGGAGGACCCGGCCGAACGCGAGAAGATGGCGAGGACGATCGAGGACATCACCCGCTCGCTCGACGACATCCTGACGCTGGCGCGCGTCGGGCGGCCGAGCGATCCGCGCGAGCGGACGGATCTCGGCGCACTGCTCGCCTCCGTCGTCGAGGAATATGAGGATATGGGCGAGCCGGTGACGCTGGAGGACGGGCCGCGAGTCGCCGCGCCGCTGCGCGCGACCTGGCTGCGGCGCGCCTTGCGCAACCTGATCGAGAACGCGCTGCGCTATGGCGAGCAGGCGCGCGTCTCGCTCGAACGGGACGGGGCGGAGGCCGTGATCCGCATCGAGGATAACGGGCCCGGCATCCCCCCGGAGGAGATCGGCGCGATGCTGGAGCCCTTCGCTCGCGGAGAGAGCAGCCGCAACCGGGTGACGGGCGGCGCCGGCCTCGGCCTGACGCTCGCCCGCGCGATCGCCGAGCAGCATGGCGGTCGGCTGGTGCTGGCGAACCGCACCGATGCGGACGGGCGGATTGCCGGCTTGGTGGCGGAGCTGCGCCTGCCGCTGGCCTGATGGTTAACCGCAGGGTGAGGCGCAGGCTGTAATATCGCCTGCTTGCGGTGCGCGACGGAGCCTGCCAAGCGAGGTTGCATCGGAAACCTTTTCCGGGAGCTCTCCCTTTGAAACGACTCGCCGTTGCGGCTTTCACCGCTCTCCTGCTGGCCGGCTGCGCCTCCACCACCACGCCGTTGGCCGGCGGATCCGCCGCCGCTCTGACCACGGCGCCGCTGCCGCCTTCCGTCCCGAGCGACCTGCCCCGCAATGCGCGCCCGCTGCACTATGCAATCGACGTGGTGCCCGACGCTCAGAACCTGACCTTCTCCGGCACCGAGGCGGTCACGCTGGAGTTGTTCGAGCGCACGGACACGCTGACGCTGCACGCGCTCGAGCTCGACATCACCATGGCGCGGCTGATGCCGGCGGATGGCTCCGGCCAGCCCGTGCCGCTGCGGGTGCGGATGGACGCCGAAGACCAGACCGTGCGGCTGACGGCACCCAGCGCACTGGCGCCGGGCCGCTATCGGCTCGACATGTCGTACACCGGCAAGATCAACACGCAGGCGAACGGCCTGTTTGCGCTCGATTACCCGGACAAGCGGACGGGCGAGACGAAGCGAGGCCTGTTCACCCAGTTCGAGGCGCCCGATGCGCGCCGCTTCGCACCGATGTTCGACGAGCCGAGCTACAAGGCGACGTTCGACCTTTCCGCCACCGTGCCTTTCGGCCAGATGGCGCTCAGCAACATGCCGATCGCGGGCGAGCAGGATCTCGGCAACGGCACCAAGCGGGTGACCTTCCGCACCAGCCCGAAGATGTCGAGCTACCTGCTGTTCTTCGGCCTCGGCGATTTCGAGCGGATGGCCAAGACCGCCGCCGGCGGTGTCGAGGTGGGCATCGTCGGGCCCACGGGCAGCGGTGAGCAGAGCCGCTATGCGCTGGACACGCTTGCGCCGCTGGTGGGCTGGTTCAACGACTATTTCGGCATCGATTACCCGCTGCCCAAGCTCGACAATATTGCGGGGCCGGGCGAGTCGCAGTTCTTCGGCGCGATGGAGAACTGGGGCGCGATCTTCACCTTCGAGCGCATCCTGTTGACGGACCCGGCGGTGACGAGCGCCGCCACGCGCCAGCAGATCTACACCACGCAGGCGCACGAGGTGGCGCATCAATGGTTTGGCAACATCGTCACCATGGCCTGGTGGGACGACCTGTGGCTGAACGAAGGCTTCGCCAGCTGGATGGAGACGAAGACCACCGATCACTTCAACCCCGGCTGGCATGCGCTGTTGAGCCGCGTGAACGGGCGCGAGCAGGCGATGAACCTGGACAGCTTCGCCACCACGCACCCGGTGGTGCAGGAGATTCGCACGGTTTCCGAAACCAACCAGGCCTTCGATGCCATTGCCTACCAGAAGGGCGAGGCGGTGATCTCCATGCTGGAGGCCTATGCGGGCGAGGATGTGTGGCGGCAGGGGCTGCGCCGCTACATGGCGGAGCATCAATACGGCAACACGGTGAGCGACGATCTGTGGCGCGCGGTGGAAGCCGCCGGCGCCACGGGGCTGACCGACATCGCGCATGATTTCACCCGCCAGCCGGGCGTGCCGCTGGTGCGTGCATCGGCGCGGTGCGAGGGCGGCAAGACGCAGCTGAGCCTGACGCAGGGCGAATTCAGCCGCGACCGGGCCGACCAGGTGGCCGCCAACCCGCAAAGATGGCGCGTGCCGATGCTGATCAGCGTCGGCGGGCGGGAGCCGGTGCGCAAGGTGCTGGAGGGCAGCGCCCAGCTGTCGCTCGACGGCTGCGGGCCGGTGATCATCAATAGCGGCCAGCTCGGCTATTTCCGCTCCCTCTACACCCCCGAAATGGCCGCCGCCCTGGTGCAGGCCATGCCGGGGCTGGCGCCGATCGATCAGCTGGGGATCGTCCGGAACAACTGGTCGCTGGCGCAGGGCGGCTATCAGAATGCGAGCGTGGCGCTGGACATGCTGCGGGCCATCCCCGCCGATGCCAATCCGGTCGTGGCCGAAGGCGCAGTCGCGCGCTGGGGCGAGATCCATGGCGTGCTGGAGGATGAGGGCGACCGCGCACGCGTGCTGCAGCTGGTGAGCGCACAATGGCTGCCGCGCCTTCAGCAGCTCGGCTTCGAGCCGCGCGCGGACGAACCGCTGGCGGACGCGAACCTGCGCGCGGAGCTGATCGCGACGCTCGGCCAGATGGGCGAGCCGACCGTCCTGGAACAGGCGCGCACGCGCTTTGCCCGCCTGGCGCAGGACCCGGCGGCGCTGGACGGCCCGCTGAAGACCACTTGGCTGGCGGTGGCCGGGCGCAATGCGACGGCGCAGGAATGGACGATGCTGGCGGAGATCGCCGCCAAGTCCACCAGCACGACGGAGCGGCAGGCGCTTTATCAGCGGCTGGGCGGCGTGGCGGACGAGACGCTGGCGCAGCGGGCGCTGGACCTTGCGCTGACCGGCGAGGCAGGCACCAGCAGCTCGCGAATCATCTCCGCCGTGGCGGCGGAGCATCCGGAGCTGGCCTTCGACTTCGCCATCGCCAATCGCGGACGGGTGGAACAGCTGGTCGATAATTCGGCCCGCGCCCGCTATTTCGCGAATCTCGCCCAAGCCTCGCGCGATCAGGCGACCTTCGAGCGGCTGGCGCGGCTGCGCGCGGAGACGCCGTCGGACGAGCGGCGGGCCATCGACCAGGTGGTCGCCACTCTCCGCCAGCGCTTCGCCAGCGAGCCTCGCCTGCGCCAGCAGATCGGCAGCTGGCTGGCAGCCCGCTAGAGGCAAGGAGCCTCCCCTCTCCGGCGTGGGAGGGGAGCCCTCCCCTAGCGCATCAGCCCGCCGATCAGGTTGCGGACGAAGCGGCCCGCCAATGGGCCGGCGAGGCTGGTCGCGATGGAGCCGAGGCCCGAGGTCGCGGCTGTCTTCACCGGCCTGGCGCGGGATTGGCGACCTGTCAGCGCTCCCGCGGCAATTGCGCCGGCTGAGCCCGCCGCAGCCCCTGCCGCGCTGCGCATCGCCTTGCCCCAGATGCTGGGGCTGCGCTGTTCGCGCTTGCGGACCTCTGCCTCGCCTTTCTCCGCCACCTCCTGCGCCGTCGCGGCGGCATCGGCGGCCTTGCGGGCGAGCACTTCCTCCGCGCTGTCGCGATCAACGCGCTCGTCGTATTTGCCGGAATAGGGGCTGGCCGACTGGATGGCTTGCCGCTCCGCCGCGCTGACCGGGCCGAGGCGCGAGCGCGGCGGCGCGATCATCGTGCGCTGCACCACCGAAGGCGCGCCATCCGGCAGCAGGGTGGAGACCAGCGCCTCGCCCACGCGCAGTTCCGTGATCGCGATCTCCACGTCGAGGCCAGGATTGATGCGGAAGGTCTCCGCCGCCGCCTTGATCGCGCGTTTGTCGCGCGGCGTGAAGGCGCGCAGCGCATGTTGCACCCGGTTGCCGAGCTGGCCTGCCACCGCCTCCGGAATGTCGACCGGGTTCTGAGTGACGAAATAGACGCCCACGCCCTTGGAGCGGATCAGGCGGACGACCTGCTCGATCGTGTCGGTCAACGCCTTGGGCGCATCGTCGAACAGCAGGTGCGCCTCATCGAAGAAGAAGACGAGCTTGGGCTTCTCCACATCGCCCACCTCCGGCAGCACTTCGAACAGTTCGGCCAGCAGCCAGAGCAGGAAGGTGGCGTAGAGCTTCGGGCTGCGCATCAGCCGGTCTGCGGCGAGGATGTTGACGATGCCGCGCCCATCCTCATCGTGGGCGATGAAGTCCTCGATCTCCAGTGCCGGCTCTCCGAAGAACAGCGCGCCGCCCTGGCTCTCCAGCGCGAGCAGCTGGCGCTGGATGGCGCCGACGCTGGCCCGGCTGACATTGCCAAAGCGGGCGGACAGCTCCTTCGCGTGCTCCGCGGTGTAGGCGAGCATCGCCTGAAGGTCCGCCAGATCGAGCAGCAGCAGCCCTTCCTCATCGGCAAAGCGGAAGGCGATGTTGAGGACGCCCGCCTGCGTCTCGTTCAGGTCCAGCAGCCGCGCGAGCAGCAGCGGCCCCATCTCGGAAACGGTGGTGCGGATCGGGTGGCCCTGCTCTCCGTACAGGTCCCAGAACACGGACGGACAGCCGGCATAGGAATATTCGGCGATGCCGAGGTCCGCCGCGCGCTTCTCCAGAGTGGCAGCATGCTTGGCGGTGGGGGAGCCAGGTATTGCGATGCCGGAGAGGTCCCCCTTCACGTCCGCGAGGAACACCGGCACGCCCTGCGCCGAGAAGCCTTCCGCCAGCCCCTGCAGCGTCACCGTCTTGCCCGTGCCGGTGGCTCCGGCGATGAGGCCGTGGCGATTGGCACGCGAGAGATCGAGCGCCTGTTGCTCACCGTTCTCATCCCGCCCGATGAAGATGCTCGGCCCCATTCACGCTCCCCTCGTCTGACCGGGACGGACTTGGCTCAGCCAAACGAGTGCGGTCAAGCGATAGACTTGGAGCAATTTGCCGGTAGAGGCATGCGCATGGCCGCCACACGACCCTTCGTGCTGCTCGACGATGCGCGCGAGGACGGCGCGAGCGACGCGCTGCTGTTCGAAAACCCGGTTGAGCTGTTCGTCGCCCGAAGGCCAGAAGAGGTGGTGCCGGTGCTTGAGGCGGCGGAGGCGGCTCGCGTGCAGCGGGGCGGAACGCTGGCGGGCTATCTCGCCTATGAGGCCGGGCTGGCGCTGGAGCCGCGCCTCTCCCCTCGCGCGGCGGCACGCACCGGAGCGGCGGGGCCGCTGGTGTGGTTCGGCCTGTTCGATCAGGCGCAGAGCATCCCGGCGGCGGAGGTGCCGGGTTGGCTGGCAGCGCGTGGTGGCACAGGGCCCGCCTCTATCGGCCCGCTTGCGCCGCAGCTCTCCACCCCCGCTTATCTGGAGGCGTTCGACCATCTCCAGCAGGCGATCCGGGACGGGGACATCTACCAGGCTAACCTGACGATGCCGCTCGCCGGTGGGGCGACGGGTGACCCGGTGGCGGTCTACGCGGCGATCCGGCCCACGGCGAAGGCAGGCTATGGCGGGCTGATCTTCGACGGATCGCACTGGCTGCTGAGCTTCAGCCCGGAGCTATTCTTCTCCCTCAAGGGAAGCGCGGCGAAGGCCAAGCCGATGAAGGGCACTCGCCCTCGCGGACGTGACCAGCAGGAAGACCGCGCCTTCGCCGAGGAGCTCTCCGCCTCCGTCAAGGACAGGGCGGAGAACCTGATGATCGTGGACCTGATGCGCAACGATCTCAGCCGGGTGGCGAAGGCGGGCAGCGTGCGGGTCGACAAGCCGTTCGAGGTGGAGACCTATCCGACGGTGCACACGATGGTCTCCACCGTGCGCGCCGAGCTGGAGGATGGCCTGGGCGCGATGGACATGCTGCGTGCGCTGTTCCCCTGCGGCTCCATCACGGGCGCACCCAAGATCCGGGCGATGGAGCTGATCGACATGGTCGAGCAGGATGCGCGCGGGCCCTATTGCGGCGCGATCGGGCGGATCGGCACGGCGGAAGACGGCAGCGACGACGCGGCGTTCAACGTGGCGATCCGCACCATCCGGCTGACGCCCGGCGAGAACGAGCGGCACCAGGCGGTGCTCGGCGTCGGCGGCGC
This sequence comes from uncultured Erythrobacteraceae bacterium, assembly GCA_966251025.1. GTDB lineage: Bacteria > Pseudomonadota > Alphaproteobacteria > Sphingomonadales > Sphingomonadaceae > Croceibacterium. Next base: position 27,226 of record CBINJM010000016.1, on the reverse strand, counting down.
GATCGTGGCCGATAGCGACGGCATGGCCGAATGGCGCGAATGCCTGGTGAAAGGCGGCTTCGCTCGCGGCGCTGCCGGTGGGCACGACCTGCTGGAGACCATGCGGTTCCACCCCACAGAGGGCGTGGCGCACCGGGACCTGCACCTGGACCGCCTCGCAAGGAGCGCGGCGGAGCTTGGCTTCGCCTTCGACCGCGAGGCCGTGCTGGCGCGAATCGACGCGCTGATCGCCGGCCTCGCACGGCCCGCACGGCTGCGCCTGCTCGTGTCACGAGGGGGCGAGATCGCGCTGGAGAGCGCGCCTCTTCCCCCGCCGCTGCCGGACCCGGCACCCTGCATCGCGCTGCCCCTGCCGGTGGTGCCGGGCGACTGGCGGTTGCGGCACAAGACCACCGACAGGCACTTCTACGAGGCCGCCCTGCAGGTGGCGCGCGAGAGCGGCGCGGCGGAGGCAGTGTTCGTGCGGCCGGATGGGCTGGTGACGGAGGGCAGCTTCACCAATATTTTCGTCGAGCGGGACGGCCTGTTGCTGACCCCGCGCGACGAATCGGGCCTGCTGCCCGGCATCGCGCGCCGTGCGCTGATCGAGGAAGGCCGCGCCTTCGAGGCGGACCTGACACTGGACGACCTCGCCGGTGGGTTCCTGATCGGCAATGCCCTGCGCGGCCTAATGCGAGCGAGGCTTCTGCCATGAACGACGATCTTCTCAGCCCCGCGCTCCGGCGGATCGCCGCCTCATCCACCACGGCGATGACCGACCGCGCCACCCAGCTGCGGGAAGAGGGGCGAGACATCATCTCGCTGTCCGTGGGGGAGCCGGATTTTGCCACCCCTGCGCACGTGCTGGAGGCGGCGAAGGCGGCGCTGGATGCGGGCGCCACGAAATACACGCCCGTCACCGGCACGGCTGCGCTGAAGCGGGCGGCAGCGCTGCACTTCTCCCGCGATCTCGGCATCAAGGCCGACCCGGCGCAAATCATCGTTACCGCCGGGGGCAAGCAGGCGATCTTCGAGGCGCTGGTGGCCACTGTGGGAGAGGGGGACGAGGTGATCGTGCCCGCGCCCTGGTGGGTCAGCTATCCGCAGATGGTGCGCTTTGCCGGTGGCACGGTGGTGCCGCTGCACACGCATGCACGCGACGGCTTCCGGTTCGATCCGTCGGAGCTGGAGGCGCTGATCACACCGCGCACCAAGTGGCTGCTGCTGAACAGCCCCGGCAATCCAACCGGAGCAGTCTATCCGGCGCCGATGCTGGAAGGGATCGGCGAAGTGCTTCGGCGGCACCCACAGGTGCTGGTGCTGTCGGACGATATCTATGCTCCGCTCAACTACACGGGCGCCCCGCATGCGACGCTGGCGACGCTCTGCCCCGATCTGGCGGAGCGGATCTGCACCGTCTCGGGCGTGTCCAAGAGCCATGCGATGACAGGCTTCCGAATCGGCGTGGCGCATGGGCCCAGCTGGCTGATCGAGGCGATGGGGCGGCTGCAATCGAATGCCTGCGGAAACCCCGCCGCCGTTAGCCAGGCTGCCGCGGTGGTCGCGTTCGAGGGGCCGCAGGGCTTTCTGGCCGACTGGCGCGAAACCTTCCGCCGCCGCCGTGATCTGGTGGTGAGCGCGATCAACGCGGTGCCCGGCCTGTCCACCCCCGTGCCGGAGGGGGCGTTCTATTGCCTGATCGACGCCGCACCGTTGATGGAGCGATTCGGCGGAGACGACACGAAGCTGGCGCTGCACCTGCTGGAGCATGGGGTGGCCGTGGTCGCCGCCAGCGCCTTTGGCGGGCGCGACGGCTTCCGCATCAGCTTCGCCGCCGATGAGCGCGTGCTGGAGGAAGCAATGCGGCGAATCGCGGGAGCACTGGCATGACGGACATTCCCATCCTGTTCGAGGACGGTGAGGCGCTCGTCATCGACAAGCCCGGCGGCCTTCCGCTGGAGCGGCCTCGCGCGGGAGGGCCGTCGCTGGACGATCGGCTCGATGAGCTGAGGCTCGGCTTCCAGCGCGCGCCGGTGCCGGTCCATCGGCTCGACACCGACACGTCCGGCTGCCTGCTGCTGGCGCGCAATCCCAAGGCGCTGAAGCGATTCGCCGCCGCGTTTGAGCAGCGGCTGGTGGGAAAGCGCTATCTCGGGATTCTTGCCGGCGTTCCTGCGGTGGAGGAGGGCACGGTAGAGCTGGCGCTGGCCAAGATCAGCAGCGCGGAAAAGGGCTGGCGGATGATTCCGGCCAAGAAGGGCAAGCCTTCCATCACGCACTGGCGGCTGATGGCGGAGCAGGACGGCCTCGCTCTGGTCGAGTTCCGCCCGGAAACTGGCCGCACGCACCAGATCCGCGTCCATGCCGCCAGCGGGATCGGCATCCCCTTGCTGGGCGACCCGGTCTATGGCGACGGCAAGGGCGCCTGGCGCACCCTGCTGCATGCCAGCGCGCTGGAGATTGCGCGCGAGGGCAAGCCTCCGATCGCGGCGACGGCTCCGCTGCCTGTCGATTTTGTGGCGCTCGGCTTCAGCGATGGCTGACGAGCTCGTCGACCGGGCGCTGGCGCTGGCGGAGGAGAGCTTCGTCACCGCGTCCGGCCCGGGCGGGCAGAACGTCAACAAGGTTGCGACCGCGGTGCAGCTGCGAGTCGATGTCTATGCGCTGCGGCTGACGCCGCCGGTGTTTCATCGCCTGAAGTCACTGGCCGGCAGCCGGATGACGACGAAGGGCGAGCTGCTGATCGACGCGCGCCGCTTCCGCACGCAGGAGGCCAACCGCACCGATGCCCGCGAACGACTGGCGGAGCTGATCGCGGAGGCCCAGGTGGAACCGAAGAAGCGGGCGAAATCCCGGGTGAACCGGGTGGGCAAGGAACAGCGGCTCAAGGGCAAGAAGGTGCGCGGCACGGTGAAGGCCAACCGCGGCAAGGTGGAGTGGTAGGGTCGCGAACCGGGCGCGCCCGCGCTTGACTTTTCCACATGGTTGCAGCAATGGCGCGCCTCTGTGGGCGGCGCCTCGCGCGTCGCCTTTCTGTGTTTCGGGCCGCCCGCGTCTGGGGGCCTCTATCAATTGGAAGTGGACCGATGGCGAAGCCCGCAACCGTCAAGATCCGGCTGAACTCGACGGCCGGCACCGGGTTCTTCTACGTGACGAAGAAGAATCCGCGCAACCAGACCGAGAAGATGACCTTCCGGAAGTACGACCCGGTTGCGAAGAAGCACGTCGAGTTCAAGGAAGGCAAGATCAAGTAAGAGGGCGCTTGCGCTCTCTGGCCGGGTTCACGGGCGGTTCAATACGGATCGCCCAGATCGCCCGCATGCTGATCAACCACCTGTCCTTCCGCCGCCCCGTGGCGGCCGTGTTCGCCGGCGCATTGGCGCTGGCGCTTCCCGCCTCATTGGCGCTGACAGCGGCGCCTGCCGCCGCGCAGGCGCGCTCCTCCGCGTCGGACGCACAGTTGGACCGCGTGGTGAATGCGCTGCGCTCCATTTCGACGCTGAAGGCGGACTTCACCCAGACCGATCGGGCCGGCCGCACCGTTCGTGGCACTCTGACGCTGAAGCGCCCCGGCCGCATTCGCTTCCAGTACACCGACGATGTGAACATGCTGGTCGTGTCCGACGGCAAGTCGCTGACGCTCGTGGATTACGAGGTCCGGCAGTTGCAGCGCTGGCCCATCAGCAACTCGCCGCTGGGCGCCCTGCTTGATCCGAACCGCGACGTGAAGCGGTATGGCAAGCTGATGCCGACCGCGAGCCGCGATGTGGTGAGCATCGAAGTGCGCGATCCGAACAAGCCCGAATACGGCACGATTACCCTGATCTTCGTGGAGAACGCCTCCGCGCCCGGCGGGCTGGAGCTTTCGAGCTGGGTCGCGCTCGACGCGCAGAATACCCGCACCACCGTGCGCCTGTCGAATCATCGCTACGGCGTGTCGGTGCCGGACAGCACCTTCACGTATCGAGATCCGCGCCGCACGTCTCGTCGCGCTGGCTGAACGGGCCGGCGGCAGTCCGGTGGGAGGGTGCGCCGGGTTGTTCGAGTCCATTCATTAGGCAGAAAGCCGCCGGCCTTTAGGAATGAATCGCAAGACAACGCCGAGGCGGGTTCCCCCCCTGTTGCCCTGCCTCGATTCCGCGGCGTCTTGTGCAAGCGTGACGAACGCTCAAGAGGAAACCCCCGTCCCATTTGCCCCCGGGACGGGGGTTTTTTTGTCTGCCGCTCCCCGCCACGGCGGGTTGCGGGGGCGACGCGGTTGAAGCCGCGCATCTGCCGCCCTATCGGCACCTGATGGTCACGCCACACGTCAAGATCGTCAGCTGGAACATCAATTCGGTGCGCCTGCGCCTGCCTCTCGTCGAGCGGCTCCTGCGCGAGGAGAGCCCCGACGTGCTCTGCCTGCAGGAGATCAAGACGATCGGCGAGAGCTTCCCGGCCAAGGCGCTGGCGGAGCTCGGCTATGTTCACCAGGTGGTGCACGGGCAGAAGGGCTATCACGGCGTCGCGACCATCAGCCGCATCCCGCTGCGCGAGGTCTCACGGCACGACTGGCAGGATAACGGCGAGGCGCGCCATGTGGGGGTGGAGCTCCTCGGCCCCGGCAAGGGCGTGGTGCTGGAGAACGTCTATGTGCCCGCGGGCGGCGACGTTCCGGATCGCACCGTTAACGCCAAGTTCGGCCAGAAGCTGGACTTCGTGGAGCGGATGACATGTTGGGCCGATGCGCTGGACCGGCCGACGATCATCGTCGGAGACTTCAACATCGCCCCGCTGGAATGCGACGTGTGGAGCCACAAGCAGCTGCTCAAGGTCGTCAGCCATACGCCTGTGGAGGTGGAGGCGCTCCAGCGCTTCAAGGACGCGCATGGCTGGCGCGACCTCGGGCGTGAGCATATCCGCGCGCCGGAACGGTGCTTCACATGGTGGAGCTATCGCTCGCCGGACTGGAAGAAGAACGATCGCGGTCGGCGGCTCGACCACGTCTGGGCCTCGCCGGAGCTGATGAGCGCGGCAAAGGCGCATCGGGTGCTGGAGCCGGCGCGGGACTGGGACAGGCCGAGCGACCATGTGCCGCTGGTGACGGAGTTCGCATTCTGAGCATCGCGCCCTCCTCCCGGCGGGCTGCCCAAGCGGTGGATGCGCTGCGGCATGGCTGGCCGATCCAGGTCGGCTCATCACCGCACCTGCTGCCGGTCGAGACGGCGCCGGGAGAGGCCTCCTCCCGATATGCCCTGATCTCCTTCGCCCGCGCCGCGACGCTCAAGCTGGCGAACCAGCGCGAGGCGGCCGATCCGCACGCGCCGGTGCTGGTTCGCGCGGCCGAGCCGCTGGACCTTGCCGCAGCACGGCCGATTGCCGATCCTTCCCTGGATCTTGCCGTTCCATTGAAAGGCCCGTTCCTGGCCGAGCCGCTCGACTGGGCGGAAGAGGCCGCAGCTGCGCTGGAGCTGGCACGGATCGCAGGCATCCTGCCCGCCTTCCTGGTCGCCCCTGAGTTTGAGGTGGAAGCCGTGAGCCTGTTGCAGGCCGATGTGGCCGCGCTCACCGACCCGTCCCGGCTCACGATCGCCACGCGCGCGCAGCTTCCCGTGGCCGCGTGCGACGAGGCGGAGATCGTGATCTTCCGCAGCCCGGACGATCTGCGCGAGCATGTCGCCCTCGTTCTCGGCCAGCAAAGCAGCGAGCGTGTACCGCTCGTTCGGTTGCACTCAGAATGTCTGACCGGCGATATCCTCGGCAGCCTGCGGTGCGATTGCGGCCCGCAGCTGGATGCCGCGCTCAGCGCGATGGCGGCGGAGGCGCGCGAGGGCGGCTGGGGCGTGCTGCTCTATCTGCGGCAGGAGGGGCGCGGGATCGGGCTGGTCAACAAGCTCAAGGCCTATCGCCTGCAGGACCAGGGCTTCGACACGCTGGAAGCGAACCGTCGTTTGGGCCTGCCCGCAGAGGCCCGAGACTTTCCGGTAGCGGCGCGAATGCTGGACCTGTTGGGCGTGGGGCCGATCCGGCTGATGACCAACAACCCGGCCAAGGTGGCGGCGCTGGAGGCGACGGGCGTCACCGTCGTGGAGCGGGTGCCGCACCAGCTTCCGGCAAACCCGCACAACGAGCGGTACCTGGCGACGAAGCGGGATGCAGCGGGCCACTTGCTGACCTGACGGGATTACCCCACCCCCTTCAGCCGAAGGGGGCTGGTTCAGCAAGCTCATGGGACCTGCGGATCGAGCCGCCTCTTACGTGGTAAAGGCGCGGACGTCGTTCTCCCGCAACCATCGCACAAAGTCGCCGTGGGCGATGGGCACGAGGTCAGGACCGATCACGCGGTTGTACAGATAAGCATCGGCGGCGACGCTGCCTCCACCTGACAGCTTAGCGAATACGGATTCGCGGCGATATTCGCCTGCACTGGGATCACCTGGATCGACGCCCTCAAACCGGTCCAGCTCGGCCAGATCGACCGTCCCCGCCTGATGCACCATGCCGCGTACCGTACCCTCGCCCGGCGCCAACACCGGATAGAAGCCGCGAGGGTCCGGAACGGCGTAGAGCAGGCCCCGCACCGTAGCCGCCCGTCCCGGCCCCAGCCCATGCAGCAAATCCCGAACGGCGCCTTCAGCCACGGAGCTTAACAGCACTCCGTAGAAGAACAGCCGCATCAGTGATCGTGATGATCGTGATCGTGAGAGCGGTTTTCGGCCCCGCCCATGGCCTCCAGAACATCCTCCAGCCGCGCCGGGTCTCCCAGCGCCAGCACGTGGCCTTGCGAGCCGCCATGCAGCGGCTCTCCGTTCCAGTCGCACATCAACCCGCCGGCGCCCTCCACCACGGGAACGAGCGCGGCGTAATCGTGCAGCTTCAGGCCCGCCTCGCACACCACATCGACGAAGCCGGTGGCGAGCAGGGCGTAATTGTAGCAGTCGCCGCCCATGATCATGCGCTTGTGATCGGTCTTCGCCGCCAGCGCCATGAAGACGTCGCCCTCGGCTTGCGAGAAATATTGGGGGCCAGTCGTCGCCAGCGTCGCGTCCGAAAGTTCGCGGCAGGCGCGCGTTGCCACCGGATCGCCGTTCAGCGTGGTTGGCTTGCCCGCTACACCGAGCCAGCGCTCGCCCAAAATCGGCTGGTCGATCAGGCCGAGCACGGGAAAGCCATCGGCCAGCAGCGCGATCAGCGTGCCAAAGGTGGCGCGGCCGGCGAGGAAGGCGCAGGTGCCGTCGATCGGGTCCAGCACCCATTGGCGGCCGGAGCGGCCTTCGGTGATGCCGAACTCTTCCCCATGGACCCCGTCCTGCGGCATCTCCGCGGTCAGGATACGGCGCATCGCCTCCTCCGCCGCACGGTCGGCCACGGTCACGGGCGAGGCATCACCCTTGCGCTCGGCGGAGATCGGCGTGCGGTAATGCGGGCGGATTGCCGCGCGGGCGGCATCGGCCAGGCGGTGAGCCAGCGCGATCTCGGCGGCGAGGTTCATTCCGGCACGTCCACGCGCATGGGCTGTCCTTCCACCGCAACCCAGCTGGAGATGGCGCGTACGCCGTCTGGACCCGCGCTGCCCCAATGAACGGTGCCGGGTGGGATACGCAGCGAGTCGCCGGGGCGGAGCACCACATCCGGCGCGCCGGGGCGTGACACGATGGTCTCGCCGCCGATCACGTAGAGGAACTCCTCGCCGTGATGATAATGCCGGGGGATCGGCGAATCCGGCCCGAAGACGAGATCGCCCACCACCAGCTGGCGGCCAGGCGCGCCCTCGATCGGGCCACGCAACACCTCGTTCGAGCCGATGGGCGGCTGGTAGGTCGCGATGGCGCCGCCGCCGCTCGCACAGGCGGCGAGGCAGGGGAGGAGCGCCAGCAGGGCGACCTTGCGCATCAGTCGAACAGCGAGCTGACGCTGCTCTCGTCCGCGATGCGGCGAACAGCCTCGCCGATCAGCGGTGCGATGGTGAGGACGCGGATCCGGTCGGAGGCGGCGGCAGCCTCCGTCGGCAGGATCGTGTCGGTGATGACCAGTTCCGTCAGCGCGGAATTGTTCACCCGCGCCACGGCTCCACCGGAGAGCACGCCGTGGGTGATGTAGGCCGCCACGCTCTTGGCGCCCGCATCCATCAGCGCCTGGGCGGCGTTACACAGCGTTCCGCCCGAATCGACGATGTCGTCGATCAGCACGCAGGTGCGGCCCTTCACCTCACCGATGATGTTCATCACCTCCGATTCGCCCGGCCGCTCGCGCCTTTTGTCGACGATCGCCAGCGGGGCGTTGTCGAGCCGCTTGGCCAAAGCGCGGGCACGGACCACGCCGCCCACGTCGGGGGAAACCACCATCAGCTCCTCGCTCGGATAGCGGGCGAGGATGTCGGCCGCCATCACCGGCGCCGCGTAGAGGTTGTCGGTGGGAATATCGAAGAAGCCCTGGATCTGCCCCGCATGCAGGTCCACCGAAAGAACGCGGTTGGCGCCCGCAGTGGTGATCAGGTTCGCCACCAGCTTGGCGGAGATTGGCGTGCGCGGGCCGGGTTTCCGGTCCTGCCGTGCATAGCCGAAATAGGGCACCACCGCCGTGATCCGCTTGGCAGACGCGCGGCGGCAGGCGTCGATGGCGATCAGCAGCTCCATCAGGTTGTCGTTGGCCGGGAAGCTGGTGGACTGGACGATGAAGAGATCCTCGCCCCGCACATTCTCGTTGATCTCGATGAAGATCTCCTCGTCGGCGAAGCGGCGCACGCTCGCATCGGTGAGGGGGATCTCCAGATAGCCGGCAATCGCACGGGCGAGCGGCAGGTTGGCGTTGCCGGCCATGAGTTTCATCGCGGGTTGGCGTCCTGGTTGCACGTGGAAGTGGCAGAGGGGTGCGCTCTAGCCGAGCGTCATCTTATTGCAACCTGCGCGAGGCCGGGCTTCCCGCGGCGGGCGCTGGTGGCGGCGTTCGAGCGCGGTCCATCGCGTGTCGGCACCAATCCTGCGAAGTTGACAAAGTTGACACCCTGTCAACCGGGTTCAAACGGATTTTCTGACGTCTTGTCAGCAGCTTATGCGCAAAAGGCGAAGTTGACACTTCTCCCGTGATGATGCGCGATTTCCGCTCCTAAAGTAGACGCATGTTGGACGGGTTCAAAGAGCCGGCGGCATGCTGTCCGCTCCGTGAGGTGTAGGGAAGGGGGAGCGGTGGTGCTCATGTCGCGGTCGGCTTGGGACGGGGTGAATGGCCGATCGCGCCCCCCTTGCTGACATTCAGCGGGGAGGCTCGGTTGGTGTCCACTCGTGCCGCAGGAGACCGTAGACGAGAATGTCACAGAGGCCTTTGTGCGTTGTTTCGTGCTCGCGCAACCAGCCCTCCCTTTTAAAGCCAAGCCTCTCAATAAGCGCGATTGAAGCCGCGTTCTCGGCATCGATATGTGCTATCAACCGTCTCTGGCTCTCCACTTCAAACGCGTGTGAAATCAGTGCTGAAACGCACTCTCGTGCTATGCCCTGGCCCTGCCATTGCGCGACTGTGATATAGCCGAGTTCTGACATTCCAGTTTCGGATGTGGGCACTAGCACAAATCGACCCACAAGTTCACCCGACGCTCCGTGGATTGCGACCCAGCTTCGCCCATTCCAATCTGGATCAACAAGCCAGCCTCTGAGCTCCTCTTCGTCGGCAAACGCGCCGCGCGACAAATATCGGCAATGCACCTCGTCTGATAGTGTCGCGAACAAGGCGCTCGCGTCCTCTGGCACTAATGGACGGAGCGTGGTTCGCTGGGTCTTTATGACGTCCATTAGGTCAGTCGAGGAGTGTTGCTTCATGGAAGCAGGCTAGAAGATCAAGAGTCCGCTCACCACCCACAAGCTGCCCCCGCCCCCTCACCCCATCCGGTGCTCGCCCCGCACCCAACGCACAGTGCCGGTGCTGGCGCGCATGACGACGCTTTCCGTCGTCAACACCTGTTCGCCGGTGGGGCGGCGGTGGCGCTTGACGCCGTCGAGCAGGGAGCCAGAGGTGACGCCGGTGGCGGCGAAGATGCAGTCGCCCTGCGCCAGATCCTCCAGCGTGTAGATCCGGTCGAGATCCTCGATCCCCCATTTGCGCGCGCGGGCCCGCTCGTCATCGTTGCGGAACAGCAGGCGGCCGTTGAATTGCCCGCCGACGCAGCGCAGAGCGGCCGCCGCCAGCACGCCTTCCGGCGCGCCGCCCGAGCCCATGTAGAGGTCGATTGTCGTGTCCGGGTCCGTGGTGGCGATCACGCCCGCCACATCGCCATCGCCGATCAGGACGATCCCGCAGCCAATTGCGCGCAGCTCCGCGATCAGCCCGGCGTGGCGCGGGCGATCGAGGACGCAGACGATGATCTCGTGCGGCTCCACTCCCTTCGCCTCGGCGACGGCGGCGACATTCTCCGTCGCGCTGCGCTCAAGGCTGATGATGCCCTGCGGATAGCCGGGGCCGACAGCGAGCTTCTCCATGTACACGTCGGGCGCATTGAGGAGGCAGCCCTTCTCCGCCGCCGCCAGCACGGCCAGCGCGTTCGGCCCGGCCTTGGCGGTGATGGTGGTGCCCTCCAGCGGGTCCAGCGCGATGTCGATCTTCGGCCCCTTGCCCGGCGCTCCGCCGACCTTCTCGCCGATATAGAGCATCGGCGCCTCGTCCCGCTCGCCTTCCCCGATCACCACGGTGCCGTCGATATAGAGGTCGTCGAAAGCGCGGCGCATCGCCTCCACCGCCGCATGGTCTGCGGCCTTCTCATCGCCCCGCCCGATGAGATCGGAGGCGGCGATCGCGGCGGCCTCCGTTACGCGGACCATCTCCAGGACCAGAACCCGGTCGAGAACCTTGCTGGGCGGCGTCTTCTTGGCGGTCGGCATGCGGGTCCCTCTCCCCGGATTATCGAGCCCACATCTATGGCGGGCCCAAGACAATGTCGAGAAAGGCAGCCGGGGGGAAGAGGCTAACACATGGAGCGAGCAAGGCCGTTCAGCCCGGCTTCACCGCCTTGGCTCAGTCTCGCCGCAAACCTTGCAAGGAAGGTCGGCACGTCACGATGACCAGACTTTGCGTGCCATGCTTTCTGCCCGCTCTCCTCCTACTCGCCGGCGCTCCTGCCGCCGCGCAGGTGACCGCGGAGGAAGCCGTTGAGGCGGCGCGGGATGCCTATGGCCCGCCGTCGTCCAGACCGGGGCCGGAGCCTTGCCCTGCACCCCGGCCGGATGAGATCGTCGTCTGCCGCGAAGTGGTGGAGGATGACAGGTACCGCGTCCGCTCCTCGACGGACGAAGCCATCGCGGCGGGGGCCGCAGTGGATGACGGGCTGCCGCGCGCGCCGAACCTGGACCCCCCGGCCCTGCCGATCGTGGTGGGGCGGGGCTGCTTCGTCCCCCCTTGCCCGAAGCCGCCAGCCTATATGATCGACTTCGCCAGCATCCCGGAAGCGCCGCCCGGCTCCGACGCCGCACGCTACGCCGAAGGCTGGGAGGGCAGCCCCACAGCCGCAGAGGCAGATGCGGCGCCGGCTCCTGAACCCGGCGGCGTACCTTAGCCGAGGAGACGCATCACCAGCGGCGGTTCCGTGAGGCTGGGCGAATCGCGCAGCAGCTCCAGCGCGCGGGCGACCGCGCTCTCCGGCCCCTCATGCGTCACCATTGCCACCAGCACCTCGCCGCCTTCCTCCGGGCGGCCCTGCTGGATCAGGCTCTCGATCGAGACGCCCGCATCGCGCATGGCCGCGGCGATCTCCGCCAGCACCCCCGGTCGATCGGCCACGGCGAAGCGGAGATAGGCGCGGTTGCGGCGCCCGCCCGGGTCGGCCGGGGCGAGCGGCTCAAGCTCCGCGACCGGCACCGAGAAGGGGGCGCCGACATCGCCGCGAGCTATGTCGATCAGGTCCGCCACCACGGCGCTGGCGGTCGGGCCATCGCCCGCGCCGGGCCCCTGGAACAGCAGGCGGCCGGAGAAATCGCCTTCCGCCACCACCGCGTTGGTCGGCCCATCGACGGCCGCCAGCGGATGATCGCGCGGCACGAGATAGGGCTGCACCCGCTGGAACAGCCGCACCTCGCCGCCTTCGGCATGGCCCTCGCAATCGGCAAGCCCGATCAGCCGGATGACATAGCCGAGCGCCGCCGCCTGGGCGATATCGGCGGCGCGGATCTTGGTGATCCCCTCTACCTCCACGCTGTCGAAGCGGATGCCCGCGCCGAACCCGATCGCGGCGAGGATCGCGAGCTTGTGCGCAGCGTCCGTGCCCTCGATGTCGAAGGTCGGGTCCGCCTCCGCATAGCCGAGGGCCTGCGCTTCCTTCAGCACCTCCGCGAAATCGCGGCCGGTGTCCTCCATGGTGGAGAGGATGTAATTGCAGGTGCCGTTGAGAATCCCGTAGATTCGCTGCAGCGCGTTGGCCGCCGCGCCCTCGCGCAACCCCTTGATGACGGGGATGCCGCCGGCGACCGCAGCCTCGAACTTGAAGGGCACGCCGCTTCCGCCATTGGCGCCTTCCGCCGCCGCGGCGAGCTCCATGCCGTGATGCGCGACCATCGCCTTGTTGGCGGTGACCAGCCCCTTGCCGCTCGCCAGCGTGCGCCGTGCGAGCGAGAGGGCGGAGCCGTCCGCGCCCCCCACCAGCTCCACCACCACGTCGACATCCTCACGCTCCGCCAGCAGCGTCAGGTCGTCTTCCCAGACATAGGCCGACAGATCGACGCCGCGATCCTTGCTCCGGTCGCGGGCGGAGACGGCGATAATCTCGATCGGCCGCCCCGCCCGCCGCGCAATCAGCGCGCCATTGGCGTTGAGCAAGCGGATGACGCCAGCGCCGACGGTTCCGAGCCCGGCGAGTGCGATGCGAAGTGGTGCGGCCATTGTCCCCTCAATCCTGTCCGACCGCCGGTTAGGCGAGCGAAGGCCGGGTGGCTAGAGCCAAGGGCCGCTCAACCGCGAGTGCGCTCGCACGGGCCAAGTTGCTGGAGGATATAGCGGTAGTCCTCTCGTGCCTGCTGGCGGGACCGGCCCTCCTCCTGCAGGAAGGCGTCGGCGGGCAGCTCTGCGGGAAGGCCGCAGGCGAGGCGATACCACTCGACGGTCTCCGGTGCGGGCGCGCGGGCCGAGGCATCGACGATCTCGCTCCACGACACGCCCCAGCTCGGCTCCATGCCTGGGCGGCGGATCACGCTGAGCGAGACGGGCGCGCCGCTGGCGGTTTCCACGAACATCTGGGTCTCGGATTCGCCGACGAGATTGCCGGGGACGGAGATCACGTCCCTCACTCCGGTGACCTTCGGCGGCAAATCGTTCGCGGCGAAGGCGGCGATGACCGAGCGCACCCGCTCCGTCAGCACAGGCTCGGCCGGGAACATGGCCTTGGGATCCACCAGCTGGAGCTGTCCGGGCCGCCCCGGGACCGTCGTGGCGAAGACGATGAAGCGCTGCTTCCTCAGCCGCGGCGCCCTGCCCCTGGGGTCGAGCGCACGGTCGGCCAGAAAGGTGAGCGACTCGCCCACCGCGCTCCGCCCGGCGAGCAGCGCCTCGGTCCGCGCCTCCAGATAGAGCCGCACGTCGCCGGGCGCGAGACCGGGCGAACGCTCAGGCTCCACGGTCGCCTGGTCAGCGATTTCGACGATCGCGATTGTCGGCGCGGCTTCGACGAGCTCTGCCAGATCCACAAAGGTCAGGGCCGGCATCGCCGGCGCCTCTGCTCCTGCGCCCTGCGCCTGCGCCTGCGCCTGCGCCACCTGCGGCGTTGCGCAGCCCGCGAGCGTCAACGCCGCGGCGAGCGCGAACGGGAACGCGGCACGGCCGCCGCGAGAAAGCTGCTCCATCGCCATCCTCCTGTTAGGACCGAACGCACGACGCCGCGCCTCGGCTCCCCTGCCCGAACGGGCCGGATCAAAGGGCACTAGCAGCGGCAGAGAGGTGAATCACCGGTGAACCGACAAAGGGTTTGCCGTTCCCCCTTGTGACCGTTAGGATCGTAACTAGTGCTTCCCGAACAAGAAAAATGCAGGGGAGCCAGAGTAGTCCTTCGGGGGGGTCTTCACAACGTTTCGGCACCGCCGAGGAAGCCTTCGCGCTGGACAAAGCTCGGCGACGGCTGTCAGGATGCGAATCCGCGACAGCCACGGCCGGTGCCGGGCCCTGTCCGGCAAATAAATTATGAGCCCGGTGCCGGGCCTTGGCTCGGCAGTGATTAAGACGGAGTGAAGGGACTGGATGGCATACGCTGACCAACAAATGAGCGGTAGTCGCATCGTTGCGATTGCCCTCGTCGTCCTCATCCACCTCGCGATCGGCTACGCCCTCGTTACCGGCCTCGCCTATTCGGCGGCGAAGAAGCTGGTGGAGCGCGTGACCACAGTGGATATTGACGAACCACCGCCGCCGGAGGAAGAGCCGCCGCCGCCCCCGCCGGAACCGGAAACCGCGCCGCCACCGCCGGTGGCACCGCCGCCGCCGATCAATGTAAGCACGGCGCCGCCGCCAATCCAGGTGCAGACCAACATCCCGCCGCCGGCTCCGCCAGCGCGGATTATCCCACCCACGGCACCGCCGGCACCGCCGCCGGCTCCGCCGCCGCCGCCTCCGCCGCCTTCGCAGGCGCGTCCGGCCCAGCCCGATGGCCAGAACCGCTGGGCAGCGCGGATCCAGGAGAACTATCCGTCGCGCGCAATTCGTGACGAGATCGAGGGCCGCGTCGGCGTGCGCGTCTCGGTCGGCCCGGATGGCCGGGTCTCGGCCTGCAGCGTCTCCAACTCCAGCGGCTCGAGCATCCTGGACGAAGCAGCTTGCGCGGGAATGCAGCGCTACGCTCGCTTCAACCCGGCGCTGGACGACGCAGGAAACCCGACCACCGGCAGCTATTCGACGACGATCGTCTACCAGCTCAGCCGATAATAATGCTTCATCGACTATTCCAAGAAGAGGATCACCCGCATGCTTATTGACATCCTGGCCGCGGCCGGCGGCGAAGCGGCTCCCCAGAACCAGTTCGGGTTCCTGGAAGCCATGGAACAGGGCGGTGTCATCGCCTGGACCATTTTTGGCATCCTCGTGATCATGTCCGTGGGTTCGTTCTACATCCTGATCACCAAGCTCCTCGAGCAGAACAAGATCTTCAGCCAGTACAAGGCGGTGCGGAACCAGTTCTGGCGCGCCAACTCGCTGAGCGAAGGCGCCTCCAAGCTGGAGAAGAACTCCGCATGGCGCCAGCTGGTGGACGACGGCCTCGCCGCCGACGCCCAGCACCACAAGCTGACCGATCAGCTGGAAGCCCATGACTGGCTGCACGGCTCGCTGGCCCGCTCGGAAGCGTCGATCAACGCCAAGCTCGCGGGTGGCCTGCCCTTCCTCGCGACCGTGGGTGCGACCGCTCCGTTCGTCGGTCTGCTCGGTACCGTTATCGGTATCTACCGCGCGCTGATCAACATCGGCCTCGCCGGTTCGGCCTCGATCGACAAGGTCGCGGGTCCGGTCGGTGAAGCGCTGATCATGACCGCGATCGGTCTGCTGGTCGCCGTGCCCGCGGTGCTCGCCTACAACTGGCTGCAGTCGCGCAACAAGCGCATCGCCGAGCTGCTGAGCGGCTTCTCGACCGACCTGCTCGCCAACATGACCTCGCGCGGCAACATCAAGCCGGCGATGATCACCAAGACCTCGACGCAGCAGGCCGGCAAGGCCGCGGCGACCGCTCCGGCCACTTCGAAGCCGGCGACCGCCACGACCGCCGCGACGACTGCCCCGAAGGCCTGAGCAAGCGGACCTGACGAAGTGAGGGATGGGCAAAGGCATGCGGGCCGCCCATCCCTCTCTCGAAAAGCTTTGAGATAGGACAACACAGATGGCCATTTCGACAGGTGGAGGCGACGCCGAAAGGCCGATGTCGGACATCAACACCACGCCCCTCGTGGACGTGATGCTGGTGCTCCTGATCATCTTCCTCATCGCGGTTCCAGTCGCCATCCAGACGATCGAGGAGCTGGAGGTGCCGGTCTTCGAGTCGGTCGAGTCGAAGGACAAGGTTGAAAACCTGCTTCTGACGGTGACCACCACCGACGAAGCGGGCCGGACCCCGAGCATTCAGAGAACCGGCTATACGGGCGCCACGCGTGAGGGTGAGTGCCGCGTGTTCATCAACAACACGACGCTGGTGGACTCGCAGGAACTGTACGATCAGGCCTTCGCGCGCCTGGACTCGATCGTCCAGCGGGCCGGGGGGATCGAGGCGATCTTGAATGATCCCGAGCAGATCCCGCAGGTGCATATCCGCGCCGACCGTGATGCCCCGTGGCGTTGCGTCGCAGGCGCGGTCTTCAATGTGCAGGCGGCGGGCTATCCGACCGTCGGCTTCATCTCCACCCCGGTCGACCCGAACGGCTGACCGGGCGAATAGGTAAGGAGTAACATCCCATGGCCATGTCAGGCGGCAAAGACGACGGCTCGCCGATGATGGAGATGAACACGACGCCGCTGATCGACGTCATGCTCGTGCTCCTCATCATGTTCATCATCACCATCCCGGTGGCGACGCACTCGATCGACATCGATCTGCCGACGCCTTCCAACGTGCCGACCCAGAATGTCGACCCGATCAAGAACAAGATCGTGCTGACGCCGGCCGGGGAGATCCTCTGGAACGGCGAATCGATCAACCAGAACCAGCTGGTCGCCAACTTGCAGCAGACGCTCACCTTCGCGGTCGAGCCGGAGCTGCAGTTCGAGCCGGAGGCGAATGCCAGCTACGATCTGTCGGCCAAGGTGCTGAACATCATCAAGGGTTCGGGCGTCACCAAGTTCGGCTTCGTCGGAAACGAGAAATACCGGGTGTTCGACGCGGGCTGAGCCCCTTCTTGCAAAGCGGTAATGTGAAGGGGCGGGGCTTTTCCCGCCCCTTTTCGTTAGAGCGAAGATCGACGCGGCAGAGTGGCATCACTCGTCGCCGCTTCTCTCCTCCACCTGCATCGCGGCGCCCGCCAGCGTCTCTGCCTCCAGCAGCAGTTCATCATCAACCGAGCCCTGCGGAAGGCTCTCCCGCCCGATCATCACCATTACCGGCACGGCCAGCGGGCTGACGCGGTCGAGCCGCACATGCTCCAACCGCTCGGCCGCCGTGTCGAGCAGGTCTCCCAGCCGACCCACATCCGTCATCCGCGCCCGGGCATCGGCCCAGGCGGCCTCGATCAGCACATGGTCGGGCTCATACTTTCGCAACACGTCGTAGATCAGGTCTGTCGAGAAGGTGACCTGCCGCCCGCTCTTGCGCGCGCCGGGCTGCTGCCGTTCCACCAGCCCGCCGATCACCGCCACTTCACGAAAGGCGCGGCGCAGCAGGTGCGAATCCTGCACCCAATCGACGAATTCATGCGCGAGGATATCGGGCGAGAGCAGCGGCGCCGGGTCTTCCACGGGCCGCAGCCCCCACACGGCCAGCGAGTAATCGTTCGCGACGAAGCCGCCGGGCAGCAGCCCTCGTTCCTCCATCCGCTTGGTGATCAACATGCCGAGCGACTGGTTCGCGTTCCAGCCGATGAAGGTGTAATAGACGGTGTACTCCCGCTTGGCGTGCGGGAAGCTCTCGACCAGCAGATTGTCCGGCCCCGGCATCTGGGATCGCCAGTCCTGCACCTCCAGCCATTCACGCACATCATCAGGAAACCGCGCCCAGCCGGCGCGATCCACCAGCATCTCCCGCACCCTGTCAGCCAGATGCGTCGTCAGCGGCAGGCGCAGGCCCATATAGCTGGGAATGGTGGCGGACTTCTTCGCGGCGCGGACCGTCAGCTCCAGATCCTTGAACCGTTCGACCTCCAGATCCATCCCGGCGAAGCGGAAGGTGTCGCCGGTGCGCAATGAAGCGGCGAACTGTTCCTCCACCTTTCCCAGCGATCGTCCGTTGCGAAAGCGGATCTCGATCATCTCCGAATCGACGATGATGCCCGCATTCATCCGGTGCCGCTGCGCCTGCTCCGGGTGCGTCAGCCGCCACAAGCCGTCCGGCCCCCGCGTGATGCGCTTGAAGCGATCATAGGCCTGCAGCGCGTAGCCTCCGGTGGCGACAAAGGTCAGGACCCGCGCCCACACCGCCTCATCCACCCACGCATAGGCCAGGCTGGAACGCACCTCCGCCAGCAGGGCAGCCTCGTCGAACGGCGCGGCACAGGCGCAGGCCATCACATGCTGGGCGAGCACGTCCAGCCCACCCGGCCGGAAGTCCTCGCCATCGCGCTGTCCCTGGTCCACCGCCTCCTTGGCCGCCGTCGCCTCCAGGAATTCGAAGCGGTTGCCCGGCACCAGCAAAGCGCGGCTGGGCAGGTCCAGCCGGTGATTCGCGCGCCCAATCCGCTGCAGCAGACGGCTGGAGCCCTTCGGCGCGCCCATCTGCACCACGCAATCGATGTCGCCCCAGTCCACGCCGAGATCGAGGCTGGCGGTCGCCACCAGCGCGCGAAGTTCTCCGCGTGCCATCGCCCCTTCCACCTTGCGCCGGGCCTCCTTGGACAAAGAGCCGTGGTGGATGCCAATCGGCAGCGTATCCTCGTTCGCATCCCACAGGTTCTGGAAGATGTATTCGGCCAGGAAGCGGGTGTTGGTGAAGATCAGCGTCGTGCGGTTGCGGCGGATCACCTCGTAGAGCTGCGGGATGGCCCAAGTCGCCGCGTGGCCGCCCCACGGCACCCGCTCCTCCACTGGCAGAAGGATCTCGACTTCGGCCGGTGCGCCGGGTTCGCCCTCCACCAGCTCGACCGCATCCACCTCGCCCCACGGCGCGAGCCATTCGCGAAAGGCCTGCGGGTCCGCCACCGTGGCCGAGAGGGCGGCGCGGCGGAGGCCGGGCGCGATCGCCTGCAGCCGCGACAGGGCGAGCGCCAGCAGATCGCCGCGCTTGCCGGTGGCGAAGGCGTGGATCTCATCGATCACCACCCGCTGAAGGCCCGCGAACAGCTCGATACTGTCCGGGTAAGAGAGCAGCAGCGAGAGCGATTCGGGCGTGGTCAGCAGCACGTTCGGCGGGCGGCTTCGCTGCCGCCGCTTTCGGTCTGATGGGGTATCGCCGCTGCGCGTCTCGATCCGCAGCTTAAGGCCCATCTCCTCCACCGGAGTGACGAGGTTGCGCTGCACGTCATGCGCCAGCGCCTTGAGCGGCGAGATGTAGAGCGTGTGCAGCCCCTCGGGCGCAGGCTCTCCGGTCGAAGGGCAGAAGGCGGCGAGCGTCGGCAGGAACCCGGCGAGCGTCTTGCCCGCGCCCGTATCCGCGACCAGCAGGGCGTGGCGGCCCGCGCTGTCGGCCACGAACATCTCCGCCTGGTGCCGGCGGACCCGCCAGCCGCGCCCCACGAACCAGCGCTCGATCTCAGCCGGCAGGGGCGCCCCGACTAGCGTCACCGCGAGCCCCTCAATCGGTCCGAACGCCTCGCTCCCGGCGTCATGCCAAAGGGCACGCGCGGCAAAAGGCGAAAGATCATGGAGCAACTCATCGCGCCCGATAGGTAGTGACTGATCGGGCCATCGGGGAGGGCTCCGGTTCAGGACCGCCGCGCGCTGAACCGCCACGCGGCCGCGTTGAATCGCGCAACCTCAAGGCGCGGCGTGCGTTTCCATACCAGAAGCCAATTGGTGCGATCATCGGAGGCAGACGCACCCGTGGTCAGAGAGCCGACGTTGGCAACAACAATCATGTGGAGAGAGTCGATGAACCGCTATCAATCCTATGGCCGCTCCCATCGCGACCGCTACAGGGACGATACCTCACGCCAGTCGGAGCAGTTCGCGGACAGCGACTACGATTACGGCGATGACGATCGCAGCTACCGGCAGATGGGCGAAAGCGGGTCCCGCGGCGAGTACGGCCAATCAGAGAGCGACAGCTATGGCGCCTACTCCAGAGGCGGCGGCTGGGCGGGTGACCGCAACCGCGGCGGATATGGCCGCCAAGGCGGGAATCGCGGCCGCGGCCTCTATTCGGAGCGCGGCGAAGGCTACTCCTCCGGAGGATACGGCCCGTCGCGCTACACCGGCAATGACGGAGCAGGCTTCGGCAGCTTCAACTCCAACGATTTCGGCGGAAGGGACTTCGCCGGGCCGCGCCAGCGCTTTGGGCCGGGCACGAGCCCGTCGGATCCATCAGGCCCCTATGGCGGCAGCAATTATGGGGCCGGAACTTACGGCGGCTACGGCCGGGGCAGCTATAGCGGGACTGGCGGCTATAGCGGCGGTGGCAGCTATGGTGAGCGCAGCCGCGGCAGCGACCGGGATGAACGCCGGAACGACCGCGGCGAGCGGGGCTTCTTCGAGCGCGCTGGTGATGAGGTCGCCAGCTGGTTCGGAGACGAGGAGGCTGCCCGCCGGCGCGAGCAGGACCATCGCGGCCGCGGCCCCGCCAACTACACCCGCTCGGACGAGCGCATCCTTGAAGATGCCTGCGATCGGCTGACCGAGGATTGGGGAGTCGATGCCAGCGCGATCCAGGTCACCGTGCAGAATGGGGAGGTGACGCTGGATGGCACGGTTCCCAGCCGGCAGCAGAAGCGCCGGGCGGAAGATTGCGTGGATGATCTGTCAGGCGTGAAGCACGTCCAGAACAACCTTCGCGTGCAGCAGAGCAGCGACTGGGGCCGGAACAACTCTGGCCAGAATGCGTCAAGCCAGTCGGGCAGTCAGTCCGGCAGCGGTTCGTCCTATGACCGAACGGACAACACCTCCGGCACGCTGGCCTGATCCCCTGACCAGCGGCCACCCCGAAGGGGCTCGCGCAAGCGGGCCCCTTCTTTCTTTGCCCGGAGCCCCAAGGCCGAGGACCGCCACGCCTTAGTGCGCCGCCTGCGCCCCCCGCTCCAGGCCTGATGCGGCGAGCTGCTCGTCGATCTGCGCCATCAGGCGCTCCAACCCCTCTTCGGTGAAGCTCTCGGCGCGGGCGACCAGCACGTCCTGCGTATTGGAGGCGCGCAGCAGCCACCAGCCATCGTCATTGGTCACGCGCACGCCATCCGTATCGTTCACCTGAGCGTCCGTCCCGGCAAGGCGCTGCTTCACTTCCTCGATGGCGGCGAACTTGCGGCTCTCATCCACCTGGAAGCGCATTTCGGGCGTATTGAGCATCTCGGGCATGGCGCTGCGCAGCTCCGTCACCGATTTGCCGAGTCGCGCGGACGCGGCGATCAGCCGGATTCCGGCATAGAGCGCATCGTCGAAACCGTAATATTCGTCCGCGAAGAAGACGTGGCCGCTCATCTCGCCGGCCAGCGGCGAACCAGTCTCCTTCATTTTGGACTTAATGAGAGAGTGCCCGGTCTTCCACATCAGCGGCTTTCCGCCGAGCTCCGCCACCCGGTCGAACAGCGCGCGGCTGGCCTTCACATCGGCGATAATCGTGGAATTCGGCCGCGTCTGCAGCAGGTCTTCCGCATAGATCATCAGCAGCTGGTCGCCCCAGATCACCCGGCCCTGGCCGTCGATCGCACCGATCCGGTCCCCATCGCCGTCAAAGGCCACTCCAAAATCGAGGGACTTCTCGGAGACGAGGTTTTGCAAATCCTTAAGGTTGTCCGGGACAGTTGGATCGGGATGATGATGCGGAAAACTTCCATCGACTTCGGTGTAGAGCAGGTGATGCTCCCCCGGCAGCTTGGCGACGAGCGCTTCGAGCGCCGGGCCGGCGGCGCCATTGCCCGCGTCCCAGCCGACCCGCAGGCTGGCGAGTTTCTCCGGTTCGATCCCCGCAAGGGCGGTGAGCATCCGATCCACATAGGCATCGAGGACCTCGAGCGTCTCAACGCTGCCCGTACCATCGGCCCAGTCGCCCTGCGCGGCGATTTCACCCAGCTTCGTGATGTCGGCGCCGAAGAACGGCCGACCCTGAAATACCATCTTGAAGCCATTATAATTGGCGGGATTGTGGCTGCCAGTTATCTGAATGCCGCCATCAACCTCTTCAGCTGAGGCTTCCGCGTAATAGAGCATCGGCGTCGGCCCCAGTCCGACGCGCCGGACGTCGCACCCGCTGGAGGTCAGCCCCTCGATCAGCGCATGCTCCAGCATGGGCGAACTGACGCGGCCGTCATAGCCTACCGCCACCAGCTTGCCGCCGGCGCGGCGCAACAGCGTGCCGAAACTGCGCCCGATGGCCCGCGCATCGTCCGCGCCGAGCGTCTCCCCGATGATCCCGCGAATGTCATATTCGCGCAGCACGGTCGGATGGAACTTGTGGGTCATGAACTCTCCTTGGAGTCGTGAGGCAATTGGGCAAGCAGCAGGTCGCGCGCGGCATTGGCCTCGTGCACCTGGGCGCTGCTGCCGCCGCGATCGGGATGGACGGAGGCGAGGAGGCGGCGATGCGCCGACTGAACATCCTCACGCGTGGCGCCGGGCGCCAGGCCGAGCAGCCGGCGGGCATCGCCGAGCTTTCGGTCGCGGACGGCGCTGTTCGGTTGCCAGGGCCAGCGTCCTGCCAGCAAACGCCAGCCGATCACGATCAGCACGGCGATGACCAGCAGCTTGGCCATGCGCGCTACGCAGCCTCGCTGGCGGGTGCCGGACGCTTCTCGGCGGCGGCCGGTGACTGGGGCTGGGGCTCCGGCAGGTTGAGGCCGCTGACGAGCGTGCGCAGCTCCTGCCGCGCCACCAGATGGCTCGTGCCGAGCTCGCCCAGCTGCCCCTTGTCGAGCAGCGTCAGCCCGCTGGGGAACAGCTCGCGATAGATCACCCGCTCCGAAAGCCCCTGGGCCACGCGGAAGCCGACGCGCTTGGACAGCTCCGTCAGCGCATTGTCGATGCGGCGCTGGTTGCGCGCATCGATCTTCTGCACGCGGTTGCGGACGACCACCCAGTCCATCTCGCGCCGCTGTTCCTTGATCTGCTTCATCGCCCGCTTCTTGCGCGCTTCCCAGATCAGCTCCGCATAGAAGCTCAGCCGCTTCACCTTGAAGTTCTCGGCATCCACCTGCCCGATCAGGTCGAAATCGACGAAGCTGTCATTCATCGGCGTGACCAGCGTATCGGCCTGGGTCGCCGCATGGCGCGCCAGAGGATCGTCGCGGCCGGGCGTGTCGAAGATGATGAAATCCATCCCCTCGCCCAGCCGGGCGACCAGCTCTTCCAGCTCTTCGGGAGTGCCGTCTGCGAACACTTCCGCGCGGGCGCCGGGCAGCTCGATCTTGCGCCGCCGCTCCGTCTCGCCGCGATTTTCGAGGTAGCGGAACGTGGTGCGCTGGCGATGGTCGAGGTCGATCGCCGCCACTTTCGCTCCGCGATAGGCGAGCGCGACGGCGACATGCACCGCCGTGGTGGATTTGCCGGTCCCGCCCTTTTCGTTGGCGAAGACGATCCGGTGCGGCGATGAACGCCTTGAGAGGTCTTGTGCAATAGCCATGGGTCTTCGGTTTCTAGTGGAGCCGCAGAGGGATGCCTAGCCTTGGCCCGCTCCCTACGAACAATTAAGATGCCGAGTCGGGTCGACCCGCTGGCAAGACAATCCGCCCCACGCGAGGGCATGCCGAGCATGTCAGATACGCATAGGGGAATCGTGTCATGAAAAAGGCCTGCCTTCTCGCGCTCACGACAGCGTTTGTGATGTCGTCTGTCACCACCACTCCCGCGGCGGCGCAGGGCCGCTCGTCCGGCCGCCAGCAGCAGGAACGCGGCATGGCAGACATCCCGCGCTGCGACCGCAACCTGGGCACCGTCGCCATCGTGGAGCCGGACGATCATTGGTGGACGCGCTACGGCCTGCAGAACCCTGAAGCCGTGCTGCGGATCTTCATCCAGCGCTCCGGCTGCTTCTCCATGGTCAACCGGGGCAATTCCATGCGCAGCCGCGCGATGGAGCGCGCGCTGGCCGACCAGGGCGAGTTGCAGGAGGATTCGAACGTGGGCGGCGGCCAGGTGCGCACGGCCGACTATTTCATTGAGCCCAACATCGTCAGCACCAACAACAATTCCGGCGGAGGCGGCCTCGGCGCGGTGCTCGGCGGAGTTGGCGGGCTTCTCGGCGGCCGCAATGTGGGCCGCCTTGCCGGCGGGATCGATGTCCGCAAGGGGGAGGCCAGCGTGACCCTGTCGGTCGTCAACGCCCGCACCACCGTGGAAGAGGCGATCACCGAAGGCTACGCGCAGAAGCAGGACATCGGCTTCAACGCCGGCGGATCGTTCTGGGGCGGCGGCGACTGGGGCGGCGCCAATGTCAGCAGCTATCAGAACACGGAGATCGGGCAGATCATCGTGCTTGCCTATCTCGACGCCTATACGGACATGGTCAGCCAACTCGGCGGATTGCCGGCCGACGCCGCAGCCGCTGCACCGCCCGGCCGTTAAGGCTGGGGCCTGCTCGCCTCCGGCTTGTCCCGGAGGCGAGGCTGGAGCAAAGGCGGTGGCGATGGAACAGCTCACCGACCTTGCCGCGATGCGTGC
Organism: uncultured Erythrobacteraceae bacterium; assembly: GCA_966251025.1. Classification (GTDB taxonomy): domain Bacteria; phylum Pseudomonadota; class Alphaproteobacteria; order Sphingomonadales; family Sphingomonadaceae; genus Croceibacterium. The sequence continues at coordinate 2,878 of CBINJM010000016.1, read as the reverse complement.
CGCGATCGAGCGCCTGCGGCCGCGCGGCCCAGTCGCGCTGGTGCCCACGATGGGCGCGCTGCACGAAGGGCATCTGACGCTGGTGCGGGAGGCGAAGAAGCGCGCCGCCGGCGTCGTGGTGTCGATCTTCGTCAACCCCACCCAGTTCGGCCCGAACGAGGATCTTGCCGCCTATCCCCGCCGCCTCGCGGAGGATGCGCGGGCCCTGGATGCGGAAGGTGTCGACGTGCTGTGGTCGCCGCCGGTGGACGTCGTCTATCCGCCCGGCTTCGCCACAACCGTGAGCGTCGCAGGATTGAGCGAGGGGCTGTGCGGGGCCGTGCGGCCCGGCCATTTCGACGGCGTTGCAACGGTGGTGTGCAAGCTGTTCAACCAGGTGCAACCCGATTGCGCCCTGTTTGGCGAGAAGGACTGGCAGCAACTCGCCATCATCCGCCGCATGGCGCGCGACCTGGATCTGACCCGGCCCACGGTGGACCGGATCATCGGCATTCCCATCGTCCGCGAAGCGGACGGCCTCGCGATGAGCAGCCGCAACGCCTATCTCTCGCCCGAGGATCGCGTCCGCGCCGCTGCGCTCCCGGCTGCGATGCGCGCAGCGGTGGAGCGGCTCGCCACGGAAGCCGAAGCGCGGCCAGTTCTTCAGGAGCTTGAGGAGGCGTTGATCGCGGGCGGATTCACAAGCGTCGATTATGTGGTGCTTGCCGATGCGGAGAGCCTTCAGCCACTCGACCGGCTCGGCAGCGATCCCGCCCGGCTGTTCGTGGCCGCCCGCATCGCCGGGACGCGGCTGATCGACAACATGGCGGTGGGCGGGGGCTAGGCTTAGCGGTGTCACCTCGGCCCTCAGGGCAGAAGTCGCTTTCCTAGCCGCTCGATGGCCGCCGAGCATCGCGCTGGCTCTTTCCATCGTCCATCAGCGCGCGAACGGACCGGCCCCCATGAGGTGGGGATCGGGCGCCTGTGTTCGATCCCCCCTCCGCTCGCGATCACCGGAGCGAGAGGCAGCTCGGACCAGCGGAATTTCCGCCTCCTGAACAGTGTTCCAAGTGTTCCAAGGCCTCCATCTCGGCTCTGAAGCGAGCGGCGAATGCCGGGCCCACCTACGCCGCGGCTTGAGCCAGGATCGGAGCCAGCCGCCTCGCGACCTCCTCCACTTGCTGAGGAGTGGAGAGGAGATCCTGCCGCACCTCCAGCTCCAGCCAGGGCAGCCCGCGCGGGAAGGCGTGACGGGGGATCGTGTAGTCGGTTCCGTTGAACTCATAGGGCTGGTTGTCACCGACCACCCAGTCCTCCTGCTCCTGCAGCAAAGCCATCACACGCTTGCCGTAGGCATCGCCCGGCCCGCCATGCAGCACGCCCGCATCCCACACCCGCCGTTCGCCGCCAAAGATCGGCGTAAAGCTGTGCAGCGCCACCAGGATGGTGTTCAGACCCGCCTGCGCCCGCACATCCACCAACTCCGCAATGGCCGCGTGATAGGGTTCGTGGATCGCCCGCACCCGCGCCTCCCGCTGCTCGGGCGAGAGGCCCTGATTGGCGGGGATGAAAGTCCCGTCGCTCACCTCCGGCATCGCGCCCGGTGCGGCGGGATCGCGGTTGCAGTCCACCACCAGCCGCGAGAAGACCTGCGAAAGGAAGGGTGCGTGCAACCACTTGGACAGCAGCCTTCCGAGCTGCGCGATCCCCAGATCCAGCGCGATATGCCGCTCCCGATCCGCAGCCGGCACGCCCATGTCTCCCAAGCTCTCGGGAAAGGCGCGGCCCGCATGGTCGCCCAACAGGACAAACGGCCCCGGGGCGAGCGCGGGCCCGGCGAGTGAGACAGGGCGCGGGTCCAGCGGCGTCAACAGCTTGCCGTTCGGGTGAGGGAGCGTCATGATCGACTGATTGCATGCCCATGCACCCTGTCAATCGCGCTGCCCATCATCGCGACCATGGGAGAGAGGGGAAAGCGCGATGCTGATCCGCACCGGGTTCGATCTGTGCTTCCGCACCCCAGCCCCCCTTCCCACGATCGGCCTGCTCGATGTGCGGCCGGAATATGAGGGGCAGCTTCGCACGGCCCAGCAGCTTGTGACGGAGCCGGACCTGCCGCTGCGCCGATTCGTCGACAGCTTCGGGAATGTCAGCACTCGCCTCACCCTGCCGCCGGGGGACACCTGGCTGCGCAGCGATTTCGTGGTCGAGGTCCCTGACACGCCGGACCCGGTGGTGCCGAACGCGGTTCAGCACCCGGTGGACGAACTGCCGGACGACACGCTGCTTTACCTGATGGGCAGCCGATATTGCGAGGTGGGCAAGCTTTCCATCGCCGCGTGGAACGCCTCACATCCCCACGCAAGCGGTTGGGGCAAGGTGCAGTCCCTGGTCGAGCTTGCTCATCGCCAGATCCAGTTCGGCTATGACCATGCGCGGAACGACAGGACCGCGTTTGAAGGCTATAGCGAAGGCTACGGCGTGTGCCGTGATTTCGCGCACCTCGCGATCACACTCTGCCGGGAGATCCATATCCCCGCACGCTATTGCACCGGCTATCTGGGCGATATCGGCATCGACCCGATCGACGCGCCGATGGATTTCTCCGCCTGGTTCGAAGCCTATATCGGCGGGCGCTGGTACACCTTCGACGCGCGCCACAACCGCCCTCGCCATGCCCGGATCGTCATGGCGCGCGGCCGCGACGCGACTGACACGGCGATCACCACCCACTTCGGGAAGGCGGAGCTGGTTCACTTCCACGTTCATACAGACGAGGTCGCCACCACCGATCTTTCCCGCCCGCCTGAGGAGACGGCTTTGCCGCAATATGCGGGCAAGTTCGGCTAATGATGGCGGAAAGGTGGAGCGGGTAGCGGGAATCGAACCCGCATAGCCA
>CBINJM010000015.1:0-88904 GCA_966251025.1 uncultured Erythrobacteraceae bacterium | reverse complement strand
CTTCACCAACCAGGTGCTGGCGCAGATCGAGCTGTTCACCAAGGGCGAGCAGTACAACAACGACGTCTACGTCCTGCCCAAGCACCTGGACGAGAAGGTCGCCGCGCTGCACCTCGAAAAGCTGGGCGCGCATCTGACGAAGCTGAGCCAGAAGCAGGCCGACTATATCGGCGTTCCGGCCGAAGGCCCGTTCAAGCCGGACCACTACCGCTACTGAGCCTTCAGGGCTGAGCTTCGCGTGAGACAGCGGCCGTCGAACCCCGGATCGGCGGCCGCTTCATTGGCCGGCGTGCAACCTCTCACCTCCCGGCACCCTGAACTTGTTTGTGCAAGCGCAGCTTCGCTTTCAGAGCCCATCTCTCCTCCAGCACCGTCAGCGCGGATCGGGAGATGGATGCTGAAACAAGTCAGCATGACGAACAGCGGAAGAGGCCCGCTTCCGCCCTCATGACGGTCGTTTGAAGCCACTTGCGAGGCACCCGGAAGCGGCCGGACATAGGTCGAGTTCGGCTTGCGCAGAACGTCCGCCGAGGGGTGGAAGTCAGACGAACCCGACACCAAAGGGACAAGCTCGAGCTTTCGCTGATGTGACACACCCGCGCAGGTCAGTGGCCGAAGATGCGGAACAGCTCGTTGTGCAACGCTTCCGCTTCGTCTGACCAGCAGAGCTTATTTTCTGGCGTTCTGTCGGAGTAGCGCGATCCGGTGATAACCAGTACCTCAGGTCCCCCCATGCTCGGGAGGGGGACCATCCCAGCGCAACGAGCGCGGTCCGTCAGCCCCGCTCGGCGCGCTTCACTGAGCGCTGCCTCGACCGCTAGTAGGTCGGTGCCGACGATTTTGCCGTGCTGCACGGGAGAAGTCCTGGGCCGATCAAAACACTGCGGGGCGACTGGCACCGGATACAGCAGATACGAACCGGTCTCGACATCCAGATAGACGGATCCGCCCGCACACCACTCATTGCGATCGATAAGCGCGAAAACAGCCGAATTTCTATCACTCTCTTGTGCGTTGAGCGGCTGAAAAGCGATGAGTGCGACTGCAAAAGCCGCGATTGAAGAGAGTGGGGTAGCCACGCGTGGAAGATAGCCCATGAGCTCAATGGCCACAATGGGTTGCCACCATCCGACGACGAATGCTCAAGCTCTACTTTATGGCTATTTGAACCAAGTGCAGTCACGACGTCGGTCCGCTTCGGTCGATCGCTACTGCAGGCCGGCCGTTCGGCTACCCACCCAACAGCAGCCATCACCCCTCACCATCCGCCGCTTTCCCAACCGCCCCCATTGCATCCCTGCGCCAGCCCAAATAGCTGGCTGTCATGGAACTCTCCCCCATCGCGCTCGTCCTGATCGGCCTGCTGCTGGCCGCGTGGACCTTTGCCGCGGCCTGGATCGCCTTGTCCGCCCGGGCGAGCGAGCGGCAGTCGCGCACCGCGCGCGCGGCGATCCGCCGGCTGACACGGATGATCGACAGCTCGCCCGCGCTTCCACTGCTGGTGCGGGCCGACGGGCGGATCGAGGGACCGGAGCGGCTGGCCGCCTGGCTGGGCTTCGATCGCCTGCCCGATTTCCTCAGTGAACTTGGTGGTGGGGCACAAGATGTGGGACTCATCCCGGCTGAGCTGGAGCAATTGCGGGAGGCTGTGCGCCGCACGCAGAAGACCGCGGCCCCCTTCGCCATGGTGGTCGGCGGCGGGCAGGAGGGTGGCCGCAGTCTGGCCCTGCGAGGGCAGCTCGCCGACGCCGCCATTGCGCCTGGCGCCGCGCTCGTTTGGTGGTTCGACTTCTCGGAGAGTCAGGCAGAGCTTGTCGCCCTGCGTGCAGAGGCGGAGCGGGCGACGAACGATTTCGCAGCGCTTGTCGGCCTGATCGAGGTCGCGCCCATGCCGATGTGGTTCCGCGGGCCGGACCTCAAGCTTCGGCTGGTCAACCGCGCCTACATTCAGGCTGTCGGCGCTCAGAGCGCGGAAGAAGTGGCCGAGGGGCAGATCGAGCTTGTTGAGCCGGTCGATGGTGTCACCGCCGCGCAGGTCGCCGGCCGCGCCCTGGAAAAGGAGATGGCCGTGGAGCGGGTGGTGCAGGCGACGCTGGGTGGCCAGCGCCTCGCCCTGCGCGTCATCGACCTGCCTCTCGGCCATGTTGGCGTCGCAGGCTACGCGGTGGACATCGAGGAACAGGAGCGGCGGACCCGCGCCCTTCGGGCCTTCCGGGAAGCGCAGAGAAGCATGCTGGACGGCCTTTCGCTGGGCGTCGCGCAGTTCGATGACGAGCGTCGCCTGATCTTCGCCAACGATCCGTTCCGCAGCATCTTCGCCCTCCCGCCCGCGCCCGAGTTGGAGACGATCCCGTTCGATCGCCTGCTGGATGCGATGCGCGACAGCGGGCGCCTGCCGGAGACGCGCGATTTCCCCGCCTGGCGGCGCGAGCTGGGAGACTGGTTCACGGCGGACGAGCCGATGCGGGCCGACTGGTCTCTCTCCGATGGCGCGCACCTCAAGGTCGTCGGCCAGCCCATGCCGGATGGCGGGCTGGTGCTGGTGGCGGAGGACCGGTCGGAGCAACTGGCCCTTTCCGCCACCCGCGACATGCTGCTGCGAGTCCGCACCGCCATGGTCGACAATCTGTTCGAGGCGCTGGCCGTGTTCGCGCCCGACGGCCGGATGCAGCTGTGGAACCGCCGCTTCCCCGAACTCTGGGCTCTGCCGGATGAGTTATTCGAACATCCGCCCCGGATCGAGGCGCTGTTGCAGGAGATCGGCCGCAATCTCGCCCGGCCGCTGGACCGCGTGGCGATCGGCGAGGTGGTGCGCGCGGCGACATTGGATCGCAAGCGGCGGGGCGATCAGGTGCTGCTCGCCGATGGGCGCACGCTGGTCTTCACAGGCGTACCGCTTCCGGATGGGAATGGCCTGCTGACGGCACTCGACATCACCGGCAACAGCCTTCCCCCTCCCATGCTGGCGGAGCCCGAGCCTGAGCCAATGCCGGAAGCCGCAGGGTTCGAGCTCCCGTCCGAGATTGATGTCGCGACCGAACAGTTCGAGCCCGAAGAGCCCGGCGATCCAAAGGCGATCGAGCTTTTCCCCTTCCTCACCACGATCGTGCGAGAGCGGGAGGGGGCGATCGAGGAGCGGGGCTTGACGCTGGACCTGCGCGGGTCCCGCAGCTCCGGCTCCGTCAAGGCCAACCCTGAGCGGTTCGCCCGGGCACTTGGCATCCTGCTCGACACCGCCATCGCTGCCGTTCCTGCTGAGCAGGGGCGGATCCATGTCGCCCTCTCCGGCTCGCGCAGGAGCGCGCGGATCACCATTTCCGACAACGGCCCCGGCATGGCATCTGATCAACTGGCGCTCATACTGGGCGAGCGAGCTCCCGCCAGCGGCGCGAGCGACACCGCACGTCGCCTCGCGCGCGCTCGTCATCTGATTGAGGGGCAGGGCGGCCGGCTGGAACTGCAATCGGTCGAAGGCAGCGGCACGACCGCCGCCATCTTCATGCTGTGATTTCGACCCAGTGAGCGAGCACCATGCAACCATGATGCTGCCCGATCTGGCGGCGATGCAGGCCCTTGGCGCACGCATCGGAGGCCGGTTGCAAACAGGGGACGTGGTGGCGCTGTCCGGTGGACTTGGAGCCGGTAAGACGACGCTGGCCCGCGCCATCATCGCCGCCCTCGGTCATACGGGCGAAGTGCCGTCGCCCACCTTCACCATCATCGAGACCTACGATCCACCACAGGTCCGCCTGCCGCTGGTCCATGCCGATTTCTACCGTCTGGAGCGGCCGAGCGAGGCGGAGGAGATCGGGCTCGACGACTATCGCGAGGGTGCCGCCCTGATCGCGGAATGGCCGGACCATGCGGGCGGCTTCGAGAATGAGCCGGGCTGCCTCTCCATCACGCTCGAAATCGTGGGTGAGGGACGCAAGGCGATTGTCGAAGCGGGCGCGGCTTGGCAAAGCCGCATGCCATGAGCGCTGCATTGCCCGATGGGCTGGACGAATTCCTGAATGAAGCGGGCTGGGCCGGTGCGGAGGTTGAGCCGCTGCCGGGCGATGCCAGCTTCCGCCGCTACTTCCGAATTCGCGGACAGCGGGGCAGCGCGATGCTGATGGACGCCCCACCGCCCAACGAGGACCCGCGCCCCTTCCTCCATGTCGGCCAGTGGCTGGCGGAGAAGGGTCTTCGCGCGCCCCGTATCTATGCACAGCGGGCGGAGCGTGGCCTGGTGCTGCTGGAAGATTTCGGGTCGGACCGGATGCGCGACTGGCTCGATACGCACCCCGCGGAAGAGCGCCGCGTTTATGAACGCGCGATCGACGCGCTGGTGGAACTGCACGCCCATCCGGCAGGCCCGTTCGATCCCTACGACCTCGCGACCTATCAGCGAGAGGCTGCGTTGTTCGTCGAGTGGTACTGCCCGGCCATCGGCCTGTCGGTGGACGAAGCGGGTTGGACGGCCGCTTGGGACGAGGTGCTCACCCCGCTGCTCGCCCGGCAGGAGCCTGGCGTCACCGTTCTGCGCGACTATCACGCCGAGAACATCATGCTGATTGGGGCCGGCGCGGCGAATGACGGCGTGGCCGAGCAGGGGCTGATCGACTTTCAGGACGCGCTGGTTGGCCACCGCGCCTATGATCTTGTCTCCCTGCTTCAGGATGCGCGGCGTGATGTCGCGCCGGAACTGGAGCAGGCGATGCTGGCCCACTACCAGGCGGCCGCTGAACCGGGGCCGGACTTCCTTGCCGATTACGCCCGTCTCGGCGCGCAGCGGAACGCCAAGATCGTCGGCATCTTCGCGCGGTTGTGGCGGCGCGATGGCAAGCCGCGCTACCTCGCGCTGATCCCGCGCGTCTGGCAAGCCATGGAGCGAGACCTGATGCACCCGGCGCTTGCCCCGGTGGCGGCATGGTTCGCGGCCAATATCCCGCAGGAGATCCGGGAGCGTCGCGGCGGGGAATTGACATGAACTCGACCGCTCAGACCATGGTTGCCACCGCCCCCGCCAGGAAGCCGGCCCTCGCCTCCGACACCGCGATTGTGCTGGCGGCGGGGCTGGGCAAGCGCATGCGCCCGCTCACCGCCAGCCAGCCCAAGCCCATGGTCCGCGTCGCCGGCAAGCCGCTGATCGACCACGCGCTTGATCGGCTGGCGGCGGCCGGCATTTCCAAGGCCGTGGTCAACGTCCACTACCTTCCCGATGCGATCGTCGCCCATGTGCGCCATCGCAAGATGCCGCAGGTGACCATCTCGGATGAGCGGGACCAGCTGCTGGAAACCGGCGGCGGGCTGGTGAAGGCGGAAGGCCTGCTGCCGGACCCGTTCTTCAGCGTGAACAGCGACAATATCTGGCTCGACGGGCCGTTCGACACGTTCCACGAACTGTCCCAAGCCTGGGACCCGGAGCAGATGGATGCGCTGCTCCTCCTCGTGCCGCACACCGGTGCGCGCAACTTCAAGGGGCAGGGCGATTTCCACATGGATGCGGATGGCCGCCTGACCCGCCGCCGCTCCGGCAGGATTGCGCCCTTCGTGTTCACCGGCGTGCAGCTCGCCTCCAAGCGGCTGCTGCGCGATGCACCTCAGGGGCCGTTTTCCACCAACATCCTGTGGGATCGGGCCATCGAGGAGGGGCGGCTCTACGGCCATGTCTTCACCGGGCATTGGTTCGAGGTCGGGACGCCGCAAGCCATCGGCCCGACCGAGATCGCGCTGGCCGGTGGCTGAGGCGGACCCACGCAAGCGGCCCGGCAGGGGCCAGGGTCAACCTGCCAATCCGCGTGTCTATTCGATTGCCGCCCATCGCGGCTTTGCCGATGCGCTGGTCGCGGGGCTGGTGCCGCGTTACTCCGATCCGCAGCTCGGCCTTGCCCGGCTGACGCTGCTTCTGCCCAGCGCCCGCGCCATCCGTACGCTGACGGAAGCCTTCATCCGCCATTTCGGAGCGCAGGAGCGCAGCGGGCTCCTGATGCCGCGCATGGTGGCGGTGGGCGATCTCGACCTCGATGAAGCGCTGGGGCCGCTGCTCGACCCGCTGGGTGCGGGGGAGGCAATCCCGCCTGCCGCTGACCCGACGCGCCGTTGGCTGCGCCTGGCGGAGTTGATCCGGGAGCAGCGGGGTGAAGAGGCCCCGCGAGGCGCCGCCTTGCTGCGGATGGCTTTCGAGCTCGGTCGCACGATGGACCGCCTGCTGGCCGAGGAGATCGAGCCGGAGGCGCTGCTGGGCGATGCCGTGCTGGACTTGCTGGGCGATCTCGCCGGCCACTGGCGGCACAGCCTGCACCTCTTCGCCAGCGTGCAGGTCCGCTGGCGGGCGGAGCTGGAGGAGCGGGGCGAGACGGATGCCGCCTCTCGCCGCAATTCCCTGTTCCGCCACGCAGCGCGCACCTGGCGGGAGGAGCCGCCCGCCACCCCGATCGTCGCGGCGGGCGTGACCAGCGCTGCCCCGGCACTCGCCACCTTGCTGCGCGTCATCAGCGAACTGCCGAACGGGGCGGTGGTGCTGCCCGATTTCGATCTCTCCATGCCGCCCGAGGTGTGGGATGAGCTTGGCCATGCCGGCGCGCCCGACGCCGATCCGCCGCTGGCGCGCGGCGACGCGGTGACGCACCCGCAATATCACCTGAAGCTGCTGCTCAACCGCATGGGTGTCTCGCGCGAGGAGGTGCAGCCCTGGCACCGCTCCGGCATCGGCGCTGCCCGGCCGGAGCGCAGCCATGCGATCTCCAGCCTGTTCCTGCCGCCGGAGGCCAGCCGCAGCTGGATCGACCTGCCGGTGGAGAAGCGGCGCCTCAATGGCGTGCGCCTGATGGAAACCTCGCACCCGGAGGAAGAGGCGCAGGCGATCTCTCTGCTGGTACGGGAGGCGCTCGAGACGCCCGGCAAGCGGGTTGCGGTGGTGACGCCGGACAGGGGCCTTGCGGGCCGCGTCGTCCAGCACCTGCGCCGCTGGAACATCGAGGCGGATGATACCGCCGGTCGTCCCTTGCCGCAGACCGCTGCGGGGCGGTTGTTCCTGCTGCTGGCGGAGCTTGGTGCGGAAGCTGCCGCTCCGGTGCCGCTCGTCGCCTTGCTTGAGCACCCGCTTGTGCGCGCGGGCGAAGAGCGGGCTGCGTGGCTTGAGAACGCGCGGCGGTTCGAGCGCACCCTTCGCGGGCCGCGCCCAGCACCCGGCCTCGCTCCCCTGCGCACCGTTGCTGAGAAGGCGAAGCTCCCGACCTGGTGGGCCGAGGTGGAAGCCATCCTCACGCCGCTGATGGGAGAGGACGAGGCCCCGCTCGCCGACCAGCTGGACCGCATCGCCGCGGCGGGTGAGGCGCTGGCAGGCGAGAACCTATGGTCGCGCGAGGATGGGCGGGCACTCTCCGCCTTCATCGAAGAACTGCGCCTTCACGCGCGCGAGGTGGGCACGATGCTCGCTCCCGCCGATCTGCCCGCGGTGCTGCGGGAGGCGATGGATCGCGTCGCCGTGCGGCCTCCCTATGGCGGGCACCCGCGTGTCGCCCTCTACGGCCTGCTGGAATCGCGGATGACGCGCGCGGATCTGGTGATCTGCGCGGGCCTGAACGAGGGCGTGTGGCCTGCACCGCCCACCCACAACGCCTTGCTCGCTCCTGCCGTGCTTCGCGCGCTCGGCGTACCGGGCGCGGACTTCCGCATCGGCCTTGCCGCGCACGATCTTGCCGGGGCGCTTGGTGCGCCGCAGGTGGTGCTCAGCCGCGCCCGGCGTGATGCTGGCGGCCCGGCGATCCCCTCCCGCTTCTGGCTGCGGGTGCGTGCGCTGCTCGGCTCCGACTTGGTGGAGCGGCATGAGGAAACGGCGATAGTCGACCTCGCGCGGATCATGGATGAAGGCGCTCCCGTGCCGCCGCACCCGCGTCCGCAGCCGAAACCCTCGCCCGCGCAGCGCCGCGTCGCCATCAGCGTTACCGCGCTCGATCGCCTGCGCTCCGACCCCTACCAGTTCTACGCCTCCGCCATCCTTGCCCTCAGGGAGCTGGAGCCGCTCGATGCGGAGCCATCGCCAGCCTGGAAGGGGGAGCTGGCGCACAAGATCCTCGAAGTATGGCACCGACACGGCGGTGAGCTGGCGGATCACGCAGCCGAACAGCTGACCGCGATGAACCCCCATCCACTGATGCGCGCCCTCTGGCGGCCCCGGCTCATGAAGGCGCTTGAATGGATCGCGGCGGAGATCGCGCGGAACCCGGACCGCGAGCCCGTCTTGTTCGAGGAAAAGGGCGAGATGGAGGTGCGCGGCATCACCCTGCGCGGCAAGGTGGACCGGATCGACCGCTTCGCTGACGGCACGCTGGCCATCGTGGACTACAAGACCGGCCAGCCGCCAACCGGGCGCGAGGTGGAGGCAGGCTATGCGCTGCAACTCGGCACGCTCGGCCTGATGGCGGAGCGGGGTGCTTTCGGCGAGGTGCAGGGTGAGCCGACCTGTTTCGAGTACTGGTCGCTCGCCCGAAGCACCAAGAGCGAGACCGGTTTCGGCTACGTTGCAACCCCCTTGCATGTGCCGCCCAAACGCAGCGGCATCCCGCCGGCGGAGTTCCTGCCGCAGGCCTCGCATTTTCTGAACGACGCGCTCGACAAGTGGATTCTGGGCGACCAACCCTTCACGGCGCGCCTCAACCCCGATGCGCCGGGCTATTCCACCTTCGACCCGCTGATGCGGCTCGACGAATGGATCGGAGACCTTGGATGAGCGGCGCCAAGGTCTACCCTCTGCGCGAGAACCAGGCGAAGGCGGCCGATCCTTCGGACAGCGTCTGGCTCTCCGCCTCAGCCGGGACCGGCAAGACGCAGGTGCTCTCGGCCCGCGTGCTGCGCCTGCTGCTTCGGCCGGACGTGCGGCCCGAGCAGATCCTGTGCCTCACCTTCACCAAGGCGGGCGCGGCGGAGATGGCGACCCGCGTTAACGAGGTGTTGGCGAGTTGGGTGCGCATGTCGGCAGAGCAGTTGGCTGCGGACCTCATTGCCATCGGGGAGAAGCCCACGAAGGAGACGCGGGAGCGAGCGCGAACCCTGTTCGCCTCCGTGCTCGATTGCCCCGGCGGCGGGCTGCGCATCGATACCATCCACGCCTTCGCCCAATGGCTGCTCTCCGCCTTCCCGGAAGAGGCAGACCTTCTCCCCGGAACGGAGCCGATGGAGGATCGCGACCGCGACCTCCTCGCCCACCGAGTCCTCGCGGATCTGCTGGTCCAGTGGGAGGAGCAGGGCGAGCGGGCGGCGATCGAGGCGCTGGAGGAAATCTCCCTCCGCATGGGGCCGGACAAAGCGCGCGAATGGCTGATGCGCTGCGCTGGTGCTCGTAATGCGTGGTTCGGCCCCGGCGGCTGGCAGGAGCCGCTGCGCGAGCGGGTCGAGCAATTGCTCGGGCTGGAGGCGGGCAGCGGCCCCGATTGCCTTTCGAGCCTGTGTGCGGAGCCGGATTTCGACTGCGCGGCTCTCCAGCGCTGTCTTGAGGTGAACCGCGCCTGGGGCACCCCCACCGCCGCAAAGTGTGTCGAGGCTATCGAATCGTGGCTCGGCGGTGAAGGCAGAGCCCGCGCCGCGAGCATCGAGGAGATGGCCGCCCTCCTGTTTACGAAGGACGGCCGGCCCAAGAACCTGAAGTCGCTCGAAAAGCTGGACGCCAACTATGAGCACATGGCGAACCGTGTCGCCGCCTGTCTAGAGGCTGTTCGCGAACGGGCGATGCTGCTCCAGCTGGTGGATGTCCTCACCCCCGCGCTCAGCGTCGGGCGCCGCTTCGCGATTGCGTGGGAGGAGGCGAAGCGGCGGGAGGGGCTGGTCGATTTCGATGACCTGATCCGCCGCGCCGCTCAGCTGCTGGCGACCCCCGGCCTCGGCGAATGGATCCGCTACAAGCTGGACCGGCGCTTCGATCACATCCTGATCGATGAAGCGCAGGACACCAACGAGGCGCAATGGTCCATCATCGGCGCGCTGACGGAGGATTTCTTCGCCGGCGAGGGGCAGCATGACGGCAAGCTGCGCACCATCTTCGTCGTCGGCGACTACAAGCAGGCGATCTTCCGCTTCCAAGGCACCAGCCCCGAGAACTTCCGTGAAGCGCGCGACCGTTTCGCCCGCGCCATGTCCGAATGGGCGGAGAATGCCCGTCGCCTGCCGGAGCGGATAGAGGCGCGCGAGCTGGTCGATCTCGGCCTCGGCCGCTCCTACCGCACAGCGCAGCCGGTGCTCGACTTTGTGGACGCTGCGATCGAGGTGATCGGCCCGGCTCATTTCGGACTGGATCGCGCGCCCGACCCGCATATCGGCGACAATCGCGCGGGGCTGGTGACGCTGTGGCAGCCGGTCCTCTCCCGCGCCGGTGACGATGATGAGGAGGCCGAGGAGGGGCCGGAAGGCTGGCTCTCCGCGCCCGAGCGACGGATGGCGGACAAGATCGCCGATCAGATCAAGTCGCTGATCGACACCTATCCGCTGGTGAAGGGGGAGGAGCGCCGCGCCCGCGCCGGCGACATCATGGTGCTCGTCCGCAAGCGGCGGGAGCTTGCCGGGCTGATCGTCGCCCGGCTTCATGCGGCGGGAGTGCCCGTGGCGGGCGTGGACCGGCTGCGGCTCGGCGCGCCGCTTGCGGTGAAGGACCTGATGGCGGCGCTGCGCTTCGCCGCCCAGCCGCTGGACGATCTCAGCCTCGCCGCGCTTCTTGTCTCCCCGCTGGTCGGCTGGAGCCAGCAGCAGTTGCTTGATCATGGCTACCGCCCGGACGGCGTGCGACTGTGGAACCACCTGCGGCGCTCCACTCATCCAGATGTGCTGGCTCTGCGCGTGATGCTGGACCCGCTGCTGGCGCGCGCGGATTACGAGCCGCCGCAAGCTCTGCTCCATTGGCTGCTGGTCGGCCCGTGGCAGGGGCGTCGCAAGCTGACCGCGCGCCTCGGTAAGGAGGCGAACGACCCGATTGACGAACTGCTCAATGCCGCACTGTCCTATTCCGCCTCCCACACACCGAGCCTTCAAGGCTTCATCCGCTGGTTCGATGCGGGCGAGGGCGAGTTGAAGCGGGAGCAGGCTGGCGGCGAGAACCTGGTGCGGGTGATGACGGTGCACGGCTCCAAGGGGCTGCAGGCGCCGATCGTCATTCTGGCGGACGCCACCGGCAACCCGGACAGCTCCCCTGCGCGCGGCCTGACGCTGGAAGAGCAGATTCCCGGCGGAGGCGGCCGCACGCTGCCGCTGCCTGAGTTGCGCGGGCCGGAGAAGGTCGGGCGCATCGCTGCCGCCGAGGAAGCCGCAAAGAGGGAGGAGCGGCAGGAGCACTGGCGCCTGCTCTACGTGGCCATGACCCGCGCGGAGGAGGCCCTGTTCATCGGCGGCGCGCTCGGCAAGCGGGAGACGGAGCCGGCAGCGGATAGCTGGTATGCGCGCCTTGCCCCGCTGATGCCGGGTGAACAGCTCGCGGACCCGATCTGGGGCGCGCGGCGGGAATGGGGCGCGAGCCCGCCGCCCGTCGCGGTCAAGGAACAAGTCGAGTTGCCCATCCCGCCGGTCCTGCCCAACTGGGCAGCGCGTCCGATTGGCGATGAACCGCGCCCGCCGCGCCCGCTCGCCCCCTCCGCCGCCGGCGAGGAGCAGGCGGCAGACCCGCCGCTCCCCCCTGGCCAGGCGGCGCAGGCGGCCCGGCGCGGCGTGCTGATCCACCGCCTGCTGGAGCGGCTGCCGGACATCACGCCCGAGGCGCGCGAGGCGAAGGCTGCGGCCTGGCTTCTGCGCAACGCAGCCGACTTTTCGCCGCAGGATCGGGAGGAGATGCTCGCCCGCGCGCTCGCAGTGATCGCGGAGCCTGCCTGGGCGGCCCTGTTCTCCCCGGCCGCACTGGCGGAGGTGCCGCTGGCCGCAACCGTCGGTGGCCAGGTGATCGCCGGCACGGCCGACCGACTGCTGGTGGAGGCGGATCGCGTGCTGGTGGCGGACTTCAAGACCGCGCGCCGCCCACCCGCGACGCTGGAGGAGATGCCGCGCGCCACGCTTCGCCAGATGGCCGCCTATGCCGCCGCGCTGGAGCGGATCTATCCCGGTCGCCCGGTGGAGGCCGCGGTGCTCTACACGCAGGCCCCGCGCCTGATCGCCATTCCGACCCAAGTGCTTGAAGCCAACAAACCGTCCTTGACGGCGTCTGAGGAAAGCTTTGCCGGCTAGCCCGTTGTCCGCCGAGCATCTGCCCCTAGATTGGCGCCCTGATCATAAGAGGAACCCGCCCATGGCCACCGTGAAAGTCACCGATTCCAGCTTCCAGACCGACGTCCTCGATGCGGACAAGCCGGTGCTGGTCGATTTCTGGGCGGATTGGTGCGGGCCCTGTAAGATGATCGCGCCTGCGCTGGAGGAGATCAGCGAGGAGCTGGGCGAGCAGGTGACCATCGCCAAGATGGACATCATGGAGAACCCGGAAGTCGCTGGCCGCATGGGCGTGCAGTCCATCCCGCTGATGGTGCTGTTCAAGAACGGCCAGCCCGTGGCCCAGAAGCTCGGCGCAGCCCCCAAGAGCCAGCTCAAGAGCTGGATCGAAAGCGAGATTTAATCTCCGGCCGGTCGACAGGTCCCGGCGAGAGTCGGGATCACGGCTCGCCGAGGGTGCGCGAGCGTTCCGACCTTGGGCTGCGCGATCGCAGCGACGGACGATCCCCTGCATCTTTCGACTAGCTCAGGATGAGCGGATGTCGTGCTTGACGTCCGCTCGTGCTGAGCCTGTCGAAGCACGCTGCCCGGCACTCGCTTAGACGGCAAGTTCGGTAAGCGCCTGGTCAGAAGCGGGGCAGCGCCGCCAGCCGCTGGGCCATGCCCTCCCATAATTCAGGCGAAGCCGCACCGATCATCCCGGTGCGCTCGCGTTCATCGACCCGATATGGCGAACCATCCGGCCGCGCCACCTTGCCGCCCGCCTCGTTCAGCCACAGTGCGCCCGCCCCGTGGTCCCACGGCAGCGTGCGCTCGAAAATGGCAAGGTCGTTCACCCCCAGTGCCAGCCGCGGATATTGCTCCGCCGCGCAATAGGGGATGTCGGCAGGCGTGTAGTAGGGCGTGATGTGCTCCAGCACCGCCTGCCGGTGGGCATCGTCCATGAAGATGAGCGAGATGGCCGCCAGCGGAGGCGCCTGCCCGGTGGCGCGGGCGGTGAAGCGCTCCCCATCGAGAAACGCACCTTCGCCCCGATGCGCGGCGCAGAATCGCTCCGTCAGGCAGTCGAAGATCCAGCCGGACTGCGCCTCTCCACCGTCCGCGCGGGCAATGAGGATGCCGAAGGGCGGATGGCCTGCCGCGAAGTTGCGCGTGCCGTCCACCGGGTCGACGATCCAGCAGGGGCCGGAGAGATGGTCCAGCACCGCCGGATCGGCGAACGCGGCTTCCTCGCCCACCAGCCCGACGCCGGGGGCAAGCTTCGCCAGCCCCTGAAAGAGCATAGCCTCCGCCTCTCGATCCGCGATCGTGACCGGATCGTTGCCGCCCTTGTCCTCAATCTCGCCATGCCGAAGGTTCTGGTAGCGCGGCAGGATCACCTTCGCGGTCACCTCCCGGCAAAGGGCGAGGATCTCACGGTCCAGCGCGCTCACGAGCGGTAGTCCGCATTGATCGCGATGTAGCCGTGGGTGAGGTCGCAGGTCCAAACTGTGGCCTCGCCTTCTCCGAGACCGAGATCTACGGCGAGGGCGATCTCCCGGCCCTTGAGGTGTTCGGCCACAGGCGCCTCGTCGTAATCGGCCACCGGTTGCCCTTCGCGCGCCGTCCAGTGGCCGCCAAAGCCGATGGAGAGGCGGTCGCGGTCCGCCGGCTCGCCCGCCTTGCCCACCGCCATCACCACGCGGCCCCAGTTCGCATCCTCGCCCGCAATGGCTGTCTTGACCAGCGGCGAGTTGGCGATGGCGAGGCCGATGCGCCGCGCGCTCTCGTCGGAAACCGCACCGGTGACCCGCACCTCGATCAGCTTCTGCGCGCCTTCGCCATCCCGCACCACCAGATGAGAAAGCTGGCGGCAGACGTCATGCAGCGCGGCTGCGAAGGCGTCTGCCCCGGCGTCCTCAACCGAAGTCAGCGGTGCGTTGCCCGCTCTGCCCGTCGCGAAGGCGAGCACCGTGTCGCTGGTGGAGGTGTCGCTGTCGACCGTGATGCAGGAGAAGGTGCGCTCATTCGCGGCGGAAAGGCACGCCTGCAGGTAAGCGGGCTCCACCGCCGCATCGGTGAAGATGTAGCCCAGCATCGTCGCCATGTCGGGCGCGATCATGCCGCTGCCCTTGATGATCCCGGCGATTGTCACTGTCTTGCCGCCGACCACCGCCTGCGCGACTGCGCCTTTGGTGAAGGTGTCGGTCGTGCCAATGGTCGCGGCGGCCTGCTCCCACGAACAGGGGGCAGCATTCAGCGCCGCCTCCACCCCGGCGCGGGCGCGGTCCAGCGGCAGGGGCACGCCGATCACCCCGGTTGAGGAGACGAACACTTCGGACGGTTGGCAGCCCAGATGCGCCGCGACCTGAGCCATGATCTGCTCCACCGCCTCACGTCCGCGATAGCCGGTGAATGCGTTCGAATTGCCCGCGTTGACCACCAGCGCCCGCCCGCTGCCGAGCCGGACCTGCTCCCGCCCAAGCTCCACCTCGCTGGAGCAGCAGACGTTCTTCGTGAAGACGCCGGCGACGGCCGTGCCCTCCGCCAGCTCCGCATAGGTGAGGTCGCACCGGTCCCACTCCTTGTATCGCGCCCGCGCCACGCGCAGCGTTACGCCGTCAATCGGCGGAATGGCGGGGAAGGGGAGCGCGAGGGGAGAGGTGGTGAGTTCCATTGCGTGCCGCATAGGGACTCGTCCGCCGCCGGACAATCGCAAGCGGTCTTCAAGAACCCTTCTTTTTGCGTCAGAGCGTGCTGAATGCGCCTCACCCGACTGACCTTATCGCTCCTGCTCCTGGCCGGACCTGTTGCCGTGGCGGCGGAGGAGCAGCAGGAGCCTCGTTCCAGCCGAGACGGACAGGTGACAGACAGCGCGCCCGACCGATCGAGATCTCCCATTCCAGTCGGCGAGCCAACTCAGTGGATCGTCGCAGAGGATTACCCCGCAGAGGCTGTGCAAGAGCGCCTTGAAGGGCGCGTGGACGTGGAGCTGACGGTGGACGCCGATGGGCTTCCCACGTCATGCGCGGTGCGGAGAAGCAGCGGCAGCGCCGCGCTCGACACAGCGGCCTGCGGCCTGCTGATGGTCCGGGCAAGGTTCCGGCCCGCTTGGGACCGCAACGGAGAGGCCGTGGAGGGAACCTGGTCGAACACGATCATCTGGCAGGTCCCGGCGGAGCCGCTTCCTGAGGCTGGGCGGTTGCTTGCGTGGCTGGTGGTGGAGAAGGATGGCACCGTCTCGTCTTGCGAAGTGGAACTCGCGGAGGGCGCGGCCGCCAGTGCATTTGGGAGTCCTTGCAACGGAGGTCGGTTTCAACCTCCGCTAGACGATGCTGGAAATCCCACCCGCACAATGATCAGGATGCTTCTTGATATCTCTCACGAGGATCCGCCGCAGTAGTCCTCTCGCAAATGAGTCGCGGGTTCTATTGAACTGGGCGCTAGACGAAGATGGTGCCATGACCTATCTTCGCCCCGCTATGCTCCGCCGTCTCCTCGCCCTGCTTGCCATCTGCGCCGGCCTCGCCGCCGTTGCGGAGCCCGCGCGCGCCAGCATGAGTGCGGTCGAGAACGTGCGTCTGGTTGAACAGGCGGCGTTGGCCTGCGGCCTTAGCGCTCCGGCGCAATTCGCTGCTGCCGCGCCGCGCACCCAGCGAAGCGATGAGAAGGTGAAGATCTGCCCCCGGCCGGTTATCACCATCGCCGTTCCCACTGTGATGCTGCAGGGCGATCGCGCACACGAATAGCGCGCAAGCGGCGGGTTTCCGCCTCGTATGCTGCGCATTGCAGCGGCCTTTCCAGCCATTCCACTCCCCTTGCATCCGCCTTGCGGGTGCCTTGTATTTCAGGATCAGCCCATGTTCGGCGCGCTCGCCAAGTCTCTCTTCGGTTCGGCCAATGACCGATACGTAAAGTCGCTCGACAAGATCGTCGGACAGATCAACGCGCTGGAGCCGCAGCTCGAAGGGTTCAGCGATGAGGAGCTGAAGGCTCAGACCGTCAAGTTCCGCCAGCAGCTAGAAGGCGGCAAGTCGCTGGACGACATCCTGCCGGAAGCCTTCGCCACCGTCCGGGAGGCATCGAAGCGCGTGCTGGGTATGCGGCACTTCGACGTCCAGCTCATCGGCGGCATCGTGCTTCATCGCGGTGAAATCGCGGAGATGAAGACGGGTGAGGGCAAGACGCTGGTGGCGACGCTTGCCACCTACCTCAATGCCCTGCCAGGCAAGGGCGTCCACGTCGTCACGGTCAATGATTACCTCGCCCGCCGCGACGCGGAGCACATGGGCAAGCTCTACGGCTTCCTGGGCCTCACCACTGGGGTCATTGTTCCCAACCTGCCGGAGCCTGTGCGGCGCGATGCGTATGCAGCCGACATTACTTACGGCACGAACAACGAGTTCGGCTTCGACTACCTGCGCGACAACATGAAGCATGAGCGGAGCCAGCAGGTGCATCGCCCCTTCAACTACGCGATCGTGGACGAGGTGGACTCCATCCTGATCGACGAGGCGCGCACCCCGCTGATCATCTCCGGCCCCACAGAGGACAAGTCGGACCTTTACGTGTCGCTCGACCAGGTCGTGAAGGGGCTGGAGCCTGAATTCTACGAGGTCGACGAGAAGAGCCGCAATGTCAGCCTGACGGAAGAGGGGAACGAGGAGATCGAGCGGCGCCTGGCAGAGGCCGGCCTGCTCGCCACCGAAAACCTTTATGACGTCGAGAATACGCTGGTCGTCCACCATCTGGACCAGGCGCTGAAGGCGGTCGTCGTGTTCAAGCGCGACACGGACTACATCGTGAAGAACGGCAAGGTCGTCATCATCGACGAGTTCACCGGCCGCATGATGGAAGGGCGCCGCTGGTCCAATGGCCTGCACCAGGCGGTGGAGGCGAAGGAGGGCGTGAAGATCGAGCCCGAGAACCAGACGATGGCCTCGATCACCTTCCAGAACTATTTCCGCATGTACCCCAAGCTTTCCGGCATGACCGGCACCGCCTCCACGGAAGCCGCCGAGTTCTGGGACATCTACAAGCTCAACGTGGTCGAGATCCCGACCAACCTGCCCGTCCAGCGCGTGGACGAGGAGGACGAGTTCTACAAGAACACGCAGGACAAGTTCAAAGCCATCGCCAAGGCGATCCGCGAGAAGAACGAGAAGGGCCAGCCAGTGCTGGTCGGCACCGTCTCCATCGAGAAGAGCGAGCTGCTGTCCCGCTTCCTGGATCAGGAGGGCGTGAAGCACGCCATCCTTAACGCGCGCATGCACGAGCAGGAGGCGCACATCGTGGCGCAGGCGGGCCGCATTGGTGCGGTGACCATCGCCACCAACATGGCCGGCCGCGGCACCGACATCCAGCTGGGCGGTAATGTCGACTTCCGCATCGAGGATGAGCTCGACGGGATGGAGGAAGGGCCGGAGCGCGAGGCCGCCATCCAGCGGATCAAGGACGAAGTCGCGGCGGAAAAGGAGCGGGTGCGCGAGGTCGGCGGCCTATTCGTGCTCGGCACCGAGCGGCACGAGAGCCGGCGCATCGACAACCAGCTGCGTGGCCGTTCCGGCCGTCAGGGTGACCCCGGCCTTTCGCGCTTCTACCTCTGCCTTGAGGATGACCTGCTGCGCATCTTCGGTCCGGACACGCTTTTCGCCAAGATGATGAACTCCAACCTTCAGGATGGCGAGGCAATCGGCTCCAAGTGGCTGTCAAAGGCCATCGAGACCGCGCAGAAGAAGGTAGAGGCGCGCAATTACGAGATGCGCAAGCAAGTCGTCGAGTACGACAACGTGATGAACGACCAGCGCAAGGTCGTCTACGAGCAGCGGTCCGAGATCATGGATGCGAGCGCCGTGGACGATGTTGTCGTCGATATGCGGCACGATGCGATCAACTCCATCGTCGGCACCGCCTGCCCCCCGGGGTCTTATCCGGAGCAGTGGGATGTCGCAGGCTTGAAGGCGAGTGTGGAAGACGTGCTCGGCCTGCAGCCGCCGATCGATGAATGGCTGCAGGAAGAGGCGGTCGAGCCTCAGCTGATCGAGGAGCGGATCACCGCCCTCGCAGATGAGAAGATGCAGGCCAAGTTCGCCTCTGCTGACGAAGGCATCTGGCGGCAGGTGGAAAAGAGCATCCTGCTCGACCGGCTGGACCATCACTGGAAGGAGCATCTGGCGACGCTTGATGCGCTGCGGCAGGTGGTCTTCCTGCGCGCCTATGCGCAGAAGCAGCCGATCAACGAGTATAAGCAGGAAGCATTTGGCCTGTTCGAGGCGATGCTGGAGCACATCCGGGAGGACGTGACCCGCGTGCTGATGAAGAGCGAGCTTCGCATGCCCGCGCCGATCGCCCCGGCCGAACTGCCGGAGCTGCCGGATTTCCTCACGGGCCACATCGATCCGCTCTTCGGCACCGACGATTCTGATAATTCCAGCCGCGCCACGGGCGCGGAGGCGATCCTCGGCGCGCTCGCTGGTTCGCCGGTGGCTACCGCCGGCCCGGGCGGTGCGGAAGCGGCGAACCCCTACGCGGGTATGGAGATCAGCCGGAACGCCCCGTGCCCCTGCGGTTCCGGCAACAAGTACAAGCATTGCCACGGCGCCACCGCCTGAGGCTTATTCCCAGCTGAGCGGCCGGGCGACCTCCTCCAGTGGGCGGCGCTCGGCCGCGACGCCGTAGAACAGCGTCACCAGAGCGGCGACGAGCATCAGCGCTGCACCGAACAGGTAGCCGAGCAGCACCTGGTCACGCGATCCGCTCTCGATCAACAGCCCGAACACGTAAGGCGCCACTGCTCCAAGCAGGGTGCCTAGCGCGTAGAACACGGCGATGGCGAGCGCGCGCATCTCCAGCGGGAAGTTCTCGGCTGCCGTAAGGTAAGCGGCACTTGCCGCGGCTGAGGCAAAGAAGAAGGTGACGCTCCAGCACAGGGTCTGGGTCGTAGCCGTCAGCATCTCCGCCTGAAAGGCAAAGCCGGTCGCGGCGAGCAGCAGGCCAGAGGCGGTGTAGGTCAGCATGATCATCGGCCGCCGCCCCCAGCTGTCGAACAGCCGGCCGAGCAGCAGCGGCCCAAGCACGTTTCCGGCCGCGAAGGGCAGGATGTAATAGCCGACGCTGGCGCTGGGCACGCCGTAGAAGTCGGTCAGCATCATCGCATAGGTGAAGAAGATCGCATTGTAGAAGAAGGCCTGCGCCGCCATCAGCGTCAGGCAATAGAAGGTCCGCTGAGGAAAGGTGCGGAACAGTGTGCGAAATACCTCGGACAGGGGAGTTGAGCGACGCGGCCGGACATGTGCCTCTGCGGGCGTGAGGTCGGCCAGCGAATGTCCTTCCGCCATCACCCGCGCCTCGATGTTTTCGATGATGCGTTTCGCCTCCACCGGGCGCCCATGCGTCGCCAGCCAGCGTGGGCTCTCCGGCAGGAAGCGGCGCAGGTAGAGGATCACGAGGCCGATCGCCGCCCCGCCGAAGAAGGCGAGACGCCAGCCATATTCCGGATCGATGATCCGCGGGTCCAGAAGCAGGATCGAGGCGCCGCTCGCCAGAGCCGCGCCGCCCCAGAAGCTGCCGTTGATGACAAGATCCGTCCAGCCGCGCCGCCGGGCGGGGATCAGCTCTTGTATCGCGGAGTTGATCGCCGAATATTCGCCGCCGATTCCTGCCCCGGTGAGGAAGCGCATCAGTGCGAAACTCGGCAGGTCCCAGGTGAAGGCCGTGCCCGCCGTCGCCAGCAGATACAGGCCGAGCGTGATCGAGAACAGCCGCTTGCGCCCCCAGCGATCTGTCAGCCAACCGAAGAACAATGCTCCGCCGACCGCGCCCACCAGATAGGCGGAGTTAGCCAGTCCGACATCAGAGGCGCTGAACCGCAGTGTCGGGCTTTCGCGCAGCGCCCCGGCGACCGAACCGGCGATGGTGACCTCCAGCCCATCGAGGATCCAGGTGATCCCGAGCGCCACCACGACCAGCCAGTGGAACCGGCTCCATGGAAGGCGATCCAGTCGAGCCGGAATAGCGGCGGCGAGGTGGCGCGATGGGGCCGTGATTGATCGCTCCTGAAGTGGCGGGCAAGGGGGAGGGGCAGCCTAGAACTTTGCGCCTTCGCATCAACCCGCAGAGCGGCGCTTGCGCGGCCGCTGCCCGGTGCGGTAGCGTCGCCGACCGTGAGAAGAGGGATGGCATGGCCGAAGAAGGAAAGAGCCGGGAGGAGCTGATCCATCAGCTGCGCAACGTCCAGGCTGAACGACAGGCCCTCAAGCACCTGCTGCTGAGAGCGGCCGCTCTGATCGATACCCTCATCGACCAGGATTGCGCGGAGCCCGAACGGCAGAAGGCGAAGGCCGAGGCCGAACGCTTTCGTCACGCAGTGTCCTGAGAGCTTGGGAGAGAACCGGGCGCCTGAGTGGCCCGGTGAAAGTGGCTCCCCGAGTAGGATTCGAACCTACGGCCATTCGATTAACAGTCGAATGCTCTACCGCTGAGCTATCGGGGAGCAGCCCTGACGGGCAGAGCGCGCCCTATATGGGCCGCGTCCGGGTTTGACAAGCCCCGAACGCAGCATTCGTCAATGCGCGAATTGCTCCGCGACGATGCGCTCGTCCAGCGCGTGGCCGGGATCGAACAGCAGCGTCAATTGCCGCTCCCGCGCAACGGCGAGTCGCACCTCGGCGACGTCCCGCACCTCTCTCTGGTCGGCGACTGCGGAGACCGGGCGCTTGTCAGGCTCCAGCACCCGGAAAGTGACTCGGCTGCGGTCCGGCAGAATCGCGCCCTTCCAACGGCGTGGGCGAAACGGGCTGATCGGCGTCAGTGCCAGCATTTGCGAATCGAGCGGCAGGATCGGTCCGTTCGCTGAAAAGTTATAAGCGGTGGAACCCACCGGCGTCGAAAGCAGCACCCCGTCGCCCGCAAGTTCAGGAATACGCACACGATCATTGACGCTGATCTCGATCTTTGCGGTCTGCCGCGTCTCTCGCAGCAGCGACACCTCGTTCACGGCATAGAAGCTGTGTTCCTCTCCCCCCTGCGTCACCGCATCCATGCAGATCGGCGCCACAGCAATGGGTTTGGCCTGCGCAAGCCGATCCCGCAGGCGCACCTGACGATGATAACGGTTCATCAGGAAGCCCACTGTGCCGACGTTGAGCCCATAGGCGGGCCGTTCCAGCCCTTCGTCGATCATGCGGTGCATCGCGTCGAGCATGGTGCCGTCGCCGCCGAGCACCACCACCGCGTCGCACTCGGCGAGGCTGACCCACTCGCCCGAGCCGCGCAAAGCCTCCGCTGCCTCTTGCGCGCGGGGAGCGGTGGAGGCGATCAGCGCCAGCCGTTCAAGGGCGTGATCGCCGGTTGCCAATGTGCTGCCCTCCATGCCGTGCAGCCTATGGAGCGCCGTGCCGATTTGCAACGCGCCCTTCATGGCTGGAGACAGGCTAACGTTCTCGTAGCAAGGCGGCAGGATGAAGGAGACGGACATGTTGGAGCAGCGTGACCCGCTGACCGGCCTCATCGGGCTGGAAATGGCGGGACGGCAGATCGCTGCCTGGCAAGAGGCCGCGGCACGCAAAGGCGGTGCGCCCGTGCACGCGCTGCTGTTGCGCCTCAGCCGCTTCTCCTCCGTCAATCTGGCTTTCGGCGCCGCGGCCGGCGATCGGGCGCTGGTGGAGGTCGCCGCGCGAATCTCTCAGTTCCTGGATGGAGAGTTCGGAAAGGACCGACTGGTCGCGCGCGCGGGCGGCGGTGCGTTCCTCGTGGCCACCGCGCAATCCTGCAGCCGGGAGCGCTGGGAATGGCTGGCGGAGGAGCTCGCGTGCCTGATCACGCGCCCGATCGCCGACCGGGGTGGTGGTATCCTCCGCCTGCAGCCGAGAATGGCCCTGCTTCGTGCTGGAGAGGGCGAAATGCCGGAGCGGATGCTGGGCCGGTTGGCGGACACCCTTGACCGCGCGCAAAAGCAACAAGAGCGGTTGCTGATGTGGGTCGATGGCGGCAGCGTTTTTGGCGAACACGGGGTGCAGCAGCTTGAGGCAGACCTTCTCGGCGCGCTCGACCGTGGCGAGATCGAGGTGCTGTTCCAGCCGCAGTTCGGGTGCAGCAGCGGTCGCCTCGTCGGGGCGGAGGCGCTGGCCCGCTGGCGGCATCCCGGTCTGGGGACGATCGGTGCCGAAGGGCTGTTCGCCATCGCCGCCCGCGCAGACCACGTCGCGCCGCTGTCGCGCCACATTGCTCAGGTCGCTCTTGCCGCGGCGGTGCGTTGGCCGGAGCCGTTGCGCCTGTCGCTCAACGTCACAGCGGCGGATCTGGCGGCAACTGACTTCACAAGTGAGGTCATACGGGCCGTGACGGCATCGGGCTTCCCGCCGGAGCGGCTGACGCTGGAGATCACCGAGGAGTCACTGGTGCCGGACCTCGAACGCTCCGGCCGCAAGCTGGAGCGGCTGACAGGCATCGGCATCCGCATCGCGCTGGACGATTTTGGGGCGGGCTTCTGCAACTTCCGCTATCTCAAATGCCTGCCGCTGGACGCGCTCAAGCTTGATCGATCGATGATCGAGGGGATCGTCGAAAATGAGCGGGACCTCGCCATTCTGCGGGGAATCCTTGCAATGGCGCAGGCGCTGGACCTGGCGGTCATCGCCGAAGGCGTGGAATCGGAGGAACAGCGCGAGACCATTGTGCGGGAGGGATGCGCCGCCTGGCAAGGCTTCCTGGGCGCTCCCCCCATGGTGGCTGAGGAGTTCGCCCGGCTCGCGCAAATGCTTGAGCCACGCGGCGGCCTGAGCCCATCCGTTCGGACGGCAAGCCTTCACGAACCCGGTGCTTCCTTCGTGACTCAGCCGCAGGACGAAGCCGCTACCCTTGATTGGAAAGCGCGCCGCTAGAGCAGCGATTCTGACACGCCCCCGAGGGGGCCGAAGGGGATCAGTCGTCGGTTGGTTGGTTCAACCAGGCGGGAGCTTGAGCAAGGCACGCCCGGCCCACTCCCCCGGCTCGCCGGTCGGCCGAAAGCCCAGCTTGTGCAGGAGGTTCCAGGAGGGCTTATTCTCCAGCTTGCATTGAGCGATGATCTGGCGAGCAGGATAGGTCCGGCGCAGGTTGGCCAGGACAGCTGAAACCGCCTCCGTGGCGTAGCCCCTGCGATGGACTTGCGGCCCGAACCAATACCCGATCTCAAGCTGCTGGCCGCTCCGCTGGTGCGTTCCCACAACTCCGATCAGCGCCTCACCCCGCCAGACGCCGAGAAAGCAATTCTCGTCATCATTGCTGCCGATCAGCGCCTGGGCGTCCGCGAGTGTGAAGGGTGAGGAGAGGAAGATGATGCGCTCGATAATGGCGGGGTCATCCGTCAGCACTTGCAGCGCTTCGGCGTCACTCGATCCAAGCGGGCGAAGGTTGAGGCGCTCCGTCGATTGCGGCGGATAGGCGGTGAGGGGCGGCTCCATGGATGGCTCGGAGGTCACGCCGCGACCTTCTGGCGCTCCGCCTTTTTCACGATCGCGCTGAGCCCCTTGGTGAGCTGGAACAGGCCGTTGAGGCGGCTCTGCGGGTCACCCCATGCACGGTTGATAACCAGCTTGTTATCAGGCCGCAGCTTGGCCGTGCCCTTGAGGCGCTCGATATACCCGATCAGCCCGATCGGGTCCGGGAAGCTGTCGTTGTGGAAGCTGACCAGCGTTCCGCGCGCGCCGACATCGATCTTGGCGATGCACGCCGAAATGGCCTGGTGTTTGATTTCCAGCAGCTTGATGAGGTTGGCGGTCGCATCCGGCAGGGGGCCGAAGCGGTCGATCATCTCGGCGGCCATGCCCTCGATCTCCGCCTTGTCCTTCGCGTCGTTCAGGCGGCGGTAGAGCGCCATGCGCACGGCGAGGTCTGGGACATAGTCCTCGGGGATCATGATCGGCGCATCCACCGTGATCTGCGGGCTGAGCCCATCGCGGCTCTCCCGCTCCAGCCCCGCTTCACCAGCCTTCGCGGCGAGGATCGCATCCTCCAGCATGGACTGGTAGAGCTCGAACCCGACCTCCTTAATGTGGCCGGACTGCTCGTCTCCCAGCAGGTTGCCCGCCCCCCGGATATCGAGATCGTGGCTGGCGAGCTGGAACCCCGCGCCGAGCGAGTCCAGATCGCCCAGCACCTTGAGGCGCTTCTCCGCCACTTCTGACCGGGCCATGTCCTTCGGCGTGGTCAGATAGGCATAGGCGCGCAGCTTCGAGCGTCCGACCCGTCCGCGCAGCTGGTAGAGCTGCGCGAGCCCAAAGCGATCCGCGCGGTGGATGATGATCGTGTTGGCGCTCGGAATGTCCAGCCCGCTCTCCACGATGGTGGTAGAGAGCAGCACGTCGTAGCGCTTCTCGTAGAAGGCGCCCATCCGCTCTTCCACCTCGCCGGGGCTCATCTGGCCATGGGCGGAGACGAACTTGATCTCCGGCACGAAGTCCCGGAGCCACTGCTCCAGCTGTTCCATGTCGGCAATGCGCGGCACCACAATGAAGCTCTGCCCGCCACGATGATGCTCACGCAGCAGCGCCTCCCGCATCACCATGTCGTCCCATTCCATGACGTAAGTGCGCACCGCAAGCCGGTCCACCGGGGGCGTTTGGATGGTGGAAAGCTCCCGCAGCCCGCTCATGGCCATTTGCAACGTCCTCGGAATGGGCGTGGCGGTGAGGGTGAGGACGTGCACGTCCGTCCGCAGCTGCTTCAGCTTCTCCTTGTGGGAGACGCCAAACCGCTGCTCCTCGTCCACGATGACGAGGCCGAGGCGCTTGAACTTCGTGGTCTTGGAAAGGATCGCGTGGGTGCCGATGACGATGTCCATCGTCCCGTCCGCCAGCCCGTCGCGCGTCTCCTTCGCCTCCTTGGCGGGGACGAGGCGACTGAGGCGGCCGACCTTCAGGGGGAAGCCGGCGAAGCGCTCCGTGAAGTTCTGGTAGTGCTGCCTTGCAAGCAGGGTGGTCGGGGCGACCATCACCACCTGCTGGCCCTGCATCGCGGCCACAAAGGCGGCACGTAGGGCGACCTCGGTCTTGCCGAAGCCGACATCGCCGCAGACGAGGCGGTCCATTGGGCGCCCTTCCGCAAGGTCGCCCAGCACATCCTCGATCGCGCGCTCCTGATCGTCCGTCTCGTCCCACGGGAAGCGGTCGACGAACTGGTGCCAGCTCGATTCCTCCGGCTCCAGCACCGGGGCCTTGCGCAGGGCGCGCTTGGCGGCGGTGGCCATCAGCTCGCCGGCAATCTCCTGGATGCGTTCACGCAGGCGGGCGCGGCGCTTCTGCCACGCCTCTCCGCCCAGCCTGTCGAGCGATGCGCCTTCCTCGCTGCTGCCGTAGCGGGTGAGGACGTCGATATTCTCGACCGGGATGTAGAGCTTGTCGCCCCCGGCATATTCCAGCATCACGCAATCGTGCTGGCTTTCGCCGACCGCGATCGGCTCCAGCCCCAGATATTTGCCGATGCCGTGGTCGAGATGGACGACGAGGTCGCCGCGGCTGAGGGCCGAGAGCTCCGCCAAGAAGGCATCGGAATCCTTGCGCCGCTTGCGGCGGCGGACAAGGCGGTCGCCTAGCAGGTCCTGCTCGGTGACCAGTTCCAACTCATCATTGGCAAAGCCGGTGTCGAGCGGGAGGACCATTGCAACGGGAGTGGCATTGCCAAGGCCGCCGTCCCCCTTGGGCGCGGAGAGGCCCAGCGCCTCCTGCCAGCTTTCCGCCGTCTTCAGCTTGGTGCCCGCCTCCCCAATAATGGAGACGATGCGGCTGAGCGAGCCGGGCGAGTAGGCGGCGAAGAGCGGCCGCTTGCCTGTGTTGGCCAAGGTCTTGAAGTGCGCGGCGGCGGCTTCGTAGACATTGGCAGCCTGGCTGCGCTCCGGCGTGAAATCGCGGGCGGAGCGGAAGCCGAAGTCGACGACTTTCTCGCTCTCCGGCTCAGCGAAGATGACGGCGCGATGCACCGGCCGCTCATCCAGCACCTGCCCGAAATCGTGTCGCGAGAGGTAAAGCGCATCCGGCGGCAGCGGGCGATAGGAGCCGGCCGCTTGCCCCGCCGTCTCGCTGCGTTGCCGGTGGTAATCCTCGATGTCGAACAGCCGCTCTTCGCCCGCGCCAATGGCACCGGACTCGATTACGACCAGATCCTGTTTGCCGAGATGGTCGAACAAGGTCGCCAGCCGATCCTCGAACAGAGGCAGCCAGTGTTCCATGCCGGCGAGGCGGCGACCGTCGCTCACCGCCTGATAGAGCGGGTCCTGCGTCGCGTTGGCGCCAAATGTCTCGCGATAGCGGCCCCGGAAGCGCTTGATCGTCTCTTCGTCCAGCAGCGCTTCGCTCGCGGGCAGAAGAAGGTGGCTGTCCGTCGTGGCGGTGGTGCGCTGGGTGCTGGGGTCGAACAGGCGCAACGATTCGAGTTCGTCGCCGAAGAAGTCGAGGCGGAGCCCTTGATCCAATCCCGCGGGAAAGATGTCGAAGATGGAGCCGCGCACCGCGAATTCGCCGGTGTCCACCACGGTGTCCGTGCGCGAATAACCCTGCCGTTGGAGGAGCGCGATCAGGCTCTCATAGCCGATGCGCGTGCCCGGCTTCAGCTCCCGCACCGCCTCCCGGATGCGGAAGGGGGTGAGGACGCGCTGGAGCGCGGCGTTGACCGTGGTGACGAGGAGTTGGCCGTCCGCTGCCTTGTTCTGAAGCTGGTGAAGCGCTGAAAGGCGACGGGAGCTGACCGAAAGGGCAGGGCTCGCGCGGTCATAGGGCAGGCAGTCCCACGCCGGAAATTCGATCACCTGCAATTCCGGCGCGAACCACCGGGCGGCATCCGTCAGCGCGCGCATCGCCTGTTCGTCGGGCGCGATGAACACTGCGCGGCCGCCCTGATGCTGCGCGGCTCGAGCGAGATCGGCCATCACCAGCGGCTGGCTGCCGCGCGGCAACGACGCGAGCGTCAGCGGGCGGGAGGCTTTGAGGATGCGGGAAAGATCAGGCATGCGGCAGGTCAAGCACTCAAGAATTGGACGCGTTCCCAACGCCAGCCGGCCTCAGGCAGCGGAATGGTGGACTGCGATGGCGCGGCCCTGAAGTAGGGACGCGTTAGGCCGGGATGATCGCCGCCTCAAGGGGCGGAGCGGCAGGTTGCCGAGTGCGCACGAAGCCCTTGAGCGGTGATTTCTGAAGGAGAATGAGCCCGCCCGCGCATGGTTGGAAGGGCGCGCGGGCGGGCGGTTTCGGGAGGCATAGGGGGAACCCTTTCGGGCACCTGCCGAACCATTGTCTATATGGTCACATAATCCAGTTTTTGTAAGGCTTTAAGTTGTGATCCAACGTAGCTGTCCGGTGCTGGCACAGTTCCGAGGGCCCAGGCCATGATGTCCACATCGTCCTCATCGAGCAGCGCCTCGAACCAGACGAGATCGGCCTCGGTCCACCCTGCATGGTGGCGGTCGAAGAAGCCGCCGATCATGTAGTCCGCCTCGCGCGTTCCGCGATGCCATGCGCGAAAGCGGGCACGGGCGAGGCGGGTGGTGAAATCAGCATCCATGGCCGCCGGTTAGCCCTTTTCTCCCGTGGCGTCATCCCGCGCCGGCCACCATGGGGGCAGCCCTTCAGGCTTTCGCAGTTCCTTCAACGCTGACGGCGGCGAGCCGGGCTGGAGGCAGGCCCTTGCTTTTGGCCAGCTCCAACAGCTCTTCCTTGCGGTCCAGCATCCGGTCGCGAAGCTCCTTCAGATCCACGTCCGTCTCCCGGCATTGAGCGAACATGCCTTCCTTCGGCTGTTCCTCTTCCTTGACGTGGTGCTTGATCTCTTCGGACAGGACGGTGACCTTCGCCTCGAAGAACTCGTCGTCGGCGCCGTTCGCCATGATGTCGTTGATCAGCACCTTCGCGCCGTCATGCTCCACATAGGCCTCATCGAGCGTGTCATCTTCGATCTTGCCGCGGAATGTCGGGTAGAAGATCTCTTCCTCGATCATCGTGTGGATCTTCAGCTCCGTGCAGATCTGCTGCGCGATCTGGAGCTTCTTGTCATCGCCCTTGGCCTTCTCGAACTTCTCGAACAGGTCCTCCACCGTCCGGTGGTCTGCCTTGAGCAGCATGATTGCGTCGGTGTATTCTTCTTTTTTGGCCATGTTATGCCCTCCGCACGAGGGCGGTCCGCCCCCGCAGCGGAAAAGCGCGAGAGCGGCGCGTGTTCCTCGGACATGATGGGGGAGGATCGGCTGCCGCCACCTTTCCCGCTGCGGCCGAGTTCGGCTAGACCCCGGCCACGATGCGGCCCGAGACCCTCAACCCCCTGTTCGCGGAAATCGACAGCTTCGAAGGGGTTGGGCCGAAGCTGAAGAAGCCGCTGGAACGGCTCGGCCTGACGCGGGTGCGCGACCTGCTCTATCACCTGCCGGAGCGGTTCGTGACGCGGCGCGCGGTGCCGGATCTCGACGCTGCAACGGTTGGTGAGCAAGTGGTGGTGGCGCTCACCGTGCTGGAGCATCGCTCGGGCGGGTCGACCCGCGCCCCGTACCGGGTGCTGGCGGAGGATGCGAAGGGCAACGTCTGCGCGCTGACCTATTTCGGCAAGGCGGCCTACAGCGCCCGCAAGCAGCTGCCCGTGGGCGCCAAGCGATGGGTGGCGGGGCGGCTCGATCAGTATGGCCAGATGCTGCAGATCGTGCACCCGGACCATGTGGCGGAGGAAAGCTCTGCTGCGATGGGCCAATTGGTGGAGCCGATTTATCGCCTGTCGGAAGGGCTAACGCAGCCGCGCATCGCTTCCTTTGCCGAGCAGGCGCTGGCACGGTGCCCGGACCTTCTCGAATGGATCGAGCCCGGCGTGCTGGCGCAGCACAGATGGCCCGGCTGGTGCGAGGCGCTGCGCCTGGCGCATCGCGGGGAGAGTCCGGCGGCGCGCGACCGGCTCGCCTATGATGAGCTGCTGGCCAATGCTCTCGCCCTGCTGCTGGTGCGACAGGAGGGGCGTAAGCGGCGCGGGCAGAGCTTGCAGGGCAACGGGTCGCTGCGGGGCAAGCTGGCGATGCCCTTTCCGCTGACGGGCGCGCAAAGGCGCTCCATCGCGGAGATCGAAGGCGACATGGCGCAGGAGGCGCCGATGCTGCGGCTGCTGCAGGGCGATGTCGGCAGCGGCAAAACCGTCGTGGCGCTGGAGGCCATGCTGCTAGCGGTGGAGGCGGGCGCGCAGGCAGCGCTGCTGGCGCCGACCGAAATCCTCGCCCGCCAGCACTTCGAGACTTTGCGCGAACTTGCCGCACCCACCGGAGTGCAGATCGCGCTGTTGACCGGGCGCGACAAGGGGTTGGCGCGCGAGAGCATCCTGATGGGCCTGCTTGATGGCAGCATCGACATCGTGGTCGGCACCCACGCGATTTTTCAGGAGACGGTGAGCTATCGCAATCTCGGACTGGTGGTGATTGATGAGCAGCACCGCTTCGGTGTCTCGCAGCGCTTGCTGCTGACGCAGAAGGGGCGGCGCACCCCGCATCTGCTGGCGATGACGGCGACGCCGATCCCGCGTACGCTGCTGCTGGCGAACCATGGCGAGATGGATGTCAGCCGGCTGGACGAGCTGCCCCCCGGTAGGCAAGCGATCGATACGCGCGTCGTCTCAATCGACCGGCTGGCGGAGGTGATCGACGGGCTCGCTCGCCATGTGGAGGCAGGGGCGCAGGCCTATTGGGTGTGCCCGATGGTGCGCGGCGGAGAGCAGGAGAGCGACGATCTCGCGGCGGCGGAGCAGCGTTTCGCAACCCTTCAGGCGCGGTTCGGCGATGCGGTGGTGCTCGTCCATGGCCAGCTGAAGCCGGAACTCAAGGACGCCGCGATGGAGCGGTTCGCCAGCGGCGATGCGAAGGTGCTGGTGGCGACCACGGTGATCGAGGTCGGCGTCAACGTGCCCAACGCAACCTTGATGGTGATCGAACAGGCGGAGCGCTTCGGCCTCGCTCAGCTGCACCAGTTGCGCGGTCGGGTGGGGCGGGGAAGTGAAAAATCCGTCTGCCTGCTGCTGCGCGGCGAGGCATTGAGTGAGGTGGGCCGCCAGCGGCTCGCCCTGATGCGCGAAACGCAGGATGGCTTCCGACTGGCGGAGGAAGACCTTCAGCTGCGCGGCGGCGGCGAGGTGCTCGGCACAAGGCAGAGCGGGGAGGAAGGCTTTCGCGTGGCCGATCTCGAACAGACGCAGCGGATGGCTCCGATGGCGCAGGACGATGCGCGCCTTCTGCTGGAGCGGGATGGCGGGCTGACCGGACCTCGAGGGGAAGCGGCGAGGTTGCTGCTCTATCTGTTCGAGCGGGATTGGGGCGTGCAGCTGCTGCGCGGCGGATAAAGGGCAGGGATGAGCGAGGACAAGACGGCGTCGGACCTGATCGACGCGAAAATCCAGCAACTCGGCGATTGGCGCGGAGAGGTTCTGACGCAGGTCCGCAGGCTGATCCGCGAGGCTGATGCTGACATCGTCGAGGCAGTCAAATGGCGCAAGCCGACCAACCCTGCCGGCGTGCCGGTGTGGGAGCACAACGGCATCCTCTGCACGGGCGAGACTTACCGCGACAAGGTGAAGCTGACCTTCGCGAAAGGCGCTTCGCTGGACGACCCCGCCGGGCTGTTTAACGCGAGCCTCGACGGCAACACACGGCGGGCGATCGACATCAGGGAGGGCCAGCAGATCAACGCTGAGGCATTGAAGGCGCTGATCCGGGCCGCTGTTGCGCTGAACGGGGGGCGGGCCAAAAGCTAAGCCGTTAACGGACTGGCGCAACCCGGCGCCGATCCCATATGAGGCTCCAACACGAACGCAGCAGATCGAGAGGGCCTCAGCATGAACAGATATCTCCAGCACTATATTGGCGGGCAGTGGGTCGACAGCACAGGCAGCGAGACGAAGACCGTGCTTAATCCGGCGACCGAGGAGCCGGTCAGCGAGGTCGTGCTGGGCACCTCCGAAGATGTGGACAAGGCCGTCGCCGCCGCCCGCAAGGCGTGGGAGACCTATTCCGAGACCAGCAAGGAAGAGCGCCTCGCGCTGCTGGGCCGCATCCAGGCGGAATATGCGAAACGCATTCCCGATATCGCCAAGGCGATCAGCGAAGAAATGGGCTGCCCCATCTCCATCGCCAGCACGGCGCAGTCCGGCAGCGGCATGGGCCACCTCGGCTCCACCATCAAGGCGCTGGAAGAGTTCGAATTCGTCGAGAAGACGGGTGACAACCGCGTGCTGTTTGAGGCGGTCGGCGTCGTCGCGTTGATCACGCCGTGGAACTGGCCGATGAACCAGATCGTCGCCAAGGTCGCGCCGGCTCTGGCGGCGGGCAATTGCGTGATCCTGAAGCCGTCCGAGCAGACGCCGGGCAGCGCGCACATCTTCGCCGAGATCCTCGATGCGGCCGGCGTTCCGGCGGGCGTGTTCAACCTGGTGCAGGGCGATGGGCCGGGCGTGGGCACCGCTCTCGCAAAGCACCCTGAGATCGACATGATCAGCTTCACCGGCTCCACCCGCGCCGGCATCCAGGTGGCGAAGAACGCTGCCGACACCGTGAAGCGCGTGCATCAGGAGTTGGGCGGCAAGAGCCCGTTCATCGTGCTGCCGGGCACTCCGCTGGACCTCGCTCTGCCGGGCGGTGCGGGCGGCATCCTGCTGAACAGCGGCCAGAGCTGCGTCGCGCCCACTCGCTTCCTGATCCACAAGGACCAGTATGACGAGGCGATCGAGAAGCTGGGCCAGATCTTCGGCGGCAAGGCGGTGGGCGATCCCTCGCAGGAAGGCGATCACATCGGGCCGGTCGTGAACAAGAGCCAGTTCGACAAGATCCAGGGCCTGATCCAGAAGGGCGTCGAGGAAGGCGCGAAGGTCGCCGTTGGCGGCCCCGGCCTGCCGCAGGGCAAGGACAAGGGCTACTACGTCCAGCCGACCGTGCTGCGCGATGTCACCAACGACATGACGGTGGCGCGCGAGGAAATCTTCGGCCCGGTGCTGGTCGTCATCCCGTACAACGACATCGACGAGGCGGTGCAGATCGCCAACGACACGCCCTACGGCCTCGGCGCCTACATCGCCGGTGAGCCGGGCCTTGCCAGCAAGGTGGCGCGGCGCATCCGGGCGGGTTCGGTGTTCGTGAACTCCGGCGGGCTGGACTTCAACTCTCCCTTCGGCGGCTACAAGCAGTCGGGCAATGGACGCGAGTTCGGCAAGTTCGGGCTTGAGGAGTTCATGGAGAAGAAGGCGCTGATCGGGCAGGTTCCGGACGAGGCACCGCCGGCTGAAGCCGCTGGCTGATTGTCGCATTGACCGACGGACAGAAGGGCCGGGCCGCGATGGCTCGGCCCTTTTTGTTTGTCCGCTCGCCGGCTTAAGTTGACAAAGTTGACAGGGTGTCAAGCACCGGATCAGCGCTCAAGTAGTTCAAAATGCGGGACTTCAGGGCCTGGCTGACACTTGACACATTTCCTCTGTTTATCGCGGCGCCTCCTCAGCGTAGCGCGGGCTGGTTGCGCACGATCCCGGCGGCGCTGGCGAGGACGGCGGCATCCTCCACGAAGCCCGTCTTTGTCTGGCCCCAACGCTCCATCGAGGCGCAGC
The DNA here is from genome assembly GCA_966251025.1 of uncultured Erythrobacteraceae bacterium. Taxonomy (GTDB): domain Bacteria; phylum Pseudomonadota; class Alphaproteobacteria; order Sphingomonadales; family Sphingomonadaceae; genus Croceibacterium. The sequence continues at coordinate 56,186 of CBINJM010000015.1, read as the reverse complement.
GGGCGCGCCAGCCGAACCAGGATGCGGCGACGGCGGTAATCCCGCCGACTGCCGCGCCAAGCCAGCGCTCATCACGCGGGGCGAGAGCCGCACCGGCAATGGCGGAGGTGACGAAGCGGGCGGCGAGGCCGATGGGCACAATCCGGTCCGGCGCGGTCTTCTGCTTGTCACCGGCCATTTCCGCGACGGCCAGCGCCATCGCTCCCGTCGCAACGAGCGGGTGGCCCAGCAAGCGCGGGGCGCCGTTGTCGCGGGGCAACTCGCCGCGCGCGGCGGCGACGGCAACGGTCGCCAGCGGCGTCATCGCGCGCTGTCCGCCGACGAGTCCCATGAGGAAGGAAGCGAGCACTGTTTTCTCCTGTCGTTCAGGAGCACAATCCCGCCACCTGATGGGCGTTCCGATGCTGCCATGAGCGGGCGGAGCTTAACTCCGGCGGGCTAGGCCACAAGCGGGCGGATGAGCAGCAACCATGTAACCCAGGCAGCGATTCCGCAGGTGCCGAGAAGGGAGAGGCGGACCGCCCGCTCCAGATGCCCGGACCGAGCGAAGATGTGGTTGGCCGAGCTCTCCAGTTCGCGCTCGAAGCTCTCAAGGACGGACTTGGCGGGAATATTCACCCTGAACAGGACGAGGCAGATAGCTCCGCTGCCCAGAAAGGCGGCCATCGTCAGCCAGACCAGGCGCAGACCGTCGGCAGAGGCAGCGACGTCGTTCTCCTGAGCGGCATAGAAGATGGTGACGACCGTGAGCATCAACGCATCGAACGCCAGAATGCCGGACGCCTTCGCCACCTGCCGGTCGATGACGACCTCCAGGTAGTTGACCGCCTCTATCATCTCGCTCTTGATGGGAGTCGCAAAGTCATACCGCTCCTTCAATCCTTCAAGCGCCTCTGCTTTCAGGCACGCGGAAGGAGTAGGAAAGAAGAGGGCGAGGGCGATGGCCGCGAGAAACACAAGGGTGATGATGTCGACCATTGTCATCATGCGACCTCGACGATGCGGAATTCCCCAGCATTATCGGACTTCAGCAGCAGGCGCGAGAACTGCTTTCGCCGGGCGGGGAAAAGGGGCTGCTAGGGCGCGAGCCAGAGCCTGATCACCCAGGCGACTGCGCCCAGTACCGCTACGCTGCCCAGCCAGATGGCTGCCATCCAGGCGAGGCGTTGCCACAAGGGGCGCTGCTCCGCCGGAGGAGGGGGCATCAGTGGTAGCCTTCCTCGCCTACCTTGCCGCGGAACACCCAATAGGCCCAGGCGGTGTAAGCGAGGATGAAGGGCATTGTGATGCCGACGCCGATCAGCATGAAGACCTGGCTCCGCTCCGGCGCGGCGGCGTCCCAGATGGTGACGGTGGCGGGCACGACGTAGGGCCAGATCGTCACCCCAAGGCCCGCCATGCCGAGCAGGAACAGCGTGAGCGAGAGGACGAAGGGCCACACTTCCCACCGCTTTACCAGAGAGCGGAACAGGAAATAGGCGATGATCGCGGTCAGCAGCGGCACCTGACTGGCGAACAGGATGTTGGGCATCTCCAGCCAGCGTTCGCGATACTGCTCGAACAGGAACAGGTTGTAGAGGCTGATGCCGGCCATCAGCACCAGCGTGATGATGGCCCCCTTGATGGCCATGCGATAAGCGTGGTCCTGGCACTTGCCTGTCGTCTTCCACACCAGCCAGCAGGCGCCGAGCAGGGCGTAGCCGGCGATGGTGCCGAGGCCGGTCAGCAGGGTGTAGGGCGTCAACCAGTCCCACCAGCTGCCCGCGTAGGCGCGGCCTTCCACCTCGATGCCCTGCAGGATCGCGCCGAGGACCATCCCCTGCGCCATTGCCGCCACGAGGGAGCCGCCACAGAAGGCCGCGTCCCACCACGGCCGGTGCGCCGGGTCGCGCCAGCGGAATTCGAACGCCACGCCGCGGAAGACCAGGCCGAGCAGCATGGCAATGATGAGCGGATAGGTCGCCGGCATCAACACGGCATAGGCAAGGGGGAAGGCGGCGAAGAGGCCACCGCCGCCCAGCACCAGCCAGGTCTCGTTCCCGTCCCACACGGGCGCGATGGAGTTCATCGCCCGGTCCCGCTCCACGCCCGCCTCGATGGTGGGGAAGAGGATGCCGATGCCGAGGTCGAAGCCGTCCATCACCACATAGGCGAAGACGGCGAAGGCGATGATGAAAGCCCAGACGGTGGTGAGGTCGACGTTCACGCCCATGGCCTAGTCCCTCCTCACGGTGCTGCGCCGAGCGTGCTGCGCGCCCGGAGTGATGCCGGCGGTGCGGATCGGCCCTGCCTCATGCTCGGCCACGGTCGGCTCGTGCGGCTGGGGCAGCCGGTGCATGAGGCGCAGGATGTACCAGATGCCAACACCGAAGACGGCGGTGTAAACGAGGATGAAGGAAAGCAGCGAGGCGCCGACCGCCGGCGCGTCCAGCGGGGAAACCGCATCGGCTGTCCGCAGCAAGCCATAGACCACATAGGGCTGGCGTCCGACTTCGGTCGTCACCCAGCCGGCGATCACCGCGACGAAGCCGGCGGGCCCCATGATGAGGGCGGCGCGGTGCAGCCAGGACCAATCGTAGAGCTTGCCCCGCACCCGGGCGAGCAGGCTCCACAGGCCGATGCCGAGCATGGCCAGGCCCATCGCCACCATGATGCGGAAAGACCAGAAGACGACGCCGACCGGCGGCTGCTCGTCATCCGGAACACTGTCCAGCCCGTCCAGCGGCGCGGTGAGCGAGTGGTTGAGGATGAGGCTGGAGAGGCCCGGAATGCCCACGGCGTAGTCCAGCCGCTGCTCCTCATCATTCGGGATGCCGAACAGGTAGAGCGGAGCATTGCCTTGCGGATGGCTTTCATAATGCCCCTCCATCGCCATGACCTTGGCCGGCTGGTGCTCCATCGTGTTGAGGCCGTGCAGATCCCCCACGAAGATCTGCACAGGGGCCACGATGGCCGCCATCCACATGGCCATGGAGAACATGGTGCGCGCGTGCTTGTTCGTGCGGTCGCGCAGCAGGTGCCATGCGCCGACCGCTCCGACGACGAAGGCGGTGGTGAGGTAGGCGGCGATCACCGTATGCACCAGCCGATAGGGGAAGCTGGGGTTGAAGATGATATCGACCCAGCTCTCCCCGGGCAGGAACTGGCCGTTCTCCCCCATGATGTGCCCTGTCGGCGTGTGCATCCAGCTGTTGACGCTGAGAATCCAGAAGGCGGAGATGAAGGTGCCGATGGCCACCATGCAAGTCGCCGCGAAGTGCAGCCGTGGGCCCACCTTGTTCATCCCGAACAGCATCACTCCGAGGAAGCCGGCTTCCAGGAAGAAGGCGGTCAGCACCTCGTAGGCCATCAGTGGGCCGATGACAGGGCCGGCGATGTCCGAAAAGACCGACCAGTTGGTGCCGAACTGGTAGGACATGACGATGCCGGACACGACGCCCATGGCAAAGGCGATGGCGAAAATCTTCAGCCAGTAGCGGAAGAGGTCGAGATACCGTTCCTTCCCCGTCCACAGCCACAGTCCCTCCAGCACTGCGAGGTAGCTCGCGAGGCCGATGGAGAAGGCGGGAAAGATGAAATGAAAGCTGACCGTGAAGGCGAACTGGATGCGGGCCAGCAGCAAGGCGTCGGCGGCTTCGAACATGGCAGGTGCCTCATAGCCGAAGGTTTCCGGAAACGGAAATAGCGTTGCCCCCGTCTGCCGCCCTCTCGGCCGCGGCGGCAGCCGTGGTTCAGGCAGCCAGCCGCACCTGATCGCGCCCGCCATTCTTGGCCGCATAAAGCGCCTCGTCGGCGCGGGCGATGAGGCTGGTACGGTCATCTTCCGGATTGAAGGCGGCGATGCCGGAGCTCAGCGTGACCTGGAGCACGGTTCCTTCCGGCAGCATGACATGGGTCGCGGCGATCGCCTTGCGCAGCCGCTCACAGGCGAGCATCGCCTGGCCTGCATCCGTGTCGGGCAGCACGATCACATATTCTTCGCCGCCCAGCCGGCCGACCAGGTCCTCGTTCCGCATGACCTCCACCGCCATCTGCGCGACGCGGCGGATGACCTCGTCTCCGGCGATGTGCCCGAACCGGTCGTTCACGCGCTTGAAATGGTCGATATCGAGGATCGCGACCGACAGCGGGCGGCCGGAGCGGCGGGCGGAGGCCATCATCCGGTCGAGCGAGGCGAGCAGTTCGCGGCGGTTGGCGAGGCCCGTCAGCTCGTCGGTGGTGGCGCGCTGGCGCAGCTCCTCGTGCGCGGCGGCCTCGCGAGCCCAGGAGCGACGCAGCGCATTGGCGACGACGACGCCCACCACCAGCAGAACCAGCCCCACGGCGCACAGCAGGTATTGGTAGAGTTCGGCCGCGCGCGTGGCGCGATCCTCCGCCGCGCGGCGCTGATCGAGCAGAGTGCGCTCGACCGCCTCGAACTCGTCGAGCGCGGTGAGGATCGCATCGATCGCCTGCTTGCCTTCGCCCGCGCGTACCCGCCGGACAGCCTCGCGATGACGTCCTTCCTGTTCCAGCGCGACCATTCGGGACATGAGGTTGAGGTGAGTTTCCACCAGAGCACGGATTCGCGCTGCCTGCCCCGATTGCGCTGGATTGTCCGAGACCAGCGATTGCAGAGTCCGCACGCCGCCGGCCAGCTGCGCCCTGCCGACGCGGTAGGGGCCGAGAAAGGCCTCGTCATGGGTGAGGAGATAGCCGCGCTCACCCCGCATGGTCTCCAGTGTCGCCAGCCGCACGGTGTAGCTGGCCTCCAGCACGTGGGTGGTATGATGCGCCCGGGCATCGGCGTCCTTGCGCATGCGGGAGGCTTGCAGCGCCATCACCCCGGCGCCCCCCAGCAGCAGGCTCATCAGCAGCACGACGATCCCGCCGACGAGCGCCAACTGCGAAGGGCGGCGGTGGCGCTTCAGCGACAGGAACGAGACGTCAGTCATGGGCGCCGGCTAAACAGGATTGGTTGAATCCGAGTTAAAGCCGGCTCTCGGCAAACCGGTTGCTTCCGGCCGGCCCCGCACCTAAACCGCCGCCCGAACAGAGCTCTCACGCAAAGCGCAGATCCCCTTGATCCTTTCCCCTTTCGAATGGACGATTGCCAAGCGGTACATGCTGCCGGGGCGCGGCGAGGCGGTGATCGCACTCGTGGCCTCGATCAGCATCGGCGTCGTCATGTTGTCCGTCGCCATGCTGGTGATCGTGATGAGCGTGATGAACGGCTTCCGCGCCGAGCTTCTGGACCGCATCACCGGCCTCAACGGCCATGCGATCATCCAGGCCTATGGCGGGCGGCTGGATGATTGGGAGCAGGTGCTGGAGGAGGTGCGCTCCACCGAGGGCGTGGTCAGCGCCTCTCCGCTGATCGAGCAGCCGCTGCTCGCGACCTATAACGGCCGGGCAGAGGCGGTGCTGGTGCGCGGCAATACGCAGGCCGATATCGACGAACTCTCGCCCGACATCATCGCGGGCGATCTCTCCACCCTGCGACCGGGCGCGGACAATGTCGCCATCGGGTCTCGGCTGGCGATGAACCTCGGCATCAGCCTGGGCGATGTCATCACCATCATCAATCCGCAGGGGCGTTCCACCCCCTTCGGCACGGTGCCCCGGCAGGTCGGCTACACGGTGACGGCAATCTTCGAGGTTGGCGTCTATGACTACGACCAGGCCTTCGTGGTCATGCCGATCCCCCAGGCGCAGACCCTGCTGCTGATCGGCGATTCCATCGGAATGATCGAGGTCACCACCGTGGATGCGGACCGGGTGGGGGAGATCCTCGCCCCCGTCACCGCCCGCTTGCAGGGAAGGGCCGTCGTCACCGACTGGAAGAGCATCAACAGCTCCCTGTTCGAGGCATTGCAGGTGGAGCGGGTGGCGATGTTCTTCGCCCTTTCCATCATCGTGCTGGTGGCCGCGTTCAACATCCTATCCTCGCTGGTGATGCTGGTGCGGTCCAAGACGCGGGACATCGCGATCCTGCGCACGATGGGGGCGACGCGCAAATCGCTGCTGAAGATCTTCGTCACGACGGGATCGGTGATCGGCGCGCTGGGCACCTTCGCGGGGCTGGCGCTCGGCTTCACCGTGCTGCTGTTCCGCCAGCCGATCGTGCGGGGGATCGAGGCGGTGACGGGGCAGAATTTGTGGGACCCGCAGATCCGCTTCCTGACCGAGCTGCCGGCGCGGACGGACCCTTTCGAGGTGCTGGCGATCTGCGCCATGGCGATGGGGCTGAGTTTCCTCGCCACGCTTTACCCCGCCTATCGCGCTGCGGGCACGGATCCTGTGCAGGTGCTGCGTTATGAATGAGATGCCGGTGAGCGAGCCGACAATCGCGCGCGATCCCGTCGTGCGGCTGGAGCGGCTGACGCGCAGCTTCTCTCAGGGCGGCGTGACGATCGACGTGCTGCGCGGGGTGAACCTGGAGATCGCGCCGGGCGAGATCGTCGCGTTGCTGGGCCCGTCAGGCTCCGGCAAGTCGACCATGCTGCAGGCGGTGGGACTGCTCGAAGGCGGCTTTGGCGGCAGCATTGTCATTGCCGGGACAGAGGCGAGCAAGCTGGATGCTGCAGGGCGCACGCGGATGCGGCGCGAGCATCTCGGCTTCGTCTATCAGTTCCACCACCTGCTGCCGGACTTCAACGCGGAGGAGAACGTGATCCTTCCGCAGCTCGTTTCCGGGGTGGACCGCGCCTCCGCGCGAGAGCGGGCGCGGGAGCTGCTGAGTGCACTGGGGCTGGAGCATCGCTTCGACCATCGGCCCAGCCAGCTTTCGGGCGGTGAGCAGCAGCGTGTTGCCGTGGCGCGCGCGCTGGCCAACAAGCCGCAGCTGGTGCTGGCGGACGAGCCGACCGGCAACCTGGACGAGCATACCGCCGACAGGGTGCTCGACCAGTTCCTGCAATTGGTGCGCGGGACAGGCAGCGCGGCGCTGGTGGCCACCCACAATGAGCGGCTGGCCGCCCGGATGGACCGCGTGGTGCGGCTGCATGAGGGGTTGCTGGAGGAATGAATCTTCCTCTCGGCAATGGTTGACGCGCAGAAGCCAACTACCCGCCAGGTCCTGTTTTGCAGGTTCTGAATAGATGCTTGTCTTTATCCCGTCTTTGCAGGAGTATTTCTGTGATGGGGAGGTAAGGCATGTCGGGGGAAGATCAGGCGTTCAGACCCTTCGACATGCTTCGCGAGATTTCTCGCACGGTTCCGGTCGTCAAATATGCCACGGGCCTTGTGGGCATCGCCATGGCGGTTTCGCTGGCGCGTGGCTTCCTCAACGGCATGTCGCCCATCCAGATGTTGCCGGTGCTGCTCGGCTCAATGGCATGCATGGCGGTCCTGATCGTGCTGGCTTCGGCTGTTCAGGCGGGTCGGCGCGGAGGCTTCTCACCCGGACACGCCCTGTTGTGGGCCGCCAGCCTGTTCATGATCTTGGGGATGGCCTTCACCATTACGGCGGTAGCGTTTGGCTGGCCGCCGAAATGGGCCGCGCTCATCCTCCCGGCCCAGGCCGCGGAACAGCCCATCGTTGATGTCGGGGTGACACCGGAGCCGCGGGTGGTCGAGGAAGAAGCTGAACCTGCTGCGCCCCCTGTGGCATTGCCTCAGCCTGAGCCCAGAGCCACCACTTCACCAGCACCAGCACCAGCACCAGCACCGTCCGTCCCGGCGGCGGCCCCTTCAACGCCCACTCCGATCGAGCCGGCCGACTTCAATCATGAGGTGACAATCCGCAACCGGAGCGGGCAAGTGCTGCACTTCCTGTATGCGTCCATGCCCTCAGAGGGATGGGGCGATGATCTCATCCCCGACCGCGTCATTGGCGACGGAGAGTCGATCCGGAGGAGCTACGGGGTAGGGCGCGATCAATGCATCTTCGACTTCAAGGTGACGCTCGAAGACGACACCGAGCTTGAGCAGCGCGAGGTCAATGTCTGCCGCGTGTCGGTTCTCACAGTGCTGCCGGACGGTATCGCCGCGGACTGAGCAGTGGGAGGCACCAGCGGCAGGGGCTGTCCCACCGCCGGATCATGTTCCCGCGCCTCGCTTCCCTCAGCCCCACAGGTGGGTGCGATAGGCCTCGAAACAGCGTTGGCCGCAGCGCAGGCGGATCAGCGCACCTTCGGCCATCGCGGTGGCACGGCGCGGGTCTTCCTCTACGGCGGGACGGATGGCTTCGCGGTTCCAGTCCTCGCTGTGCTTCACGTCCAGCACCGCGTGCAGGGTGAAATAGCGCGCTTCCTTGGGGGTGAGGCCGACGCGCTTCAGCCCTTCGGCCACCTTGGCGGAGCGGCCCGGCGCGGTCAGCTCGATCACGCCAAGTGCACCCACCGAGTGCCAGGCATAGCGGCGGTTGGTGGCCATTGCCGTCATCGCATTGGCGAGGGCGAGGCTTTCCCACACGGTGTTCTCGATCGTGGGGCGGACCTGCAGGGTTTCCACCAGCGCATCAAGCATCGGGCCGTGCATGCCTTTTTCGGTGCCGTGGCCCATTTCGTCCCAATAATTTCGGGCCAGCTCCAGCTTGGGGCGGGTGGGCAGCTTCACCTGCGTCATCGCAACGAGGTCGTCGAAGCCAGCCTCTCCGGCGGCTTCCTGCTCGAAGAACCAGCGCAGCTGGTCACGATCGGCTTCCTCGGCCAGCCAGGGGAACAGAGGGTCGCCCTGGCCGGGGCCGGTGGCCTTGAGGCCCTCGAACCAGTCAATGAAGCCTTCAACATCGGTGGGCGCCTGCGCGGCCTCGTCGCGCACTTCGGCGCGCAGCTCTTCCATGAAGCCGCCTTCCAGCCGCTGCATGCGAACGTCGCGTTCCATGACGCGCTGCCAATCGTCATCGGGAAAGCCAGGAGAAAGGCGCTCGCGATTCCAGTGGGCAAGACCGCGCTGGAACGCGTCCGTTCGGAATTGCGAATGCGCGCGCGAAAGGGAGCGGGGATTGCTAGCCATAAATCAGGATCTTCTCCAACAGATGGTGTAGAAGCGGCTCGACCGGCGGCTCGTTCCCAACTTCGCATTTGTAAACTGCTTGAGACAGGACGTGAGCGGGGCGGATCGCCTATCCCGCCTGCGCAGGCTCGTTCGCTCGTTCGGCCGCGATATCCTGCTTGATGGAGCGCAGGATCTCTCCGGCATTGGTGCGCGCCCGCTGCTCCAGCAGGCGCCAGTTGGTCGTGTAAAGACGCGCGAAGTTCCTGACGCCGAGTTCGCGATATTGCACGACGTGAGTCAGCTCGTGCGCCCACAAGGCGATGCTGCGCGCACCCTTTTCCCGCGAGAACACCACCACATCGTCCATGGTGACGGCGCCTTCGTTGATCGCCCAGCGGGCGAGGGCGGAGCCGAGATCGACCCGCTGGCCGGCAAGGGTCCAGCGCACGTCATCCAGCACATCGTCCGGGAAGTGGCCCTTCAGCGCCTCCCGGATCGCGGGAGGAATGGGGCGGGCATCGGCAGCGAGAGCGCTGCGCCGCGAATAGGCGATGGATTGCGCCAGCGCGAGCGCGGCGGCATCGTTCGTTCGCTTGGCGGACATCTTTGCCGCGGAGGCGTAGGTGCGGTTGAACTGCGCCAGCGCGGCATCCCAATGCTGGCGGTCCACAGCGACCCAGGCGGGCTGCGGCTCTGGGATGGGGATGATGAGGGCGGCGCCGAAGATGAGCGGCAGTGCCAGCCATCGTCGCCAACTTCTCCTTCGTGCCGTCACGTTTACTGAAACGATCGGCGCAGCGTGGGTTCCGACCGGTGTCTGTGCGTCTTCCGCCGAGAAACTATCTGCCGCGCTGGGCCGTTTCATGCGGAAAGGAGACACGCATGACCGACCATCCCAGCACCTTCAACGCCGCGGACACGCAACCGCACGGGATCGACTGGGACGACCACGCCACGATCCACCTCGCCAATGACGGGCAGGGTCTGTTCGACGGGCTGAAGGCGATCCATTCCGGCACTCTGGCGCAGATGGTCGCCATGATCCGCAACATGCCGGAAGAGGAGCGCGCGAAATACGTGATCCAGAAGGCTGGCGACCGCAAGCTGGGCACGAGCGAGATCCTGGCGCTGGCGGAGAGGGAGGACTTCCCCGGCTGATCCTTCAGGCGTCTCCGGATAATGTGGGGAAGGGGCCTGTCGACCCCTTCCGTTGATCGGCCGGCGCCCCTAGTCTGAGCCGCATGCCGCATGCCCCGTTCGTTCCGCTTCGCGTCCTGTCGAGCTATTCCATGCTGGAAGGCGCGATCGACCCGAAGGACATCGCCAAGCTGGCGAAGAAGCACGGCTTCCCGGCCATCGCCATTTGCGACCGCAACGGGCTTTACGGCAGCGCGGCTTTTGCGGCGGCGTGCAAGGCGAACGGGGTGCAGCCGATCATCGGCGTGCTGCTGGGCGTGGCCCGCCCTGTGGGCGACGGCGGCGAGGGGCCGATCGATCACCTGCCGCTGTTCGCGCAGGATGAGGATGGCTGGAACAACCTGTGCCACCTTGTCAGCCGGGCGCATCTGGACCGGCCGCTGGAGCTGGAGCCGCATGTCGCCTTCGAGGAGCTTGAAGGGCGGACGGACGGGCTGATCGCGCTCACCGGCGCGAACGAGGGCGCTGTCACTCGGCTCCTGGCGGAAGGGCGGAAGGGGCGAGCCGAGGCGCTGCTGACGCGGCTGGAGGCGCTGTTCCCGCAGCGGCTGTACTTCGAGATTGCCCGCCGCGGCGATGAGGTGGAAGAGGCTGCGGAGGAGGGGCTGATCGACCTCGCCTACGCGCATGACCTGCCGCTGGTCGCAACCAACCCCGCCAACTTCGCAGACTCCTCCATGCACGCGGCGCACGATGCCATGCTGTGCATCGCGCATTCCTCCCAGATCGACAGCGCCGATCGTGTCCGCTCCGCGCCTGAGGCGTGGGTGAAGGACGCGGCGACGATGGAGGAGATCTTCGCCGACCTGCCTGAGGCGACCGCGAACACGCTGGTGCTGGCCCAGCGCTGCGCCTTCGCTCCGCCCCGCCGAAAGCCGATCCTGCCGAGCCTTGCGGGGGACCTGGAAGGCGAAGCGCGGATGCTGGCGGAGGATGCAAAGGCCGGCCTCGCGGCGCGGCTAGCGCATTATCCCGACCTGACGGAGGAGGAGCGGCGGACCTATGCGGAGCGGCTGGACTTCGAGGTCCAGATCATCACCCGCATGGGCTTCCCCGGGTACTTCCTGATCGTCGCCGACTTCATCAAATGGGCGAAGTCTCAGGGCATTCCGGTGGGGCCGGGCCGTGGTTCGGGTGCGGGCTCTCTCGTCGCGTGGGCGCTGACGATCACTGATCTCGATCCGATCCGGCTGGGCCTGCTGTTCGAGCGCTTCCTGAACCCGGAACGCGTCTCCATGCCGGACTTCGACATCGACTTCTGCGAAACGCGGCGGGGCGAGGTGATCCGCTATGTGCAGGCGAAATACGGCCATGACCACGTCGCGCAGATCATCACCTTCGGTAAGCTGAAGGCGCGCGCGGCCCTGCGCGATTGCGGGCGCATTTTGCAGATGAGCTACGGCCATGTGGACCGCATCTGCAAGATGGTGCCCAACCATCCAACGGACCCGTGGACCATCAGCCGCGCACTGAACGGTGTGGCCGAGTTCAAGCGCGAGTACGACCAGAACGCTGAGGTGAAGCGGCTGGTCGACCTGGCGATGCAGATCGAGGGGTTCCCGCGCAATTCCTCCACCCATGCCGCGGGCGTGGTGATCGGCGACAGGCCACTGGCGAAGCTGGTGCCGCTCTATCGCGACCCGCGATCCGACATGCCGGTGACGCAGTTCGACATGAAGTTCGTCGAGGATGCGGGGCTGGTGAAGTTCGACTTCCTCGGCCTCAAGACGCTTTCGGTGCTGAGGAAGGCGGTGGACCTGCTGGGCCGACGCGGCATCTCGGTCGATCTCGACACGCTGCCCTGGGACGATCCGCAGGTGTACGAGCTGCTGAAGCGCGGCGACACGGTCGGCGTGTTCCAGCTGGAATCGGAAGGCATGCGGCGCACGCTGGCGGCAGTGAAGCCGACCCGGTTCGAGGACATCATCGCGCTCGTCTCGCTCTACCGGCCGGGGCCGATGGACAACATCCCGCTGTTCGGCAAGCGCAAGAACGGGGAGGCGGAGATCGAATATCCGCACCCCAAGCTGGAGGGCATCCTGGCGGAGACCTACGGCATCTTCGTCTACCAGGAACAGGTGATGCAGGCGGCGCAGATCCTCGCCGGCTACTCGCTTGGCGACGCGGACCTGCTGCGCCGCGCGATGGGCAAGAAGATCCAGGCGGAGATGGACGCGCAGCGCGCCCGCTTCGTGGAAGGCTGCGCGAAGGTGAGCGGGATCGATGCCAAGAAGGCCAACGAACTGTTCGACTTGATCGACAAGTTCGCCGGCTACGGCTTCAACAAGTCCCACGCCGCGGCCTACGCGCTGCTCTCCTACCAGACGGCCTGGCTGAAGACGCACTACCCGGAGGAGTTCTACGCCGCCTCCATGTGCTTCGACATGCACCAGTCGGAGAAGCTGGCGGTGTTCGTCGATGACCTGCGGCGCAACGGCCGTGCCCTGCTGGGGCCGGACATCAATGCGTCGGAGGCGGAGTTTACCGTCGAGCCGACCGAGAGCGGGCACGCGGTCCGCTATGCTCTCGCCGGCATCCGCAACGTGGGCGAGAAGGCGATGGACCAGATCGTCGCAGAGCGGGAGGCGCGCGGGCGCTTCGAGAGCCTCGAAGATTGCTTCCGCCGCATGCCGCAGGGCGCGATGAACCGGCGCCAGCTGGAGGGCCTTGCGGGGGCGGGGGCGTTCGACTCGCTGGAGCCCAACCGCGCCAAGGTGCTGGCCAATGCGGACATCCTGCTGGCCGTGGCCGATGCCGCCACGCGGGAGCGGGATAGCGGCCAAGCGGGCCTGTTCGGCGGGGAGGATCATGCCGAGCCTTCCCTTCGGCTGGTCGAGGCCAAGCCGTGGACCCGGCCCGAGCAGATGGCGGCGGAGCGCGACAATTTCGGCTTCTACTTCGCCGCGCACCCGGTGGAGCAATATCGCGCCATCGCCTCCGCCAATGGCGCCCGGTCCTACGCTTCCGTCATGGGGGAGGGCGTGGCAGCCGGGCGGCGGCCGGCGATGATGGCGGCGCTGGTGGAGGCGGTGAGCAAGGGCCGCACGCGCAAGGGCGGCGAGTTCGTGCGGGCGGACTTCTCCGACTCATCAGGCCAGTTCAGCGCCGCCTGCTTCGAGGAATCGCTGGTGGACAGCTTCCAGCGCTGGGCGGCTGATGGCACCTGCGTGCTGCTGAACGTCGAACTCGATTCCCCCAGCGCCGACGAACCGCCGCGCGTGACGGTGCGCGGCGCGCGCCCCCTGGCCGAAGTCACCAGTGCGGCGCGGATGCTGCTGACGCTGGACGTCTCCAGCGTGGAGGCGCTGCAGGAGCTGCGCGCCCTGCTGACGGAAGGGGATCGCGGGCGCGGCGAGGTGATCGTGAGGCTCAAGCTGGGCGAGCCGCAAGATCCGGTGCTGCGTCTTGGCCGCGATTTCGCGCTCGATGGCGAGCTGGTCGAACGGCTGGCGGAGGTACCCGGTCTTTCCGACGTGGTGCTGAAGCCGCAGACGGGGCGCGCGAGCCTGAAGCTGGTCGCCTGATGTAGAGCGGGGGGAGAGGAGGCCACCGACCCTCTCGGTGTTGAAGCCAAGGGCGACTTCCGGCAGGCTGAGAGTTCCGGCTAATGATCGTCCCGATGGCCTGCGATTGTGCCCTCGTCTGGCGTCATCTCTCTAGAATGGGGCTATGCCTACGGTTCTTTTCTACCTCCCGGTCGTGACGCCGTGGTGGTTCCACAACATCGTCCTTCCGCTAATCAAGGCGCTCTACGGCGCGGCAGTGGTTCATATTCTTGCGCCCCCCATGTGGCGCAACACGGGGATCGGGCCCGATGAAGTGGCGGCCTGCTCATCACTGCCGGACCTGCAATGGCATATCGTCGCCGGCGAGGATCACTCGTCCTTGAGGACGAAGCCGGATGATCCGGAGGGGCTGGTGGATTTCGTTCGTTCCCTCAATCCGAATTACGTCTTCTGCAGGAGCGCGGATATCGAGACGCCGTCCGCCTTTCCGGGCAAGGTCGTCCATCTGCTGGAGGGAGGTGCGCCGCCGTTCCGCACCCCTTCCGAGTGGATCATCCTCCAGCGGGATTTCTGGCATCACGGATCCATGCCGCACCTCGAAGCGGATGATCGGGCCCTTGTTGAGGCAGGCTTCGCGCCAAGCTGGGCGCGGATGCGGACGCGGCTTGAGCAGGAAATGCCCTTCTGCCTGACGCGCGCCCAAGCCCTTGAGAGCCTGGGGCTGCCGACGGATCGCAAGATCATCGTGCTGCCGCTCGACTATGAGCATGAGGAGATGTTCAGCTCCATCCATCACCGGTACGAGCGGAACATCGACCTGATCCACGCGGTGATGGACTGGATCGATGACAGGTTCCTGGTGGCGATTACCGATCACCCGCTGAACTATCAGCACATCGACAACTCACGTGTTCATGCCGCGATTGAAGCTCTGGGCGATCGTGCTCGGCTGGTGCCCAACGACCCGGAAGGCCGCTATTCCGTCACCGATCTGCTCATCAAGCATGGCGACGGTCTGATCGTGCAGAACAGCAAGGCGATCTATTCAGGGGCGATGTTCGGAACACCGATGCTGCGTCTCTCCAGCCGCCCGACCGCCGACTGGATCGGCGTGCTGACGGAGGTGGACGAGTTCCTGTTGGAAGTGACGGCGGGAAGAAGGGGGGCGGCGGAAGACCAGCTGCGGCTCTGGTACGGCTGCCACATCCTGCACGAGATCATCGACCCGGCGGCCATTTCCGCCGGAGAGATCCTGGACCGGCTTGATCGACCCTACTCGCGAGAGCGGCTGGCCGGCGGCCTCTCCCGGTTCGAGGCTCACCAGCGCAAGATCGGCGCGGCATGATGTGACCGAGCAAGTGGCTGGCGCCACGAGAGAGGGGCCGGAGGATCGCTCCCCCGGCCCCTGATCTTTCGGCGTGAAGGCTGGGCTTAGCGGCCCGAGCCTGGACCGTAGGTGATTTCCACCCGGCGGTTCTGCAGCTCACGCACGCCGTCAGCCGTCGGCACGCGCGGGTTGGCTTCACCCAGCGCCTCGCTGGTGATGCGACCGGCAGGGACGCCCTTGCCCGTCAGGTAGGTCCGCACGCTCTCGTTCCGGCGAGCTGCGAGGCCGAGGTTGTACTGCGCGCTGCCCGACCGGTCGGTATAACCCGCCAGCATGATCGGCACGTTGTTGCAGCTGCCATAGGCCGTCACCGCGCTGTCCAGGATCGTCGCAGCCTCGGGCGTGATGTCCGACTTATCGAAGTCGAAGAACACGATGTAGGGCCCCTGGTTGCACTGCGCGACCGGCGGAGGCGGCGGAGGGGGCGGCGGCGGAGGCGGGGGCGGAGGAGGCGGCGGGGGCGGCGGAGCAGCAGCCGGCGGAGGCGGCGGCGGTGCCGAGGGGCCACCCAGGTTGAAGATCAACGAGGCAAGGGCGGAGTGGGTCTCCAGCTTGCTCGAGACGTCACGGCCGCTGGTGTCGACATAGTTCAGATCGTCCACCCGAAAGTAGCGATACTTCACGCCAAGATCGACACGATCGCTGATCGGCAGGCGAAGACCGGCAATGCCCTGGTAGGCAAACGCCCTGTCATTCTGGTCGATGAAGCGCGGGGCATCGCCGGCGGAGGAGATGGCCGCGTCCACGCTGGCGAGACCAACGCCGCCACCGAAGTAGAGGCCGAGATCATTTTGGCCGCCGATATCGATCAGCGCGTTCGCCATCGCACTCCAGACCTCGATATCGCCGCCCGCATCTCTGAACGTGCCGGTGACGGGACCAGCCACGCCGGGAACGGCACCGTTCGCCGGAGCCCTCAGTGCGCCGATGTCGAATTTCTTGTAGCCACCCTCGGCCTCGAGCCGGAAGGCGCCGAAATCATAACCGACGATGAGGTCGCCTTCCCAACCCTGCTTGCCGTTGACCCGGACGCTCGGCCGGTCCCCAGTGCTGCCATCGGGGAAGACGAGCGACGGAGGCCCTTCAAGCCGGTAGTCTGTTTCGTCAGGGAAGATCATGCCTCCCTCGACGCCGATATAGGCTTGCCCGTCGCGTGCGGCGGCGGGCAGTGCGAAGACCGAGCTGGCTGTCGCCAGCGCCAGGATCATCGTTCTCATTCTTGTTCCCTTTACTTCAGCAGCCGGCGACCCCGGCTGCCCCGTCCCTGTGCGCACCATCTCGGGTGCTGCACTGCACACAAAGACGCGGGGCGGCGGCGGGTGTTCCCCGCACATCACCCTTCCTCCGCGGCTGTCGCAATTATGTTACAGAAGGCGGAGCTGGCCGCCCGTCTCGGGGGCTCGAAAAGCGGTGCAATCGAGTTCGAAGCGCTGTTGTCTGATGCCCGCCCGCCGGCAGGCGAGCCGGAAGCGCGCGCGCAACAGGTCAGCCCACACGCCGCTCGGCTTCATTCGGGTGAAGAAATCCGGGTCATTGTCCCGCCCGCCGCGGATGGAGCGGACGATGCTCATCACCTTGTCGCCGCGATCGGGGAAATGGACGCTCAGCCATTCACGGAACAGCGGCGCCACTTCGTGCGGCAGGCGAAGGGGGATCCACCCCACTGAGGGAACGTCCAACTCGCCGGCGCGGGCGATAATCCCTTCCATGAACTCATCGGTGATGGCGGGAATGACCGGCGCAACCGAGCAATGGGCGGGGACGCCCGCCTCCACCAGCCGTCCGAGCGCGGCGAGCCGCTTGGCAGGCGCGCTGGCGCGCGGCTCCAGCAGCCCGGACAGCCGCGGGTCGAGCGAGGTGACGGAGATCGCCACCGCAATCAGCTGGTGCTTCGCCATCTCCGCCAGCAGGTCCAGGTCGCGCAGCACCCGGTCGGACTTGGTGGTGATGGTGACGGGGTGGCGCGCCTCCAGGCACAGCTCGAGGATTTGCCGGGTGATCCCATACCGCGCCTCGATCGGCTGGTAAGGATCGGTATTGGTGCCCATCGCGATCGGCTTGGGGCGGTATTTCGGGCGGGCAAGGGTGGCGCGCAGCAGCTCTGCGGCATTCGGCTTGGCGAACAGCTTGGTCTCGAAATCCAGCCCCGGCGAGAGGTCGTGATAGGCGTGGCTCGGCCGGGCGAAGCAGTAGATGCAGCCGTGCTCGCACCCGCGATAGGCATTTACCGAACGGTCGAAAGCAATGTCAGGCGACTGGTTGAAGGTGAGGATCGACTTGGGGTGCTCTTCCGTGACCGTGGTCCGCAGCTTCACCGGAGGTCCGTCCAGCGCCTCCATATAGTCGCGCCAGTCACCGTCCGCTTCCCGTTCCGGCAGGTTGAAGCGGCGAGAGGCAGCGCCGGACTGGGCGCCCCTTCCGTGAGTCGCTGGCTCCTTGCGCTGCTCCATAAACGGAACATACAAGGAACAAAGCGCCGGCGGAAGGCGCTATTTCTCCCGCAGGCGGGGCATCAGTTCGACGAAGTTGCAGGGCCGGTTGCGGCTGTCGAGCTGCTCGGCGAGGATGCGGTCCCACCCGTCCTTCACTGCGCCGTTGGAGCCGGGGAGGGCGAAGATGTAGGTGCCGCGCGCCACAACCGCGCAGGCGCGCGACTGAACGGTGCTGGTGCCGATCGTCTGGTAGCTGATCCAGCGGAACAGCTCGCCAAAGCCGGGGATGTCCTTCTCCTTCACCCGGTCCATCGCCTCAGGCGTCACGTCGCGGCCTGTCAGCCCGGTGCCGCCGGTGGAGACGATCGCATCCACTTCGGGGTCGTCGATCCATTGCTCGAACTGGCGGGCGATCAGGTCCGCATCGTCGCGCAGGATGGTCCGCGCGGTGAGGCGGTGGCCAGCCTCCTTGATCCGCTGGGCAAGGATGTCGCCCGACGTATCCTCATCCGGCCCACGGGTGTCGGACACGGTGAGAAGCGCGATGTTGATCGGCCGGAAGGTGCGGCTCTCGTCAATCGCCATCAGTTCTGTCCGCCGCTGGCCGAGAGGTAGACCCGCCCGCTGCCAGGCGCTGCTTCGGGGAAGCGCGGCCAGCCGTTCTGGGCGAGCGTCACCCGGCTCTGCGACGCGGCGCGGGCCTGGCGTTCATACATCCAATAGTTCCGCATCACGATGGCGACATAACCGCGCGTCTCCCAATAGGGGATCGATTCCATATAGAGCAGCGGATCGCCCTGGTCGCGGATCTCGCTGTTCCAGCGCGTCACCGGCGTAAGGCCCGCATTGTAGGCCGCCATGATCTTGGGCAGCGCGCCGCCGGTCGCCGGGTCATCGCGCAGCATCTCCAGATTGCGCTGGCCGAAGGCCAGATTGACGGAGGGGTCGAAGATGTCGAGCTGGCTCGCATTCAGCCCCAGCCGCGGGGCGTGGTGGCGCACGGTGATGGGCGTGATCTGCATCAGCCCCTGCGCCTCAGCCGGGCTGACGGCCGTGGCGCGGAAGGCGGATTCCTGCAGGGTATGGGCATAGGCCAGCGCCGGGTCGACGCGCCATCCGGTGATCGGCACCCATTTCGGCGCAGGATATTGCGAGGCCGGGTCGCTCCGGCCCCCGGTCGGACCATTATAGGCCATGTAGAGCTGCGTCTGCGGCATCCCGAGATCACGGGCGAGGCGCGACAATGGACCGTAATGAGACGCGTCGCCGATGCGCGCCTGGTGCAGCAGAACCTCGCTCGCCAGCCGATCCCGGCCGAGTTCCATCAGCGCCACCGCCACGCGCACATTCTCGATCCCGCCGATCGCCTGCCAATCCTGCGAGGTGAAGTCCGCGCTGGAGACGCGGTCCGGCAGCCTTTGACCCAATTGCTCGGCTGCGAGCATGCCGTAGAGGGTCTCATCCGCCCCGGCGGCGGCGCGCAGAAGGTCCGAATGGCGTTCCGGCTGGCGGCAGCGCAAGGCGGCTCGGGCGCCCCAGTAGAGGCCGGCGGAGCGGAGTTCCGGGTTGGTGGCGTGGAAGGCCGCGCGTTCGAACGATGCACCAGCCTCTCCGCAATCGCCGAGGCGCCAGGCGGCAAGGCCCGCCACCCATTCGCCTTCCGCCACCCAAGGGCCGCTGCCCGCGCTGACGGTACGGGCGAGCGCCAGCGCCTGCGCGTCCATGTTCTCGATGTAGTAGCTCCAGGCCACGCGCTGGCGCCACTCGGCGCGGGACTCCAGGCTGAGAGCCGCGTCGATCCCGTCCAGCAGCGCGCGCGCGCCGTCCGGATCGTCATTGGTAATGCGCTCCAGGATCGCGCTGCGGATCGCTGCGGGCATGGTGCCGTCCTGCACCTCTGCCGGGCGAGTGCGCTTGGGGGTGCTGCCCTGCGGATAGAATTGCTGCTCTCGCGGAAGAACCGGCATGCTCGTGGCGCCGCGGGTGACGGCCAGACGGGCAAGGCGCGAGGCGTGGGGCAGGGCCCGCCCGCGCGGCAGCCAGGCTTCGATCTGCCATAGTTCCACGCGGGGCGAGTTGGCGGCAAGGTAAAGCTCCGCCCGCGCGATGGGGTGCAGCAGGCCATCCGCTCGCTGGTTCAGCAATGCATCGGCGCCCGCCCAATCCTGCCGGTCAATTGCGGCGAACACCGCGCCGTAATATTCGCGGTCCTGCTGGTCGAGTTGCCGCGGAGCCGCGAAGCTCTGCGCATGGGCGGTGAAATAGTCGTAGGTGGTTTGGGCCGAAGCCGTGATGGGGCCGAGCCCAAAGCCGGCGGCTGCGGCGGTGGCCGCGAGCGCGGGGAGCCAGGGTTTCATCGTTCCTCGTCGTCCGTCCAGTCGAGCCATTGCTGCCAAAGCCGTGCCCGAACGCGCGCATGCTCCAGCAGATGCGCCGGAGCATAGCCGGCCAGCACAGGCAGTGAGCGGTCTCCAACAAGGATTTCCTGAATGCCGGGAGATGCTTGCGCCGGATCGTGCCTCAGCAGCGGCAGGATGTCGGTGCCGAGCACCAGCAGCCGCTCCGGCGCGGCGAGCGACAGGTGATGGCGCAGCACCTCGCCCATCCCATCGCGGGCCAGAGCCTGCCAATCCGGCAGCGTCATGTGACGGGGGAGGGCACTGGCGAGGGAGAGCTGCTCAGGCGCGATCCCCATTGCCTGAGCCATGTTGGCGATCAGGCGGCCATGGGGGCCGGAAAGGAGCATCTCCGTATCCGTCTCCTCCGGCATGGCCACCAGCACCATCAGCTTCGCACCCGTTCCCCCGCGCGGGGGAAGGCGCAGCGCGCCCACGGGATCAAGGCTCGGCTCTTCCAGCCACCAGCGGCGGAAGGCGGCGAGGTCTTGCGGCCAATTTGCCGGGTCGCCTCCGATGCGCGGCCGTTCCGGCTCCGGCGGCGGTGCCTTCTTGACCGCCGCGGGGGCGGCCTTGGCCTTCGTCTCCGGTTCCGCCAGCCAACGCTGCGGTTCGTCCACGAAGGCGCAATCCACCCCTGCTTCCCGCCACCAATCGAGCGCGGCGGCGATGCTGTCGCCAGAGAGGGGGTGGGGCGCAGGCGCGTCAGGCCGGTCCATGGGCGAGGAGTCTTGACCTGTCCTCCGCCAGCGATCAAGCCCGCGGCCATGTCTGCCCACAGCGAAACGTGCCGCGCATGAGCGAGCGGGAATCCATGCCTGTCGACGTGGTGATCGTCGGCGCCGGTCCAGCAGGGCTCGCCGCCGCGATCCGGCTGAAGCAGCTTTCACCCGATGCCGAGGTCGTGGTGCTGGAGAAAGGCTCCGAGGTCGGAGCGCATATCCTGTCCGGCGCGGTGATCGACCCCCGCGCCCTGGACGAACTGCTGCCGGACTGGCGAGAGACCTGCCCGCTGGCCGACGTGCCGGTCACCAGCAACCACCATTGGGTGCTGACCCGCACCGGCAAGTGGGAATTCCCGCACCTGCTGCTCCCGCCCTTCATGGGGAACGAGGGCAACTACACAGGCAGCCTTGGCAACCTCTGTCGCTGGCTGGCGGAGCGGGCGGAGGAACTGGGCGTTCAGATCTTCCCCGGCTTCCCCGCCGCCGAGCTGCTGCTGGACGAAAGCGGCGCGGTCATGGGCGTGGCGACACAGGACATGGGCGTTGCCGCCGACGGCTCGCACAAGCCGGACTACCAGCCCGGCATGGAGCTGCACGCGAAATACACGCTGCTGGCCGAAGGAGCACGCGGCAGCCTGACCAAGCGCGTCAAGCGCCTGTTCGCGCTGGACGCGGAATGCCAGCCGCAGGTCTATGGCTTGGGAATCAAGGAGCTGTGGGATGTTCCTGCCGATCGGCATCAGCTGGGCTGCGTCATCCACACGCAAGGCTGGCCGCTGTCGGAACACGATGCCTGGGGTGGCGGCTTTCTCTACCATCAGGCGGGCGGGCAGGTGGCGCTCGGCTATGTGACCGCGCTCGATTACGCCAACCCCTACATCAGCCCGTTCGAGGAGTTCCAGCGCTGGAAGCAGCATCCGGCCATCCGGAGGGTGATCGAGGGCGGGAAGCGGGTTGCCTACGGCGCTCGCGCCATCAATGAAGGCGGCTGGCAGAGCGTGCCAAAGCTGGCCTTCCCGGGCGGCGCGCTGATCGGCTGCGCGGCGGGCTTCGTCAACGTGCCCCGCATCAAGGGCACTCACACTGCCATGAAGAGCGGCATGCTCGCTTCCGAAGCCATTGCGGGTGCGTTGCAGACAGGTCGCGAGCGCGATGCATTGGCGGAATATGACGATGCATTGCGCGCAAGCTGGATCGCGACCGAGTTGCAAAAGGTCCAGAACGCGCAGCCGCTGGTGGCGAAGTTCGGCGGGACGATCGGCACCCTGCTGGCCGGCGCGGACATGTGGCTCCGCACGGCCGGGCTGAAGATCACCCCCGCGATGAGCCATCACACCGATGCGGAGGCAACCCGCCGCGCGGATCTCTTCCGGCCGATTGCCTATCCGAAGCCGGACGGAGTGATCAGCTTCGATCGCCTTTCATCGGTGTTCCTCTCCGGCACGAACCATGAGGAAGACCAGCCCTGCCATCTGGTACTGGCGGATCCAACCGTGCCGGAACGGGTGAATTGGCCTCTCTATGCGGGGCCGGAGTCGCGGTACTGCCCCGCCGGCGTTTACGAATATGTCGGGCGGGAAGCGGGTGCGCCGCGCCTCGTCATCAACGCCCAGAACTGCGTCCACTGCAAGACGTGCGACATCAAGGACCCGCCGCAGAACATCAACTGGGTGACGCCAGAAGGGGGCGGCGGCCCTAACTATCCAAACATGTGAGCAGGCGGACAAATTGCACCTCGCCGAAACAGCCTACGCCAAGATCAACCTGGCGTTGCATGTCCGACGCCGGCGTGACGATGGCTATCATGAGCTTGAGACCCTGTTCGCCTTCGTCGATGCGGGCGACCGGCTGACGGCCCGCTCTGCCCCCGCAGACGAGTTGCGGGTGGTTGGCGAGTTTGGCAGCCAACTTGCTGACCCGTTTGGGAATATCGTTGCGAAGGCGCTTTCGGCTCTGCCTCGCGCAGATGGTCTGTCGGTGACGCTGGAGAAGAACCTTCCGGTGGCGGCCGGCCTCGGGGGAGGGTCTGCCGATGCAGGCGCGATCTTCCGCATGATCGGCGACGCTTACGGCCTGCCGGCAGACTGGCATGCCCGCGCCACCAAGCTCGGTGCTGATGTTCCTGCCTGTGTCGAGAGCCGCGCCTGCGTCGGGCGAGGCACCGGAACGGAGCTGGAGCCGGTTGAGAATGATCTCGCCGGCACTCCTGTCCTGCTGGTCAACCCTCGTACCCCGCTGGCGACTGGCCCCGTGTTCGCGGCATGGGACGGTCAGGACCGCGGACAAATGCCCACCGGCCCCGCCTCGACCATCGCGCGGGAGGGGCGCAACGACCTTGAGGCTCCCGCGATCAGCCTCTGCCCCGTCATCGCCGATGTGCTCGCGCAACTCCGCGCCACGGGGGCATGGCTTGTCCGGATGAGCGGATCGGGCGCAACCTGCTTCGCCCTCTACGAAAACGAGGTGCAGCGCGAGGATGCCGCCGCCGCCATCGCCGCCGCGCAGCCCGACTGGTGGCAGCTACAAGGCAAGCTCCGATGAGTGAAGTGTTTCGCCAGATCGGCAACGTCACGCCGGGCGGCATCGTCGCCGTGTGCGACCATGCCTCCAACCGCGTGCCAGCCGGCATCGACCTCCGCATCGCGCCTGAACTTCTCGACCTGCATATCGGCTGGGACATCGGTGCTGGCGCTGTCACCGAACGCCTCTCGCATGACCACAGCATCCCAGCCCACCTCGCCTGCGTCAGCCGGCTGGTGATCGACCTGCACCGCGAGGAAGACTCTCCCGGCCTCATCCCTGAGCGCAGCGATGGCCACGCCATCCCCGGCAATGTCGGCGCAGACCGGCAGGCGCGGATCGAGGCCTTTCACCGCCCGTACCACGCGGCACTCGCCGCCTGGCTGGACGTAGCGCAGCCGGAGCTGATCCTCTCCATCCACAGCTTCACGCCAGAGTTGGAGAGCCGACCGGAAGACCGCCCGTGGCATGTCGGCCTGCTCTATAACGAGGATGACCGCGCTGCGCGCCACGCCATCCGCCTGTTCGAGGAGCAGGATCTGATCGTCGGCGACAACGAACCCTATTCCGGCCGCCTGCTCAACGCGACCATGAACCGCCACGCGGAGGCGCATGGCCGCCCCTACTGCACGATCGAGATTCGAAACGATCTGATCGCCGATGCTGCGGGGCAGGCGGAATGGGCGGGCCGGGTGGCTGAGGTCGCGAGAGAAGTGGTTGCTGCACTGGCGGAGGACGGTGGGAACCCCCACTTGCATCTTCCATAGAAATTGACCCTTCGACGCAGGCGCGGGGTGCTGTAGGGCTCCGTACAAACTGCGCCGCAGGGCGCGCCAACAGCGAAGAAAATTATGCCTGCTTATCGCTCCCGCACCTCCACTCATGGCCGCAACATGGCCGGCGCACGCGGCCTGTGGCGCGCCACCGGCATGAAGGACGAGGATTTCGGCAAGCCGATCATCGCCATCGTCAACAGCTTCACGCAGTTCGTACCGGGGCACGTGCACCTGAAGGATCTGGGGCAGCTGGTCGCGCGCCAGGTTGAAGCGGCGGGCGGCGTGGCCAAGGAATTCAACACGATCGCCGTGGATGATGGCATCGCCATGGGTCATGACGGCATGCTCTACAGCCTGCCGAGCCGAGACCTGATCGCCGACAGCGTCGAATACATGGTCAACGCGCATTGCGCCGATGCGATGGTCTGCATCTCCAACTGCGACAAGATCACACCCGGCATGCTGATGGCGGCGCTGCGGCTGAACATCCCGGTCGTGTTCGTCTCCGGCGGCCCGATGGAAGCAGGCAAGGTCGTGCTGCGCGGCAAGGAGCACTCGCTCGATCTGGTCGATGCGATGGTGGCCGCCGCGGACGAGTCGATGACGGACGAGGAAGTCGCCACGATCGAGCGCTCCGCCTGCCCGACCTGCGGCTCCTGCTCCGGCATGTTCACTGCCAACTCCATGAACTGCCTGACGGAGGCGCTGGGCCTCTCCCTGCCCGGCAACGGTTCGCAGCTGGCGACCCATTCGGATCGGCGGCAACTCTTCGAGCGTGCCGGGCGCCTGGTGGTGACGCTGGCCCGCCGGTACTATGAGGAGGAGGACACCAGCGTCCTGCCGCGTTCCATCGCCACGTTCGAGGCGTTCGAGAACGCGATGAGCCTCGACATCGCGATGGGCGGCTCCACCAACACTGTGCTGCACCTGCTCGCCGCCGCGCATGAGGCGGGGGTGGACTTCACCATGGAGGACATCGACCGGCTTTCGCGTCAGGTTCCGGTGCTGTGCAAGGTGGCGCCGGCCAAGGCGGATGTGCACATGGAAGACATTCACCGCGCGGGCGGGATCATGTCGATCCTTGGCGAACTCGACAAAGCAGGCCTGTTGCATACCGCTTTGCCCACGGTGCACAGCCCGACCATGGCGGATGCGCTGGAAGATTGGGACATCGGCCGCACCGGCAACAACAAGGTGCATGAATTCTACGCCGCCGCCCCTGGAGGGGTGCCGACGCAGACCGCCTTCAGCCAGAGCCGCCGCTGGGAATCGCTCGATCTCGATCGTGAGAGCGGCGTGATCCGCTCCGCAACCCATGCGTTCAGCAAGGATGGCGGGCTGGCGGTGCTTTCCGGCAATCTCGCTCAGGATGGCTGCATCGTGAAGACGGCGGGGGTGGATGACAGCATCCTGCGCTTCTCCGGCCCGGCGAAAGTCTATGAAAGCCAGGACGCGGCGGTGACCGCCATCCTCACCGGCGAAGTGGTCGCGGGCGACGTGGTGGTGATCCGCTACGAAGGGCCGCGCGGCGGGCCGGGCATGCAGGAAATGCTCTACCCGACCAGCTACCTCAAATCGAAGGGGCTGGGCGCCGCCTGCGCGCTGATCACCGATGGGCGCTTCTCCGGCGGTACGTCTGGTCTGTCGATCGGCCATGTCTCGCCGGAAGCGGCCGAGGGCGGCGTGATCGCACTGGTCGAAAATGGAGATCGGATCGAGATCGACATCCCGGCACGCACGATACAGCTCGCCGTCTCCGACGAGGTGCTGGAGGCGCGGCGGCAGGCGATGCAGGCCAAGGGCGACGGCGCATGGCAGCCGGCCAAGCCGCGAGCACGCCGCGTCTCAGCAGCGTTGCAGGCCTATGCGGCGATGACCACCAGCGCCGCCCGCGGCGCGGTGCGGGACGTGACCCAGCTGAAGGCTGGCCGCTGAGCACTGCCGCCGAGCAAGTCCTCACCGTCGCGCAAATGCGCGCGGCGGAGCAGGCGCTGATCGACTCTGGAGAAAGCGTCTCCTCGCTCATGGAGCGGGCGGGACAGGGCGCGGCACAATGGGTGTGGCGCGTCGCGGGTGGTCGCCCGGTGACGGTGCTGTGCGGCCCCGGCAACAATGGCGGCGACGGCTACGTCATCGCGCGGGAACTTCACGCGCGCGGGGCCGAGGTGCGGGTCCTTGCCCCGCTGGAACCGCTTACTGAGGCAGCGATCGCGGCGCGTCGATCCTGTGACGCGCCTGTGGTTGAGCAGGCAGCAGGTGGCATTCTGGTCGATTGCCTGTTCGGCAGCGGCCTGACACGACCATTGGAGCCACGCCATGCGGCTCTGCTCTCGCAGCTGGCGGAGGCGCATTCCGCCTCCATCGCGGTGGATCTGCCCAGCGGAATCGAGAGCGACAGCGGCCGGGTGCTGAACGCCGGTGTTCCGTCCTATCGCCTGACGCTGGCGCTCGGCTCGTGGAAGCAGGCGCACTGGCTGATGCCAGGCATGGCGCTGATGGGGGAACGGCGGCTGGTCGATATCGGTATCCAGCCCGTTCCGACTGCCGCGACACTGATCCGGCGCCCGCGCCTCAGACCTCCCCTGTCGGATGCGCACAAGTACACTCGAGGTTTGCTGGCGGTGGTCGGCGGAGCGATGGCCGGTGCGGGAATGTTGGCCGCTCGGGCGGCGATGCATGGCGGTGCAGGCTACGTCCGCCTGTTCGCTCCGAAGAAAGGAACCGCCGCGCCGGACGAACTGGTGGTGGACGATCGCCCGCTTTCCGAGGCGCTGAGCGACGACCGGATCGACGCGCTTCTCGCCGGCCCGGGACTTGGCCGGAGTGATGAGGCTCAGGAACGGCTGAGCGCGGTGCTCGATCGCGATGTTCCGACGGTGCTCGATGCAGACGCGCTGGTCCTGCTTGCGCCGGGAATGCTCGGCGCCCGGACCGCTCCGCTGCTGCTGACACCCCATGAGGGGGAACTTGCGCGACTGTGCGAGCGGTTCGGGGTCGATAACGGCGGCAGGATCGAGCGCCTGCTCGCCTTGGCACGCAGCACCGGTGCGGTGGTAATCGCCAAGGGGCCGGACACGCTGATCGCCGCCCCGGACGGATCGCTGCGCTTTACACAGCCTGCCCCCAGTTGGCTCTCAACCGCTGGCACCGGCGACGTGCTCGCGGGCATCGTTGCCAGCCGCCTCGCCACCGATCGCGTTCCGTTGGCTGCGGCGGAAGAGGCGGTGTGGCTGCATGGCGAGGCGGCGCGTGTCGCCGGCGTCGCTTTCACCGCGGCCGATCTGGTGCGGGCGATCGCCTCAGCCTATGCGCGGTGCCTGTGAGTACGGACCAGATCGAGGGCGAACGCATCCTGCGGGTCGCGGCAAAGGGCGACGGGGTGACGGCAAGCGGGCGGCACGTGCCTCTCGCCGCACCGGGCGATCTGCTGTTGGGGGATGGGACCCTGGCCCCCGGACCGCATCATGTCGCGCCGCCCTGTCGTCATTTCCCGCAATGCGGTGGATGCCAGCTTCAGCATCTGGACGAGGAATCGCTCGCCGGCTTCGTGCGGGATCGGGTCGCGCATGCGGCGGCCGGGCAAGGTCTTTCGCCGGAGCGGATCGCACCTGTGCACCTATCCCCTCCGAACACCCGCCGGCGAGCAATCCTGCACGCCGCCACGGCAGGCGGTCGGCCCATGATCGGCTTTCATGAAAGCGCCTCGCACCGCATTGTGGACATGCGAGAGTGCCACGTCCTCAGGCCGGAGCTGTTCGCCTTGGTTCAGCCGCTACGCCGGCTGCTTGCAGCCCGGCGAGGGCGTATGGCAGCGGACGTGACGCTGGCGCTGACGGACCAGGGCGTCGACTGCGCGATCAAAGGGCTGGATGTGGAGGGGCTTGAGCAGACAGAGGCGCTGCTCGATTTCTGCCGTGACCACCATCTTGCTCGGCTGACGCTGGACCGTGGCTTTGGCGCGGAGCCATTGTGGGAGCCTGAGCCGGTGACGGTGTCGCTCTCGGGCGTGCCTGTTGATTTCCCTCCGGGTGCTTTCCTGCAGGCAACCGGGGATGCGGAGGCAGCTCTGGCGGCAGCCGCTCGTGAGTGGCTGGGCGGGTGCGCCGCGGTGGCGGATCTGTTCGCGGGGCTTGGCACCTTCGCCTTCGCTCTGGCCGGGCAGTCTCGCGTGCTCGCGGTTGAGGCCGCGCGCGATGCGCACCTCGCCTGCCGAAGCGCTGCCCGCCGTGCGCGCCTGCCGGTCGAAGCTCAGCATCGAGACCTGTTCCGCAACCCGCTGCGGGCGGAGGAGCTGCGCGGATTCGATGGCGTGGTGCTTGACCCTCCGCGAGCCGGTGCGCGCGAGCAGGTGGTGCAACTCGCCGAAAGCGGAGTGGCCCGGATTGTCTATATCAGCTGCAATCCGTCTAGTTGGGCGCGGGACGGGCGGCTGCTGGCCGATGCCGGATACCGCCTCGCGGAGCTGCGACCGGTGGGCCAGTTTCGCTGGTCCACGCATGTGGAACTGGCCAGCCTGTTCGTGCGGTAAAGCGGATTTGAGGTGCGTTGCCCGCGCGAGCCGGACTTCGCGGCAGGCGTAAACCTGGATTAGCGTCCCTGCCGCTTGGCCTCTACAAACGCGAGCAGGGAGCCGTAGGTCTCCAGCATTTCGCCATCGACCTCGTCATCCTCGATGATGATGTCGAGCTGGTCCTCGATCTCCGTCAACAGGCCCGCAACCGCCATGGAGTCGAGTTCGGGCAGATGACCGAATAGCCCGGTGTCGAGATCGAACTGCGCGACCCGCTCTTCGGACAGACCGAGCACGTCCGCCAGAACCTGCCGCAGCACATCGTCGGTGCTGGCGATGCCGGTCTCCCCGGCGGGCGCTGCGCGGCTGATCTGGTCCATGCGCGGCCCCTAGACTCCGGGCGCGGGCGAGACAAGCGTGTGCGGCAGAGCCACTCGTGGGCCTTGCACGACAGCCGGCGCGACACGATAGGCGAGGCATGATGCGCAACCCGGCTGACGGGCCCGACCCGGTCCCCCGCCCCATAGATCACTTGCTGGAGGGCGGCGAGGATGCTGCGCCCGCCTTGGTGCTGCGGAGCGCCGCGCTGAGCCGCAAGGAGGTTCGTGAGCGGGTTGGCGCAATGGCAGGGTGGCTCGCCGGCCTTGGCCTTCCTCCCGGCGCGCGAGTGGCGAGCTGGGCGGCAAAGGGCGAGCTGACGTGCGTTCTGCCGCTTGCTGCTCCCCGGGCGGGGCTGGTGCATGTGCCGGTCAATCCGCTGCTCAAGCGATCGCAGGTGGCTCACATCCTCAGCGATAGCGACGCGGCGCTGCTGGTGGGGACGAAGGCGCGGCTCGATATGTTGCAAGCTGGCGATGTGCCCGGCGCGTGCAGGATCATTCCCGAAGATGAAGCGCTTGCATCCGTTGCTTCACATTCAGTCGAACTTCCTCCGTCCAGCGCTCCGGCGGACGAGCTGGCGGCGTTGCTCTATACGAGCGGCTCGACCGGCCGGCCCAAGGGCGTGATGCTGAGCCATGCGAACCTGTGGCTGGGTGCGGCGAGCGTGGCCCAGTACCTCGAGCTCGGTCGAAGCGACGTGGTGCTTGCCGTCCTGCCGCTGAGCTTCGATTATGGCCAGAACCAGATCCTGAGCGCGTGGCACGCCGGTGGCAGCGTCGTGCCGCTGGACTTCCTCACCGCGCGCGATGTTATCAAGGCCTGCGCGCGCCACCGGATCACCACGCTGGCTGCCGTGCCGCCGCTATGGGTGCAGCTGGTCGAGCAAGTTTGGCCCGAAGAGGCGATTGCACCGATGGTGCGACTGACCAACAGCGGGGGGGCATTGGGGGAGCAACTGGTCCGCAAGCTGCGCGCAACCTTCCCGCAAGCGCGCCTCTTTTCGATGTTCGGTCTGACGGAGGCGTTCCGCTCAACTTATCTCGACCCCGACCTCGTTGATGTCCGGCCCACCTCCATCGGCCAGGCGGTGCCTTTTGCCGAGGTGCTGGTGATGCGAGACGAGACCATTCTGGCCGAACCGGGCGAGGAGGGGGAGCTGGTCCATTGCGGTCCGCTGGTGGCACAGGGCTATTGGAGCGACCCGGAGCGCACCGCCGAACGCTTCCGCCCCGCGCCGCCGCAGGCGCGCTACGGCGGAATGGCGGTCTGGTCCGGCGACCGGGTCGTACGCGATCAGGAGGGACTGCTCTACTTCGCCGGCAGGCGCGATGCGATGATCAAGACCGCAGGCAACAGGGTCAGCCCGCAGGAGATCGAGGAGGCGGCGCTGGCGACAGGCCTGGTGAACGAAGCCGTCGCGCTGGGCGTTCCGGACGAGCGGCTGGGGCAGGCGGTGCTGCTGGTGGTGCGCGGCCTTGGAGACGAGGCGGCTCTTCGAGCGGCGTTGAAGCGCGAGCTGCCGAATTTCATGCAACCGCGGACGATCCGCAGGGTCGAGGCAATGCCGCTCAGCCCCAATGGCAAGATCGACCGCGAAGCATTGCTGCGCGACGGGGCGCCGGCATGAAGCCGCTCGGCCCGATCCCCGCCGGTTTTGCGGCGGTCGACGGAGAGTTGGCGATCGGCGGTCAGCCAGTGAGCGCGCTTGTGGAGGAGGCGGGCGGAACGCCGCTGTTCCTCTATTCGGCGGCGATGATCCGGCAGCGGGTCGCTCTGCTGCGAGCCAACCTGCCGAAGCGGGTGCGGCTGCACTATGCGGTGAAGGCCAATCCCTTTCCGCCATTGCTGGCGCTGATGCGCGACCTTGTGGACGGCTTCGACATCGCTTCCGGCGGCGAGCTGCGCCTGGCGCTGGAAGCGGGACAGGGACCGGCCGCCATGAGCTTCGCCGGACCGGGCAAGCGGGATGCGGAACTGGAGCTGGCGATCCTGCGCGGCGTCACACTGAACGTGGAGTCCGCGGGCGAGGCGCATCGCGCGCTGCGCATGGCCGAGCGGATCGGCACGCGCGCGAGGCTGGCCATCCGCGTCAACCCGTCCTTCGAGCTGCGTGGCTCGGGCATGAAGATGGGGGGCGGAGCGAAGCCGTTCGGGGTGGACGAGGCGCAGGTGCCCGCCTTGGCGCGGGAGGTGATCGCGGCGGGAGCGGAATGGCGCGGCCTGCACGTCTTCGCCGGAAGCCAGGCACTCGACGCCGAAGCCATTGCCGAGACGCAGGGGCGGGTGCTGGACCTTGCGGCGCGGCTGAGCGCGGACATCGGCCACAAGCTGCCGCATCTCAACATGGGCGGCGGCTTTGGCATCCCGTACTTCGCGGGAGACCGGCCGCTGGACATCGCGCATGTGGGCGAGGCGCTGGCGGAGCGGGTTGCGGTGCTGCCGCCGGAGCTGGCGGAAGCAGAGCTGGCGGTGGAACTTGGCCGCTATCTCGTCGGTGAGGCTGGGGTGTACCTGACGCGGGTCGTCGATCGGAAGGAGAGTCATGGCGCGACCTTCCTCGTCACCGATGGCGGGCTGCACCATGTGCTCGCCGCTTCGGGAAATTTCGGCACCGTGGTGCGGCGCAATTATCCGGTGGCGATCGCCAACCGTTTCGAGGCAGGGGCCGAGGAGGAAGTGAGCATCGTCGGCTGCCTGTGCACGCCGATGGACAGGCTCGCGGACCAGGCGTCGCTTCCCCGGGCGGAGGAGGGCGATCTGGTGGCGGTGTTCTGCACTGGCGCTTATGGGGCGAGCGCCAGCCCCTCGGCGTTCCTCGGGCAGGGACCAGCCTTGGAAATGCTGGTCTGAGACGCCTGACCCTCGGCGTTGGTGGCGAAATGGCTGTGAAGGACGCAGGCTCGAATTTCGGTGCGGCCGACGGAGAGCCGGGACGGCGGCGACAGTTCGGGCCGTGCGCAGGCCGCAACTCATCGAAACAGGACTGACCACTTCATCGCCCGAAATGGGCGGCTTACAACGATGACCTCGGCCGGAATGCCGAGTCGATGCCTCTTGAGCTAACGGGTCGCCTTCCGCGCGCGTCGGCACGCCAACGGCAGGCTGGGGTTGATCAGCCTTCCTCGCCGTGCCCCAGCGCCATGTAATCGTCGCTCTGCATTTCGCGCAGGCGGCTGACGGTGCGGGCGAATTCGAACTGCCCCGCCTCGTCTCCTTGGGCGCTGGCGGGGTAGAGCTCCTCCGGCTGCGCGGCGGCAGAGGCGAACAGCTTGACGCGGTGTTCGTAGAGCGCGTCGATCAGCGTGCGGAAACGGGCAGCTTCGTTGCGCAGGTCTGGCCCCATGATCGGGATGCCGACGAGAAACACCGTGTGGAACTCGCGCGCGATGGCGAGGTAGTCGGCTGCGCCGCGCGCCTCCGCGCACAGGCGCTTGAAGCTGAACACACCGACTCCCTTGAGGCACTTGGGTACGTGCAGCATCCGGCCCCCGCCGACATCGAGCTCCGCCGAGGGAACGTGCGCGGCATCCTCCGGCGGGTAGTCGGTGAGGCGGAAGAAGGCCTGCCGGAGCTTCTGGGTTGCCTCTTCGCCGAGCGGCGTGATCCAGCGGTCCAGCCCGCCCACGCGGTCCAGCCGGTAATCGGTGGGGCCGTTGAGGGGGAGGACGTCCAGCTCCTTCTCGATCAGCGCGATGAAGGGGAGGAAGTGCTCGCGGTTGAGACCGTCCTTGTAAAGGTCGCGCGGCGGGCGGTTGGAGGTGGTGACGACACTCACGCCCTCGTCGCAGATCAGCGCGCGGAACAGCCGACTCATGATCATCGCGTCGGCTGAGTTGTTCACCACCATCTCGTCGAAAGCGAGGCAGCGCAGGTCCTGCGCAATGGCGGCGGCAACGGGCGGGATCGGGTCACCGCTCTCGCTGCGGCGGGCATCGCGCAGGCGTTGATGCACCTCCTGCATGAAGGCGTGGAAGTGGACGCGGCGCTTTTCCGGGATGGCGAGCGACTGGTGGAACAGGTCCATCAGCATGGACTTGCCGCGCCCAACTCCGCCCCAGAGATATACGCCTTGCGGACGCGTGGGACCTTTGCCGAGCAGGCGCTTCAGGAAGCCGCCGCCCCGGGCACCGGCCTCCAACTCCCGTTGCAGACGGGCGAGGCGGATCGCCGCCGCCTCCTGCTCCGGGTCCGCGCGCAGTTCGCCCGCGGCGACGAGCGCGCGGTACTGATCGAGAATGGCGGCCAGCGGGGCTGCTCCTAGAGCTCGCGCTCCGCCAGCATCTTCTTGGTTTCCGCGATCGCCTTTGCCGGGTTCAGGCCCTTGGGGCAGACATTGGCGCAGTTCATGATCGTGTGGCAGCGATAGAGCCGGAACGGGTCCTGCAACTGGTCCAGCCGCTCGCCCGTCATCTCGTCGCGGCTGTCTGCCAGCCAGCGATAGGCCTGCAGGAGAATGGCCGGGCCGAGAAATCGGTCGGCATTCCACCAGTAGGACGGGCAGCCGGTGGAGCAGCAGGCGCACAGGATGCACTCATAGAGGCCGTCCAGCTTCTCCCGCTGTTCCGGCGTCTGCAACCGCTCCTTGCCGGACGGCGTGGTGGTGACGGTCTGCAGCCATGGGCGGATGGAGGCATATTGCGCGTAGAAGTGCGAGAAGTCCGGCACCAGGTCCTTCACCACATCCATGTGGGGAAGCGGCGTGATGCGGATCTCGCCCTTCAGGTCTTCCATCGCCGTGGTGCAGGCGAGGCCATTCTTGCCGTTCATGTTCATCGAGCACGAACCGCAGATGCCTTCGCGGCAGGAGCGGCGGAAGGTCAGTGTCGGGTCGATCTCGTTCTTGATCTTGAGCAGGGCGTCCAGCACCATCGGGCCGGTATCGTCGAGGTCGAGCTCGAAAGTATCGTAGCGCGGATTCTCACCGCTTTCCGGGTCCCAGCGATAGATCTTCAGCCGCTTGATGCGGTTGCCTTTGCCTAGCCCATCGGGCGCGGGGTGGTGGCGTCCCTTCGCATTGATCTTGCTGTTCTTGGGAAGGGTGAAGGTGGCCATGGGTGCTGGGTCCTGCTGCGGTCTGGCGCCTATCTAGCGGCTGGACCGCTCAGGGCAAGCGGGTGGCGCGCCTGTGTGGCCTCTATCGCACAGACGGTAGCCGCCATGGGCAGGTCCTCGAAAATAAAGTGACCGGCATGTCAGCCATGCCGGTCACCTTTGTGCCTGGTTTTCGCAAGCGATCAGGTCGCGTGAGCGGCCTTAGCCGCCGAAGGTACGCTGCCACCAACCGCGACGGGGCGTCTCTGAGCTATCGGCGTTGCTGTCCGCCTCTTGCGCCGCGCCATCTCCATTCGCGTCGTTCGCTGCGGCAGGTTCTTGCGCCGGCTGAGCAGGTGCTTCCTCGGCAGCGGCTGGTTCGATCGCCGTCTCTGCCTGCACCTTCGTCTTGCGGGTGCGCGTCCGCTTCGGCTTGGGCGCCGCAGCTTCGGGCGCTTCGGTTTCAGCGGTGGCGGTCGCTTCCGGCTCGGCCGCCTTGCGTCGACGCGTGCGCTTCGGCTTCTCGGCAGTTTCGGCCGCGGACTCCGCTGCGGCAGCAGCCTCACCAGCCTCTTCCTCAACGTCGGCCTTGCGGCGGCGGGTGCGCCTGCGTGGCTTCTCCTCCGCGACTTCTCCCTCTGCAGCACTGGATGCCTGAGCGGTTTCCTCAGCGGGAGCCGGCTCCTCCACCGGGGCGGCGGGGGCGACGTCTTCCTGGGGCTCGCCAGTGAGTTCCTCGGCGGGCGCCTCGGTCATTTCGGCCTCGTCCCCGCGCTGCTCACCCTCGTCCCGGCGACGGCGGCGGCCGTTGCGGCGACGGCGCTTGCGAGGAGCCTCGGCAGAGTCCTCCTCCGCCTCGGCGTGCGTTTCGGCGGCGGGCTCTTCAGCCCGCTCCTCTTCGGCACCTTGCTCCTCAGCGCCGGAGTCCTCCCGCTCTTCCTCCTCGGCAGCGGTCAGATCGCCTTCCTCACCCGGATGCCGCTTGTTGCGGTTGCGGCCTCCGCGGCGACGGCGACGGCGCTTCTTGCGACTGTCGGCGCTCTCGTCCTCAGGGCTTGCGGGGTGAGCGGCGGCGGGCTTCGCCTCCTGCTCCTCGAGGTGCTCTTCCTCCTCGTCGTCCTCGTCTTCCTCATCGGGCAGGTCGTCGAACTCGTCGGCCTCATCGACGATCGGCTCAAAGCGCGGCGTGATGGTCGGCCGCGGGCCGGAGCTGGCGACGCGCATCTTCGCGCCTTCCTCTTCACCCTCGGGGATTACCTCGACGGTGACGCCGTAGCGGCTCTCGATTTCCGCAAGATCGGCGCGCTTGGCGTTCAGCAGGTAGACCGCCGCCTCTGTCGAGGCGTAGAGCGTGATGGTGGAGCCGCGCCCCTTCGCCGCTTCGTCCTCGATCAGGCGCAGTGCGGAAAGGCCGGCGCTGGAGGCGGTGCGGACGAGGCCGGTGCCGTCGCAATGCGGGCAGGAGCGCGTCGTCGCCTCCAGCACGCCGGTGCGTAGCCGCTGGCGGCTCATCTCCATGAGGCCGAAGCCGGAGATGCGGCCAACCTGAATGCGCGCACGGTCGTTCTTCAGCGCCTCCTTCATGGCCTTCTCGACCTTGCGGATGCTGGAGCCGTATTCCATGTCGATGAAGTCGATCACCACCAGGCCGGCCATGTCGCGCAGGCGCAGCTGGCGGGCGATCTCCCGAGCGGCTTCGAGGTTGGTGTTGAGCGCCGTCTGCTCGATCCCGTGCTCCTTGGTGGAGCGGCCGGAGTTGATGTCGATCGACACCAGCGCCTCGGTCGGGTTGATGACGAGATAGCCGCCGGATTTCAGCTGCACGACGGGGTCGTACATGGCGGAAAGCTGGTCTTCCGCACCATAGCGCTGGAACAGCGGAACGGGGTCCGAATAGGCCTTCACCCGCTTCACATGGCTCGGCATCAACAGCTTCATGAAGGATCGGGCGGAGCGATAGCCTTCCTCGCCCTCGACCACGACCTCTTCGATGTCGCGATTGTAGATGTCGCGGATTGCGCGCTTGATAAGGTCCGAATCCGAATGGATCAGCGCCGGCGCGCTGGAGGAGAGGGTGGTCTCGCGAATCTCATCCCAAAGCCTTGCGAGATAGTCGAAGTCGCGCTTGATCTCCGGCTTGGTGCGCTGGAGGCCCGCCGTGCGAACGATCAGGCCCATCGAGCGGGGCAGGCTGAGTTCGCCGACGATCTGCTTCAGCCGCTTGCGGTCGCTCGCCGAGCTGATCTTGCGGCTGATCCCGCCCCCATGGCTGGAATTCGGCATCAGCACGCAATAGCGGCCGGCGAGGCTGAGATAGGTGGTCAGCGCCGCGCCCTTGTTGCCGCGCTCTTCCTTCACGACCTGCACCAGCAGGACCTGGCGGCGCTGGATGACGTCCTGGATCTTGTAGCGACGACGCAGCGCCTGCCGCTTCTCGCGCAGGGCGTCCATCTCCTTGGCGCGCGACGCACCCTGGCGGCGCGGGCGACGACCACGGCCGCGGTCGCGCGTCTCCGTCTCGTCCTCGGCGGCCTCGTCCTCGTCGCCGTTCTCTACGTGGCCGTCCTCGATCGTGGCCACATCGTCGGTTTCGCCCGTGTCGATCTCCTCGACACCGGACAGCCCCTCTTCCTCGTGGTCGGCACGATCATCGCCGCCGTCGAAGGAATCGCCGTCCTCTTCCTCTTCCTGGGCACGAAGCGCAGCTTCCTCTTCCGCGTGCGCCTGCTCTTCGGCCAGCAGTGCCTCGCGGTCTTGCTGCGGGATTTGGTAATAGTCGGGATGGATTTCGCTGAAGGCGAGGAAGCCGTGGCGGTTGCCGCCGAAATCGACGAAGGCTGCCTGTAGCGAAGGCTCTACACGAGTGACTTTTGCGAGATAGATGTTGCCTTTGATCTGCTTGTGTTCAGCAGATTCGAAATCGAATTCTTCAATCCGGTTGCCCTTGAGCACCGCCACCCGAGTTTCTTCCGGGTGGCGCGCATCGATTAGCATGCGGGTTGCCATTTAGTCTTCTCCGGGCGTGCGCGGCCCCCATGGCGACTGCCTTCAAGGACTGAGCCGTTGAGGCGGGGCCATGGGCCGAGGCATGCCGATTCGTGTGAAATGTGCGCCAGCCGCGGAGCAAGCCCCGGCCGGCGGCGGATGTTAGAAACGCACCGACGGCCTTGCGGCTGGCGGCGCGGGGATCTGTCATTGCCGGGGCAAGAAGGCGCAGGGTTTCGTTCTGCGCGAGAGCGTCCGCCGCTGCGCGACCATGAGGTCGCGGCGTGGCGGAATGGCTCTTGCTTCTCATCTCGGCATCAACCTGCAAGCAGTTCCGGGCGGTCGGGAGGACGGCCAGGCAGCGCCCGGCGAACAGAGGCGTCCGGGCCATTGCTTCGCTAGCATCCGGCGGGGCGCTCGGCAACCTTGTTGCGCGATGGAGTAAAAAGGGGTGGCGGGCCTTGGGCTCCAGGTGAGCGGCGGGAGGTGTCGTGCAGGAGGTGAGCCGTGGGCGGAGGCGTTATCATTCTGGCGCGCTGCAGGAACCGCGTGCTAGGGCAGGCCAGTCATGGCCGATCCTGAAATTCAGAGCGATACCTCCTGGCATTACCGCCTGCGCCGCGAAGACGGACCACTGGCGCGCGCGCTTGCCGCGTGGCGCGAGAGGCCGTGGGTGAGGCGCGCGGGCTATGCGCTGCTCGCCCTCCTGCTGGTGGCGATCGCCGGCTGGGCGCTGCTGGCGCGCGACCTGCCGGATGCGGAGCGCCTGCTGGATTACGAGCCGCCTTTGCCCTCCGTCGTGCGCGGCATCGATGGGGAGATCGTCCATTCCTATGCGCGTGAGCGGCGCGTGCAGCTGCAGTTTCAGGATTTTCCCACGCAGCTGGTCAACGCCTACACCTCTGCCGAGGACCGCACGTTCTGGACTCATGGGGGCATCGACCTCACCGGCACTGCCAATGCCGTGTTCGATTATGTGAGCAAGCTCGGCTCGGGTGGCCGTGCGGTCGGCGGGTCCACCATCACGCAGCAGGTCGCCAAGAACATCCTGCTGGGCGACGAATACTCGGTGACCAGAAAACTGCGCGAGATGATCCTCGCCCGCCGCATCGAAGGCGTGCTGACCAAGCGCGAGATCATGGAGCTGTATCTCAACGAGATCCCCCTCGGCCGGCGGAGCTTCGGCGTGCAGGCCGCTTCGCGCGCCTATTTCGACAAGGACGTGGGTGAGCTGGACCTGCACGAGATGGCTTTCCTCGCCATCCTGCCCAAAGCCCCGGAGCGGTACGGCCGGGCGCAAAATGCGGATATGGCGATTGCGCGCCGCAACTACGTGCTCGAGCAGATGGCGAATAACGGCCACATCACCGCCGCGCAGGCCACGGCCGCGAAGGCGGAGCCGCTGGGGCTGATCCGCCAGCAGCCGGAGCCCCGATCGGCCGATGCGGGATATTTCCTGGAGGAAGTGCGCCGCCAACTGATCGACCGCTATGGGGAGCAGGCCGAAGATGGCCCGCTCAGCGTCTATGGCGGCGGCCTCTGGGTGCGCACCTCGCTCGACACGGAGCTGCAGGACGCGGCGCGGGATTCCCTGCGGGCAGGGCTGCTTCGCTATCATGGCAATCGCGGCTGGCACGGACCGATCGCCACCATCAACCCTGACAATGGTGATCTGACGGAGCAGCTCGCCTCCGCTAATCTCGGCATCAATTACCAGAACTGGCGCATCGGCGTTGTCACCGAACGGAGCGGCAACAGCGCGACAATCGGGTTTGCCGACGGCAGCGAAGCGCCGCTGTCCGGCCTGCCCGACGCGATCAAGGTGGGCGATGTCACCGCGGTCTCGCCAAGCGGCGGCGGGTACCGGGTGCGTACGGTGCCTGAAATTTCCGGCGGCTTCGTCGCGCAGGACCCGCACACGGGCCGTGTATTGGCGATGCAGGGCGGTTTCGACGCCCGTCTTGGTTCGTTCAACCGCGCGAGCCAGGCGTTGCGTCAGCCGGGCTCGACCATCAAGCCGTTCGTCTATGCCACGGGCCTCGATAACGGGATGACCCCGGCGACGATGGTGCCGGACCGGACCTTCTGCGTCTATCAGGGTGCCAATCTCGGCGAAAAGTGCTTCCGCAATTTCGGCGGGCAGGGCGGCGGCGAGCACACGATGCGCTGGGGGCTGGAGCAATCGCGCAACCTCATGACGGTGCACATCGCCGCCGATGCCGGGATGCCCAACGTCATCAAGACGTTCGAGCGCGTGGGCATCGGCAGCTACGATCCCTACCTCTCCTTCGCGCTCGGCGCAGGCGAGACGACGGTGCTGAAGATGGTCAACGCCTACTCAGCGCTGGCGAACAACGGGTTGCAGCATGAGCCGACGCTGATCGACTACGTGCAGGACCGCCGCGGCAAGGTCGTCTGGCGGGCCGACCAGCGCGACTGCACCGGCTGCAACATGCCCGAATGGGATGGGCGCCAGATGCCTCGCCTGCCGGAGCAGGGTCGTCAGGTGATGGATGCCCGCACCGCCTTCCAGACCGTGCACATGCTGGAAGGCGTGGTGACGCGGGGCACGGCCACTGTGCTGCGCGACCTCGACATGCCTCTGTTCGGCAAGACCGGCACCACCAGCGGCCCGACCGACGTTTGGTTCGTCGGCGGATCGCCCGACATCGTGGCAGGCGTCTACATGGGGTTCGACCAGCCGCGGAACATGGGCGGGTGGGCGCAAGGCGGGCGGCTCGCCGCGCCGATCTTCAAGCAGTTCGTGCAGGAGACTCCGGACAAGTGGAGCGGCCGGCCCTTCCTCGCCCCGCCCGGCGTGCGACTGGTGCGGATCGACCGGCGCAGCGGCAAGCGCGTCTTCGGCGACTGGCCCACGGACGACCCGCGCGCCGCCGTGATCTGGGAGGCGTTCAAGCCCAGTTCCGAGCCCCCGCGGGAGAAGCGGCGCGACCGTGTGGACCAGCTGCGCGAGCTGATCCTCGCCCAGCTGCGACGGGGTGAAAATGCGGCCTCCCGTCGGGCTGCCACGGGCGCCCGAGACACGGAGCGGCAGGACGATTTCGTGGAACAGCAGGGCGGGCTTTACTGACGCGCGCGCTTATGGACTCGGCCGCGATCGGAGTGCATAATCAGTTCATGATCCGACGCCCCATGATGCTGGCCGGTATGGCCGCGGCCGCCCTGTTTGCCGCTTTTCCCGGCACCGCAGCCTTGCCGCAGGGGGCGCGGGCCCCGGCGCTGAGCACGCAAGGGGCGCTCGCGGGCAAGACCTTCGCGTTCGATCTGCAGCGAGAGCTGCGGAAGGGGCCGGTGGTGCTCTACTTCTTCCCCAAGGCGTTCACGCAGGGCTGCACGTTGGAGGCGAACGCCTTTGCGGAGGCGATGGACGATTACCGAGCCGCCGGTGCACAGGTGGTGGGCCTCTCGGCGGATGATCTGCCGACGCTCCAGCGCTTTTCGACCGAGGAGTGCCGTGACGCGTTCCCCGTGGCGATCGCCAGTCCGGCGACCATTCGCGCGTGGGACGTCGCCTTCAAGCGGGAGGGGCAGGACACGGGCCTTTCGGACCGTACCTCCTATGTCATCGGGAGCGACGGACGGATCGTGATGGTCCATTCCGATCTCGACTGGCGCGAGCATGTCTCCCGCACGCTGGCCGCTGTCCGCGCGCTGAAGCGCGGCTGACCTCGCCCTTCGCCCCGGGGATCGTTTCCCCGTCAGCGACCGTTCCGGCGCCACTTCCTTCGTGGGCCCGCCTGCGCTAGGCGGGCCGCTTTCGTAACGGAGATCACTCATGCGTGCCGAGGGGCAGGCCCATATCGACCGGATCGAGGACGCGCTGGCGCTGGTGCGCCGCTCGCTCGACTGGGAGCGCGCGCTGCGCCGGCTCGACGAGCTCAACGCCCGGGTCGAGGACCCCACCCTGTGGGACAATCCCAAGGCGGCGGAGCAGGTGATGCGGGAGCGCCGCCGGCTCGACAGCGCGATCGGCACCGTAAAGCAGATCGGCTCCGAAATGCGCGATGCGATTGAATTCATCGAGCTTGGCGAGGCTGAGGACGATGATGCTGTCGTCAACGAGGGGCTCGCCACCCTCGCGCAGCTGGCGGAGCGCGCCGATGCCGACAAGGTGCAGGCGCTGCTGAAGGGCGAGGCGGACGCCAACGACACCTATCTTGAAATTCACGCCGGCGCGGGCGGCACCGAGAGCCAGGACTGGGCGGAGATGCTGCTGCGCATGTATGCGCGCTGGGCGGAGCGCAAAGGCTACAAGGTCGAGACGGTCGAGTACCAGGCCGGCGAGCAGGCGGGGATCAAGTCCGCGACGCTGCTGCTGAAAGGGGAAAACGCCTATGGCTACGCCAAGACGGAGAGCGGCGTGCACCGTCTGGTGCGGATCAGCCCCTACGATAGCTCCGCGCGGCGGCACACCTCCTTCAGCTCCGTCTGGGTCTATCCCGTGATCGACGATGACATCGAGATAGAGATCAACGACAGCGACCTGAAGATCGACACCTACCGGGCTAGCGGCGCGGGCGGCCAGCACGTCAACACCACCGATTCCGCCGTGCGTATCACCCACATGCCGACCGGGATCGTGGTCGCCAGCCAGAACGATCGCAGCCAGCACAAGAACCGCGCCACCGCGATGAGCATGCTGAAGGCGCGCCTGTTCGAGCGCGAGATGGCGATGCGCGAGGCGGCGGCGAGCGGCGAGTACCAGGAGAAGAGCGATATCGGCTGGGGCCACCAGATCCGCAGCTACGTTCTGCAGCCCTATCAGCTTGTGAAGGACCTGCGCACCGGCGTGACCTCCACCAGCCCTGGCGACGTGCTCGACGGGGCGCTGGACCCCTTCATCGCGGCAGCACTGGCCCAGCGCGTGACCGGCGAGACGGTCGAGGTCGAGGACGTCGAGTAGGAGGAGGCAGGGCTTTCGCGCCCTCGCCTTTGCCTCTCGAGGGGCAAACGCCTACATGCACCGCGCTCTCATGCTTCGAACTCTCGTTCCCCTTTGCCTCCTGCTCGCCGCATGTCAGCCGGTGGCGGATGACGAGCGGGCGCCGACCGCGCAGCTATTCCCGGAGGCGGACAGGCCTGTATCGCAGCTCGGCGCAACGTCCTTCTCCAATGAGGAGGATCGCGATGACCGGCAGGAAGCGACCACGGTGATGGACCTCGCCGGCATCCGCCCGGGCATGACCGTCGCCGACATCGGGGCGGGCGAGGGCTATTACACCGTCCGGCTGGCGGAGCGGGTCGGCGCGGAAGGCCGGGTTCTGGCGCAGGACATCGATCGCGACGCGCTGATGCGCCTCGGCGACCGGGTCGAGCGGGAGCGGCTGGACAACGTCTCCATCAAGCTCGGCGCGCCGGATGATCCGCAATTGCCGGTAAACAGCTTCGATCGGATATTCCTCGTCCACATGTATCATGAGGTGGCCGAACCCTATGCCTTCCTCTGGCGGCTGCGCCCCGCGCTGCGCGAGGGTGGGCAGGTGATCGTGGTCGATGTCGACCGGCCGACCGACCAGCATGGCATTGCGCCACAGTTGCTGTTCTGCGAGTTTGAGCAGATCGGCTTCCGGCTGGTAGAATTCGTTCGCCAGCCGGCGCTTGCCGGCTATTATGCACAGTTCGAGGCCGTGGGCGAACGCCCTGAGCCGGATAAGATCGAACCGTGCAGCTTGGCGAGCGTTCAATCGAACAATGCCGATGACCGGCGCGTGTAGGACCAGATAATGAGCTTCAAGGGGTTGCAACCCATCATGTATGGCGGCCGCGAGGTGTGGCCGCTCGTCGAAGGGGGCAAGGGCGTCTCCGCCACCAACCACGCCAGCTCCGGCGCCTGGGCGGCGGCGGGCGGGATCGGCACGGTAAGCGCGGTGAATGCCGACAGCTACGACGCCGAAGGCAAGATCATCCCGCAGGTGTACGACCAGCTGACCCGGCTGGAACGGCACGAGCAGCTGATCCGCTACGCCATCGACGGCGCAGTGGAGCAGGTTCGCCGCGCCTACGACATTGCCAGCGGGCGCGGCGCGATCAACATCAACGTGCTGTGGGAAATGGGCGGCGCCCAGCAGGTGCTGGAAGGCGTGCTGGAGCGGACGCGCGGCCTCGTCGCCGGCGTGACCTGCGGCGCGGGCATGCCGTACAAGCTCTCGGAGATCGCGGCGAAGCACAACGTTCATTATCTGCCGATCGTCAGCTCCGGCCGGGCTTTCCGCGCTCTGTGGAAGCGCGCCTATCACAAGGTGTCGGAGCTGTTGGCCGCCGTTGTGTATGAGGATCCGTGGCTCGCGGGCGGGCATAACGGCCTCTCCAATGCCGAAGACCCGCTGAAGCCAGAGGACCCCTATCCGCGCGTCAAGGCGCTGCGGGACACGATGCGCGCCGAAGGCATCTCCGATGAGGTGCCGATCGTCATGGCCGGTGGCGTATGGTTCCTGCGCGAGTGGGACGACTGGATCGACAATCCGGAGCTTGGCCGCATCGCTTTCCAGTACGGCACGAGGCCGCTGCTGACGGAGGAAAGCCCGATCCCTCAGGGCTGGAAGGATCGGTTGCGGGAGCTGGAGCCGGGCGATGTCCTGCTCCACCGCTTCAGCCCGACCGGCTTTTACAGCTCGGCGGTGCGCAATCCCTTCCTGCGCATGCTGGAAGCGCGCAGCGAGCGCCAGATCCCCTATTCCCGCGTGTCAGCCGGTGAGCACACGGTGCAGTTGGACGTGGGCGTGAAGGGCAAGAACTTCTGGGTCACCCCGCAAGACCGGGATCGTGCCCGCGTCTGGGCTGTCGAAGGACACACGGAAGCGCTGAAGACGCCGGACGATACTGTGGTGTTTGTCAGCCCCGAAGAGCGCGCCTTCATCCGGCAGGACCAGGCCGATTGCATGGGTTGCCTCTCGCATTGCGGCTTCTCGTCGTGGAAGGATCATGACGATTACACGACCGGGCGACTGGCTGATCCGCGCAGCTTCTGCATTCAGAAGACGCTGCAGGACATCGCCCATGGCGGGCCGGTGGACCAGAACCTCATGTTCGCCGGACACGCGGCGTTCCGCTTCAAGCAGGACCCATTCTACTCGAACAACTTCACCCCCACGGTGAAGCAGCTCGTCGACCGCATCCTGACGGGCGACTAACGGGCGAGGGCGGCCGCGGCATTGGCTGCGGCCGCCTCGTCAGCGCTGAAGATGGTCTCGGCGCGGCCTTCCGCGAACGGGCGGGTTCGCGCGGCAAAGACCTTTGGACAAGCCGCAAATCCGAGTTGAATCCTTCGCCGCGCCAAAGCTAGAGCAGCCGCATGCGACGTATTGCGCTCAAAGTGCTGGCATTCTCCCTCGTACTCTCCGCCGCGCCTGCGGTGGGGCAGGATCGGGAGGTGCCCTACTGGGCCTCGATCCGGGCTGAGAGCGTCAACATGCGTGTCGGGCCGAGCGTCGATTTCCCGATCGAGTGGGTCTACCGC
This sequence comes from uncultured Erythrobacteraceae bacterium, assembly GCA_966251025.1. Classification (GTDB taxonomy): domain Bacteria; phylum Pseudomonadota; class Alphaproteobacteria; order Sphingomonadales; family Sphingomonadaceae; genus Croceibacterium. The sequence continues at coordinate 11,944 of CBINJM010000015.1, read as the reverse complement.
CGTCAGGGCCTGCCGGTGAAGGTGGTGAGGCTTAACCAGGGTTGGCGTCTGGTCGAGGATCCGGATGGCACGCGCGGTTGGATCGTGGCCCGATTGCTCAGCCCCGAACGAAGCGCCGTCGTCATCGGTGAAGGTCCCGCGGATATGCGGGCTGAAGCAGATCCCGGTGCCGATCTTCGCTGGCGGTTGGAGCCCGGCGTGGTCGGGCGCCTCGGCGATTGCGAGCAAGGCTGGTGCGAACTGGATGTCGAGGGGCACCGGGGCTGGGTGCGGGCGGACCGCCTGTGGGGCGACGGCGAGCCTTGAGAGGAGTTCGAAGCGCGCGGGATGCGGCCTGAACCGCCCCCGCGCGCTTGGCGATCAGACCAGCTCGACCGCCACGGCCGTGCCTTCGCCGCCGCCGATGCACAGCGAGGCAACCCCGCGTTTGCCGCCACGCTGTTTCAGCGCATTGACCAACGTCACCAGGATGCGCGCACCGCTTGCGCCGATCGGGTGGCCGAGGGCCGTGGCGCCCCCGTTGACGTTGATCTTGTCGTGCGGAATGCCAAGGTCGCGCATCGCGAACATGGCGACGCACGCAAACGCCTCGTTCACCTCCCACAGATCGACGTCGTCCGCCGACCAGCCAGCCTTTTCCAGCACCTTGTGGATCGCTCCCACTGGTGCGGTCGTGAAGTCCTTTGGCTCCTGGGCATGGGCTGCCATCGCCACGATGCGCGCCACCGGCTGCTTACCCTGCTGCTTCGCCACGCTTTCGCGCGTCAGGACGAGGGCCGCGGCCCCGTCGGAAATGGAGCTGGAGGTGGCGGCGGTGATCGTGCCTTCCTTGGCGAAGGCGGCCTTCAACTGCGGAATCTTCTCGGGGTTGGCCTTGCCCGGCTGCTCGTCCCGCTCCACCGTCACATCGCCCTTACGGGTCTTGACCGTGACGGGGACGACCTCGTCGTCGAAGGCGCCGGACTTGATCGCTTCATTCGCGCGGCTGAGCGAGGTGATCGCGAACTCATCCATGTCCTGCCGGGTCAACTGATACTCGTCGGCCGTGCACTGGGCGAAGGCGCCCATCGCGCGACCCTCCTCGTAGGCGTCTTCCAGCCCGTCGAGAAACATGTGGTCATAGGCCTTGTCGTGCCCGATGCGCGCGCCGGAGCGGTGCTTCTTGAGCAAGTAAGGCGCATTGGTCATGCTCTCCATGCCGCCTGCGATCACGAAATCGACGTTGCCGACAGCCAGCGCCTCTGACCCCATGATGACGGTCTGCATGCCGCTTCCGCAAACCTTGTTGACGGTCGTCGCCTGCACGGACTTGGGGAGACCGGCCTTCAGAGCAGCCTGTCGCGCCGGGGCCTGGCCAAGACCGGCCGGCAATACGCAGCCCATATAGATGCGCTCCACATCCTCACCGGCAATTCCGGCGCGCTCCACGGCAGCCTTGACCGCCGTCGCGCCGAGATCGGTGGCAGAGGCATCGGAGAGAGCCCCCTGCATGCCTCCCATCGGCGTGCGGGCATAGGACAGGATGACGACGGGATCGGCTTCGCTGAAAGTGGCCACGTATTCTCTCCCCACTGGATTCGCGTTCCCTCACATCTAGGGCGGCGCGCACCGCTTGGGAAGGAAAGCAGAGGGACGCAGCGACCTTCAGGGGGAGGGGCAGCGGCCGCGGCTACTCGCCCGGCAGCTGACCTGTCGCGGCGAAATCCACGAACTGGGTCAGCGCGCTTTCCCAATATTCCACGTTGTCGATGAACAGCTCTTCCGACATGCCGCCATCCTCCAGGTCGATGTCCAGCTCGATGGTCGGATCGCCTTCGCTGTCGAGATAGAACCGTCCCCATCGCATGCGGGCGGAGAAGTCGTTCATCGCCTGAAGGGAGGGAGGCGTGTCGCTGTCGATCCAGGCAGAGAACATCACGTTCTTGCAATCTCCGCCCAGGGCGTTGCAGCCATACAGATGGATGGTGAAGCTGGAGCCGCCCGCGCCCGTAGCGATGTATCGTTCCGCCCCCTCTCCCTCAATCTTGGCGCGGTAGCCCGCGTCCTGCAGCGCCGCCGCAATCCTCTTGATATCGGCGACGACGTTTTCAGCCCTTGCTGGCGACAGCGGGAGGAGTGCGGCAGCAGCAGCAAGCAGGAGCAGGAGCAGGCGGATCGGCATCGGGTTATCTCTCGTTTCAGAAGCCTGCGCCGTATCCTCGCATGGGGCTGCTGGAAAGCGCCTCTGCGGCAAGGGCTTGTCCTGAAATCGGCCGGTGCCCCTTGAACGTCCGGCGGCAGGGGATTAGGGCGCTGCCAAGTCCACCTCCCGCGCAAGCGAAGGCGGCCCCCCACAAGGACCTTCGGTGTTCGATCTGACCCAATACCTGCCGATCCTGATCTTTCTGGTGATCGCGCTCGGCCTCTCCGCGGCATTCGTCTTCCTGCCAATGGGCGTCTCGCGCCTGACCGGCACACACCAGCCGAATGCGGACAAGCTCAGCGAATATGAGTGCGGCTTCCCCGCGTTCGAGGATCCGCGCAGCCAGTTCGACGTGCGCTTCTACCTGATCGCCATTCTGTTCATCATCTTCGACCTGGAGGCGGCCTTCCTGTTCCCCTGGGCGGTCAGCCTGGACCTGACAGGCTGGCCGGGCTGGATCACCATGATGGTCTTCCTGTTCGAACTCGGCGTCGGCCTCGCCTATGCCTGGAAGAAGGGAGCTCTCGAATGGGAGTGAACGGCCGCACGCATCTCGACCACCAGCTCGCCAACCCTGCGGGCAGCACGGTGGGCGGCGATGCCATCAATCCGGTGCTGCACCCGGAAATCCGCCAGCCGGACGAGGCGTTCTACAGGTCGCTGGAAACAGAGGTGTCCGACAAGGGCTTCCTTGTCACCAGCACGGAAGAGCTGTTTCAGTGGGCGCGCACCGGAAGCCTGTGGTGGATGACCTTCGGCCTCGCCTGCTGCGCGGTGGAGATGATCCACGTCAACATGCCCCGCTATGACATGGAGCGGTTCGGCGTCGCCCCGCGCGCTTCTCCGCGTCAGTCGGACGTGATGATCGTGGCCGGTACCCTCTGCAACAAGATGGCCCCCGCGCTGCGTCGTGTGTACGATCAGATGTCGGACCCGAAATACGTGATCTCGATGGGCAGCTGCGCCAATGGCGGCGGCTATTATCACTATAGCTATTCGGTGGTGCGCGGCTGCGACCGGATCGTGCCGGTGGACATCTATGTCCCGGGTTGCCCGCCGACGGCTGAGGCGCTGCTCTACGGCGTGATGCAGCTGCAGCGGAAGATCCGCCGTGAAGGGACGATCGAACGGTGACGGCAGTTCTGCACTCCGCCCCCCGCTTCGCCTCTCATGAGGGGCACAGGGATACGCTTGCCGCCGCGATCGGCGATGCGCTGTACCATGTGCATGAGGAGCATGGCGAACTCGTGTTCGGCATCGAGCGTGAGCGGGTGGAGGATGTCCTCCGCCTGCTGCGGGACGAGCACGAATATCAGCAGCTCATGGACATCGCCGGTGTCGACTACCCGCAGCGCGCCGAGCGCTTCGAGGTTGTCTACATGCTGCTCAGCCTCACCAAGAACCACCGCATCATCGTCAAGTGCCGTGCGGCCGAGGATACGCCCGTGCCGACCGTCACCACCCTCTGGCACAATGCCGGTTGGCTGGAGCGGGAGGTGTTTGACATGTACGGCGTGTTGTTCGAGGGCAACACGGACCTGCGCCGCATCCTCACCGATTACGGCTTTCAGGGACATCCTTTCCGCAAGGACTTCCCGCTCACCGGCTATCAGGAGGTGCGCTACTCCGAAGAGGCGAAGCGCGTCGTTTATGAGCCTGTGGAGTTGCCGCAGGACTTCCGGACCTTCGAGTTCACCTCTCCGTGGGAGGGTGCCGACTACCCGCTGCCGGGTGACGAGAAGGCGAAGATGCCGCCCGTCAAGGAAGTGAAGGTGACGGAGAAGCCGAGCCAGACCGGTGCGGGTCCCGCGACCGATGCCAAGGCGGCCGAGCATGTCGCGCGCGGCTCCTCGGGCAGCACCGTCGCCGGCCAGGGGCAGGGGGAGCCTGTGCCCGAGGAGGTCGGCAAGGCCGCACCCGGCGCGCCGGAGCCGACGGAGGATCGCGTGGATCAGCCGCCGCGCCAGGTCGGCGCGCCCGAGACCCCCGGCGCAACCACGCCGGACCATGGCGATCACCGGTCTGATGACAATGATCGCGACAGGAACGAGAACAGCTGATGTCCGGCCTGATCCAGGAAGCTTCGCCGACCACCGGCGGCGAGACGATCTCCAACTACACCATCAATTTCGGCCCTCAGCATCCGGCGGCGCACGGCGTGCTGCGTCTGGTGCTGGAGCTTGACGGCGAGATCGTCGAGCGGGTCGATCCGCATGTCGGACTGCTTCATCGCGGCACCGAAAAGCTGATCGAATACAAGACATACCTGCAGGCGCTGCCCTATTTTGACAGGCTCGATTACTGCTCACCCATGTGCATGGAGCACAGCTGGGTTCTGGCGATCGAGAAGCTGCTGAACGTCGAGGTGCCGCTGCGTGGCCAGTACCTTCGCGTGCTGTTCGCAGAGCTGACGCGGATCAAGAACCACCTGCTCAACATCGGCAGCCACGTCATGGACGTCGGCGCGATGACGCCGAACCTGTGGCTGTTCGAGCTGCGTGAAGACGTCATGAATTTTTATGAGCGCGTTTCCGGCGCGCGCATGCATGCGGCCTATTTCCGGCCGGGCGGTGTCCATCGCGATGCGCCTTTGAAGCTGCTCGCCGATATCGGCGACTGGGCCGACAAGCGTCTGCCGGAGCTGTTCGAGGACGCGATGAGCCTCGTCGTCGACAACCGCATCTTCAAGCAGCGCAATGTGGACATCGCCAAGGTCAGCCGTGAAGACGCGATCGCCTGGGGCTTCTCCGGCCCGATGATCCGCGCCTCCGGCATTCCGTGGGATCTGCGCAAGAGCCAGCCTTACGACGTCTATGATCGCATGGATTTCGAGGTGCCCGTCGGCACCAATGGCGATTGCTACGACCGCATGATGGTCCGCGTGGAAGAGGTCCGCCAGTCCGCCCGCATCATCAAGCAGTGCCTGGCTGAGATGCCCGAAGGGCCGGTGCTGAGCGAGGACCGCAAGGTCGCTCCGCCCAGGCGCGGCGAGATGAAGCAGTCGATGGAAGCCCTCATCCACCACTTCAAGCTCTACACGGAAGGCTTCCACGTGCCCGCCGGCGAAGTCTATGTCGCGACTGAGAGCCCCAAGGGCGAGTTCGGCGTGTACCTGGTCGCCGACGGCACCAACAAGCCGTATCGCTGCAAGATCCGGCCGACCATGTTCAGCCATCTCCAGGCCATGGAGATGATGTGCAAGGGCCACATGCTGCCGGACGCCACCGCCATTCTCGGCGCGATCGACGCCGTGTTCGGGGAGTGCGACCGGTGACATCTGAGAAGGTCGCAATCGCCCATCGCATGATCGAGCTCTACAACGCGCAGGACGCGGACGGATACGTCGAGTGGATGACGGACGACGCGGCAGAGGCAACCTACCGCGGCGCCGTGCTGCGCGAGGGGCGCGAGGGCGTGCGGTCAGGGCTGAAGGCGATGTTCGCGCAGTTCCCGCAGAACCGGGCCGACATCCTTGCCTCCTACCAGTTGGGCGACACCGTCCTCCTGCACGAGAAGGTGGAGCGCGCGCCCGGTGGAGAAGCGTTCGAGGTCATGTCCATCTATTCGTTTGAAGGCGACAAGGTGTCGCGCGTGGAGTTCATCCGCTAATGGCCGCTCGCGCAACCGCCCCCGACACGCCCGAGCTGCGCGCCCGCTGGGGCAACTTCGCCTGGACGGACGAGAACGCCGCCAAGGCGCGCGAGATCGTTGCCCGCTATCCGGAGGGTCGCCAAAGGTCGGCCGTGATGCCGCTGCTGTTCCTGGCGCAGTATCAGGTCGGCGCGGAGACGAACACGCAAGGCTGGCTGCCGATCCCGGTGATCGAGTTCATTGCCGCCTATCTCGATATGCCGGTCATCCGCGTGCTGGAGGTTGCGACCTTCTACACGATGTACAACATCGCGCCGGTCGGCCGCTTCCACGTCCAGGTCTGCGGCACCACGCCCTGTATGCTGCGCGGCTCTGACGACATCCTCGCCGCCTGCTATGCGCGCGGAATGAAGAAGGGCCACACCACGCCGGATGGCATGTGGACGCTGACCGAGGTCGAGTGCATGGGCAATTGCGCCTCCGCCCCGATGGTCCAGATCAATGACGGCAATTACGAGGACCTGACGCCGGAGAGGCTGAACGCCGTTCTCGACGCGCTCGCCCGGGGCGAGACGCCGAAGGAAGGCACGCAGCAGCCCGGCCGCCACACGGTCGAGCCGCTCGGCGGTCCGACCACGCTCACCGCCATGGTTGACGAGAACCATGATTATCGGAGCGAGTGGCAGTGAACGGCAAGATCATGATGGGCTTCGGCGTCGCTCTCGGCGTGTGGGGCGCGGTTGCCTTGATCGGCTATGAGCGGGTTCCCGAGGGCATTGCGCTGATCGCCGCCGGTATTGCGCTGCTGGTCATCGGCAACCGACAGTCGAAGCGGGGCCAGTGATGGAGCCGCTGATCCTTCTCGTCATCGCCCTTGTGGCGGTGTTTCTCGCCTGGAAATTCCTCGCCGGCCTGGTCAAGACCGTGGTGCTTGTCGCCATCCTTGCCGCCGCGGCCATCTTCGTGTTCGGAGGGATGAGCTGATGCTCGCCGAGACTATCAACTGGACGCTTGCAGATGCTCGCTGATCGGGACCGCATCTTTACCAACCTTTACGGCTACCAGGACTGGCGCCTGCATGCGGCGCAGATGCGCGGCGACTGGGACGATACCAGGGCGCTGATCGCGCGCGGGCAGGACGCGATCATCGACGAGGTGAAGGCTTCGGGCCTGCGCGGTCGTGGCGGCGCGGGCTTCCCGACCGGCATGAAGTGGTCCTTCATGCCCAAGGAAAGCAAGGACGGCCGTCCGAGCTTCCTCGTCATCAACGCGGATGAATCGGAGCCCGGCTCCTGCAAGGACCGTGAGATCATCCGGCATGATCCGCACAAGCTGATCGAAGGCGCCCTTATCGCCGGCTTCGCCATGCGGGCTCGCGCGGCCTACATCTACATTCGCGGCGAATATATCCGCGAGGCAGAGACGCTCTTCGCCGCCGTGGCCGAGGCCTATGATGCGGGCCTGCTGGGCAAGAACGCGGCCGGCTCCGGCTACGATTTCGACGTCTTCGTCCACCGGGGCGCGGGCGCCTACATCTGCGGCGAAGAGACCGCGATGATCGAGAGCCTGGAGGGCAAGAAGGGCCAGCCGCGCCTGAAGCCTCCCTTCCCGGCAGGCGCGGGCCTCTATGGCTGCCCGACGACGGTGAACAACGTCGAGTCGATCGCGGTCGTCCCCACCATCCTGCGGCGCGGCGCGGCCTGGTTCTCCAGCTACGGGCGGGAGAACAACAAGGGCACCAAGCTCTTCCAGATCAGCGGCCATGTCGAGAAGCCCTGCGTGGTGGAGGAAGCGATGAGCATCCCCTTCCGCGAACTGATCGAGAAGCATTGCGGCGGCATCCGCGGCGGGTGGGACAACCTGCTCGCTGTAATTCCCGGCGGCTCCTCGGTGCCCCTCGTTCCGGCGGCCGAGATCATGGACTGTCCGATGGATTTCGACGGGCTGAAGGCGCTCGGCTCCGGCCTCGGCACCGCCGCGGTCATCGTGATGGACAAGTCGACCGACATCGTCCGCGCGATCAGCCGCATCTCGTATTTCTACAAGCACGAGAGCTGCGGCCAGTGCACGCCGTGCCGTGAAGGCACCGGCTGGATGTGGCGCATGATGGAGCGCCTGCGCGTGGGCGATGCCTCCGCGGAGGAGATCGACATGCTCTTCCAGGTGACCAAGCAGGTGGAAGGCCACACGATCTGCGCGCTCGGTGACGCCGCCGCCTGGCCGATCCAGGGCCTCCTCAAGCACTTCCGTCCGGAACTCGAGCGCCGCATCGCCGAGCGCGAGGGCAGCCTGCTGGAGGCGGCGGAGTGAGATCTCCAAAGCTCTGGCTTGGCGGACTTGCCGTTGTTGCGCTGTTCGCTGCAGCCAGCAGCGCCTCGGCGCAACGAACCGGAACCCGGATCGGGCGAGATGCGACCCCCGAGGATGCGGCGATCGCGATGGAAATCCTGGCGAATTGCACGGTCGACCGGCGGGCGGACTTTGTGCGCAAGTGGTTCGTCCTGCTTCCCGGCACTCCTGAAGAGATGAGGTTGCTCAAGACCCAGGAAGGCGACCTGAGCGCGTGCATGGAAAGCAATGCGCTGGTGATGGATGGCAAGCAGCTGGAGTTTAGGCCCGCCTCCATGCGCTATCCCGTCGCTGCTGCGTGGGGCCGCCGGCATTTGGCTGAAGGTCCTGCGGTCAGCCCCGTGCCTGTCACGTCCGACCCGTGGTTCCTGGCGCGAATGAAAGAGCTTCCGGCCGGGGCAAGCCTCGACAGGGCTGCGCTCGTTCTTCAGGATTTTGGTCATTGCGTGGCGGTGCATGAATGGGCAGGTGCGCGAGCCCTGCTTCTTTCCAAACCTGGTTCTTTCGAACAGCGCGAGGCGATCGCCAAGCTCACCCCGGTCCTCGGGCCCTGTCTGTCCGAGAATGTCGAGATTGCGCTGACGCCCGAAAACCTGCGCCGGGTGCTCGCCGAACCTGTCTACCATATCGTCACCGCTTCGGCGGGACGGCAAGAGTAAGCCATCATGCCTAAAGTCACCGTAGACGGCACCGAGATCGAGGTTCCAGAAGGCGCCACCGTCCTTCAGGCCTGTGAGCTTGCGGGCAAGGAGATCCCGCGCTTCTGCTATCACGAGCGGCTGTCGATCGCCGGCAATTGCCGCATGTGCCTCGTGGAGGTGAAGCCCGGGCCGCCCAAGCCGCAGGCGTCCTGCGCCCTGCCGGCGACCAACGGTCAGGAGATCCGCACGGACTCACCGATGGTGAAGGCCGCGCGCGAGGGGGTGATGGAGTTTCTGCTCATCAACCACCCGCTCGATTGCCCGATCTGCGACCAGGGTGGCGAGTGCGACCTGCAGGACCAGGCCATGGCCTATGGCCGCGGCGGCTCGCGGTTCCACGAGAACAAGCGTGCGGTGACGGACAAGTACATGGGGCCGCTGATCAAGACGATCATGACCCGCTGCATCCATTGCACCCGCTGCGTCCGCTTCTCCGAGGAAGTTGCGGGCGTGGACGAGATCGGCGCGCTCTATCGCGGCGAGGACATGCAGATCACGACCTATCTGGAGCATGCCGCCAAGCATGAGCTCTCCGCGAACGTGATCGACCTGTGTCCGGTCGGGGCGCTGACGAGCCGGCCTTACGCCTATGAGGCGCGCCCTTGGGAGCTGCGCAAGACCCTCTCGATCGACGTGTCGGATGCGATGGGGGCAAACATTCGCGTGGATTCCCGCGGGCGGGAAGTGCTGCGCATCCTCCCGCGCGTGAATGACGACGTGAATGAGGAGTGGATCAGCGACAAGGCGCGTTTCCAGGTGGACGGCCTCGTGCGCCGACGGCTGGACCGCGTATGGATCCGCCAGGACGGCAAGCTCCAGCCGGCGAGCTGGGACGAGGCCTTCTCCGCCATTGCGGGTGTAAACGCGGGCAGCAGCGTCGCTGCGGTGGCCGGCGACCTGGTCGATTGCGAGACGATGTTCGCCGCCAAGCGCCTACTCGGGGCGCTGGGTTCCACTCTGGTGGAAAGCCGCCAGACTGGAATGGTTTACCCGGTCAACAACCTTGCGGCCGTCAACTTCAACTCGACCTTCGCCGGGATTGAGGAGGCCGATGCCATCCTGATCGTCGGCAGCCACGTGCGCTGGGAAGCGCCGCTGCTCAATGTACGCCTGCGGAAGGCCGTGAAGCGCGGGGCGCGAGTGTTCATCGTGGGGCCGGAGTGGGAGACGACCTACCCAGCCGAGTTCCTGGGCGCGGATGCGGGTCTGTTGCATTCGCTCCCGGACCACGTTGTAACCGCGATGCAAACCGCTTCCAAACCGGCGATCATCCTGGGCGCAGGCGGCATCGTCGCGGGCGCGCTGCATCCGGCACTCGCGCTGGCTGAAAGCTGGAACCTGGTCCGCGAAGGCTGGAATGGCTTCAACCTGCTGCACGTCTCGGCGGCGCGCATGGGGTCGCTGATGCTCGGCTTCGCGCAAGGCGGTGGTATGGCCGACCTGCACCGCGCAGAGCCGAAGGTGCTGATTTCTCTCGGCGCGGATGAGATGGACTACTCGCGCTTCACCAGTGCTTTGAAGGTCTATATCGGCCATCACGGCGACAAGGGTGCGGCGGCGGCGGACATCGTCTTGCCGGGCAGCGCCTATACGGAGAAAGCTGGCACTTATGTCAGCACCGAGGGCCGAGTGCAGCTGGCTGACAAGGCGGTTTTCGCCCCGGGTGATGCACGGGAGGATTGGACGATTCTCCGTGCTTTGGCCGATGCGCTTGGCGTCAGCGTTGGCTTCGACAGCTTCGATGAGCTGCGCGCAGCCATGATCGCCGAGGTTCCGACCTTGGGGATCGACGGACTCGTTGATTACGGAGCCCTGCCGCAGGCGGACACCGCGTTGCGGGCCTCCGGACCGATCGCCTATCCGATCAAGGACTTTTACCTCACCAATCCCATCGCGCGCGCCAGCGTGACGATGCAGCGCTGCTCGGCCGAGCTGCTGCATGGTGAGGATCTGGCGGAGGCCGCGGAATGACCGCCTTTTTCGAATCCTGGGGCATGAACTACGGCTGGGCCTACTTCGTAGCCACCGTCGCTGGCATCCTGCTGATTGCGCTGCCACTCATGCTGGCGGTGGCGATGATCATCTATGTCGATCGCAAGGTTTGGGCGGCGATGGCGCTGCGCAAAGGCCCCAACGTGGTCGGCCCCTTTGGCCTGCTGCAGAGCTTCGCCGATGGACTGAAGGTCTTTTTGCAGGAGACGATCGTCCCTTCGGCCGCCAACAAGGGCCTGTTCCTGATCGCGCCGATCATTACCTTCACCGTGGCGCTGATGGCCTGGGCAGTGATCCCGTTCAATTCGGGCGCGGTTCTGGCGGACATCAATGTGGGTCTGCTCTACATCCTCGCCATCAGTTCACTCGGCGTGTACGGAGTGGTGATGTCCGGCTGGGCATCGAACTCAAAGTACCCGTTTTTCAGCGCCATGCGAGCCGCTGCTCAGATGATTTCGTACGAAGTCTCGATCGGCTTCATCCTGATATGCGTGGTATTGTGGGCCGGTACGTTCAACATGAACGGGATCATCGAGGCGCAGCGCGGGCATGGGCTCGGGATCGTCAACGGATTCGCGTTCAACCTGTTGCTGTTCCCGATGTGGGTGATGTTCCTCATCTCCTCCCTCGCTGAAACCGCCCGTGCGCCCTTCGACCTTACCGAGGCGGAGAGCGAGCTCGTCGCCGGTTACCAGACCGAATACAGCTCCATGAGCTTCGCGCTGTTCTGGCTTGGCGAATACGCCAACGTCCTGCTGATGTGCGCGCTCAACGCCATTCTGTTCTTCGGTGGCTGGCTGCCCCCGCTGGATTGGGAGCCTCTCTATTGGATCCCGGGCTGGATCTGGCTGTTCGCCAAAATCTTCTTCTTCTTTTTCGTCTTCAGCTGGGTGAAGGCGACCGTCCCCCGCTTCCGCTACGATCAGTTGATGCGCCTCGGCTGGAAGGTGTTCCTGCCGCTGAGCCTCGTCTTCGTGGTGCTGGTGAGCGGGTGGCTGATGTTTACGAGGTACGGATGAGCGTCGCACAACTCGTCAAGTCGTTCACGCTTTGGGAGTTCGTGAAGGCGCATGCCCTCACGCTGAAGTACTTCTTCAAGCCCAAGGCGACGATCAACTATCCGTTCGAG
>CBINJM010000014.1:0-89682 GCA_966251025.1 uncultured Erythrobacteraceae bacterium | reverse complement strand
CGCCATGCCGCACAAGCGCAACCCGGTGCTGACCGAGAACCTGACCGGCCTTGCGCGCATGGTCCGCTCCTACGCGCTGCCCGCGATGGAGAACGTGGCGCTGTGGCATGAGCGGGACATCTCCCACTCCTCCGTCGAACGGTTCATCGGCCCGGATGCCTGCATCACGCTGGACTTTGCGCTGGCACGGCTGACCGGCGTCGTCGACAAGCTGTTGGTCTATCCTGCGCGGATGCAGGCGAATCTCGACCGCATGGGCGGGCTGGTCCATTCGCAACGCGTGCTGCTGGCGCTGACACAGGCGGGAGTTAGCCGGGAGGACGCCTACCGTCTCGTGCAGCGCAACGCGATGAAGGTGTGGGAAAGCGACGGGAAGCTCTCGCTGCTGGAGCTGCTGAAGGCGGATCCGGAAGTCACCGCCGCGCTGAGCGAGACGGAGCTGGAAGAGAAGTTCGACCTCGAATACCACTTCAAGCAGGTCGACCACATCTTCGCCCGCGTGTTCGGCTGAAAGCTTCGGTGAAAGGCCCACCCTTCCCTTAACGGGAGGAACGCCCTAGCATCCGCGGGACAGGAGGAGGACGCCGCATGCAAATCGTCCGCACGGTGGTCTGGGTGCTGCTTCTGGCAGTGCTGCTGATCTTCTCGATCAACAACTGGAACCCGGTCGAGGTGAAGATCTGGGAAGGGCTGGTGCTGGAGACGAAGGTCCCGGCGCTGGTGGTGCTCGCATTCCTGCTCGGGCTCGTTCCGATGTGGCTGCTGCACCGCACGACGAAGTGGCAGCTGCACCGCCGCATCAGTTCGCTGGAGGCCGCGGCGCGTGCATCCGCGGTCGCCGCGTCGACATCGTATGCGCCAGCGGAGCCTGCGCCGGAACCGCAGCAACGGCCGCTGCCCCTCGCCGCGGAGCAGGAATCCCTCGGGACGCGTGGTCCGGGCGCGGATGATTTCGGCTCGCGCTGACATGGGCAATCCGGTCTACCTCGCACTCGACGTCCCTCAACTCGACGCTGCCGCTGCGCTCGCCAGCCGGGTGCAGGCGCATATTGGCGGCATCAAGCTGGGGCTGGAGTTCTTTTGCGCGCACGGCCACCATGGCGTGCATGAGATTGCCCGCCTCGGCCTGCCGATCTTTCTCGACCTCAAGCTGCACGACATCCCCAATACCGTGGCCGCCGCGATGCAGGCGATCCGCGTGCTGGAGCCGGCGATCGTCACCATCCATGCCTCTGGCGGACGCGCGATGATGGAGGATGCCAAGGCCGCGGCGGGAGAGCGTTGCAAGGTCGTCGCCGTCACGATGCTGACCAGCCTCGACGAGCGGGACTTAATGCGCACCGGGGTGACGGGCAGCGCGCATGACCAGGTCCTGCGACTTGCGGAACTGGCGCAGACCTCCGGCCTTGATGGTGTTGTCTGCTCGGGCCGTGAAGTGGGCGCGGTCCATGCGCAATGGAAGGACGGCTATTTTGTAGTGCCCGGCCTTCGCCTGCCGGAGCAGGGTGCGGGCGACCAGAAGCGCGTCGTCACTCCGCGAGAGGCACGCGATGCCGGTGCGAGCGTGCTGGTCGTCGGCCGCCCGATCAGCCGCGCGGCAGACCCTGTCGCTGCAGCGCGGGCCATTGAGGCGACGCTCTAGCTTTTTCGACCAACGACTTCGCAGTTCAGACACCGGCAAGCGGGCGAGCCGTTACTCTCACTCAGATCTTGAGAGGAGTTCGCCTATGAAATCACGTCGCCTGCTTCTCGCCGGCCTGGCCTTGTCCGGGCTGGTGCCAAGCATGCCCGCCGGAGCACAGGTGTCGCAGCCGCCGGTTGAGGTCTCCCCGGGCAACACCTTGCTGACCGTCTCCGCTGAGGGCCGCAGCCTGCGCGCGCCGGACATGGCGGTGTTCAGCGCCGGCGTCACCACGCAAGGGGAAACTGCCTCGGCGGCGCTCGGGGAGAACTCACGCGCGATGACGCAGGTGATTGCCGCCCTCCGCCGCGCGGGGATCGAGGAGCGGGATATCCAGACCAGCAACCTCTCCATCCAGCCCGTGTATGCGGACCCGAATCGCGACGCCATGATGGCGGCCCGGGTGAGCGGCCAGCCATATGTGCCCCCGCCGCCGGAGCAGCAGATCCCGCGCATCATCGGTTATCAGGCCAGCAACACCGTCTCCGTTCGCCAGCGCGACCTCAAGGATTTCGGCACGGTGATCGATACGCTGGCCGCCGCGGGCGCCAACCAGATCAATGGCCCGACGTTCCAGATGGACAAGCCCGAACCCGCGCTGGACGAGGCCCGGCTGGAGGCGATCGCCACCGCGCGGCAGCGCGCCGAACTCTACGCCAATGCGACGGGCCTGAAGATCGTGCGCATCCTCTCGATCAACGAGGGCGGCGGATATTATGGCGTGCCGCAAGCCATATTCGTCACCGCCTCGCGCGCAGGCGGCGCCGCGCCACCTCCACCGCCGCCGGCACCGGTGCAACCGGGTGAGTTGCAGATGACCACCAACGTGACGGTGCTTTACGAACTCGCGCCCCGTTGATCAGGCGATGGGCCGGCGGCGCCTCGCCCTGCCGGCCCTCGCCCCGCAATTAGAGGTTGTTTGCGTTGTCGCCGCCCTTGCGGTTCTCGCGATCGGTGGCGTTGCTCTTGTTGGGGTCGCGCTCTTCCATCTTCTGCTGGCGCATGTTGTCGTTGCTGCTGCCGCGCTGATCCTTGCCGGCCTGGCTGTTATGCGTTTCGCTGGACATTGCCTCTCTCCTTTGCGGAGAGAACGAGCAGCACGCTGGCGGTTTCCGGCTGGCCACGCCCGCCGCCGCTTCCCTGCCGCCACCGCTTGCCCTATGGCGCGCCCATGACCCCGCCAGAGATCAAGATCTGCGGCCTTTCGACGCCCGAGACGATCGACGCCGCCGTCGACGCAGGCGCGGACTACATCGGCCTCGTCCATCATGAGCCGAGCCCGCGCCATGTCAGTCTGGAGCAGGCCGCCGCCCTGCGCGCCCGCGTGCCGGAGCGGACGAAGGTGGTGCTGCTGCTCGTCAACCAGCAGCCGCAGCCGACCGTCGCCGCCATCGCTGCCGTGCGGCCGGATATCATCCAGTTTCACGGGTCGGAGACGGCCCAGTGGCTTGGCGTCATCAAGCAATACGTCAAGGTCGGCATCTGGAAGGCGATCGGCGTGAAGGAAGCCGCATCGCTGGAGCGGGCGCAGCGTTATCAGGGCGCGGCGGACATGCTGCTCTATGATGCGCCGGCGACGAAGGCGCTGCCCGGCGGCAATGGCCTTGCGCTCGACTGGTCGATCCTCAGCAGCCACCGGCACACCATTCCGTGGGGCCTTGCGGGTGGGCTGACGCCTGACAACGTCGCGGAAGCCGTCCGCCAAACCCAGGCGCCGCTGGTGGACGTATCCTCAGGCGTGGAGAGCGCGCCCGGCGTGAAGGACATCGGAAAGATCCGCGCGTTCATCCAGGCCGTGCGCGAGGTTGCGCCGGCCTGATGGAAGAAGGGGCGACCCGCTGCCAGGCCGCCCCTCTCGCTCAGAACTTCAGGCCAACGCCGGCGACGATCTGGTCGCCATCGTCGAAGTCGGTGAAGAAGTGACGGTATTCGGCCTTCCAGTAGAGGTTCCGTCCGAACTGGCGCTCATAACCGCCGCCAAGGTGCCAGGCGTTCGGTCCCTCGGCGAAGGTGTAGCCGGCCGCGCCGAACAGCTTGCCGCCCTGGCCAACGCGCACACCGCCGCGGCCCGTCAGGCCGACATAGATATCGGCGCCGCCGACCAGCAGCTTGTCCGCCGAGATCTCCGCACCGATGAAGGCCTGCGGGCCCATGTCGGCGTCATAGCCGGCCGCGACACCGACAGTCGCCTCGGTCTCGTCAGAGGCGATGAAGGCGCCGCCGCGCACTTCGACGCGCGTTTCGTTGGCGGAAGCCGGTGCGGCGATGGTGGTGGCGAGCGCTGCCGCCGCCGCGAGTGCGTAATTCCTCATGTTTGTTCTCCCTTTGAGGCTGGATAGCCAGCATTCGGCAGGCAGCTTGCACCGCGCCTGAACGCTGAACGGCGCCCACCTAGCGGGATTAACCGTAATCGCAAGCGGCGCAGTGCTCGTTTGCCGCAACCGCTCTACAGCGATAGAGCCACCGCTGGACAAGCACATGGGCCTCTGGCAGGCGCGAGCGCAATCATGACCAACCAGCCAAACTCCTTCCGCAACCAGCCCGACGAGCGCGGGCATTTCGGCCAGTTCGGCGGCCGCTATGTCGCCGAGACGCTGATGCCGCTGATCCTGGACTTGGAGCGGGAATATCGCGCCGCCAAAGCGGATCCGAAATTCGCTGAACAGTTCGAAGATTTGCTGGAGCATTATGTCGGCCGCCCCAGCCCGCTCTACTACGCGGAGCGGCTGACGCAGGCGCTGCGCGCCGATGCCCCTGCCGGAATGGGCGCGCAGATCTGGTTCAAGCGGGACGAGCTGAACCATACCGGTGCGCACAAGATCAACAATTGCATCGGGCAGATCCTGCTCGCGATGCGGATGGGCAAGACGCGCATCATCGCGGAGACGGGTGCGGGCCAGCACGGCGTCGCCACCGCCACCGTCTGCGCGCGCTTCGGCCTGCCCTGCGTCATCTTCATGGGCGCGACCGACGTTGCCCGCCAGCAGCCCAACGTGTTCCGGATGAAGCTGCTCGGGGCGGAGGTGGTGCCCGTCACCAGCGGCGCCGCCACGTTGAAGGACGCGATGAACGAGGCGCTGCGCGACTGGGTCGCCAACGTCCACGACACCTTCTACATCATCGGCACCGCCGCCGGCCCGCACCCCTATCCGGAGCTGGTGCGCGATTTCCAATCGGTCATCGGCACGGAAGCGCGCGCCCAGATGCTCAGCCGCATCGGCCGCCTTCCGGACCTGTTGGTGGCAGCGATCGGCGGCGGCTCCAACGCCATTGGCCTGTTCCACCCGTTCCTGGACGATCCGGACGTGAAGATGCTCGGCGTCGAGGCTGCGGGGCATGGGCTCGACAAGCAGCATGCGGCGAGCCTCGCGGGCGGCGCGCCCGGCATCCTCCACGGCAACAAGACGTATCTGCTGCAGGACGAGGACGGCCAGATTACCGAGGCGCACTCGATCAGCGCCGGCCTCGACTATCCCGGCATCGGGCCCGAGCACGCCTGGCTGAAGGAAAGTGGCCGGGTCGAATACACTGCGGCAACGGATCAGGAGGCACTGGATGCCTTCCAGCTCCTCTGCCGCACGGAGGGCATCATCCCCGCGCTGGAGCCTTCTCACGCAATCGCCGCCGTCGTCCGCCGCGCGGGCGAAATGCCGCAGGATTCGGTCATTCTCGCCAATCTGTGCGGCCGGGGCGACAAGGACATTTTCACCGTCGCGGAGCATTTGGGAGTGGCGCTGTGAGCGCAAACGCCCGCGCCTCCCTCAACAAATCGCTTCTCGTCACCCCGGACCTTATCCGGAGCTCGGCGTCGACCGCCCACCGCCGGCGAGCATTCGGAGCGCCGCAGTGAAGTTCCTCACCGGCCTGGCGACCGACTTCGCGATCTTCTTCACCGCGCTGCTGGGCGCGGCGCTGCTCACCCGCTACCTGCTGGATCGGGTGGTCAACGCCTCGCTGGCAGACCTGATCGAGACGGCCATCGCCGCGGGCATCATCGCCGCCGGCCGCGCCATTCTGGGAGTTCGTTCATGAGCCGCCCTCCCTTTCCGCCGTTTACCGCCGAGACGGCTGCGCAGAAGGCGCGCATGGCCGAGGATGCGTGGAACGGCCGCGATCCCGCAAAGGTTGCTCTCGCCTACACGCCCGACAGCCGCTGGCGGAACCGCGCGGAATTCCTCAACGGTCGTGCGGAGATCGAGGCGTTCCTCACCCGCAAATGGGCGCGGGAGCTCGACTATCGCCTGATCAAGGAGGTGTGGACGTTCGGCGAGAACCGCATCGCCGTCCGCTTCGCCTACGAATATCATGATGACAGCGGCAACTGGTTCCGTGCCTATGGCAACGAGAATTGGCAGTTCGACGCGGAAGGTTACATGGAAGTGCGCATCGCCAGCATCAACGAACACCCGATCACGGAGGAGGAACGCAAGTTCCGCTGGCCGCTGGGCCGCCGTCCTGACGACCACCCTGGCCTGAGCGAGCTCGGCCTGTGAGCGCCCGCCTCGCCGCCGCTTTCGCGAAAGGCCGCCCCGCCCTTGTCACCTTCCTGACAGCAGGCGACGGCGACACCGCCGCCAACCTGGACGCTGTCGTCGAGGGCGGCGCCGATGTGATCGAGTTGGGCATGCCCTTCACCGATCCGATGGCCGATGGGCCCGCCATCCAGGCCGCCAACCTGCGCTCGCTCGGGCGCGGGACCAGGACGGCTGACGTGCTCTCCATTGCTCGCGCCTTCCGCGAGCGCCATCCGGACGTGCCGCTGGTGCTGATGGGCTATGCCAACCCGATGGTCCGCCGTGGGCCCGAATGGTTCGCCGAGTCCGCCCGTGAAGCCGGTGTGGACGGCGTGATCTGCGTGGACATCGGGCCGGAAGAGGATCAGGATCTTGGCCCTGCGCTGCGCGCTGCCGGTGTGGACCCCATCCGCCTCGCCACTCCGACCACGGACGAAGCGCGCCTGCCGGCGGTACTCGATGGCGCCGGAGGGTTCCTCTATTATGTCTCCGTCGCCGGGATTACCGGCAAACAGCAGGCGGTGCTCGGCTCGATCGAGGAGAACGTCGCCCGCCTCCGCCGCGCGACCACGCTGCCGATCGCGGTCGGCTTCGGCGTCCGCACTGCCGAACAGGCCGCCGCAATCGCGCGTGTGGCCGATGGCGTCGTCGTTGGCTCCGCTTTCGTCGAACTAGTCGCCCAGCACGGTGAGAACGCCCCCGCCGAACTGCGCCGCCTTGCCGCCACCTTGGCGGAGGCGATCCACACTGCACGGAAAGTTACTGCATGAGCTGGCTCAGCCGCGTCCGCAACTCGCTTCCCTTCGCGCCCAAGCGCGAGACGCCGGACAATCTTTGGGTCAAGTGCCCGGGCTGCAACGAGATGCTGTTCACCCGTGAATACGAGGCGAACCTCTATGTCTGCCCCCGCTGCGACTATCATGGCCGCATCGGGGCCGACACGCGCCTCGGCCAGATCCTCGACGAGGGGTTCGAGCTGTTGCCCGACCCGACGATTCCGGATGACCCGCTCAAGTTTCGCGACACCAAGCGTTATACGGACAGGCTGAAGCAGGCCCGCGCGAACAACCCTCATTGCGACGCCTTCACCGCTGCCTTCGGATGCATCGAGGGGCAGCCCGCCGTCGTGGGTGTGCAGGACTTCATGTTCATGGCCGGCTCCATGGGCCAGGCCGTGGGCGAGGCGTTTTGCAATGGCGCTGCAAGGGCGTTGCAGGAGGGTTGCGCCTACGTTGTGGTCACCGCAGCGGGCGGTGCACGCATGCAGGAGGGCATTCTAAGCCTGATGCAAATGCCCCGTGCCACGGTGATGACCCGTCGCCTGAAGGAGGCAGGCCTCCCCTACATCGTCGTGCTGTCAGACCCGACCACCGGCGGCGTCACCGCCAGCTACGCCATGCTGGGGGACATTCACCTTGCCGAGCCGAACGCCTTGATCGGGTTCGCTGGACAGCGAGTGATCCAGGAGACCATTCGGGAACAGCTGCCGGAAGGCTTCCAGCGCTCCGAATATCTGCACGAACACGGCATGGTAGACATGGTGGTGCACCGTAAGGACCTGCGGCCCACCCTCGCCCGCTTGCTCGCCTACCTAGCTCCCGCCGAAGCAGCTTGAGGCGCACGCAATGAAGGACTTCGCAGCCTCCGAGGATCCGGCTGTCCAGGCGCAGCTCGACCGCCTCGCCGCATTGTCGCTCCCCCAGGGCCGCCTCGGCCTCGACGTCGTTCGAGAACTGCTTCGCCGGCTGGGCGACCCGCAGAAGCGCCTGCCGCCAGTATTCCACGTCGCCGGAACCAACGGCAAGGGCTCGACCTGCGCCTATTTGCGCGCGATGCTGGAGGCGCAGGGCCTCACCGTTCACGTGGCGATCAAGCCGCACCTCGTCCGCTACAATGAGCGGATCCGCATCGGCGGCAAGCTTGTCTCCGATGCCGAACTGGCTTCGCTGTTGAAGGAGGTTCTCGATCTCGGAGAAGAGCTGGGGCCGAGCTTCTTCGAGGTGACGACCGCCGCCACCTTCCTCGCCTTCTCCCGTCACTCTGCCGATGCCTGTGTGATCGAGGTCGGTCTTGGCGGGCGGTTTGACGCGACCAACGTGATGGAGCGCCCCGCTGCCTGCGGCATCGCCACGCTGGGCATCGATCACGAGGCGTTCCTCCTCATCCCAGAGGAAGGAGCTCCCACGGAACCGCTGGTGCGCATCGCCTTCGAGAAGGCCGGCATTGCCCGTCCTGGCTCCCCGCTCGTGACTCAGAACTATGCGGAAGCATTGGAGACGGAGATCCAGAAGCGCGCCGTGCTTGCCGGTGCGCCGCTGCATATGCGCGGGCAGGACTGGTGGGCCGATGTTGGCGCCGACAGCATCGAATATCGCGACCGCCACGGCGCGCTCACTCTGCCCCTGCCCACGCTCCCGGGCCGCCATCAGGGTGACAATGCCGCCCTCGCGGTCGCCATGCTCCGCCATCAGGACAGCGTCACGGTCTCCCCCGCCGCCATGGCGGAAGGCATCCGCGCCGCACGCTGGCCCGCCCGGCTTCAGCTTCTGGGCGCGGGGCCGCTGACCGCGCGCGCAGGGGGCCGCGAGGTGTGGCTCGACGGCGGACACAATGCCGATGCCGGGCTCGCGATCGGCCGACACTTCGAGGGGCAGCGCCTGCACCTCATCATCGGCATGCTGAGCAACCGCTACCCGCAGACGATCATCGATCCGCTGGAAGGCCGGCTCGCCAGTGTCACCGCCGTGCCGATCGAAGGCAGCGATTCGCATGGGGCGCATGCCTTCGGCGGACGGGCGGATTGGCAGGGCAGCGTCGCGGATGCGCTCAGCGCACTTCCTGATGACGGACTGCCGGTGCTCATCGCTGGGTCGCTCTATCTCGCGGGCAAGGTCCTTGCGGAGAATGGAGAAGCACCGGACTAGCGGGGAGCGGCAATCCCGTCACCGAGTGCGTAATGACGAAAGACCTTCGGCTCCACTCAGCCCTTTCACTGGCGGACATTGCTCAATAGCAGGCGCAGATGAACCAGACGATCGACGCCGTGATTCCCCGCCCGCTCCTGCTCTACGCGCTGCTCTATGGCGGGATGACCTGCATCGCCGGCGTGCTTGGCTCCAAGCAGGTGGCGCTCGGACCGCTCGCCGTCGAAGCGGGGATCTTCCCTTTCCTGCTGCTGGTCGCCGTATCCAGCGCGGTGGCCCGGCTCTATGGTCGGGCGCTGGCGGATCGGCTCGTCGTGTTCGGCTTCGTGCCACTGACGACCGCCATCGTGCTCACCTGGATCGTCCTCCAGCTCCCCACCGATGAAGGGATGTTCGAGCCGGCGAAGGAGGCTTTCCCGATCGTGCTGGGGCAAAGCTGGCGGCTGATGATCGCGGGCATCATTGCCTATGGCGTGTCGATGAGCCTCAATGTCTATGTCTTCACACGCCTGACCCGGCGTGGAACATCCGGCCTCCTCGCATCGGGCGCCGTCGCATCGGTGCTGAGCCAAGTGGTGGATACGCTGATCTTCATCACTATCGCCTTTTACGGCGTGCGCCCGATCGGCACCCTGATCATGGGGCAGGCGCTGGCGAAGGTGGTCCTCTCGGTGGTTCTCGTCCCGCCGCTGATCGCGCTGTTTGTCAGTGCCGCACGGCGGGTCAGTGCTCAGGCAAGCCTGCGCGCAAGTTGACGGCGGCGCGCCGAGATGGCGCGCCGGAGGCGGCGTTGAGCTGGCGCAGCGGAATCCCCGGGCTCGCAGCCGGGGACAAGGTTAGAGGCCGTTGCTGAATTGCATCCGGCAAAATCGCGTTTGCCTCGACGGCGCGATCAGGCTCAACTCGCACGACCTATCAGCTCTCAAACCTCCACTGGGATGATCATGGAAGAATACAAGGTTCCGTTTAGCGGGTGGAGCGATCCTTGGTGCCCGCGGACCCCCGCCCAGTGAGGCGGCTCACCAGCACCCTCGCGCTTGCCCTGATGCTTGCCGCTTGCGTGCGAGGTGGCGAACGAATGGCAGGCGTAGCCAACGGACAGGCCCAGCCGGAACTCGGCGCGCGCGAGAAGCCGCTGTTGACGGTGGATGGCCTCCGCTTCCGAGACATGAACAGCGATGGCGCGCTGGCGCCATACGAAGACTGGCGTCTCTCTCCCGAACAGCGCGCCGATGATCTCGTCGGGCGGATGAATGTTGTCGAAAAGGTCGGCTCGCTCATGCACTCGACCCTGCCCGGCGTCGGCGGCGTGCTCGGCCGAGCGAAGGGTTACGACCTCGAGGCGCTGGCCGAGCTTGCTGGCGAGAAGCACGTCACCAGCTTCATCACCCGCCTGACGCTCGCGCCGGCCGATCTGGCCGAGCAGAACAATGCGGCACAGCAGGTGGCGGAAGCGACCCGGCTCGGCATCCCGCTGACGATCAGCACCGATCCGCGCAATCATTTCCAATACGTGCTCGGCGCGGCGGAGAGCGGGACGGGCACAACCCAGTGGCCGGAACTGCTCGGCTTTGCTGCCCTGCGCGACCCTGATCTGGTGAGGCAGTTCGGCAACATTGCGCGCAAGGAATACCGCGCCGTTGGCATCCACATGGCGCTCTCGCCTCAGCTCGACCTCGCAACGGAGCCGCGCTGGGGCCGCATCAGCGGCACGTTCGGCAGCGATGCGGAGCTGACCAGCACGCTCGGCGGCGCCTATGTCGCCGCCCTCCAGGGCAGCGAACGCGGCCTGCAGAAGGACGGTGTCGTCACCGTGGTGAAGCACTGGGTTGGCTACGGCGCGCAACCGGAAGGCTTCGACGGCCATAATTATTACGGCCGCTTCGCGCGTCCCGGTGATGCACTGGCGACGCATATCGCCGCCTTTGATGGAGCACTGGAAGTGAAGGCCGCAGGCCTGATGCCGGCCTACCCCATTCTGGCCGACGCGACGCTGGATGGGCAGTCGGTCGAGGCGGTTAGCCCCGGCTTTAGCCGCCAGCTTCTCACAGGATTGCTGCGCGAGCGGCTCGGCTACGAAGGCTTGATACTCTCCGATTGGGCCATCACCCGCGATTGCAACCAGCGCTGCCGCGCCCCTACGGCCGAAGCGCCGCAGCGGCCGGAGGACATCTCCACCGCCTGGGGTGTCGAGGACCTGAGCGTGCGGGAGCGTTACGTGAAGGGCCTGCAGGCCGGGCTGGACCAGTTCGGCGGAACCGACGATGTCGGCCCGCTGCTCGCCGCGGTCGAGGCAGGGGAGATCGCGGAAGCACGGCTGGACGAATCCGTCCGACGGGTGCTGATCCCGAAGTTCGAGCTGGGCCTGTTCGAGAACCCCTACGTCGATCCGGTGCGAGCGACGGCGATGATCGCTACGCCAGCCGATCTGGAGCTCGCCGCGAAGATTCAGCGGGAGGCGCAGGTTCTGCTGCGAAATCGCGGTAATGCGCTGCCGTTTGCGCCCGGAGCCAAGGTCTGGCTGTTCGGGATGGCTGCGGAGGCGGCAGAAGCGGCCGGGCTGACGGTGGTCAGCGATCCCGCCGAGGCGGAGTTTGCGATTGTCCGCGCGGAAACCGCGTCCGAGATGCTCCACCCCCATCACTTCTTCGGCAGCCGCTACAAGGAAGGACGGCTGGATTTCCGCGACGGCGACGCTGCGTACGAGGCGCTGAAGCACGCCAGCGCGCAGGTACCGACGGCGCTGGCGATCTTCCTCGACCGGCCGGCGATCCTCACCAACGTGCAGGACAAGGCCTCTGTCATCCTGGGCAATTTCGGCGCGAACGACGCGGCAGTGCTCGATGTTCTGCTGGGGCGGGCCACTTCGCGCGGCGTGCTGCCGTTCGAGCTGCCACGCTCGATGGCGGCGGTGGAAGCGCAGGACCCGGCAACGCCGGATGACAGTGCCGATCCGCTTTACCCGCGCGGTGCGGGAATCGTTTCAAGATAGGTGGGAACAGATATGGCCCTTGCTCCAGACGTTTCGCTTTCCACCGATCCCGTGCCGCTCGAGGACGAAGGCACGCACGTCAACGCGCCGGGCCTGCAGCCTTTCGTCTTCGCCCTGTTCTTCATCTTCGGCGGCATCACCTCGCTCAACGATGTGATCATCCCCAAGTTGAAAGAGCTGTTCACGCTCAGCTACTTCCAGGCAATGCTGGTGCAGTCGGCGTTCTTCGGCGCCTATCTGCTGATGTCCCTGCCGGGCGCGGCGCTGGTCAAGCGCATCGGCTACATGCGCGGGGCCGTGGCCGGGCTGCTGACGATGATGGCGGGGTGCCTGCTGTTCATTCCGGCCTCGCAGACTGCGATCTATGGCCTGTTCCTCTTCGCGCTGTTCGTGCTGGCGAGCGGGGTAACCATTGTTCAGGTGGTCGCCAATCCGCTGATCAGCCTCCTCGGCCCGGCACCGACCGCGCACAGCCGGCTTACCTTTGCTCAGGCATTCAATTCGCTTGGCACGACAGTCTTCCCCTATTTCGGGTCCATTCTCATCCTCGGCAGTCTCGCGACCGTCACAGCGGCTGAGCTGTCCGGCCCGGCGCTCGATGCCTACCGCACCGCGGAAAGCCAGGCGATCGTCAACGGCTATCTTGGCCTCGCCGTGGCCCTGGCGGTGGTGGCGGGCGCGGTCTGGCTGTTCCGCGATCGGCTGCGCGGGGAACAGCATGAAGCGGGAGCAATGCTCGGTGGCTTCGGCCTGCTGAAGCGTCCCCGCTTCGGATACGGCGCCGCCTCGATCTTCCTCTATGTGGGGGCAGAGGTCGCGATCGGATCGCTGATCGTAAACTACCTGATGCAGGAAGACGTGCTGGCTCTCGGCGAAGAAGCCGCGGGCAAGCTGATCGCCTTGTACTGGGGCGGAGCCCTGGTGGGGCGCTTCATCGGCTCGGCAGTTCTGCGGGTGGTAAGCCCGGGCAAGGTGCTCGCCTTCAACGCACTTGGCGCGATCGTGCTGATCGCGATCTCCACCAACACGACTGGAATTGTGTCCGGCTATTCGCTGCTCGCGATCGGTCTGATGAACTCGATCATGTTCCCGACGATCTTCACACTGGCGAGCGAGGGGCTGGGGCCGCGTGCGGCTGATGGCTCCGGCGTGATCTGCATCGCCATCGTTGGCGGCGCGATCATTCCACCACTCACAGGAGGCCTCGCCGATCTATCGGGCAGCCTCGCCATCGCGCTGGTCCTGCCGGCACTGTGCTATGCAATCATCGGCGGCTTCGGCCTCTTTGCGCGGCGACCGCTGGCAAGAAGCTCGGTGTCCTGACGCTGCTTAAGCGTCCGGGAGAGCGGTGCGCGGTCGCTCACAGTTGCCCCGGCTGTTCGACAGCCCGTTTCCTCAAAACAACGAAGGTACAAGCAGGTCTTCGCCCTGATTTGCGCCGGAGGGGGTCCCGCTCTACTCCGCAGGCACCGCTGCGGGGTCCGGGGCGACGACGCCGCTGCTCCGCCCTTGCCGGGTTTCTCGCCACCATTCGGCAAGGCACAGCACCACCGCGACCACACCGATCAGCGTCACAAAGATGAAGACGTTGTAATAGCCTTGCCGCTCGATCATCTGGCCCAGCGCACCGCGCCCCAGCGTGCCTACTAGCAAGGTGAGTGAGGCAAGCAGCGCGTATTGCACCGCGCTGTAGCCCTTGGCGACAATGGAGGAGAGCCAGGCGATATAGGCCGCGCCGGCAATGCCAATGGCAAGATTTTCGCCGCCGATCGTAATCATCAGCCTCGCCAGCCTCTCCGTGCCGCCGGACTGCTCGACAAGCCAGGTGAAGCCTATCGCCTTGCTCACTGCGGACATGGTCGCGCCGCCGATCGCGAGATCCGCATAGAGCAGGTTCGTCGCCGCCGAGAGCACCGCGCCCAGCGTCAGCGTGAACATGCGGCCGAGCACAGTGATCAACCATCCGCCGAGCGCCAACCCGAGCACGATCGCGCCGACGCCGAAGAACTTGGAGGCGAAGGCCACCTCGTCATTCGTGTACTGCAACTCTCCGAGGTAAAACGGGTAGGCGAAGGTGCCCCAGATCGAATCCGTGATGCGATAGGTCAGCACTAGCGCAAGGATCAGCACCAGCGACCAGCCCATCCGCCCCACGAACTCCACCAGCGGCAGCACCAGCGCGCGATAGAAATGGTCTGCCACGCCGCTTCCGCGTTCCGCCGCCCCCTCGGCAGCGATGACATACCGCCCCTCTCGCTTCATCCTGGCCAGCCAAGCGGCGATCACCGCCGGCAGCACGATGGTGGCGAGCACGATCAGCGGGCCATAGCGTGCGGTGAACTCGGTGGGGTCCGGCCGCAGCTCGGGCACCGCTGTCATGGAGCGGACCATGAACACGACCACCGTGACGATCGCCCAGCCCCACAGCAGGCCGACGGCCAGCAGGGCCCAGTTGCGCACCCGCGGCACGATCTCGCCCGGCGCATAGAGCACCCGCAGCTCCTCCTCTCCGGCCGCAATGCTGGTGGCGCGGTTCACCTCCGCGTCGGGTGCGAACAGGCCGGCGACGCCGATCGCGAGCATGATCCCGCCCATCAGCACATAGGTCTGCGGCCAGCCGATCCGCTCCGCGATGATGAGGCCCAGCGCTCCGCCCACGAGGCTCGCGAGGCGGAAGCCCATCTGCGTGACGGTGGAGAGGATGTCGATCGTCGCTTCTTCATCCGCCACGTCGATCCGCCAGGCATTGATGACGATGTCCTGCGTCGCGCTGGCGAAGGCGCCGATGGCGGCGAGCAGGCTGAACATGCCCAACGAACTGCGCGGATCGAGCAGCGAAAGGGTAACAAGGATGATGCCGAGCAGCAGCTGAGCCGGCGCAATCCATTGCTTGCGCTTGCCCAGCCGTCGCAGGAACGGAATGTCCACCCTGTCCAGCAGCGGCGACCACAGGAACTGGAACGAATAGGCAAGGCCGATGAGCGAGAAGACGCCCATCGTTTCCAGGTCGACCTCTGCCTCGGTCAGCCAAGCATAGAGCGTACCGAGGAACAGCGCGAAGGGCAGGCCGGAGGCGAAGCCGAACAGCGCCATGAACCCGGTCTTGCGGTGCCCCAGCGCGCGCAACAGGCGCAGCCAGCCCGGCTTCTCGGCAGTCTTCGTCGTCATTCCTGTCCTCTGGTCCGTGGCGGGGGGACAGTAGCGCCCCGATACGCGATGGAAAGCCCTGCGGCATGTGGTATGGTTAACAACAGCCATGACATGAACGCGAAGCGGGGATGTGATCGTGCTGAAGAAGCTGCTGTGCTCTGCCACGTCCCACACGATCAATCGCCACCGCGTCTGGCATGACGGTGTCGATCACCGCACACGCTGCTCCCGCTGCGGAACGGAGATGCTGCGCGCCGAGAGCGGGTGGCGCGCCTTCGATCATCAGCAGGACGATCATCCCGAACGCCTGCCCCATCCTCGGAAGCGCCAAACCGCCTGACCTTCACCCATCGCCACATAGGTCGCACGGCGGGTTGGAGTGCGGCCTCCCCCCGTCTATGGCCTCGCGATGACCGGATCAGACGAGACACAAGGCCCGCCTTCAGGCGACCAGCGGAGCGAGCCCACGACGGATCGGGGGGACCGCATCGCCAAGCTCCTCGCCCGGGCAGGCGTGGCCAGCCGGCGCGAGATCGAGCGGATGATCGCGGAGGGGCGAATCGCCCTGGCGGGAGAGCCGATCACCACACCCGCAACGCTACTCACCAGCCTGCGGGGCGTAACCGTGGATGGCAAGCCGGTCGCGAAGCCCGAGCGGACGCGGCTCTTCCGCTTCCACAAGCCCGCCGGCCTTCTGACGGCCGAGCGTGACCCTTCCGGGCGCCCCACCATCTACACCGCGCTGAGGAACGCCCTGCCCCCCGGCACGCCGCGAATGATGCCGATCGGACGGCTGGACCTCAACACCGAAGGGCTCCTGCTTCTGACCAATGACGGCGAGTTCAAGCGGCTGCTGGAGCTGCCCGCGAATGGCGTCCCGCGCACCTACCGCGCTCGCACCTTCGGGGACATCAGCCAGGCCCAGCTGGAGGAGCTGATCGACGGCGTCACCATCGACGGGGTGAATTACGGGCGGATCGACGCCAATCTGGAGCGCCGAACCGGACGCAATCAGTGGGTCGAGCTGACGCTGACCGAGGGCAAGAATCGCGAGGTTCGCCGCGTGTTGGAGCATTTGGGCCTTCAGGTCAGCCGCCTGATGCGCACCTCTTATGGACCCTTTCCCCTGGGCGACCTGCCACGCGGCGCGGCGGTCGAAGTACCGCGGGAGGCGCTGGAGCGCTTCGCCAGCAGCCTCAGGCGCGGCGATGGTGGCGCCATGCCGATGCTGGAGGGGCTGGCGCGAAGCGCGGCGCGTCCGTCGCGAGCACCAGAACCTGTGGAAGAGCCCAAAGGCCCTCAGCGGCCCGCAGCGCGACCCGCAGGCGCGGACCGTCCTCCGTTCCGCGAGGGTTCGACCGGGCCGCGCCGCGGAGGAGGCGCCACTCGCGGCGAGCAGTCTTCGTTCCGCGAAGGTGCTGGCAGGCCCCGCCGGGAACACACGCCGGATCGACGGGAAGACACCCGCGATACGGCGAGGCCGAAGCGCTTCCCCACCTCTCCCCGCGGAGACAAACCGTCGTCCCGGGAAGGTGCTGGCAAGCCCCGCCGAGAAGGCGCATCCGATCGACGGGAGAACACGCGCGATACGGAGAGGCCGAAGCGCTTCCCCACATCAGCACGCGGAGACCGGCCACCGTCTCGTCCCGGCGCCGGTAACCCGCGCGGTGACGGCGGATCTGATCGCGGGGAGAGGGGACGTGAGGCTGCGGGTTCGAAGCGCTTCGCCTCCGCCAAGCCGCACGATCGAGCTCGCGGCGGGGCATCGGATCGCAAGCCTTCACGCCCCGGACCGGAAGGTGCGGACAGCCGGGGCAAGCCTCGCGGGCCGCACAAACCCGACGGAAGCGGCAACCCGCGTGGCTCCGGCAGACCCCGAGGCCCCGGCAAGCCGCGCGGTCCCGGAAAGTCCCGTCCATGAGGATCATTGCCGGTGAATGGCGCCGCCGCCTGCTTCGCGCTCCCACAGGCGAAGGTACCCGGCCGACGGCGGACCGCACGCGTGAGACCCTCTTCGCCATGCTCGCGAGCCGCCTCGGCAGCTTTGAAGGGCTCAGCGTGGTGGACTTGTTCGCAGGCTCGGGTGCACTGGGGCTGGAGGCGCTTTCACGCGGCGCTGCGGATTGCCTGTTCGTGGAGCAGGAAGCTGAAGCGCTGCGCGCGCTCCGCACCAATATCGCCGCCCTGCGCGCACAGACCCGCTGTGCCGTGCAGGCGACCTCCGTCATGCGTCTCGGCCCGGCAAAGGCGCCGCACGACCTGATCCTGCTCGATCCGCCCTATGGCAGCGGCGCTGGCCCAGTTGCACTTGAGCGGCTGGCGCGGCTCGGCTGGATCGGAGAAGCAACATGGGTGGCGCTTGAAACGGCGCGTGACGAGGAGGTGCGAGTGCGCGCGCTGACAATCAAGAGCGAGCGCAAGGTTGGCGCGGCCCGGATCACGCTGCTGCGCTGGCCGCAAGCAAGCGCGGACTAGGCCCGCTGCAGGAGGCGGCCTTCGTATCAGCGATACGGACCGCCTCCTTGGCTATGATCGTCAGCGTGCGCGGGATCTGCCTGGTGCTCCGCCCTCGCCTGGATTTTGGCAGCTATCCTGAATGGTTCGGCTGCAGAGCGGGTATTCACGAGCAGCACCCGCTCCTGCCGTCCCAGAGGCGCCAACCGCGCCTGCGCCACTCCGCGTTGCAGCTGCGGCACCGGCAGCTCCAGCAGCACCCGGTTGACCCGGCGCGCGGGCTCCTGCGGCACCCGCCCCGGCGGACTGGCCGCTACGAGCGCCCGCGCCCGGTGCGCCCTGCGATTGGACAGCAGCCGCGCCGGGCTGGCCGGCCCGCGCGCCGGCACCCGGACCGGATTGGCCAGGGGTCTGCGCCCCTTGTGCACCCGGCTGCCCGGAAGGACGTGCGCCCGGCATCCCCGCCCCGCCCTGCTGGCCGGGGGCCGGGGCGCCCTGTGCTCCGGCGTTTGGCGGCACGGTCGATTGCGTGCTGCGGGTGGCGACCCCCGGCCGCCCGGCGGACGAGCTGGATGTGCCGGCTTGGCCAGCCTGCGATTGCGCGGATCCGCTCTGACCCGGCGGAGTCGTGGACGGTTGCTGAGACTGCTGCGTCGTGGGCCTGTTGGCGCCAGAACCCTGCTGGGCCGTTGTCGATGGGGAACCCTGCGCCTGCAGGGCGGCTGGAATGATCAAGGTGAGGGCGGCAGCCCCCGTCAGAAGGACACTGCGCATGACGCTTTACCTCTCCAAGTTTTTACTGGCTGCTCAACGTGTTGTTGGAACGGCCGTTCCTCAGCCGCTGGTGGTTGCGCGCAGAAAAGATGTTCTCTAGCTGTTCGCCAGTGACGCAGACCCCCACCTCGACCGCTCCCGACCTCACCGGCGACGTGCCGCCCTGGCTCGCCGCGCTGAACCCGCCGCAGCGGGAGGCAGTGCTGACGACGGAGGGGCCGGTGCTGATGCTGGCGGGCGCCGGAACGGGCAAGACGGCGGCCCTCACTGCGCGCCTGGCTTGGCTGGTGGGCACCCGCAAGGCGTGGCCGAGCGAAATTCTGTGCGTCACCTTCACCAACAAGGCCGCGCGGGAGATGCGACACCGGGTCGGGCAGCTGATCGGCGATGCCGTGGAGGGCATGCCGTGGCTCGGCACCTTCCATTCGATTTGCGCCCGAATGCTACGGAAACACGCCGAGTTGGTAGGGCTTCAGCCGAACTACACGATCATCGACATGGACGATCAGTTGCGCCTGCTGAAGCAGCTGATCGTGGAGGCCAAGCTGGACGAGAAGCGCTGGCCTGCCCGTCAGCTTTCCGGTTTCATCGATCGCTGGAAGAACCGCGGGCTCAACCCCGCCGATCTCGACGCGGTGGAGAATGAGAGCTTCGCCAACGGCCGTGGCCAGCAGCTTTACGCCGCCTATCAGGCGCGGCTGAAGGCGCTGAACGCCTGCGACTTCGGCGACCTGATGCTGCACATGCTGAACATCCTGCGCCAGCATCGCGATGTTCTGGAGGCCTATCAACGCCGTTTCAAATACGTTCTGGTGGACGAGTACCAGGACACCAACGCCGTCCAGTATCTCTGGCTGCGGCTGCTCGCGCAGGAACGCAAGAACATCTGTGTCGTGGGGGATGACGACCAGTCGATCTATTCATGGCGGGGCGCAGAAGTCGCCAATATCCTGCGGTTCGAAAAGGATTTTCCTGGCGCAGCGGTGATCCGGCTGGAGCAGAACTACCGCTCCACACCCCAGATCCTGGCTGCCGCCTCCGGCCTGATCGCCGCCAATAGCGAACGGCTGGGCAAGACGCTGTGGACCGAGGCCGGCGGCGGGGACAAGGTCCGCATCATCGGCGTGTGGGACGGACCGGAAGAGGCCCGACGCATCGGCGAGGAGATCGAGCGGCTGGAGCGTGAGGGCCTGCCGCTCAGCCGGGTCGCGATCCTCGTGCGGGCGCAATATCAGACCCGAGAGATTGAAGATCGCTTCATACAAATCGGCCTCAACTATCGGATTGTAGGTGGTTTTCGTTTCTACGAGCGCGCCGAAATCCGCGATGCCCTCGCTTACCTGCGCGTCATCGCACAGCCCGCGGACGATCTCGCGTTCGAGCGGATTCACAACCAGCCCAAGCGCGGCCTTGGGGCCAAGACGCTCGAGAAAATGCACCTGCACGCCCGCGCCACCGGCCTGCCGCTGGCCGCAGCTTCCCTCCAACTGGCCGACAGCGACGAGCTTCCGTCGCGCGCGGCCAACACCATTGGTGGGCTGCTGCGCCAGTTCCTCGGCTGGCGAGAGCTGGCGGACAGGGTCACTCCATCAGAGTTGCTGCGCACCGTGCTTGCGGAATCCGGCTACGACGCCATGCTCAAAGCCGATCGCTCAGCCGAGAGCGCAGGTCGCGCCGAAAACCTCGGCGAGCTTGCCCGCGCGATGGAGGATTACGAAACGCTCGGCGACTTCCTCGAACATGTCAGCCTAGTCATGGACAACGATGCCGCGGACGAGGCGGAGAAGGTCACCATCATGACCATCCACGCCGCGAAGGGCCTCGAATTCGACCACGTGTTCCTGCCCGGCTGGGAGGAAGGGGTGTTCCCCAGTCAGCGCTCGCTGGACGAAGGCGGCCTCGCCAGCCTGGAGGAGGAGCGGCGCCTCGCCTATGTCGCCATCACCCGCGCAAGGCGCCGCTGCACCATCCTGCATGCGGCCAACCGGCGCATCTATGGCCAATGGACCAGTTCCATCCCTTCACGCTTTATCGCGGAGTTGCCGGAGGAGCATGTGACCAGCGAGACGACCATGACCGGCGGTGCCTCCCTTTGGCGCGCGAATTGGTCCGAGACGGAGGACCCCTTCGCCCATGTGTCGGCTGCGGCGCCTCAACGTGCCCAGTCTCGCGGGCCCGGCTGGCAGCGCGCGCTCTCCACCGGCTACGACACCGCCCCGGCCCGGATCAAAGAAGCGACACGCAGTGCCGCCAGCTTCGCCTCCAAGCCGCGCGGCGACATCGGGATCGGCAACCGCGTGTTCCACGACAAGTTCGGTTATGGCGAAGTGGTTGGCCAGGAAGGCAACAAGCTGGAGATCGATTTCGAGGCGAGCGGTCGCAAGCGGGTCATCGACAGTTTTGTGAAGAAGGTTTGACCGGTCGGCGCGTTCATCGCTCCCGATCAAATAGATCGTCGGCAAGTCCCCACCAGAACGGCAAGCTCGTTCTTCGGAATGCGGGCGCGCGAGCTCGTGGGAGGCGGACATTATTTCCGGCAGCTGCCCTTTACTCTCTAGGCAGCAAAGGCCCAGTCGGACGGGCTTGTGTGGCCTTAAAGCGCGGAGACACCTAGGAAGCTGGGCACCGGGCCGTTCCACTGGCCGGGCTCGCTCCGTTCCTCCTGAAGGGCTGGCTCGGCCGCTCGCCGCTGCTCGTCTTGAGGTTTGCGGCTTGCACTCCTCGATTTCTCGTCGACGACATCCCTCTCACGCCGAGGCCGGTCCCCCGCAACCTGCCTCTCGCGGCGCGGCTTCTCTTCTGCCCGCTCCTTGCGGGCGCGCTCGGTCCGCTCTGGCCGCTCGGGCTTCTCTTCGCTGCGGCCCTTACGGGGCGCCTCCTCGGCATCAACTGCGTCGAGAGTATAGAGAGGGATCTTCATCCCGGTCAGCTTCTCGACATTCGCAATCGCTTCGGCATCGTCGGGCGCCACGAAGGTGAAGGCCCGCCCCTTGGCGCCAGCGCGGCCGGTGCGGCCGATCCGGTGGACGTAGTCGTCAGGATGCCAGGGCGTGTCGAAGTTGAACACGTGGCTCACGCCTTTGATGTCCAGCCCGCGCGCGGCGACATCGCTGGCGACAAGGATGTTGACCTCGCCCTTCTTGAAGCGGTCGAGTTCCGCCATGCGGCTCGGCTGGTCCATGTCGCCATGGATCTCGCTGCTGGCGAATCCGCTGCGCTGCAGGCTCTTGTTGAGCTCCCGCACGGTCGTCTTGCGGTTGGCGAAGATGATGGCCGTCTGTACGTCGTCGCTGCGCAGCAGCTGACGCAGAGCCTCGCGCTTGTTGCGGGCGGAAACCATCACCTTGTGCTGGGCGATGTTGATGTTGGCAGTCGCCGGCCGCGCCACCTCGATATATTTCGGGTTGCTCAGGAAGCGGTCCGCCAGCTTCTTGATCGGTCCCGGCATGGTAGCCGAGAACAGCAGCGTCTGCCGTGTAGTCGGCAGTTTCTCGCAGATGAACTCGATGTCCGGGATGAACCCCATGTCGAGCATCCGGTCCGCCTCGTCGATCACGAGCAGCTCGCAGCCGTTGAGCATGATCTTGCCGCGCTCGAACAGGTCCATCAGCCGGCCCGGCGTGGCGATCAGCACGTCCACGCCTTCGTCCAGCGCCTTGACCTGATCACCCATCTGCACGCCGCCGATGAGCAGCGCCATCTTCAGGTCGTGGTTGACGCCATACTTCTCGAAATTTTCCGCCACCTGCATCGCCAGTTCCCGCGTCGGCTCCAGGATCAGGGAGCGCGGCATGCGGGCGCGGCGGCGGCCGTTGGAAAGGACATCGATCATCGGCAGGACGAAGCTTGCCGTCTTGCCGGTGCCGGTCTGGGCGACGGCGATCAGATCCTTCATCATGTGGATCTGGGGGATCGCCTGCGCCTGGATCGGGGTCGGCTCCGTATAACCCGCGGCTTCCACCGCGCGGAGCAATTCGTCTGACAGGCCGAGATCGGCAAATTTCATGTGGGCTGAATGTCCGGAATGGCCGCTGGTTTCCTGAAGGACAGCGGGAGCGTGGCCGGCCGGCCCGCTGAACGCCTTGCGCCCTACGCGCGGAAGCACGCAAAAGTCAAGGAGAGGCTCGGTTCACCCTCAGTCGCGCACTGCAACGAGCCGGTTGAACTGGGTCACCTCGCAACTCGCCCCTGCCCGCGATTGCAGCCGGTCACGGCCGGAGCATAGCGCCCCGTCCTCCCTGCGCTCCACGTAGAAGCCCGAGTAGAAGACAGCCGCATTGCAGGCGCGCTCCAATGAGGCGCTGAGCACGCGATGGTCTCGCATGAACAGCAACAGCCGGTTCTGCGGCGCCGGCTGCACGCCCGCGATGGCGTCGATCGGCACGCAATCATCGATGGGCTGCTCGGCGAAGCTCTCGCGGATGGGCCGGCGGGGGAGCTGCGCGAGCATCCGGTCGCGCACCTCGGGCCCGCTGGGGGAGATGCGAATGATCACCCGCTGCTCGATCCGCACCTGTTGTTCGACTGGCGGACGGTGCGCCTGCTCGATGGTTCGGAGCGAGGCCGGCGCTGTGGGCCGAAAGCCGACCTCAGGCCGTGTGCCGCTCACCGGCGCAGGAGCCGCTTGGGCAGTCTCCTCTCCTGGCGCTACGTCGGGCAGCCGCTCGCCCAGACCCGGCAAGGTCAGCGTGAGCGCAACGAGGAGTGCGGCGGAGCTGTTCATCGGCAAAGGCAATCGGCTGCAGGACGCCGGAGCGAGCCCGGCCCCCGCGTCCTACCGGCAACGATTGAATGGCGGCTGAACTCGCTTGCTGGGTATTGCCGCTTGGCACAGGCCCCCGCTCACTGGCAAAGCGCGGCCATGGCAGACACAGCGACATTTCTTTCAGCCGCAAGCGATTTGCTGGGGGAGCGGGGCCTGACCACCGATCCGGACCTGATGGCCCCATGGCTGACAGACTGGAGGGGGCGCTACACCGGCCAAGCTGTCGCCCTGGCCTCCCCATCCTCCACCGCTGAGCTTTCGGAGTTGGTGAAGCTCTGCGGCAGCCATGGCGTGCCCATCGTTCCCCAGGGCGGCAATAGCGGGATGTCCGGCGGGGCCACCCCGGATGACACCGGCACTGCGCTGCTGCTCTCGCTGCGACGGATGAACACCATCCGCCGCCTCGATCTTCAGGCGCGTGAAGTGACCTGTGAGGCCGGCGTGGTCCTCCAGACGCTGCACGAGGCGGCGGCGAAGGAAGGCCTGCGCTTCCCGCTCACCCTGGGCGGGAAGGGTTCGGCAACGATTGGCGGATTGATTTCCACCAATGCCGGCGGGACTCAGGTGCTGCGCCACGGGTCGATGCGCGCCCAGGTGCTGGGTCTGGAAGCGGTGCTCGCCGATGGATCGGTGTTCGATGCGCTGACGCCGCTCAAGAAGGACAATCGCGGTTTCGACCTCAAGCAGCTGCTGATTGGATCGGAGGGCACGCTCGGCATCGTCACGGCGGCCACCTTGCGGCTGTTGCCGGCCTTGGCGGACCGTGCGGTTCTTTGGGTAGGGCTGCGTTCCATTGCAGATGCACGCGCCTTGCTCACCCATTGCGATGCACTTGCGAATGACGCTCTGGAGGGCTTTGAAGTGCTGCCCCGCCACTGCCTCGAGGCGGTGCTGGCGCATGTGCCCGGCACCCGCTCTCCCCTCGCCGGAGAACACGAGTGGCATGCGCTGATCGAGCTCGCAGCAGACCAGGCCGGTCGCGATGCATTGCCCGCTCTGGCGGAGCGGCTGCTCGAGACGGCGTTCGAGGCGGGACTTGTGGAGGACGCCACCCTCGCCGTGAATGAGACGCAGGCGGAGCAATTCTGGACCTTGCGCGAGGAAATCTCCGCCTCCGAGCGCGCCATCGGCCCCGCCATGCAGCACGACATTTCCGTGCCCGTGGCACGAATGGCGAGCTTCATTGCTGAGGCCGTGCCTGCGACGGAGCAGCGTTTCCCCGGCACCACCGCCATTGCCTTTGGGCACCTTGGCGATGGCAACGTACACTACCACGTGTTGGCCCCGAAAGGCTCCGAACGCGGCGCTTGGGAGCGAACTCAAGGCAAGGAAATCAGTGCCTTCGTACATGATCTTGTGACGCAATGGAACGGGTCCATCAGCGCAGAGCACGGCATCGGCCAGATGAAGGTGGACGAATTGGGGCGGCTCGGCGATCCGGTCCAACTGGCCATGATGCGCGCGGTAAAACAGGCGCTGGACCCGCAGGGGCTGCTCAATCCCGGCAAGCTTGTTCCGCTTCCGCTGAGCGAGGGTGACCGCCGCTCCCTTGCGCCTGCGCCGCAGCTTTAATAAAGCCGCCGCTCGCAACGCGGGCCGCCGGTCCGACAATCGGAGAGTGATGATGGCCAGCGCGCCGCAAGCCAACCTGCCCCTGTTCTACAAAGACTTGATGCCGCTCAACAGCCGCGACCATGCTGGCTGGCACGCCCGTTCCGTCGACCGCGCCAGCTGGGTCGGCAATCAGCACGCCATCCCGCTTACGGTGGATGAGTTCGCACAGGCGCAGCGTCATTTCCCGATCGTGTTTTCGGCGGGCGAGAAGCCCGTGCCGCTGGCACTGATGGGTCTCAACGAAGGCATCAACGTGTTCTTCGATGAAGAGGGCAAGGCTCTGGAGGACTTCTACGTCCCCGCCTACATCCGCCGTTATCCGTTCCTTCTCGCCAAGCTGGATCCGAATTCGGACCAGATGTCCCTGTGCTTCGATCCGACAAGCGACCTGCTGGGTGAGTTCGAGGAAGGCCAGCCGCTCTTCGCGAACGAGCAGCCGAGCGACCATACCAAGAACCTTCTCGAATTCTGCGAGCGGTTCGAGGAAGCGGGCCTGCGCACCCAGGCCTTTGTCGAGGAGCTGGAAAAGTCCGGCCTCCTCATGGACGGCGAAGTCGCCATCCAGCGCAACGACGCCCCGGATAGGCCATACATCTATCGCGGCTTCCGGATGGTCAATCAGGATAAGCTGCGCGAGCTGCGGGGCGACCAGCTGCGCAAGTGGAATGAGAACGGGCTTCTGCCGCTGATCTTCGCGCACCTGTTCTCGCTCGACCTGATGCGGGTGATCTTCGCTCGCCAGTCTACCCAAGGCAAAGGTCCGGGCGCGGGTGCTCCCGACGCGGGAGCGACTACGACTGGCTCTCTCGACGTTCAGCCGGCCGGCTGATTCGAGGGTAATCATAAGCCTGGGCGTGCTAAAAGCCCGCCGCGGTTCAGGGGTTGAAATCCGTTGGGGAGAGCCTAGCTTGGCTTTGTCCGGCTGGCGCTTCCCTCATGGCACGGTCGGATAGGTGCACTTCGGTGCACCTCCTCCCTGAACCTTGGCCACCTCGTGCTACACGCACGAGGTGGTTTTTTCTTATCCGCGAAAGCCGTGCGCTGCCGGGGGCTATTCGGCCGCCTGCGCCATTCCAGGGCCCCCCGCCAGTTCACCCGCCAACCGCCGCACAAGCGCCGCAAGCACCCGGGCCACTGCCGGCAGTCCTGGACCCGGCTCGCTGAGCCGCCTGTCGAGATAGGCGCTGCGGCACACCTCGATTTGCATCGCATGAAGCCCGCGCGCCGGCGCACCGTGACGATCAAGCACGTAGCCCCCGGCATAGGGCCGGTTGTGGGCCACCGAGCGCCCCACCTCCGCGAAATGCTGAAGAGCGGTTGCCGAGATTTGGCTGCCGCAGGAGGCGCCGAAGCGATCGCCGATAACGAAATCGGGCGCCCCATCGGCGCCCCCCTTTCGTCCCAGCGGAGGCATCGAATGCAGATCGATCAACAAGGCCGCGCCCCAGCGATCGCGCAGCACCTCCAACGCCTGCGCCAACGTGGCGTGATACGGCCGGTGGACGTAAGCAAGGCGTCCTTCCAGATCTTCCCGCGTCATGGGACGCTGCCAGAGCTCACCCATCCCGGGCAACCGGCGCGGAACGAGCCCCAATCCGCTACGCGCACGGCTGCCTGCCGCCAGCCGCACCGCGCCCCGCGGCGCCCCCCCGGCGACCATCTCCCAGTCCATGTCGTCCGGTGTGCGGTTGAGATCGATCATCGCCCGCGGTGCATGGGCGATCAGCAGGGTGGCGCCAGTCTCGCGTGCAACCTCCTCCGCCAGAAGATCCACGAAGCGGTCCTCCAGTCGGAGCGAGGCGAGCGCAGGCTGGCGCATGCGCTCCGACAGCTCCGGCGGGTAGGCACGACCTGCATGCGGCACCGCCAGAAGGACGGGAACGCACGGGCTCTCCTGCATCAGGAGAGTGAATGCCGGCGCTTCGCCCGCTCCTGACGCGCTGGCGTCCGGCCTGGCGGCGTCACTG
This sequence comes from uncultured Erythrobacteraceae bacterium, assembly GCA_966251025.1. Taxonomy (GTDB): domain Bacteria; phylum Pseudomonadota; class Alphaproteobacteria; order Sphingomonadales; family Sphingomonadaceae; genus Croceibacterium. The sequence goes on along the minus strand of CBINJM010000014.1, from coordinate 62,847 downwards.
CGCCGCACCGACTCGCCCTCCCCCTCGTCTCGTGGCTTCATCGTGCCAAGCTGGCCCTTCGCACCCGCAGTGTCAAAGCCGCTGTATCAAAGCTGGTCAGGACGGAATCGACGAGCGCATCGGGGCGCGTACTGCGCTATGGAGTTCTTGCCGCGAACAGCCACGCGCCATTTTCTCAGCAACAGGACCGGGGGCCTGACTACATGATCCGCATTCTGCTCGCCGAGGACGACGATTCTCTGCGGCACTACCTCACGCGAGCGCTCCAGCAAGCGGGGTACGAGGTCGACGCGGTGGATCGCGGCACGGCGGCCCTGCCGCTCCTGCAAAGCAGAGAATATGATCTCCTGGTGACGGATATCGTCATGCCCGAGATGGACGGGATCGAGCTCGCGCAGCGGTGCGCCCAGGTAAGCCCTTACACTCGCGTGATGTTCATCACCGGGTTCGCCGCAGTCGCCCTGAAAACCGGCGGCGAGGCCCCACGCGGCCGCGTTCTGTCCAAGCCCTTCCATCTGAAGGAGTTGGTGCTGGAGGTGAAGCGCGTGTTCGAGGAAGAGATGGCGAGCGCCACTGTTTGATGTTTCGGATCTTTTGTTTGCCCCTTGCCTTTGAGGGGACGCTTCGCTAATCGGCCCGCCTGCCGCACAGGGGAGCGCCCTTGTGCCGCGGCTTGATGGTTCGGGCGTATAGCTCAGTGGTAGAGCACTGTGTTGACATCGCAGGGGTCGCAAGTTCAATCCTTGCTACGCCCACCATCGCCAAGAGCCCCGCAAATCCACGGATTTGCGGGGCTTTTTGTTACGCTTGGGAATGCGCGTCCGCGAGCTTCATGCCGTTATTCACGGCCTGCAATCCTCAGCCGCAGGAGACGTTCACCAGTCGCCCATTCTCTAAAGGTTCGAGCAGCAGTGGTTCGCCCGAAGGCCCCGGTAGACGGGTGGGCTCCTGCAGTCGCCCGTGCTCGACCGTCCAATGAAGCAGGCGCAGCGCGAGTCGAGCTCCTGCGGCGCGGTCACGGACAAGTTCTGGCGCCAGCCGCAGTTCCTGCCCGGTAAACAGCGCCAACCCCTCGCTCTTCAGGGCTCCGTCCGGAGTGGGCACCAGCGCAGTGAGGCCTAGGCCGGGGAACGCCCCTCCACTCACCCAACGCAGAACAGAGCCGCGGAAATGATCGGGCGCCGACAATGCCCGCGCTGAATGCCAACCTACCGCACACACGCCTGGCAGTTCGGTCAGCATCGCCGCAAGCCAGGCCAAGCTGCGCAGCACCGGCAAAATTCGCCCGCTTGAAATCGCGAGCGCAGGCCGAAGACTGATGGCTTCCAACTCTCCGGCGTTGAGATTGGACAGGCCATATTGGTGGGTGTCGGGAAACAGCGGCTGCGAGGTGCCCGGCGCGAGCCCCTGAATGTCGAATGGGAGCCCGTTGGCGAGCACTTCCAGCCATCGCTCCGGAGGACTGGAGGTGAGCGGCGCTGCATCTTCTCCGGGATCGAAGCTGACGCGGAAGGCCGGGTTTACGGCCGCAAGCGCGCGCACCTGATCCGCCCCGGGCCGATCTCCTGGCGCAAATAGCAGCGACACAACGGGAGAGCCGCCTGCCGCGCGGCCAAAGGCTTCCTTGCCAGTCGCCTCAGAGCTGGCGGAACGCGGCCGCTCCACCCGCTCCAGATCGCGCTTAGTATCCAGGGGCGGCGGGGCTATCCTCACCGGGGAAGGCCGGACTGCGGTCGCCCGAACGTTCGAGATCCGCTGTTGCCTCATTCGGCTGCCGATGTCCGGCGTGCGGTGACGGTGTGGCCGACTTCAGTGGCAGCCGCATGGGCCCAAAAATCTGCTTCCGGTCGCTCAACGACCGCAGGCGTCGCATTCAGAAGGGCGTGCCTGGCCTGCCTGTCGGAGCCTCCTTCGCTGACGCTGGGGTCGATCACGCTCGGAACTGGGAATCTCAAAGCCGAACTCCGGCGTTGCACTGATTGCAGGCATGCAGCCTCGCCCCCGCCTGATGCACCGGGGACTCGCGCCCGGTCGGGCTAGCGCCGCTCACTAAGATGCTGCCTTTGGAATGCTCCGGAATCGAGAAAAGCGACCGATATACGAGCCGCAAGTATACGAAGTCGGGCGGAGTTCTGCGCAGTATCTAGCCCGACATGCAGGCGGTACGACGAGGGGTTTAGGGAGCGTGCGCCACCCGCCAATCCCGATACGGGCCGATCATCGCCTGCCTGCGTGAGTGGAGCAACGTCCCGAAAAACAATGCAAGCAGCTGGCCGAACAGCGGCATCTGTGTGACGGCCCAGTACGCAATCTGCATCCCGCCCTCGCTCCCAAGGACCGCCAGGCTCCCCCCGACCGCCACCAGCTGGGCGGCCGCTGAGAAGATCGGCCACACCCGATTGGCCTTCAGGGCGAGGCAGAACAACAGACCGAACTCTGCAACGTCGATGACAAATCGGGTGGTACTGAACCTCGAAAAATCCCAGCGGCCCACAAACTCGAGGACGACAAGATCGATGCACATGTTGAGCGCGATGACCGCCGCGCCGAACTTCTCTGGCTCGCCTCCTCGCCAGATGGCCAAGCCGAAAATGCCCGCCGAAAGGGCAAGAACGAGGATGAGGTCGACGGGCATACTCAGGCAGCGACTTGGGTCTAGTTCAGGCCGCGGCCCTTTGCTCATGCTCGCCGAACAACATGGGTTCGTTACCCGGGCAAGCTTCGTATCCAAGCACGTCCTGCTGGACCTTCGACAGCGACGAATGCACCCGCGCCAATTCCCCGCTGGCCGAGAGCAGCGTGAGTTGGGACTTGGACAGGCGCAACAGGGCATCATGCCCGGTGAATGGAGCAGCGTCCGTGTCCTGACGCGCTTTGATCAGGGTCGAGAGCAAGGCGCTCTGCTTGAGAAGAGCATCGTCGACAGCGAGTTCCGCTTCGCGCAGTTCACGGGAGATCCGCAACTGGGCAACATGGTTCGACATCGGCATATCTCAGTTCTCCGAGTTTAACGCTATAAAGCGGCGACGTTTTTCAGAGGTGCAGGAACGAATTCAGGCCAGCATTTCATTCAGCTGATTGAAGATGGCGAACAAGCCCAACACGGTCATTACTATCAGTAGAGCCGTCACGACTATCGCACCTATCCTCCAAAGCCCGCCGGAAGCTCCTTCAAACACCTCAGGCCCGACTCGGTAGTCCAACTCATCGCCTGTAGGACAGGAAATTTTCGCCCGCTCCGGCCCGGTAGGTGCGTAATCATGCCGCTCCTGCTCGGCCCGCACCTCCTCTATGGATCCGGCAGCATTTGCAGCCGGAGCTTGCGCAACTCTTACCTGGGGGCTCTCCTCCGACTGTCTGCCACTGACAGTGGAGGCAACATCGGAGTGCGGCCCACCAACAGCCCTGCGCATGGCGCGATACCGCGCCGCGAGTTCATTGCGAGACGAAACCCCCAATCTGCCGCGCGCCAATGAGATACGCTGATCAACAGTGTACGGCGATATTCCGAGCGTGCGCGCGATTTCCTTCGATGTCTTATTTTCAATCAGCAGATCAAGAACCCGGCATTGCTTCTCCGTAAAGATGCCGTCGGGACCCGTCTCTTCGTCGGTTCCATTAGGCTTCATCTGTGCGCCCCTCTGTTAAACTCTTCTTCGCCCTTTCCTGCTCTCCTCAACCGAGAAGCGCTCTGATCGTCCACCGAAAGGCGCGATATTCGCGGACCGAACAGCAGGTCAATCGCGCGTGCACCGCTCCAGAACTCAAGGCCGTATTGTAGAACCTTCACAGATCATGGCAAACTCGCCTGCCTGTGGCCGGAGAAAGGTCGGAGGGCCTTGAGGCCCCGCAATCGGATCTCCGCCGAATGTGTCCGAACACCTCCCTTACCCACAACCACCTCGCTCCAAATGAAGGTCCCCAGCTCTGTCTGGCTAAACGCCTAGCGCACCGCAGAGGCCCGTCTCGCCATCTGCGCACCGTCCGTATTTATCAACCTCCGGCTTTCAGCGAGGCGTGCCGGAATGTGGCGCGAGAGAAGCTGCGAGGAACGCCACCGGTGCGGTCCCTTGCGCAGCCGCGCGACGCTCCTTAAGGACGCGCTCATTCCCGCGATATTCAGCAACAGGACATTTCCCGCATGGCGAAGATCAAGGTCGCGAACCCTATCGTCGAGATCGATGGCGATGAGATGACGCGGATCATCTGGCAATGGATCCGCGAGCGGCTGATCCTCCCCTACCTCGATGTCGATCTGAAATATTTCGACCTCGGGATCGAGAAACGCGACGAGACGCGAGACCAGATCACCATCGATGCCGCCAACGCGATCAAGCAGTACGGCGTTGGCGTGAAGTGCGCGACCATCACACCGGATGAAGCCCGGGTCGCCGAGTTCGGCTTGGCCGACATGTACAAGTCACCAAACGGCACGATCCGCAACATCCTTGGGGGCACGATCTTCCGTGAGCCGATCGTCATTCAGAACGTCCCGCGGCTGATCCCCGGCTGGACGGACCCCATCGTGGTCGGCCGCCATGCGTTCGGCGACCAGTACCGCGCCACCGACTTCCTCGTCCCCGGCGCCGGCACGCTGCGCCTGGTGTTCGAGGGCGAGGATGGGCAGGTGATCGACCGTGAGGTCTATCAGTTCAAGGCCTCCGGCGTCGCGATGTCGATGTACAATCTCGATGAGTCGATTCGCGATTTCGCCCGCGCTTCGTTCAACTACGGTCTGGATCGCGGCTGGCCCGTCTATCTCTCGACCAAGAACACGATCATCAAGGCCTATGATGGGCGCTTCAAGGACCTGTTCCAAGAAGTGTTCGAGACCGAAGGCTTCGCCGAGCGCTTCAAGGAAGCGGGCATCGAGTACCAGCACCGCCTGATCGATGATATGGTCGCGAGCGCGCTCAAGTGGAACGGCAAGTTCGTCTGGGCCTGCAAGAACTACGATGGTGATGTACAATCCGATCAGGTTGCCCAGGGCTTCGGCTCGCTCGGCCTGATGACCTCCGTGCTGATGACGCCGGACGGCAAGACGGTGGAGGCAGAGGCGGCGCATGGCACCGTCACCCGCCACTATCGCCAGCACCAGGAGGGCAAGGCGACCAGCACCAATCCGATCGCCTCAATCTTCGCCTGGACCCGCGGCCTCATCTATCGCGGTCGCTTCGACAACACGCCGGACGTGGTTCGTTTTGCTGAGACGCTGGAGAAGGTCTGCATCCAGACGGTCGAGAGCGGCAAGATGACCAAGGATCTTGCCCTGCTGATCGGCCCCAACCAGAGCTGGATGACGACAGAGCAGTTCTTCGAGGCGATCGTGCAGAACCTGGAGAAGGAGATGGCCGCCTGGGCGTGAGCCGACGGATCAGCGCGCCAGGCGGCCCGTCTCGGAATCGTCTATGCTGCGCCCCTGCTCAGGCGTGTAGCTCCGCCACCCGCGCGGAGCGTCCGGTCTGTCGGGGCGAGTATCGGCATTCCTCTTGGCCGTCTGGATGTCTCAGGCTCCGCCTTCTCCGCTGTGGGCAGGAGGAAAGTGGTCGCCATGAGGCGCGCAGCCCGTTTTCCGCTCGCGATGCCCGGCGCCGCCATTGTGCTGTCGCGACCGGCGGGGTGCACTGGCAATATCATCGACCCGACGCCGACCCTTACACTTACGCCGATGGCGGGACACCGTGCCTGCCCCACCACGATTCCCGATCAGCCCACGAACCAGTGCTCGCGGCTCAAGAATTTATATCTGACCTGCGGCGGCGACGGAATGCTGCACTCCAGTGTCAGCGGCGGCTCAGGCAGCGCCATTACGCTGGGCGCATCGCTGGACGAGGGTTCGGTGCTCTCGGCGGTGCTCGCGGTGGCGAACTGCCAAGGTGGTCCGCGAGAGGGCGTCACCTACAGCGGGCAGGCCTCGACCCCTGCATTCGGACCGCCGTGTATCTCGCAGTCCAAGACAGTCTATTCGCAATTCCGCTTCGGCAATCCGCTCTACGCCGGGTTCGAGGGGCTGGCCAAGGGCAAGCTGCATGAGACGCTTGATGAGCAAGCCCTCTCTGCTTTCGTCGATCAGGTGGGCCTGGCGAAGCCCGCCACCCCGCGCTGCAGCTTCTGGCGCCAGTTCCCCTGAACGCCTTGCGCAGCCCTCCTTGGCCTTCGGCAGCCGCAAGCGAAAGGAGGGTCTTCGATGACCAAAGCACGCCTCGAAGTCCGCCCTGCGCGTCCAGCCGACGTCGCGCGCATCGCTGCCCTCGTGAGACGTGCCTATGAGGATCTGGCACCCTACACGAGCAGCGAAATCCGCGGGCAGATCAACAACTTCCCTGGCGGCTGTTTTGTCGCGATCCTTGACGGTACGCTGGTCGCCTATTGCGCCTCCATGCGAATATCGGGTGACAAGGCGCTCGCCCCGCACAGCTGGGATGAGATTACCGGTAACGGTTACGGATCACGCCACGATCCCACCGGCGAGTGGCTTTACGGCTACGAAATGTGCGTCGACCCCAAGGTTCGGGGTTCCCGCATCGGGCGGCGGCTCTATGAAGAACGCCGTGCATTGGCCGAAGAACTGGGGCTGAAGGGCATCGTCTTTGGTGGCCGGATGCCGAACCTGCGCCGCTGGTGGCGCCGGGTGGACGGGCCGCAGGATTATCTCGACCGGGTGGTAGCCGGCAAGTTGCACGATCCAGTGCTGCGCTTCCAGCTCGCCAATGGGTTCGAACCTATTGCAATCCTCAAAAATTATCTGCCGGAGGACAAGCAGTCCAAGTCCTTCGCCGTGCACATGGTGTGGCGCAACCCCTTCGTCGACCAGGAGGAAAGCGCCCAATTCCGTGTGCCGCGGGGCGTTGAGAGCGTCCGCATCGCCACCTGCCAGCTGCAGGCTCGCGCAGTGAAGGACTTCGACGAATTCATCAGACAGGTCCGCTATTTCGTCGATGTCGCAAGCGACTACGAGGCGGACTTCATCCTTTTTCCGGAGCTGTTCACGCTGATGCTCCTTTCGGCGGAGAAGGAGGAACTCTCTTCCGTCGAGTCCATCGAGGCGCTCAGCCGCTACACCCCGCGCATCCGCGAGGCGCTGTCGGAGATGGCGCTGAAGTTCAACATCAACATCATCGGCGGCTCTCACCCCACCCGCATGGAAGATGGCGACATCCACAACGTCGCCTATGTCTGCTTGCGCGACGGGTCTGTGCATGAGCAGGAGAAGATCCACCCCACGCCCAATGAAAGCTATTGGTGGAACATCCGGGGCGGCGATTCCATTGACGTGATCCAGACCGATTGCGGCCCGATCGGTGTGCTCATCTGCTACGACAGCGAGTTCCCGGAGCTTGCCCGCAAGCTGGTGGATGAAGGGGCGCGGATCATCTTCGTGCCCTTCTGCACGGACAGCCGGCAAGGCTACATGCGCGTGCGCTATTGCGCGCAGGCCCGTGCAATCGAGAACCAGTGCTTCGTCGTTCTGTCCGGCAACGTCGGCAACCTGCCCAACGTTGCCAACATGGACATTCAGTACGCGCAGAGCTGCATTCTCACGCCCTGCGATTTCCCCTTTGCGCGCGACGGCATCGCCGCCGAGGCAACGGAGAATGTGGAGACGCTGACGATCACCGACGTCAACCTGGCGGATCTCAGCTGGGCCCGTGCGGAAGGGACCGTCCGCAACCTCGCGGATCGGCGGTTTGATCTTTATCGCATCGAGTGGGATGAAGGATCCCGCATGGGCGCCACTGCCAATCCCGACGGCGCCGTGCCTCGCCCGGGGCATGGGCCCGGTGGCGGCTAACGGCGGTAGGCGTCGGGGCTCTCGATCCGCTGACGGTCGATCCCCAGCCCGATGATCCGGCCGGGGATGCGCCGCAGCGGCGGTACCTTGTCGAGAATTCGCAACGGCAGGAATGGCCGCTCGATGGGCTCGGTGCGGGTGAGCAGAGGTTCGATGACCCGATCCTGAGCGAACTTCTGCACTGCCTGTGTCCACCGGACCGCGCGCCAGCGGCGCGCCTGCACTTGGCTGAGCAGCGGATCGGGATCTTCTCCGCACGCCAAGGGCTCACTCAGCACATTCGCCGCCGCCACCGCATCCTGCACGGCAAGGTTTATGCCGATGCCCCCGATCGGACTCATCGCATGGGCCGCATCGCCGATCGCCAGCAAGCCCGGTCGATGCCAGCGCGTCAGCCGATCGAGCGCGACATCGAGCAGCTTCACCTGATCCCATCCCGTCAGCGCATCCAACGCAGGCCTCAGCTCAGGCACCAGCGTCCGCAACTCCTCTCGGAACGAGCCAAGCCCCCGCGCCCGCACCCGGTTAGCCTCCCCCTTGCGGAGCAGGTAGGCGCACTGGAAATAATCCCTTCGGTCGATCATCACGAGAAAACGCCCGGCCGCCAGAACGCCAAAGGTTTCTCCCGCAAGCTCTCCGGGTTTGTCGAGGCGGAACCAGAACACGTCCATGGGCGCGCCGAGCACGTCCAGCGGCAGCGCCGCCTCCTTTCGTAGAACCGAACGCCTTCCATCGGCGGCGATTACCAGGCGTGCGGCCAATCTCTCCCCGGAAGCGAGTCGGACGCCGTCTACCCGCCCTTGCCCGTTCATCGTCACTCCGACAGCCTCGGTCGACAGGCGCAAGTCAAAGCCCGGATAAAGCCGCCCCTTTGCGGCTAGAAAGTCGAGCAGGTCCCACTGCGGCATCATGGCGATGAAGGGCGCCGCAACCGGGAGGCCGCGTAAAGACGCCAACCGGCAGAACCGCCCGGCAACCCGCACGCCCACCTCCTCGATCCGGCTGTGCGGAAGAGTGAGCAACTCGTCCAACCAGCCGAGCTCGTGGAACAGCTCCAGCGTAGAAGGGTGAACCGTGTCGCCGCGAAAATCGCGCAGGAAATCCGCATGCTTTTCCAGCACCGTCACCGGGACGCCGGCCCGCGCCAGCAGCAACGCGCACATCATGCCGGCGGGTCCGCCGCCGACGACAACGACCGGAGCGGCAATATCCTGCGTTGCGGCAATCATCGCCTGTCTGACATACAGCAGGAATGCATGGCGTAGAACTCTCCCCGATGATGTCCGATGCGCTCGTGATCCTGGGAGCGGCGGGGCTCATCATCCCGATCTTCGCCCGCTTCCGCATCACGCCCGTCATCGGCTTCATTCTCGTAGGTGTCCTGGTCGGGCCCTATGGTCTCGGGCGCATGGTGTATGAGCATGAATGGCTCTACTTCTTCACCATCTCGGACCCGGATCGGCTGGCCCCCTTCGCGGAATTCGGCATCGTTCTGCTACTGTTCACGATCGGCCTTGAACTTTCCTTCAACCGATTATGGGCCATGCGCCGACTTGTTTTCGGTCTCGGCGCGCTGGAACTGCTCATCATCGGGTCGCTGATTGCAGCGTTCCTCTCCATGCTCGGCCAGTACTGGACTGGCGCCGTTGGCCTTGGCTTGGCGCTGGCCTTGTCCTCGACAGCGCTGGTGCTGCCAATCGCCGGGACGCACACGCCGGTGGGCCGTGCAGCGCTCGCCATGCTGCTGTTCGAGGATATCGCGATCGTCCCGATCATCTTCATGCTCGGGGCGCTGGCCCCGTTCGCACAGGCGGACGGGCTGGATGGCCTGTTCGACACGCTGTGGATGGGGCTGCTGGTCGTCGGCGCCATGATGATCGGGGGCCGCTATGCCCTGCCCATTCTCTTCGCGCAGGCTGCCCGTACGAAGAGCCCTGAGCTGTTCCTCGCGGCGAGCCTTCTGGTGGTCATCGGCGCCAGCCTCGCCACCGCCATCGTGGGCCTCTCTCCGATCGTGGGTGCGCTGGTCGCGGGCCTCCTCATCGCTGAAACGGAATATCACTCGGAGGTTGAGGGGATCGTCGAGCCGTTCAAAGGCCTTGCCCTGGGCGTGTTCCTGATCACAGTCGGCATGGGGATCGACCTGCAGACCATCTGGGAGAATTTCGCCTCCATTGCCGTGGCTGTGGTCGGTGTGCTGACCCTGAAAGCCGTCGTCACCGGCCTGCTTCTCCGGCTGATGGGCGCCCGCCGCGCAACCGCGACAGAGACGGGGATCCTGATGGCGAGTCCTTCCGAGACGACACTGATCGTGCTCGCCGCTGCCACCAACGCTCTGCTGATCCAACCGGGGACGGCCCAGTTCTGGCAGATCGTGACCGCGATCGGCCTCACCGTCACCCCCCTTCTGGCGATGCTCGGCAGAATGGTGGGCCGGCAGGTGGAGCCCGGTGCCGTTCTTTCTGACGAGAGTTTCGACACGGGCGAACCGCGCGTGATCATCGTCGGCTGTGGCCGCGTCGGCCGGCTGGTGGCCGAAATGCTGACACGCCACGGCAAAGCCTACGTCGCAGTCGACTCCGATGCGGACCTGATCGATCAATGCCGCCGGGAGGGTTACCACGCGGTGTTCGGCAATGCCGCGAGACGGGACGCCCTCGACCGGCTGGGAGTGGAGCGCGCGCCGGCCGTGATCCTGACGATGGATGAGCCGGTGCTCGCCCAGCGCATCACCCGCAAGCTCCGAGCCGCCTATCCCGACCTGCCGATCATCGCCCGCGCCCGGGACGCGCTGCACGCGGCTGAACTCTACCGCACCGGCGCCAGCACCGCGGTGCCGGAAACGCTCGAAAGCTCACTTCAACTGTCCGAGGCGGTGCTGGTCGAGCTTGGCGTGGCGATGGGTCCGGTCATCGCCTCGATTCACGAGAGGCGCGACGAATTTCGCGAAGAAATCATGCAGAGCGGCGCCCTGGATCACAAGCCGAAGCTCCGCACCAGCACCGCAGAACGCGAAGCACCCGCCGCATAGCTGCGCAACTCCTGCCGCCCTCACGCGTTGATGGGCAAAGCGAGGAGATCAAACAGATGAGCGAGAAGCAGGACCCAGCCAAGCCCGTCAGCAACGAAGAGAAGTTCAAGCCGCAGAATGTCGCTGACGAAGGCGCGGGAACAAGCGGCGCTGGTCGCCTGAACCGCGAAATGAACGGCACGAACACGTCTCGAGGAAGTGAGCCGTCGCAGCGTGGCACCTCCGGCACACGCGGCTAGGGTATAGGAGGGATCAACCGGGCTCGTGGCGCTTGGCCACAGGCCGCTGTCAGGAGCCCGGCAATCCCTATAAGAGCCCGCTCTGCCGAAACAGACGTCGAACGGGCCGGCAATCCCCCTCGCCAGCAGGAGAGCGAGGCGCGACGCTACGGCATTCTCGCGAAGCGCCGCAAGCGAGATGAAGCAGCCTTGCGGACGCGGTCGGGATTTGGGCGTTGCCCCAGGCAACGCGCTATTCCGCCCGCATGAGGGCGAGTGCTCCTTCGATCGACGCTGAATCAGGTGGCGCCGAAGTTCCCGCGAAGACCTTAGATCATCTTTAGCCCGGGACCGTTTCGCCGGCGAGCGCCGCCCGTACGGCATCGAGCGCAGCATCCGCCTGACCTGCATCGGGGCCACCGCCCTGCGCCATGTCGGCCCGGCCACCGCCGCCCTTTCCGCCAAGGGCCTCCACCCCCGCACGCACAAGCTCCACGGCATCGAACCGCCCGGTGAGGTCGTCCGTCACCCCCACTGCGATAGCCGCGCGCCCGTCATTTACCGCAACGATCGCCGCCACGCCGGAACCCAGGCGCTTCTTCGCCTCATCGAGCAGGCCACGCAGCGCCTTGGCTTCCATGCCCTGCAGGACCTGGCCGGCGAACTTGGTCCCGCCGATTTCCTCCGCCGCGGCCGCTTCCTTGGCGCCGCCGCCGCCCAGCGCGAGCTGCTTCTTCGCCTCAGCCAGCTCTCGCTCGAGCCGTCGCCGCTCCTCCAGCAGTGTGCTGACGCGCGCGGCTGCCTCATCAGGCGCAACCTTCAGAGTCGCCGCGAGCGACTTCAGGGTTTCCTCTCGCCCGACGACCCACTGACGCGCAGCCTCGCCGGTCAACGCCTCGATACGGCGCACGCCGGAACTGACCGCGCTTTCGGAAATGATACGGAACAGGCCAATGTCGCCAGTCGCGCGTACATGCGTGCCGCCGCACAGCTCGACAGAGAAGTTCCGCCCCGCGTTTGACCGGCCCATCGAGAGGACGCGCACTTCCTCACCATATTTCTCGCCGAACAGCGCCATGGCTCCGGCAGCGATGGCATCGTCCGGGCTCATCAGCCGCGTGACCACTTCCTCGTTGTGCCGGATTTCTGCATTCACCTCTGCTTCGATTGCCGCGATCTCCTGCGGCGTAAGCGGTTGCGGATGCGAGAAGTCGAAGCGCAGGCGATCCTCGGCGACGAGAGAGCCCTTCTGTGTAACATGCGCGCCAAGCAGATTGCGCAAGGCCGCGTGCAACAGGTGCGTCGCCGAGTGGTTCGCGCGGATACGATCCCGCCGCTCTTCATCGACTGTCAGATGCACCGTGTCGCCGATTGCGATCGCGCCGCTGACGATCCGACCATGATGCGCGTGCAGCCGGCCCAGGGGCTTGGAGGTGCTGGAAACCTCGATCAACAGGCCCTGCTCCGTGGTGATCGAGCCGGCATCCCCCGTCTGGCCGCCGCTTTCGCCATAAAACGGTGTCTGGTTCGTGAGAACGGTGACTTCGGCGCCCGCCTCTGCACGTTCGACCTCCGCGCCGTCGACCACGAGGGCGACGACCCTGCCGTCCCCCTTCGCAGACCCGTAGCCCGTGAACTCGGTCGCACCCTCGCGCTCGGCAATGTCGAACCACACTTCGCCCTCAGCCGCGCCGCCGGAGCCCTTCCAGGCAGCGCGCGCCGCGGCCTTCTGCTGGGCCATGGCGGTGTCGAAGCCGGCGCGATCGACTGCGATGCCGCGGTCACGCAGCGCATCTTCGGTCAGGTCGAACGGGAAGCCATAGGTGTCGTAGAGGCGGAACGCGGTTTCGCCCGGAAGGCTGTCACCCGCTGAAAGCTCGGTCGTGGCGTCATCCAGCAGGCGCAGGCCCTTGTCGAGCGTCTGGCGGAAGCGCGTTTCCTCACGCTCCAGCACCTCGGTAATCAGCGCCTGGGCGCGCGGCAGTTCGGAATAGGCTTGGCCCATCTCGGTCACCAGCGCCGGAACGAGGCGGTGCATCAGCGGCTCCTTGGCGCCGAGCAGGTGCGCGTGACGCATGGCCCGGCGCATGATCCGCCGCAGCACATAGCCGCGACCTTCGTTCGCCGGGAGCACGCCGTCCGCGATCAGGAAGCTGGTGGAGCGCAGATGGTCCGCGATGATGCGGTGGCTGGCGATGGTCGCCTCGTCCGCATGCGCCCCGACAAGATCTTGGCTCGCCTCGATCAGTTTACGGAAGGTGTCTGTTTCGAAGACATTGTGCACGCCTTGCAGCACGCCAGCGATCCGCTCCAGCCCCATGCCGGTGTCGATGCTCGGCCGCGGCAGGTCGCCGACGATCGTGTCGTTCTCCTGCAGGTGCTGCATGAAGACGAGGTTCCAGATCTCGACGAAGCGATCGCCATCCTCGTCCGGAGAGCCGGGAGGACCACCGGCGACCTCTGGCCCATGATCCCAAAAGATCTCCGAGCACGGGCCGCAGGGACCATCAGAGCCCATCGCCCAGAAATTGTCCTTGGTGGCGATGCGGATGATCCGCTCTTCCGGTAAGCCCGCGATCTTGCGCCACAGGCCTGCCGCCTCATCATCCGTGTGATAGACCGTAACGGTGAGGCGGTTCGGGTCCAGCCCGTATTCGCGCGTGACAAGGCCCCAGGCGAGCTCAATCGCGCGTTCCTTGAAGTAGTCGCCGAAGCTGAAATTGCCCAACATCTCGAAGAGGGTCAGGTGGCGGGCCGTGTAGCCCACATTGTCGAGATCGTTGTGCTTGCCCCCGGCTCGCACACACTTTTGCGAACTGGCCGCCCGCGGCGCCGGCGGCGTCTCAAGGCCGGTAAAGACGTTCTTGAACGGAACCATGCCCGCATTCACGAACATCAGCGACGGATCGTTGTACGGCACCAGCGGCGCGGAAGGCACGACCTGATGGTCACGCGCGCCGAAATAGTCGAGGAAGGCCCTGCGGATGTCGTTCGTAGAGTGCATGTCGCGGAGTTAGGACGACCGCCCGGTGGGAACAAGCGGATTAAGCCGTTCACCACCACCGGAAGGCTCGATGAACAGTGGGTATGTTGCTAATGCGCCGCGCCAGCGAGCCAGCTTTGCATCAGGCCCGCTTGGTGTTGCATCCCGCTTAACCGGAGATGCAACACCTTGAAAGCCACCCGCTCACGCTTGCTTCAGCCCTGCATCGCGCCCGGAGATCGCTGGAGCGGCGCCTCGATGATCAATCCTCGGCGTCCATGTCGTCCGCGTCGGGCCCGGTCATCATTTCCTCGGCAACTTTTTCCGTACGGCCGCGAATCGCCGCTTCGAGGCGGTCACGCATCTCCTGATTGTCCTTCAGGAACTGCTTCGCATTCTCGCGACCCTGACCGATCCGCACGCTGTCGTAGGAGAACCAGCTGCCCGACTTCTCCACGATCCCGGCCTTCACGCCCAGGTCGAGGATTTCGCCGATCTTGGAGATGCCCTCGCCATACATGATGTCGAACTCGACCTGCTTGAACGGCGGGGCGACCTTGTTTTTCACCACCTTCACGCGCGTGGTGTTGCCGATGATCTCGTCACGATCCTTGATCTGCCCGGTGCGCCGGATGTCGAGACGCACGCTGGCATAGAACTTCAGCGCGTTGCCGCCCGTCGTCGTCTCAGGGTTGCCGTACATCACGCCGATCTTCATGCGGACCTGGTTGATGAAGATCACCATGCAGCGCGAGCGGCTGATGGAGCCGGTCAGCTTGCGCAGCGCCTGGCTCATCAGGCGGGCTTGAAGGCCGACATGGCTGTCGCCCATCTCGCCCTCGATTTCCGCACGGGGGACCAGAGCGGCGACCGAATCGACCACCAGGACGTCAATTGCGTTGGAGCGCACCAGCGTGTCGGTGATCTCCAGCGCCTGTTCGCCTGTGTCGGGCTGGCTGACGATCAACTCGTCGATATTAACGCCCAGCTTCTTGGCATAGACCGGGTCCAGCGCGTGCTCGGCATCGACGAACGCCGCCGTACCGCCGGACTTCTGCGCCTCCGCGATCGCATGAAGCGCCAACGTCGTCTTGCCGGAGCTTTCCGGTCCATAGATCTCGATGATGCGGCCACGCGGAAGCCCGCCGATCCCCAGCGCGATGTCCAGCCCGAGCGAGCCGGTCGAGATCGCCTCAACCTGCATCGCCTCGCGGCTGCCCAACTTCATTGCCGAGCCCTTGCCGAATGCGCGATCGATCTGCGCGAGTGCGGCGTCGAGTGCCTTTTGACGGTCCATAACGTCCTTTGCGACCAGTTTGAGTTCCGCTGTCACCGTCACGCCTCCGCCATTGTGCCCAAGGATTGCAAGCCGAATCTTGCCCTTTCCAACTTTGTATCGGCTTTGTTCCGCTAGAACAAGCGGAGAACACAACATTACTCTGGTGAGTAGGCTGGAGGCCCGGCGCGCCCCTATTCGCACTCCGTCCGCAGGACCTCGCCCACCTTGGCGACGATCTGCGCCACGCTGAACGGCTTGGGGATGAAGTGCATGCGCTCGATGTCGATCTCGTCTCGCAGTTGGCTTTCGGCATAGCCGGACATGAACAGCACGGGCATGTCAGGCGCGATCTCGCGAATGGCGCGTGCCATGGTGGGCCCGTCCATCGTCGGCATCACGACATCCGTGACCACGAGGTCGAACTCTGCATCCTCGCGCATGATGGCCAAGCCCTCTTCGCCATCGCCCGCCGTCACGACGGTGTAGCCCTGGCGCGTTAGCGACCGCTCGGCAACCGCGCGGACCATGTCCTCGTCCTCTACAAGCAGAATGCGTCCGCCGCCTGACCACTCGCCGCCCTTCTCCGCCGGCTCCCGCTCGCGTTCCGTCTTTCGCAGCTCCTCCTCGGTCGCGTTGTAGACGGGCAGGTAGAGCGTGAAGCGAGCACCCCTCGTTCCGTCCGGATACTCGACGTTGTCAGCGAAGATAAACCCGCCCGACTGCTTGACGATCCCGTAGACGGTGGAGAGGCCGAGGCCGGTGCCCTTCCCCTGCTCCTTGGTGGTGAAGAACGGTTCGAAAATCTTGCCGAGATGCTGTTGCGGGATTCCGCCTCCGGTGTCCTCCACGATCAGAGCGGTGTACTCGCCCGGCGGGATGATCTCGTTGCCCGTCCGGCGCACATCGGTGGCGGTGATCCTGCGCGTGGCAAAGGTGAGGCGCCCGCGCGCCTGGGCGCCGCGGCGCTGCTGGATCGCGTCGCGCGCATTGACCGCAAGATTGACGATCACCTGCTCCAGCTGTCGTGGATCGGCGCGCACCAGCCCCAGATCGCGATCGTGCTGGATGCTGAGCGTGATGGTGGCGCCCAGCAGGCGCTTCAAAAGCTGGCTCACTTCGGCCAGCACATCCGGCAGCTGGAGGATCTGCGGCTGCAGCGTCTGTTGACGCGAGAAGGCGAGCAGCTGGCGCGTCAGGCTGGCGGCCCGGTTCGAATTCGCCTTGATCTGCTGGATGTCGTCATAGTCGCTGTCGCCGGGCAGGTGGCGCAGCAGCATCAGGTCGCAATAGCCGATGATGGCGGTCAGCACGTTGTTGAAGTCGTGAGCAACACCGCCGGCGAGCTGACCGACAGCCTGCATCTTTGTCGCCTGCGCCACCTGCCTGCGAAGGCGCGTTTCCTCCGTGCTGTCCGTCATGCTGAGGAGCACGGCCGCATCGCCCATGCCCCGCACCCCGGCCAGGCCAAGCGAAATCGACTCGTCCGGCTCCGCTCGCAGCCGCACGGTGATGTCACCACTGGAGGCGGCCCCCAGAGCGTGGCGCCTCACCGCCTCCACCATCGCAGCCTTGTCCTGGCGCACGACCAGGTCTGACGGATAGGGCGGCAGCTCGCCGCCATTTACACGGGCGGCGCGAAGAAAGGCTGGGTTGGCGAACAGGAAGCGCCCGTCGCGATCCGTCATTGCCAGCCCCAGCGGCAATTGGGTGAGGAGCGGCTCAAGCTGCACAGACGGCGCGGCTTCCCCGTTCCACCCGCCGAGACAGGTCGGCCCGTCCAGCAGCAGCGTCAGCGTGGGTTGGCCACCGTTCGCTCCCGAGGGTGCCGACACAGGCACGGGAACGAGCGCCTGCGGGCTGCCTTCAGGGCCTTCGCGCTCGAAAAAAATCCGGTCCCGCTCGTCGGAACGCAGCAGGGAGACGAATTGCTGCCCTGCAACGTTTGCGCGCGGATCTCCCACCGCCCGGCGCGCAAAGCCTGCGCTAGAGGCCATGATCGCGCCGTCAGCCCCGACCAGCGCCGTCTCGACGCCTGCCGCGCTCAGCATCAGGCCGAGCGGACCGGTGAGATAATCGCCGATCGTGGCCGAGATGTCAGGCGAGGCTACTTGCTCGAAGCGCCAGACGAGATGCTCCTCGCCCGCCCCGGCACGCCGGACGCTCACCCTCCAGCTCCCCCGCTCCCCGGAGAGCGCAACCTCTCCGCTTTGGCCGTCGCGCCACGCTGCACGCGCCGCGTCCGTCAACCGCCCAACCGCTGGGGCCTCCAGCGGAAGGCGGGGCGGTGCATGGGCTGAACCGAACCAGTCCTCGAAGGGGGAATTGGCGCACAGCAGCCGGTTCGCCCGGTCGGTGATGGCAATCGCCACGCCGGGCTGCTCGATGGCGGAAGCGGTGACGGACCAGTCGGGCAGCGCATCGTGCGCGCCCCCGCCCTCTTGCCGCCGCCGGCCTGCAGCCCAACCGGCCAGGCCGAGCACCGCAAGGCCTCCTGCATAGGCAAGCGTCACCTCGGTGCTGCCGGTCGCGAAATGAATCAGTGCGGCGCTGACAAGTGCCGCCCCCACCACAACCAGGATCTCATTGAGAGAGGCCCCCTGCCGCTGCGCCAGGATCATTCGCCTGTGCCCCTGCAATCTTGAAACGATGCGCGTGCCCTCATTCAGCAGGCGACAGTTGCGGCGTGCGCGCCCACGGCCGCCTGCTCCAGCGCCGCGCGATGATCAGCCTCCAGACCAGGCCGGAGATGAGATAGCAGATCCCGGCCGAAAGGATCGACAGGACGATGAAGCCGAAGGCGGTCACTCCCGCGGTCTCGATAAACCAGCCGAAGCTCTCCCAGCGCCCGCTCATCAGCTCTTCCCGCGCCGCGCCGCCGATGGCCACCGCGTCGATCTTCAGCAGGAAGCTGCCGAACTTGTTCGCCACCACCAGCCAAAAGGGCAGCGTGAAAGGATTGGTGACGAAGGTCATCAACGCCGCGAGCGGCACGTTGGCGCGCAAGGGCAACGCGAGAAAGGCCGAGAGGAAGATCTGGCCCACAGGCACGATGAAGGCCGCGAACATCCCGAGCGCGACTCCGCGCGGGACGGATCGCCGGGTGAATCGCCACAATTCCGGGCTCAGGAAGCGGTGCGCGATAGGCGCGAGCCAGCGGTTGCCCGCCAACTCGTCGCGGGTCGGCATCTTCGGCCGCCACCACTTGTCACCCTGCCTCGCCATCAGCGCGTCCATACACTTTTCGTTGCGTCTCGGAAGCGTGCCTTAACAGCGATTCACGAATAGGTGCTGAACGTGGCCAAAGGGTTCTCCCCCAGCACCGCAGCGGCGCGAAAAAGCGCTCAGCCGCGCTCGCGCATCAAGCGCGCCTTGTCTCGCTTCCAGTCCCGTTCCTTGATGGACTGGCGCTTGTCGTGCGTCTGCTTACCGCGCGCCAGTGCCAGTTCCACCTTCGCCCGGCCACGGCTGTTGAAATAGACGGAGAGGGGGACGAGCGTCATGCCCTTGCGCTCCACCGCGCCGACCATCTTTTCGACCTCGCGCGCGTGGAGCAGCAGCTTGCGGGGCCGCTTGGGCTCGTGATTGAAGCGGTTGCCGTGGCTGAATTCGGGAATGTTCGCGTTCACCAGCCAGGCCTCGCCGCCATGGATCTCCGCATAGGATTCGGCGATGGAACCCTCGCCGCCACGCAGGCTCTTCACCTCGGTGCCGCTGAGCGCGATCCCCGCCTCGTAGGTATCCTCGATAAAGTAGTCGAACCGCGCGCGCCGGTTCTCGGCGACGATCTTCTGCTTGTCGAACGTGGCGGGTTTGGGTCGGGCCATGGGCCGCGGCATGTAGGCCCTTGAGGCGCGAAACGGAAGGGCGAGCGGCGGAACCATGACCGGTATTGGCGATAAGTGGGCATGGACAAAGCGAACATGCACGCAGGCACGACCGGACCGACCCACCCCGACGCGGGCGAATCCGGGGAAAGAGGCCGATCGGCGGAGCGCCCTTCCGAGATTCCCGCACGCGGCTGGAAGGACATTCTCCTGCGAACCAAGGACGAACTGGCCGACGATCACGTCTCCGTCATCGCGGCGGGCGTCGCCTTCTTCGGACTTCTCGCGCTCTTCCCCGCCATCGCCGCCACAATCTCGATCGCCGGCATGTTCGCCGATCCGGTGACGGTGGAGCGCACGTTGGAGGAGTGGCTCGCCGGGCTGCCGGAAGGCGCGGGCGAGATCCTGCAGGATCAGGTGCGCACGGTGGTGGCGCAAGGCTCCACCAGCCTCGGCTGGGCGGCGCTGCTGGGGATCGCCGTCGCACTGTACGGCGCATCCAAGGGCATGAAGACGCTGATGGAGGGGATGAACGTAGCCTATGACGAGGATGAGAAGCGCGGCTTCATTCGCGTCACCCTCACGGCCCTCGCCCTGACCGTGCTGCTGATCCTGGGTCTGCTGGTCGCCATCGCCTTTGCGCTGGTCCTGCCGGTTCTACTGGAGCAGACTGGCCTGCCGTCAGCGCTCGCCTATCTGAGCTGGCCCGTGATGGCGGTGATTGCGATCGGTGGTCTTTCCGTCCTCTACCGATACGGCCCCTCCCGCGAGAAGCCGACGTGGCGCTGGATCACGCCCGGCTCCACGGTCGCGATCCTCATCTGGATCATCGGCACGCTGGGCTTCTCCATCTATGTGCGGAACTTCGGCAGCTATAACGAGACCTATGGCGCGCTGGGCGGGATCATCGTCCTGCTCACCTGGCTGTGGCTGTCAGCCTACATCGTGCTGCTGGGGGCAGAGCTGGATTCCGAAATGGAGCACCAGACGCGAACCGACACCACCACCGGCGCGCCGGAGCCGATGGGCCAGCGCGGCGCTGTCATGGCGGATACTTTGGGTGAGAGCAGGGGCTGACGCAGCTCTGCCCCTGCCCTACCCGTTGGATCACCCCGCCCGCAGGCTCTCCAATGCCGCATCCACCGCCTGCCTCGCCGGCTCGCTGCACGGGGCAAGGGGCAGGCGCACATCCTCCGTCAGCCAGTCATGCAGCTTGGCCAGTGCGTATTTGGTGGGCGCGGGGCTGGCATCGGCGAACAAGGCGCGGTGGAGCGGAAACAGCTGCTCGTTCAGTGCCCTCGCGCGCTCGAAGTCGCCCGCCGCCGCCGCCTCGTGGAACTCGGCGCAGAAGGCCGGGGCGACATTGGCGGTGACGGAGATGCAGCCGACCTGCCCCAGCGCATATCCCGCCAGCGCCAGCGGATCGTCGCCGGAGAGCTGGCAGAAGCCGGGGCCTGCGCCCATCCGCTGCGTGGTGATCCGGGTCAGGTCCCCGCTCGCATCCTTCAGCGCCACGATCCGATCCGGATAGCGCTTCGCCAGTTCGATGACCGTCGCGGGAAGCATGTCCGTCACCGTGCGGCCGGGCACGTTGTAGAGCACGATCGGCAGGTCGCAGCTTTCGGCGAGCTGGCCGAAATGGGCAATCATCCCCTCCTGGCTCGGGCGGTTGTAATAGGGGGCGACGCACAGGGCCGCGTCCGCACCTGCCGCCTTCGCTTCCCGCATGTGCCACAAGGCCGTGCGCGTATCGTTGCTGCCGCAGCCCGCGATTACCGGCACGCGCCCCGCAGCCTGCTCCACTACGATGGCGATGACGCGGTGGTGCTCCTCATTGTCGAGCGTGGAAGCCTCGCCCGTCGTGCCGCAGGCGACCAGCGCGGTGGATCCGCTCTCGATCTGCCAGTCGACCAGCCGGCGCAGCGCGGCCTCGTCCACCGCACCGTCGCGGAAAGGGGTAATCAATGCAGGGATAGACCCAGAGAACATTTGCGGCTCCCGCCCGATGTGCGTAACCTTCGGGTTTGCCGCAGCGGCCCGGTGCCGCAGGGCCATCCCCCAAGCTTGTTAAGCGCCTGATAAGGAGCCGCCCACCACGATGTCCAGCATGCTTCGTTACGGTCTTGCTTCGCTCTGCCTCGCCACGGCTCTCACCTCCTCCGTTCCGCTCGTCGCGCAGGATGGCGCGGCGGCGTGGGACCAGGCGAGAGCCAGCCTGGTTGCGAACCAGCCCGGACCGATGGCAGGCGCGATCTCGCGGTGGGAAGCGCTTTCGGCGAGCCCCAGCTTCTCCTTCGCCGACTATTCCGGCTTCCTGCTGACCTATCCCGGCTTCCCCGATGAAAGCCGCCTGCGTGGATATGCAGAGGCGAAGCTGCAGAACGAATTCGCCCCCAATGAGCGGATCGTCGCCTACTTCGATCGCTTCCCGCCCTTGGGCAACCCGGCCCGCGCCCAATACGCTCTCGCCTTGATGGGCCAGCGTCCGTCGGAAGCGGCCAACGTGGCGCGCGAAGCGTGGCGCGGTGGGGAGATGAGCGATACCGCCGCGGCGGCGATCCTCGCCTCGTTCGGGAACAGCTTCACCGCCGCCGATCACGACGCGCGGATGGATGCCCTGCTCTGGCAGCGGGATCGCGCGGGGGCAGAGCGGCAGCTCGCCTGGACATCGCCGGACGCACGGCCCGTCTTCACCGCGCGCCTCGCGATCCTGCAGGGCGGCGACGGCTACATTTCTGACGGGCGTGCCCTTGCCGACCCGGGCTATCTCTACAATCGCAGCCGCGAGCTTCGGCTGGAGGGAAGCCCGCAGGATGCGGTGTCACTCCTTTCCCAGCGCCCGCCGCTGGCGAAGCTGCCCTTCGATCAGACGCTTTGGGTGGGGGAGCAGCTCGCCGTCGCCCGCCTGGGCAGCGCGCGCGCCGCTCAGGCGATCGCCGCGCGGATCGACGAGGCGTTCCTGCCGGATACCGACATCTCGCAGCTCGGCTACAAGCTGCGCGACGATTACACCTCGCTGGTGTGGCTCGGCGGCACCCGCTCTCTGTGGGAATTGGGTGATGCCGCTGGTGCAGCGCCGTTGTTCTACCGTTACGGCGCCGCTGCACGGACCCCGCAGACCCGATCCAAAGGCTTCTACTGGGCCGGCTACGCAGCTGCCCGAGCAGGCGATGCGGCCGGAGCACAGCGCTATTACGAGGCGGCCGCGCAATATGCGGACCGCTTCTACGGCCTGCTGGCGCTGAAGGAACTCGGCCGCCCGATGCCCCCCTTCCCCGCCGCTCCGGAAGGAGCGCCGACGGAAGCCGAGCGTGCAGCATTCTACGCCATGCCGATCACCGCCGCCGTCACCGAAGTCGCCCGTGATGCGCCATGGCGCACGGGCATCCGCTTCTATCGAGAGATCGCGGACCAGGCGACCACCGTGGGCGAACACCTGCTGGTGGCGGAACTGGCGCAGAATATCGGCCGGCGCGATCTCGCGGTGAACCTCTCCGATTCCGCTGCGGCGGATGGGCATGACGGCTTCACCCGCATCGGCTTTCCTACGCTGGTGACGCCCGCCGGAACGGACTGGACCATGGTCCACGCCATCGCCCGGCAGGAAAGCCAGTTTGCACAGAACGCCATCAGCCATGCCGGCGCGCGCGGCCTGATGCAGCTGATGCCCGGTACCGCGCGGGAGGAGGCGCAGAAGGCCGGCGTCCAGTATCTCGAAGCCTCTCTGATCCAGGATGCGGGCTACAATGTCCGCCTGGGCAGCAACCATATCCAGCGGCTCTATGCCCGGTACGGCAGCTGGCCCCTGGCGATCGCCGCCTACAATGCGGGCCCCGGCAATGTGAACAAGTGGCTGCGAGAGAACGGCGACCCGCGCACCGGCGCCGTCGGCTGGGTCGAGTGGATCGAGAAGATCCCCTTCTTCGAGACGAAGAACTACGTCACACGGGTGATCGAGAACGCGGTCGTGTACGAAACGCTCTATCCGGAGCAGGCGCCGGGTGGCCGTGCGCGCGGGGTGCAGGACTTCCTGCGCTAAGGGCACGCCATGTCCACGCCCCGGGTTGAAGGCAACCCCATCACCCCCGCAGGACTTGCGGCGCTGAAGGCACGCTACGATCATCTGCTCGGCAAGGAGCGGCCGGAGATCGTCGCCATCGTCAGCTGGGCCGCCGGCAATGGCGACCGCAGCGAGAACGGCGACTACCTCTACGGCCGCAAGCGGATGCGGGAGATCGATCGCGAGCTTGCCTGGCTGGCGAAGCGGATGAAGGCGGCGCGGGTAGTCGATCCGGCGCAGGCGCCTGACCGCAGCCGTGCCTTCTTCGGCGCGACCCTCACCATCGCGGATGAGGATGATAATGAGCGCACCCTCACCCTGGTCGGCGATGACGAGCAGGATGCCTCCGCCAACCGCATCGGCTGGAGCGCGCCCATCGCCCGCGCCCTGCGCGGCGCGGCGGTGGGGGACTTGCGAACCGTCCGCTTGCCGGGAGGCGAGAAGGAGTGGGAAGTGCTGGCGATCAGCTACCCGGAAGGCTGAGCCTCAGGCGGCGCGGGGCGCGGCGCTCGGCACCGCCAGCGGCAGTCCGCCAAGTTCCGGCCGCGCGATCAGATATCCCTGCACATAACGAATGCCGAGTGTGCGCAGCACCGCGAGCTCATCCTCCGTCTCGATCCCCTCGGCGATCAGTCCGATGCCCAGTTCGCGGCAGAGGCCTGCCATGGCGGTGACGATCCGGCGGCGCGGCGCGCTCCGGTCGATGCCGCGGACCAGGTCCATGTCCAGTTTGATCAGATCGGTCTGGATGTTGGCCAGCAGGTTCAGGCCCGCATGGCCGGCACCGAAATCGTCGAGAGCGGTCGCGAAGCCGAGCGAACGATAGGTCTCGATGATGCGGCGCACGTGCTCTGTGTCGAGCCGCTCCTGCTCCGTAAACTCGAAGATCAGCCGGTCGCTGGGCATCCGGCATTCGGCAGCGGTGTGCAGCGTCAGGCGAATGCACGCCTGGGGTGAATAGACGGCGTTCGGCAGGAAGTTGATCGAGAGGCGCGCCTCGGTCTGCAGCAGCCCTGCGGCAACAGCCTCCCGGATGGCGGCGACGCGACACGCCTGGTCAAAGCGATAGCGGTTCGCCTCATTGACCTGATCGAGCACCCAGCCCGCGCCCTGTCCCTCGGGGCCTCGAATCAGCGCCTCATAGGCAAAGGGCGCCCCGGTCGTGAGGTCCATGATCGGCTGGAATGCGACCCGCAGCTCAAAGCCCAGGTCGTGACCGTTCCGGCAGCCATCGCAGCCCAATGGGCTATTCTCGCGTATCGTCATGAAAGCGGCATTAGCCCGCGCGCATTAACGAAGCGCCAAAATGCGAAAACGGGCGCGGGGGGACTGCATCCCGCGCCCGTTCCGAGACTTCAGGCTAGAAGCTTAGAAGCGGTAGCCCAGGCCCACCATCACTTGGTGACGGTCGGCGTCGATGTCGAAGCGATCGCTCTCTGCGCCGCTCGGAGCCTGAACTTCGCCCTTCTCGTAGTTCGAGTAGCGATACTCGAGCTTGGTGAAGACGTTCGGCGTGATCGCGTGCTCCACGCCCGCGCCCACGCGCCAGCCGTCGAGGTCGATATTGGTGTCAGTATCGACGCGGGTGCCGGTCGTGCTGTCGATCCCCGCCACATTGTAGCGCGCATTGGTGTAGCCACCCTTCGCGTAAAGCAGGGTCTGCGGGGTGACCAGCGTACCGACGCGTACGCCGGCATACAGGTCGCGGCCGGAATCGATGTTGCTTACGCCGAAGGCGACCGGAGCGAAGACATCGTAGTCCGTGTCAGCGTCGGTTTCGAGCCACTCGCCTTCGACGCCAACGACCACGCCGTTGAAGCCGAAGTCGTAACCGATGCCGACGCCATAGGCGATGCCGTCAAGCGACTGATCGATGTCTTCGGCATTGTCGATGTCCTCGGAGCTGCCGGGCTTGCTGCTGTCATAGCCGACGAGCGCCTCAACACGCGGTCCGGTGAAAGCCGGGTTCTGCTGTGCCGCGGCCGGGAGGGCGAATGCCACGGCCGAGCCGGCGGCCAAAAGTGCGAGACCCTTTTTCATATTTCAAACTCCACTTGCAGTCTTTTCGTTGTCCAAGGCCATCGGCCAGGACCCGCTAAATGGGAGAGATCGGGGTGAGTTTCATGAACCTGAGATAACAAGTTGGCGCTGATGCAAACCTGCAACAGATGCACCGACCAACCGTTGCAATTGATCGACGAACGACGGGAACCTGCGGGGCGGATCGTTGTTCGCGCGCCACTGCGCACCTGTGCGAGCGAGCCCGCGCGCGAAGATTTGGCACTTTCCAACCGGCACCCTATATGCGCTGCAACATGCCCGACACAGCTCTCATGCCCATCCCCGGCGCGATCGAACCCGTGCCCGTTTCCCGCCCCGATGTGGTTGACGGGATCACCCCCCGCACGGACGGGCGAACGGACTTGATCGGACTTCCCCGCAACCGCATCACGGAACTGTTCGTGGAGGCGGGGCTGGACGCCAAGGCGGCCAAGCTGCGGGCCAAGCAGGTCTATCACTGGCTTTACCATCGCGGTGTCAGCGACTTCGCGGAGATGACGGACATCGCCAAGCCGATGCGCCCCTGGCTGGCGGAGCGGTTCGTCATCGGCAGGCCCGAGATTGTCGAGGCGCAGCATTCGACCGATGGCACCCGCAAGTGGCTGCTGCGCACCGCGGATGGTCACGATTTCGAGATGGTGTTCATCCCGGATGCGGATCGCGGCACGCTCTGCGTTTCCAGCCAGGTCGGCTGCACATTGAACTGCCGCTTCTGTCACACCGGCACGATGCGCCTCGTCCGCAACCTCACGCCGGGCGAAATCGTCGGCCAGGTCATGCTAGCCCGCGATGCGCTGGGGGAATGGCCGAAAGGCCGGATGGACGTGGCGGAGGAGGAAAGCGCCGCCGAATACACGGCGGACGGTCGCCTGCTGACCAACATCGTGATGATGGGCATGGGCGAGCCGCTCTACAATTTTGACAATGTGCGCGATGCGCTGCAGCTTGTGATGGATGGCGATGGCCTCGCTTTGTCAAAGCGCCGCATCACCCTCTCCACCAGCGGCGTGGTGCCGATGATGGAGCGCTGCGGGGAAGAGATCGGCGTCAATCTTGCCGTTTCGCTCCACGCCGTGAACAAGGAGGTGCGGGACGAGATCGTGCCGCTCAACCGCAAGTACGGGATCGAGCAGCTGCTGCAGGCCTGCGCGGACTATCCCGGCGCCTCGAACGCGCGGCGCATCACGTTCGAGTACGTGATGTTGAAGGACAAGAACGACAGCGACGAAGATGCCAAGGAGCTGGTCCGGCTTCTGCGCGCCTACAACCTGCCGGCAAAGGTCAACCTGATCCCGTTCAACCCCTGGCCGGGCGCTCCCTACGAGTGCTCCACGCCAGAGCGGATCCGCCGCTTCTCCGACATCATCTTCGAAGGCGGCATCAGCGCGCCCGTCCGCACGCCGCGCGGGCGCGACATCGACGCTGCCTGCGGCCAGCTGAAGACCGCCGCCGAAAAGAAGAGCCGTGCGGAGCTGGACAGGCTTGCCGAAGAGAAACAGGCGGCGTTGCAATAGTCTCGAACCCGGGGGGCGGTCATGGGGATCACACTCGCCAAATATCGCCGGCGCTTCGCGCTGGACGGGGAGCCCTGCGAGGTGGTCATGCATGTCGATATGGCCGGCATGCACAGCGAGTTGCATGTCGCTGGCAAAGAGCAGGCAAGCGACTTCACCCCCACGCTAGGCCCCGATGCAGCCCGCAATCACCGCCTTTGCGGCACGCTTTCAAATGGTGAGGTCTTCGAGGTCGAGGCGGGCTACATCAGCTGGGTGAGTATCGGCATTGCGGTGCGCCGCGGCGGAACTCTGGTGCATGAAAGCCATCCCGGCCGCCGCATCGCCTATCCCGCACGGGCGGCGAAACTGGCCGCCGACCCCAGCACCGACATGAGCCGCTACAAGGCCAACAAGGTTCCCCTTACAGTCGACATCCTGCTGGGAATCCTGTTCTTCATAATAGCAAAACTGACGGACCTTTCCACCGCGGCCATCGTCGGCGCAGTCATCGGGCTGGCGCTGGTCGTGGTGCAGCGTTTCGTGAAGGTGGACCTGCTGGGAGGGCTGGCGCTGTTCGGCGTGTTCATGCTGCTGATTTCAGCCGGGCTCGCCCTTCTGTTTCAGGACGACATGGCCATCAAGATGCGCGGCACCATCGTCGGCACGATCAGCGCGGTTCTGTTCCTGGGGGACGGGCTGCTGGGCGGCAACCGGCTGGGCAAGGGTATGGCGAGATACCTTCCCTACACCGATCTCGACGCTGGCCGGCTGGCGATCGGCATGGGGGTGCTCGGCTTGATCATGGCGGGGCTAAACTACGCGGTGGCAGAGCTTGCCAGCACCGATGTCTGGCTGTTCTACACCACCTTCGTGGATTTCTTCCTCGTCATGCTGATGATCCTCCTGGTCTTCCGCTTTGCGCGCGGGCAGCTGTTTCCGCTGCGACAGAAGGCGGATGCTCTGTAGTCGAGCGCCCGGCTGAAACGTCAGCGCTTGCTGCGGGTGGGCGCGTGGAAGTCCGGCGGCTTGTCCTGCACCCACGTGACGAACCGCGCGACGGCTTCCTTCGCCAACAGCTGATCGCGCGAGCCGCCGCCCCGCGCCAGTTCCGCATTGGTGAAGTTGGCGTGGATGGTGCGGTGACAGATCGGATGCACCGGCACGGTCTCCCTCCCGCGCTTCGCCTTGGGCACAGGGTGGTGCCACTGCACACGCCGTCCCAGCGGACGGCCGCAAAGCCAACAGGTGCCTTCGTCCACCCGACTCATCGATTGCTCAGGGAACGGCTTCCTGCGGCTCCCGCATCCGGTTGATGTGCCACAGGTAAAGCCCTGCGCCGATGATGATGGCTGCACCCAGCAGCGACAACGCGTCGGGGGTCTCTCCGAAGAAGATCCAGCCCAGCAGCGCAGCCGCCAGCAGCTGGCCATACGTCATGGGCGCGACGGTGGCCGCCCCCGCTTTCTGCGTGCCGAGATAGATCAGCCAGTGCGCGATAGTAGCCGAAAAGGCGATGAAGGCGCAGCGGGCGAAGACGTGCCAGGCAGGCCAGTGCATCCGGAACTGCTCGAGGCCGCTGAAATGGCCGATGATGGTTGCCAGGATCAGGAGCACGGAGGCCGTGAGCGCAACATACGCCTGCATCGCCAGCACGCTTCCGGAACCGGCGCAGGCGCGGTTGGCGATCATCAGCATCGCCATGCTGGACGCCGCCAGCAGCGGAAAGAACGCGCCGAGCCCCACCTCGATGAAGTTCGGCCGAAGGACGATCACTACGCCAAGGAAGCCCACCAGCGTGGCAACCAGCGCCGCCGGGCGCAGCCTCTCACCAAGGAACAGGGCAGCGAGGAGCGCAGTGATCATCGGCTGCGTAAACGTGATGGTCGTCGCCTCAGCCAGCGGCATCAGCCACACCGCCGTGAACATGGCGATGGTGGCGAAGCTCACAGAAAGGCCGCGCACCCATTGCAGCCCCGGCCGCGGCATCCGCAAGACGGCGCCCCACCCCTCCTTCCGGGCGAGCAAGGCGGACAACACGATCGCCGCGAGCACATAGCGGGTGGCCGCCATTGCCGGTGCCGGCCACATCCCCGCCATGCCCTTGATGATCGCATCGCCGATGGAGAGCGTGGAGAAGCCGGCGAGCACGTAGGCAAGGCCCGCCCGATCCGATTGGTGCATGAAGAAAGCTGCCCCCACAATGCCTTAGCAAAGCGGCCCGCTTAGGCATGTGTGGGCGCGGCTGCAAAACCTATCTGACCGCGCAGGCGAAGCGCAGTCTCGGTCACCGTCCTTCCTGCTGCGGTCACTCCAGCGGCCGAGCACAGGGCTTAGCAATCTCTCAAGCTTTGGAACTTATTCACCACATCGGGCGCAAAGGCCCCCGGCAGGGCGAAAGCACTGCGCTTCGCGGAGGTGGCTGCTCCGCACGCTTTGGACTGCTCGGCTGCGAGGATTGAATGAACGCTTTCGGACGGAAGACCGCGCTCGGCACCAGCCCGGGCACCCGCCCCGCATTCGGCATGGCAAGGCCGATCAAGGGAAGCGAGCCTGCCCTGCGTTCCCCCGCGCTCGAATCAGCTCTTCCCATGGAGGATTATCAGCCCGGCACCCTCACCGCGGAAATCGAGCCCGGCGCTCCTGGTGCGATGACCGGCTCGGGCGGAGCAGCGCCGCGCCCGGACGCGATGAGCCGATTGGCGGACCGGGCCAATGCCGTGGCCGATGCCTCGTCCGACGGCGGCGGTTTCGATGCCAGCCTTCACAAGATCAAGGAACAGGTCCTCCCCCGCTTGCTGGAGCGCGTGGACCCGGAGGCGGCCGCGACGCTCAGCAAGGACGAGCTGTCGGAAGAATTCCGCCCCATCATCGCCGAGGTGCTGGTCGAGCTGAAGCTGACCCTCAATCGGCGCGAGCAATTCGCGCTGGAGAAGGTGCTGATCGACGAATTGCTCGGCTTCGGGCCGCTGGAAGAGCTGCTGAACGATCCCGAAGTGTCGGACATCATGGTCAACGGTCCGGACCAGACCTACATCGAGAAGAAGGGCAAGCTGCAGGTCGCACCGATCCGCTTCCGTGACGAGCAGCACCTGTTCCAGATTGCCCAGCGCATCGTGAACCAGGTCGGCCGCCGCGTCGACCAGACCACCCCGCTTGCCGACGCGCGCCTCAAGGACGGCAGCCGCGTCAACGTCATCGTTCCGCCGCTCTCCCTGCGCGGCACCGCGATCTCCATCCGCAAGTTCTCAGAGAAGCCGATCACGCTCGACATGCTCAAGAACTTCGGGTCGATGGACGAGAAAATGTGCACGGCGCTCAAGATCGCCGGCGCATCGCGCATGAACATCGTCATCTCCGGCGGCACCGGCTCCGGCAAGACGACCATGTTGAACGCCCTGTCCAAGATGATCGACCCGGGCGAGCGCGTGCTGACCATCGAGGACGCGGCAGAACTCCGCCTTCAGCAACCTCACTGGCTTCCGCTGGAAACGCGGCCCGCGAACCTGGAGGGTCAGGGCGCGATCACCATCGGCGACCTCGTCAAGAACGCGCTCCGCATGCGGCCGGACCGCATCATCCTGGGCGAGATCCGCGGGCCGGAGGCGTTCGACCTGCTGGCGGCAATGAACACCGGCCATGACGGCTCCATGTGCACGCTCCACGCCAACTCTCCGCGAGAGGCGCTGGGCCGCATGGAGAACATGATCATGATGGGCGACATCAAGATCCCGAAGGAGGCGATCAGCCGCCAGATCGCGGAGAGCGTGGACCTGATCGTTCAGGTAAAGCGCCTGCGCGACGGCTCCCGCCGCACCACGAACATCACCGAAGTGATCGGGATGGAAGGCGAGGTGATCGTCACGCAGGAACTCTTCAACTTCGAGTACCTGGACGAAGGTGAGGACGGCAAGATTCTGGGCGAATTCCGCTCCTCCGGCCTTCGCCCCTACACCTTGGAAAAGGCGCGGCAGTTCGGCTTCGACCAGGCTTATCTTGAGGCGTGCCTGTAGGCTGCTGCTAGCTCAAGTCCTCACTTGGGCAGTCGTCTGTCGACACTGTTGGTCTTGCCGAGGACCGCCTGAGACTAAAAGAAGTAAAGGATCGCGATGACGATCAGAGCGATAACGACGATTGTTGGAAGTGCGACTCTGCCCATCTCATTCTCCTGTTTTGAGGCACTAGGGCGCGGCATGCGCGATTAAGCTCTCCTAATGAGCGAAACAGAGCTCCGGTTCCGCCAGCAGCCGGTCGCAACGCTTAGGGCCGGTCCAGCGCTTAGCCCCGCCCCCACGCCTGCAACGCCAGCGCCAGCAGGCCCGCCGCGCCGAAACAGGCCGCAAGGAAGATCGCCGTCCACGGCACCCAGCCAACCGCATCAATAGCCTTTCGACGGTTGCGGCGACGCTCCGCCAGCACCGCGATCAAGGCGACCGCCAGCAGCGCCGCGCCTGACAGCGCCATCAGCGTCGCATCGCTGGCGAAGAGCAGGAAGTGCTTGCCGGGCATGCGGCGCGCTATCGGTCGAGATTCGGCCTATGGCAACGGTTGCACATGTGGCTGGCCCCCCTATTGCAACGCAGCAATGAACGCCGCCCCTGCTCACCGCCCGATGCTCGCTTTGCTGATCCGGCTCGGCGCGATCGCCGCGCTCGCCACCATGTCGGCGCTGATCAAGCTGGCGGGGGAACATGGCATCCATCTGCTTGAGATCATGTTCTGGCGCCAGTTTGTCGCCATTCCGCTTCTGCTCGGCTGGGTCTTGGCCACCACCGGCATTGGTGGCCTCGCAACAGGCCGCCCGGGCAAGCACTTCCTGCGGGCGCTTTATGGCACGATCGGCATGCTGCTGACCTTCGGGGCGGTGATCCTGCTTCCGCTGGCAGAGGCAACCACGATCGGCTTCACGGCACCGATCTTCGCAGTGATCCTGTCAGCGCTGCTGCTGAAAGAACATGTCGGCATCTGGCGTTGGTCGGCTGTCACCGTGGGCTTTGTGGGCATCGTGCTGATTGCGCACCCCGGCGGCGGGCATATCCCGCTCTTCGGCGCGCTCGTGGCGCTGGGCTCGGCCTTCATGATCGCGCTGATCTCGATCCAGATCGCCGATCTCAACCGGACGGACAAGCCGGTGACGATCGTGTTCTATTTCGCCCTGTTCAGCGCGATGATGACGGTCGTCGCCCTGCCCTTTGTGTCCAAGCCGCATGACGCGACGGGCTGGTGGCTGCTGGTGGCAATCGGCCTCACCGGGTCGGTGGGGCAATTGCTGCTCACCGCGGCGCTGCGCTTCGGCAAGGTCGCGAGCGTGATCGTGATGGACTACTCCTCCCTGTTCTGGGCGACCCTGTACGGATGGGTGCTGTTCGACACGCTGCCGCCCGCGAGCACCTGGCTGGGCGCCCCGCTGATCGTCGTCGCGGGCCTCGTCATCGCCTGGCGGGAGCATTACCTCGCCCGCACCAGGAAGCGCGCACTTTCTCCTGAGGGAACCTGAAGTCCATCATCCCGTTATCTGGCGCGACGTTTTCAACGCCGAGCTGGAAAGGACAAGAATAATGGCCCGCAAGATAATTGTCGCCGCCGCGGTGGGCGTGTTCGCTCTGACGGTAGCCGCCTGCAACACCGTTTCCGGTGCGGGCGAGGACCTTCAATCCGCGTCGGAGACCGTGAAAGAGGAAATCTAGGACGGAGCCGAAGGGCTCGCTTTCTTGCAATGCCCGCCGGCCCACCGGCGGGCATTTGCGTATCAGCTGCGGCGATAGATCAACGTGAGGTTGTCGGCCGGCATGGCCACTCTGCGCGTGCGATGGAGCCCATGCTGCGCCGCTAGCTGATCCATCCACTCGACACTCCGCAAGCCCCAACGCGGATCGCGCGCTTTCAGGCTGCGGTCGAATTCCAGGTTCGACGGCGCGGTTTCCACCCCGTCCTCCAGATAGGGTCCGTAGAGCACGAGCGGGGCGCCCGCTGGAAGCAGCCCTCCCGCCCCTGCCAGCAGCCCCTCCGCGGAAGCAGGTGGGCTGATATGCACCATGTTGATGCAGACGATCGCATCCGCCCGCTCGACCGGCCATTCCCTCGCGGCGGCATCCAGCGCCAGTGGCGGCAGGAGATTTGGCATCGCGGCTTCGGCTCTCCACGCATCGATGGAGGCACGCGCGTCAGGATCAGGGTCGCTCGGCTGCCAGGTGAGATCCGGATATGTCCGCGCGAAGTGGACGGCGTGCTCCCCAGTGCCGCTGGCGATCTCCAGAATTAGGCCGCTCGCGGGCAGCTCCTCCGTCAGAATGGCAGAGATCGGCTCTCGGTTGCGGCTGGCCGCGGGGGCATGGCGCTTCATGGGTTCGGGAGCTCAGACATTGGACAACCCTTCCGGCACCTGGCCGAAAATCTCACGGTGGCGCTCCATTGCATAGCGATCCGTCATGCCGGCGATGAAGTCGGCGATGTGTCGGCTGCGCGCGGGCTCCTCCTCCGGCAATGAGGTTCGCCAATTGGGCGAGAGCAGCTGCGGGTCTTCCCGATAGGCGGAGAAGAGCGCCGCAATCACTGACTGGGCGCGTTCGGCGGTCGCGTTCTGCTCCGGGTGATAATAGAGCCTCTCATAGAGGAAGGCCTTCAGCCGCCGCTCGTAGGCCGCCATCTCGGGAGAGAAACAGGCAATCGGCCCATCAGCCGCTCGCAATTCGTCTGTGGAGCCGATGCCGGCGACGCGCTCGCGGGTGTTCTCCAGCAGGTCGTTGACCATCGCGCCAATATGGGTGCGCACCAGCTCCCGCAGTTGCGCATCCCGCGGCTGGCCGGGAAAGCGCCGCTCCACCATCCGCCACAGCTCGGCCATCTCATCCAGCGTCAGCAGGTCATCGAGCGAGAGGAAGCCCGCCCGCAGACCATCATCGATGTCATGATTATCATAGGCGATATCGTCCGAAAGCGCGGCGATCTGCGCTTCCAGCGAAGCCCACTCGGTCAGTTCCAGCGGGAAAGCGGCGTCCAGCTCGGCCAGCGCCCAGCCCGGAGCATGCACCGGGCCATTGTGCTTCGCCAGCCCCTCCAGCACCTCCCAGCTGAGGTTGAGGCCGGGCAGGCCGCAATAGGGGCTGTCGAGCCGCATGAGCGTGCGCAGGCAATGCTCGTTATGATCCCAGCCGCCCTGCCCCGCCAGCGCGGATTCCAGCGCATCTTCGCCCGAATGGCCGAACGGCGGGTGGCCGATATCGTGCGCCAGGCACAGGGCCTCCGTCAGGTCCTCATCCAGCTGCAACGCCCGCGCCAGCACCCGGCCGATCTGCGCGACTTCAAGGCTATGCGTCAGGCGCACCCGGAAGTGATCGCCATCCGGCGCGACGAAGACCTGCGTCTTGCCGGCCAGCCGACGGAAAGCAATGGAGTGAATGATCCGGTCCCGGTCGCGCTGAAACGCGCTGCGGGGGCCACGCTCGCCGCTGCTTTCCTGCTGGAACTCCCGCCCGCGGGATCGTGAGGGATCGGCAGCGTAAGGCGCGCGGGTCAGGAGGGCTGAGGACATCGCCGGCGGCTAGGCTGTGGCTGGCGCGTTGACAACGGGAACACAGGCCGAACAGCCGGCGCTTGTCACCCGTTGCCGAGGATCCACTCGGCGGCGGCGCGCGCATGGATCTGCTTGCTGTCGTAGATCGGCAGCACGTTCGCATCGACATCGACCACCTGCTCCAGCTCCGTGGCGGCGAGCACAACGGCGCCGGCGCCCTGCTTCTCCAGGTTCGTGATCATGGATTTGAGCGCCCTCTCCGCCTCTCGCGTGGCGCGGCCCACCATGAGCTCGTCGTAGATGATGCGGTCCAGCTGCCCCACATCGTTCATGTCGGGAGGCAGCAAATCGACACCGTGCGCCACAAGCCGGCGCCGATAGAAGTTCTCCGTCATGACGTTACGTGTGCCGATCACCGCTGCGACCTTCACGCCGTCCGCCGCAAGCCGTTCTCCTACGCTGGTTCCGATGTGCAGGACCGGCACATGCACCGCGCTTGCTACGAGCTCGTAAACCCGGTGCATCGAGTTCGCACCGATGATCAGCGCCTCCGCACCGGCTGCTTCCAGCCGCTTCGCGCTACCCGCCAGAGCTTCCGCCGCGCGCTGCCAATCCTGCTCCGTCTGGGGCGCGTAGACCTGCGAGAGATCGAGGCTTTCGATCAGCAGCGGGGCGTTGGTGCGTCGGTCAGTCCGCTGCTGCACGATGCGGTTGATGTGCTCGAAATAGGCTCGGGTCGAAACCCAGCTTGTCCCGCCGATCAGACCAAGTTTCCGCAATTGGGCCCCCTTCGCAATTGGCCGAGGTTCGGCTCGCGGAGGGACTTAGGAAAGCACGGCAGCAGCGTCCACCCGTCCCAGACCCGCCGCGCACAGCCCGGCCGAACTCGCGGTGACGGCGATCACCTCCGCGTCGCCGATCCGGCGGACCCGCTCCACGAAATCGGAAAGGCTGGCGGGCCGACCCGTTTCGCCCTCGCGCGGGCCGAGCGCTTCAAGCTTGCGCAGCTGCTCGATGGTCAGCCGGTCCACCATTCGCGCGGCCATGCATTCCGATTGAGCGGAAGATAGCCCCGCATCCTCCAGCGCCGCACGGACCCGGCTCTCGGCAATGGTCTGAGCGCAGCCCGCCAGTGCCAGCAGCAAGGCCACGGCTCCCGCTGCGCCCCTCCCGCTCACGCGGCGAGAGCCTTGTTGATTTCCTCGACCATCTTCTTCGCATCGGCCAGCAGCATCATGGTCTGGTCCATGTAGAATACGTCGTTATCGACACCCGCATAGCCGACGCCGCCCATGCTGCGCTTGATGAACATCACCGTCTTGGCCTTGTCCACGTCGAACACCGGCATGCCGTAGATGGGGCTGGACTTGTCCGTCTTGGCGGCGGGGTTCACCACGTCATTGGCGCCGATGATGAAGGCGACGTCCGTCTGCGCGAACTCGGAGTTGATGTCTTCCAGCTCGTACACATCGTCATACGGCACGTTCGCCTCGGCCAGCAGCACGTTCATGTGGCCGGGCATGCGGCCGGCGACGGGGTGGATCGCGTATTTGACGCTCACGCCCTCCTCCTTCAGCAGGTCGCCCATCTCCCGAAGAGCGTGCTGCGCCTGCGCGACCGCCATGCCGTAGCCGGGGATGATGATGACGCTTTCGGCCTGCTTCAGCATGAAGGCCGCATCCTCCGCGCTGCCCTGCTTGTAAGGTCGCTGCTCCTTCGCCGCGCCGCCGGTGCTGGCCGCCTCCGCGCCGAAGCCGCCGGCGATGACGCTGATGAAGCTGCGGTTCATCGCCCGGCACATGATGTAGCTGAGGATCGCGCCCGAGCTGCCGACCAGCGCGCCCGTGATGATCATCGCTGTGTTGTGCAGCGTGAAGCCCATCGCCGCCGCAGCCCAGCCGGAATAGGAGTTCAGCATCGACACCACCACCGGCATGTCCGCCCCGCCAATGGGGATGATCAGCAGGAAGCCGATGGCGAAGGCCAGCGCCACCACCACCCAGAAGATCCAGCCCTCGCCCGGCCGCGCATCGCCCGAAAGTGCGTAGATCGCGGTCAGGATCAGGATGGCGGCCAGCGTGCCGAGATTGATGATGTGCCGCCCCGGCAGCAGGATCGGCGCGCCGCTCATAGTGCCGTTGAGCTTGGCGAAGGCGATCACCGAGCCCGAGAAGGTGATCGCCCCGATCGCCGCGCCGAGCATCAGCTCAACCCTGCTGACCGCGAGGATGTTGCCGTCCAATCCGAGGATGTCGAACGCGCCGGGGTTCAGGAACGCGGCCGCAGCGACCAGCACCGCGGCGAGGCCGACCAACGAGTGGAAGGCTGCCACGAGCTGCGGCATCGCGGTCATTGCGATGCGGCGTGCGGTGGTGAGGCCGATGATGGCGCCGATGGCGATGGCGGCGAGAATTTGGAGTGCGGTTGGCCAATCCGGCTTGGGGCCGCAATCGAAACAGAAAACGTCTGGAGCCTGAACCGGCTGGATCTGCGGAAAGTGCGTCACCAGCGTCGTCACCACCGCAATCGCCATGCCCGCCATGCCGAAGCGGTTGCCCCGCCGACTGGTCGCAGGCGAGCTGAGCCCCCGCAAGGCGAGAATGAACAACACCCCGCTGACGAGATAGGCCAGCGCCACCCACGGGTTCACCGCGTGGGCAGCGTCGGTGACGATGGAGAGATCGGTGGCGTTGTCCGGAGGAAGCAGCATCAGGGCCGCTCACCCTTGGGCGCAGGCCGCTCCTTCTTCTTGTACATCGCCAGCATCCGCTCAGTGACCGCGAAGCCGCCGAAAATGTTGACGCTCGCCAGCACCACGCCAAGCAGGCCGAGCCACTTCGCCGCCGCGCTCCCTGCCTCCGCTGCCGCGATCAGCGCACCGACGATGATGACGGAGCTGATCGCGTTCGTGACCGCCATCAGCGGCGTGTGCAGCGCCGGGGTCACCGACCAGACAACGTAATAGCCCACGAAGCAGGCCATCACGAAGATCGAGAGGATGGCGATGAAGTCCATCGGGCTAGCCGGCGTTCACCTGGACGAGCTCGATCGGGTTGCCCTCGGGGTCGTTGACGAACATCACCTTGATGCCCAGCGGAGCGACCTCGGTGATATCGACATCAGGCGTCACCCCCTTGGCCGCCAGCGCGGCCTTGGTGGCCTCAAGATCCGCCACTTGCAGCATCAGCTGGCCCGGCCCGCGGGTCATCAGATGAGCCGGCGGCGTTCCGCGCTGCGGCCCGGGTGTAGAACCGGCCATCTGGACCAGCTCGATCCCCTGATTGCCTTTCTTGAGCCAGCGGAAGTGCATCTCCTCGCCCAGCGGCACGTCCTTCACCACTTCGAAGTCGAGCACGTTGACGTAGAACGCCGTCACCGCCTCGATGTCGGCCACCGAATAGGCCGACATGAAGTGCGAGAGTTCGATACTCGGCGCAGCGCCCTGAGCCTGTGCCTGCGCGCCGGTGGCGGCAAGAACAGCACCGCAGGCAGCCAGCGCGATCCGCCATTTGTGCATCTTCATCCCTTGATCCTCTCGTTGACGACTTGTCCGCCGCGCGTCAGCCGCACGGCGTTGCCGATTTCTTCATCCAGCACGGGCCTTCCCTGCTCCTTGTCCCAGAAGGCGGAGAGGAAGTTGTAAAGGTTTCGGGCAAACAGCGCGCTGGCATCCTCCGGTAGCCGCGCGGGCGTGTTCGAGTAGCCCATGATGGTGACGCCGTGCCGCTCCACGCACTCGTCCGGCACGGAGCCTTCGACATTGCCGCCCTGCGCCACCGCGAGATCGAAGATCACGCTGCCGGGCTTCATGCTGGCGACTTGCGCGTCGGTGATGAGGCGCGGCGCCGCGCGACCGGGGATCAGCGCGGTGGTGATGACGATGTCCTGCTTGGCGATATGGCTGGAAACGAGCTCCGCCTGCGCCCGCTGGTACTCCTCGCTCATCTCCGTGGCATAGCCACCGCTGCCCTCGCCCTCGATGCCGGCGACGCTCTCCACGAAGATCGGCTTGGCGCCGAGCGAGAGGATCTGTTCCCTCGTAGCACTACGTACGTCTGTCGCGGACACCTGCGCGCCCAGCCGCCGGGCGGTGGCGATTGCCTGAAGGCCCGCGACGCCCACGCCCATCACGAACACCTTGGCTGCGGAGATCGTGCCGGCGGCCGTCATCATCATCGGGAAGGCGCGGCCATACTGGTCCGCGACGGCCAGCACCGCCTTGTAGCCTGCGAGGTTCGACTGGCTGGAGAGGACGTCCATGCTCTGCGCGCGAGTGATTCGCGGCATCAGTTCGAGGCTCAGCGCCTCCAGCCCGGCAGCAGCATAGGCGGCAATGCGGTCCCGATTGCCGAAGGGGTCGAACAGCGCCGCGACCCACGCACCCGGCGCCGCCCCATCGAGCAGGGCGAGATCGGGCGCTTGGACGCCGAGCACGATGTCGGCACCGCGCACGACTTCGCCCGCCAGGCCAAGCTCGGCACCGGCTTCTTCGTAGAGCCCGTCCGAGATGGACGCAGTTTCGCCGGCGCCGCGCTCTACCGCGACACTGGCGCCCAGTGCACAGAATTTGCGGACTGTTTCAGGCGTGGCGGCAACGCGGGTTTCCCCGGCGGCGCGCTCCTGCAGGACCGCGATCCGCATCGTTCCGCCCGCCAGAGGCTCAGGAAATCAGGATTACGACGAGCAGGACAATCGCCGCGAGCAACGGCACCATCCACTTCAACGCCCCGATGAAGCGATTGTAGGTCTTCTCAGCGGACTTCATGTCGTTGGCGGAACCCATCCGGGCTTCTCTCCCTGCGTACCAATCAAGCGGTTGCATCCCGTCTATCGCCGCATCGGCGCCCGCTCAACCTTAATCCGGTCTTTACTCCTCGCCCTTTAGCGAGCGGCCTCTCTTCTAAGCCACAGGATGCAGGGATGGCCGAGGCCGAGCCGAGAGTTTTGATGCTGATCGATGACGAGCCGGTGCAGATCCGGCTTATCACCGCGCTCGCCGCGCGCGAGGGCTGGAGGACGATCAGCGTAAAGGATGCAGAATCGGCCGTGGCCACGCTGGGCACGCGGCAGGGGATGCAATTGTCCGCCATCATCCTCGACCTCGCGGTGCCCGGAGAGGAGGCGTGCTCCGTCATCGCGGACCTCAAGAGCCACCGCCCCGCTTTGCCGCTCCTGATGCTGACGGCGAGCACGTCGCCCGTGCTGGCGGTGGAGGCGATGCGCGCCGGGGCGAACGATTACCTCGTGAAGCCGATCACACCCGAACGGCTGATGCAGGCCCTGCGGAACGCGACCGCGCTCGAAGCGCCGCAGGATGAGCTGACGCCGCTCAGCGAAAAGATGCCCGCCGTGCTGGACTTCGATGCGATGGTCGGCACCGCCCCGCCCTTCCGCGCGGCGCTCGCCCGCGCGGCCAAGGCGGCGCGCGGCCATGGCCATGTGCTGATCGAGGGAGAGAGCGGGACCGGCAAGGAGATGCTGGTGCGGGCCATGCATGCCGCCAGCCCCCGCGCCAAGACGTCGTTCCGCATGATCAACATTGCAGGCGTGCCGGTCGGAAGCCTCGAATCGGTGCTGTTCGGGCATGAGAAGGGCGCCTTCGCCGGCGCCTTCGAGCGGCAGGACGGCGCCCTCCAGGCCTGCGATGGCGGCACGCTGGTGCTGGACGAGGTGGACCGCCTCACGGACGATCTTCAGGCGCGTCTGGCGGAAGCCCTGGCCAAGAAGCAGGTGCGCCCTGTCGGCGCGCGGCACAGCTTCAAGGTGGACGTACGCGTGATCGCCGCAAGCAACCTGCCGCTGGCCGATCTGGTGGCGACAGGCAACTTCCGGGCCGAGCTGCTGGACCTGCTCGCCGCCACGCGAGTCGAGTTGCCGCCCCTGCGCCAGCGCAATGGCGACATCGCCGCGCTGACCCGCCATTTCCTTGCCCGCATCGCGGAGCAGCCGGGCCTGCGGCCGCTGGGGATCACGGATGGAGCGCTGAAGCTGCTCGCATCGTTCGATTGGCCGGGCAATGTGCGCCAGCTTCAGGCGGTGCTGTTCCGCGCCGCGGTGTTCTGCGACGGCAATGCGCTTACGCACGAGGATTTCCCGCAGATCGCAGAGCTGATCGGCGACAATGCGGACGCCGCGCCGCAGCCCACTTCCGAAGGCCTGGGCGTGGCGCTCTTCACCACGGAGGGGCATGTGCGGCGGCTGGATGAGATCGAGGCCGATGTGATCCGGCTGGCGATCGGCCGCTATCGTGGGCGCATGACAGAGGTGGCGCGCCGGCTCGGCATCGGCCGCTCCACCTTGTATCGCAAGCTGGGCGAGCTGGGGATCGACAACATGGCCTGACCTCGCTTCTCGGCGGCACGGGAGAAATGTCGCAGGAATGCACCATTTTTCAACGAATGCGGTGAGCTGCGGAACCGTCGCAGAGGGCATCCGGTTAGGTCGATCATGGATTACGCGAGGGTTGTTCTGGGCCTGGGCATGTCTGTCCTGCTGGCAGCCTGCAACAATGGTGGTGCCGACGCGGAGCAGGCCTCGAGGGAGGCCGCTCTGGAGGAGGTGCCTGCCGCTCGCGGGGTCGGTATGGTGTCAGCCACCGTCGGGCCCTTGCGCTACCAGTTCGATGCGACTGAGCTCATCATGACCGAGGTGCTCATCGCCGTTCCGCCCGCTCTGAAAGATGAGTTCTGGGCCGCGAAGCTGATTCCCATACAGCGGGCGGAGAGGCTGGGCCAGGACGTCTGCCGTTACGACAAGCCCGGCCGCGCCACTACCTGCGAAGCGGAGTACGAGCCTGGGCTGACGCTCGTGGTACTAGAGAGGCCTCCGGCGGACTATCAGCAGGAGTTCATACGCCGAGGCATGGGCGAGGCGCTTTCTCCCGCCCCGCTGGGAGACAGACAAGGCTTCACGTTTACCGCGCAGGCGGAAGGCAGCAAGACAGAATACAGGTTCCTGCCGATGCAGGACCGCACGGTGCTTTTGGCACGCAAGTTCATCAACGGACAGCACGTGGGTGATGAAGCGATCGACGACGTGATCCGAAGGGTGACGCGCAGTCTGGAAACCGCAGCCGGTTGAGGAGGAGGCGCCCGCTCAGTCCTCCACCAGCCCGGCGAAATCGACCAGCGCCGCATCGCGCATCCCGCGCCAGACGTTGCGCGCCTGCACCGTCTCGAACACGTCATGCACCCGGATCAGCTGGCAACCCGCCTGCATTCCTGCGAGCGCCAGCGCCAGGCTGCCACCCAACCGCCGGTGAGCGGGCGCCTCTCCCGAAAGCGCGCCGATCATCCGCTTCCGGCTGGCCCCCAGCAACACCGGATGGCCAAGAGCATGGAAGAGCGGCAGCGCGTTCATCAGCGCCAGGTTCTCCGCCATCGACTTGCCGAATCCGATGCCGGGATCGAGGATGATGCGCCCGCGCGCAATGCCCGCAGCCATCGCGCGGTCGCGGGAGGCCCGCAGCCAGTCGAACACGTCGAGCACCACGTTGCCGTAGTTCCGCCCGGCGTGAAGATCCTCGCCGCTGCTCTCGACGGAGCCGGGGGCGTGCATCAGCACCACCGGCACATCCCGCGCCGCGACCAGTTCCAGGCTGCGCGGATCGTGGCGCAGGGCGGAGACGTCGTTCACGATATGCGCGCCGGCGTCGAGGCCCGCCTGCATGACCGCAGCGCGCCGGGTGTCGAGACTGATCGCCGCGCCCATCGCCGCGCAGCGCTCGATCGCCGGCACCACGCGGGCGATTTCGTCCCCCTCCCACACGGCTGCAGCGCCCGGCCGGGTGCTTTCGCCCCCGATGTCCACGATCGCCGCGCCGGCTTCCAGCATCGCGGCGGCGTGGGCGTTCGCCTCTTCCGGATTGTTGAGGAACTTGCCGCCGTCAGAGAAGCTGTCCGGCGTGACGTTGAGGATGCCCATGATCTGCGGCACGTCCAGCGGAACGATGCGCTCGCCAAGCTGCAGCGGCGGGTGCGCCAGGCGCAGGTTCGCCCACTGCTCCTCCGCCTCCGGCCCCAGTGCGTCCGGCAGGCGAGCGAAGACGTCCGCGATGGTGGAAGGCGTGGCCAGCTCACGGCTGACCACCTCACCTTCGCGCGCGACGATCACCGCGAACTCGCGCGCATAGGAAAGGCCGCCGGCAAGCCGCACCGCATCGCCGCCAAAACCTTGCGGGCTTCCCGCCAGCGTCAGCGGCTGAATATAGAGTCTGTCGGCCACTGCCGCTCCTCACTCGTCATGCTGAACTCGTTTCAGCATCCATGTCGCGGGCGCTAGCGGAGGCATGACCCTGGAGCCATAGGCGTGCAACGCACAAACAAGTTCAGGCTGACGAAGTGGGATGAGGCCGATGAAGGGAACGAGCGCGAACGCCCTCCCCTCAGTCCTCCACCGCCAGTAGGTAAAGCTGCCGCAGCGCATCGATCGGCTTCGGCTGCCCCTCATGCTCGACATGCCAGAAGGTCCAGCCATTACAGCTCGGCGCGCCCTGCAGCGCCTTGCCGACACCGTGGATGGAGCCGCTTTCCTTCCCGCTCAGGATGGAGCCGTCGGCCCGCACCGTCGCCGTCCAGCGCCGCTGCTTGTCGAACAGCTCGGTCCCCGGAGCCAGCATGCCCGCTTCCACCAGCGCACCGAAGGCGACGCGCGGCGCGCTCTTGCGGCTCTGCATCGTGGCGATCGCGCTTTCGTCCAGCGGCAGCGCCGCCTCGATCCGCTCCAACGCGATCCGGCGATAGGAATCCTCTCGCTCGCAACCGATCCACTGGCGCCGCAGCCGCCGGGCCACCGCGCCGGTCGTGCCGGTGCCGAAGAACGGGTCCAGCACCACGTCGCCCGGCTCCGTGGTCGCGAGCATGATCCGATAGAGCAGCGCCTCCGGCTTCTGCGTCGGATGCGCCTTGTGCCCGTTCTCCTTCAGCCGCTCCGGCCCGCCGCACAGCGGGATGACCCAATCGCTGCGCATCTGAAGCTCGTCGTTCAGCGTCTTCATCGCGCGATAGTTGAAGTGATAGCGCGCCTTCTCCCCCATGCTGGCCCAGATCAGCGTCTCATGCGCGTTGGTGAAGCGCGTGCCGCGGAAGTTCGGCATCGGGTTGGTCTTGCGCCAGATGATGTCGTTGAGGATCCAGAAGCCCAGGTCCTGCAGCGTCGCGCCCACGCGGTAGATATTGTGATAGCTGCCGATCACCCACAGCGCGCCGTCCGGCTTCAGGACGCGTTTGCACTCTGCGAGCCAATCCCTTGTGAAGGCGTCATATTCCGCGAAGCTGGCGAAGCGATCCCAATGGTTCGTCACCGCATCCACATGGCTGCCGTCCGGCCGGTTGAGCTCGCCGCCAAGCTGCAGATTGTAGGGCGGGTCGGCGAAGACGAGGTCCACACACTTTTCCGGCAGGCTGCGCATCGCGGCGATGCAATCGCCGGGGAGGATGCGGCCCAGCGGCAGCGAAAACAGTGGATCCTGTTCCCGCTCCACCGCCTTTGCGCGCGGTCTCGCGCGGATCTTCGTGAGTT
Organism: uncultured Erythrobacteraceae bacterium; assembly: GCA_966251025.1. Lineage (GTDB taxonomy): Bacteria > Pseudomonadota > Alphaproteobacteria > Sphingomonadales > Sphingomonadaceae > Croceibacterium. The sequence goes on along the minus strand of CBINJM010000014.1, from coordinate 19,074 downwards.
CGCCCATGCCTTGATTGCCCCCTGCTGTGGTTATCAGGGTGCGGGTGCTTGACTCCGCCGTCAAGAGTCCTCTGGCTGCCGAGTCGCTCCCGGCAGAGCCTCACCAAGGGAGAACGAAAAGAGTCCCGCACATCATCTTGAGTCCGCCCGGATTCCTTCGACTCAAGATGTTGTGGTGTGGCCTGTTCGACTCGCTTCCAAAGATCCCCGTCAGCGGGGCACCCGGGCCTTCAGGCCCCGAACATCTCCAGCTGTGCCACGGGCGCGAAGCTGCGGCGGTGAAGCGGCGTGGGGCCGTGGCGGCGCAAAGCCGCGAGGTGCTCCGGCGTGCCATAGCCCTTGTTGCTGTCCCAGCCGAAATGCGGATGGTCTCGATGATATTCGCGCATCAGCCGGTCCCGATGCTCCTTCGCGAGGATCGAGGCGGCAGAGATGCATGGTTCCAGCGCATCCCCGCCGACAATCGCCCGCGCAGGCCAGCGCCATTCCTCGCGGCGTCCGGCAGGCGTCAGGTTTCCGTCTACCAGAACCTGGTCGCAATCGCGGCCCAGCGCCTCGCACAGGCGCGCCACCGCCTGCGCCATCGCCAGCATCGTCGCGTGGAAGATGTTGAGCCGGTCGATCGCCTCCACCTCCACCACGCCGATGCCGTAGGCGCAGCGACGGCGGATGCGCTCCTCCAGAACGGCCCGGTCCGCGGCGGAGAGCTTCTTCGAATCGTCCAGCCCCGCAGGTCTCGGCTTGCACAGCAGCACGGCGGCGGCCACAACCGGTCCTGCAAGCGGGCCGCGCCCGGCCTCGTCCACGCCGACGATGAGGCTGCCGGCAGCGAACGCGCCACAAAAATCAGAAGAGGGAGTTCCGGCCAACATGCGCAAGACGATCCAGACCGCAGTCCTATTGCCCGCCGCGCTCGCCTTCGCAAGCTGCGGCGGCGCTCAGTCGGGGGATACTGCGCCCACATCCACCGGCACGCCAGCGACGAACGCCCGCGCAGCGGCAACGGTGGCTGGCGGAGAGCCGGTCCAGCTGCCGGAGGCCGCGCCCTTCGCAGTCACCGCGCATGGCACCTTCGACGAGCCGTGGGCGATGGCCTTCGCACCCGGCACGAACACGCTCTTCATCACGGAGAAGAAGGGCACGATGAAGTTCGTGGATGTCGCCAGTGGGCGCCTCGGCACGGTCACCGGCCTGCCGGAAGTGGCCTATGGCGGACAGGGCGGCCTTGGCGACGTGGCCTTCCTTCCCGGCGAGGCGTCCGACACACTCTCGTCTCGCACCATCTATCTCACCTGGGCGCAGAAGGGCGAAGGCGATGCCCGGCGGGCGGTCATGGGGCGCGGAACGCTGGTCTGCGAGAGCGCGGATGCCTGCCGCATCGACGGATTGCAGGTGATCTGGCGCCAGCAGCCGGAGATCGCCAGCCCCGGCCATTTCTCGCACAAGATCGCCTTCTCACCCGACGGCCGCTATCTCTTCCTCACCTCCGGCGACCGGATGCAGGCTGACCCTGCGCAGGACCTGTCCAACAATCTTGGCAAGGTGCTGCGGCTGAACCTCGACGGCTCACCGGCGGAGGGCAATCCCTTTGCCGACCGGGGCGGCGTCTCGCGCGAGATCTGGAGCTACGGCCAGCGCAACATCCTCGGCCTCCAGTTCGACAGCGAAGGACGGCTCTGGGGCCTTGAGCACGGCCCGCGCGGCGGCGACGAGCTCAACCTGGTGGAGCGCGGCGTGAATTACGGCTGGCCGGTCGTCTCCAACGGCGTCAACTACAATGGCTCGGACATTCCCGACCACTCCACGCGCCCGGAATTCCGCCCGGCGGCGATCGGCTGGACCCCGGTCATCGCGCCAGGCGACTTCATCTTCTATTCGGGCAACCTGTTCCCGCAATGGCGAGGCGACGCGCTGATCCCGGGCCTTGGCACGATGGCGCTGATCCGGGTTTCCTTCAACGGAACCAGCGCGACGGAAGCGGGGCGGGTCAGCTTCGGCAAGCGCCTGCGCGACATTGTGCAGGGGCCGGACGGCTCCGTCTGGATCGTGGAGGACGGCGCGGGTGGCCGGCTGCTGCGCCTGACGCCCTCCTGAGCGCGCGGGTCGCGCGGCGCATTGCAAGCAGGGGCGCGCAGGCCTATCGGCGCCCCTCTCATGAGCGCCGCCACCGCCACCCTGATTCCGCTTGAAGCGATCGACCCGGCCGAGATCGAGCTGCTGCTGGACCGTGCCTTCGGTCCGGGGCGGCAGCAACGCACAGCCTACCTGATCCGCGAGGGGATGGATTGGCTGCCCGGCCTCAGCTTCGCCGCGCTCGACGATGAGGAGCGGCTGGCGGGCACGATCCAGGCCTATCCGGTCGCGCTGACGGACAAGGCCGGGCGCGCGCACCCGCTGATCATGGTCGGCCCCGTCGCCGTTTCGCCGGAGCGGCAGGACCAGGGCTATGGCCGCGCGCTGCTGGCGGCACAGGGCGCGGCGATCAACCCGGAGGCCCCGCTGCCGCAGGTGCTGATCGGCGATGCGCCCTATTACGCGCCGTTCGGCTTCACCGCGGACTACACGGCCGGGTGGCGCTGCCCCGGCCCGTGGGACCCTGCGCGGCTGCTCGTGCGCTGCGAGAACCCTGCCATCCTGCCGAAGGAGGGGATGCTCGGCCCTTGGCGGGGCTGAGTCCATCTGGCACCCTTTCGGCCATGCCCTACAACCCGCCGCCAGAGCTCGCCTCGATGTCGCTGCCGGACATCGCCCGCGCAGTGGAGGAACGGCGGCTGCCTCCGGTCACAAGCTGGGACCCGGCGGAGACGGCTGACAGCGGAATGCACATCGCAGCCGACGGCACCTGGTATCACGAAGGCCTGCCGATCCAACGCCCCGCTATGGTCCGCGCCTTCGCCTCTTTGCTGGTGCGGGACGACGGCCAGCACTGGCTGGTCACCCCGCAATGCCGCCAGTCCATCGACGTGGAGGATGCCGCTTTCATCGCCGTCGATGTGCAATGCAAAGGCGATGCACTCGCCTTTCGCCTTAATACCGACGAGCTTGTATTGGCCGGCCCCGACCACCCGTTGCGCGCCGTCGGCGATCCGGAGACGCCCGCCATTTACCTCTCCGTCCGCCATGGCTGCGACGCGCGGCTCGACCGCTCGACCTGGCTGCAACTGGTCGAAATGGCAGACGTTGACGGTGACAGGCCAACCGTCACCAGCCTCGGTGCCCGCTTCTCCCTCATTCCGGCATGAGCATTCTCTTCGACCGCCTGAAGCGCCTGTTCGATGAAGGGCACGGTGTCGAACTGCCAGGCTTGCGCTCCGATGCGCACTTCGCCCCGCCCGAACTGCGCCCCGCCGCCGTGCTGATCGCCGTGACGGACCGGGCGGAACCCGGCGTCCTGCTCACCCATCGCCCGCAGGAGATGCGCGCTCACCCCGGGCAGGTCGCCTTCCCCGGCGGCAAGCTGGACCCCGGTGAAGATGCCGCCACTGCCGCCTTGCGGGAAGCGCAGGAGGAATTGGGCATCGACCCGGCGGCCGTACGGATGATCGGCGCAAGCGACCGCTACGTCACCGGCACCGGCTATGACGTCACGCCTGTCCTCGCGCTGGTTCCGCCAGATCTCAGCATCGTGCCGAATCCGCTCGAGGTCTCCGCCTGGTTCGAAGCGCCGTTGAGCTACCTGCTCGATCCCGCCAACCATGTGCAGCGGCAGGGCGAATGGCGCGGCGCGGTACGCCACTATCTGGAGATCGAATGGCAAGGGCACCGCATCTGGGGCATCACCGCGGCGATCCTCGCCAACCTCTCGCGCAGGCTGCAATGGCAGGAACGGATCGATGGCTGAGTTGACCCACAAGCTTTCCGGAGCTGAGTGGACCAAGCGGCAGGACCTTGCCCGCTTGGTCGAAGCGTTGGGCGCGGACCAGGTCCGCTGGGTGGGCGGAGCGGTCCGCGACACTCTGCTCAACCTGCCGGTGAAGGACATCGACGCAGCCACGCTCCATCTGCCGCAGCAAACGATCGACCGGCTCAAAGCGGCAGGCATCCGCGCGGTGCCGACCGGCATCGATCATGGCACCGTCACCGCCGTGCTGCCGGGCGGCCCGGTCGAGGTGACGACGCTGCGCCGCGACGTGTCGACGGATGGGCGCCGCGCAACGGTGGCCTTCTCGACCGAGTGGCGGGAAGACGCCGCCCGGCGGGACTTCACCATCAACGCGCTCTACGTGGACCCGCGCACGCTGGAGATCTTCGACTGGTTCGGGGGGTTGGAAGACCTCGCCGAACGCCGCGTGCGCTTCATCGGCGATGCCCGCCAGCGCATCCGCGAGGACCACCTTCGTATCCTGCGCTACTACCGGTTCCAGGCCCGCTTCGGCAGCGCTTTGGATGCAGAGGCGGAGGAAGCCTGCGCCGAATTGGCCCCCATGCTGAAAGGGCTCAGCCGAGAGCGGGTGGCGATGGAACTGCTGAACCTGCTGGCCTTGCCGGACCCTTCCTCCACGCTGAGGCGGATGGCGGAGCAGGGTGTCCTGCCTCTGGTGCTGCCGGAACTTGCCATCGGCGGTATCGATGCCGTCGCCCGTCTTGCCGCGCAGGAGGCGGCACAGGGCGTCGAGCCTGATCCGCTGCGCAGACTGGCCGCTCTGCTGCCGCCGGAGCCGCGCATCGCCGATCAGGTTGCCGCCCGCCTGCGCCTTTCCGCTGCACAACGAAAGCGGCTTGCCATCGCCGCGGCGCGCGATGCCGAACCCGGCGATCCGCGAGCCCTCGCCTTCCATCTCGGCCGTGAGGGGGCCATCGACCGGCTCCTCCTGACAGGCGCCGATCTCGCGCCGCTCCAGGATTGGGCGATCCCGCAATTCCCGCTCAAGGGCGGAACCATCGTGGCGCGCGGCATTGCCGCCGGGCCGCAGGTCGCGCGACTGCTGAAGGAGGTGGAGACCCGGTGGGTGGCCGAAGGCTTCCCAAATGAGAGCCGCGTCAACGAGTTACTGGACGAGGTTCTGTCCCGCTGAACGTGCCTCTTCCATGTCATTCACCCCGCTGAGGCAACGGCTGAGCGTTAAAACCATTGCATTCCAAGCCCCTCGCAAGAACGTTGGGAGCGACAGGGGGTCGAGTGTGCACCTGGTGGCGAGAGCCGCCCCTCTTGGGCTGGCGCTGCGCGCTGCCCTGCTTCCCCGCATCGACCTCACGATTCCCGCGCCATCGGCGCACCGGACGCATGCAATTGGGAGAAATGCGATGAAACTGAAGAGCTTTGCCGCCGCCGCCGCGCTGGCGTGCATGACGATGACCGCCCCGGCACTCGCACAGGGTGCCAACGTGACGCAGGGCGCAACCGTCTACGGGCCTGATGGCGGCGTCGTCGGCACCGTCGAGCAGGTCGACGGCACCAACGTGGTCGTCAACACCGGCACCCTCACCGCCACTCTGCCCGCAAACGTGTTCGGCGAAGGCGAGAGCGGCCCCACGATCGGCTGGAACAAGGCCGATCTTGAAGCCGCGATCACGGCCGAGCAGCAGAAGGCGGCCGAGGCTGTCGCCACGGCGCTGGTGCCCGGCGCTCAGCTCTACAGCGTGGACGGCCTCGTGGTCGGGACGGTGAGTGAAGTGCAGGATGGCGGCATGGTCGTTGTCGAGCACACCTCTGCGGGCCCGATCCAGCTGCCCAAGGATCAGATGACCGTGCAGCAGGACAAGCTGACCTTCCTCGCCACCGCGGCGGATCTGGAAGCAGCGGTCTCGGCGCAGACCGGCGGCTGATCCGCTCCAGCTTCGCTGAGCCAGAAGGGGGCCGGTCGCCGAAGGGCGATCCGGCCCCTTGTCGTTTCAGAACCGGTTGTCGCGGGGGAAGCCGTTTGGCGGCAAGCGACCGGCGCCGCCGCGCGCGACCTTCCACATCTGGATGTCCTTCTCCGTCCGCACCCGGCCGCTTTCGCCGCCCATGGTCCAGGAAAGGCCGTCTTCCAGCCGGAAGGTCGTGGCATCGGCCATGCCGCCATCGCGATAGCGCTGCAGGGTGACGCCCTGCCCGCGCGCCATCTGCGGCAGCTCATCGAGATGGAACACGACGAGCTTGCGGTTCTCTCCCATCACCGCGACATGATCGTGCTCTGGCGCGATGGCGCGGATCACACTCACCTTCGCATCGCCCTTGAGGTTCACCACCTGCCGCCCCTTGCGCGTCTCGGCGAGCAGTTCGTCCGTCGCCGCCACGAATCCCCGCCCGGGCGAGGAGGCGAGCAGCAGCCGTGAGCCCGGCCGGTGCACGATCAGCGCGACGATCTGCGCCGCCGGATCGATGTCGAGCATGTTGCGGATCGGCTCGCCAAACCCGCGCGCGCCCGGCAGCTTGTCCGCACCGATGGTGAAGAAGCGCCCGTCGTCGGAAGCGATGAGCAATTTGTCCGTGGTCTGCGCGTGGAGAGCGAAGGCGGGCCCATCGCCTTCCTTGAACTTGAAGTCCGCGCCCTTGCCATTCTCGCCCAGCGGCACATGGCCCTTCGCCCCGCGGATCCAGCCGCGCTGCGAGAGGATCACCGTCACCGGCTCCTTCTCGATCATCGCGTCCATGCTGAACTCTACAGTGGGTGCCGCAGCGGCGATGGTGGTGCGGCGGCGGCCGAGCGCGGTGTCCTCGCCGTAATCCTTGCGCAGGGCCCTGAGGTCACGCTTCAGCCGGGTGCGCTGGCGGGCGGGCGATTCCAGCAGCGCCTCCAGCTCGCCCCGCTCGGCAATCAGCGCGTCGTGCTCCTTGCGCAGCTCCATCTCCTCCAGCTTGCGCAAGCTCCGCAGGCGCATGTTGAGGATGGCTTCCGCCTGCCGGTCCGTCAGCTCGAACTCGGCGATCATCACCGGCTTCGGCTCATCCTCCGTGCGGATGATCTCGATCACCCGGTCGAGGTTGAGGAAGGCGATGATGTAGCCTGCCACCAGCTCCAGCCGGTCCGCGATCTTCTGCAGCCGATGGCGGGTGCGGCGCTGGAGAATGTCGATCTGGTGCGCGACCCAGTTCGACAGCAGCTCATGCAGCCCCATCACCATCGGCGTGCGCGTCGCGTCCAGCACGTTGAGGTTGAGGCCGAAGCGCACCTCAAGATCGGTTAGCTTGTAGAGGCTTTCCTTGAGCAGCTCCGGGTCCACATTCCGGCTCTTGGGCACCAGCACAATGCGCACCTGCTCATCGCTTTCGTCCCGCACATCCTCCAGGATCGGCAGCTTGCGGTCGCCGATGAGCGCCGCGATCTGTTCGATCAGCTTGCTCTTGGGCACCTGATACGGGATCTCGGAGATGACCAGCTGCCATTGCCCGCCGCCCAGCCGTTCGACACCGGCTTCGCGATCTGCCTCGTCCTTTGCCTCGGCGGCATGGAACCGCCCCCGCACCCGGAAGGAGCCGCGCCCCGTCTCGTAAGCGGCAGAGATCGCCTCCGGCGTGTCCACGATCAGGCCGCCTGTGGCGAAGTCCGGCCCGTGGAACAGCTCCATCAGCCGGGCATGCTCGGCATGCGGGTTTTCGATCAGCTCCAGCGTCGCATCGATGATCTCGGCGACGTTGTGGCTGGGGATGTTGGTCGCCATGCCCACCGCGATGCCGCTGGAGCCATTGGCGAGGAGGTTGGGGAACAGGCCCGGCATCAGCGCCGGCTCCTCCTCCTCGTTGTTGTAGGTGGGGACGAAATCGACCGTCCCTTCGTCCAACCCGTCCATCAGCTGCAGCGCGGTGCGCGTCAGCCGGCACTCGGTGTAGCGATAGGCGGCCGCATTATCGCCGTCGATATTGCCGAAGTTCCCCTGCCCCTCGACCAGCGGGTAGCGCAGCGTGAAATCCTGCGCGAGGCGGACCATCGCCTCGTACACTGCGGAATCGCCGTGCGGGTGGTACTTGCCGATGACGTCGCCGACGACGCGGGCGGACTTCTTGTGCGCGCTGCCTGGGTCCAGCCGCAGCTGCCGCATCGTCCACAGCAAGCGGCGGTGGACCGGCTTCAGCCCGTCCCGCAAGTCCGGCAGCGAACGCGCCGTGATTGTGGAGAGGGCATAGACGAGATACCGCTCCGAAAGCGCGCTGTCGAACGGAGCGTCGACGATGGCGTCGAACGGATCCTTCTCTTCGTCGATGGTGGCCATGCGCGCTGCCCTATCACCGGCACGGCTCGCGGGGAAACATGGAACGTGTGGCTTTCCCCACTCGTTGCGCGGGCAATACGGAATCAATGCCAATCAAGGAGATGAGCCATGCCAAAGCGCGTGATGATCCTCGCCACCGACGGCTTCGAGCAGTCGGAACTGGAACAGCCCAAGGCCAACCTGGAAAAGGCCGGCTTCGACACGGTCGTCGTCAGCCCCAAGGACGACCAGATCAAGGGCTGGGACAAGACCGACTGGGGCCGGTCCGTGGCTGTCGACCTCACCCTCAGCGAAGCCGAGGCCGCCGATTTCGACGCCCTCGTCCTGCCGGGCGGCCAGATCAACCCGGACAAGCTGCGGATGGAGGAGAAGGCGGTCAAGATCGTCCGCGATTTCTGCGAAAGCGGGAAGCCGGTGGCGGCCATCTGCCACGGCCCCTGGCTGATGGCGGAGGCGGACACGATCCGCGGCAAGACGGTCACCAGTTGGCCCTCCATCCGCACGGACCTGAAGAATGCCGGCGCCAATGTCGTGGATCAGGAAGTGGCGGTGGACGGCAACCTCATCACCAGCCGCAAACCGGACGACATCCCCGCCTTCAGCAACGCGCTGATCGAGGCGCTGCAAAAGGTCAGCGAGCCGGTCTAGGTCGGCACCAAGGGGGGAGCCGGTGCCGAAGCGCGGCAGGCTCTCCCCAGACCTTGCCGCCCTGCACGATCCGCAAGGCGCGGCATCGAGACCGGCGACAGCAGCTTGCCACATCGTCTAGCGGGACCGTCGCCTGGGAAGTCCCCCAACCTGGCTGTCCTACGCGAGCGTCAGCAGGCGAGAACGGGCGCGGCTCTTTTCATCGTGAAGCATGCGCTGCGGCAAGCAGCAGCCATGAAAACGGCTGTTGAAGTGTCAAGTGGCAACTTTGCCCGGTTTTCGAGCTTAATCAGCGACTTAACTGCAGATACGGTGCTTGACACCCTGTCAACTTTGTCAAGTTAAGGCGCAGCCAGGCGCCTCAGCCGACCTGCATGTTGCGGCTCTCGCCGGGGATGCGAACCTCGAGCCCGTCGAGTTCCTTGTCGAGAACGATCTGGCAGGAAAGGCGGCTGGTGCGGCAGGCGCCCGCCGCGAGGTCGAGCATGTCCTCCTCGTCCTCACTCGCTTCGGAAAGCTTGGCGAACCATTCGCTGGCGACGATGATATGGCAGGTGGAGCAGGCCATCTGCCCTTCGCAGGTGCCCTCCAGCGGCATCCCCGCCGCTTGCGCGACCTCCAGCAGCCGATCGCCCTCAGAGGCTTCGACCAGCACGATTTCGCCGCTTCGTGTAACGAATTTGACCTTGATCGCCATTATCCTTGCTGCGCCGCAGCATTCATAAGCGATTCAGCTGCACGTTCAAGATCGTCAAGCGTGGTGTAGCGTCCGAAACCGAGACGGATGGAGCCCTTCGCTTCCTCCGCCGAAAGGCCGATGGCCTGCAGGACGTGGCTCGGCCGGCCGGATCCGCTGGCGCAGGCGGACCCGGCAGAGAAGCACACCTGCCGCACATCCGCCATCAGCCGGGCGACATCCAGCCCCGGAAGGCGGAGGTTGAGGTTGCCCTTGTAGCGCGCCTCCGCACTGCCATTGAGGTTCCAACCGACGAAGAGTTCGCGCGCCCGGTCCCACAGCGTCGCGACGTGGGCGGCGTCCTGCTCCATCCGCTCCAAAGCGAGCTCCGCCGCCGCACCCATGCCGGCGCACAGAGCGGGGCTCAGCGTGCCGGAGCGCAGGCCGCCTTCCTGCCCGCCCCCGGTTACGATTGGCTGCAGCTCCACGCCATCGCGCACCCACAGCGCGCCGATCCCTTTCGGCCCGTGAAACTTGTGCGCGCTGATGGCGATAATATCCGCCTCCGCGATCGGCATCTTCCCCGCCGCCTGCACCGCGTCGCAGACGAACAGCGCGCCCTGCTCCCTTGCCCTCCGATAGAGCTCCGCGACCGGCTGGATGGTGCCGATCTCGTTGTTGACCTGCATCACCGCGACCAGGCCGACATCGGGCGGGAGCGGCTGCCGGGGGTCCACCAGCCCCTCGTGATCGACCGGCAGGATGTGGGTTTCGCCCGGCAGAGCCCGGGCCGTGTCGAGCACGGCGGCATGCTCGATGGCGCTGATGGCCACCGCCCTTCCCCCTCGCGCCGGTTCGCAGCCGCGCAACGCGATGTTGAGCGCCTCGGTCGCGCCGCTGGTGAAGATGACGCGACCACCCGCAGGGAACAGAGCCGCCACCCGCTCCCGCGCGACCTCCACCGCTGCATCCGCCTGCCGTCCCAGCCGGTGCGGGGAGTGCGGGTTGCCGAAGCCGCTACCGTCCGGCCCGTCGAGCCAACGCAGCATCGCCTCCCGCGCTTCGGGGGCGAGCGGCGTGGTTGCCTGATAATCGAGGTAGATCACGCGGCGCGCTCGCCCGCCTGCCGCGCCATGGAGAGCCACGCGTCGCAGAAGCGCTCCACCTCCGCGCGTGTGGTGTTCCAGCCGAGGCTGACGCGAATCGTCCGCGCCGCCTCTTCCTGCGGCACGCCCATGGCCTCCAGCACATGGCTGGTTCGCATGCTGCCGGAAGAGCACGCGCTCCCCTGGCTCACGGCAATGCCCTGCATGTCGAAGCGCATCAATTGCGCGCTGCCCGAAAGACCCGGCATGGCAAGCGAGTGGATCAGGTCGGTAGGCGCGGAGAGCCGGTCCCCCAGCCAGGTGCCGCCCAGCGCGCGCACCTCCGCTGCGAACGGCCCAATCAGCGCGGTCGCATCAGGCGCGCAATATGGCTGCGTGCAGGCATCCAGCGCCGCCGCCATGCCAAGCACACCGGGCAGGTTCTCGGTGCCCCTGCGATAGCCGCGCTCCTGCCCGCCCGACGGCTCCAGCATCGCGAAGTCGCGCACCAGCAGCGCGCCGATGCCGATTGGCCCGCCGAACTTGTGGGCGGAGATGATGGCCAGATCGGCTGCCGGGTGCAGCGGCACCTTACCCGCGCTCTGCGACGCATCGACCAGAAGCAGCCCGCCTCCGGCGCGAACCTTCTCCCCAATCGTGCTGAGGTCCTGCGCGTTGCCGGTCTCGGAATTCACCGCCTGCACCGCCACCAATGGCTCATCCGCTGCGGAAAGCTCGCGCTCCAGCGCCTCCAGATCCAGGGCTCCATCGGGCAGAACGGGGAGCACAGTGGCTCCAGCGGCGGCTTGCAGCACCGCATCGTGCTCCACCGCGCTGACAAGACGCTCGCCCACCTCCGCATGAGCGAGCGCCAGCGCCGCCGCCTCGCTCGCGCCGCTGGTGAAGATCACCTCCGCCGTCCAGCCGAGCGCCGCCTTCACCCGCTCACGCGCATCCTCCAGCGCCCGGCGCGCGGCACGCCCCTCTGCGTGCGGGCTGGAGGGATTGGCCCACAGGCGAAGCCCCTCCTCCATCGCCAGACGCGCCTCGGGCCGCAGCGGAGTGGTGGCGGCATGATCCAGGTAGGTACGGGTCATCGCGCGGGAATTGCGAAAAACGGCATCATCGCTATATAGCCCGCCACTTTCCTGGCGCCACCCGCGCCTCGGCAACCCTGTTTCGAGAGCTGCATCGCCCATGCCATCAGTCATCTTCCCCGGCCCCGAAGGCCGCCTTGAAGGCCGTTTCGCCCCGGCAACGCGGCCCCGCGCACCTGTCGCCATGATCCTCCACCCGCACTCGCAGGGCGGTGGCACGATGAACGACCGGATCGTGCAGCGGCTGTATAAGACGTTCGCCGATCGCGGTTTTGCGACGCTGCGCTTCAATTTCCGCGGAGTCGGCCGAAGCCAGGGCAGCTTCGACAATGGTGTTGGCGAGTTGAGCGATGCCGCCGCGGCGCTGGACTGGGTGCAGTCCATTCATCCGGAAGCGCAGACGACCTGGGTCGCCGGCGTCAGCTTCGGCGCGCTGATCGGCATGCAGCTGCTGATGCGCCGGCCGGAGATCCGCGGCTTCATCTCGATCGCCCCGCCCGCCAACATGTACGATTTCTCGTTCCTCGCCCCCTGCCCCGCCAGCGGCATCTTCATCCAGGGCGCGGCGGACACGGTGGTGCAGCCGAATTCCGTGCAGAAGCTGGTCGACAAGCTTCGCACGCAGAAGCACATCACCATCCACCACGAGGAAATCCCGCGCGCCAATCACTTCTTCGAGAACGAGATCGAAGAGCTGATGGCGTCCGTGGACAAATATCTCGACTTCCGGCTCGACCCGGCCTGCACGATCCGCTGAGTACGCTGCCCCTCCCCACGCGGAGGGGCTCTCGCCGGGCCTGTGAGCACGATCCATTAAGCTGCGTGGGAGAAATGCGGCCGAGCGCGCGGTCGCATCGCTCCGCCATGCAGGGAGACTGCAGCTCCTGACACGTCGCAATCTTGCTCGGGGTGAGGCGCTGACGACCAGCAGGTGAGGCAGAGTCGAGCAGAGCCCTTATCTCTGTGAGGTCACCCTGCCAATCCAGAGGGATCAGCCATGCTCGGGCTCGCGGCGACCGCAGTCGATAGCGCGCTACGCTCGGGCGCGCCCGAACCGGCTTAGAAAACGCCAGACTATTCTCCTGTGCCGCTGACCGGATCGGCTCCCTCGCTGCCGGTCGTGGGTGCTGGCAGGCTCCAGATCAGCACATTGGCGATCATCACCATTGCCAGCAGAAGCATCAGCCCCACCTGTTTGGTGACGCCCTGGCGCCGCCAAAGGAAGAACGCGCCGACGACCAGCGCGAGGGCCGTGAGCGTGACGAGCGAGAGGATGAAGTCCATCCCAGTCCGCTAACGCCTGGCCGTTCTCTGAGGAAGCCCTGAAAGCCCGGGGTTGCGCGTGATCTGTCAATGAGGCCCGGGGTGAGCTGAGGACCCAGGAAAGCGCAACGCTCGCGGGGGGAACCGCGGCCAAAGTCTTCGCAGGGCGTGATCGTCCAGGAACTAACGGGGCCGTTCAAGCTCGCGGCCGAACGGCACAATGTTCTGCATCACCAGGGAAATCAGGTCTCTCACCCGCGCGTGTATCGCGAGACTTCCGAGCACATGACCCGGAAATCTCGCGAACGGATCAGGCGGCCTGCGGAGCGGCCTGACGGACGCCCTCATCAACGTGGGCTTCGAACTGTGCGAAATTGCTCACGAACAGCTGCACCAGCTTGGCGGCCGTCGCGTCGTACTCATCCTTGTCCGACCAAGTCGCGCGCGGGTCGAGGATCGTGTCCTCCACGCCCGGCACGGAGACGGGCACGTCGAAGCCGAAGTTCGGATCCTTGCGGAACTCGACATTGTTCAGGCTGCCATCGAGTGCGGCATTGAGCAGGGCGCGCGTCACCTTGATCGGCATACGCTTGCCGACGCCGTACTTGCCGCCCGTCCAGCCGGTGTTGACCAGCCAGCAGGTCGCGCCACCCTCGGCAATCCGCTTCTTGAGCAGGTTGCCATAGACGCTGGGATGGCGGGGCATGAACGCGGCGCCGAAGCAGGTGGAGAAGGTGGCCGTGGGTTCGGTCACCCCGATCTCCGTACCAGCCACCTTCGCGGTGTAACCCGAAAGGAAGTGATACATCGCCTGATCGGGCGTCAGCCGCGCGATCGGAGGCAGCACCCCGAACGCATCGGCGGTGAGGAAGATGATGTTGGACGGCGGCGGGCCGAGGTTCTTCTCGCTCGTGTTGGGGATGAACTCGATCGGGTAGGCGCCGCGCGTGTTCTCGGTCTTGCTGTCGTCGGTGAAATCGAGATCGCGCGTCTCAGGGTCCATGGTCACGTTCTCGAGGATCGTGCCGAACATCTTGGTCGTCGCGTAGATCTCCGGCTCGCCTTCGGCCGAGAGATTGATCATCTTGGCGTAGCAGCCGCCCTCGAAGTTGAACACCGCCTGGTCTGACCAGCCGTGCTCGTCGTCGCCGATCAGCGTGCGGCTGGCATCGGCCGAGAGAGTGGTCTTGCCCGTGCCCGACAGCCCGAAGAAGATCGCGCTCTTGCCGTCAGCGCCGATATTGGCGGAGCAGTGCATCGGCATGACCCCTTGCGCGGGCAGGAGGAAGTTCAGGAGGCCGAACACGCCCTTCTTCATCTCGCCCGAATATTCGGTGTTGCCGATGAGGATGAGCTTCTCGGTGAGGTTCACCGCGATCACGGTGTCGCTGCGGCTGCCGTGGCGCGCCGGATCGGCCTTGAAGCTGGGCAGGTTGATGATGGTGTATTCGGGCTCGAAGCTGGCCAGCTCGCTCGCCGTGGGTCGTACCAGCAGGGTGCGAACGAACAGGTTGTGCCAGGCCATCTGGTTGATGACGCGCACGTTCACGCGATATTCCGGCTGGCTGCCGCCGAACAGGTCGGCAACGAACAGCTCCTTCTGCCCCTTCAGCGCATCCAGGAAATCGGCCTTGAGGTTCGCCCAATGCTCGACCGTCATGGGCTGATTGATCGCGCCCCAGTTGATCGTATCCTCGGTGGTTTCGTCGCGGACGACGAACTTGTCCTTCACGCTGCGGCCAGTGAACTTGCCGGTGTCGACCAGCAGCGCCCCATCCTTGGTCAGGCGGCCTTCGCCTCGGATCAGCGCCTGCTCCACAAGCGCGGCGGTGCCGAGATTTGGGAAGATCGTGGCGTCGGTGGCAATTCCCTGGGCGGAAAGCGGAACGGAAAGCGAGGTCACTGGAACGGTCTCCCCCGAGAGAATGAATGAGTTTATACGCTTAATTGCGGACTACTTCTTGCGCATAGTCGGCAGGCGATGCGGCGTCAATTTGCACCATGCATCATCGACGGCCACCTAGCACCTGTCCCATTTTGATAGCTGCAGCGCCGTTCCTCAACATAGGGTCGGGCGCAATTCTGCCGCTCCGATTGTCTCTCCCCGCGCGAGGCGATAAAGGTGCATTCGATGTTCGGTTCCCGCGCGCACCCCCTGCCATGAATGCAGAGCCTCTCGCCGCCGCCCCGGCGGGCGAGCGCCAGCGCAGCATCGCTCTCGTCGATGACGATCGCAACATCCTGGCGACCCTTTCGATCGCGCTGCAGGCGGAGGGGTATGCGACACGGCTCTATTCCGATGGCGAGGCCGCGCTGAAGGCGCTCACCGCCAACCCGCCGGACCTGGCCGTGTTCGACATCAAGATGCCGCGAATGGACGGAATGGAGTTGCTGCGTCACCTGCGCCAGACCTCCGACCTGCCGGTGATCTTCCTCACCAGCAAGGACGAGGAGGAGGATGAGGAGGCAGGCCTCGCAATGGGGGCCGACGACTACATCGCGAAGCCCTTCAGCCAGCGCCTGCTTCTGGCCCGAATCCGCGCCATCCTGCGCCGCGCCGGCCCTGCGCCGGAGCCGGGGCCGGACAGCCCCAGCACCCCCGGCGCGCCGGAAACGCCCGTGGCCGAGCCGCTGATCCAGCGGGGGCGCTTGCAAATGGATCCCTCCCGCCATCGTGTCACCTGGGATGGCCGGCCCGTTTCCCTCACCGTGACAGAGTTCCTGATTCTGGAGGCGCTCGCCCAGCGACCCGGCGTGATCAAGAGCCGCAATCAGCTGATGGACGCGGCCTACCCTGACGATGTGTTCGTCGACGATCGCACGGTCGACAGTCACATCAAGCGGCTGCGGCGCAAATTCCGCAGCGTGGACCCGGAATTCGGCGCGATCTCCACTCTTTACGGCGCGGGATACAGCTTCAGCGATGCCTGACAGCCCAGGTTCGGGCGGCACCGGGGACCATCGGCTGGACCGTCTCGCCTTCAGCCGGAACACCTCGCTCACCGCTCGCATCCTGACGGTGAACTTGGTCCCGCTGATGCTGCTGGCGGGCAGCCTGTTCTTCATCGATTCTTATCGCCGGCAGCTGCTCGACGAGCGATACCGGCTCGCGCGGATCGAGGCGCAGATCACGGCGGAGGCGCTCGCCGGCGCCACGCGCGAACGGCAGGAAGCACTGCTGGTGCAGATCGGCAAGGAGCAGCGGATGCGGCTGCGCATCTACGACGCGCGGGGCAGGCTCACCGCCGACAGCTTCGAGCTCGCAGAGCCGTCCTTCACCTTTGGCGACCCGGAGGCGGATCCCTTCCGGGAGGACCTTGCGCGGTGGATGGATGCAGGGGTGGACTTCCTCGTCGGGGCCCGCCGCCCTCCGCCTTATATCGAGCCGGCGGAGCCGGACGCGGACGCATGGCCGGAACTCGCCCGCGCGCGTCAGCAGGGGCTGACGCAGATCGAGCTGCGGCACGCGCCGGATCGTACGCCGGTCATCACAGCCGCCGCGCCGGTGGGGCTGAAGGGCGTCACGCTGCTGACCACGCGCAATGCGAGCGACATCACCATGGCGGTTCGGGCCGCCCGCACCACTTTGCTGACGATCATCGCCCTCTCGCTGGTGGTCTCCATCGTCCTCTCGCTGTTCCTCGCACGCACGATCATCGAACCGCTGCGTCGCCTCAGCCGGGCTGCGGTACGTGTTCGGGCGGGGCGCGAGCGGGACGTGGAGGTGCCGCGAATGCAGGAACGGGGGGACGAGCTTGGCGTGCTCGCCCGAGCTGTCTCCGACATGACCAATGCGCTGCGCCATCGCATCGATGCGGTGGAGAGCTTCGCCGCGGATGTGGCGCACGAGATCAAGAACCCGCTCGCCTCGCTCCGCAGCGCGGTCGAGTCGCTCCAGCGGGTGCAGGACCCTGATCTGCGCAGGCAACTGACGGAGATCGCCGCTCACGATGTGCGCCGGATCGACCGGTTGGTGACCGAGATTGCAGAGGCCAGCCGCATTGACGCGGAGCTCAGCCGCGCGACCTTCGAGGCGACGGACCTCGCCCTCTTGATCGACAACGTGGTGGAGGCGCGAGAAGAACGCGGCTTGAACCAGGGTCGCGCCGTAAAGGTCGAACAGCACGGAAGGTCTGCGCTGGTCATGGGCGTGCCGCTGCGGCTGGAGCGCGTGATCGACAACCTGCTCGACAATGCAGTCTCGTTTTCACCCCCCGAAGGGCGGATCGAAGTGCGCGTCGAACGTCTGGATGATTGCGTGCGGGCGAGCATCTGCGACGAGGGGCCGGGGATCCCGCCGGAAGTACGCGAGAAGGTGTTCGCCCGGTTCCACTCGCACCGGCCGGAGGAGGAAAGCTTCGGCAATCACAGCGGCCTCGGCCTCGCCATCGCGCGCACGATCGCGGAGGCGCATGATGGCACGCTCTACGTCGTCGACCGTCCGGATGGCCACGCCGGCGCCTGCCTCGTGCTGGAACTGCCCGCGGCATGAGCAAGCCTGTGCCGCATCAGGCGAGCTGTGTGGCGCTCGGCCAGCGAGCCCTGTTGATCGAAGGCCCGCCCGGCAGCGGCAAGTCCAGCCTCGCGCTGGCACTGATCGACCGGGGCGCGGTGCTGGTGGGGGATGACGGCGTGCTGCTGGAGCCGCGCGGATCGCGACTATGGGCGCTTCCCCCGCCCCGCATCGCGGGCTTGATCGAGGTGCGCAATGTCGGCCTGCTCACCCTTCCCACCAGCTCCGCGCCTGTCTCGCTCGTGCTGCGGCTAGATAAGGGCGCCCCGCGTTTCGTGGACGGGGCGGAGCACTTGGTCTTGCACGGCGTCACCCTCCCGCTGATTCGGCTGTGGCCGGACAGCCCCGTTCTGGCGCTTCGAGCGGAGCAGGCCCTCGCGCTTCACGGAGCCTGACGGCAGGACTTCACAAGTGATGCGCGCGAGGCCACATCGCTCAGGATGGATACCGACTCGGCTGACAGCCGCCAGCGGATCCTCCTCGTCACCGGCATGCTTGGCGCCGGCAAGTCGACCGCGCTTCGCGAGCTGGAGGATCTGGGCTGGGAGGCGATTGATAACTTCCCGATCCGCCTGCTTCAGCGGCTCATCGAGGGGGACACGGAGAAGCATCCGCTGGCGATTGGCTTCGACAGCCGGACCCGCGGCTTCGTGCCCGCCGAGATCATCGAACGTGTGCGCCAGCTGGAAGAAAGCGGCGAGGTCGTCCTGACGACTTTGTTCCTGGATTGCGCCGGGCATGAGCTGGAGCGGCGCTTCAACGAGACGCGCCGCCGCCATTTCCTCGCGCATGACATGCCCGTCTCGACCGGCATCGCGGCCGAGCGCGAACTGCTGGAGCCGCTGCGGCGCTGGGCGGGCGTTCTCGTCGATACCACGCACTTCACCACCAACGATCTGCAGATGCGCATACGCGAGCTGTTCGCCGCCACGGCGCCGCGGGGGATGACCGTGACGGTGTCCAGCTTCGGCTTCTCGCGCGGGATGCCGCCGACCGCCGACCTGGTGTTCGACATGCGCTTCCTCGACAACCCGCATTGGGTGCCGGGCCTGCGGGAGCGGACGGGGCTGGAAAAGCCGGTGGGCGACCACATCATGGCGGACCCTGCCTTCGAAAGCAGCTTCCAGCGCATCCGCGACTTGTTGCTCGAATTGCTTCCCCATTATGCCGAAAAGGGAAAGAGCTACGTCAATATCGCCTTCGGTTGTACCGGAGGGAGACACCGCTCCGTCTTCACGGCTGAACGAATGGCCGAGGCCTTGCGCGAGGGTGGCTTTTCGCCCACTGTGCTGCACCGCAACCTTGGTTCCCGCGCTGCCGAATTGCTGGAAGGCCCTCAACAGCCGTGACTTTTACCGTTTCCGTCGCCCGCAGCGGCGGCCCTGAAGAGTTAGGCGGCACATGGCCGCTGTGCACCGCAGCATGGGAGTGCGCCGCAGCATGATCGGAATGATCCTGGTCACGCATGGACGGCTTGCCGAGGAGTTCGTGCATGCGATGGAGCACGTCGTGGGCGAGCAGCCGGACGTCGCCACCATCTGCATCGGCCCCAACGACGATATGGAACAGCGGCGGAAGGAGATCGCACAGGCGATCCGCCGCGTGGACAGCGGCAACGGCGCGGTCATCTTGACGGACCTGTTCGGCGGCACCCCATCC
>CBINJM010000013.1:0-91450 GCA_966251025.1 uncultured Erythrobacteraceae bacterium | reverse complement strand
GGACAGCGGCAACGGCGCGGTCATCTTGACGGACCTGTTCGGCGGCACCCCATCCAATCTCGCCATCTCGCTGCTGCAGAGCGGCAAGACAGAGGTGATCGCCGGCATCAACCTTCCGATGCTGATCCGCCTCGCCGGCGCGCGAAAGGACAAGCCCCTCGCAGTGGCCGCCGCTGCCGCGCGGGAGGCAGGGCGCAACTACATCACCATCGCGTCCGAGTTCCTGGGGCAGGACGCCTAAGCCGCGTGTTGGCTGCGGATCGGGATCGACCGCTTCCAATCTTTGTTATAGCGACTCCCGCTGGGACAGGTGTTCGCACCTGCAATGGACCGCTTTGGAAGGGGAGAGGCCGCTTGGGAGAAGCGCGCCAGGAAGTGACCATCGTCAACAAGCGCGGCCTGCATGCCCGCGCCAGCGCCAAATTCGTCGCCGCCGTCGCGCAGATGGAGGGCAGCGAGGTGCGTGTCTCAAAAGACGGGGGCAGCGCCGCGGGCGGCTCGATCCTCGGTCTGATGATGCTGGGCGCCGCCAAGGGGGACGCAGTTGAGCTGTGCGTCACCGGCCGGGGCGCGGAGGAGCGGCTGGCAGAATTGGTCGCCATGATTGAAGACGGCTTCGGCGAGGATTAAATCCTCGCCTATGGTCGGGGGGCAGGCCTTGCTCGACTGCGAGGAGCGCCCAATGATGCGAATAGCTTTCGCTGTTCTGATGGGCTTGAGGCTTCTCCTGCTCACGGCGGCGCCCGCCTCTGCCGCTGCCGATCCGCCGCCAGGCTGGCTGGAAGATGGGATCGTCAGCATCACCGACTGTGAGGGCTGCCCGCCCTTGGTTCGGGTGCCTCCTTCCGCTCCGGGCAATCCCGCCCTGCTGGTGGCGCGGCACGAACTGACCTGGGCGGAATACCTGCCAAGCGTGCAAGAGGCCGGCTGCCCGCTGCCCCCGCTCCATCGCGAAGAATACCCCGAGGATCTGCGCCGCCTCGCCGACAATCTGCCGCTGACGAACGTGCCGCCGACGCAAATCGGCTGCTATCTGTCCTGGCTGCGGCAGAAGACCGGGCACACCTACCGGCTGCCCACCGCCGAGGAGTGGGAGCACGCCGCCCGCGCTGGATCACCGCACAGGTTCCCATGGGGAGACGAGCTCGAACCGGGACGCGCTGCGATTATCGGCCGGTTCGAGAGGCGAGACATCGGCTTCGAAGGACTTGGCTTCGATGTTCGAAGAGATCTCCTGGGGTCTCTTGGCTGGGTGCCTGTGGAATCGTTCCCGCCCAATGCTTGGGGCCTCTATGATGTAGTTGGCAACGTGGCGGAATATGTCGCGAAAACACAGCCGCCGACTGAGACGTGCCTTGAAGTGAAGGACAGGGATTATTGCGAACTGGTCGCCTTTCGCGGCGGATCACCCTTGCATTACGATGATGGGCAACTGGCCGGCTACGATCAGGATTTTCTGAAGCTGGAACAATTCACCTTGGCAGGGGCACCGCAACCCCCGGGATACCGATTGGGAAGGGATGACGAGTGAGTGAGCAGGCTTTGCTCCTGACGATCTCGTTCGGAAGAGCATGAACCGCCGCTCTTTCCGACTCTGTTGCAAGACGGTTGCTCCACCCTCTATCGGCGATGCGATGTCGATGCGCCGCCAGATCACCGGCTTCTCCAATCCCACGGTGAAGCAACTCCGCGCGCTGCGCGAAAAGAAGCAGCGCCGCCAGCAGGGCCGCTTCCTCGCCGAAGGGCTCCGCCTGTTGACCGATGCGCGCGAAAGCGGCCGCCTGCCAGAGATGTTGGTGATGGCGGAAGGGCGGGAAGCGCACCCATTGCTCGCCGAGCTGGAGGCGGCGGTAGAGCGCGCAGGCGGAGATATCATCGAGACCAGCGCCGACATCCTCGCCCGCATCACCGGCAAGGACAACCCGCAGGCCGTCGCCGGTGTATTTACGGAGTTCGACACCGCACTCGATCGGCTGGACCCTGCCTCCGCGCCGATCTGGCTGGTCGCGCAGGCGCTGCGTGATCCAGGAAATCTCGGCACCATGCTGCGCACCGGGGATGCGGTCGGCGCCGGCGGACTGATCCTGATCGACGACTGCGCAGACCCATTCTCCGTCGAGGCCGTGCGGGCGAGCATGGGGGCGATCTTCACGCAATCTGTCGCGCAGGCCGATTGGGGCGATTTCCTGGCGTGGCTGCGCAAAGGCAATGGCCAGCTCGTCGCAGCTTCCTTGCGCGATGGTGCCTTGCCTTACCGGCACGCCCCCTATGCAGCCCCCTGCTTCATCCTGGTGGGCAACGAATCGCGAGGGCTACCCGAGGATTACGAAGCTGCCTGCGATCTGAGAGTGACAATGCCGATGCGCGGCCGGGCAGACAGCCTCAACGCGGCCGTGGCGGGGGCTGTGCTCGCCTACGAAGCATTGGCCGCACTCGATCCTTGATCCTCGAGGCGCATCGCCTTCCCACCTCGCACAGCGCCTCTCGCAACAGCTCGGCCGTCCTCCCTCGAAGGCGAAGTGAGGGCGGGATCGGCCCTGTGGCGGAGCCTCAGTCTCCGGCCAGAAAGCTCGTGATGCTCCACTTGCCGTTGCGGCTCGACGCGGTGAGGCGATAATCGAGCAGGCTGCGAAGAGCATCCGTGGCGATGAAGCCGAGATTCCCATCCGGCAAGGCCACCTGCTGGAACGGCTCACCGGGGCGAAGCGTGTCGATCACGACCACATCCCAGGACACGGTGCCGATCTGGGGCGCCGCCGCGTCCGGCGCCGAATGCACGGGCACGTTCTCGCCCGTCACCAACATTGCTGCATCGGGCCGCGCGACGGTCATCTCCTGATCGGCGACCCAAGGAATGGTAATGCCGCCCTGCGCGTTCGCCGCGCATCCGAGGGCGAGGAGTTTCTCCAGCTCATCCCACAAGCGCCAGTTGGGGTCCGCAAGGCGGCGACGAAGCTCGGCCGATCCTGCACCGTCGCCGAAGTCGAGCTTGATGTCATCGGCCGCCAAGGCCACCAGCGCCTCATCATCCCGCTCCCGCACGGCAGCGGCAAGCCGTGAACGGAACGCAGCCGCGCCCTCGACCTTCGGACACTCGTCGCGAGGAGCGAACCGGCCCGTGCCCATGGGCTGCGGCTCGGCCGCTGCGGGTTCGACGATCTCTTCCGCCTTCTGCACCAGCTGGTCGGCCGGCGGATCGCGGCGGTCGCATGCCGCACAGGCTGCAAGCAGCGACAGGGCGATGACCCATCTCATCGTCAATTCCGTGTGCTCTCCCCGTGAGTCAACTCAACCAGCCGCGGACTCGCCTGTTCCTCATGGTCCGGGAAGTTCGTGAGCCTTCGCGGAGAGGAATGCAGCGGCGCCGCTTCCTGCAG
The DNA here is from genome assembly GCA_966251025.1 of uncultured Erythrobacteraceae bacterium. Classification (GTDB taxonomy): domain Bacteria; phylum Pseudomonadota; class Alphaproteobacteria; order Sphingomonadales; family Sphingomonadaceae; genus Croceibacterium. The sequence goes on along the minus strand of CBINJM010000013.1, from coordinate 88,073 downwards.
TTCTTTCGCGGAGGTGTCGACCGACAATTTCTCGAAGCGCTCGCCCGTCCGGCGCAGGTTCTTGTCGAACGACCCGACGAGGGCATCGAAATGCTGGTTGGTGGAGTGAAGGCTCCTGCGCAGGCTTGCGAGGTGCCCGGCGACCACGCCAAGCCGGTCGTAGAGCTCCTTGCCCAGCGCCGCGATCTCGGCTGCATCCGCCTGGATGCCGGCCTGCCGCCAGACGGTGCTGACGGTCAGCGCGATCGACATGAAGTTGAGCGGGCTCGACAGCACGATGTTGCGCTTCAGCGCATAATCGAGAAGCCCATGATCCTGGGTGAGCGCAGCATACAGAACATGCTCGCCCGGCACGAACATGACGACGAAATCGGCCGAACCCTCGACATGGTCCTGGTACCGCTTGGCGGACAGCTCATCGATATGCCCGCGAAGCTCCCGCGCGTGGGCGCGCAGCAGTTCCTGCCGCTCCTCCTCGCTCAGCGCTTCGTTGGCTTTGGCATAGGTGTTGAAGACGTTCTTCACGTCAACCACCAGGCATTTGCCGCCCGGAATGCGGATCACCGCATCCGGCCGCAGGAGCCCTCCTTCGCTGTTTACCGAAACCTGGAAGTCGAAATCGGCCTTGTCGTACAACCCGCAGCTTTCGAGCAGGTTGGCAAGCTGAAGCTCGCCCCAGTCGCCCCGAGCCTTGGTCGCGCCGCGCAAAGTCGTGGTGATGCGATTTGCGCCTTCCACCACGCGCTCCTGGCCGGCCCGGACTTCGCTGATCACGCCGTGCAGCCGCTGGAAATCGTTGACGCGGTTCTGCTCCAGTTCCTCGACACGTTTGCGGTACCGCTCCAGCGTCTCGCCAACAGGTCCGACCCTCTTCTCCAGCTCGGCCAGACTCTCCTTGCTGAGCGCCTCGAAGCGCATCTGCGCGCCTTCAAGGAACCTGCTCTGCGCGCCGTTGAGAAGTTTCTCGCCGATCTCGTTGAACTTGGCCTGCAGCTTCTCTTCTGCGTCGACGAGGCGCGCGATCTCGCGGGCGAAATGCTCTTCCCGCTCCTGCAGGCGCAATTCGAAGGCACGGTCTCGCTCGGCACTCTCGCTCTTGAGGGCGGACAGCTCGTTCTCCGCCGTGCGGCGGGCTTCCTCGGTGGCGTCCAGCCTGTTTCGCAAACGATGGATCTCTTCCGCCTGAGCTTCGGCCGCCCTGCTCCGTTCCGCGCTCTCGCTGCGCAGCGCGGCAAGACCCCTTTCGGCCTCGCTCTGCGCTTTCTCCGCCTCACGGAGCAGCGTCGCCAGGCTGTCAGCCCTTTCGGCGCGCTCGCTCATCGTGGCGAGTTCCGGCGCCATGCGCGACAGCCTCTCGGCCAAATCCCTCGCCTCCGCCTCCTTCTCCCCGTGCCGGGCGCGCCATTCAGCCGCAGGCCGGCCGCCCACCACCCAGCCGAGTGCCAATCCGGCGAGCAACGCCACCACGATCAGCAGGCCCGCAAGAAGGTCCATCCACATCTCCACCGCAAAGAACGAACAAGGAACGTACAACCCGCTTGAAACGGGGGCAAGACCGGTTCGAAAACAATCCCCCGCGCCTCAATCCTTCAACTCGGGCAAAAGAGGCGCAGAATCGCACTTGAGCACCGCGCCCCTAAACCTGTATGCCGTCCGGGAATTCGGACTTGCGAAATTTTCGGAAGTGCGAAATTTGAGCCATCCAGAATGCCGGCCACTCAGCCCCGGTCCATCCAGCAGGAGAGGTGACACATGCCCACCGATATCGAGATCGCCCGTCAGGCGACCCTGAAGCCGATCACCGAAGTTGCCGCAAAGGCCGGCGTGCCGGACGAGGCGCTGGTGCCTTACGGCAAGTACAAGGCGAAGGTCGACACCTCCGCCCTGCCGAAGGGCAGCAACGGTAAGCTGATCCTCGTCACCGCCATCAACCCTACCCCGGCGGGTGAAGGCAAGACCACGACTTCGGTCGGCCTGTCCGACGCGCTGCATCGCATCGGCAAGAAGGCGATGCTCTGCCTGCGTGAGCCGAGCCTCGGCCCCTGCTTCGGCGTGAAGGGCGGCGGCGCCGGCGGCGGCAAGAGCCAGGTCATGCCGATGGACGAGATCAACCTGCACTTCACCGGCGACTTCCACGCGATCACCAGCGCGCACAACCTGCTGAGCGCGATGATCGACAACCACATCTACTGGGGCAACGCGCTGGAGATCGACCTGCGCCGCGTCACCTGGCGCCGGGTGCTGGACATGAACGATCGCGCGCTGCGCCAGATCGTCGGCCCGCTGGGCGGCGTCTCCAACGGCTTCCCGCGCGAGACCGGCTTCGACATCACCGTCGCGTCCGAGATCATGGCGATCCTGTGCCTCGCCAGCGACCTGGAAGACCTGCAGAAGCGCCTCGGCGACATCATCATCGGCTACCGCCGCGACAAGACCCCGGTCTTCTGCCGCGACGTGAAGGCGGACAGCGCGATGACCGTGCTGCTGAAGGATGCCATCCTGCCGAACCTGGTGCAGACGCTGGAGAACAACCCCGCCTTCCTGCATGGCGGCCCCTTCGCCAACATCGCCCATGGCTGCAACTCGCTGATCGCCACCAAGACGGCGCTGGGCATGGCCGACTACGTCGTGACCGAGGCGGGCTTCGGAGCGGACCTTGGCGCCGAGAAGTTCATGGACATCAAGTGCCGCATCGGCGGGCTGAAGCCGGATGCGATCGTGCTGGTCGCGACCGTGCGCGCGCTGAAGATGAATGGCGGCGTCGCCAAGAAGGACCTGACCGGCGGCGAGAACGTGGAAGCGGTGCGCGCCGGCTCGGTGAACCTGCGCCGCCACATCGAGAACGTGAAGAAGTTCGGCATCACGCCGACCATCGCGATCAACCACTTCTACCTCGACACCGATGCGGAACTGGCCGTGATCGTGGAGATGGCCAAGGAGTACGGCGCCGAGGCCGTGATCTGCAAGCACTGGGCCGAAGGCGGCGCGGGCGCTGAAGAGCTGGCGCGGATCGTTGCGGAGAAGGCCGACAAGGGCGCGGCGGACTTCAAGCCGCTCTACCCGTCCGAGATGAAGCTGGCCGAGAAGATCGAGACCATCGCCACCGAGATCTATCGTGCGGCGTCCGTCAACATCCCGTCCAGCGTGCGCTCGCAGCTCAAGCAGTGGGAAGAGATGGGCTACGGCAACTATCCCGTCTGCATGGCGAAGACGCAGTACAGCTTCTCGACCGACCCGACGAAGCTGGGTGCGCCTGAGGGCCACGAGATCGCCATCCGAGAGGTTCGCCTCTCGGCCGGCGCCGGCTTCGTGGTCGCCATCGCGGGCGACATCATGACCATGCCCGGCCTGCCCAAGGTGCCGAGCGCGGAGAACATCTACCTCGACGAGAACGGCCAGATCGAAGGCCTGTTCTGAGGCCTCTGCCTTAGTCGATATTCGGAACGGCCGTCCTGCAAGGGGCGGCCGTTCTGCTATGGGCCCGAGCCGCCGACCGGCCTTGACCGAGCCCTCGCCTCTCTCCTGCGCCTGCCGGGCGCCAGGGTCCTGTTCTACGCGCCTTCGCCAGACAGATTGTGCCGGGCCGCTTGCAAGGCGGCTGCGATGTCGGCGCGGTCCACATCGGTCTCGGCCTCGGCGCTGGCGTGATCTGCGATCGCCTCCGCGTGGCCCAGCAGGAAGTCCCGCACCGCTTCCTCACCACGCTCCGGACGCGGCAGGCGGCCCAGCAGTTTGAGCAGGTGGATGGCGACGCTTGGATAGCTCGCGGCGGTCTGGCGCAGCGCCTTCAGCGGGCCGTCCATGAACTGCGTCACCCGCTCCGTCGGCAGCTCGACCCGGGGCGTGCCATTCTCGTCGGCCAGCCATTGCGGTCCTTGCCGCACCTGCAACGCGGTTGAGAAAATGGCCACGAGGCGGTCGCAGCAGGCAAGAGCGGTGTAGAAATCATTGACCGCGGGCGACAGTGCGCGGGCGGCGATCTCCACCAGCAGATTGCATTCGAAGATCGGCCCTTTCGTATCATCGCGATAGGGCCCGCAGATGATGTGCCGCGTCACCCATTCGCCGCCCTCGCCGCCGACCACCCTGCCGATCTCCTCCCCCTTCATCATGAAGTCGCCCGTACCCCGCAGGATGCGCACATAGGCGTTTCTCCTGCACGCCTCCCGCACCATTTCGTCGCAGCCGATCTCGTCCACATATCCCGTATCGCGGGCGAGGATCGGGACGCCGCCCTCCAAATCGACGCCGGCCGGGCCCTCGTGGCGGTCGCGGCTCAAGCTGTGAGCGGCGCTGCGGCCGAGCTGGGCGATCGAGGTATCGACATGCACCGTCCGCCCGAGGTGGTTGAGTGCTGACGTCATCCAGGCGAGAGCGAGAATGGTGGCCGTTGTCAGCACCGTCATCGTCAGGCGGGGGACTTCGTCGGGCAGCCCGTCCGCATCGACCGAGAACAGCACGAGGAGCGATGCGGACAGCAACCCCAGGAGCAGGCCGAGAGTGAAGCGGATCTTCCCATCGCTGATCCACCGATCGATCAGCCGCACGCCGAGATTGCTCGCGGCGAGCGTCAGGACCAGCAGGGTGATCGAGAAATAGAGGGTCGAAAAGGCGGAGTGGAGCGTGACCAATCCGCTCGCCAGTTCTGCCGCGCTCTTGCCGGGAAGATCGAACGGCCAACCCAGATCGCCCATCCAGCGTGAGGCTCCGCGCGCATCGAGCGCGAGCAGCGTCGCCGTCAGCCCGACGGCGCCCGAGATCATCAGGCAGGGCAGCGCCCAGAAATTCGACCAGAGTTGGTGACGCAGCGACCCAGCCATCGATCAGCCTGCTTCCGGCAGCCGCGGCTGCCCCGGCCAGCTACGCGTGCTCCGCAGGACCGTCATGGCCAAACCGCCTCAGCCCCTCCCACCTTGGCGTGGCTACACGCGCGGGCTCCCCAACTATCCTCGCTGCTCTCCCGGGTCTGCCGGATCAGCTCCCCGCCGGTGAAGCAAAATGGGCGCGGCATGGTTCCTGTCTGCTGCTCCCCTAGTCCCGCCCCTCCCGCTGCCAAGGCCACTTGCCCTCGATCTCGACCTCGAGACTGAGCGAGAGGAAGGTGCGGATCACCACGATGATCGCGAGGATCAGGACATTGTTCAGCGTCGGCTCCACGGCGACCGTGCGGATGATGTCCGCCGCCACCAACAGCTCCAGCCCGGTCAGGATGGAGCGGCCGAGCGTAGTGCGGAAAGCGGCGACGAGGCCAGTGCGCGCCCCATCCCGCGGAACGCGACGGCCGAAATAGCAGAGCGCGAATTGGCCGGCGGCCACCAGAGTGCCCAGCACCACGACCACGATGCCCGCCAGCTCGAACCATCGCGCGACGGCGATGGCGACGGTCAGCATGAGTTCGTCGGTCAGCATGTGCAGGGGCAACAAGCGGGCGGCGGATCGGTGCCCGTGTCGGGCCTTGTCTCGGAACGACTCCCTGCCCTCGACCGCTCCTGCATGGAACAGCGAAGGAGGCCACCATGTCGATCAGGGAAATGATCCGCGAGCACCCGAGCGTGGGTGACGACTACAACGATGCCCTTGGCGAGGCGGTGAAACACGCGATGTATTGCGCCGCCATCTGCAATTCCTGCGCCGATGCCTGCTCGGCCGAGGACATGGACATGCGCCAGTGCATCCGCCTGTGCATGGACTGCTCGGACCTGTGCACCGCCGCCTATCGGTTGGCCACGCGGCGGACCGGCCACAACGTGCGGGTGATCGCCGCCACGCTAGAAGCCTGCATTCAGGCCTGCGAGACCTGCGCGGAGGAATGCGCGAAGCATGACCATGCGCATTGCCGCCGCTGCGCGCAGATGTGCCGGGAATGCGCGGAGGATTGCCGGAAGGCGCTGGGCACCCTGCGGCAGGCGGCCTGACCCATCAGGTCGGCTCCGCTGGGCCCACGACGTATTTGCGTAGATCGCGATTGCCGAGCCCCAGCTCCGGCCAGGCCGCACGCCATTGCGCGATGTGGTCGGAGCGGAAATGCGCGTCCAGCGCGGCCTGGTCGCGCCACATCTCGGTGACGCGGATCAGGCCGGGCTCCAGCACGTCTTCCGCATAGGAGTAAGCGAGGCAGCCATCTTCCGCGCGGCTCGCCTCGATCATGGCCCGCATCAGGCCCCTCGCATCCGGCAGGCGCTCTGGCGGAAGGCGCACCGTGCCGGTGATCAGCAGCACGGCAGCGCTGCTCCGATCGTCAGGCCGCCTTGCGGATCTTCTCCAGCTTCCTCAGCGCCATGTTGCGCTTGAGGCGGCTGAGGTGGTCGATGAACAGGATGCCGTTCAAGTGGTCCATCTCGTGCTGGATGACGGTGGCGAGCATGCCCTCCATCGCCTCTTCATGCACGTTGCCCTCAAGATCCTGCCAGCGCACTCGGCAGGATTTCGGCCGGTCCACATCCGCGAAGACCTCAGGCACGGAGAGGCAGCCCTCCTGAAAGGTGGTCAGCTCCGCCGCCGGGTCGAGGATCTCCGGGTTCACGAACACGCGGGGATCGTTCTTGACCGGGTAGTGCATGTGCGGCTCGCCGTCACCATGATCGTGATGGCCGTGGCACGCCTCCGGCTCCGCATCCAGATCGGGCTCCTGCAGATCGATGACGAGCAGACGCAGCGGCTCGCCCACCTGAATGGCGGCGAGGCCGATGCCACTCGCTGCATACATCGTCTCGAACATGTCATCGACGAGCGCCTTCAGCGACTCATCGAAGCGCTCGACGGGCTCGGACACGATCTTCAGCCGGGGGTCCGGCACTTCAAGGATTTCACGGATGGCCATGCGCACGAAGATAGGCGATTTCGGCTTGAACGACAAGGGAATGGCCGAGCTTGAGCGCGCGGCAAGTTGTCCCGCAAAGGCGCAATCGGCGCCGTGGGCGCTATTCAGCCGCCCTTGGCTGCGACAAGGCGATCCCACGTCTCCCAGTCCACCGACCGGCCCGGAAAGACAACGTTCCGGAACGGCCACTCTCTCCGAACCCAATTGCTGACCCACCCGTAAAGCTCGGCATCGAAGCCGGCGTCATGATCGGCCTTGGTCACCCACATCCTCACGGCGGCGTCATAGGGCTCGACGGAGCTGGGAGAGACATAGACGGAGCCGCGCTCGCGAGTTCCGTCCGGCGTCAGCACGGCATAGGCGAAGGACTGGCGCTTCCGAAATCGCGCCTGCTCGCTCTCCATGTCTCGCATCGCGTCAGCGGCGGAGATGTCCTTGTGAGGCCAGGCGGTGCTGCGGGAAAAGGTTTTCTGCAGATGCTCGATCGAGGACATGTAGGCCTCGAAATCGACGTCCACCAAGTCCGGCCCCAGCGGCACGAGCTTGAAGCCTCCCGCGTCCACCAGCGCCGGCGGATTGAAGTCGCCAGGGATGAACGGGCGCTCAGGCTGCGGAGCCTTCGTGGTGGTTTCAGCTGGCTCCGCGCCCTGCGCGAGCGTCGGGCTGCTCCCCAAGGTGGCCATCGCCAAAGCGACCGCTCCGCCGAAAATCCGCAACGTCCCCATGGTCACTCCTCAAGCTTCGCAAGCACCCTCAGCTAGCTGATCCGGCAGGCGGGGGTATGGGGAGGTTGACGCATGGCGGAAGCACGGAACGCATGGTCGAATGGGCCGGCAGCCTTGCCCCGTTTTGCTATGACGGCGCGAGCGCACTTGCCTACTCCGCCCCTAGGCGAGCAACTGCCCCCGGCTCTTTCCATCGTCTGACAGCATGGCCCGGGATCGTCGCGCGAAAGGTGCGGATCGCCCGCTCGCCATTCCTCCGCCAGGACAGTGTTCCAGCTGTTCCAGGCCCCTCGAAGTTTCTGCCCTCAGGACAGTGTTCCAAGTGTTCCAGCCTCAGGATATCAGGCCCTTAGCCGACCGGTCGTCTCGCCCTCAGCGCTTGCGCCAGCGTGCCCTCGTCGAGATAATCGAGCTCGCCGCCCACGGGCAGGCCGTGGGCCAGCTGGGTGACCCGCACGGGATAGGCCTCCAGCCGCTCGGCGATGTAGTGGGCGGTGGTCTGGCCCTCCAGCGTGGCGTTCATGGCGAGCACCACCTCGTCCACCCCGCCCTCCCCCACGCGCTCCAGCAAACGGCCGATGGAAAGGTCCTCCGGCCGCACGCCATCCAGTGCGGAGAGCCGCCCGCCGAGCACGTGGTAGCGCCCGGTGAACAGGCGCGCGCGATCCAGCGCCCACAGGTCCGCCACATCCTCCACCACGCAGAGCGAGCGAGCGTCCCGCCTCGGATCGGCGCAGATCGCGCAAGGGGCCTGCGTATCGACATTGCCGCAGGTGCGGCACTCCACCAGCGTCGCGCGCATCGCCTCCAGCGCGTCAGCCAGCTGGACCAGAGCGGTCTCCCGCCGCTTCACCAGCCAAAGAACGGCGCGACGGGCCGAACGGGGGCCGAGGCCCGGCAGGCGAGCCAGTGCGCCCGCCAGCGCCTCGATCTCTTGCGATGCCATGGGGGCGGAGATAGGGCCCTCGCGCGGCGTTAGGAAGCCCGAGGGAGCACCATCGATGCGCATCACCTTCATGGGCACGCCAGACTTTGCCGTTCCGACCTTGCGCGCCCTGCACGAGGCGGGGCACGAGATCGTCGCCGCCTACACCCAGCCGCCCAGACCGGCAGGCCGGGGGAAGGCGGATCGCCCCTCCCCCGTCCACCGCGCGGCGGAGGCGCTGGGGATCGAAGTGCGGCATCCCACGTCCTTGCGGAATCTGGATGAACAGGCGGCCCTCCTCGCGCTGGAGCCAGAGGTGGCGGTGGTGGTCGCCTACGGCCTCATCCTCCCGCAGGCGGTTCTGGACGGGCCGCGCCTCGGCTGCGTAAACGTCCACCCATCCCTTCTCCCCCGCTGGCGCGGAGCGGCGCCGATCCAGCGCACGATCCTCGCCGGTGATCACATGACGGGCGTCACGATCATGCGGATGGAGGCGGGGCTCGACACCGGGCCCATGCTGGCGAAAGCCCGCCTGCCGGTGGAGGAAAAGACCAGCGGCGAATTGCACGATGAACTCGCGGACATCGGCGCGTCGCTGATGGTCGAGACACTGGCGCAGCTGCAAGACCTTCGGGCAGAGCCGCAGGACCCGCTTGAGGCGACCTACGCCGCGAAAATCGACAAGGCGGAGGCCCGGCTGGACTGGCGCAAGCCCGCCGAACTGCTGGAGCGGGAGGTGCGCGCCTTCGCCCCCTTCCCCGGCAGCTGGTTCGAGATGGATGGGGAACGCATCAAGCTCCTGCGCGCCCGCGTCATCGGCGTGAACGGCGCGCCCGGCACGGTGCTGGACGAAGAGCTCACCATCGCTTGCGGGGAAGCCGCGCTTCGGCCGATGGAAATGCAGCGCGCAGGCCGGCCGGCCATGGCGGCGGCCGATGTCCTGCGCGGCAAGAGCGTGCCGGTCGGCACGGTGCTGCGGTGATCAACTCGCCCCGATGACCCGTTTCGCCCTTACCCTCGAATTCGACGGCGGCCCCTTCATGGGCCTGCAGCGGCAGGCGCATGGGCCAAGCGTGCAGCAGGCCGTGGAGGAGGCGGTGCTTGCCGTCACCGGAGAGACGGTGACAATGCACTCGGCCGGGCGCACTGACAGCGGGGTGCACGCCCTAGCCATGGTCAGCCATGTCGACATCGCAAAGGAGATCACCCCCTTCCGGCTGATGGAGGCGCTGAACGCCAGGCTGCGGCCGGCGCCGGTCGCGGTGATCGGCTGCGAGGCCAAGCCCGATGATTGGCACGCCCGCTTCTCCTGCATCGGGCGGCGCTACATCTACCGCGTCCGCAACCGACGCGCGCCGCTGACGCTGGAGAAAGGGCGCGCCTGGCAGGTGCCCCGCCCCTTGGATGAGACTGCGATGCACCGCGCGGCGCAGGCGCTGGTGGGCCGGCACGACTTCACGACCTTCCGCTCCGCCCATTGCCAGGCGGAAAGCCCGCTGAAGACGCTGGACCGGCTGGAGGTGAAGCGGGACGGCGACTTGATCACCGTCGAGGCGGCGGCCCGCAGCTTCCTGCACCACCAGGTCCGCTCGATGGTCGGCACGCTGGCCATGGTCGGACTCGGCCAATGGCGGGAGGAGCAGGTGGCAGAGGCCCTAGCGGCGAAGGATCGCGCCGCCCTCGGCCTCAATGCGCCGGCGGAAGGCCTCTACTTCGTGGAAGCGGTCTACCCCGCCGATTAAGCCGCGCCACCATCAGGCGCTGGTGGTCAGTTGCAGCCCTACGGCGCCGATCAGGATCAGTGCGATAAAGACGAACTGAACGGCACTCAGCCGCTCATCGAAGGCGAAGATGCCGATGATCGTGGCCGCCAGGATTCCGACACCGGCCCAGATCGCATAGACCACGCCGACGGGGAGCACCTTCATCGCGGGGGCAAGGACCATGAAGCACCCGGAATAGCAGGCGATCGACAGCACGCCCCAGTGCCACTTCGCGAAGCCGTCAGACAGCTTGAGCAGGAACGTGCCCGTAACCTCCAGCGCGATGGCGAGGGCAAGGAACAGCCAGGCGGACATCAAAAGCTCCTGTCGTGGCGATGCAGCGCGGTCTGCTGCTAGCCGGGCGGCCGCTCGACCACATTGCCCTGTTCGTCCACCCTCATCCGCATCTGCTGTTCGAAAGTCTGTCGGGCCTGCGCCTGCCCCTGCTGGGCCTGCTCCCGCGCCTGCCTTAACCGCTCGGCCGCTTCGTCCCGGGCGCGGCGGCGCAGCTCTTCGGCGTCGAGGCGAAGGCCGCTCTGGTCCACCCGCAGCTCCACCGGCAGGCCATCCACCTCCGTGCCGAGCACCGCCGCGCCGTCCTCGATTCGCAGCCTTGGCCCGCCCTCGCCCAGCGGAACCTCCGGAAATTCCGGCAGGTCGAGCGGCTGGACAGGCCCGCTCGGATCGGGCGCCGGCGTGGGCCGTGCGGGCCGCGGTGCCGGGGCGCCCAACGCCTCGCTCATGAAATCGCGCCAGATCCGCGCCGGCACTCCGCCGCCGGAAATGCCCTTGAGCGGTGAGTTGTCGTCATTGCCAACCCACACGCCCACCACCAGGTCGCCCGCATAGCCGACAAACAGCGCGTCGCGGTTGTCCTGCGTCGTACCGGTCTTGCCATAGTTCGGCACGCTCAGCATTGCCGCCTGGCCAGTGCCGCGATTGATCGTCGCGCGGAGCATCTGCTCGATCGCGCGGTGATTGCTGCCGGAAAGGCTGCTCTTGCCATCCCACAGGCGCGCGAACCAGCCTGGCTCCTGAAGATGGAAGGCGCGCGGCTGCACCGGAAAGCTATTGCCCGCAACACCGGCATAGGCTGCGGTCAGCTCCAGCAGCGTCATGGTCGAGGTGCCGAGCGCCATGCTGGAATCGCCCTCCGGCAGCGGAGAGGTCACACCGAGGCTGCGCGCCATCTCGATCACCGCTTCATGCCCCACCTCGTTCATCAGGCGCACTGCGGCGACATTGCTGGAGCGCGCGAAGGCGTCCTCCAGCGTGATCGTGTCGGAATATCGGTCGCCGGAATTGCGCGGGCGATAGCTGCCCTCGGTGATCGGGCTGTTGTCGATCACGTCCTCAGGGTCCCACCCGTCCTCCAGCGCGGCGAGATAGACAAACAGCTTGAAGGTCGATCCGGGCTGCCGGCGAGCCTGCGTCGCCCGGTTGAAAGGCGAAACGGAATAATCCCGCCCGCCAACCATCGCGACCACCTCGCCATTGGGCCGCATCGCCACCAGCGCAACCTGCGCCCCGCCCAGCCCCTGCCGCCCGATCGCGCGCCACGCCGCAGCCTGGAGCCGCGAGTCCAGCGTCGTGGTCATCGTCTGGTGAGAATAGCCGGTGCCCAGCATCCGCCGCGCCTGCGGCAGCGCCCAATCCGCAAAGTAGGTGCCGGTCGGCAGATCATCCGCCGTGCGCACGTCGAGGCGCGGTGACGGCAGTGCCCTCGCCTCTGCTTCCGTCAGATAACCGGCGTCCACCATCGTACCGATGACGGTGCGCATCCGCTCTTCGGCGAGCTTGTAGTTCTTGGTCGGCGCGTAGCGGGATGGCGCCTGCAACAGGCCAGCCAGCATTGCCGCCTGCTCGGGCCGCAGCTTTTCCGGCTGGCGGTAGAAATAGTGCAGGCTGGCGGCGCGCAACCCATAGGTGTTGTCGCCGAAATAGGCGTTGGAGAGATAGCGCTCGAGGATCTCGTCCTTGCTCAGCCAGGCCTCCAGCCACAGGGCGATCAGCGCCTCTCGCGCCTTTCGGGTCAGGCTCTGTTCCGCGCTGAGGAAGGTGAACTTGGCGAGCTGCTGGGTGATCGTGCTGCCGCCCTGCGTTCGCCCCGTCGTCAGGTTGCCCCACATTGCCCGGGCGATGCCGCGCGGGTCGATCCCCCAATGATCGTAGAAGCGCCGGTCCTCGATGGCGAGGAAGGCTTGCACCACATGCGGGGGCAGCGCCTCCACCTCCACCGGCCGGTCCACATTCGCGCCGTTGCGGGCGATCGGCGTGCCATCCGCGGCCAGCAGGGTCAGCTGCGGCGGCGCGATGGGCTGGAGCGACTTGGAGAGCGGCGCGGTAATCGCCAGCCAGGCCACCACCAGCAGGAACAGGACCAGCAGCGCCAACAGGCCCTTGCGGATCCACCACCCCCGGGTGCGGCCGCCCAGCGTCCGCTCCGCCTCGCGCCGGAGAACGAAACTGCTCTCCTCAGGCTCGTCATCCGGCAGGTCATAGAGGGGCGAATAGGGCGCCTCTTCATAGGACGCGCGATCGGACCAAGGGGACGCATCCTCCCTCCGCACGCTGCCGCCGAGCCGATCCCACAACATTGCCATTTGCCTGCTGTATTAAACGAATAAGACAGTGGAGGCGAGATGTTTTGCAACGCTCAGCCATTGCTCAGGCTTTGCTCATGCCAATCACCGCCCTGCCGGCAATTAGCAGCCCTGACACCAACAGGGAGTTACCGGCAATGAACAAGAGCACAAAACATGCTGTGTCTTCCGGCGGAATGCCATGGCGCACCCTCGGCTGGGGCGGCGCGGCTGTGCTGCTGGCCCTGCCGCTCGTGGCGATGCAGTTCACCGAGGAAGTGCGCTGGTACGAGACCGACTTCATCGTGCTGGGCCTGCTGATCGGCGCGGCGGGCGGCCTGCTGGAGTTGGCGCTGCGCCTGTCTCGAAGCCCGGCCTACCGCGCCGGCTTCGCGGCGGCAGTCCTTGGCGCGTTCCTCTTGATCTGGGCCAATCTGGCGGTCGGCATCGTGGGCAACGAAGATAACCCGTTCAACCTCTGGTTCTTCGCCCTGCTTGCTGTGGGCCCACTCGGTGCCCTCATCGCGCACGGCCGGGCGAGCGGAATGGCGCTGACCATGGGAATCATGGCAGCGGCACAAATCGTGCTGTTCCTCTTCGCGCAGGCGACGCAGGCTGGCGAGAGCTGGCCGGCGCTGTTCTTCCTCCCCTTCTGGTTTGCGGGAGCCGCGCTGTTCAGCCGAGCATCGCGGCAGGGCTGAACCGCAGCGGCGGCCGCCGCCTTCTGTTGACGCGCATCTCATCGCTGCCATAGCAGCAATCGCCAGAACGGGAGCTTTGCCTTGAAGATTGTGAAGATCGCCACCCCGGCCCTGCTGCTGGCCAGTCTCTCCGCCTGCCAATCCATGCCGGGTGGCGAGACGGCCGCGAACCGTGACGAGACACACCCGGCGCTGGCCTTCGCCCAAGGGGCGTGCAGTGGCTGCCATGGGGTCGAGCGGTTCGATCTCTCTCCCAATCAGGATGCGCCGCCCTTCACCGCCATCGCAAACCGCGACGGCGTCTCGGCAGCCAGTCTGAGGGCTTGGCTGCGGAACGCTCACAATTACCCGCAAGAAATGGACTTCGACCTCGATACCTCGCAGGTCGACGCGCTGGTCGAGTACATCCTCACGCTGAAGGACCCGGCCTACAAACCTACGGTGGGTTAGAAGCGGGTCCTCTGGAGTGCTGATGGCCAGCTGTTCGCGATGATCTCACCAGTCGCACCCACAGTCATCGGCCTTGCTGAACTGCGTTGTTCTTCCGCAGGCGGCGCATTCCAACTCAACGTTGAGAACAGCCGCAGAATAAACCATAATCGTCAGCATCGACTCATCGCACTCCAGCGGAGGACGCGTCATGGTTCCGGGAGACGATTGCACCCACTTGATCAAGACATTTGAAGGCTGCGCCAAGAAAAGGCCCGACGGAACTTTCGAGGCTTATCCCGATCCGGCCACGGGCGGCGATCCCTGGACGATCGGCTGGGGCAGCACAGGCCCGGCGATCAAGAAGGGAACGGTCTGGACGCAGGAGGAGTGTGACGAGCGCTTCAACGAGCACGTCCGGGAATTCTCCGAAGCCGTGGCAAAGGCGATCGGAAGCGCGCCCACGAGCCAGAAGCAATTCGATGCTCTGGTCTGCTTCGCCTACAATGTCGGCCTGGGAAACTTCAAGAGCAGCACTTTGCTCAAGAAGCACAAGGCGGGCGACTATGCCGGTGCGGCGAAAGAGTTCGCCCGGTGGAACAAGGCCGCAAAGAAGGTGCTCCCCGGCCTCACCAGGCGTCGTGCAGCCGAAGCGGCCCTCTACGCGAGCTCTGCGCCCGCCGAGGTATGAGGCCGGCGGGCGGTCAGCAAACCGCCCGGTGGCTCAGGCCTTGCCGACGACGCTCTCGGGCAGGTCCTCGCCGAACACGCGCTGGTAGTATTCAGCCACCAGCATCCGCTCCGCCTCGTCACACTTGTTGAGGAAGGAGAGGCGGAAGGCGAAGCCGGGATTGCCGAAGATCTCCGTGTTCTGCGCCCAGGTGATGACGGTGCGCGGGCTCATCACGGTGGAGATGTCCCCGTTGATGAAGCCCTGACGGCTCATGTCCGCGACGCGGATCATGTCAGCGACCAGCTTTGGGGCAAGCTTGGTCTTGGCCTGCACGATCTGCCGCTCGGTTTCCTCGGGCAGATAGTTGAGGCCGACTACGATGTTCCAGCGGTCCATCTGGCCCTGGTTGATCGCCTGCGTGCCGTGATACAGGCCGCTCGTGTCACCAAGCCCCACCGTGTTGGCGGTGGCGAACAGGCGGAAATAGGGGTTGGGCCGGATCACGCGGTTCTGGTCCAGCAGGGTCAGCTTGCCCTCTGTCTCCAGCACGCGCTGGATCACGAACATCACGTCCGGGCGGCCAGCGTCATATTCGTCGAACACCAGCGCCACCGGGTGCTGCAGGGCCCATGGCAGCAGCCCCTCGCGGAATTCCGTCACCTGCAGTCCATCGCGCAGAACGATCGCGTCGCGACCGATCAGGTCGATGCGGCTGATATGCGCGTCGAGATTGATGCGGATGCAGGGCCAGTTCAACCGCGCTGCAACCTGCTCGATATGGGTGGACTTGCCGGTGCCGTGATAGCCCTGCACCATCACGCGCCGATTGAACGCGAAGCCTGCAAGAATGGCGAGCGTGGTATCCGGGTCGAAAACGTAGCTTTCGTCAAGGTCCGGCACCCGCTCATCGCCCTTGCTGAAGGCCGGAACCTTCATGTCGATGTCGATGCCGAAGGTCTCGCGCACGTCGACCTGGATGTCCGGCGCCGTCATCGCGGTGCCCGCATCGCCGTGAGTGTTGGTGATCATCTCGTTCATGTCCGGCCCAGTGACTAGACGCGAGGGAACAGGCCTGCAACCGCGAAAGACGTGTCGCAGGCCCGCTTCTTCAACGCAGCAGGGCCCCGTCAGGCGAGTTTTTCGGGCAACGAAAACAGGGCGATGAAACGCTCCGCCAGCGCCCGTTCTCCGCTGAACCGGACACCCGCCTGCTCAGCCTCCGCCAGAGGCTGCTTGCCGTAGAAGAGGCGCAGCAGCGGCAGCGGTGCATCCGCGGCGAAGGCAATGCCCGCCTGCGAGGCGATCTCCGCCGCCTCGGCCCGGCGCACGGGCATCTCGCCACCCCTCAGCTCGGCCAGGAAATGATCCTGCCCGATGGAGACGCCAGCGGTCAGGTCCAGCGCCTTCGCCGCCTCTCGATCCATCATTGTGCGCAGGGACAGCATCAGCGAGACGGGCGAGAGCGGCAGTTGCGGATCATGCCCCCGATGCATCGCGGCCCACCGCCCCAGCTCCTGGATCGCCGGTTCCGCGGCATAGCCCCAGGCCGTCAGCTCATAAACCTGCACCGCCACCGGTGGCGGCAGCTTGCGGCGGACCAGCGCGCCCGCAGCCTCCAGCCCCGCCAGCCGCTCCGTCAGCACCTTGGCGGAGATTCCGGGCAGGCTGGCGCGCAGGTCTGAGAAACGGCGCGGGCCCAGCATAAGCTCCCGCACGACCAGCAACGACCACCGCTCGCCGATCAGTTCCATCGCAAAGGCGGTGCCGCAGGCGTCCTGATACCATCGGCCGTGCTCTGGGGTGGGAAGCGACTCGGTTACTTTTTGTAATTCCATGGTTGCCTTTTGTAACTCATAAACGCATCATCATCAAGCGAATCGGAGAAGCACGAGGGACGAGGAGCCAGTCGATGCCCAAGATGATTTTCGTGAATCTGCCGGTGGCGGATCTCGCCCGGTCCATGGCCTTCTACGAGGCCATTGGCTTCACCAACAATCCGATGTTCACCAACGAACAGGCCGCCGCGATGGCGTGGTCGGACGAGATCGTGGTCATGCTGCTGTGCCATGATTTCTGGGCCACCTTCACCCCCAAGGCGATCCCGAACGCGAAGGAGAGCGCACAGGTTCTGCTGTGCCTCAGCCATGACAGTCAGGACGAGGTGAACGCCATTGTGGAGCGCGCCGTCGCCTCCGGTGGCACGCCGGAACCAACGCCTACGCAGGATTACGGCTTCATGTACGGCCGCAGCTTTGAGGATCTGGACGGCCATATCTGGGAAAACGTCTGGATGAACATGGACGCCGTGCCGGAGGGTGAAACTCCCGCGACCGTGGAGCCGGAGCCTCAGGAGGCCAACGCCGCCGCCTGAACCAATCTCGGCCGCCTTGGGAGAGGAGCCAGGCCAATGACCAACAGCACACCCGTTATCAGTGCGTTCCACACAGTCCCGGATTTCGCCAAGGGCCGCGTGCGCGACCTGCGCATCCGCTGGGCGTACGAAGAGCTTGGCATCCCGTACGACACCCACCTGCTCGATGCGATGCATCCACGGGGGCAGGATTACGTCGCGTGGCAGCCCTTCGACCAGGTCCCCGCTCTGCGCGAGGGCGAGATCGAGATGTTCGAGAGCGGCGCGATCCTGCTGCATATCGCCGAGAAGCACGGCGGTCTGCTTCCACGGGACGAGCAGGCGCGCTGCAAAGCCGTCAGCTGGCTGTTCGCCGCGCTCAACAGCGTGGAGCCCGCGCTGATGATGGTCGTCATGTTCGCCCTGTTCCACAGCGACAGGCCATGGTCGGGCGACGCGGTCGAGACCATCAAGCCCTTCGCCCGCCAGCGGCTCAAGCGGCTGGCCGACTCGCTGGGTAATCGCGAATGGCTGGCGGGCGAGTTCTCCATCGCCGACATCGCCATGGTCTCCGTGCTCAACACCGACATGGTGGGCCTGGTCGACGAGCAGCCCACCCTCTCCGCCTACCGCGAGCGCGCCTTCGCCCGCCCAGCCTACAGCCGCGCGCTGGAATCGCAGCTGGCGGACTTCCGCCAGACCGTCCCCCTCGACGACATTCCCGCCTGAGCCATGTATATCGACGGCTACGTCATCCCGGTGCCGGAGGCGAAGAAGCAGGCCTATCGCGAGATGGCCGAATGGTTCGACGGCCGCATGTGCGAGTTCGGCGCTCTGGAAGTGACCGAATGCTGGGAACTCGACATCCCGGAGGGCAAGCGCACGGACCTGCGCAAGGCGGTGCTGGCGGAGGATGGGGAGAAGGTCGTCCTCTCCTGGATCGTCTGGCCCGACAAGGCCACCGCCGATGCCGCGCACGACCGCATCCACGAGGACGAGCGCTTCCTCGCCATGACCGAGATCCCGTTCGACGGCCGGCGCATGATCATGGGCGGCTTCGAACCCCTGCTGCGGATAGCCCGCAACTGACCATTACCGAGGGAAGAGGAGATCACATCATGTATGTCAGCGGATTCCTGCTCGCCGTCCCCGAAGACAAGAAGGAGGCCTATCGTCAGATGGCGTCCGATGCCGGGGCGATGTTCCAGAAGTACGGCGCCGTAGAAATCATGGAGGCGTGGGAAGAGGATGTGCGCGATGGAAAGCACACCGATTTCCGCATGGCGGTAAAGGCGGAGCCCGGCGAGAAGATCGTCTTCTCCTGGATCATCTGGCCCGACAAGGCGACCGCCGGGGAAGCCGAGAAGAAGATGATGCAGGACCCTGAGATGCAGGGCCCGGAAGAGATGCCCTTCGACGGCAAGCGCATGATCTTCGGCGGCTTTACTCCGATCTATACTCTCGGGCGCGATTGAGCGCCGAACCGCCAGCACCAGAATGGGAGAGGACACATGAGCAACAGCCAGGGCGCCTTTGTCTGGTACGAACTGATGACGCCGGACCCTGCCGGAGCGACGGCGTTTTACGACGCAGTCATCGGCTGGACGATCCAGGCCGAAGGGCGGGCCATGTCCAACGGCGCGGAATATCGCGAGATCCTCGCGCAGGATGGCCAGCATTCGGGCGGGGTGCTGACCCTCTCGCCGGAGATGCAGCAGGAGGGGGCTCGCCCGGCCTGGATCGGCTATGTCGCGGTGGATGACGTGGACACCACCCTCGCCCGCGCGGCGGAGCAGGGCGCGACCACCTTCATCGAGCCGATGGATATGGAGGGCATCGGCCGCATGGCCATGCTCGCGGACCCGCAGGGCGCCCCCTTCTACATCCTCAGCGGCCCCGCCGTGGGGGCCAGCCGCGCCTGGCAGATGATGTCCCCCGGCCATGTCGCCTGGAACGAGCTCAACACCAGTGACCCCGAGGCCGCCCGCTCCTTCTACTACGATCTGTTCGGCTGGACGGACGGAGAGGCGATGCCGATGGGCGAGATGGGCACCTACCAGATGTTCGATCACGCCGGACAGACGATCGGCGCCATGATGCAACTGATCCGACAGAGCGCGCCCGTGCCGCTCTGGCTGTTCTACTTCGCGGTGGAGGACATCGACGAGGCGCACCGGGCGATCCCCGCCAATGGCGGGCAGGTGCTGCAGGAGCCGCAGGAGATTCCCGGCGGGATGTTCGCCCTCAGCGCCCGCGACCCACAAGGCGCGATGTTCGCGCTGGTCGGGCCAAGGAAGGGCTGAGCCGTGAAAAACGCGATGATCTGCCTGTGGTTCGAAAACCGCGATGCCGAGGATGCGGCGCGCTTCTATGCCGAAACCTTCCCGAACAGCTCAGTAGGCAAGACGATGCGGGCGCCCGCCGATTACCCGAGCGGGAAGAAGGGGGACGCGCTGACGGTGGAGTTCACCGTCATGGGCCTCCCCTGCATCGGCCTGAACGGCGGCCCCGCCGGCTGGACACCGAACGAGACCTTCTCCTTCTCCGTCGAGACCGAAGACCAGGAGGAAACGGACCGGTACTGGAACGCCATCGTCTGCAATGGCGGGCAGGAAAGCCAGTGCGGCTGGTGCAAGGACCGCTGGGGCTATTCTTGGCAGATCACCCCACGCGCTCTGAATGAGGGGATGGTCGATCCCGATCCCTCCGCGGCCAAGCGGGTGATGGAAGCCATGCTGACCATGCGGAAGATCGACGTCGCCGCCATCGAGGCAGCGCGGGCTGGTGCGGGAGAGGGCTGAGCCATGGCGCGCAAGATCACTGGCGGTGTGTTCCTCTCGCTCGACGGAGTGATGCAGGCACCCGGCGGCCCGACCGAAGACCCCACGGGCGGCTTCGCTGAGGGCGGCTGGGTGTTCAAATTGTGGGACGAAGGCGTGGAGGAGACGATCGGCGCACTCTTCTCGGGCGAATACGACCTTCTCCTGGGGCGGCGCACCTACGACATCTTCGCGGCTTACTGGCCTTACGCGGAAGGCGACAACAAGCCGATGAGCGAGGCGTTCGACCGCGCGGGCAAGCACGTCCTCACGCGGGGCGACCAGCCGCTCGAATGGCAGAACAGCCACCAGCTGAGGAGCATCGAGGACGTGGCCGCGCTCAAGGCGATGGAGGGGCCGGACTTGGTCATTCAGGGGTCGAGCACGATCTACCCAGCCCTTCTCGGCGCCGGGCTGATCGATCGGCTGATCCTGATGACCTACCCTGTGACGCTCGGCAGGGGAAAGCGTCTGTTCGGGGATGGTACGCCCGTCGAGAAGCTCGAATTGATCGACCATAGCGTCACTGCAAAGGGCACTGTGATCGCCACCTACCAGCCAGGCGGAGCCCTTCCGCCCTATCCGGCCGAAGGCCTGATCCCTTCCACGAGCGAGCGCGAGGCCGAACGGCAGCGGAAGATCAAGGCAGGCACCTGGTAATGCTCGCGCTCTACGGCCACCTGTTCTCCAGCTACACCTGGAAGGCGCTGATCCCGCTCTACGCCAATGAAACGCCGTTCGAATTCCGCCAGATCGGCCCCGGCGCGCCGGTGGAGGACAACGCCTTCATCCACGCCGCTCATCCCGCCGGCAAGTTCCCGGTGCTGGCGGATGGCGACAAGACGGTGATCGAGGCGACCGCCATCATCGAGCACCTCGCCGTGCATCATCCTGGGCCTGCGCCTTTGGTCCCGGATGACCCGGCCGAAGCGGCCACCGCGCGCATGCTGGACCGGGTGTTCGACAATTACCTGCAGCACAACTTCCAGCGGATCGTCGGCGCATACCTCTCGAACACCGAGGTCGGGAACATGCCCGTCGTGGGCGAGCCGGACATGAAAGAGGTCGAAGCCGGCAAGGCAGGCCTGCGCCGCGCCTATGCCTGGCTGGAGCGGTGGCTGCAGACGAACACGCTTCCGCCGCACGTATCGCTGGTCAGCTGCTCTGCCGCCCCGGCGCTGTTCTACGCCGATTGGTGCGAGCCGATCGGGGTCGAGGCGCCGCGCCTCCGCGCCTTGCGAGCCGAGTTGCTCGCCCTCCCGGCGGTATCCCGCTGCGTCGAGGTCGCCCGGCCCTATCGGCCGTTCTTCCCCCTCGGCGCCCCTGACCGTGATTGAGGAGCCCGGCCATGAGCGTTCAGTTCAACCACACGATCGTTCTCGCCAGTGATCGGGACCGCTCGGCGCGGTTCCTCGCCGACATTCTCGGCCGACCGGTGCCCACTCGCTTCGGTCCCTTTGCGGTGGTGGAGCTCGACAACGGCGTCTCGCTGGATTTCATGGCCGCGGAGCAGGAGATCGCCTCGCGCCACTTCGCCTTTCTCGTCGACGATGCGACGTTCGATCGGGGGATGGAGCGGCTGAAGGCTCTGGGCCTGCCCTACTGGGCCGATCCCGCCCGCGAGCATGAGGGCGAGATCAATCACAATGACGGCGGCCGCGGCGTCTACTTCCCCGATCCGGACGACCATCTGCTCGAGATGATCACCACCCCCTATGGAGTGCCCAAGCCATGACCGATGAACTCTCCGTCACGCGCTTCATCGACGCACCGCCCGCGACGGTCTGGGACGTCCTCGTCGACCGGCAGGAGGAATGGTTCTGCCCCGCCCCCTGGCGCGCGAAGATCGAACATCAGGAGCGCCGCCCGGGAGGCCGCTGCGAGATGACCTTTCACGGACCGGACGGCGAAGCGATGCCGCAAAGCGGCATCTATCTCGCCTGGGAAGAAGGCCGCCGCTTCGTCACCACCGACGCCATCACGCCCGCATTCGAACCCAGCGGGCCCTTCATGATCGGCATCTGGGAGATCGAGCCGGAAGGCGCCGGCACCCGCTACACCGCCCGCGCGCGCCACTGGACGGCAGAAGCGTGCAGGCAACACGAAGAGATGGGCTTCGAGGCCGGCTGGGGCGCCTGCGCCGACCAGCTCAAGGCCCTGTGCGAACGCGGCTGAGCCAGCCCGCCCAATCCGCGCGCCAAGCCCCGCCAACATCGCGGCCGGATCATTTTTCCGCTGCCGGGAGTTGGATGCCCGCAAGCCGATGCTGACGCCGTAAACCTCAAGGCGGCGGCACGGATAGGAACAGGGCTCTTGATGTCGCAGACCGCCATGGATTCACCGGCTTTCGATCCGCCGGAAAATGCCGAGAAATTCTACCGCGAAGCGCTGACGCTGATGAACGAGTGGGGCATCCCCTACCTCCTCGCAGGCACCTACGCGCTCTCCTGCTATACCGGCATCCGCCGGCCGACGAAGGACATGGACGTGTTCTGCAAGGCGGGCGATGCGCCCCGCCTGCTCGCCCGCTTCCAGGAGGCGGGCTATCGGATCGAGGTGGAGGATGAGCGCTGGATCGGCAAGGTCTGGGACGGTGACCTGTTCTTCGACGTCATCTACTCCTTCTCCTCCGCCAACCTGCCGGTGCGCGACAGCTGGTTCGAGGAGACCTACACCGCCGAAGTCTATGGCGTGGAAGTCCGCCTCACCCCGCCCACCGAGTTCGTCATCTCCAAGATGCTGCTGCAGGACCGCTATCGCTACGATGGCGCGGACATCGCCCATGTCCTGCTCAAGAAGAACGAGGAGATCGACTGGCGCCGCCTGCTCAACTCGATGGAGCTTTATTGGGAGGTGCTGATGATCCACCTGCTCGGCTTCCGCTTCATCTATCCCAGTGAGCGGGACAAGGTGCCGCGCTGGCTGCTGGACGAGCTGCTGGACCGGATCAGCGCGCAGGCAGACCTGCCGCCGACGCAGATGAAGGTCTGCCGCGGCCGCCTGTTCTCGCCGCGCGATTATCTCATCGACATCACGGAATGGGGCTTCGCCGACGTGGTCGGCAAGGGGCTGGAGGAACCGAGTGAACGACATCACTGAGCCGACCAATGCACCGCTGAAACTCGCCGCCATCGGGGACCTGCACGTCACCGAAGGGTCAGAGCACCGCTACCGCGACCTGTTCGCCGAAATTTCGCGGGAGGCGGACGTCCTCGCCCTGTGCGGCGACCTGACCAATTTTGGCAAGGTGTCGGAGGCGGAGATTTTGGCGGAGGACCTTCAGGCCTGCTCCATTCCGGCGGTCGGCGTGCTCGGCAACCATGATTACGAATGCGGCTGTCAGGATGAGGTTGTCCGCATCCTCCAGCAGGCCGGCGTCACCATGCTGGATGAGCAGGCCGCCGTGGTGGAAGGCATCGGCTTTGCCGGCGTGAAAGGCTTCATCGGCGGCTTCGGGCGCAACGAACTCGGCGCCTTCGGCGAGACCGCCATCAAGCACTTCGTCGACGAATCCCGCAACGAGGCGCGAAAGCTGGAGAACGCCCTGCGCACCCTGCGCACCGAAAAGGCCGTCGCCGTGCTGCACTACGCCCCCGTCGCGCAGACCGTTGAGGGAGAGCCGGCGGAGATCATGCCCTTCCTCGGCTCCTCCCGCCTCGCCGCGGCGATCGACCGCTTCGACAATGTCACCGCCGCCGTTCACGGCCACGCCCATCGCGGCTCCTATAGCGGGCACACGCCCGGCGGCGTGCCGGTCTACAATTGCGCCCAATTCGTGGTGCAGGCGCAGTTCGGCCGTCCCTATGCCCTGCTGGACCTCTGATCGGGAACGGCCCGCCAGCCTCTCCGGTTGATCTCCCAACAGCGCGACCCACGCGCAAAGGAGAGGCACGATGATCGACGAACGAGATCCTGAACAGGAGAAGGAAGAGCGCGAGGCCACGAGCGAAGGCCGTGCTGAGATCGGCCCGCTCACCGGAACGCAAGGCGCGGCTTCCGGTCTGCAACCCGGCGGCACCAAGCCCGGCGGCGATGCGCCGGGCGCAAGCGCCGGCAGCGTCGGGACTGGCGGCGGCTCCACCAACGCCTCCACTGGCGGCGCGGGAACGACGGCCGCTCCGCCCAATCGCTGACGCCCTCGCGGAGAGGTGGGGAAATGGCCGACTACACCTTCTTCTTCAATCCGATGAGCCGAGCCCAGATCGCCCGCTGGGCACTGCATGAGGCAGGCGCGGAGTACGAGCCGGTGTTCGTCCCGTGGGAGGACAAGCCCGCCGCCCTCCTCGCCGCCAACCCGATGGGCAAGCTGCCCACCATCATTCACCACGCGTCCGGCGGCGACCGCGTGGTGAGCGAAGCGGCAGCCGTCTGCCACTACCTCGCGGAGGCATCCGCCCCTCACTTCCTCCCGCGCGAGGAGGAGAAGGCGGACTATTACCGCTGGATGTTCTTCGCCGCGGGTCCGCTGGAGGCGGCCGTCTCGGCAAAGGCCTTCGGCTGGGAGCCGAGCGAGCAGCAGCAGATCACCGCAGGCTTCGGCAGCTTCGATCGCACTATCGACACGCTCGCCGCCTGGTTCGAGACGCACGACCACGTTTGCGGAGACCGCTTCACCATGGCCGATGTCTATGTCGGCAGCCAAGTGGATTGGGGCCTGATGTTCGGCACCATGCCCGAACGTGACAGCCTCACCGCTTATGCAGAGCGAATGCGGGCTCGCGATGCCTACAAGGCGGCAAAGGCGATCGACATGCGACTGTATGAAGAAATGAAAAACCAGGCGGGAGGCTGATCTTCATCGGCAGCCCGAAGCTGCTTGCCGGAATCCGGTCCTTTCCCTGCTCATTTCCGCCGTACTTCGGAACTCACCGCCCTCTCCCCCGCTTGTCCAACAAAACACGAGCGGAGGTTTCATGACTTCTCACGACGATGAAAGGTTCGGCGGCTTCGGCACCGCGGCAGGGATAGGGCTGGCGCTCGGCGCGGCCGCGCTTGGCGCCTTCCTCTCCACGCGCTCCCAGCCGCGGCGGGACCATGACGGCGATTCCGCCCCCGGCTTCACACAGCGGCGCAGCTTCGGCAAATATGACGTGACCGGCCGCACCGTCACCATTCGCAAGCCCAGGTCAGAGCTCTACGCCTTCTGGCGCAATTTCCAGAACCTGCCGCAGGTGATGGAGAACCTGGAAAGCGTCCGCCCCAGCCAGACGGAAGGCCGCTCCATCTGGACCATCAAGGCCCCCGGAGGCCGGACGGTGGAGGTGGAGACGGAGATCGCGCGCGAGGTGGAAGGCGAGCTGATCGCCTGGCGCTCGGTCGAAGGGTCGGAAATCGACACCGAAGGCCGCGTCACGTTTGAGGATGCACCGGGCGAGCGCGGCACCCGCGTCGGCCTGATCATCGCCTACCGTCCCCCGGCAGGCGAAGTGGGCCGCCTTCTCGCGAAGGCCTTTCTGAGAGAGCCCGCCGTGCAGGCGCGGCATGACCTGAAGCGACTCAAGATGCTGATGGAAACCGGCGAAATCGCCACCTCAGCCCGGCGCAAGGACCAGACCCGCGCCGCCCAGCAGAATCAGCAGGAGAACGCCTGATGCGCGCCCTTACCTGGCATGGCACCAAGGACGTCCGCGTCGAGACGGTCGACGACCCCGAAATCGTCAATCCGCGCGATGCGATCATCAAGATCACCAGCACCGCCATCTGCGGCTCTGACCTTCACCTTTACGACGGCGTGATCCCCGGCCTGCAGCCGGGCGACATCCTCGGTCATGAGAACATGGGAGAGGTGGTCGAGGTCGGCCCCAAGAGCACGCTCAAGAAGGGCCAGCGCGTCGTCGTCCCCTTCACCATCAGCTGCGGCGGCTGCTTCCACTGCCATATCGAGCAGTACTCCGCCTGCGAGAACTCCAACCCTGCCGAAAAGCAGGATGCCTCAACCGCTCTCTACGGCCAGCCGATGGCGGGGCTGTTCGGCTATTCCCACCTCACCGGCGGCTATTCCGGCGGCCAGGCGGAATATCTGCGCGTGCCCTTCTCCGATGTCGGCCCCATCGTGATCCCGGACCATCTGGAGGATGACAAGGTCCTGTTCCTCTCGGACATCCTGCCCACCGGGTGGATGGCGGCGGAGAATGCGGACATCCAGCCCGATGACACCGTCGCCGTCTGGGGCTGCGGCCCTGTCGGCCTGTTCGCCGTCCAGTCGGCGCTGGCGATGGGCGCCGCGCAGGTCATCGCCATCGACCACCACCCCCACCGGCTGGAGCTTGCCCGCAAGCTCGGCGCCAAGGTCATCAACTTCCGCGAGACGCATGTGCTCGACGCGCTGATGGAGATGTCGGGCGGCATCGGCGTGGACGCGGTGATCGACGCCGTCGGCATGGAGGCGCATGGCTTCGCGCTCGACAACATGCTGGAGGTGGTGAAGCAGAAGGTCGGCATCGGCGCAGACCGGGCGCATGCTCTGCGGGAGGCGCTGCTCGCCGTGCGCTTCGGCGGCAAGGTGTCGATCCCCGGCGTCTATGGCGGGCTGACGGACAAGTTCCCCACCGGCGCTCTCATGGAGAAGGGCATCCAGCTGCGCACGGGCCAGACCCACGTCCAGAAATACACCAAGACGCTGCTGGAGAAGATCGAGGACGGCACGCTCGATACCACCTTCCTCATCAGCCACCGCCTGCCGCTGGAACAGGCAGCAGAGGGCTACAAGAACTTCAAGGAACAGCAGGACACCTGGACCAAGGTGGTCCTCAAGCCCGGCATGGAGGCTACCGCGTGAGCAAGAACACAATCGAGAAGCTCTCCGGCCTCGTCGTCATCACCGGCGCCTCCAGCGGCATCGGGCTGGAGCTGGCGAAGCTCGCGGCGGCGGATGGAGTGGACCTGATCCTCGCCGCCGACCGCGACCTCTCGGCAGGCGAGGCCGCCGCCCGCGCGGCCGGCGCCCGCTCCGTGGAGACGGTGCAGGGCGATCTCGCCACGCGAGAGGGCATCATGGCGCTGATGGAGAAGATCGGCGGCCGCCCGGTGGATGTGCTGATGGCCAATGCCGGCCACGGCCAGGGCAAGGGCTTCCTCGACCAGGAGTGGAAGGACATCGCCCATGTCATCCACACCAACATCACCGGCACCGTGGCGCTGATCCACCTCATCGGCAAGCAGATGCGCGACCGCAACAAGGGCCGCATCCTCGTCACCGGCTCCATCGCCGGCCACATGCCCGGCACCTTCCAGCTGGTCTACAACTCGACCAAGGCGTTCATCGACGATTTCTGCATCGGCCTCGCCAATGAGCTGAAGGAGACGAATGTCGTCATCACCAACCTGATGCCCGGCCCCACGGACACCGAGTTCTTCGAGCGGGCGGACATGGAGGACACCCAGGTCGGCCAGCAGGACAAGGCGGACCCGGCCAAGGTGGCGAAGGACGGCTACAAGGCGCTGCTCGATGGCGACACCCGCATCACCAGCGGCTTCATGAACAAGGTGCAGAAGGTGTTCGGAGACCTGCTGCCGGAGGAGCTCGTCGCCCAGCTGCACCGCCGCATGGCAGAGCCGCAGGGCAACAAGCCCTCATCCTGACCCTCTCCGCACCGTCGCCGGTCTCCCCTCGCCGGCGGCGGTGCGGTCCCGAAGGCCGCAGCGAAGGCACGACATGAGCAAGAACCCCGTCACCCGCCTCTCCGGCCTCGCCATCATCACCGGCGCATCCAGCGGCATCGGGCTGGAGCTGGCGAAGCGCGCCGCCGCGGATGGCTGCGATCTCATCCTCGTCGCACGCGGAGACCTCTCGCAAGCCGCCGCCGATTGCCGCACCATCGGCGCCCCCTCAGTCGAGACCGTCAGCACCGATCTCTCCACGCCCGAAGGCATCGCCGCCGTCATTCAGGCCGTGGGAGAACGCCCCGTCGCCGCCCTCTTCGCCAATGCCGGCACCGGCAAGGGCGGCTTCTGGCTGGACCAGCCGTGGGAGGAGATCGAGCACACCATCGACACCAACGTCACCGGCACCGTGGCGCTGGTCCACGCCATCGGCCGACGGATGCGCGCGCGCGATGAGGGGCGCATCCTCGTCACGGGCTCCATCGTCGGCGACATGCCGGGCGCGTTCAACCTCACCTACAATTCCACGAAATCCTTCCTCAACGACTTCTGCGCCGGGCTGGCGGAGGAGCTGTGCGACAGCCGCGTCACCCTCACCTGCCTCCTCCCCGGCGCCACCGACACGCCCTTCTTCGAGAAGGCGGACATGCTGGACACCGTCGTCGGCCAGGCCCCCAAGGCGGACCCGGCCCGCGTCGCGCGCGACGGCTATCAGGCGCTGCTCAAGGGCGAGACGATGATCGTCAGCGGCCTCATGAACAAGCTCATGTTCCACGCCGCCGATCTGCTGCCGGAGGAACTCGTCGCCCAGATGCACCGCATCATGACGCGGCCCCAGCACACGCGGAAAGGCGCCGCCCCTGCCTAGCCGGCTCGCGCGCCCCAGCCTCCCCGGCCTGCTGCGCCAGCGGCTGGTGCATGAGGTGCGCGCCATCTTCCACGATCAGTCGCGCGGGGAAGGCCCCGTCGTCCCCTCCGACGATGCCTTGTTCGAGCGGGATACGCCCATCCGCATCGTCCATGCCGATGTCGTGGCGATGATGGTCGGCGGCATCACCGCGCTGCTGCTGCAGATGCTCCACCCCCACGCGCTGCAAGGGGTGCTGGACCATTCGGACTTCCGCGCGGACATGCACGGCCGCCTGCGCCGCACCGCGCGCTTCATCGCCGTCACCACCTATGGCCACAGGGACGCGGCGGAGCGGGAGATCGAGCGCGTCAACCGCATCCACACCTTCGTGAAGGGCACCCTGCCCGGCGGCGAGCCCTATTCCGCGCAGGACCCGCAGACCCTCGCCTGGGTCCATCTGGCGGAATCGTGGAGCTTCCTGGCCGCCCACCTGCGCTACGTTCGCCCGGAGATGAGCGCGGCGGATCAGGACCGCTACTTCGCGCAGTTCGCATTGATCGCCCGCAAGCTGCACGCGGACCCTGTGCCCGAGACGCGGCGCGAAGCCGCCGACCTCATGCTCGCCATGCGCCCCCACCTCAAAGGCACGCCCGAAGCGCGCGAGATCGCCCACCTCATCCTCACCCCGCGAGACTCTGGCCGAGGCCAAGGCGCCCTAGCCGCCACCGCCCAACCCTTCCTCACCGCCGCCGCCGTAGACCTGCTGCCCCCGTTTGCGAGGACAATGCTGGGGCTGAGAGGACCGGGTTTAACGGCAGTGCCGACGCGGATGGCGATCAAGGCGCTGGGCGGGACGTTGCGGTGGGCGTTTCGCAGGTGAGGTTCTGCCTCGTCTGCTTTGATTGAAGGTTATTGGTCGTCGAGAAGTGCCTCCATGGCATCCAACTTCTTGCGAAGTCGGGCCAAGCCTAGCCTATCCACCGTCGCGTTGATGTGGATGAGATCCCCTTCCCAAACCACCTTCATACGATCTTTGTCTTTGGGATCGGCCCGCTCGTGAACGGTCGGATCGCGTTCAGGTAAAGGAAGACGAGGTGGAGCCGTACCACCCCGTTGCTGAGGGGTATCGAATACCTCCAGCTCCGACAGTGGCAGGCCAGTTTCAGACCCATCAACAAATGCCCATTCCTGATCCTCGGAGAGGGCACGAACGCGCTTCGGCTCGCCGAATTGAGCAACACCGTTCGAGACCCATTGCACGTAGGAGCCGATAACGATCTGAGCTCGAGGCCGTGCTAAGGCTTCATTTTCAGATTCCTCGTGGGGCTCGTGAGCGTTCAGGTCGGCATCCGCCATACCGGCGAAGCTGATTGTGTCCCGATATACCCGGAGAACATCGGAAGCGGATTGGTCGCTAAATGGAGCCCGCCCTTCTTGCACTCGTTCAGCGGTCAAGGCGTGGTGCAGTAAGGCATCGTCAATTTCCTGGGCCGCCCCGAACCGATCGTAAATCTCTCGGAATGTGCTTGGACTGATAGCCGCCTGCTTTATAGCATTCTTTCGCTCCTCCGATTCCGGTCGCTTGTCCATCACGATCTTGAGCGCAAGAGGAGTGAGTTTGACTTTCCGCGCCTCTCCGCTCCCTTCATCATCAAGCAGGCCATACTGGATGAGAGCTGCGACAGATTGTAGCGTCGCGCTGCTCTTCGGCCCCGTCTCCCAAGCCTTCGCGGCTGTTGGCAGGGCGGCTGCATGATTGCGGACCGCGCCGTAAAGCTGATCGGCTTTTTCTATGGCCCGCCCCAAGCCGATATAGGGGAAGGGTGGGCTTCGAAACCTGGGCTGTTTCTCGGTCATGAGTACCTCCTCCGCACCCCTTTTCCACAACCATCTGAACTTTTCAACTATCGGGTGATAGGAAACCCGACTTAAACGCTGATAGCAGGTTGACAGCGAATTCTGTCTCTGACAAATCCTCTACATTGCGGCCCGAAACTTCGGGCGCGGCGAAAGGTGGTGTATGCCTGTGAGATGAGGTGACGGAGCCGGTAACGATAGCCGGATGGTAAAAGGGCCGACCCGAGGGCCGGCCCGTGGTTCAACCGAGCGCAGGAGCGCTGCGATTTCGCCGTCTTGGAAAAACGCGAATTGCACGTTCCTGCGCCAACCGCAAGGATAATGCAGATGGTCTACATCTCGGCATACCGTCGTGTTCGCTTCGCTCGGATCGAACACGTCAGCGCGCACTGGCGCACCCGCTAAGCGGTAGCGTCGCGCACTAGCGTCACTGCCCGATGCAGGGTCGCTCTTCCTTCAACCACTGGGGTCGCTTCGGCGACCCCGCTTTTTTGCGCCACCCCTACCCCACAACCTTCCGCAGCAGCTGATACGCCTCCACCACCCGCTGCAACTTCGCCTCGTGGCTCCGGTCGCCGCCATTGCGGTCCGGGTGATACTTCCGCACCAGCACTGAATAGCGCGCCCTCAGCTCCTTGGTGCCGGTCTGCGGGTCCAGCCCCATCACGCCCAGCGCCTCCCGCTCCTGCGGGGTGAAGCGCGCGCCGCCTTGGGCCCAGCCGGTCTCACTCGCGCGCCCCGCCGCTCGCCGCCGCAGGTCCGCCGCGCGGGCGCCGATCGCGTCCAGCGGGTCGTCGTAATCGGCCCAGCGCGGCATGCCGTCCACGCCGGCGGTCGGGCGGAAGGCGCGGCTCTCCCGCTCCCACCCGGCGATGGGGGATTGCGCCTGCAGAATCTCGTCTGCGCTCATCCCCTCGAAGAAGTCGTAGCCGGAATTGAAGGCGCGGACGTGGTCCAGGCAGAACCAGCGATAGGTGCCCGGCCCGTCAAAGCCCGGCCGCTGGTGACCCGGTGCCCTGAACTCGCCTGCCCCCTCGCAATCCGGGGCCTCGCAGACCCTCCCCTTGCACTCGTAGCGACCATGGAACTTCGTGTTGCGCATTCTGGGGGGACATGGTGTTGTTGGGCTCGCTTGAAAACCCCAACAGGACAGCTGATGCCCAATCAAGGCCCCACCCCCGGCCCCCTCGCCACAGAGATGCACACCCTTCTGACGGAGGCGTTCGCCCCCACCCGGCTGGAGGTGATGAATGACAGCGCAAAGCATCGCGGCCATTCCGGCGACGATGGCAGCGGCGAGTCGCATTTCTCCATCCTGATCGAGAGCGAGGCGTTCTCCGGCGTCTCCCGGCTGGAACGGCAGCGGATGGTCAACCGCGCGCTGGGCGACATCCCCGGCACCCGCGTCCACGCCGTCGCGATCCGCGCCATCGCACCGGGCGAGGCAGGGTAATGACTCTCCAGCTCTGGTATTGGCCAAGCATTCCGGGCCGCGGAGAGTTCATCCGCCTGCCGCTGGAGGCCGCCGGGGTTCCGTACCGCGACATGGCGCGCGAACTTGGCGCCGATGCCTTGATGGAGGACATGGAGAAGCGGCAAGGCCATCGCCCTTTTGCCCCGCCCTACATCGTGGATGGTGATCTGGTGATCGGCCAGGTCGCGCACATCCTGACGGTGTTGTCGGACCGCCACGGCTTCGGCGCGGGAGAGCTCAGCCGGGATTTACAACTGATCCAGCTCCAACTCGACATCACCGATGTGGTGGAGGAGGTTCACTCGGTCCATCACCCGCTCGGCGTCGGCAAATACTACGAGGAGCAGAAGGACGCGGCGCTCATCCGGGCAGAAGAATTCCGGGAAGAGCGGATGGTTAAGTGGCTAAACCATTTCCAACACGAACTATCGCTGGTAGGCGGTCCGTTCGTGCTGGGAGAGCGCTGGAGCCACGTGGATACCAGTCTTTTCCAGCTTTTGCGCGGGCTCGCATACGCTTTCCCCCGCCGTTTCGCCGCGTTGCAAGGCCGACACCCCCGCTTGCAAGCCTGTTGCGAGGCCGTTGCAAATCTGCCCGGAGTGGCCGCCTACCGCGCCTCAGACCGCTGCATCCCGTTCAACGAAGACGGCATCTTCCGCCACTATCCGGAGCTCGACGCGCCATGAGCATTATCCAGCAAGTCACTCCGATCACTCATGATCTCGGCGGATTCGAAGTGCGCCGGGCGGTGCCTAGCCCGCAGCTTTCGATGATCGGCCCCTTCGTGTTCGTGGACCAGTTCGGCCCCGCCGTCCTACAGCCCGGAATGGGCATGGATGTGAGGCCCCACCCCCACATCAACCTCGCCACAGTGACCTGGCTTTTCGAGGGCGCGATCGGCCACCGCGACAGCCTCGGCACCGCCTCCGTGATCCATCCCGGCACGGTGAACCTGATGACGGCAGGCAGAGGCATCGTCCATTCCGAACGCAGCCCGGAAAGCGAGCGCACCGGCGGCCCTCACCTCTACGGCATGCAGACCTGGCTCGCTTTGCCGGAAGCGCAGGAAGAGATCGACCCCGCTTTCGAGGCGATCAGCGACCTTCCGCTGGTGGAGGACAGCTGCGTCACCGCGCGCATCATCATGGGCTCCCTCTGGGGCCGCACCGCCCGCACCACCTGCTATGCGGAGACGATCTATGCCGAAATCGTCCTCGGCCCCGGCGGCACCATTCCCCTCGATGCCGAGGCGGATGAGCGGGCGGTCATGCTCGTCGGCGGAGAGGCGTCGGTGGATGGCATTCCGCTGAAGCTTTACGAGCTGGCCGTGCTCAAGCCCGGCGTGCCGATGGCGCTCTCCTCGACCAGCGGCGGCCGAGTGATGTTGATGGGGGGCGAGGCCTTCCCGGAGCGGCGCTACGTCTACTGGAACTTCGTCAGCTCCCGCCGCGACCGGATCGAGCAGGCGAAGGAAGACTGGCGCGCCGGCCGCTTCCCCCTCGTCCCGGGTGACGAGGAGGAGTTCATCCCGCTGCCGGACAGGCCCAAGACGGTGAGCTATCCGTAGCCTTGCTCGACAGGGCGCTGCCTGCGATGTCGTGGGGCGGAGAGCCTGTCAGGCCGGGAGAAACTCGCTCAAGTTCCCAAGGGCGACACGAGGCGAACGCAGGCGCGGGTCAGCCATGGCAGCGAGAAACTCCTCGTGCCGCGGATGCGTCGGAATGAACACGGCTTTGCGCGCATACTCATCTGCCGAGAACGTGCCCCAGTTGGTGACCCGACCGAAATAGATGTGGCTGACGTTGAGCTCATCAGCCAAATCGCAAGCGAGACCCATTTCGTGGAAGTTCTCAAGCTGGACCGTGAAGCTCAGCTGCATCTGATCGATAAGATCCTCTTCCAGCAGCCCCGCCGCGAACTTCAGGTTCTGCTCCATCACCTCCCAGCGCGCACCCCGGCGCAGCAATTCGTGAGTTTCCTTAGAGGCTCCGTCGATGCTGATCTGAAGGGCCAGAACCCGTCGGTGAAGGGCCGGAAAGCCGTTCCATTCCCGCGGTGTGAACAGCATCGCGTTGGTCATGACGCGAAATTTCAGCTCAGGATACAGGTCAGGCGTAAGCCTTTCCATCAAACGCCGAAAGTTCTTGCTGGCGAAAGGATCGCCCGACCCGGTGATGAAGACCGATTTGGCTCCCCGGAGCATCGGAAGGATGTTCCGCTCCTGCAATTCATCGTACCGATTGCGCGTCGCTTCGTCAGCCGCGTATTTCTTGGTTCGGCAGCTCGGGCAGCTGAGATTGCATGTCCGGTCATAGGCCAGGTTCACGTCTGTCGGACCGTGCTCCAGGGCCGTTCCTTCTGGGCGACGATCGTCTTCCAACGTTCGCTTCGCCCGGGGCTACGTCCTTTGCAAGAGGCAGGCTGTTGCCCTGAATGAGAGCGGCAGGCAGTCTTGTTGCAATACCGAAAGCTTCCGTCGTGCACGCTGGCGCGAATGGCCTGGGCGCTTTGAGAGTTCCAGGTGGACTCCCAGTCCGTGAAGTTCAGATTACCCGCCGATTCCGGAAGCCAGCTGGCGCAGCAAAGGTGCGTTGACCCTTCGAGAACATGGAACTCTTCGAACGGCTTTGTACAGATCTTTCCATTGAGGTTGTATTTCGGGTTCGCGGGGTCGGCCATACCCTCAACATGAAACAGAGCACCCTGGGCAAGGGTACACTGGTTGCGATGGGTGGCCAGCCTGGTCAGGCGCTCGATGCCGAGCTCAAGCTTGCCAGTGTAGGCTTCGCACATGGCGATCACGATCTCGAGGGCGGCCTTGATATTGGCGGGCGCCAATGTCGCATTGTGCAAAGCCCTCTCGGCGACAAATGGCAGATCGGGAAGTGCGTCAAGAAAACGCGGAAACGCCTCCCACATTTCCGGCCGATCAACCGGAGCCTGGAGATCGTTCAAGATCAACGCGAGCATCTGCTCTGTCTGTGAGATGTCGCTCACGCCTTCTGCGGCACCATCATCTTCAGCGGGGTCGATGTGAAGTGCAACGCTGTCCATTCCGCCCTCGATACTCCCTGCCTACGCCGTGGTGGTTCGTAGTTCCGGGATCATTATTGACGGGAAGCAGCGGCGCCGCGGGGGCTGGAAGCGGGAAACTTCCGCTGAACGGACAGCAGCGGTGCTCCACCGTCTGTGCCCTGTGCGGCGAAATGGCGCAGATGTACGGGGACGGCGACGTTACAACTTGAGGCGAGTCCGGATAACCTCTCTCTGTCAGAGAAGCGTGTTCCGCCTATCCCCTCCACTCCACCCACGCGCCATGCGGGTGTGCTTCCGCCAATAGAGCCCAATCCTGGCCGCCGGGCCAATACCGCACGCGCAGCTCATGGCGGAAGGTGGCGCGGTTCGTCTCCAGCTTGATCCATGCCAGCGGCTTTTCAGCGGTCGCCCTAACCCCAGCCTGCTCCATGGCGGCCGTGATCGCCTCCCGCGTCGCGTCTGGCAGGTACTGCCACATCACCGTGTGGAACAGCACGCGGGTGACGCCCTCGTCTTGCGGGGCCGCCAATCGCTCGCTCACGAACTCCGCCGCGTCCATCTCCACCAGATCGGGAGCAGTCTGCTCCGCCAGCTCGGCCGCAGCATCCATCCGCCCCATGCGCTCGGTCGCATCCGCCCAGATATAGGCCTTGAGCCGCAGCACCTGCTCCGCGTCGGTGAGGTCGAGCGGCGCGAGATCGCAGCCGCGCGCCGCGACGATCTCCACCGGCACCTGCGGAGGAGGTGACCCGCGCCACTCCGGCACGATCCGCATCGGCGAGTTCTCCGGCCCCGCCTGCACACCGCCGAGATCGTAGAAATAGCGCGCCATCATCGTGTTGATCCCGGCACTCGCGCCGATCTCGATCAGCTCAAATTTCGGCCCCAACCGCCGCGACAGCCACAGCAAGCCGGCCATGACGCTCGCCGAGCGCCCCGCTTCATTCGTCTGCGGCGGGGAATCGAGCCACGGCATCAGTCGCTCGTCGAACCGCTCCGCCAGCCGCATCACGATCGCATCGACGCTCGACTGATCCACGACCAAGCCGGCATAGACCGGCCCCAGCTCCGGAGCCTCGCCCTTCAGGAACAGGTGGTGCAGACCTCCTGCGATCCTGAGGGGCAGAGCATCTTCCAGCACGCGGCCCTGCCAGTTCGCCATCCGCCGCCCTGTCGCCGTGCCGCCGCCGAGCAAGGCCAGCGTTCCGCGCACCACCCGCGCGGTGCAGGGCGCTCCGGCGCGCTCCGCATGGTCGGCCTGCCAGCGGATGCCCTCCGCCACGTCAGTGATCGCCATCACCGCCTTGCTCGCATCTTCGGCTGCCATCGCCGTTGCCCTTTCCCCCCTCGGCTCCTAAGTGCGGCGCGCTATGGGACAGACCCGCCCCCTCACATTCGCCGTGCCCAAGGGCCGCATTCTCGACGAGGCGCTGCCCGTGATGGCGCGCGCCGGAGTGGTGCCGGAACCTGCCTTTCACGACAAGGCAAACCGCTCGCTCAGCTTCGCCAGCGAGGATGGTGCAACGCGCATCATCCGCGTGCGCGCCTTCGATGTGGCCACCTTCGTCGCCTTCGGCGCGGCGCAGGCGGGCATCGTCGGCTCCGACGTGATCGAGGAGTTCGATTATTCGGAGCTCTACGCGCCGGTGGATCTCGGCATCGGCCATTGCCGGCTCTCCGTGGCTGAGCCCAGGGATGGCGGCTCCGCCGATGCGGGCAACATCAGTCACCTGCGCATCGCCACCAAATACCCGAACATCGCCAGCCGCTGGTTCGAGCGGCAGGGGATTCAGGCCGAATGCGTGAAGCTGAACGGCGCGATGGAACTCGCCCCCTCGCTGGGCCTGGCGCTGCGCATTGTCGATCTCGTCTCCACCGGGCGCACGCTGGTGGAGAACGGGCTGGTGGAGACGGACACGATCATGCCCGTTTCCGCCCGGCTGATCGTCAACCGCGCCGCCCTCAAGATGGACCCTCGCGTGGCTGAACTGGTCGAGCGCTTCCGCGCCCTGACCCAACAGCGGGCGGCCGCCTGATGCTGCGCCTTTCCACCAGCGATGCCGATTTCGAGCGCCGCTTCGCCCGGCTGGTCGATGACCGGCGGGAGAGCGAGACCGATGTCGCCCGCGCCGTTTCCGACATCCTGCAGCAGGTGCGCCAGCGCGGCGACGCGGCTTTGGTCGAATACACCCAGCGCTTCGACAAACACGCGCTGACGGATGAGCAGGACTGGCGCATCGGCACCGATGAATGTGCCGCGGCTTTCGAGGCGCTTTCGCCCCGCTTGCGCGATGCTTTGGAGACGGCTGCAAACCGCATTCGCGCCTACCACACGGACCAGTTGCCAAAGGATCGCGACTTCACGGACGCGCAGGGCGTTCGCCTCGGCGCGCGCTGGCGGCCGGTGGATGCTGCGGGCCTTTACGTCCCCGGCGGCCGCGCGGCCTATCCTTCGTCCCTGCTGATGAACGTTATCCCCGCGCAGGTCGCGGGAGTTGAGCGGATCGTGGTGGTGACACCCACCCCGCGCGGAGAGGTCAACCACCTCGTCCTCGCCGCGGCTCATCTGTGCGGAATCACGGAGATCTGGCGGGTTGGCGGAGCGCAGGCCATCGGCGCCCTTGCCTATGGCACGGACCGCATCGCGCCTGTCGACACCGTCACCGGCCCGGGCAACGCGTATGTGGCGGAGGCGAAGCGCCAGCTTTACGGCGTTGTCGGCATCGACATGGTCGCCGGGCCGAGCGAGATCCTCGTCATTGCCGACGGCAAGAACGACCCGGACTGGATCGCCGCCGACCTGCTCAGCCAGGCGGAGCATGATCCCGCCGCCCAATCCATCCTCATCACCGATGACGCGTCCTTCGCCCAGCAGGTCGAAGACGCGGTGGACGTGCAATGCGCGCAGCTCTCTACGGAGCGCACCGCGCGCCAGAGCTGGGATGCGCACGGCACCATCATCACCGTGGCCGATCTTGCCGAAGCGCCTGCCCTCGCCAACCGCCTCGCCGCCGAGCATGTCGAGCTGGCGGTGGATGAGCCGGAGGCCCTGTTCGCGCAGCTGCGCCATGCCGGCAGCGTCTTCCTGGGCCGGCATACGCCGGAGGCGGTCGGCGATTACGTCGCCGGGCCCAACCACGTCCTTCCCACCGGCCGCCGCGCCCGCTTCGCCAGCGGCCTCTCCGTGCTCGATTTCATGAAGCGCACCAGTTTCATCAGCATGGATGAGGGTGCGCTAGCCGCGATTGGCCCTGCCGCCGTCGCCCTTGCCGAGGTGGAGGGGCTGCCCGCCCACGCCCGTTCCGTTGAACTGAGATTGAAATGACCACCCGCTCCCCACGCTCCGTCGCCCGTTCTTCCGCGCGTCTCGCCGCGGTGCAGGCGCTCTACCAGCACCAGATGGAAGGGACG
The DNA here is from genome assembly GCA_966251025.1 of uncultured Erythrobacteraceae bacterium. Classification (GTDB taxonomy): domain Bacteria; phylum Pseudomonadota; class Alphaproteobacteria; order Sphingomonadales; family Sphingomonadaceae; genus Croceibacterium. The sequence continues at coordinate 50,056 of CBINJM010000013.1, read as the reverse complement.
CACCTCCCCCGCCTGCTGGACGAGTTCCACCAGCACCGGCTGGGCCGCGAGATCGATGAGACGAAGCTCGCTCCCGCCGAGGTCGCGTTCTTCGATGATGTCGTGTCCGGTGCCGTTGCGCGTCAGGCGGAGATTGACGAGCTGATTTCCGGCAAGCTGGCACAAGGCTGGGCGCTGGACCGGCTGGACCGCACGATGAAGCAAATCCTCCGCGCTGGGACCTACGAGTTGCTCGCCCGCAAGGATGTGCCGGTGGGCACGGTCATCAGCGAATATGTCGATGTCGCGCACGCCTTCTTCGATTCGCGAGAGGCGAAGTTCGTCAACGGTGTGCTGGACGCAGTGGCGAAAGCGGTCCGCACCTGAGTTCAGGCTGCGGCGGCCTCAATCCTCGGCGGCGAAGATCCAGTCGAGATAGGCCGCCAGCCTGATGCCCGCCTGCTGCAACCGTAGCTCCATGGAAGGCGTCCAGTCGTAGGCATATTGCCAGGAGAGGCGCACCGGCGACTCCCTGGTGCCAAGCCCTGCCTCTTCACTGGTCGCCGGGTAGAGCCGGTCACGCAGGGCAGTGCTCTCGTCCATCCAAACGGTGGGTCGCACGTCCCACCATTGCACCACCTCTGCCGCGGCCATCCGGTTCTCCAGCCGCGCCGCATATTCGCTGAAGCTCAGCTGCTGCTTGAGGATGAGGCCCTCGTCCCACACCCAGTGGAGGTTCTGCGGATCGTCGAACCACAGCACGCGCACGTCGTTGCCGCCCCGGTCACCGGGACGGCCGACATGCAGCGGCATGTGCAGGTCGCCGACGATATGGACGACGAAGCGCAGCGCGGTTGCCTTGTCCGCAGCACTCGCCGCAGGGTCACGCAACGTGGCGGTGTACGCCTCCAGCGCGGTCGCGGCATCACCCTCGGCCGGATGCTCCAGATGCTCGGCTTCCCGCCCCGGCTCCAGAGTGACGAAGTGCCAGGGGGAGGCGGTTTCCTGCCAGAAGGGGGCCGGGTTGCTGCGCTGGTCGTCTGGCCAGGTCGCCGCCTCCGGAAGGGTTTCGCGCCCCATGATCTGCTGAATATTGGCGCGCGTGTGGCCGCTGACATTGTCCTGCGCTATCTGCGCCGTGATGCGGTGGCCGATCGGCCCCCACGCGGCGGCAGGCGCCGCGCTCAGGGTCGCGGCGAGGACAAGGGCAAAGCGGGGCAGCATGGGCGACTCTTCTTTTCTGCGTGGCGAACCTGCCGCTCCCCTAGGCCAATGATTGCTGCATGAGCAACGAAGGCCGCTTCATCGACAGCCTGCGGGCGATTGCCTCCCACCCTGCAGCACGCGGGCTGGCGGACGATGCCGCCGTGCTGGAAGTCGGGGGAGAGGCCTTGGTCCTGACGCACGACATGCTGGTGGAAGGCGTGCACATCCTCCCGGATCAGGACCCGGCGGACATCGCCTGGAAGCTGGTCGCCACCAACCTTTCTGACCTCGCCGCCAAGGGCGCAGAGCCGCTCGGCGTGCTGCTCGGCCACATGCTCGGCCCCGATGACGACCGCTTCGCGCAGGGGCTGGCAGAGGTGCTGGGGCGCTACGATGTGCCGCTGCTTGGCGGGGACACGGTGTCTGGCGGCCTGCCGCGCAGTTGGGGCCTCACCGCCATCGGGCGTGCGACTCACCGGCCCGTCCCCTCCCGATCAGGTGCCCGCGTGAGCGATGGCGTGTGGCTGACAGGAGCCGTCGGCGCGGCGATGCTGGGGTTCGAGGCGCTGCGCGATGGCAGCGGCGGCGATGCCTCGGCCTACCTGCGCCCTCAGCCGCGCCTCGCGGAGGGCCTAAGCCTCGCGCCCTTCGTCACCGCAATGATGGATGTGTCGGACGGGCTCCTGCTCGACGCCTTCCGGTTGGCGGAGGCGAGCGCCGTCTCCCTCGCCATCGACAGTGCTACGGTCCCCATCGCCGCGCCAGAGCACCGCCGCCTCGAAGCACTCCGCTGGGGCGACGATTACGAGCTGCTCTTCACCCTTCCCTCCAGCCAGACCCCGCCTGTTCCCGCGACTCGCATCGGCATCGTGGAGCCGCGAAGCTTCGTCCCGCTGTTCCTGGACGGGGTGCCGATCCCCAATGCGCAGGGCCTCGGCTACGAGCACGGTTGACGACTCGAACCTTTTCACTTGCCACCCTCCACAAATCAGGCCTAGCCACTGTCAATCACGTGGACCTGACAGAAGTTCGGGCCGCGATTGGGAGAAGGGGGAAGATCGGGCATGGGCCTTGCATCTGTTTCCATCGTCCTTGGCCTGTTGGCCATTGTATACGGCTTGTTCACCGGCCGACAGGTTCTCGGCCAACCCACCGGCAATGACCGGATGCGCGAAATCGCAGGCGCTATTCAGGAAGGCGCCGTCGCTTATCTTCGACGCCAATACATGACGATCAGCATCGTCGGCGTCATCGTTGCCGTGCTGGTCGCGATCTTTCTTGGCCCAATCAGCGCGATCGGCTTCCTGCTCGGTGCGATCCTCTCGGGCGCTGCCGGCTTCATCGGCATGAACATCTCGGTCCGCTCGAACCTGCGCACCGCAGCGGCGGCGCAAAGCGGGCTGCAACAGGGCCTCACCCTCGCCTTTCGCGCGGGAGCGATCACCGGAATGCTGGTGGCGGGGCTGGCGCTGCTGGCCATCGCGATCTTCTTCACCGTCCTTGTCGGCGTGTTCGAGTTCCACCCGGCGAGCCGGACCGTCATCGACGCGCTGGTGGCTCTGGCCTTCGGCGCCTCCCTCATCTCCATTTTCGCGCGCCTCGGCGGCGGCATCTTCACCAAGGCGGCTGATGTCGGCGCGGACCTCGTGGGCAAGGTGGAGGCCGGCATCCCGGAGGATGATCCGCGAAACCCCGCGGTGATCGCGGACAATGTGGGCGACAATGTCGGCGATTGCGCGGGCATGGCGGCCGACCTGTTCGAGACCTACGTCGTCACCGTTGGCGCGACGATGGTGCTGACGGCACTGCTCCTTACCGGGCTCGGCGACCTTCTGTTGCCGATGATGTCGCTGCCGCTGCTGATCGGCGGAGTGTGCATCGTCACCTCCATCATCGGCACCTACTTCGTGCGCCTCGGCGGCGGCACGAACATCATGGGCGCGATGTACAAGGGCTTCCTTGTCACCGCCCTGCTCTCCGTCCCCGCTATCTGGCTGGCCATGCAGCTGGCGCTCGGCGATATGAGCCTCACCATCGCGGGCGAGGTGCAGAACCTCGACCTGGGAGAGCCGCTGGCGGAAGAAGGGCTCGCCTCGCAGATCGAGCCCTTCACCGGCTGGCACCTGTTCTGGTGCGCCATGGTGGGCCTCGTCATCACCGGGCTGATCATCTGGATCACGGAGTACTACACCGGCACCAACTTCCGCCCGGTGCGCTCCATCGCCAAGGCGAGCGAGACAGGCCACGGCACCAATGTCATCCAGGGCCTCGCCATCAGCCTTGAGGCGACGGCCTTGCCCACGCTGGTGATCGTCACCGGCATCATCGTCGCCTACCAGCTCGCCGGGCTGATCGGCATCGCCTACGCGGCGACGGCCATGCTGGCGCTCGCGGGCATGGTGGTGGCGCTCGACGCCTATGGCCCCGTCACCGACAATGCCGGCGGCATCGCCGAAATGGCTGGCCTGGACGATGCGGTGCGCGCCAAGACCGATGCGCTGGACGCCGTGGGGAACACCACCAAGGCGGTCACGAAGGGCTATGCGATCGGCTCGGCAGGGCTCGCCGCGCTGGTGCTGTTCGCCGCCTACACGACCGATCTGGCGGAGTTCTTCCCGGATGCGGACGTCGATTTCAGCCTGGAGAACCCCTACGTCATCGTCGGCCTGCTGCTGGGAGCGCTGCTGCCCTATCTGTTCGGCGCAATGGGGATGACAGCGGTCGGCCGAGCGGCGGGCGATGTGGTCAAGGACGTGCGCGACCAGTTCCGCAACGACAGTGGCATCATGGCCGGCACCAGCCGCCCGAACTATGCCCGCACCGTGGACCTCGTCACCAAGGCGGCGATCAAGGAGATGATCGTGCCGAGCCTACTGCCGGTGCTGGCGCCGATCCTCGTCTACTTCGTCATCACGCTGGTGGCTGGGCAGCACAACGGCTTCGCTGCTCTGGGAGCCCTGCTGCTGGGCGTGATCGTCAGTGGGCTGTTCGTGGCCTTGTCCATGACCAGCGGCGGCGGCGCGTGGGACAATGCCAAGAAGTACATCGAGGACGGCCATTACGGCGGCAAAGGCTCGGAGGCGCACAAGGCCGCCGTCACCGGCGACACGGTGGGCGACCCCTACAAGGACACGGCAGGCCCGGCGGTGAACCCGATGATCAAGATCACGAACATCGTCGCCCTGTTGCTGCTGGCGGCACTGGCCGCCTGATTCGAAGCGGGCAGGCGGCCGCCAGAGCCGCCGCCGAGCAATGTGAGCCCGGGAGGGGCCTGCAAAAGCGCGATTCCGCGTGAGGATCTTTGCGCGCTCGTGAACCGTGCGGATTGACTCCGGGGCCCTCGCCCGCGCATGGCCGGCAGCGATGGCGAGCTACGACACATCGGGGCCGACCCCCGAACAGCTGGTCGCGGAATTGACCCTGTTGCTGGATCTGGAGCCGCGCGGCGGCGACCGGTTCATCGGCCGGAGCCAACGCGGCAGTAGTGGCAGGGTTTTCGGGGGGCAGGCGATCGCCCAGGCGCTCGGTGCTGCCCGGCGCACCGTTCCGCAAGATCGCCACACCCATTCGCTCCACGCTTACTTCCTGCGCGGCGGCAATGCCGAGGAGCCGATCGAGTTTCGCGTGAAGCGTGACCTTGATGGCCGCAGCTTCTCCAATCGCCGGGTCGTGGCCAGCCAGCAGGGCAGGCCGATCCTCAACCTGATCGCCTCCTTCCAGATGCCGCAGGAAGGCCTGGAGCATCAGTTCGCACGGATGCCGGACGTGCCCCCGCCCGAAGATCTGGTGCCGGACAGCGTCATCCGGCGAGACGTTGCAGCGCAGCTGCCCGACGGCCCGATGCGCGAATACATGCTGCGCCCGCGGCCGATCGACTTCCGCTCCGTAGAGCCGCGAGACTGGCTGGAGCCGGAAAGGCGCGCGCCGGTGGCCCACATCTGGTTCCGCACGGTCGCCCCGCTGCCGGACGATCTGCCCGTGCACCGCGCCGTCTGTGCCTATGCCAGCGACTTCCAGCTGCTGGCGACCGCGCTGCAGCCCCACGGGCTCAGCATCCCCGGCGGCGGCGTCAAGGGCGCCAGCCTGGACCACGCCATCTGGTTTCACGGCGGCTTCCGGGCCGACGACTGGCTGCTCTACGCTATCGAGAGCCCGTGGTCCGGCCTCGCGCGCGGGTTCGGCCGCGGGCAGATCTTCACCCGCGACGGCCGCCTGGTGGCGAGCGTGGCTCAGGAAGGCATGATCCGGCCGCTGGCGACAGCGTCGGGCGAGAACGGCTGACGCCTTGCCCCGCCGGGAGCGGGGCCCTGCCTCACTCCGGCTCTGACACCCCCCGCTCCGTCACCACGGCCACCATCGGGATGTCGTGCGGCTGTGGGTGGATTGTTGCGATGCGCTGCGATTCGTAGCCGACGCCGAAGCAGCGCGGCCGCTGGGGCAATGATGCGAGGGTGCGATCGAAGAAGCCGCCTCCATAGCCGAGCCGGTAGCAGCCGGAATCGAACCCGACGATGGGGGCGATGGAGACATCGGGCACTACCTCCGGCCCATCCTCCGGATAGGGGATGTTCCACACGCCGCGCGCCAGTTTCGTGCCCGGCAGCCACTCGCGAAAGATCAGCGGCTGCCCCTTCGCCACAACGATCGGCAGAGCGATGCGCGCGCCCTCATCGCGCATGCGGCGAAGCATCGGGCGCAGATCCGGCTCCGCGCGGAACGGCCAATAGGCGCTGAGCACCCGGCCCTCCAGCGGGCCGATCAGCGCCTCCAACCGCGTTCGGATCGCCTCGTCCATCGCCTCACGCTCGGCCGCGAGCAGAGCCATGCGCGCCGCAATCAGCCGCTTGCGCTCTTCCTTGCGCCAGGCGGGGATGTCGAGGGAAGCCTCAGCGGACGCGTCCGAAACCTGCATTTCCTCTCCTCTCAGCCGCTTGGATGGTAAAAGTCGTAGACCGCCTGCGCCACCGCCTCGCTGACGCCCGGCGCGCGCTTCAGGTCATCCAGCGCCGCCGCCCGCACCTTCCCGGCCGTGCCGAAATGCAGCAGCAGCGCGCGCTTGCGCGCCGGCCCGATGCCGGGGATCTCGTCCAGCGGGCTGGCGCTTATCGCCCGGCTGCGCTTGGCCCGGTGCGCGCCGATGGCAAAGCGGTGCACCTCGTCCCGCAGCCGCTGAAGGTAGAACAGCAGCGGTGAATTGACCGGCAGCATCTTCTCGCGCCCGTCGGGGAAGTGGAACACCTCGCGCCCCTCGCGCCCGTGGTGCGGGCCCTTGGCGATCGCAATCAGCGGCACGTCCTCTATCCCGAGGTCCTCCAGCGTGTCGCGCACGGCGGACATCTGACCCTTGCCGCCGTCGATCAGTACCAGGTCCGGCCACTGTCCGGTCTCCCGATCGGGGTCCTCCTCCATCGCGCGGGCGAAGCGGCGGCCCATCACCTCGCGCATCATGCCGAAATCGTCGTTCGTCTGCGCGGAGCGGATGTTGAACTTGCGATACTGGTTCTTGATGAACCCCTCCGGCCCGGCGACGATCATCGCGCCCAGCGCCTTGTCGCCCTGGATGTGGCTGTTGTCGTATACCTCGATCCGCTTCGGCTCATCCGGCAGTTCGAGGAATTCGGTCAGCTCGCGCAGCAGCTTGGCCTGCGTGCCGCTTTCCGCCAGCCGCCGCTCCAGCGCCTCGGCGGCGTTGCGCCGCGCCTGCTCAATCAGCCGCCGCCGCTCGCCGCGCTGAGGAACGCTGATCTCCACCCGTCGGCCCGCAGCGGCACCGAAAGCCTCCTGCAACAGGGCACAATCGGGGAGGTCCCGGTCCACAAGGATGGTGCGCGGCGGCGGCACCTCCTCATAGAATTGCGCGAGCACCCGGCTTAGCACCTCCTCCTCGCTCACCTCCGCCGTGTGGCTGGGGAAGAAGGCGCGGTGGCCCCAGTTCTGCCCGCCGCGAATGAAGAAGCCCTGGATGCCGACATGTCCACCCTTGGACTGCAGCGCGAAAACATCGGCATCGCCCACGCCTTCCGCGTTGATCGCCTGCGTGCCCTGGATGAAGGTCGCAGCCCGCAGCCGGTCCCGCAACATGGCCGCGCGTTCGAAATCCAGCGCCTCCGCCGCCTCGGCCATCTGCGCCTCGATCTTGCGCTGCACCGCGCCGGATTTTCCGCCGAGGAAGTCCTTCGCCTCCTGCACCAGCTCCTTGTACCCCGCCGGGTCGATCCGCCCCACGCACGGGGCCGAGCAGCGCTTGATCTGGTAGAGCAGGCAGGGCCGGGCTCGACGGGAGAAGAAGCTGTCCGTGCAGCTCCTCAGCAGGAACAGCTTCTGCAGCGCATTGATGGTGGTGTTGACGCTGCCCGCGCTGGCGAAGGGGCCGTAATAGTCGCCCTGCGCCTTCCGCGCCCCCCGGTGCTTCATGATGCGCGGGAAATCGTGCCCGCCGCGCAGCAGGATGAAGGGGAAGCTTTTGTCGTCCCGCAGCAATACGTTGTACGGAGGTCTGAAGCGCTTGATCAGCTGCGCTTCCAGCAGCAGTGCCTCCGCCTCGGAATTCGTGGTGATGATCTCCATCCCACGAGTCTGGCTGACCATCCGCTGCAGCCGGCTGGAGAGCTGCTTGACCTGGGTGTAGTTCGCCACCCGCGCCTTCAGCGAGCGGGCTTTGCCGACATAGAGCACGTCACCGCGCGCATCGAGCATCCGATAGACGCCCGGCTTCGGCCTCAGCGTCCGCACCACCTCGCGAATGGCGCCGACGCCGGCCTCCAGGTCGGGCTGAGCGGAGCCGCGCACGGTGTAAGTGGCGCGCTCCTCAAGGAAACGGTCGGAGCCAGTGGGCGTGGGCGGGGTTCCGGCGGTGGTGCGGGACATGCAGGCCACATAAGGACGCGGGCCCCGGCTGAAAAGCGCCGGAGCCCGCTGAACCCCTCTCCCCAAGCCGCGCGATCAGAACAGCTTGCGCAGCTCGATCTCGAAGAAGCGCCCGACCGGGTCCACCAGGAAGGGCTGGTAGCGCAGCGGCACCGTGCCGGTATTGTCCGTCACCCGCTGGCGCGCATCGAAGATGTTGTCGATGGCGAAGGAGATGCGGGTATTCTCCAGCAGCGGAACGCTCTCGATGAGCGAGGCCTGCTGGTTGAGATCGGCGAACACGCGGACGTCGAACTTCACGAAATCGTTGAAGAACAGGTCGCTGCTGTTCGGCAGGCCGCTCCCCTCCACCCGGCTCTCGCCTGTATAGGTGCCGCTGATCCGCGTGCCGAAGCCGCGATAGAACAGGCCGCCCTGAAGGCTGGCCGAGTGGCGCGGCTGCCCACCGCCGGACAGCGCATCGCCATCCAGCAGGTCCAGCAGCGGCCCACCGGGAGCGACCAGCACTTCGTTGTTGAGCTCGTAGGTGTAGTTGAGGTTCACGAACCAGCGCCCGCGCCCGTCGCCGCCACCCCCGCCGGGGCCGCCGCGACCGAAGCCGCCGGGTCCGCGACCGCCGCCACCCGGACCTCCCGCGCCGGGGCGGCCTGGACCGCCTGCGCCCTGAGGAGGACCGTCTTGCCCCGCGCCGGGCTGACCCGCACCGAATCCGGGTCCCTGCGTGTTGCAGATCCGGTCGCGCATCGCTGTGAAGCGGGCAGGGTCGAACTGCCCGTCTTCCCCGCGCAGACGCTGCTGGATCGGCTCCGGCAGCTGGGCGTAGGTCTCCGGCGTCATCTCCATCGGCGTCAGGTTGCCTGCGTCGTCGCGCATGCACATCTGCTCACGCATCGCGCGGAACCGCTCCGGGTCGAAATTGCCGCCCGCCGGAGCACCGGCCGGAGGGCCGCCCGCTCCCGCGAAGCCACCCTGCCCACCTGCAAAGCCGCCGAAGCCGCCCCCGCCCGGTCCGCCACCGCCCTGCGCCGCCTCCGGGCGCGCGGCCCCAAACGGGCCGGAGAGATTGAGGCCGAACTGAATCCTCTCCGACTTCTGCTCGGCAAAGGTCACGGGGCGCTGGTCGATCGAGATCAGCCGCCCGGTGGCGTCACGCTGCACCCGGCCGGGGAATGCCGCTTCCGTCGTCGGCGTCAGCAGCGGGAAGCTTGCCGCCACGTCCTCCGAACGGTTGTTGTAATAGTCGATCGAGATGTTCGACCGCTCCAGGAACGGCAGCTGCCAGTTGATGCCGACCTTCCAATCGCCCTGGCTCTGCGCGGGCAGCGTCGGATTGCCTCCGGTGATAAGCGTCGCCAACACCGTCTCCCCCGTGGTCAGGTCGAAGACCGGCACGTTCGGCGTCTCGATCTCCGGATTCCCGAGCTGTCCGAGAGACGGCGCCGCCTCCCGCGCGATGTAGCTGGCATTGACGTTCAGCGTCTCGGTCGGCGACCAGGTCAGGCCGACGGACCAGTCTGTCAGCGTGCCGAAGTCGGAGAGGTAATCGATACCCGCGCTGGCGTTGAGGTTCAGGTCCCCGATGGCGGACAGCACATCGTCGCGGACGCTGGTGATCGGCACGCTGACATTGACGCCTGCGTTGAGGTCGCCGCGGGTCAGCCGCGTCCGCTCGCCCAGTCTGCGCGTGTCCTCGCTGGTGATGCGGGTCCAGTCATAACCAGCATCGAACGTCACCGACACTTCGCCCGCCGGAAGGAGGATCGGCCGCCCCGCTGCCGTCACCTTGCCGCTGGCACTGTCGGTGGAACTGTCGGCCTGGTCGTAGCCCGCATCGGCGATGCCGCTCAGGTCCGCGTCCAGCGCGAGCGTGCCGTTCCTCGCCGCCTCGATCAAAGCGTCCGTATTCGCCCGCCGATCGGTCCGGCTGCGGGAATCGACGCGGCTGGCGTCGGCCGTGGCGGTCAGCTGCCAGGTGTCGAGCGGCGCATTGAGAGCGGCGCCGACCGCGTAGGTGTTGCTGCGCGTCTCCACCTTCAGCGGATCGTCCTCGCCAAACGTCCGCAGCAGGCTGGTGCCGGCGGGATCCGTCAGCAGAACATTGTTGAGCCCCTGCAGGCGCTGCGAATCGCTTCGCTCGAAGGTCGCGTTGAGGCTCAGCGATGTGCCGTTATCGGCAAGGCGCGTCGTCCAATTGGCCGTCGCCTCCACATCGGCGCTGTCGCTGACAAGGCTGCGATACTCGGCCGGGTTCGGGTCTCCCGCCAGCTGCGGCTCGGTGCCGAGGGTCTGCACGACGCCCCGCTCAGCCTCTGTCAGCAGGCTGGTATCGTCCCAGCTGAAGTTGAGGTTCAGCCGGCTGTCCCCGGCGATGCGGACATAGGTGCCTTCCGCTTCCTTGGTAGAAGTGCCGCCATCCCACGGCTGGCCATATTCCACCTCGATCTCGCGGCTCTGGTAATTGCGCTTCAGGATGAAGTTCACCACCCGCTGGTCGGCTGAATAGCCGTAGCGCTGCGCGACCTCCTCGGGGAACACCTCGACCTTTTCGATCGCCTCCGGCGGATAGGACCGCAGCTCGCGGAAGCTGGAGATGCGCGTGCCGTTCACCAGGATGACGGGGAAGCCGCCACCACGGCCACGGCCGCTGCTGGTCTGCGGGCCGAGCGCGGCAAGCAGGTCGGCGATGGAGCTCGCCCCATAGGCGGCAATCTCTTCGGTCCCCAGCTCCAGCAGCGGCGGCTGCGGCGCGTCGACCTGCCCACGAAGGGTCTGCGCGATCACCAGAATCTCGCCCTCGGTGGGTTCCGGCGGATCGCTCGGCCCGGTGACGGGCGGCACCTGCTCCTGCGGCGCGGCCTCCGCCAGCACCGGGGTCGCGGGGAGCGTGAGAAGAACCGCAAGAGTGAGGAGCCCAGACGTCGAGATGTTGCGCAAGCTTTTATATCCTTAATCTAGCTCAATACTGCCCCGGCGTGGCGCTTTCGCCGCCGCTCCGCACCAAGGCAAGTCGCCTTCCGTAACAAAGTGTCACAGCCGGCCGCGGGCTGAGGCACGGCGGTTTTCCGCGCGCTGAACGGCCTTGCTGACGCGTGGGGTTTTCTTTTGCCGATCGCACCGCTATGGGCCGCCGCCATGACGATCCAAAAACGCGAAGCCTGATCCTCCGCATGGCGAAGGAAGAACTCCTGGAAATGCGCGGGAAGGTGGTCGAACTCCTTCCGAACGCCATGTTCCGGGTAGAGCTCGAAAATGGCCACGAAGTGCTCGGGCACACCGCCGGCCGCATGCGCAAGAACCGCATCCGTGTTCTCGTTGGCGACGAGGTGCTGTGCGAGCTCACCCCCTACGATCTGACCAAGGCGCGGATCACCTATCGGTTCATGCCGGGCCGTGGCGGCCCCGGCCCATCCTGACGCTACTAGAACCGGTCTGAATGGGCGTGAGCGCGCCCTCTCCCGTTCCTGCATTGGTGCTGGCCTCTGCCAGCCCGCGAAGGCGTGAGTTGCTGGCGCGGCTCGGCATAGAGCCCGCGCGTGTCGTTCCAGCCGAAATCGACGAGACGCCCCGAAAGGGTGAGCTTCCGCGCGACTACGCCACCCGCATGGCCCGCGAAAAGGCGCTCGCCGTGGCGGACCGGGAGGCGCATGTCCTGGCCGGCGACACGGCGGTCGCCGTCGGACGCCGCATCCTGCCCAAGGCCGAGGACGAGAGGACCGCGCGCGCCTGCCTGGAACTCCTTTCGGGCCGCCGCCATCGCGTCTTCTCCTCCGTCGCCCTGCTCGCCCCGGACGGCACGCTGCGCGAACGGCTGAGCGAGACGCAGCTTCGCTTCAAGCGTCTGTCTGAGGAGGAGATCCGCGCCTATCTCGCCGGCGGAGAATGGCACGGCAAGGCGGGCGGCTACGCCATCCAGGGCAGCGCCGAGGGGCTGATCCCGTGGATCGCCGGCAGCCATTCGGGGGTGGTTGGTCTGCCGCTGTTCGAGACGCGAGCTCTGCTTAAGGGCGCCGGTTTCGCGATCCCCTGACCGATGACCGAGTGGCTGGTCGAGCGGGGAATTGGGGAGGACCGTGCAGTCCGCTTGCAGGACGGTTGCATTGCCGCTGCGAGGATCGACTGGAGAGAGGGGCTTGCCCGTGGGCTCGTCGCCGACGCGGTGCTTGTCTCCCGCACTCGCGGCTCCTCGCGCGGCACCGCCCGCTTTCCCGGCGGAGAGGAGGCGCTGGTCGATCGCCTGCCGGCAGATGCCGCTGAAGGCGCGACGCTTCGGTTGGAAGTCACCCGCCCTTCACTAAGCGAGGGGCCGCGACGCAAGCTGGCGCAGGCTCGCCCGTCCACCCTGCCACCCCGGTCCGCCCCCACATTGGCCGAATCGCTCGCCGCAGAGGGGCACACCGTCCGAAACGTCCATCGCTTGCCGAGCGGCGAGTGGGACGAGTTGATGTCCGAGGCCTTCGCCGGCACCGTAACCTTCCAGGGCGGAGGCCTTCTGCTGTTCCCCACGCCGGCCATGCTGCTGGTCGATGTCGACGGAACGCTGCCGCCCCGCCAGCTGGCCCTCGCCGCCTCCGAGCCGCTTGCGGCCACGCTGCGCAGGTTCGACATCGGCGGCTCCATCGGCATCGACTTCCCGACCCTGCCCACGCGGGAGGAGCGCCGAGAGGTGGATACAGCGCTGGACGCGGCGCTGGCGGGTTGGCCGCATGAGCGCACGGCGATGAACGGCTTCGGATTCGTCCAGCTCGTGTCACGGCTGGAACGCCCTTCGCTGCTCCACCGCGCCGCACACCAGCCGGCGGCCACCGCCGCCCGCTGGCTGTTGCGCAAGGCGGAAGCGCTGGAGGGGGCCGGCGCCCTCCTCCTCACCACCCATCCGGCGGTCGAGGCGCAGCTGCGCCCGCAATGGCTGGAGGAGCTGGCCCGCCGCACCGGGCGTGACATCCGCATCGAGGCGCGGCGCGGCCTTGCCATCGCGGGCAGCCATGCCCAAGTCGTTCCGCGATGAGCTCCCGCCCCTGCCCCATGTGCAAGAAGCCGCGCAGCGAAGCCTTCGCGCCCTTCTGCTCCAGCCGCTGCCGCGATCGTGACCTGTCCCAGTGGTTCAACGAAGGCTATTCCGTACCCGGCCCACCTGCTGATCCCGAGGATCTCGTCGGCAAGGACTAGCGCTCCGCCCCTTGCCGCAGCGCATTGGGGGCCGGTTGCAGTGCCCTTGCGATAAGGATGCAACGCGTTGCGGGTGGCTTCAATTGCGTTGCAAAGCCGATTTTCCACACATCCAACCGCTTGCACCCCCTTGCCAAGGCGCGCCCCCTTCGCCATAGGGCGCCCTCCAACGCCCACCGCCCCTCACCGGCGGCGGGCGCGGCATCCGCCGAAGGGACGCCCGGGTAGCTCAGTTGGTAGAGCATGCGACTGAAAATCGCAGTGTCGGTGGTTCGAATCCGCCCCCGGGCACCACGCCTCGATCGTTAACCCGAAACGGGGTCTGCCCAACTAGCGTGGGCTTGCCATGCGAGCCGGCGCGATGGGTGCCCCCTTGCCGCCGCCCGACGTTCCCGTGAGAGTTGGCCTTACTTCACCCCTCCCGGGCGATCATGTGAGAAAGCCGGAGGTGGGCGGAGACACCAAGCTCACCAATGTCTGGAACGGGGACGAGGCCTGATCCGAGGGTGGTCGTCGCGCCGCGGAAAAGAGGCAGTACCATCGTCAACACCGCCTGCCGGGGCGCTGCTCCTGCCGTTCAGATCGTCCGTTATCTCGCCACTTGCCGCGCCGTTCGCCTTGCGCCGCCGCGATAATGCCGCCGCCAGCGCCACAATGATGATCCCGCTATTCTCCAGCACCTGATGCCACTTCACTCCAAACACCCGGCTCGCGAGCATCTGGTCCATGTGATGAAATGAAGCGGCACGCAGCACGATGAACGCCACCAGCATCGCCACGCCGGAACAGGCAGTCAGCACTGCCAGGCCTTGCCCACGCAGTGTCACGATGAGCACTGCGACCGCGCCCGCTGAGAGCACGCCAAGCTGGAGGACGAACGCGCGCTGAAGATCGCGCCGCTCCTGATACCAGCCATGCGCCCTGGCATAGTCACGCGCCAGCTCGGTCACTGTCGTTTGCAGGTCGAGTTGCTTGTTCAAGGCCAGCAGCGTCAGACCGCCAGCGGTTGCCAGCCAGAAGAAGGCGGCTTGCTCATCGCGAAGAAGTGCTCGAACACAGAGGCCGATCGCCACGCAGTAGTTCGCGACCGTTATCCATCCCCATATTGTCGGATCGGCCCCCACGCTTTGAACTTATGCAGCAATGCCGGCGAACAGCAATGCAGATGTTCTACGGCATCCGCGCGTCAGCACCAGCGAAGCGGGAGCGTGTGGAACCCAGGCATCGCCGCGCAATTCCGCCTGGAGTGGCAGAGCTCAGTTCACCTCTTCGGGCGGCGCGACGGGGAACGGCAGCGGCGCGATGGCAATCCCCTCGTCCAGCAACTCCCTCGCCTCTTCGATGGTGGCCTGACCATGAATTGGCGTTGGATCGCGATCACCGTAGTGCATGGCGCGGGACTCGTCGGCGAATGCCTCGCCGACCCAGCGCGAATTCTCCAAAGCCTTTGCTTGTGCCTGAGCCAGCTTCGCCATCGCTTCGGCAAGTTCGGGCGGCAGGGGGCCGCGCGCAACGTGCTTCTCTTTGCGCGGTGTGGACGGGAGCGGCAGCTGGTTCCCCTTGCGCGGCACGGCAGGCGCCATCGGCGCCTTCTCCACCGCCACGGAGCCGCATTGTGGGCAACTCACCAGCGAGCGCCCGCACTGCCGGTCGAATTCCGAAGAGGAGGCGAACCAGCCTTCGAACCGGTGGCCGCCATCACAGCAAAGATCAAAGACGATCATGATCTACCGCGATTTAGGGATCGGCCGGCGGTTGGCAAGGCTGGGAAGCTGTGCGCGAACACTGGCGATCCGCTGCGGGTCGATCTCGGCATAACCAAGCGCCGGCCCCTCGCCTCCAAGGTCCAGCAAGACCTCGCCCCAAGGGTCTACCACGAGGGAATGGCCGTACGTCCGCCGCCCGTCTTCATGATGGCCGACTTGCGCCGCTGCCACCACATAAGCGCTCGCCTCCACCGCCCGCGCGCGCTGCAGCAGGTGCCAGTGCGCCTCTCCGGTGGGGACGGTGAACGCGGCGGGGATTGCGATCACATCGCAGGATCGCCGGCCCAGTTCCTCGAACAGAGCGGGGAAGCGGATGTCATAGCAGACGCTCAGGCCCAGCCGGCCGACCGGCGTATCCTCCACCACCTCCACGTTTTCTCCGGCGACATAGGCGTTTGATTCGCGCCAGCTTTCGCCCGTCGCCAGTTCGACATCGAACATGTGGATCTTGTCGTACCGCCCCACGATCTCGCCGGCGGGAGAGATGACGAGCGAGCGGTTCGCCCACCCTCCGTCGTCCCGCAGGACAGGAAGCGAACCGAGCGCAAGCCAGATATCCTGCTCGGCCACGGCTGAGCAGAGGTCGCCCACCAGCATCTCACGCTCGCGGCGGATCTTTTCGGTGGCCCGCTTGCGATCGCGATCGAGCAGCAGGGACATTTCGGGCGTGAACAGCATCTCTGCTCCGCCCGCCTTTGCCTGCGCCAGTGCCTGGACGATCGTATCGAAGTTCGCCTCCGGATCGATTCCGGAGGTCATCTGCAAAACGGCGATCCGGCTCACGCGCCTGTCGCCCGCTCAGAGCCCAAGAAGAGCGTCCAGCCTGCCTTCCCGGTCCAGCCGGGCGAGATCGTCCGATCCGCCGACGGCCTTCCCGTCGATGAAGATCTGCGGAACGGTCATCGCGTCGGGCTTGCGCTCCAGCATCTCCGCGCGTTTCGGGCCGCCCAGCGTGATGTCATATTCCTCGAAATCGACGCCCTTCTCGCTCAGCAGCCGCTTCGCGCGCAGGCAATAACCGCAATACATCTTCGTGTAGATCTCGACCCGGGGCTGACTCACAAAAGCTCCTCTTCCACCCGCGCATGAACCTCTTGAAGAGGCCCTTCAGCGCCATATCTATCATGCACCATGACGTGCCGCGAGGGCGTCGTGGAGCGGGCGCCGCCTCCGGGCGGGCCCATACCGTTCAAATTGCTCAATGGAGGATTTGTTTCGATGACCCGTTTTGACTTCACCCCCTATCGCCGCTCCACCGTGGGCTTCGACCGCCTGTTCGACCTGCTCGAAAACCAGGTCCGCAACAATGGCGGCGACAACTTCCCGCCCTTCAACATCGAGCGGCGCGGCGAGGACAGCTACCGTATTACCGTTGCGGTGGCAGGCTTCCGTGCCGAAGACCTCGACATCACCGCGCAGCAGAACCTGCTGGTGATCCAGGGCCGCAAGCGCGACGAACGAACCGAGGGCGAGTTGC
Organism: uncultured Erythrobacteraceae bacterium; assembly: GCA_966251025.1. Classification (GTDB taxonomy): domain Bacteria; phylum Pseudomonadota; class Alphaproteobacteria; order Sphingomonadales; family Sphingomonadaceae; genus Croceibacterium. The sequence continues at coordinate 33,595 of CBINJM010000013.1, read as the reverse complement.
TCCACGTCGGCATCGCCAATCGCGGTTTCGAGCGACGCTTCGAACTGGCCGACTTCGTCCGTGTCAAGAATGCGGATCTGGCCGATGGCCTCCTGGTGATCGACCTCGTTCGGGAAGTGCCCGAGGCGATGAAGCCGAAGAAGATCCAGATTGCCGGTCAGCACCGGCTGGAAGTGGTGCAGGGCGAAGGCGAGCAGGCCGACGCCGCCTGATCGCCCGCATTGGTTCCAGCAAGCGGCCCCGCTCCCACCAGAGCGGGGCCGTTCGCTTTTCCGCGCCCGTCTTTCGTCAGTTGAAGTCGACCGTGCTCACTTCGCAGACGTTGATATTGTTGCGGACAATCTCGCGACTGCTCGCCGTGCGCACCTTGAAGTCGAAGCGGCACGCGCCCGACCCGTCATCCACCTCGATCGACCATTCCTGGCCGTCCAGAAGCACGTCGCTGCCGAGGCGATCTTCCCTCCAGCTGTCGTCGCCTGTGTTCGACCAGTATATGTAGTAGATCGTCTCGCCCGTATGGTTGTGCACCGCCACCCGTCGATCCCGTCCGTCAGCGGATGATCCACTGGCGATGTTGGTCATCTCGACCGTGTAGTCGTTGTACACCTCGCCGTAATTCTCAACGTGGAGGTTGTACGTTCGGCACTGGGAGTCGCCATTGTCGATATTGGTGACGGTCCAGTCGGTCTCATCAACATCGCTGTGGAGCACATTGCCGGCGTTGTTGGTGACGGTGAAGTCCAGGTCCGTATCGCCGTCGCCCCGCACCTCCACACGCACCTGCGGGTTGCAGAGCGTCAGCGTCACATCGTCGCTGTCATACGCATCCACACGATAGGTGTTGCTTTGCGCGGCGGCGGGAGCGGCCAACAGCACTGCGGCAGCGCCGCAAGCGGTCATGATTGTTTTGGCTATTGTCCGCATGCTGTGCTCCGAAAGCGCGATTCGCGACTTTGGCAGCCGCCGCCAGAAACGGGTCTATACTGCTTGAGAATTACCGACTTGCGAAGAGGCGCGCATCAATTGCGTCACGCAGGAGCCTGGGCAGTTGGTTTGGAAGATTTGGGGGCGAAGCCGGTGCCGGCTCCGCCCCCTCGGCATTACGCCGACCTGCCGAACACGATTGGCCATCTGGGTCGCAGAAGAGACGCCCAACCTGTTCGGCAAGCACGAACCGGCTCACGCCGGCACCCCGAGCATAGCTCATCGCCCCCAAGTGGTCCTCGCCATGGCCGGGGTGCGATCTCGCCCTCGAAACGACGTCGCCTCCCCGCCCCCCGTTAGGTGCGCCCGATCGCGCAAGGTAGACGCCCGAACCGCTCGACGCGCAACCGGCGCGACAAGTGCTGTCCGCTTTCAGGACAGGCTCAAACGAGGCGCGACTGGTGCACCGCAGCCGCGATGAAGCCTGCGAACAGCGGGTGCGGGTCGAACGGCTTGCTCTTCAATTCCGGATGGAACTGCACGCCGACGAACCAGGGATGGTCCGGCCGTTCGACAATCTCGGGCAGCAGCCCGTCAGGCGACATGCCGGAGAAGACGAGGCCGCCTCTCTCCAGCGGCTCCTTGTAGGCGCCGTTCACCTCATAGCGGTGCCGGTGCCGCTCATTGATCCGGGTCTTGCCGTGATAAATCTGCGAAACGTGGCTGTTGCCGGAAAGCACTGCCTCATAGGAGCCGAGGCGCATCGTTCCGCCAAGGTCCCCCTCGGCAGAGCGCTGCTGCAGCCCTTCCTTGCTCATCCACTCGGTGATGATGCCCACGACCGGCTCCGGCGTTTCACCAAATTCCGTCGAGCTCGCCTCCGCGATGCCCGCAGTGTTGCGGGCGCCTTCTATGCAGGCCATCTGCATGCCCAGGCAAATGCCGAAGAACGGCACCCGCCGTTCCCGTGCGAAGCGGACGCTGGCGATCTTGCCTTCGGACCCGCGTTCCCCAAAGCCGCCGGGCACGAGGATGCCGTGCATTGGCTCCAACTGCGCGGCGATGGCGGCATCGTCCTGCTCGAACACCTCCGCGTCGATCCAGCGCACGTCCACCTTCACGCGGTTCGCGAGCCCGCCATGGACCAGCGCTTCGTTGAGAGATTTGTACGCATCCGGCAGGCCGACATATTTGCCGACCACCGCAATCGTGACCTCGCCCTCCGGGTTGTTGTAGCGGTCGAGGATGTCGCTCCAGCGGCGCAGGTCCGGAGACGAAGCCGTCAGGCCGAAGTGGCGCAGCACCTCCGCATCCAGGCCTTCCGCATGATATTGCATCGGCACCGCATAGATGCTCGGCGCGTCCAGAGCCTGGATCACCGCCTCGGGCCGCACGTTGCAGAACAGCGCGATCTTGGCGCGCTCGCTCGCAGGCAGCGGATGCTCGGTGCGGCACAGCAGCAGGTCCGGCTGCACGCCAAGGCTGGTGAGCTCGCGCACGGAATGCTGCGTCGGCTTCGTCTTCAACTCGCCCGCAGCGGAGATGTACGGCACCAGCGTGACGTGAACGACGGCCGTATTCTCCCGCCCGAGCTCGTTCCGCAACTGCCGGATTGCTTCGATGAAGGGCAGGCTCTCGATGTCGCCGACCGTGCCGCCGATCTCGCACAGGACGAAATCGAGGTCCTCCGTCTCGGCGAGAGCGAACTCCTTGATCGCGTCGGTGACGTGCGGGATGACCTGCACCGTCGCGCCGAGATAGTCGCCCCGCCGCTCCCGCGCGATGATCTGCTGATAGATGCGACCCGAAGTGACGTTGTCGCTCTGCCGGGCGGAAACGCCGGTGAAGCGTTCGTAGTGCCCCAGGTCCAGATCCGTCTCCGCCCCGTCATCGGTGACGTAGACCTCGCCGTGCTGATAGGGGCTCATCGTCCCCGGATCGACGTTGAGGTAGGGGTCGAACTTGCGGATGCGGACCTTGTAGCCGCGCGCCTGGAGGAGCGCGGCGAGGCTGGCGGCCATGAGGCCCTTGCCCAGCGATGAGACCACGCCGCCGGTGATAAAGATAAACCGCGCCATGGGAATCGAGCCTTAAGGACGCTTGCGGATTCGGCGCAAGCGAAGACGGCGCCGATTTGCACATTTGATTGGGATTGCCCCGCCGCAACACCGGCGAAGCAGGCGATGGCCCGCTGGATCAGCGGGCCTGGATCTTATTGGACGCCGGCCAGCGGATCATCGCCCTGCTGCGGCACCGGGCTGACCGGCGCTTGTCCGTCCAAACCCGGGTCTCCCGGGATCAGGTCACCCGGCGTCGCAGGCTGGCCCGCTGGCTGGGTCACCGAGCGATTGAGACTATCGTCGATCTCGCGCCCCGTCGTCTGGTCCACCGCCATCGCCGCCAGCACGATGGCCAGCACCACGAACAGCACCGCGAGCCACTTGGTCGTGCGGGTCAGGAAGTCAGCCGCTCCGCGCGCCGACATCAGCCCGCCCGGGCTGCCACCGCCGCCAAGGCCCAGCCCGCCCCCTTCAGAGCGCTGCATGAGCACCACGCCGACCAGCGCCGCGGCAATGATCCCCTGGATCACGGTGAGGAAGATGAACAAGGACATGGATTCTCTAATGATCGACCAGAAGGCGCGCATCTAGGCGCGCGTGGAGCGTTGCACAAGCCGGGCGGCTCCGAAGCCGCTCAGCCCGTGCCGCCCCGGTCTTTATGTGTTCAGCCGTGGTCGCGCTCGGCCGCCGCGGCGATGATGCCGAGGAAGCTCTCCGCCGTCAGGCTTGCGCCTCCGACCAGAGCACCGCCGACCTCGTCCGCCGCCAGCAGCTCCGCCGCATTGTCGGGCTTCACCGATCCGCCATAGAGGATGCGCACCGCGCTTCCGGCGTCGCCGTAAATGTCGCGCAGCTTGGCCCGGATCGCGCGGTGCATGGCGCCCACGTCCTCCACCGTCGGGGTGCGGCCGGTGCCGATGGCCCAGACCGGCTCATACGCGACGGTGACCTTCTCAGCCGCATTCCCCTCGCGCGGAAGAGAGCCTTCCAGCTGCTGGGCAACGACCTCTTCGGCCTCCCCCGCATCGCGCTGCTGCTCCGTCTCGCCGACACAGACGATCGCGCCAAGGCCGACGGCAAGCGCCGCCTGTGCCTTCGCCTTCACGTCGGCGTCCGTCTCCCCATGGTCCGCGCGACGCTCGCTATGGCCGACGATCACGAAGCCGGCGCCGGCGTCCTTCAGCATGGCTGCCGAAATGTCGCCCGTATGCGCGCCGCCATCAGCCGCGTGGCAATCCTGCGCGCCGACGCCGATCAGGCCGGCTTCCTTGCGGATCGCGGTGATCAGGGTGAACGGCGGCGCCAGGGCCACTTCGGCCTTCAGCAGCCGCTCTGCCGCGCGATCGATCGCGCGCGCTTCCGCCAGCATCGCACGCATGCCGTGCATTTTCCAGTTGCCGACGATATAGGGGCGCTGGGCCATCTATAGTCCTCGTTCCTCAAAGGTTATGAAAGGCCGGTTGGCCGAAGAGCCCGCCCGCTAAGCCTCCCCGCAAGCCTTGTCAAAAGCCGCTTATCCACAGCGCCCGATCCTGGCTCGCCTGTTGCGGACAGGCAGCAGCCCGGTTAAAGCCCGGGCCGAATGCCCTCCCCCGGGCAACCCCGGCACCCGCCAGACAGACCCGGCAGAAACATCCTCTCATGCTCCAGCTTTTCCGCAATTTCTTCAAGTCGAAGATCGGCATCCTCGTCACGCTCGGCTTCCTTGCCCTGATCGCCATTGCCTTCGCCAGCGGCGACATCGCCAATGTCGGCACCTTCGGCGGCGTGGCCGGCGGAGATCGGGTGGCTGTCGTGGGGGATGAGCGGATCGACAGCAGCGAATTGTCGATGAATGCGACCAACGCGCTGCAGCAGGTCCAGCAGCAGAACCCGACGCTGACGATGGACGCCTTCATCGCGCAGGGTGGGCTGGACGAGGTTCTGGACCAGATGGTGAGCCGCGCCGCCTTGGCGGAGTTCGGGCGCAAGCACGGGCTTCGGGCGGGCGACCGGCTGGTCGACAGCGAACTGGTGCAGATCGCGGCCTTCCGTGGGCCGGACGGCAAGTTCGATGCCGCCGCCTTCCGCGCGGCGATCGCCCAGCGCGGCCTCACGGAAAGCGCCGTCCGGCAGGACCTCGCCGCCGGTCTGTTCGCGCGCCAGCTGCTGACACCGGTGGCCCTGTCCCCGGTGATGCCGGAAAGCGTCGGCCGCCGCTATGCCTCGCTGCTGCGCGAGCGTCGGCAGGGCAGCATCGCCCTGCTGCCGAGCGCCGCCTACGCACCACAGGGTAACCCCACGGATGAGCAGCTGCAGGAGTTCTACGGGCGGACCAGCGACCGCTACGTCCGGCCGGAACGGCGCGTGATCCGCTATGCGACCTTCGACCAGTCCGCGCTCGGCAATTTGCCCGCGCCGACGGAGGAACAGATTGCCCAGGCCTATCGCCGCGACCAGGCGCAATATGCCGCGCGTGAAAGCCGCCGATTCACCCAGCTGATCGTGCCCACGCAAGCCGCGGCGCAGGCGATTCTCACCGAGGTGCGCGGCGGCAAGTCGCTTGCGCAGGCTGCCGAGGAGAAGGGGCTGCGCACGACGGAGCTTGGCCCTGTGACGCAGGCGGAGCTGACCGGCACCGCCTCTGCCGCCGTCGGCAATGCCGGCTTCACCGCCGCCCAGGGCGCGCTCGCCACCCCCGCGCGCGGTGGCCTCGGCTGGTATGTGCTGCGGGTGGACGCGATCGAGCGCCAGCCTGCCCGCACGCTCGCGCAGGTCCGGTCGGAGATTGCCGCGAAGCTGGCGGAGGAGCAGCGGCGCACCGCCTTCGCTGAGCTGGTCAGCCAGATCGACGATCAGCTGCAGGACGGCGAGAACCTGTCAGAACTCGCGCGCGAACGCGGTCTCACGCTCCAGACCACCCGCCCCGCGACCGCCGACGGCGCGATCTATCAGGTTCCCGGTGAGACCCTCCCGCCTGAGCTGTCGCCGGTGCTGCAGGTCGCGTTCGAGATGGGCGAGGCGGAGCCGCAGGTTGCGGAGATCGAAGCCGGGCAGCGCTACATCGTCTTCGACATCGCCGAGATCACGCCCTCCGCAGTCGCACCTCTGGCGGAGATCCGGGACCAGGTGATTGCCTTCTGGCGACGGGATCGCGGCGCTGCCGCCGCGCGCGCCGCTGCGGACCGGGTGCTGCAGCGCATCGCTTCCGGCAGCACGCTCGCCGCAGCGCTGGAAGCTGAGCAGCCGGACCTGCCCTCGCCCGACGCGCTGAACCTGACGCGGGACGATCTTGCCCGGCAACGGCAGGTCCCGCCGCCGATCGGACTGTTCTTCTCGATGGCGGAAGGCACCGTGAAGAAGCTGGAGGACCGCAACCAGAACGGCTGGTTCATCGTGCAGCTCGCCGACGTGGAGGCTGGCGACATTCCGGAGAACGACCCGGTGATCCGCGCGACCTTGCAGCAACTGGGCCAGGTGACGGGTGAGGAGTATGTCGCCCAATTCGTGAACGCCGTTCAGCGCGACGTCGGCGTAGAGCGCAACCAGACGGCGATCGACGCTGTCGCCGCTCAGCTGACCGGCCGCACAAACTGAGGCTCTGACCCTGGACCGCTTGCAGAATATCGAGGCCGCCCACCGCCAACTCGCCGCTGGTGAGTCCGCGCTGGTCTGGCGGCGCGTTGTCGCCGACACGGAGACGCCCGTCGGCGCCGCGCTCAAGCTCATCGAACCGGGCCGGGGCGACTACCTGCTCGAGTCGGTGGAAGGCGGCGCCACTCGCGGGCGCTACAGCCTGCTGGGGCTGGACCCGGATCTGGTCTATCGCGCTACCGGACGCGCTTGCGAGGTCAATCGCGACTGGCAGCATGATCGTGACGCCTTCGCCCCGCTCGCGGGCGACAGCCTCACGGAGCTTCGCGCCCTCGCCGCGTCCTGCCGCATCGACGTGCCGCCGGAGCTGCCGCCCGCCCTTGCCTGTCTCGTCGGCTATTTCGGCTACGAGACCATCGGCCTGGTGGAGAACCTGCCGCGCGCGCCTGCCTGCGATCTCTCGCTGCCGGACATGCTGTTCGTGCGCCCCACGCTCATTCTGGTGTTTGACCGGCTGAGCGACGCGCTGTTCTGCGTCGCCCCGCTGTGGCCGGGGGATGCGGAGCCACAGCGCGCGATCGAGCGTGCCGAAGAGCGCATCGATGAAGCTTTGCGCCGTCTGGCCGCGCCTGTCCCGCTCCCCTCCCGCGAGGCGGATCTGCCGGAGCTGGCGCTCCAGCCGGTGATGGCGCCCGGCAAATATGCCGACATGGTCGCCCGCGCTAAGGAATACATCACCGCCGGAGACATCTTCCAGGTGGTGCTCGCTCAGCGCTTCACCTGCCCCTTCCAGCTGCCGCCGATCGCGCTTTACCGGGCGCTGAGGCGGGTGAACCCGTCGCCCTTCCTCTATTTCCTGGACCTGCCGGGCTTCGCCGTCGTCGGCTCCAGTCCCGAGATCCTCGTGCGCGTGCGTGACGGAGAGGTGACGGTGCGCCCCATCGCCGGCACCCGCCCGCGCGGCCGGACGGAAGAGGAAGATCGCGCCGCCGAGCTCTCCCTGCTCGCCGACCCGAAGGAATGTGCCGAGCACCTGATGCTGCTCGACCTGGGCCGCAACGACGTCGGCCGCGTGGCCGCAGCGGGCACTGTGGAGGTGACAGCGAGCTTCACCATCGAGCGTTACAGCCACGTCATGCACATCGTCAGCAACGTGGTCGGGCGTCTTGCGGAGGGGCGCGATGCGGTGGATGCCCTGTTCGCCGGTTTCCCCGCAGGGACCGTCTCCGGGGCCCCCAAGATCCGCGCTTGCCAGATCATCGCCGAACTGGAGCCGGAAACGCGCGGACCCTACGCGGGCGGCGTCGGCTATTTCGCGCCCGATGGGTCGGTCGACTCCTGCATCGTCCTGCGGACGGCGGTAGTGAAGGACGGCACCATGCATGTGCAGGCTGGCGCGGGCATCGTCGCCGACAGCGACCCTGCCTATGAGCAGCGTGAATGCGAGGCCAAGGCCGCGGCCCTGCTCGCCGCAGCGAAGGAAGCGGCGCGGCTGGCGGCCGAAGCCGATTTCGGGCAGTAGCGCCGCATGACCGCCGACAACCGAATCCTCGTCATCGACAATTACGACAGCTTCACCTTCAACCTCGTCCATTACCTGATGGAGCTGGGGGCGGAGGTTGAAGTCGTGCGCAACGACGCCCTCACCGCGCAGCAGGCGATTGCCACCGACGCCAGCGGCTACCTGATCTCGCCCGGCCCCTGCACGCCGAACGAGGCGGGCATCAGCCTCGATCTCGTCGCCGCCTGCGCCGATGCGGGCAAGCCGCTGCTCGGCGTGTGCCTCGGCCATCAGGCGATCGGGCAATATTTCGGCGGCACCGTCACGCGCGGTGGGCTGATGCACGGCAAGACCAGCCCCGTCACGCATGATGGCAGCGGCGTCTTCGCCGGCCTGCCCTCGCCCTTCATCGCCACCCGCTACCACTCGCTGATCGTGAAGGACATTCCGCCCGCGCTGGTGGTGAATGCGGAGAGCGAGACGCCGGGGCTGGACGGCACCTGCGCGATGGGCTTCCGGCATGCGGAGCTGCCGATCCACGGCGTGCAGTTCCACCCCGAAAGCATCGCCACGGAGCACGGCCACGCTTTGCTCGCCAATTTCCTGAAGCTCTGCGGCATCGAGGCCAGGGAAATCGCGTGAGCACGCTGCCCGACATCGCGCATCCGCTCGATGAGGCGGAGGCGGAGGCGGCATTCGGCGCCATGCTCGATGGCGCGCTGGCGGACGAGGAGATCGCCCGCTTCCTCTCGGACCTGTCCGACAGGGGCGAGACAGCGGCGGAAATCGCCGGCGCCGCCCGGGCGATGCGCGCGCGGCTGATCCCGATCGACGCGCCCGCCAATGCGATCGACGTCTGCGGCACGGGCGGCGATGGGCACCACACGCTCAACGTCTCGACCGCCGTCGCCATCGTCGTGGCGGCCTGTGGCGTTCCGGTGGCCAAGCACGGCAACCGCGCCGCCTCCAGCAAGGCGGGCGCGGCGGACACGCTGGAGGCGCTCGGCCTCAATCTCGACAAGGCGATGGAGACGGCGGAGCAGACGCTCACGGATCTCGGCATCTGCTTCCTTTTTGCAGGCAAGCACCACCCGGCGATGGGGCGCATCATGCCCATCCGCAAAAAGCTCGGCCGCCGCACCATCTTCAACCTCATCGGCCCTCTGGCAAACCCCGCGCAGGTGCGCCGCCAGCTGCTCGGCATCGCGCGGCCCGCTTACGTGCCGATCTATGCGGAGGCGCTGGCCCGGCTCGGCACGGAGCGCTCCTTCGTCGTCTCGGGGGATGAGGGGCTGGATGAGCTGAGCCTCGCCGGCGGCAATGAATGGGCGGACATCGAGACCGGCGAAGTGCGGATGAAGCGCATCGACGCCGCCGAAGCCGGCCTGCCCCACGCCCCGGTGGAGGCGATCCGCGGCGGTGACCCGGCCCACAATGCCACCGCCCTGCGGGATCTCCTGCTGGGCGCCACCGGCCCCTATCGCGACGCCGTGCTGTTCAACGCCGCCGGTGCGCTGATGGTGGCTGGCGAGGTGGAGAGCTGGGCCGAGGGCGTGGAGGAAGCGGCCGAGGTCATCGACCGGGGTCTCGCCAAGGCGCTGCTCGACTGCTGGATCGCCAGCGCCAAGTAAGCGCCCGCGCGGGCAACAACACCCCGTCGACACCGCGCCGCGCAATCGGCATAGCGCGGGGCATGAACCGCCTTACCGAAATTTGCGATGTGAAGCGCGAGGAAGTCGCGCAACGCAAGACCCTCGCCACGCTGGACGATCTGGATCGCCGCGCCACCTCCTCCACCCCGCCGCGCGGCTTCCGCCGGGCGCTGGAGGCGAAGGCTCAGACAGGCTTTGCGCTGATCGCCGAAATCAAGAAAGCTTCGCCGTCGAAGGGCCTCATCCGCCCAGACTTCCGCCCGGCCGAGCACGCCATTGCCTACCAGCAGGGCGGTGCCGCTTGCCTTTCCGTCCTCACCGATGCGCCGCATTTCCAGGGGCATGAGGATTTCCTGATGGACGCCCGCGCCGCCTGCGACCTGCCGGTGCTGCGCAAGGATTTCACGCTGGAGCCGTGGCAGGTGGCAGAAGCTCGCGCGATCGGGGCCGACGCCATCCTCCTGATTGTCGCCGCGCTGGACGACACCGCGCTCGCGGAATGCGAAGCCGCCGCCATCGAGCGCGGGATGGACGTGCTGGTGGAGGTGCATGACGAGGCGGAGATGGAGCGTGCCCACCGCCTCCGCTCCCGCCTGATCGGCGTCAACAATCGCGACCTCAAGACCTTCCGCACCGATCTCGCCACAACGGAGCGGCTCGCCCCCCTCGCCCCAGAGGGCGCGCTGCTCGTCGGCGAAAGCGGCATCAACACGCATGCCGATCTCCTCCGCCTGGAACAGAGCGGCGTGCGCACCTTCCTCGTCGGCGAAAGCCTGATGCGCCAGCCGGACGTCGCCGCCGCCACACGCGCGCTTTTGACCGGGGCCTGAGCGCCATGCACATGAACCACGCGCCGGACGCACCAGCCGCGCCCGCGATCAGCTTTGACGATTTCCTCAAGATCGACATCCGCGTCGGCACGGTGGTGGAGGCGCAGCCTTTTCCGCAGGCGCGCAAGCCCGCCTACATCCTCACCATCGACTTCGGCCCCGCGATCGGCCGCAAGAAAAGCTCGGCGCAGATCACCGAGAACCACTCGCTGGAAGACCTCGTCGGCCAGCAGGTGCTCGCCGTCGTCAACTTCCCGCCGCGCCAGATCGGCCCGATGATGAGCGAGGTGCTGACCCTCGGCGTCCCTGATGCGGACGGAAAGGTGATGCTGCTTTCGCCCGTTGCGCCGGTGCCTGACGGCGGGCGGCTGTTCTAGGCCGCTCCAGCCGAAGCCGCTGAGCCACCCATGCAGGTTCGCCTCTCCTTCGGCCCCTTCGTCCTCGATCCGTTCGACCGGCTGCTGCTGCGCGAAGGGCAGACCGTTGAGCTTGGCGGCCGCTATTTCGACGCGCTGCTCCTGCTCGCCGGTGAGCAGGGCCGCCTCATCACGAAAGACCGCTTCCACCAGGAAGTCTGGCGCGGCATCCCCGTCACCGACGAGGCGCTGACCCAGTGCATCCGGACCTTGCGCCGCCAGCTCGGCGATGACGCCGCGGCTCCGCGCTACATCGAGACGGTGCCCAAGCACGGCTACCGTTTCGTCGCCCCGGTCGAGCGGCTGGAGACGCTGCGCGATGCCACGCCCTCAGCGCCACAATTGCCCGCCGCGCGCCCTGCCCCGCCGATCGCCGCCACCACCCCAGGGCCTCTCCCGCTCGCCCTTGCGGCAGGCGGAGGCGGCGCCATCGCTGGCGTTGCCGGCGGTCTGCTTTACGGTCTCGGCGCGAGCAGTTCCGTGGGCGGGGCGACCTCGCTGTTCCTCGTCATGCTGGCCGTGTGCGTCGGGGTGGGCGGCATCGGTGGACTTGGCGTAGGCGCAGGCATCGCCGCCGCCCATCGCCTTATCGGCCGGACCGATTGGCGGTTGGCCGTCGGCGGTGCAATCGGCGGGATGGTTATCGGGGCATTGGTCAAGCTGATCGGGCTCGACGCTTTCGCGCTGCTGTTCGGCCGGCGGCCCTTCGACATGACCGGCGGGGGCGAAGGGGCGCTGCTCGGGCTGGCGATCGGCACGGCGGCCTGGGTCGCGCTCTCCCGCCGCCAGAGCCCACGTCGCGCCGCTGCCATTGGGGCGCTTGCCGGGCTAGTCGCAGGGCTACTTCTCGCTTTAGGAGGACAGCCGCTGATGGGCGGCAGCCTCGTCTTTCTCACTTCAACGCTGCCGATCCCCAATGTCTCGCTCGACCCGATCGGCAGAATGTTGGGGGAGCCGAAATTCGAGTATCGCTCGCTCTTCGTCACCACCCTTGTCGAAGCGCCGCTGTTCTGCGCCGCCGTCACCGCCGCGCTGGCCTTTGCCCGCCGTCTGATGCAGGAGCCCGCGTCATGAGCCAACTCACCCATCTCGACGAAAAGGGCCAGGCGCGCATGGTCGATGTCGGCGGAAAGCCGCAAACCGCGCGCTCTGCCACCGCCAGCGGACGCATCCGCATGTCTCCCCCAGCCTTGGTGGCGATCCGCGACGGCAGCGGCCCCAAGGGCGACGTGCTCGCCGCCGCCCGCATTGCCGGCATCATGGCCGCCAAGCGAACGGGCGAGCTGATCCCGCTGTGCCACCCCCTCGCGCTGGACGCGGTGACGGTGGATTTCGCTGTCGAGGAGGACGCGATCACGGTCACCGCCCGCGCGTCCCTCACTGGCAAGACCGGCGTGGAAATGGAGGCGATGACCGCCACGTCCATCGCGCTCCTGACCATCTACGACATGGCCAAGGCGATCGACAAAGGAATGGTGATCGACGCCGTTCGCCTGATCGAGAAGACGGGCGGGAAGAGCGGCGCCTGGCGCGCACCCGAATGAGCCTGCCCCCGCCGATCCCGCTGGCCGAGGCGCAGGAGCGGCTTCTCTCGCAGGTTGAGCCGCTCGGCGCGGAGGAAGTCCCTGCTGCAGAGGCGGTGGGCCGTTACCTTGCGGCGGATGTGTCCGCCCGCCGCACCCAGCCCGCGGCGGACCTCTCCGCCATGGATGGTTACGCGATGCGCCTGGATGACCTCGTCGGACCATGGCGCGTCGTCGGCCGGAGCGCTGCGGGACACCCCTATTCGCGCAGCCTCGCCCAAGGGGAGGCGGTACGCATCTCCACCGGCGCGCTGGTCCCCGCAGGCGCGGGCGCAATCCTGCTACAGGAAGAAGCGGAACGCGAGGGCGACACGCTGCGGCTCACGGTGAGCGGAGAGCCCTCGCCCCGCCACATCCGCCGCGCGGGCTTCGATTTTCGCCAAGGCGACACGCTGATCCGGCGGGGCCTTCAGGTCGGCCCTGCCCAACTCGCGCTGGCCATCTCCGGCGGCCACGCATCGCTCAGCGTCGGGCGCCGTCCCACCGTCGCGGTGCTCGACAGTGGCGACGAGCTCAGCGCTGATCCCACCTCCTGCGCCCCACACCAGATCCCCGCCAGCAACGGCGCTATGCTTGCCGCCATGGCCAAGCCCTACGCCCGCACAGTCCGCCGCATCGGCCCCGTCGCGGACGATCTCGACGCGATGCTGGGCGCTCTGGGCGAGGCGGAGGGCGCCGACGTGCTGGTCACCAGCGGCGGCGCCTCAGTAGGCGATCACGATCTTGTCCGCCCGGCGCTGGAACGCTGGGGCGCGACGATCGATTTCTGGCGCGTGGCGCTGAAGCCGGGGAAGCCGGTGATGGTTGCGCGGCGCGGGCGGCAATGGGTGCTCGGCCTGCCCGGCAACCCCGTCTCCAGCTACGTCACGGCCTTCCTGTTCCTGCTGCCCTTGCTGCGCGCTCTGGCGGGATCGGGGCAACCGCTACCGGCCCGTATCGAAACGCGTCTGGAGGGTGCTCTGCCTGCTGTGGGAGAGCGACAAGAGTTTGTGCGCGCATGGTTTAGCGGGCAAACTGTCCGCCCTTTAAACGAGCAGGATAGCAGCGCGCTGGGCGCTCTTTCAGCCGCAAATGCGCTCATTGACCGCAGGGCAGGTGCTCCGGCGGCGATTTCTGGCGGCCTTGTATCCTGCTTCCTTCTCGATTGTGGTAGAATTGCTTGACGGTTGCATTGTGGTTGCATAATTGTTCCGTGTTCGTTCCAAATGGGAACATCGGAGGGAGGTCACCGCACATGCTCACCGCCAAGCAGCACGAGCTTTTGCTGTTCATCCAGCGTCGCCTGGAAGAGACGGGGATCTCCCCTTCCTTCGAGGAGATGAAGGAGGCCCTTGATCTCAAAAGCAAATCCGGCGTCCACCGGCTGATCTCCGCCTTGGAAGAGCGGGGCTTCATCCGCCGCCTTCCCAACCGCGCCCGCGCGCTGGAAGTGGTGAAGCAGCCGGAGAACGTGAAGAGCGGTTCGCGCCCGGTGCAACCGGCGAGCAGCCCTGTTGCACAGGCGGTTCGCACTCCTCGCACCACGCCGGAACCGGCCAATGATGTGGTCGAGATTCCACTCCATGGCCGGATTGCAGCCGGCGTGCCGATTGAGGCGCTGGAAGGCGACCGCACCCTGCCTGTGCCCGCCGCTCTCCTCGGCGCCGGCGAGCACTACGCGCTGGAGGTTTCGGGTGACTCCATGGTCGAGGCAGGCATTCTCGATGGTGATTACGCGCTGGTGAAGCGCACCGATGTTGCGCGCGATGGAGAGATCGTCGTCGCCTTGGTGCGCGGTGAGGAAGCGACGCTCAAGTACCTCTGGCGGGAGAACGGGATGATCCGGCTCGATCCTGCTAATGGGGCTTATGAAGCGCAGATCTATCCGCCGCATGATGTGGTGGTGCAGGGCAGGCTCGCAGGGCTCCTGCGCCGCTACAACTAAGGCAGGCTACAACGGGGCCGCTAACGGAACAGAGCAGAAGCGACGGGAATTTTTCCCGCGCGTAGTGGCTTGAACGGCAGGTGAGCGCTGCAAGGCAGGCGGCTTCCCGGCGCGATGGTCCTTGATCGGATGTCGCTCTGAACGCCTGACTCGCAGGAAAGGTCAGCCAAGGGCCTGCGGGAAGACCCAGTCTCGCGCAGACTTTTCGGATGAATGGGGCCATCCCTGCCCGAACGCGGTCATGTGACGCGAGCGCTTTCGAGCGGCTTATCACCTCCCCGCCCCGCGCCACCAGCCATGAGCGCCTTGGCTTTCCGCCACTGTCGTCAGACGCGGTGGGTCGGAGAGGACGATCGCAAGTCCGCCGGTCCGCTGCAGCATCCGGCGATCGGCCTTCAGCCAGCGGGGGCGGCAGCTGCGCGGCAACCGGCGATCGGAAACGACGATGTCGGATTGCGCGCAGGCGGCGGCAAGATCGCCCAGATCGACATATTCGCGGCTGCGGCTCATCAGCACGTTCCACTCCCGCCCGTCACGCTGCAAGCTGATGGAGCAGAAGTCGCGGCTGCAGCGCGCCCCCGGCCAATCCGCAAGGGCCAGCGGCTCTCCGGTGAACCCCGCCAGCTCGGTGAGGTTCTCACGCGCGAACTGACTGCGCGTGTTCCGCAGCATCAACAGTCGATCGCCCTCGCCCGCGATCCCAACGTGACGTCCGTCACCGGAGATCAGCAGATCCGGAATCGGCGTGGTCAGCAACATCACGGTCGCGACTGCAGTCGGCACAAGCCCCAGCAGCCGCGTCCTTCCTCGCCAAAGCGCCAGCCAAAGCAGGCCGGCCACGAAGAGCGCGAAGTTCAGCCCGCTCATCTGCGGCATCATCTTGACCGCACCTGGCTGAGACGCCGTGAAATGCGCGATCCACAGCATCAGGTCCAGCGACTGCCCCGCCACCCACCACACCGGCGCGCCAAGCCCCACTACGTCCAGCGCCAGCGCCAGTGCGATCAAGGGCATGGAGACGAAAGTCACCAACGGGATCGCGACCACGTTTGCGAGGGCCCCGTAGAAGCCCGCGCGGTGAAAGTGGAACAGCACGATCGGCATCAGCGCGAACTCGATGACGAAGCCGGTCAGAAGCAACATGAAGAGGTTCCGGCCCTGCCGTGTCAGCCAGCCTTCATCACGGGGAGCAAGGAATGCTCGCACCGGCGCGCAGGAATGCAGCGCCACGATGGCAATGACGGCGGAAAAGCTCATCTGGAAGCTCGGGCCGATCAACGACTCGGGCCATAGAAGCAGCACGAAAAAAGCACCGACCGCGACCATCCTCAGCGACAGCGGCTGTCGTCCCAGAGCCAGCGCGAACAGCACCAGGACAGCCCCGATGCAGCTGCGCACGGTTGGCACCTCCGCGCCCGTCAGCAGCGTGTAGAAGATGCCGACAAGTGCGCCTACGCCGGCAGCGATCACCGGCAGGCGCACCCGCAGAGCTAGCCAGGGCCACAGGGCAAGCAGCTTGATCGCCAGGAAGTATCCCGCGGCGATCACCGCGCTCACATGCAGGCCGCTGATCGAGAGCAGGTGCGTGAGGCCCGAATCGCGCATGGCGACCTCGTCCTCCTCGGCGATGGCCCCGCGATCGCCGCTGGCGAAGGCGGCGGCAATGGACCCGGAGGAGCCGCCCAGCCGGCTTCGCACATGCTCCGACAGCGTTCTCTGGAGGCGGGCGAGCGGGGCGCCAGCGCCAGCCGGCTCAACCACTTCGACGGGTCCCTGCGCGCTGCCAGTCGCGGCATAGCCCTGGAACCAGGCGGTCCGCGCGAAGTCGTATCCGCCCGGCAGCATTGGCCCGGCTGGCGGCATCAGCATGGCCCTGAGGCGAACGATTGCTCCTTCGGCGAGGCCGGGCTGGTCGCGCTCCAGCGGCAGGTTGACGCGGATCTTGATCGCCCGCCCGCTCTTGGGCTCCCGAGCGGCGAGGACGAGTCGGACCCGCCCCTCCGCAGGCTGCTCGATCCGGTCGAGCACCCGCGCGGTCAGCGCGACGGAGGTCGGCCGATCCAGTGCCGGTGCCCCGATCATGCTCGAACGAGCCCAGGCCACGCCCACCCCCGCCGCGACGAGCAGCCCCACGGCCACGCAGGCGGTGACGAGATGGTTGCGACCCGGCACCCCGCGCCACAGCGCCAACGCGCCCAGCACCAACGCAAGGGCCAGCGCGATGAGGGTGAGCCACTCGGCCGGTCCCTTCAGAACGAACCACGCCCCCACTCCCGCCGCAAAGGAGACGGCCAGCCACGGCCCGCGATCGAATCCGGCGCGCGCCAGGAACGCGTCTGCCGCATCGGCCATGCTGGACAAGCGCGCTCGCTTTCGCCAAGGCACCTGCTGCAACGCAGCATCGCCGGTGTCCTCGCCCAATGGGACGTCAGAGGTGCCTCGCGTGGCCATGCACTCATTGGAGGGAAAGCGCAGGACTATGGCAAGCGATAGCGTTTCAGTGGCAGCCCCGGCCGGCCCGGTGGTCACCCGCTTTGCGCCCTCGCCGACCGGTTTCCTGCACATCGGCGGCGCGCGCACGGCTCTGTTCAACTGGCTCTTCGCCCGCCGTCATGGGGGCAAGGTGCTGCTGCGGATCGAAGATACCGATCGTCAGCGCTCGACGCAGGAGGCGATCGACGCCATCCTCGACGGCCTCGACTGGCTGGGACTCGACTTCGACGAGGATGTGGTCTTCCAGTCAGAGCGCGGCTCTCGCCACGCGGAAGTGGCGGAGAAGCTGCTCGCGGCCGGCCATGCCTACAAGTGCTACGCGACTCCGGAAGAGCTGGAGGCCATGCGCGCCGCCCAACGTGCTGCGAAACAGCCGCTCCGGTACGACGAGCGCTGGCGCGACCGCGACCCCTCGCATGCCCCTCTCGGCGCCCCCTTTGTCATCCGCCTGAAGACGCCGCACGAGGGTGAGACGGTGATCGATGATGCGGTGCAGGGTCGCGTCACCGTCAGCAATTCCGAGCTCGACGATTACGTGCTGCTGCGGGCGGACGGAACGCCGACCTATATGCTGGCGGTGGTGGTCGATGATCACGATATGGGCGTGACTCACATCATCCGTGGCGACGATCATCTCAACAATGCCTTCCGCCAGCTGCCGATCATCCGGGCGATGAATGAGATCGAAGGCGGCTGGGCCGACCCGATCTATGCGCATATCCCGCTGATCCACGGGGCTGACGGGGCCAAGCTGTCCAAGCGGCACGGTGCGATGGGGGTGGATGCCTATCGCGACGAGCTCGGGATTTTGCCGGAAGCGCTGTTCAACTACCTCCTGCGCCTTGGCTGGGGTCATGGCGATCAGGAAGAATTCACGCGCGACGAGGCCGCCGCCTTGTTCGACCTTTCCGGCGTGGGCAAGAGCCCGAGCCGGTTCGATCTCAAGAAGCTGCACAGCCTCAACGGCCACTATATCCGCACCGCAGACGATGCTCGGCTCGCGGCGCTCGTGGCCCCCCGCATTGGAGACGCTGCGTCGGACCCGGAGGGGGCGGCGCTGTTGGCCGAAGCCATGCCCGTGCTGAAGCCGCGGGCGCGCGACCTCAACGAGCTGGCAGAAGGCGCCGCCTTCCTGTTCACGCAGCGTCCGCTGACGCTCAGCGAGAAGGCGGCCGCGCTGCTCGACACCGCTGCGCGTGACTTGCTGGCCCGCCTCTCCGCGCGTTTGCGCGAGGAACAGGACTGGACTACAAGCGCGCTCGAAGCCGGTCTGAAGGCGTTCGCGGAGGAGCTGGGCCTCGGCCTCGGCAAGCTCGCGCAGCCCCTCAGGGCAGCGCTTACCGGGCAGACCACGTCACCGGGTATCTTCGACGTGCTGGTCCTCCTTGGCAGGGACGAGAGCCTCGCGCGCATTGATGCGCAGGCGCAAGTGACCCGCTGAGGGGGCCGGCTGACAGATCAGAATTCGAGAAGGAGACGCATCTTGGCGGACAAGCAGGCGAAGCTGACGGTCGGAGACCAGCAGTATGAGTTCCCGGTGATGGAGGGAACCTGCGGGCCGGACGTGGTCGACATCCGCAAGCTTTACGGCACGACCGGGATGTTCACTTATGATCCTGGCTACAAGGCGACCGCCAGTTGCGAGAGCGCCCTGACCTTCATCGATGGCGAAGAAGGCGTCCTGCTCCATCGCGGCTATCCCATTGGCCAACTGGCCGAACATTCCAGCTTCATGGAAGTAGCGTACCTGCTCCTGAACGGCGAACTGCCCTCGCAGGACGAGCTCGACACCTTCAGCTACACCATTACCCGTCACACCATGCTGCACGAGCAGCTGAGCCGCTTCTACCAGGGGTTCCGGCGCGACGCGCACCCGATGGCGATCATGTGCGGCGTGGTCGGCGCCCTGTCCGCCTTCTACCATGACAGCACCGACATCTCCGATCCGGAACATCGCAAGATCAGCAGCCACCGGCTGATCGCCAAGATGCCGACGATTGCGGCGATGGCCTACAAGTACTCGATCGGCCAGCCCTTCATGCAGCCGCTGAACTCTCTCAGCTACACCGGCAACTTCCTGCGCATGACCTTCGGCGTGCCGGCCGAGGAATATGAGATCCACCCCGCGGTGGAACGAGCGGTGGACCGGATCTTCATCCTCCACGCCGACCATGAACAGAACGCCTCCACCTCCACGGTGCGGCTCGCCGGCTCCTCCGGCGCCAATCCGTTCGCCTGCATCGCGGCCGGTATCGCCTGCCTGTGGGGCCCGGCGCATGGCGGCGCGAACGAGGCGGCGCTCAACATGCTGCGCGAGATCGGCACGCCGGACAGGATCCCGCACTACATCGAGCGGGCTAAGGACAAGAACGATCCCTTCCGCCTGATGGGCTTCGGCCACCGCGTCTACAAGAACTACGACCCGCGGGCGACCGTGATGCAGAAGACGGTGCGCGAGGTCTTCGAGGCGCTGGGGGTGAATGATCCGGTGTTCGAGACCGCCCTGCGGCTCGAGGAAATGGCGCTCAAGGACGACTATTTCGTCGAGAAGAAGCTGTTCCCGAACGTGGATTTCTATTCGGGCGTGATTCTTTCGGCCATCGGCTTCCCGACGACCATGTTCACGGTTCTGTTCGCCCTCGCCCGCACCGTTGGCTGGGTCGCGCAGTGGAACGAGATGATCTCGGATCCCGGTCAGGTCATCGGCCGCCCGCGCCAGCTCTACACCGGCCCGACCTACCGCGACTACACTCCCGTGAGCGAACGGTGATGTGATGCGCTTCCTCGGCGCCCTGCTGCGGGCCCTGCTGCTGGTGCTGGGCGTCCTTCTCGCCCTCGCCGGCTGCTTGTGGACCTTGCAGGGGCTGGGGATCGTGATGTGGCCGGCGGAGAGCTTCATGCTCGCCGACCGGCAATGGGCGATCAACGGGGCGGTCACCATGCTGGCGGGGCTGGGTCTGATCTGGCTTTCCCGCATACTCCGGCGACGACCGACGCACTGAGCGGGTGATCGTTCAGCCCTGTTTGGGTGGCTTTCCGCCGAAGCGGTCGCTGATGAGGAAGATCAGCGCCAGCAGCATCAGCACCGGCTCCGCAAGGTCCAAAGAAGCCGCTACGGCCGCCAGCAGCGCCAGCACCATCCGGTCAGAGAGGATCGCCAATGAGTGCGGCCGCTCTGCCGCGGCGCGGCCGTGCAGTGCAATCAGCAGGACGAGCGGCGGGAAGATGCGGCCGAGCCAGGCTCCATCGATGGCCAACGCGCCGCATAGTCCGAGCGCGAAGTCGAGCGCGAGCGGTAGCAAGCCCCTCCAGCGGCTCCGTTCATCGCGCCGGGCAAAGGGGCCCGCTCCGATCATCCTGAGGCGGCCTGCCAGCACCGCAGAAAGGGCGGAGGGCGCCAGCAACGCAAGTCCAAGCGCCGGCTTCCCATACCACGCCAGCAGGACTGCACCGAGCAGGCTCAGAATGCTGCCCGCATAGAGCGCGGCAATCGTCCGCCCGTCAGGCTGCAAATGCGCGGGCCACCGCTTCAACGCCGCCTGCGCCAGCTTTCCGGTCCAATCGTGGGGTTCAGCCGTCTGGAGCTGTCGTCTACGCCATCCATCCAGCGTGGCGGGCACGACCCCGCCCTCGAGCAAGACCCAGCTTCCATCGGCAAGAACCGATTCCGGAAGACGGCGGTCCGGCACACGGGCCTGCAGCGCGATCCGCAAGAGCGCTGCAGCAGGGTCGCTATCCGCCGGAAGCTCCGCCAGTCGCTCCACGAGACTTCCCGGGACGAGGGCGGCGCCTGCCCACGCTCGATCCCAATCGATCCGTTCGAATCCTGCGGGAATTGCGACATCGGCCGGCAGGACCAGGACACCCGGCCCGGCGGAAAGCGCCTTCGCCGCCTGGAGCGATTCCGGTAGCACGCCCGCCGCTATCACAAGCAATTCGTCGGACGTGTTGAGCAGCCCCAGCAAGGAGTGCGCGTCCGTGACCAGCCGCACCACAATTCCCCGCGCCCGCGCGGCCCGGCCCAGCAACGTGAACTCGCGCGAACCTGGATCCCCCAGCGCGAGGACCTCCTCGCACCCACAGGCGAGCGCGAAATCCAGCTGTCGCAACGACAGCGGTCGGCCACGAGCCCCGCGCGTCGAGCCGTCCAGCGACAGGCCGGATCTCTCGGACATTGCAATCAGCACGGCGCGCAAGCGGCTGGACCCTCCTCCAGGCGGTTCGCGACCGCCCCTCGTGCCTGTAGCTGCCAAGGTCCGTCCCTGTCAGCAACGGATCGGGAAGAATCCTCGTCCTCAAATCAACTGCGTCGCGGCGGTGGAGGAATGGGACAGGCGGGGCTTCACCTCCTCTCCCGCTGTGTTACGGCAGGCGCATGGGGAGAGAGCTGGAAGCGGCGGCCACGATGGCGCTGAATGGGGATAGCGCGGAAACCGCGCAGGCGGTGCCGGCCGACGCTGGTGGGCAGGTACCGGCGCAGGCGGTGCAGGAACCACTTCTGGATGAGGATGTGCGAAAGGCTCAGCCCTCGAACGGCTCCGGCTGGACGACGCCGTTCGCACTGGGGGCGGCCTTGGTGTGGACCGCGTTTTTCGGCTGGGCCCACCGCGCTGAGCTGACGTCCCCAGCGACACCGGCGCAATGGGCGGACTGGATCGTCGCATGGGCCGTGCCGGTATTGCTGGTCGTGGCGCTGTGGCTGGCCGCCCGGCGGCAAGGCGCGCGTGACACATCCCACTTCGGCGACGCCGCGCAGGCACTGGCTGGCGAATCAAGACATCTGGAACAGCGGCTGGCCCACGTGAATCGTGAGCTCAGCCAAGCGCGGGAAACTCTCGCCGCGCAGGCGCGGGAGTTGGATGGTCTCGGCCGCATCGCGAGCGAAACGCTTTCGCAGAACGCTGAGCGGCTGCAGCATCTGATCCGCGCCAATGGTGAGGAAATCAGCGCAACTGCGCGCGCGAGCACCACCGCGCTGGAGAACATGATTCGCCTTCGCGAGGACCTGCCGGCCATCGCCAGCTCGGCTCAGGACATTGCGGGACAAATCAGCCAAGCTGGCGATCTGGCCCGTGAGCAGGTGGTAGAGTTGGGCAATGGGCTCGGCCGCCTCGTGGAAGCTGGTCAGACCAATCAGGAGCGCATCGTCGCTCTGCGAGAGCAGGTCGGCGCCGCGATGAGCGAACTCGCCGGGCACGCGGATCGCCTGGCGGAGATCGCCGATCAGCGATTCACTCTTCTGGCGGAGCAGGCTGCCACCTTGCGCGGGGAGCTGGACGACCGCGAGGAGGCCGCCTTTGCCGGCCTTCACCGCCGGGCACAAGCGCTCCGGGCTGAGATCGAGAGTCGTCGAGAGGACTTCGAAGCCGCCGAACGGGCCGCAGGCGAGGCTGCTTCCCGGCGGCTCGCGGCTTTTGCCGAGGAAGCAGAGCGGATCGATACCACCACCGCCGAGCGGGCCGAACGGCATCTCGCCTCCATGGCGGAGCTTAGCCGGCGCGAGGAGGCGTTGACGGAGCGGCTCACTACTCTCGCCGCCGACCTCGACAGGCTCGTGCACCAGGGGCGCGATACGCAGGACCGACTGGACGACACAGCGGCAGCACTAGCGGCCCGGCTGGGCCAAAGCCGCGGGATGATTGATGAGGGTCATGAGGCTCTGAAAAACCTCACGAGCGAGAGCGCTCGTCTTCTGGAGATTATCCAGATGGTCGCCCAGCAAAGCGCGGGCGAACTGCCCAGCTCCCTGGAAGCAGCGCATGTTCGGCTGGGTGCCCTCGCAGCGGAGGCAGGCGCACTTCGCGATGCGGTAGATTTGACAGGCCAACGCGGAGAAGAATTGGCCGCCTCAATGAACTCCGTCCGGGGCGATGGCGCCACTGCGCTCGAGCACCTTGCACTGCTGGACGATCGTCTCAACTCCGCCAACGCACGCGCGACAGAACTGGCGGAACGCGCGCGAGGTGAACTGGCCGAAGCTATTTCAGGGCTGGAACAATCCTCGTTCGCGGTGCTGGAGAGGCTGCGCGAAGATCATTCCAACGCCGTTCGGGACATGGCGGAGCGCCTTGGCGGGGAAGGCGCGAGCGCTCTCGACCAGGCTCTGAGAACTCGGATGGACGAGTGCCTTTCGAAGCTGCGGGAGGCCTCTGACCGAGCCGGGGAAAGCGGCCAGGAGGCTGCCCAGCACCTGCGCGAGCGGCTGGCGGAGGTGGAGGCGCTCACGAGTACCCTGGAGCAGCGCATCGCCCAGGCTCGGGCTCGCGCCGCCGAGCCGTCCGAGCAGGACTTCGCCCGGCGCATGGCCTTGATTGCGGAGAGCCTGAACTCCGCCTCCGTGGACCTGTCCCGCGTTTTCGCCGGCCAGATCAGCGATGCGGACTGGACGGCATATCTTCGGGGCGATCGGGCAATCTTCACCCGCCGAACGCTGCGCCTGCTCGACCGCAAAGAGGCGCGCGCAGTGGCGGAAATCTATCAGGAGAACGGCGAATTTCGAGCTGCCGTCAACCGCTACGTCCATGACTTCGAGGCAATGCTGCGCGACATGCTTTCCACCCGGGATGGGCATACACTGGCAGTCACGCTGCTGTCGTCCGACGTGGGCAAGCTCTATGTCGCGCTCGCCCAAGCCACGGAGCGGCAGCGGGACTGATCGAGCGATCTACAGGTCAGGGTCCTGCAGCTCCGGCGGCGGTGCGAAAAAGTCGATATCTTCCGGCGTGATCCAGCCATTCACGTAATTCGCGACATAGAGCCCGCACAACACCGCGGCGAGCAGCGACGCGCGCAGCACAACCCTCCAGGGCCGGAAATTCGCGGGGGCGCTGTCGGCCTGGCCCGGCACTTTCCGAAGGCCTTCCTCGTCATGCGTCCGAATGCCGAAGGGCAGCATGATGAAAGCGCTCATCGTCCAGAACAGCGCGTAGATCGCGAGGATTGAAGTCCACTTCACTGCACGGTCCTTCTCACCCGCGCGGGAGAATGACGCGGGTCTGCGGCTTCTTGCCAGACCAGCGCTGTGCGGCCCGGCGAGCGGCGAGACGTGCCGCCTCACTCTCCGCCTCCGCGTCGCGGCCGCGCCCCTTCAGCTTGCGCAGCGCTTCCACCACGTCCCGCTCTGCCTCGGCCACGAAATCCGGATAATCTTCATCCAGCGGCAGGCCAATCCCGTGGACCTGCGCGCCGCCCCGCCCATCAAGCACCACGATGATCACGCCGTCACGGGCAAGGCGACGCCGCATGGTGATGGCTTCTCCATCAGCGGGCACGATGATGTCGCCATCAAGCACAAGCCGTCCATTTCGCACCTCTGCCAGCTTGCCGGGCCGGCCTGGGGCAAGACGCACGATATCGCCATTCTTCTGGACGATGTTCTCGGGAATGCCGCTGGCAGCGCCAAGCCGCGCCTGCTCCTGCATGTGCCGCATTTCGCCGTGCACGGGCACCAGGATTTCCGGTCGCAGCCAGCCATAGAGTGTTTCAAGCTCGGGCCGACCAGGGTGACCCGAGACGTGGATGTCGCTCTGCCGGTCCGTCACCATGAGGATGCCACGCTGCGCCAACAGATTCTGCACCCGGCCGACCGCCAGTTCATTGCCCGGAATCTGCCGGCTGGAAAACAGCACCACGTCACCCTCGGTCAGACTGAGCGGGTGATTATCTTCCGCAATCCGGGCGAGCGCCGCACGCGGTTCCCCCTGCCCGCCAGTCGCGAGGATCAGCACTTTCCCGCGAGGCAGTGCCATGGCGGTGTCGAAATCCACCGGCTCGGGGAAATCGGCAAGATAGCCGTTTTCCTGCGCCACACCGATGATCCGGTCGAGCGAGCGCCCGGCTACACAAATCTCCCGTCCCGTCGCCCGCGCAACCTCACCCAAGGTGTGCAATCGCGCCACGTTCGAGGCGAAGGTGGTGACCAGCACGCGACGCCCGGCATGGCGCTGCACCTCTTCCAGCAGCCCACGTAGCACCGCACCTTCGGACCCTGATGGCACTGGATTGAACACGTTGGTGGAATCGCAGACAAGCGCGAGAACGCCCTCGTTACCGAACTCGGCGAGCTCAGCTCCGGTCGTTGGTCGACCGATCAGCGGCTCCTCGTCCAGCTTCCAGTCGCCGGTATGGAAAACGCGACCGAACGGTGTTTCGATCAGCACCGCGTTGCCCTCGGCAATCGAATGGGCGAGCGGAATGTAGGTGACCGAGAACGGCCCCAGGTCGATCCGGCCGTGATCCTCTTCCACCACGATCAGCTCGACGTCGCGCGCCAATCCCGCTTCTTCCAGCTTCAGCCTCACGAGATCTGCGGTAAAAGGCGTTGCGTAGAGAGGAACGCCGAGCTCGGCGGCAAAATAGGGGACCGCGCCGATATGGTCCTCATGCGCGTGGGTCAGGACGATCCCGACAAGGTCCTCTGCACGCTCTTCGATGAAGTCCAAGTCCGCGAACAGCAGTTCCGTACCCGGATATTCGTTGGCGCCGAAACTCATGCCGAGATCGACCATCAGCCATTTGCCGCGGCAACCGTACAGGTTGACGTTCATGCCGATCTCACCGGAGCCGCCAAGCGCCAGGAACAGCAATTCGTCCTGCGGAGTGTAGTCCTTCTTCATTGCGTGGTGCCCCGCTGGCTTGCTCGTTGAGCGAGCATCGCCAGCCCCTTGAGCGTGAGATCAGCATCGACCGCGTCGAAGATGCTTGTGTGCCGATCGAACAAGAGGGCTAGTCCCCCAGTGGCGATGACCTTCGCCGGCCGGCCAATCTCAGCCCGCAACCGGGCGATCAGCCCTTCCATAAGCGCAACATAGCCCCAAAAAACACCGACCAGCATCTGATCCTCAGTATTTCGGCCAATCACAGACCCGTCGCGCGGGCTCTCGATCGCGATGCGCGGCAACTTCGCCGTGTGACTGACCAGCGCGTCGAGCGACAGATTGATCCCTGGGGCGATGATGCCCCCTTTATAGGCGCCGCTGAAATCGACCACGTCGAAGGTCGTTGCGGTGCCGAAATCGACGACGATCAGGTCGCCTGAGTGCGCCGCATGTGCCGCCAGGGCATTGACCGCTCGATCAGAGCCCAGAGAACGAGGCTCGTCCACGTCGATCGAAAAGTCCCAGGCAGCCGCGCCTTCACCCGCGACGAACGGCGTGAGGCCAAAATATTTCTGCCCCAACACCTCCAGATTGTGCCTTGCCCGTGGGACAACGGTGGAGACGATCATGCTGGCGACTGCATCGCGCGTCAGTCCTTCAATCTCCATCAACTGGAGCAGCCAGACCGCATATTCGTCACCCGTGCGGCGAGGATCAGTGGCGATGCGCCAGCGCGAGCGGATTGTGCCTCCTGTGCCGCCCCCGGCCGCGGGTTCGAACAGCGCAAAGACCACGTTGGTGTTGCCGACATCCACGAGCAGCAGCATGGCTCAGTTCCTCTCCAGCGCCACGTCGCCGGCATGGATGACACGCACGGAGCCATCGGCCAAGCGCAGCCGCAACGCGCCGTGAGGCTCCAAGCCATCGAAAAAACCGCTGATCGTCGTACCGTCAGGCGCGTGGACCGAGAGGGCACTGCCTCGTGGATGCGCGGCCGCAAGCCAACGATCGATGATGCCTTCCAATCCGGACTGCCGCCAACGCGCGAGTTCACGGTCAAACGCCCCTGCCAGTTCCCTCGCGAAGCTGTCACGCTCGGGCGCGGGACCAGCGGCTGCCAGATGAGCGACCGTTCGGTCGGGCAGAAGCGGCGCGCCGGCGAGGTTCACACCAATCCCGACGACGGCGCAGTCGCCTAGCCGCTCCAAAAGAATGCCGGCGATCTTGGCACGCCCAAGCTGCACGTCATTTGGCCACTTGAGCTGCAAATGCTGCGGCTCCGCCAGCCGTGTCAGCACCGCCTCGTAAACGGCAAGGGCTGCGATCAGCGATAGACTGGGCGCAGGCGGATCCGTGGGCAGTAACCGCACGACAGTCGAACCCATGAAGTTCCCGGGACCGTCGATCCACTCTCGCCCTTGCCGCCCTCGCCCGGCCCGCTGCCGGTCAGCCACGAGCCAGGCTCCCTCCGGCAGGTGCTCACCTTTCTCGGCCCGCGCCAGCAGGTCGGCATTGGTAGAGCCGGTCTCCCGGACGGTCTCGATCCGGAACGCCAATTCAGGCGACGAGGAACAGGGCGGCCGCCGCCTGATCCGTCAAGGCGCCTAACCAACCTGTCGCGAGGAAGCCCAGTGGCGATATGAGCACGGTGCAGAGCGCCAACAGAGCCCAATGTGCCGCATCGTCAGCCTGCTGGACGCCGGCCGTGGGCTCATCAAAGAACATCACCTTGACGATCTTGATGTAGTAGAACGCGCCAATCACGCTCGCGGCGACGCCCAAGGCGGCCAGCACCAGGAGGTCTGCCTGCACTGCCGCCTGGAAGACGACAAACTTGCCCCAGAAACCGAACATCGGCGGGATGCCTGCAAGGCTGAACATCACGATCATCAGGCACCAGGCGAGGGCCGGGCGACTGCGCGACAGGCCAGCCAAGTCCGCAACCCGCTCCAGCGGCTGTCCGTCCGCATCGCGCAGCATCAGAATGGCGACGAAGCCGGCAATGGTCATTGGCACATAGATGGCCAGATAGACCAGCATCGCGCTCGCCCCGGCAGCAGTGCCGGTCGCCAGCCCGATCAGGATGAAGCCGACATTGTTGATCGAGGAATAGGCCAGCAGCCGCTTGATGTTGCCTTGGCCGATCGCTCCCAGCGCACCGACGATGATCGAGGCCAGAGCGGCAAACACCACGATCTGCCGCCATGCGTCTGCAACGCCGCCGAACGCCTCGAGCGCGACGCGGGCTGTCAGGGCTATGGCCGCGACTTTGGGGGCGCTGGCGAAGAACGCGGTGACAGGCGTTGGCGCGCCCTCGTAGACGTCAGGCGTCCACATATGGAACGGGACCGCGCTGATCTTGAAGGCCAGCCCTGCCAGCACGAAGACCAGGCCGAACATCGCGCCTGTGGAAAGCCCGCCACTCAGCGAGGCCCGAATGCCTTCAAAGCTCGTCGTTCCGGCGAAGCCATAGCTCAGGCTCATGCCGAACAGCAGGATGCCGCTGGCAAGGGCGCCCAGCACGAAGTACTTCAACCCCGCCTCTGCCGAGCGGCCATCGCGACGCAGGAAGGCCGCGAGGACATAGGCGGAGAGCGATTGCATCTCCAGCCCGATATAGAGCGTCAACAGGTCGCTCGCCGACGCCATGATTGACATGCCGAGTGCCGAAAACAGGACGAGTACGGGATATTCAGCCCGCATCGAGCCGGTCCGCTCAAGGAACGAGGGAGCGAGGATCAGCGCCGCCATGCTGGCGAGATAGATGATCAACTTCGCGAACCCCGCGAACGCATCGGCGCGGAACTGCCCGTCAAAAGCGACAGTGCCGGCTCCAGCTGCGCCGCTGCCCACGGCGGGAATGACAAGGAAGAACGCGGCGCCCAAAGCCACGCAGGCGGCGACGCTGATCGCTCGCGAGGCCCGGTCACCCATCCAGGCGGCCGTGAGCAACAGCACGAGACCTGCGAGCGAGAGAACGATCTCAGGCGCGATCAGCGCGAGCGAGGCGGAAAAGTCCATTAGTGCGCTCCCCCGTGCGCTGCTTCGGTTTGGGCGCCCGCCTCAGTCGACGTGACCCTTCCCACCGCCAGGTGAGCCTCACTGGCCGGCGCCGCGCGGGCAAGCCGCGCGTCCAGCAGCTGGATGTCCTGCCGCATCGGCGCGAGGAAGCTCTCCGGGTAGACGCCCATCCACAGCACCGCGGCCGCTATGGGCGCCAGCATCGCATATTCGCGGAGAGAAAGATCCGGCATCGCGGCCGCATCGGGATTGCGCTGCTCACCGAAGGCGACGCGGCGATAAAGGTAAAGCATGTAGGCAGCGCCCAGAATGATGCCCGTGGTACCCACGAACGCTGCCCAGCTGGAAATCTGATAAACCCCCGCGAGACTGAGAAATTCGCCCACAAAGCCGCTCGTGCCCGGCAGGCCGATGCTCGCCATGGTGAACAGGAGAAAGAACAGCGCATAGCGCGGCATATTGATGGACAGGCCGCCGTAGCGAGCAATCTCCCGCGTGTGCAGGCGATCGTAGATCACGCCGACGCACAGGAACAACGCGCCGGAGACCAGACCGTGACTGAGCATCACGATCATCGCGCCTTCCAGCCCCTGCACATTGAACGCGAAGAGGCCGAGAGTGACGATCGCCATGTGCGCGACAGACGAATAGGCGATGAGCTTCTTCATGTCATGCTGCACCAGCGCGATCAGGCTGGTGACCACGACCGCGATCATGGACAGCGCGAAGATCAGCCAGGCCAGCTGTGCGCTTGCCTCAGGGAACATTGGAAGGCTGAAGCGGATGAAGCCATAGCCGCCCATCTTCAGCAGAACGCCGGCAAGGATGACCGACCCCGCCGTCGGCGCCTGAACGTGCGCATCGGGAAGCCAGGTGTGCACCGGCCACATCGGCATCTTCACCGCGAAGCTGGCGAAGAAAGCGAGGAACAGCCAGGTCTGTGCGCCCGGATCGAAATCATAGGCCATCAGCGTCGGGATATCGCTGGTGCCCGCCTCATTGGCCATCCACAGCATCGCTACGAGCATCAGCAGCGAGCCAAGCAGCGTGTAGAGAAAGAACTTGTAGCTGGCGTAAATCCGGTTGTCCCCGCCCCAGATGCCGATGATCAGATACATCGGGATCAGGCCGGCCTCGAAGAAGATGTAGAACAGGAACAGGTCCTGAGCGGCGAACACGCCGATCATCAGCACTTCCATGAACAGGAAGGCGGCCATGTATTCCCCGACGCGCTTCTCGATGGAGTGGCTCGCAAGAATGCAGATCGGCATCAGAAACACGCTGAGCACGATCAGCATCAGCGCGATGCCATCGATGCCAAGCGCCCAGCTGAAGACCGCGAAGATGTCGGCCCGCTCGGTGAACTGCCATTGCGGGCCACCGACATCGAAGCTGGCCCACAGAACGATGCCGAGCACGAGATCGATCAGCGTGGCGGCCAGCGCGATCGCGCGCGCCGTGCGCCCGTCCACGAACAGGCAGGCAATGGCGCCGAGCAACGGCACCAGCAACATCAGCGAGAGAATGGGAAAACCCTCCATCAGACGAGCACCCAGCTCACGGCGGCAACCAGACCGAGCAGCATGATCAGCGCATAGCTCGTGAGATAGCCCGACTGGATCTTTCGAGCGAAGACCGATCCTTTCGCCACGACCAAGGCCGCGCCGTTGGGGCCGAAGCGATCAATCACCCCAACATCGCCGCGCTGCCAAAAGAGACGCCCGAGCACAAAGGCCGGCTTCACGAACAGGAAGTTGTAGAGCTCGTCGAAGTACCACTTGTTGAACAGGAACCGATAGACCGGCCCCAACTGCTCCGCCGTCGCCGCCGGAATGGCAGTGTTACGGATGTAGGCCATGAAGGCACCCAAGAGGCCGAGCAGCATGGCAATGGTCGCCGACAGCTTCACCCACAGCGGCACTTCATGCATCGCGTGGATCAGCCCCTCGTTGAAAGCGATCGAACCATTCCAGAACGATCCCTCCTCGATGAAGGCGTGGTGGAACAGGAAGCCGGCGAAGACAGCGCCCAGCGACAGCACGATCAGCGGCACGAGCATGACCCACGGGCTCTCATGCGGGTGATAACCAGCGGTGCCATCGCCATGATCCGGATCGGGAACGTGATGTGCGACATCATGGCCGGCATGCTCTTGCGCAGGCGGATTGTCGGCGTGTGGAACGGTATGGCCGTGAGGATCGTCGGCCGCCGCGTGAGTGCCATGATGACCATGCGCCTCATGGACGGCATGCTGAATATGCTCGCTCTGCGCCCACCGCGGCTTGCCCCAGAAGGTGAGGAACATCAGGCGCCAGCTGTAGAAGCTTGTCAGCAGGGCAGCAAAGGCCCCGAGCCAGAACGCGGTGCGGCCCACCTCGCTGCCGCTTGCAAACGCGGCCTCCAGGATGGCGTCCTTGGAATAGAAGCCTGCAAACCCGAACACGCCAAGCAGGCCCACACCGGTAATCGCCAACGTGCCCGCCATCATCGCCCAGAAGGTAATGGGGATCTGCTTCCGAAGCGCGCCGTAATACCGCATGTCCTGCTCGTGATGCATCGCGTGGATCACCGAACCAGCGCCGAGGAACAGCAGCGCCTTGAAGAAGGCGTGCGTGAACAGGTGGAACATCGCCGCTCCATACGCGCCCACCCCGGCTGCGAAGAACATGTAGCCGAGCTGCGAACAGGTCGAATAGGCGATGACCCGCTTAATATCCCATTGGGTCGTGCCGACGGTCGCAGCGAAGAAGCAGGTTGCAGCGCCGATGAAGGTGACGAAGCCGAGCGCGATCGGAGCGGCCTCGAACATCGGAGACAGGCGGCACACCATGAACACGCCGGCAGTCACCATTGTCGCCGCATGGATCAAAGCGGAGACCGGCGTCGGACCCTCCATTGCGTCGGGCAACCAAGTATGCAGGCCGAGCTGTGCCGACTTGCCCATCGCTCCCACGAACAGCAGCAGACACAGGATCGTCATCGTATCGAGACGCATCCCGAGGAATGTGATCGCACTGCCCTGCATGGCGGGTGCGGCGGCGAGGATCTCCGGGATCGAGACAGTGTCGAACACAAGGAACGTGCCGAAAATGCCGAGCATGAAGCCAAGATCGCCCACGCGGTTGACCACGAAAGCCTTGATCGCCGCCGCACTGGCGGACGGCTTTCTGAACCAGAAGCCGATCAGGAGATAGGACGCGAGACCGACCCCCTCCCAGCCGAAGAACATCTGCACCAGATTGTCCGCCGTCACGAGCATCAGCATCGCGAAGGTGAAC
Source organism: uncultured Erythrobacteraceae bacterium (assembly GCA_966251025.1). Classification (GTDB taxonomy): domain Bacteria; phylum Pseudomonadota; class Alphaproteobacteria; order Sphingomonadales; family Sphingomonadaceae; genus Croceibacterium. The sequence goes on along the minus strand of CBINJM010000013.1, from coordinate 1,743 downwards.
AGCGACAGATAGGCGAAGAAGCGCGGCTGGTCCGGATCCTCCGCCATGTACCCCCAGCTGTAGAGGTGCACGAGCGCAGAGACGGTGGTGATCACCACCAGCATCACGGCCGTCAGCGTGTCGACGCGCAGCGCCCAGTCGAACGTCATCGTGCCGCTCTGAACCCACTTGAGTACCGGCACGACCTGCGCCTCAACGCCCCCGCCGAGGTAGGTCAGGAAAATGGGCCAGGACAGCGCGCAGGAAACGAACAGCGCGCCGGTCGTCAGCGACTTTGCGACAGTGTTGCCCAGCGCACGGTTGCCGAGCCCTGCGATGATCGCTGCCAGCAACGGCAGGAAGGTGATGATCAGGATGGAGGACAATGGACTAACCCTTCATCCGGTTCACGTCGTCCACGGCAATGGTGCCGCGGCTGCGGAAGTAGATCACGAGGATGGCGAGGCCGATGGCCGCCTCGCCCGCGGCGACGGTCAACACGAACATGGCGAACACCTGTCCGGTCAAGTCGCCCAGGAAGGCGCTGAACGCCACGAGGTTGATGTTCACGGCAAGCAGGATCAGCTCGATCGCCATGAGGATGACGATGATGTTCTTCCGGTTGAGGAAGATCCCCAGCACGCCGAGCACGAACAGGATCGAGCTGACGACGACGTAATGTTCGATGCCGATCACAGCTGCACCCCTTCCCCAACCTCAGGCCGCGTGTTGATGGTCGCCTCCGACGGCTTGCGGGCGTTCTGCCGCGCGATGTTCTGCTGGCCTCGCACGGCGCGGGCGCCACGATGGGTCAGCACGATCGCGCCGATCATCGCCACCAGAAGAATGATGCCGGCGCTCTCGAACAGGAACAGGTACTTGCCGTAGAGAAGCGCGCCGATGCTCTCGATGTTGCTCTCGCCCAGCAGCGGGGCCGCATCGCCTGCAGGCGTGCCAAGATCCAGGGCGCCCGCGCGATAGGCGCCGACGCCAAGCACCAGTTCTGCCAGCAACACCAGCGCGATCGCGATGCCGAGTGGAAAGTTCTTCACGAAGCCCGCCCGCAGCTCGGCGAAATCGATGTCGAGCATCATCACTACGAACAGGAACAGCACCGCGACCGCGCCAACGTAAACGATGACGAGAAGCATGGCGATGAACTCCGCGCCGATGATGACCATCAGCCCCGCCGCGTTGAAGAAGGCGAGGATCAGCCACAACACGGAATGGACCGGATTGCGCGCCAGGATCGTCAGCGTTCCGCTGGCGATCACGAGCGCGGCGAACAGGTAAAAGGCTAAGGTCTGTATCATGGTGCCCCGAGGTCTGGCGAGCGCCTAGCGATAGGGCGCGTCGGCTTCAAGGTTCGCGGCGATGGCCCGCTCCCACTTGTCCCCGTTCGCCAGCAATTTCGCCTTGTCGTACATCAGTTCCTCGCGCGTTTCGGTGGTGAACTCGAGGTTCGGCCCCTCCACGATCGCGTCAACCGGGCACGCTTCCTGGCAGAAGCCGCAATAGATGCACTTGGTCATGTCGATGTCGTAGCGCGTGGTGCGGCGGCTCCCATCCTCGCGCGGTTCGCTCTCGATCGTGATCGCGAGCGCCGGGCACACCGCCTCGCACAGCTTGCAGGCGATGCACCGTTCCTCCCCATTGGGATAGCGGCGCAGCGCATGTTCGCCGCGGAAGCGAGGCGAAAGCGGGTTGCGCTCGAACGGATAGTTGATCGTCGCCTTGGGCTTGAAGAAGTACTTCAGCGTGAGG
>CBINJM010000012.1:0-97381 GCA_966251025.1 uncultured Erythrobacteraceae bacterium | reverse complement strand
AATGCTGAATCAGAGCCTCGCCGCTACTTCAAGACCGACTTTTTCAACGACATCGACCCATTGCGGACATTAGGGTGCGGTGCGATTGGCTGCGGGGTGAGTAGCGAACCAATAAATACGAGCCCCGTTGACGCCTTCGTCAGCCCCATCCTCGGCTTGCCAGCTTGGGGCGTGAAGCAGGGGCACCGTAGCTTCCTGACCTTTGAGTTTGGCCAGCCAAAGCTGGAAGTGGGGGAGCGGCGACAATCGCGTGACGGGCGCTTGCGCAGGAGCGCTTTCGTCCACGGTGAGTGGCACCTATGGATTTACTGCTGCCACTGGCGTGCCTTTCAAGACGGCAGCCAGCTTGCGTGGAGTGAGGACGAGGACGAAGTGATCGGACGCGCTGCTGCCGCGCTGAATGGGCAGAAGCTGACCGCCGTGAACGTCGTTCCCGCAGAGGGCCGTTCGACCTTTACATTCGACCTTGGCGGCTCTCTAGAGACTTGGCCATACGGGGATGACCCGACTACCGAACAGTGGTTCATTCATGGTAGCACTGATGTCTTCGCATACAGGGCAGACGGCTACTATTCGCAGCAACCCGGAGACACATCGCCAGATCAGGAGCGCTGGCTTCCGTTAGCTTGAATGTCCGCTTTCCACCCCTTGCTGCCGCAGCCTTCCTTATCTCTCGAAAAGGTAAGCGCAGGGCTGCCGGAGAGTGTGCAGCCGCGCAACTTTCCCACACGCCCTGTCGCGCGCTAGGCGCTTGGGCATGACACGCTCAGCCCCTCTCCTTCCCATCGCGCAAGAACCCGCTCTTTCCCCCCTTCTCTTTCTAGCTCAGAACCCTGTTCCATGCGTTCCAGGCGTGCTCCACATACGACGAACGGAGTGCCGCTGAAGCCGCTTGCGGGTCCGTGGCGGGGCTCGACCGACCCAAGGCCATCCAGACTCTTGCCACACCCCCCAACATCGGGAATGTCACGCGCATGACCATCCTCTCCGACCGCTGGATCCGCGACGAAGCCCGCCGCGCAGGCATGATCGAACCCTTCGTGGAGCGGCAGCAGGCGGAAGGCTGCATCTCCTATGGCCTGTCCTCCTACGGCTATGACGCGCGGGTGGCGGACGAGTTCAAGATTTTCACCAATGTCGACAATGCGGTGGTGGACCCGAAGAACTTCTCCGCAACCAGCTTCGTGGACCGCAAGACCGACGTCTGCATCATACCGCCCAACAGCTTCGCCCTCGCCCGCACGGTCGAATATTTCCGCATCCCGCGCGACGTGCTGGTCATCTGCCTCGGCAAGTCCACCTATGCCCGCTGCGGCATCATCGTGAACGTCACCCCGCTGGAGCCGGAGTGGGAAGGGCACGTGACGCTGGAGTTTTCCAATACCACGCCGCTGCCCGCAAAGATCTACGCCAATGAAGGCGCCTGCCAGTTCCTGTTCCTGAAGGGTAATGAGCCGCCGCAGGTCAGTTACGCTGACCGCTCCGGTAAATATATGGGACAACAGGGCGTTACGCTGCCCCGGCTTTAGGTACAGCGCGGACCCGGCACCTTGGGCGCTGAGGTGCGTTAGGGTGGCAGCGGCGGAACGATACTGCCGCCTGCCATTGGGGGAGAGTCACGCATGTCCACCATCGCCGCGATCATCGGGCGCATCCTGCTGGGTGCGCTGTTCATCATCTCAGGCCTGCAGAAAATCGCCGCACCCGGCGCTACGGCCAGCTACATCGAAAGCGTGACGACGCTGCCGGGCAGCCTCGCCCTGCCGACCGGCATCTTCGAGGTCGTTGCAGGCGTCTTGCTGGCCATCGGGCTGATGAGCCGGCTGGTCTCCATCGTGCTCGCCGTATTCGTCGCGCTCACGATCATGTTCTTCCACAACCAGATCACTGATCCCACGCAAGGCACGCAGGCGCTGAAGAACGTGGCGATCATCGGCGGACTGCTGATGGTGTTCGCCTATGGGCAGATGCGCTGGAGCTACGACCACATCAAGACAGAGCGGCGCGGAGAGATCGCCACACGCGAGGCAGAGCGCCGCGCCCATGAGGCCGAGCTCGCCGCCGCGCGCGCGGAAGGCCGGGCAGCGGCCAGCGGTACAGTGGTGACGGACGTCCACCATGACGATACGCCTGTTGCCCGCCGCCGCCAGTGGTGGCGCTACTGAACAAGAACGGGACGGAGGGGATTTGATGGATTTGGAGGAACTGGGCGCCGAGCTGGCGAAGCTGCGCGGCGAAGTCACCGCCATGCAGGGGCGGCTTCGCGCCGCGGAGGATTACCGGGAGCTGGTCAACCTTCAGGGCGCCTATGGCTACTACGTCGACAAAGGTCTGTGGGACCGCGCCGCCGACCTGTTCGCTCGGGACGGCACGTTGGAGATCGCAGGGCGCGGCGTCTATGTCGGCAAGGATCGGGTTCGTGAATACCTGCACCGCCTGCCTGCATATGGCCGTGGCGTGCTCTTCAACCACATGCAGCTACAGCCCGTGCTGCACATCGACAGCGAAGGGGGCACGGCCAAGGGCCGCTGGCGCGCGCTGATGATGATCGGCTGGCTGGGCAAGGAAGGCCGCTGGGGCGAGGCGACTTACGAGAACAGCTACGTCCGTGAAGACGGCAAATGGCGCATCGCGTCCCTGCACGGCGTCATCAACTTCTACACCGAGTATGATGAAGGCTGGCATCGCGGCGGTGTCCCGCTGCTGCGCTCGACCGAGGGGCTGGAGCCGGACAGGCCGCAGACCTTCGAATATGAAGCCTATCCGGAGCCAGTGATCGCCCCCTTCCACTACGAAGAGGTCTAAGACAGCTTCGGGCGTTCTGGCGTCAAAGCGGGTTCTGCGATGACAAGTGTCAAGCGACGCTTTTGGGTCAATGCACCGAGAGTTCAGTACTTTAGAACCCGTCCCGGTGCTTGACAGGGTGTCAACTTTGTCAAGCACCGGGCCAAGCCGCAGGTCAAAAGCTCACTCTCGCGCTCAGCTTGACGTTGCGGCCGGCCAGCGGCACGAAATCCTTCGTGAAGCTGGCATGGCGGCGGCCTTCCACGTCGAAGACATTGTCCGCCTGCAGCAGCACGGTGACGTTGTCGTCACCCTCCAGCGGGTGCCAGGCGAGGGACAGGTTGACGAAGGTGAAGCTGTCGGTCGGCGTCTCCAGCGGAGCAACGCGGGTCTGTTCGTCGAACCACTGCACCTCCGCGCGGATGTCGAAGTGACCGGTCTGCGCCTCCAGCCCTGCGAGCAGGCTCAGCGGCGGGATGCGCGGCACGGGGGAGCCATCCGCCAGCGTCGCCCGGACATAGTCGCCGCGCAGGTCTCCAACGAGGCTGAAGTGGCGCCCGCGATACAGATCGGCAGAAATCTCGCCTTCGATGCCGAACTGGTCCGCATCCTGTTGGAGGAACTGGAACACCGGCAGACCGTCTTCGTCTCCCCCCGTCTCTTCAAGGAAAATGAAGCGGTCGAACCAGTTGCGGTAGGCGGACAGGCTCAACCGCGCCGGGCCGAGATCGCCGCGCAGATAGGCCTCCACGCCCCATGAGCCTTCCTTGCGTAGCTCCGCATTGCCGAGTTCGAATTGTTGGGTGGCAATGTGCGGCCCCTCCGCGAACAGCTCCTGCGCCGACGGAGCACGCTCCGCCCGCGATGCGTTGAGGCCCAGCCGCAATCGGTCCGCCAATGCGTAGGACAGGCCAAGGGCGCCGGACCATGTGTCAAAGTCGCGCTTCTCACCGATGGAATGTGCATCGATGACCGTGCGCTCGTATCGACCGCCCACCTCAATCTCGAACGCGTCGAGCGCCAGCTCCTGCACGGTGAACAGGGCGAACGTGTCGGTCTTGTTCGGGGGCACGAAGGCCTCCGCGCCGGTGGCGACGAAATCCGTGTGGCCGTATCGCGCGCCGATCGAGCCGCCCCACCCGTCGCGGCGCGACTGAACGAGCTCCACCCGACCCTCGACTCCCTCTACCTCGAAGACCGTGCCGATCTCGTCACCCTCGAACTCGGTATGGGTGTAGTCGCTGTAGCCCCAGCGGGTGTGCAGCGCGTCGAAGAACCCTCCGCCAAGGTCCAGCACGCCGCGCAAATCTGCGCGGTACTGGCGCAGGCCGATCGTGACGGGAACATCGCCGTGGTCGTGGCCCTCGTCATGATCGTGATCGTGATCCTCGCCCTCTTCGTCTTCGTGGTGGGCGTGCCCCATGCCAGGGCGCGCAGGCACGCCGTACTCGGTATCGTAAAAGCTGAAGGCGGCGCCGAGGCTGCTTCCTCCGGAGAAGAAGCTAAGGCCCGTGCCCAAGCTCTTTGTCTCGGTCGCGCTGTTCGGCAGGACGCCCCGCAGGTTTGCCACCTCCCGCTGTTCGGCGCCTTCCTCCGCCTCGCCCTCAGCCTCATGCTCGGCAGCATCGGCCAGCAGCTCGGTCCGTAGCGCGTCTGACGCGACGTAGCCGGCAATCTCCGCATCAGCGGTGCGGTGGTACGAACCATCGATGTGGAAGGCGATTGCGGTGCTGAGGGGCAGGTCTACCGAGAGGCCCGCCTCCCGACGATCAGAGGCCGTGTCGAGGCTGGCGAGGCCGTCCACATGGGCCGGCTCCTCCAAGGGGCGCGTGTGGAGGCGCTTGGTGATGACGTTCACCGCGCCGCCAATGGCCTGACTGCCATAGAGCAGCACGGCCGGCCCGCGCAGAACTTCGATCCGCTCGGCGATCAGCGGGTCCACGGTCACCGCATGATCCGCCGATGTGCTGGATGCGTCGATGGAGCCGATCCCGTCGGTCAGCACGCGAACCCGGTCACCCTGGAATCCGCGCAGCACAGGGCGGGAGGCACCGGGTGAGAAGCTGGTGGCGGACACGCCCGGCAGCTTGGCCAGCACTTCCCCGATCTGCCCATCCAGGTTCCGCTGCAGTTCCACCCCCTCGACCACCGATGTGCCGGCAAGCACGTCCAGCCGGTCGAGCCCGGCAGCGGTTACGACGATGGGGCCGTGGAAGTCGTCACCGCCCGGCGGCGAGGCGTCAACGGCGCGCGGGGTGGAATGGGCGCCGGATTGGGCGAGCGCAGGAATGGGAAGGAGGAGCGGCAGCGCAAAGCCAGCCGCTAGGAGCGAAGCACGCGAAGACATGAGACCGGACCCCGTCGCTTATGGGTTATGGTATATCGTCTAGTCTACTGCGTCGCGGGCCGTTGCCAAGTGTAATTTTGCAATTGCGAAGGTGCAGATGCGAGCGAAAGTTATCCAGCGGCAGCGCGAGCGAGGCGTGCGTACCCCTCACCGAGCCCGATCAGCGGGAGCAATGCGTGCATGTCTGGGCCGGACGGGCGTCCTGTCAGCGCCAGTCGCAGCGGCAGGAACAGCGCCTTGCCCTTCCGTCCGGTCGCCTCCTTCAGCCTCGATGTCAGCGCACCCCAAGGGTCGTCGCCGTGCGGAAGGCGCCCCGGCGCGAGCTGCTCTGCTGCAAGGGCGAGATATGCGCGCGTCTCGTCGTCGAATGCCGGCTGCTCCACCGGGCCGGTGACGACGCCCCACCAATCGCCCGCGTCGGCGATTGTGGAGAGGTTAGGGCGGATCGCCTCCCACGCCGCTTCACCCATGCCCTGGGGCAGGCGATCGGCCACTCTTGAATAGGGGAACTGATGAAGGATCGCGCTGTTGAGCCGCGCCAGTTCCTCTGCGTCGAAACGTGCCGGAGCACGGCCGAAGGTGCCCAGGTCGAAGCTCTCGATCAGTGCCTCACGCGACGCGATCGGCTCCACCGCCTGGGATGTGCCGAGACGGGCGAGCAGCGCCACCACGGCCTCAGGCTCGATCCCCTGCTCCCGCAGAGCGTCGCAATCCAGCGAACCGAGGCGCTTCGACAGCTTGCCCTCGCGCCCGACGAGCAGCGCCTCATGCGCGAAACGCGGCGGCTGGGTGCCAAGGGCGGTGAACATCTGGATCTGCACCGCCGTGTTAGAGACGTGATCCTCTCCCCGCAGCACATCCGTCACGCCCATGTCGATGTCATCCACGGCGCTAGGCAGCATGTAGAGCCATGATCCATCTGCGCGCCGAACCACAGGATCGGAAAGTTGCGAGGGGTCGAAATGTTGGCGGCCGCGAATGCCGTCTTCCCAGTCGATTTGCTCTGCGTGATCCAGCTTGAAGCGCCAGTGCGGCACGGTTCCAGCCGCCTCTTTGACAGCACGCTCCTCCGCAGTGAGCGAGAGCGCCGCGCGGTCATAGATCGGCGGAAGCCCACGCCCAAGGAGCACCTTTCGCTTGAGGTCCAGCTCCTGCGCCGTTTCGTAGCAGGGATAGATCCGCCCGCCCGACTTCAGCCGCTCGAACGCGTCCTCATAGAGGGCGAGCCGCACTGATTGCCGTTCCTCACACTCGGCTTCCAGACCGAGCCAGGCCAGATCGCGCCGGATGCTCCCGACAAAGCGCTCCTCGCTGCGCGCGGCATCGGTATCGTCGATCCGCAGCAGGAAGCGCCCCCCGGCCTTGCGGGCGAGCAGCCAATTGTGCAGCGCGGTTCGCAGATTGCCGACATGCAGGCGGCCCGTGGGCGAGGGAGCGAAGCGGGTGGTGACGGTCATGGTTCCTCGCGCTAGCCAGAAACGGCAGCGGGAGGAAGCGCGCTCTGCAGCGCGGGCGACCACCCGCGCCACGGATGAGCAATAACCCCTCCGGTGCCGCCTATTGAGAGAACAACGTCACTGAGCGCCCAGCGCCTGATATTTCAATACCGTTCTCAGGCGTGCGCCGGGCACGCTCGGCGGAGTCCAGCACCCCGGCAAGCTGTGTCAGCTCTGGCGGCATCGCGATCTCACAAACGGCTTGTGCAGGACCGGAGGGGCGCTCCGTCTCCAGCGAACCGTTTACATAGCGATAGCTCCAGACAAACCCGGCGCAGCGCGGGTCGTAGCTGATCGTCTCTGCATCGATGGAGATGGCGATGCCAAATGACGCGTCCAGCGGCTGGCCGTCGACTCCCGCGACGCGATACTCGCCCGCCAGAGCCTCCGGCACGGCCAACCCCTGATCCGTCGCGACGCCGGTGGGAGGCGAGACCGGGGGCGCGGCGTGGTTACTGCTCTCTTCCGAACGGCCGCACGAGGCGGTGAGCAGGAGGAGCGAGAGTACAATCAGTCGCATCGGTTAGGCGGCCTTTGTCGTTCGTCTCATCACCAGAAACGAAAACCCCGCCGGATCGCTCCGGCGGGGTCCTCTTTGTCCTACCCGGAGGGCGGCCGGATTACTCCTCTTCAGAGGCTTCCGGCGTGCTCTCAGGCGTCTCGTCGCTCTGGATCAGGTACTCGCCCGCATCGGCATCTGTGCCGTGGGTCTCACCTTCCATGCGCGCCAGCGGATCGTCGCCGATCGCCGCTTCGGGGCCTTGGGCCAATTCGGCCGCGTGCTCTTCCTCGGCGGTGCGGGCAGCGATGAGGGACTCCTGAGCCCTCCTCCACTGCGAGCGGATCGCGGCGTCGCGGCTGGAGGCGGTGACACGCATCCGGTTCATGCCCGCGCCGGTGCCGGCGGGGATGAGACGGCCCACGATCACGTTCTCCTTGAGGCCGATCAGCGTGTCCTGCTTGCCCTCGACCGCAGCCTGCGTCAGCACCCGGGTGGTCTCCTGGAAGGAGGCCGCCGAGATGAACGAACGCGTCTGCAGGCTCGCCTTGGTGATGCCGAGCAGCACCGGAGTGCCGGAGGCCGGCTGCTTGCCCTTGGGGAGCTTCGAGTTGACCTCGTTCATCTCCTCAAGATCGACCTGCTCGCCAGGCAGCAGCGTGGTGTCGCCGCCATCGGTGATCTCGACCTTCTGCAGCATCTGGCGAACGATCACCTCGATGTGCTTGTCGTTGATCTTCACACCCTGCAGTCGATAGACTTCCTGGATCTCGCTGACGAGATACTCTGCCAGCGCCTCCACGCCCAACACTTCGAGGATGTCGTGCGGATTAGGGCTGCCTGAGATCAGCGTATCGCCCTTCTTGACGAAGTCGCCTTCCTGGACGTCGATCACCTTGGTCTTGGGGATCAGGTACTCGACCGGGCTCCCCTCCTCCGGAATGATCGCGATCTTGCGCTTCGCCTTGTAGTCGCGAACGAACTCGATCCGACCGCTGATCTTGGCGATGATCGCGTTGTCCTTCGGGATCCGTGCCTCGAAAAGCTCCGCCACCCGCGGCAGACCGCCGGTGATGTCGCGAGTCTTGGCGGCTTCACGCGAAGCACGAGCGAGAATGTCGCCGGCCTCGACCTGCTGACCGTCCTCTACCGAGAGCGTCGTACCAGGGGCGAGCATGTAGCGCGCCGCCTCGGTCTCGTCCGAAGCCTCGTTGAGCAGGGTCAGACGCGGACGCAGGTCCTCCTTCTTGGAGCGGCCGGCGGCGCGATACTCGGTCACGACACGCTGGGCGATGCCGGTGGCCTCGTCCACGCGCTCTTCCATCGTCTTGCCTTCGGCCAGATCCTGGTAACGGACCGTGCCCGATTGCTCCGTGATGATCGGCAGGGTGAACGGATCCCACTCCGCAAGCCGCTGGCCTTCCGTCACGGTCGCGCCGTCTTCCACCATCAGCACGGTGCCGTAAGGCACCCGATGGATCGCGCGCTCACGCCCGGCCGGATCGATTACCACCATCTCACCGCTTCGGGCGAGCGACAGCCGCCGGCCGCGCTTGTCCACGATTGTAGGCATGTCGCGGTAGTTGACCGTGCCGTCGGAGATGGACTCCAGATGGCTGGTCTCGTTCACCTGCGCCGCACCGCCGATGTGGAAGGTCCGCATCGTCAGCTGGGTGCCCGGCTCGCCGATGGACTGCGCGGCGATAACACCGACAGCCTCACCGATATTCACCGGCGTACCGCGAGCCAGATCACGACCGTAGCACGTACCGCACACGCCCTGCTCCGCCTCGCACACCAGCGGCGAACGGATCTTGGCGACCTGAACTTCGGCCTCCTCGATCGCCTTCACCATCGGCTCGTCCAGCAGCGTGCCCGCCTTGACGACGACCTCGCCAGTGGCCGCATTGACGATGTCTTCCGCCGTGGTCCGGCCGAGGATACGCTCCGCCAGCGACGCGATGACGGAACCACCCTGGATGATGGCGCGCATCTCCAAGGCCCGCTCGGTCTTGCAGTCGTCCTCAACGATCACGCAGTCCTGCGACACGTCAACCAGGCGGCGGGTCAGGTAACCCGAGTTCGCCGTCTTGAGCGCGGTGTCGGCCAGACCCTTGCGGGCGCCGTGGGTGGAGTTGAAGTACTCAAGGACGGTCAGGCCCTCCTTGAAGTTCGAGATGATCGGCGTCTCGATGATCTCGCCCGAAGGCTTGGCCATCAGGCCGCGCATGCCGGCGAGCTGCTTCATCTGCGCCGGCGAACCGCGCGCACCGGAGTGGCTCATCATGTAGATCGAGTTCACCGGCTTCTGCCGCCCCGTCTCGTCCTTCGGCTGTGCACGGATCTCGTCCATCATGGCGTTCGCCACCTGGTCGCCACAACGGCTCCAGGCGTCGATCACCTTGTTGTACTTCTCCTGCTGGGTGATGAAGCCGTCCTGGTACTGCTGCTCATAATCAGCCACCAGCGCCTTCGTCTCCTCGACCAGCTGCACCTTGCTCTCGGGGATGATCATGTCATCCTTGCCGAAGGAGATGCCGGCCTTGAAGGCGTGGCGGAAGCCGAGCGCCATGATCGCGTCGGCGAACAGCACCGTGTCCTTCTGGCCCGTGTGACGATACACCTGGTCGATGACGTCGCCGATCTCCTTCTTGGTGAGGAGCCGGTTGACGACCTCGAACGGCACGGTGTGCCGCTTCGGCAGGCACTCGCCGATCAGCATGCGACCCGGCGTCGTCTCGACGCGCTTCATGTACTCGCGGCCGTTCTCGTCCACCTGGGGCACGCGGCTGGTGATCTTCGAGTGGAGCGTCACCGCGCCGACATGCAGCGCCTGGTGCACCTCGGCGATGTCCGCCAGCACCATTCCCTCACCCGGCTCGCCTTCGCGGTCCATCGAGAGATAGTAGATGCCCAGCACCATGTCCTGCGAAGGCACGATGATCGGCTTGCCGTTCGCAGGGCTGAGGATGTTGTTGGTCGACATCATCAGCACGCGCGCTTCCAGCTGCGCCTCGAGGCTCAGCGGGACGTGCACGGCCATCTGGTCGCCGTCGAAGTCGGCGTTGAACGCGGCGCAGACCAGCGGGTGAAGCTGGATCGCCTTGCCCTCGATCAGCACGGGCTCGAACGCCTGGATGCCGAGGCGGTGGAGCGTCGGCGCGCGGTTCAGCAGCACCGGATGCTCGCGGATCACCTCGTCGAGGATGTCCCAGACCTCCGGCTTCTCCTTCTCGACCAGCTTCTTGGCCTGCTTCACCGTGGTGGACAGGCCCTTGGCGTCGAGCCGCGAATAGATGAACGGCTTGAACAGCTCGAGCGCCATCTTCTTCGGCAGGCCGCACTGGTGCAGCTTGAGCTCCGGACCGGTCACGATGACCGAACGGCCCGAATAGTCGACGCGCTTGCCGAGCAGGTTCTGGCGGAAGCGGCCCTGCTTGCCCTTCAGCATGTCGGACAGCGACTTCAGCGGACGCTTGTTGGCGCCGGTGATGACGCGGCCGCGGCGGCCGTTGTCGAACAGCGCGTCGACCGCTTCCTGCAGCATGCGCTTTTCGTTGCGGACGATGATGTCCGGCGCGCGCAGCTCCATCAGCCGCTTCAAGCGGTTGTTGCGGTTGATGACGCGGCGATAAAGGTCGTTGAGGTCGGACGTCGCGAAGCGGCCGCCATCCAGCGGGACCAGCGGGCGCAGTTCCGGCGGAATGACCGGGACCACGTCGAGGATCATCCATTCCGGGCGGTTGCCGGATTCGATGAAGCTCTCGACCACCTTCAGCCGCTTGATGATCTTCTTGGGCTTGAGCGAGCTCTTGGTCTCGGCCAGCTCCTTGAGCAGGTCTTCCTTCTCGCGCTCAAGGTCCAGATCCATGAGCATGATCTTGACCGCCTCGGCGCCGATGCCGGCGGTGAAGGCGTCTTCGCCATACTCGTCCTGAGCGTCGAGCAGCTCGTCCTCGGTCAGCAGCTGGAACTTCTCCAGCGGCGTCAGGCCGGGCTCGGTGACGATGTAGCTCTCGAAGTACAGCACGCGCTCGAGCTGCTTGAGCTGCATGTCGAGCAGCAGGCCGATGCGGCTCGGCAGCGACTTCAGGAACCAGATGTGCGCGACCGGCGCGGCCAGCTCGATGTGGCCCATGCGCTCGCGGCGGACCTTGGTCACGGTCACCTCGACGCCGCACTTCTCGCAGACGACGCCCTTGTACTTCATGCGCTTGTACTTGCCGCACAGGCACTCGTAGTCCTTCACCGGGCCGAAGATGCGCGCGCAGAACAGGCCGTCACGCTCGGGCTTGAACGTGCGGTAGTTGATCGTCTCCGGCTTCTTGATCTCACCGAAGGACCAGGAGCGGATACGCTCCGGGCTCGCGATGCCGATCTTGATCTGGTCGAACGTCTCGGGCTTGGCGAGCTGGTTCGTGAATTTGGTCAGTTCGTTCATGTCTCACATCCCTTGAGCGGGGAAACTTGATGGGCGCTGGGGGCGGGCGGCGCTGTCGGCCGCCCGTCCGCCTGTCACTCCGCCGCCTGCGGCCACGCGTCCTCCTCGTCCTCGCCTTCATCGAGCGAGGAGAGTTCGACGTTGAGGCCGAGCGAGCGCATTTCCTTGACGAGCACGTTGAAGCTCTCCGGGATGCCGGCCTCGAAGGTGTCGTCGCCCTTGACGATCGCTTCGTAGACCTTGGTGCGGCCGACCACGTCGTCGGACTTCACCGTCAGCATTTCCTGCAGCGTGTAAGCCGCTCCGTAGGCCTGCAGCGCCCAGACCTCCATCTCACCGAAGCGCTGGCCGCCGAACTGCGCCTTGCCGCCCAGCGGCTGCTGGGTGACGAGCGAGTAGGGGCCGATGGAGCGAGCGTGGATCTTGTCGTCCACAAGGTGGTGCAGCTTCAGCATGTAGATGTAGCCGACAGTCACCTTGCGGTCGAACGCCTCGCCGGTGCGTCCATCGAACAGCGTCACCTGGCCCGACGAATCGTAGCCAGCCTTCAGCAGCATGTTGGACACGTCCGCCTCGCGCGCGCCGTCGAACACCGGAGTGCCCATCGGCACACCGTTCTTCAGGTTCTGCGCGAGTTCCACGACCTCGGCGGTCGTGCGGCTCTCGATGTCCTCGTGGTACTGCTCGCCGTAGATGTCCTTCAGCTTCTCGACCACGGCCTGCGGGGGCGCCGCAGCCTCCGGATCGGGATTGGCCTCGCGCCAATCCTCGAGCGCCTGGGTCACCTGCTGGCCAAGGCCGCGCGCTGCAAGCCCGAGGTGCGTCTCGAAGATCTGGCCCACGTTCATGCGCGAAGGCACGCCCAGCGGGTTGAGCACGATGTCGACCGGCGTGCCGTCCTCCATGAACGGCATGTCTTCCTGCGGAAGGATGCGGCTGATCACGCCCTTGTTGCCGTGGCGACCGGCCATCTTGTCGCCCGGCTGAAGCTTGCGCTTCACCGCGACGAACACCTTGACCATCTTGAGCACGCCGGGGGCAAGCTCATCACCACGCTCGAGCTTCTCCTTGCGGTCCTCGAACTTGTCCTTGATGCGCTTTACCGCCTCGTCATACTGGCCCTTCACCGCCTCGAGCTGCGCCTGAACGGAATCGTCCGCCACGGCGAACTTGAACCATTCATGCCGCTCGATGGTGTCGAGCAGCTCGCCGGTGATCTCCGCGCCCTTCTTCACGCCCTTGGGCGCACTCGAAGCGACCTGGCCGTCCAGCATCTCACGCAGGCGGTTGTAGGTCGCCCGGTTGAGGATGGCGCGCTCGTCCTCGCTGTCCTTCTTGAGGCGTTCGATCTCCTCGTTCTGGATGGCGCGCGTACGGTCGTCGATCTCGATGCCGTGGCGGTTGAACACCCGCACCTCGACAATCGTGCCGGACACGCCCGGCGGCAGACGCAGCGAAGTGTCGCGCACGTCGCTGGCCTTCTCACCGAAGATCGCGCGCAGCAGCTTCTCTTCCGGCGTCATCGGAGATTCGCCCTTCGGCGTGATCTTGCCGACAAGGATGTCGCCCGGATGCACTTCGGCGCCGATATAGACGATGCCCGCCTCGTCGAGGTTGCGCAGCGCTTCCTCGCCCACGTTCGGGATGTCGCGCGTGATGTCCTCCGGCCCCAGCTTGGTGTCGCGGGCCATCACCTCGAACTCCTCGATGTGGATCGAGGTGAAGACGTCGTCCTTCACGATCCGCTCGGAGATCAGGATGGAGTCCTCGTAGTTGTAGCCGTTCCACGGCATGAACGCGACGAGGCTGTTGCGGCCCAGCGCCAGCTCACCGAGATCGGTCGAGGGACCGTCGGCAATGATGTCGCCCTGCTGCACCACGTCACCCACCTTCACCAGCGGGCGCTGGTTGATGCAGGTGTTCTGGTTGGAGCGCTGGAACTTCTGCAGCGTGTAGATGTCCACGCCCGGGTTGGTCGTGTCGACCTCGCCGCTCGCGCGGATCACGATGCGCGTTGCGTCCACCTGGTCGACCACGCCCGAACGAGTGGCAGAGATCGCCGCGCCTGAATCGCGCGCAACAGTCTCTTCCATGCCGGTACCGACGAACGGTGCCTCGGCCTTCACCAGCGGCACCGCCTGGCGTTGCATGTTGGAGCCCATCAGCGCGCGGTTGGCGTCATCGTTCTCCAGGAAGGGGATCAGCGAGGCCGCGACGGAAACCAGCTGCTTCGGCGACACGTCCATCAGCGTCACCTGCTCGCGCGGGGAAAGCGTGAACTCGCCATTCTGACGGGTCGAGACGAGCTCCTCGACGAAGCTGCCATCGCCGTCGAGGTCGGCCGAAGCCTGCGCCACAGTGTGCTTCTGCTCCTCCATGGCGGAGAGGTAGATCACCTCGCTCGTCACCTTGCCGTCCACGATCGTCCGGTACGGCGTCTCGATGAAACCGTACTTGTTGACGCGGGCGAAGGTCGACAGCGAGTTGATCAGGCCGATGTTCGGACCTTCCGGCGTCTCGATCGGGCAGATACGGCCATAGTGGGTCGGGTGAACGTCGCGAACCTCGAAGCCCGCACGCTCACGGGTGAGGCCGCCCGGCCCGAGGGCTGAAACGCGGCGCTTGTGCGTCACTTCGGACAGCGGGTTCGTCTGGTCCATGAACTGCGAGAGCTGGCTGGAACCGAAGAACTCGCGCACTGCGGCGACCGCAGGCTTCGCGTTGATCAGGTCGTTCGGCATCACGGTGGACACGTCGACGGAGCTCATGCGCTCCTTCACGGCGCGCTCCATGCGCAGCAGGCCAACGCGGTACTGGTTCTCCAGCAGCTCACCCACAGAGCGCACGCGGCGGTTGCCGAGGTTGTCGATGTCGTCGACCTCGCCCTTGCCGTCCTTGAGGTTCACCAGCTCCTTGACCACCGCAAGGATGTCCTCCTTGCGCAGCGTCGTCACGGTGTCCTCGGCATCGAGGCCAAGGCGCATGTTGAGCTTCACGCGGCCCACGGCGGAGAGGTCGTAACGCTCAGGATCGAAGAACAGGCCTTCGAACAGCGCCTCGGCCGTTTCCTTCGTCGGCGGCTCGCCCGGGCGCATGACCTTGTAAATCGACTCCAGGCCCTCTTCACGGTTCTCGGCCTTGTCGGCCTCCAGCGTGTTGCGGATCCACGGGCCAGTGTTGACGTGGTCGATATCCAGCAGATCGAGTTGGTCGATGCCGGCGGCATCCAGCTTCTCGAGGTTGTCGGGCGTCACTTCGTCGCCCGCCTCGATGTAGATGCGGCCCGTGCTCTCATCGATGAGGTCACGTGCGGAATAGCGGCCGAAGACCTCCTCGGTCGGGATCAGCAGGGTCTCGAGCCCATCCTTCGCCGCCTTGTTAGCCGCGCGGGGGGACACCTTCTGGTTGGCGGGGAACACTTCCTCGCCCGTCTTGGCGTCAACCAGGGCAAAGCCCGGCTTCTGCCCGCGCCATGCTTCCGGCACGAAGGGGATCTGCCAGCCGTCGCCAGACCGCTTCCACGAAACGGTCTGATAGAAATAGTCGAGGATCTGCTCGCCATCGAGGCCGAGAGCGAAGAGCAGCGAGGTCACCGGCAGCTTGCGCTTGCGGTCGATGCGGACGTTCACGATGTCCTTGGCGTCGAACTCGAAGTCCAGCCAGGAACCGCGATAGGGGATGACGCGCGCGGCGAACAGGAACTTGCCGCTGGAATGCGTCTTGCCGCGGTCATGGTCGAACAGCACGCCCGGCGAACGGTGCATCTGCGAGACGATCACGCGCTCGGTGCCGTTGACGATGAAGGTGCCGTTCTCGGTCATGAGCGGCATGTCGCCCATGTACACGTCCTGCTCCTTGATATCGAGGACGGAGCGGGTCTCGGTCTCGGCATCAACCTCGAACACGATCAGGCGCAGCGTCACCTTCATCGGCGCTGCGTAGGTGATGCCGCGCTGGCGACACTCGGTCGTGTCGTACTTCGGATCCTCAAGCTCGTAATGCACGAAGTCGAGCTCGGCCGTGCCGGCGAAGTCGCGGATCGGGAATACGCTGCGCAGCGTCTTCTCAAGGCCGGAGACATAGCCCGTCTCCCGGTCGGAGCGCAGGAACTGCTCGTAGCTCTCGCGCTGCACCTCGATCAGGTTCGGCATCTGCACCACTTCGTGGATGTCGCCGAAGATCTTGCGAATGCGCTTCTTCTTGCTGCCCACGGTGGCGCCGACGGACGTGCCGGTGGCCTCGGAGAAGTTGGTCGCCATGAAGGAGGTGCCTCTTTGCTGTGCAACCGGCACATGGCCGGCAGAAACCCAAAATGCAGCGGAGGTGAACCGGAGACGGAAAAAGCCGCACGCTCAGGCGAGGATATCCCCGCCCAGCCGCAGCCTCATGTCGTCTCACGGATTGATCACAGGCTTCCTTCCCTGGCCGACCCCCGCGTCAGGCCCGCCTTGCTCGAAGCATCTGTGGATAGGGGCCGCATATAGGATTCCCTCCTGCGGGAGTCAAACCCCGGCCGGAGATTCCTCCCGCTTCCGAGAAACAATATGCCTCATATCGAGATTCGATATTTCCGGTTGACAGGTGTGTCGCGCCTGTTTATCGCTTTTCAATATCAGGCATATCGGAGATCAACGATGAACCTCCTCCTCAAAAACGCCGCCGCATCGCTTGCGGCAATCTGTATCGCGGCCACCGCTTTCGGAACGCTGATCACCGTCCCTTCCGCCCCGGTGGCAAGCGTCGCTCTCCCGGCGCTGGCGTAGAGGAGAAGGCAACATGGCACGCATGTTCGACGACCCCCTCCTCGGCATCGCCCGGGCGCTCATCCTGGTCTGCATGGCAGCCGTCGGCGCGGGCGCTGTGGTCTGCCTGATCGGCATCCCGCTGATATTGTTCGGACGAACCGCGCTGCTGCAGGCGATTATGGAGAAGCTCCCGGATGTGCCCCCGAGTTCGACCATCTGGGCCATCGCAGGCTTGTTGGTACTGATCATCGCCCTCCTCGCACTGCTGTTCCTGTTCCTCCGGCACATGAAGCGCATCATCGACACGGTGGCCGACGGGGATCCCTTCATCCCCGCCAATGCCGATCGGTTGAGGGCGATGGCGTGGCTGATGCTGGGGGTGCAGATCCTGGGAATCTCTGTCGGCACGTTAGGCGGGATCATCGAGCAGATCGTCGAAGGGGAGGCGGAGTCGCTGTCCTTTGAGTTCGACATCAATAGCCTGGCCTTGATCCTGGTCCTGTTCATCCTTGCCCGCGTCTTCCGCCGGGGCGCCGAGATGCGCGATGAGCTGGAAGGGACCGTGTGATGCCCGTCGAAGGCGAATCCCGCATCGTCGTCAAGCTGGACGACCTGCTGCATGAGCGGCGCATGACGCTCACCGAACTGGCGGATCGCGTGGGGCTGACGCTCGCCAACCTGTCGATCCTCAAGACCGGCAAGGCCAAGGCAATCCGCTTCTCCACGCTGGAGGCCATCTGCCGGGAGCTTGGCTGCCAGCCGGGTGACCTGCTCGGCTACCAAGTGGAAGGGGAACCATGATGGACGTCCCTCGGTTGTTCGGGCAGCCAAAACAGGGAGACCAACAATGAAGATCCTTTCCTTTGCCGCCATTCCCGCCGCCCTCCTCCTCGGCCTCACCGCCTGCGGGGACAATGCCGCTGAAGAGCAACAGGAAGTGCAGGAAGAAGCCTTCGAAGCCCAGGGCGACGTGATTGATGAGCAGGCAGAGGCCCTGGAGGCTCAGGCGGATGAGCTTGATGATGCCGGCCTCGATGCTCAGGCAGACGCGACGGATGCCGAGGCGGAGCGGCTGGAAGACACCGCCGACCAGATGTAAACCTGTCAAAGCCGGCGGCCACGCATTGGCGCTCCGCCGGCAAAGTCTTGACTCCACCCTTCATTTCAGCAAGAGGCCGCGCCGACCGATCCTGCGTCAGTGGGAGCGGTCATCCGTCCGAGACAGTCGGTGAGGGCGCTTTGGCCCTCTTAATTTCCGACCGAGACGGGGAAACGAGATTCTATCGGGTCAGCCCCCAAGGCCTCGCCCGTTTGCGCCATTGGCGTACCTCCTTCCCTTGTCAGCGGACCCGCCCCGTGCCGGAGACGGCGCGGGACAACGCAGCCGGTCGCGCTTGGCACATGCCCCGCGCGGCCATGATGAAGGAGTATGGCATGGATCGTTCGCAGAAAGCCGAATCGGTCGCCCAGCTCAACGCGGTCTTCAGCGAGAGCGGCGTGGTGGTTGTCACCCGCAATCTCGGCCTGTCGGTGGCCCAGTCCACCGCACTGCGCGGGAAGATGCGCGACGCTGGTGCGTCCTACAAGGTGGCGAAGAACCGCCTCGCCAAGCTCGCCCTCAAGGACACCGATTACGCCGGTTTGGATGATTTCCTGACCGGCCCGACGGCGCTCGCCTATTCGGTTGATCCGGTGGCCGCCGCCAAGGCGGTGGTGGATTTCGCCAAGACGAACGACAAGCTCGAGATCGTCGGCGGTTCCATGGGGACGACAGTGCTCAGCCCGGAAGGGGTCAAGGCTCTCGCCTCGATGCCTTCGCTGGACGAGCTGCGGGGCACGATCATTGGTCTGGTGCAGGCGCCGGCGACGAAGATCGCCCAGCTGACCACCGCCCCCGCGGCCAAGCTGGCTCGTGTCTTTGCGGCTTATGCCGACAAGGACGCAGCGTAAGCAGGTTCTTTTCCAAGCAAGCGAATTTCCGGGTTCCAGGCAGTCGCCGGCCCGGTCCACCATTTGAACGGAGTGAAGTATCATGGCCGATATCGCCAAGATCGTTGAAGACCTGTCGCAGCTGACCGTCATGGAAGCTGCCGAGCTCGCCAAGGCCCTGGAAGAGGCTTGGGGCGTCTCCGCCGCTGCTGCGGTGGCCGTTGCTGCCCCTGCCGCCGGTGGCGCCGCTGCCGAGGCCGCCGAGGAGAAGACCGAGTTCGACGTCATCCTGACCGGCGACGGCGGCAAGAAGATCCAGGTGATCAAGGAAGTCCGCGCCATCACCGGCCTGGGCCTGACCGAAGCCAAGGCACTGGTCGAAGGCGCGCCGAAGCCGATCAAGGAAGGCGTCAACAAGGCCGAGGCCGAGGACATCAAGAGCAAGATCGAAGCCGCTGGCGGCACCATCGAGCTCAAGTAAGCTTCGAAGGTCTTCGGATCGAAAAAGCGAAGGGCGGCGCCGCAAGGCGCCGCCTTTTTCGTTTTCGGCCTGGCCGCCTACGCTGCGGCAATTGCCCGGTCACGCTGCGGGGAAAGGAAATGGCGACCAATGCACGTGTCATCGCCGTCGCTTGCGATCCGGTGCACCGCTTTTCCAAGTCGGTTGCAAAGGCGATCGAACTGATCGCGGGGCACGGCGTAAGGGGAGATGCCCATTGCGGCGCCAAGGTGCGCCACCGCTCGCGGGTCGCTGCCCATCCTGACCGCCCCAACCTGCGACAGGTTCACCTGATCCCTGCCGAATTGCTCGTCGAGTCGAAGGAGAGAGGCTTCGCCCTTCAGCCCGGCGAACTGGGAGAGAACATCACGACTGCCGGCGTGGACCTGCTCGCGCTCCCGTGCGGCACTCGGCTGCGCATTGGAGAAAGCACCGCGATCGAGATGACGGGCCTGCGCAATCCCTGCTGGCAGATCGACGCTTTCAAGCCCGGCTTGCTGGCGGCTGTGCTCAGCCGCGCTCCGGACGGAAGCCTCGCGCGAAAATGCGGCGTCATGGCCATTGTGGAGCGCGGAGGGTCCGTCCGTCCCGGCGATCCGATAAGGGTGGAACTTCCCCCCGAACCGCACCGCCGGCTGGACGTGGTTTGAGGCTTACAGCCCCTTCAGGTAATCGACGATCGCCTGTCGTTGGGCCGCGTTCTTCAGGCCAGCATAGGCCATCGTCGTGCCAGGCACCACTTCCCGCGGGTTCTCGAGATAGCGGTTCAGCGTTGCCTCGTTCCAGGTGAGGTTAGCGCCCTCCATCGCAGGGCTGTAATCGAAGCCGCTGGCGTGCGCGGACTTGGCGCCGAACACTCCGGCGAGCGACGGCCCGATCCCATGATCGCCCGGTGTCGTGCTGTGGCAGGCTCCGCAGACCGCGAACATCGCCGGCGGAGAAACGGCGGTAACCGGCGTCGGCGCAGCGGAGCGGCTGGCGGCCGGGCTCGGCGTCGGCGAAGGAGTTGCCGTGGCGGCGGTCGCAGGAGTCTCGGTCGCCTCCGGGCTCTCCTCGGCGGCCGGGCTTTCGGCCTCGCCAAGGACCTCGCCCGGCGTGGGCATGGTGGCGGGCAGCGTCACCTGATCGGCGATCGTTTCTTCGGCGGGAACGGGGTCCTCTTGCCGGCCGCCGCCGCATGCCGCCAGCATGGCCACCAGGGCGATCGCGCTCGCACTCTTCAGAAGAATCCTCATTCCGCTCCGTTTCCCATTTCTGTTCGGCAACTGCCGGCAAAGCGGCCCGCCTCTATCGACCAAATCGAGCAAGTGGAAGAGGTTGCTGCGTGCGGCCCGCGGAGGGCTCTCGCGAATATTGGCTCTTGGGGGACTATCATCTTTCCCCGGCCGGCTGCCGCGCCTATCCGCCCGCAGCCGCATGCAGTTCCGCCGAACCCCTTCTCCCTGGCGCACAGAGCTCGCCGCCACCCTGCGCCTCGCAGCGCCCTTGGCGGCCGCCAACGTGCTCCAGATGATGACCTTTGCGATCGACGTGATCTTCATCGCGCGGCTCGGAGAGGATGAGCTGGCTGCCTCCGCTCTGGCCGTCGCGATCTTCGCCGCGCTCAGCTGGGCGCTGAACGGGCTGATCGGAGGTGTCTCAGCCCTGGCGGCGGCGGAACTTGGAGCGCGCCCGCCAGCGCTGCGGCCCATCCGGCGGGCCGTTCGAATGGGGCTCTGGGTCGCGGTGGGTGGTGGCGCGCTCGGCATGGGCATTTGCGCCTTGGCCGGGCCGATCATGATCGTGACGGGGCAGGAGCCGCAGATCGTCGCGCTCGCCACCAGCTACATGGACATCCTGCTTTGGGCGCTGGTGCCGATGATCGCCGCGGGCGTGCTGCGCGGCTTCGTCTCCACTCTGGGGCGGCCGGTCTTCGCCACGATCATCACAGCGGTGGGCATCGGGGCCAACGCGCTGGCCAATTACGCGCTGATCTTCGGCAATCTCGGCGCGCCTGCGCTCGGGCTGCCCGGGGCGGCCTGGGCAACGCTGCTGAGCTCGCTGGTGGTTCTGGGCGCCTATATCCTCGCCATCCGGCTGGACACGCGCCTGCACCGCTATCATGTCTTCGGCTTCTTCTGGCGGCCAGACTGGGCGCGGCTGCGGGACCTGCTGCGCATCGGCGCGCCCATCGCCTTGACGGTTCTCGCCGAAGCCGGCGTGTTCAGCGCCGCCGCTTTCCTGATGGGGCGGCTGGGTGCCTTGCCGTTGGCGGCCCATACGCTGGCGCTGCAGATCGCGTCCTTTGCCTTTCAGATTCCCTTCGGCGTTTCGCAAGCCGCGACGATTCGCGTGGGCTATTTCTTCGGCGCGGGGGATGAGGCTGGGATTGCCCGCGCCGGGCGCGCGGCGCTGGTGCTGGGGACCGGCTTCATGGTCTTGACGGCAGCCGCGATGCTGCTGGTGCCGCACTGGCTGTTGGCGGCCTATGTGGATCCGCAGGACGCCCGAAACGCCGCACTCGTGGCGCTGGGGGTGCAATATCTGGCGATTGCCGCCGCCTTCCAGCTCTTCGATGGCGTGCAGGTTGTCGCCGCCGGATCGCTGCGAGGCCTTCAAGATACGCGCGTGCCGATGTGGATCGCCATCTTCTCCTATTGGGCGATCGGCTTTGCTCTGGCGGCTGCCCTGGGTCTGGCGACGGCTCTGGAGGGCGTCGGCGTGTGGATCGGCCTTGCGGCAGGGCTCGTCTGCGCGGCGGTGCTGCTGCTTCGCCGGTGGAGCCGCCGCAAAGCCCTCGGCCTGCTCGCCGCCGATCCGCTCAACGGCGCCGGTGTCATCGCCTAGTCATCAAAACTTGCTGAACAACGGTTGACGGGCGGCCCCGACCTGCACATATGCGGGCCGCTGGCACTCTCCGGCCGAGAGTGCCAAAGGGTTCATCACTCAAACTGGAAGAGGTCATACAATGGCATTCCGTCCGCTGCACGACCGCGTTCTCGTTCGCCGTATCGAGGCTGAAGAGAAGACCGCCGGCGGCATCATCATTCCCGACAGCGCCAAGGAAAAGCCGAGCGAGGGCGAGATCGTCGCCGTCGGCGAAGGCACCCGTGACGATGATGGCGATCGCATCCCGCTCGACGTGAAGGTGGGCGACCGCGTCCTCTTCGGCAAGTGGTCCGGCACCGAGGTCAAGCTCGATGGCGAAGACCTGCTGATCATGAAGGAAAGCGACATCATGGGCGTGATCGGCTGAGCCGGACCGCCTGAACGCTTCCATCGACAACACATTTCTCAGGAGAAACGAACATGGCTGCCAAGGACGTGAAGTTCTCGCGTGACGCACGCGAGCGCATCCTCAAGGGCGTCGACACGCTCGCCAACGCGGTGAAGGTCACGCTGGGCCCCAAGGGCCGCAACGTCGTGATCGACAAGAGCTTCGGCGCGCCGCGCATCACCAAGGACGGCGTCACCGTCGCCAAGGAGATCGAGCTCAAGGACAAGTTCGAGAACATGGGCGCGCAGATGATCCGCGAGGTCGCGTCCAAGACGAACGACCTGGCCGGTGACGGCACCACCACCGCCACCGTTCTGGCGCAGTCGATCGTGCGCGAGGGCATGAAGTCCGTCGCCGCCGGCATCAACCCGATGGACCTGAAGCGCGGCATCGATCTCGCCGTCACCAAGGTGGTCGAGAACCTGAAGAGCCGTTCCAAGGACGTCTCCGGCTCCACCGAGATCGCCCAGGTCGGCATCATCTCAGCCAACGGCGACCGCGAAGTCGGCGAGAAGATCGCCGAGGCGATGGAGAAGGTCGGCAAGGAAGGCGTCATCACCGTCGAGGAGGCCAAGGGTCTCGAGTTCGAGCTGGACGTCGTCGAGGGCATGCAGTTCGACCGCGGCTACCTCTCGCCGTACTTCGTGACCAATGCCGAAAAGATGGTCGTGGAGCTGGATAACCCCTACATCCTGATCCACGAGAAGAAGCTCTCGAACCTGCAGTCCATGCTGCCGATCCTCGAAGCCGTGGTGCAGAGCGGCCGCCCGCTCCTCATCATCGCCGAGGATATCGAGGGTGAGGCGCTGGCGACCCTGGTCGTCAACAAGCTGCGCGGCGGCCTGAAGGTCGCGGCGGTGAAGGCTCCGGGCTTCGGCGATCGCCGCAAGGCCATGCTGCAGGACATCTCGATCCTGACCGCGGGCGAGATGATCTCGGAAGACCTCGGCATCAAGCTCGAGAACGTCACCGTCGGCATGCTCGGCCAGGCCAAGCGCGTCACCATCGACAAGGACAACACGACCATCGTCGATGGCGCCGGTTCGGCGGACGACATCAAGGCCCGGGTCGAGCAGATCCGCGCCCAGATCGAGACCACCACGTCCGACTACGACAAGGAAAAGCTGCAGGAGCGCCTGGCCAAGCTCGCTGGCGGCGTTGCCGTCATCAAGGTCGGCGGTGCGTCCGAGGTCGAGGTGAAGGAGCGCAAGGATCGCGTCGACGACGCTCTCCACGCGACCCGCGCCGCGGTTGAGGAAGGCATCGTCCCCGGTGGCGGTACCGCGCTGCTCTACGCGACCAAGTCGCTGCAGGGCCTCACGGGTGCGAACGAGGACCAGACCCGCGGCATCGACATCGTCCGCCGTGCGCTGCAGGCGCCGGTGCGTCAGATCGCCGAGAACGCCGGTCATGACGGCGCGGTCGTCGCGGGCAAGCTGATCGACGGCAACGACGAGACGCTGGGCTTCAACGCGCAGACCGACACCTACGAGAACCTCGTCACCGCCGGCGTTATCGACCCGACCAAGGTCGTTCGCACCGCGCTGCAGGATGCGGCTTCGGTCGCCGGCCTGCTGATCACCACCGAAGCGGCGATCAGCGAGATTCCGGAAGACAAGCCCGCAATGCCGGCAATGCCGGGCGGCGGCATGGGCGGCATGGACTTCTGATCCAGTGCGGCTGCGGGGAGCCTTGCTCCCCGCAGACTCGCATGGGTCCGGCCAGCCGGTCGACGAAGTCGAGCCGGTCTGACGTCCAGGCAGCGGCTTTGCCGCTGCCGCCTTTGCAGAAATAGAAGGAGGGCTGGGGGAAAAATTCCCCGGCCCTTTTTCTTTGCAACCGCACTGGCCAGTAGTGTTAGTGTACTCCCAAACAAAACGGGAGGACCTGACATGCGCTTCACCTGCACGCGCCCTGCTCTCAATTTGGCCTTGGTACTGGCGCTCGCCGCCACCCTCGCCGCGTGTTCCTCGGCAGACAGCCAGAGCGGACCTGCCGAGCCCACTTATTCGGCAGAGCAATACAGTACCGCCATCAACGACATTGCCCGCCCGGCCGGGGACCGCGAACGCGACGCGACCCGCAAGCCGGGGGAACTGCTCGCCTTCGCGCAGATCGACCGCGGCGAGAAGGTCGGCGACTACATCATGGGCGGCGGCTACGTGACGCGCCTGCTGGCCATGGCGGTCGGCTCGCAGGGCAAGGTCTATGCCTTCCAGCCGGAGGAATTCATCGCCTTCCGCCCGGAATATGGCACGGAGCAGGACGAGGCAGTCGCCCCCTATCCGGAACGTGTCGTTCCCCTGCGCGGGCCGATCACCGAACCCGCCTTCCCGGAGCCGCTCGACACGATCATCACGGTCAACAACTTGCACGACCTCTTCATCGGCGCGATGCCTGAAGGGACGGCGCAAAAGGCAATCGCCGCGCTTTATGCTTCGCTGAAGCCCGGCGGCACCCTCGTCGTCGTCGATCACAGCGCGGCCGATGGCGCAGGCGCGGCGGCAGCCGACAGCCTGCACAGGATGGACCGGCAGGTGGCGCTCGACGCGCTCACCGCCGCCGGGTTCCAGCTGGAAGAAGAGAGCGACCTTTACGCGCAAGCCGGTGATCCGCGCACCGCCAACGTGTTCGACGAAGGGTTCAGGGGCCGCACGTCGCAATTCGCTCTCCGGCTGCGAAAGCCTGAATGACCGAAGCCCAGCCCCGCTGATCGCAAGGCGGGGCACCTGTCTCTCACTGGACCGTTGGATGCGAAAGCAACGCAGTCATAGGAGAGAATGACAATGAGATGTCCGCAGAACACGCTGGTGGCCCTCGCGAATGGCAAGCGGTTTCTGCTGATGCGCAATGCCGGGAAGGCTTTCGAGCCGAAGCTGGAGAAGGTGGAGGAGCTGGACCTCCTGCTCACCAACTTCAGCGCTGGCGTGCGGCATCAGGATCCCGCTGGGGAGCGCAGCAGCAGCACGGACATCAACGAACTCGCGCACGGCGCTGCGATCGCCGAGTGGCTCAACGATCGCGCCCTGAAAGGCCAGCTGACAGAGATCGTCATCGTGGCCGATCCCAAGACGCTCGGCCAGATCCGGCAACATTGTCATGAGGAGACGGAGAAGAAGATCATCGGCGAGATTGCGAAGGATCTCACCAATCAGCCGATGAACGCGGTGGAGCGTGCCATCGCCGACGCCTGACGAGGGAGCAGCGGGGCCGTCCTGGCTGGCGCGCCTGAGGAGGAGGATCTCGCCCATGCCTTTGCCGGAAGAGCAACGCGCAACCATGGTGCGCCGCCACCTAAAGGCGCGCGGCATCACCAGCTCCTATGTTCTGAAGGCGGTGGGCGAGGTCCCGCGCGAGCGTTTCGTGCCGGAGCGGCTGGCCGAATTCGCGTATGAAGACGGCCCGCTGCCGATCGGGCACGAGCAGACGATCTCCCAGCCCTACATCGTCGCCTTGATGATCGAGGCGGCGGAGGTGGAGCCGGGAGACCGCGTTCTCGAAGTCGGCGCGGGCTCCGGATACGCGGCAGCCGTCCTGTCGCGGATCGCAGAGGAGGTGTTCGCGATCGAGCGGCACGAGGCGCTGGCGGACGAGGCCCGTGAGCGGGTCGAGACGCTCGGCTACGACAATGTCCGCATCATCGCCGGCGATGGCAGCGGCGGCCTGCCGCAGGAAGCGCCGTTCGACGCGATCCTTGTCGCCGCTGGCGGGGACCACGTGCCCGAGCCGCTCAAGCGCCAGCTCAAGATCGGCGGCCGTCTGATCCTTCCCGTGGGTGGCGAATCGATGCAGACCCTCTGCTGCATCCTGCGCGAAGGAGAGGAGGAATGGAGCGAGCACAGTCTCGGCGGTGTCCGCTTCGTGCCGCTGGTCGGCGCCCACGGGCGACATGCATCGGGCTGGGAGGACGGCACCCGCTCCGCCAGCAATCACCAGCCCGCTCGCACGCTCTCCCTGCCGGGGTGCATCGCCCAGTCCGCCACTCCGCTGCCGGACATCGACGATCCGGATTTCGCCGCTGCTTTCGATGCCTTCGCGGACAAGCGCGTGGTGCTGCTGGGTGAGGCAAGCCACGGCACGCACGAATTCTACGCCGCCCGCGCCGCCATCACCCGCCGCTTCGTAGAGCGCCACGGCTTCACCATCGTCGCGGCGGAAGCCGACTGGCCGGACGCCGCCGTCTTCAACCGCTACATCCGCCACCAGGCTCCGCGCGAAGGGGCAGAGGCGCCGTTCCTGCGCTTTCCCACCTGGATGTGGCGCAACACCGTCATCGCCCAGCTGATGAAGGACCTGCGCGATCTGAACGAGGGCCGCGCACCGCAGAAGATGGCCGGCTTCTACGGTCTCGACATCTACAACATGTCCGGCTCCATCGAAGCGGTGCTCGCCTATCTGGACGAGAACGATCCCGAAGCTGCCGCCGTCGCGCGGGAGCGGTACGGCTGCCTCACGCCGTGGCAGGCGGAGCCCGCAACCTATGGCCGCGCTGCCCTGTCGCGCGGCTATGCGGAATGCGAGGCGGCGGTCATCGCGCAATGCAGCGACCTCCTCCAGCGCGCTTTGTCCGATGGCGATGGAGAAGAAATATTCGGCGCGGCCATGAACGCGCGCCTCGTCGCCTCCGCCGAACGCTATTACCGCATCATGTATTATGGTGGCGCGGAAAGCTGGAACCTGCGCGACAGCCACATGGCGGAGACGCTGGAGCACCTGCTCGAGCAAGGCGGCCCCGATGCGAAGGCTCTCGTCTGGGCGCATAACAGCCATATCGGCGACGCCCGCGCGACCGACATGGGCACCGTCCGGGGAGAGCACAACATCGGCCAACTCGTGAGGGAACGTTGGGGAGAAGAGGCGACGCTGATCGGCTTCGGCACCCACACCGGCACCGTCACCGCGGCGGATGACTGGGACTCACCCCGCAAGACCAAGCGCGTGAACCCCTCTCGCCCTGACAGCTACGAGCGACAGTGCCATGACAGCGGCGTTCCGCGCTTCCTGCTGGACTTGCGGAAGGGCCGGCACGACGCACTCCGCCGCCGCCTTGCCGAACCCCGGCTGGAGCGCTTCATCGGCGTCATCTACCGGCCGGAGACGGAACGCTGGAGCCATTACAGCGAATGCGTGCTGCCCGAGCAGTTCGACGCCTATGTCTGGTTTGACGAGACTCGCGCCCTTGAAGCGCTTGGTGCGCAAGAGCCGGACCATGGCCTGCCGGAGACCTACCCTTTCGGGGTCTGAGCAGGCCGGTTGCGGCGAGTTGCAGCGCCCTTCCGCTGCGTTGCGGCTCACTTTCAAGCCGTTGCTGATTCCGTGCAAGCGCGATGCATTGCAGCCGTCTTGCTGCGCGCCGGCAGGCTGGTAGACTATCTTCCAGAACTGAACGATCAGCAGGGAGGATGCCGCCATGCGCCTGACAGCGCCGCTGCACGCAGCTTTGTTCGCCGCACTGGCGCTTGCCGCCTGCGCCCCTTCCGGTGAACCCGGTACCACATCTCGGGGAGCGGTTGCCCCGGCCAGCTACAACGCCGCGGTGACCGACCAGCGCCGCCCGGCAGAGGATCGGGAGGATGACGCCAACCGCAAGCCGGCTGAATTGCTCGCCTTCGCACAAGTCGCTCCGGGAGAGCGCGTGGGCGATTTTATCATGGGCGGCGGCTACATTACCCGCCTGCTCGCCGTTGCGGTAGGGCCGCAGGGGCGGGTCTATGCCTTTCAGCCCGGCGCAGGGGCCACGCAGCAGGCCCTCGCGCAGAAATATGACAATGTCGAACTGGCCGGCGGCACCGTGCCGGAGCCTGCCTTCCCGCAGGGCCTCGACATGATCATCACCGCCCAGAACCTGCACGACCTCTATTCAGAGCGGAACCCGGCGGGGACGGCGGAGAAGGCCCTGGCGTCCCTCTACCGCGCACTGAAGCCCGGTGGGCGGCTGGTCGTCATCGACCACGCAGCGCTGGAGAACAGCGAGGCGAGCGTGGTCGGCACGCTGCACCGGATCGAGCGGACCGCAGCGCTGGAGGCGCTGGAGGCGGCCGGCTTCACTCTCGCAGACGAGAGCGAAATCTATGCTCGGCCTACGGATCCTCGCAACGTGCCGGTGTTCGATCCGTCCGTGCGCGGCCGGACGGATCAGTTCGCCCTGCTGATGAAGAAGCCCGGCTAAGGCATTGACGAAAAGGGAACAGAACGCTTTGTTCCACGTTCGATCGCTGCTTCGACTCCATTCGTCGCGCTGGCGGTTGTGGCCGAGGGCAGCTCTGTTAAACCTTCGGCAAGGCCAATGAGCTAACTTGCAGGGGATCATGAGGCTCGCAACTCTCGGACGATTCGCTTTTGCCGCTGCGCTCGCTTTCGCGGGCATGGCTCCGGCACATGCGCGCGAGGGCAACCTCGAGGCGCAGTTCGACACCGCCTTCGGTACGGAGCTGCGCTCTCCGCGCAACTACAACCCCAGCTACGAAACCGGCCTGGAGCAGAAGGTCGCGCTGGTGGCCGATGGCTCCGCCGGTCGGATCGGGGTCGCCGCGCTGGACCTTTCGAGCGGGCGCGAGATCGCGATCCTGGGAGACCAGCGCTTCCCGATGGCGAGCACCAGCAAGATCGCCATCGCAGCCACCTTCATGGAAGGTGTTGAGCAAGGGCGCTGGAGCCTTTCCAGCGAGTTCCCGCTGATGGTGCCGGTTGCCTCCAAGCCCTTCTCCAGCGCCGTCGCCCCCGTGCGCAAGGGCGAGCACATGAAGGCGAGTGATCTGATCGAGCTGATGATCACTCGCAGTTCCAACCCGGCGACGGACGCTCTTCTTGCCGCGGTGGGCGGCCCCGCTGCCGTCAACGACTGGGTGCGCCGCGCCGGGATCCAGGAGTTCGAACTTACCCGCGACATCGCCACGCTGGTCCGCGATGACGGGGAGATCAACCCGGCCGTTGCGGTGGACATCCGCGACAGCGCGACGCCGCGCGCCATGGTGCAGCTGCTGGCCGGGCTCTATCAGGGCAAGTGGCTCAGCGCCTCCAGCCGCCGCGTCATCATCGGCGCCATGGAGCGTTGCCGCACCGGCACGCGCCGCATTCCGGCGATGATGCCGGGAGGCGTGACCGTCGCCCACAAGACGGGATCGCTCAACAACACTTCAAGCGACATCGGCCTGATCACCACGCCGGACGGGCGGACGATTGCCGTCGCCATCTACGTGACCGGCCAGGGCTCCCGCCCCGCCCGCGAGGCGAAGATCGCCAACATCGCCCGCGCGATTTATGACGGATACCTCCAGCAGCCCGCCACCCAGTGGGTCAACGCTGAATATACCGGCGCTGGAGGGTCGCGCTGAGGCGCCATTTCCAGTGAGCACGGGCGGAGGTCGATCCTATTCGCTCGCCGCCGCGCATGGGCTGAACGCCTCGGTTCTGGAGAACTCCAAAGTGTCCTCTTGGCCAACGAGCTTGGCCGGGCCACCTGACCGCAACGCGTGACGTGCTCCGCTCAAGAGGCAAGCTGTGGAGCGTCGCCAGCAAAAAGGGGCGCGGCCGCAAAGGCCACGCCCCTTCGTTCATCCGCGGATGGCGCGAAGGTCAGTCCTGAGCAGCTTCCGCAGTGCTCTCGTCCTGCAGGTCGGCCTCGGCCTCAGCCCGCTCACCCTCGATCTCGTTGCCGGCATCGTTCACCGCAGCGCCCACATCGTCAGCCGCCTGGCCGACTTCGTTGCCGATAGCATCGGCATTGGCTTCGGTGTCAGCCATTGCCGAATCAACGGCTTCGCCAGCGGCGTTCTCAGTGTTCTCGGAGCAGGCGGCGAGCGACAGGGCGGCACCGGCAGCGGCGGCGGCGAGAATGATCTTGCGCATGTGCATCAATCCTTGATCAGCGAATAGTGACGCCCGCCTCAAGGCCGGCGCGAGATCCGCTCATTTGCGGACTCTGCCTGCCAAATAATGGCAACTTTGTGGCAAAGCAAGCGGAGCGCTCGGATGCTGGCACCGGAGGCCGCTTGGCTGACCAAGACCGCGGGGTGCAGTGCGCCTTTCGCCCACACCTTCTGGCGGAAAGCGGCTGACCTTGCTGCCCCTCGCTGCTAGCAGGCGGCGATGGCAAGCACCGGCGCGGACAAGCAGCATCTCTATCTGGTCGATGGTTCGGCCTACATCTTCAGGGCCTATCACCGGCTGCCCCCGTTGACGAACAAGCACGGCGTGCCCGTCGGCGCGGTGTACGGCTACACGACCATGCTGTGGAAGCTTGCCGAGGACCTGAACAAGGCTGACGGGCCGACGCATCTCGCCGTCATCCTCGACAAGGGCAGCACCAGCTTCCGCAACGACCTGTACGACCAGTACAAGGCCAACCGGCCCGAACCGCCGGCCGACCTCGTGCCGCAGTTCCCGCTGATCCGCGATGCGACGCGCGCCTTCAGCCTCGCCTGCATCGAGGAAGAGGGGCTGGAGGCGGACGACCTGATCGCCTCCTACGCCCGCGAGGCGACGCGCCGCGGCTGGGACGTGACCATCGTCTCCTCGGACAAGGACCTGATGCAGCTCGTCGGTCGCTGCGGGGAACCGAATGCTGGAGTCGAGGGCGGCTGCATCGACATGCTGGACACGATGAAGAACCAGCGCATCGACATCCCGGAAGTGGTCGAGAAGTTCGGGGTCGGCCCGGAACTGGTGGGCGATGTCCTCGCGCTGATGGGGGACAGCGTCGACAATGTGCCGGGCATTTTCGGCATCGGCCCCAAGACGGCGACCAAGCTGATCCAGGATCACGGCTCCCTCACCGCCGCGCTTGACGCCGCACCGTCCATGAAGCCCTCAAAGCTGCGCGACCGGCTGATCGAGGGGCGGGAGATGGCGGAGCTCAGCCGAGTGCTGGTGCAGCTCAAGGAAGATTGCCCCCTGCCGATCCCGCTGGAAGACTTCAAGCTGGACGGCGTGCCGAAGGAGCCGCTGGCTGCCTTCCTCGAACATCACGGCTTCACTAGCCTGTTGAAGCGGCTGGAGGGCGGCAACGGCTCCCCCGCCCGCACGACCGACCTCAACCCGCCGAAACAGGACATGCGCGCGAGACCCGCCGCGCCTGAGGGTAACCGGCAGAGCCTGCCGGACATGCCGCCGGTGGATCGCTCCGCCTATGAATGCGTGCAGTCGATGGAGCGGCTGGAGCACTGGATTGCCCGCGCCTTTGCCGCCCGCCTCGTTGCGCTGGACACGGAGACGAACGCACTCGATGCGACCCGGGCCGAGCTGACCGGCATCAGCCTCGCCCTTGGTCCTAACGATGCCTGCTACATCCCGCTCGGCCATGGCGGAAACGACATGTTCGCAGAGCGGCCGGAGCAGGTCAGCCGCCAGGTGGCGTACGATGCGCTGCGCCCCCTGCTGGAGAGCGATGCCGTCCTCAAGGTCGGCCAGAACATCAAGTACGACATCAATATTCTCGCCCGCTGCGCCAACATCAAGCTGGCGCCGGTGGATGACACGATGATCATCAGCTTCGCCCTCGATGCCGGCCGCTCGCCAGAAGGCATCGGCGGAGGGCACGGGATGGACGAACTGGCGGAGCGCCACCTCGGCCATACTACGCTGACGTTCAAGGACATCTGCGGCACCGGCAAAAAGGCGATTCCCTTCGGGGAGGTGCCGCTGGACAAGGCTACGCAATATGCCGGCGAGGATGCGGACGTCACCTGGCGGCTGCACCGGCACCTGAAACCTCGCCTCGCCGCAGAGCGCAGCACCCGCATCTACGAGCGCGTCGATCGCCCGCTGATCCCCGTCGTCGCAGCGATGGAGCGCCACGGCATCAAGGTAGACCGCGCCGCGCTGGAGCGCCTCTCAGGCGAGTTCGCCGGCGAGATCGCGCGGATCGAGCAGGAGATCTATGCCTGCTGCGGGCAGGAGTTCACCATCGGCAGCCCCAAGCAGCTCGGCGACATTCTGTTCGAAAAGATGGGCTATAAGGGCGGCCGCAAGGGGAAGAGCGGCCAGTATTCAACGGATCAGGCGATCCTTGAGAAGCTTTCCGCCCAAGGCGCACCGGTGGCCCGGATGGTGCTGGACTGGCGGCAGCTGGCGAAGCTCAAGTCCACCTATACGGACGCGTTGCAGGCCGCGATCAACCCCGAAACGGGCCGGGTGCACACCTGCTACAGCCTGGTGGGCGCGCAGACCGGGCGCCTGTCGTCAACCGATCCGAACCTGCAGAACATCCCCATTCGCACAGCGATCGGTCGACAGATCCGCGAGGCGTTTGTGGCGGAACAGGGCAACGTGCTGCTCGCCGCCGACTACTCCCAGATCGAGCTCAGGCTGGCCGCACACATGGCGGACGTGCCCCCGCTGAAGGAAGCCTTCGCCCGCGGCGAGGACATTCACTCGCGCACCGCGGAGGAGATGTTCGGCACGGTGGACCGCGACACCCGCGCCCGCGCCAAGACGATCAACTTCGCGATCCTCTACGGCATCTCCCGCTGGGGTCTGGCCGGCCGGCTAGAGATCGAGGCGGACGAGGCGCAGGCGATGATCGATCGCTATTTCGAGCGCTTCCCCGGCATCCAGCGCTACATCGTCTCTACGCTGGAGACGGTGCGGGAGCGCGGCTATTCCGAGACCCTGTTCGGGCGGAAGACATGGTTCCCGCGCATCAATTCGCGCAACCAGGCAGAGCGCGCCGGCAGCGAGCGTGCCGCCATCAACGCGCCGATCCAAGGCACCAGTGCCGACATCATCAAGCGGGCGATGGCCCGCATGGGGCCGGCGCTGGCGGATGCCGGCCTGAGCCATGTGCGGATGCTGCTGCAGGTTCATGACGAGCTCGTCTTCGAGCTGCCCGAAGCGGACGCAGCCGCCGCCGCGCCCGTCATCGAACGCGTCATGGCAGAGGCTGCTGAGCCGGCGGTGAAACTCGACGTGCCGCTAGCGATCGAGGTCGGCCACGGCCTCAGCTGGGACGCCGCGCACTAGCACCCGGCCTCTTGCAGAAAGGTCCGGCAGGTTGAGGTAGCTTCCCAACCTGCCGGACCCATTCCATCAATTCGGCCCGTGCTTTCGTTCGCGGGTGGATTCCACCATGCCTTCGGTCAGGAAGCCGATGGGGCGCACTTCGGCGGCGCGCCGCTTCAGCTCGCCCTTCATGCCCTCATATTCCTGCTCCATCCGTTCGGTGACGGTGGCGCGGCTGTCCTGCAGCGCGTCGGCAAAGTCTGCGTCCGTGACCTCCCGGGCTTCCTCGCCGCGGCGGCGGATCGCCAGAAGGCCTGCGCGGCGTACCACGTCCTCCAGATCGGCGCCTGTGTAGCGCTCTGTCTTCTGCGCCAGCCGACCGAGATCGACATCGCTCGCCAACGGCATGTTGCGGGTGTGGATCTTCAGGATGTGCTCGCGCCCGGCGCGGTCCGGCGGGCCGACATAGACCAGCTCATCGAAACGGCCGGGCCTCAACAGCGCCGGATCGACCAGCGTCGGCCGATTGGTGGCGCCGATCACGACGATGGAGTTCAGCTCCTCCATCCCGTCCATCTCGGCCAGGATCGTGTTGACCACGCGTGCCGTTACCTGCGGCTCTCCGCCGTTACCGCCGCCCCGTGCGGGCACGAGAGAATCGATCTCGTCGATGAACACCACGCATGGCGCGACCTGCCGTGCCCGGGCAAACAGGCGACTGATCTGCTGCTCGCTCTCCCCGTACCACTTCGAGAGTAGGTCGGAGCTCTTCATGGAGATGAAGTTGGCCTCCGCCTCCTTGGCGACGGCCTTGGCGAGCAACGTCTTGCCCGTTCCCGGCGGGCCGTAGAGCAGGAAGCCTTTGGCCGGGCGGATGCCAAGCCGGTCGAAAGCCTGCGGGTTTCGCAAAGGCAGCTCGACGCCTTCCTTCAGCTTCTCGCTCGCCTCCGTCAGCCCGCCAATGTCGGCCCAGCCGACCGTCGGCGCCTGCACCATCACTTCGCGCATCGCGCTTGGCTGCACCCGCTTCAGCGCCTCGCGGAAGTCGTTCTTCTCAACCTGGAGCTCCTCCAGCACTTCCGGAGGAATCGCGCGGGCGTCCAGATCCAGCTTGGGCATGATGCGCCGCACCGCCTCGATCGCCGCCTCCCGCGTCAGCGCGGCAAGGTCGGCGCCGACAAACCCGTGGGTCGAACGGGCCAGCTCGCGCAGGTCCACACCCTCGCCCAGCGGCATGCCGCGCGTGTGGATGGACAGGATCTCGCGCCGGCCCTGCTCGTCCGGCACGCCGATGATGATCTCGCGATCGAACCGCCCCGGCCGGCGGAGCGCCTCATCGATCGCATCGGGCCGGTTGGTGGCGGCGATGACGACGAGATTTGCGCGGGCGTGCAGCCCGTCCATCAGCGTCAGCAACTGAGCGACCAGCCGCTTCTCCGCCTCACCCTGCACGTTCTGGCGCTTGGGCGCGATCGAATCGATCTCGTCGATGAAGATGATGGCAGGCGCGCTGCGGGTTGCCTGCTCGAACACTTCGCGCAGCCGCTTCTCGCTCTCGCCATAGGCGGAGCCCATGATCTCCGGCCCGTTGATGGTGAAGAACTCGGCATCGCTTTCATTCGCCACCGCCTGCGCCAGCCGGGTCTTGCCGGTTCCGGGCGGGCCATGCAGCAGCACGCCCTTGGGCGGGTCCACACCGAGCCGGGTGAACAATTCCGGATAGCGCAAGGGAAGCTCAACCATCTCGCGAAGCTGCTTGATGGTTTCGTCCATGCCGCCGACATCGTCGTAATTGATGATGCCGCGACCATCGCGCGGTTCCTCGAACTCGGCCCGCAGCTCAACCTCAGTGTTCTCGTCGATATGCACGATGCCCTTGGGCACCGTGGTGACGACCTGCAGGCGGATCTGCGTCAGCGCGTAGGCCGGGGCGTTGAACATGCGCCGCACCTCGGGCGGAACATTGGCGACCGGCTGCTGGCCGTGGGTCGCGACCAGATCGCCCTGCGTCAGCGGACGGCGGAAGAAAACGCGCTTCAGCGCTTCCGTCGGGCCCTGCAGCCGCATCTCGCGCTGCGCCGGGGCGAAAACGACGCGGGTGGCCGGGCGGGATTCGGCCCGGCGAATGTTGACGTGCTCGCCAGAGGAGGTCTCCGCATTGGCGCGCTGCAGGCCATCGAGCCGCACCACCGAGAGAGCCTGATCCTCGTCATAAGCAGGTAATGCGACCGCAGCTGTTGCGCGCTTGCCTTCGATTTCGACAACATCGCCTTCGGTGATGCCGAGGGCCTGGAACGCAGAGCGCGGAATACGGGCGATGCCCCGGCCGCTCTCTTCCTGTCTTGCCGCGGCGACCTGCAGCCGGACTGCATCCTCTTCCGCTCTCACCGCCACCGCATCAGCCATCGGCTTTCCCGTCCTCTCTGCCCCAACTCCTGAAGAGCTAGGAACCCGCGCACGCATTGCCAACCGGCGGCAAGGACGTTTGTGCCGGGCGTGGCTCCGACGCATCCGAACGGACCTAAGAAAAAAGCCCGACCGTTGCCGGCCGGGCTGGAAAGTTTTGGGAGAGGATGCCTGAAAGGCAGGTTTCATATGCAACTTGGCGCTTCATCTCGCAAGTGCGAAATGCGCAAGGAGCGTTGCGAAATCTGCAACAGGAGCGTTTACAAAACTGCAACCAATTGCTTCGCCCGCGTTGCCCGTGGAGGGCGGTGCGCACCCTCGTGACAGGGCCTGCGGAGTTGCCTACCACAAGCGCGGTCGTCAGCCGAAGGGTCCTCTATGCAGAAGCTATATCCCGATGCAACCGCCGCGCTCGAGGGCGTGCTGCGCGACGGCATGCTGATCGCCGCCGGCGGCTTCGGCCTCTGCGGAATGCCAGAGCGGCTAATCGACGCCATCCAGGCCAGCGGCGTGAAAGACTTGACCTTCGCCAGCAACAATGCGGCGATCGACAATGAAGGTATCGGCAAGCTGCTTCGCACGAAGCAGGTGAAGAAGATGATCGCCAGCTATGTGGGCGAGAACAAGGAGTTCGAGCGCCAGTATCTTGCCGGAGAGCTGGAGGTCGAGTTCTGCCCCCAAGGCACCCTTGCCGAACGCATGCGGGCCGGCGGCGCCGGCATCCCCGGCTTCTACACCAAGACAGGCGTCGGCACCCTCGTGGCCGAGGGTAAGGAGGTGAAGAGCTTCGACGGCGAGGATTACATCCTCGAGCGGGGCATCTTCGCGGACCTCGCGATCGTTAAGGCGTGGAAGGCGGACGAAGTCGGCAACCTGATTTTCCGCAAGACGGCACGCAACTTCAACCTGCCCGCCGCCACGTGCGGCAAGATCTGCGTGGTGGAGGTGGAGGAGGTAGTGCCGGTCGGCAGTCTCGATCCGGACGCGATCCACCTGCCGGGCATCTATGTGCAACGCATGATCGTCGGCAGCCCGTACGACAAGAAGGTCGAATTCGTGACCACGCGCGAGAGGGAGGCGGCATAATGGCCACGCAGACCAAGGGCTGGACCCGCGACCAGATGGCCGCCCGCGCCGCGCGCGAGCTGCAGGACGGTTTCTACGTCAATCTGGGCATCGGCATCCCGACGCTGGTGGCCAACCACATCCCGAAGGGCATGCAGGTGACGCTGCAGAGTGAGAACGGCATGCTCGGCATCGGCCCCTTCCCCTACCCCGAGGACGTGGACCCCGACCTGATCAATGCCGGGAAGCAGACGATCAGCGAGCTGCCGCACTCGGCCTATTTCGACAGCGCCGCCAGCTTCGCGATGATTCGCGGCGGGCATATCGACCTGACCGTGCTCGGTGCGATGGAGGTCAGCGAAGGCGGCGACATTGCCAACTGGATGATCCCGGGCAAGATGGTGAAGGGCATGGGCGGCGCGATGGACCTCGTCGCGGGCGTGAAGAAGATCATCGTCGTGATGGAGCATGTCTCCAA
This sequence comes from uncultured Erythrobacteraceae bacterium, assembly GCA_966251025.1. Lineage (GTDB taxonomy): Bacteria > Pseudomonadota > Alphaproteobacteria > Sphingomonadales > Sphingomonadaceae > Croceibacterium. The sequence goes on along the minus strand of CBINJM010000012.1, from coordinate 60,498 downwards.
ACACGGAGAGCCAAAGTTCATCCCGCAATGCACCCTGCCGCTGACGGGGCGCAACGTGGTCGATATGGTCATCACGGACCTCGCCGTGTTCCAGCGGCCCGATCATGACAGCCCGTTCCGGCTGGTCGAGCTGGCGCCGGGGGTCAGCGCGGAAGAGGTGGCGGAGAAGACCACCGCCCGCTACCTTTCCTGACGGCCGAGGTCCGCGAAGAGGCCCGGCGAGGGAGGGCCATGCCTGCAGATCGACGCCAGGCGCCTTGGATGGCGCTGATCATCCTGACCGCCATCAGCACGGTGGGCTTTATCGACCGCATCGTGGTCAACGTTCTGGTCGAGCCGGTGAAGACGGAGTTTGGGCTGAGCGACACGCAAGTGTCGCTGATGGGTGCAGCCTTCACCGTGCTCAACATCGGCCTCGCACTAGCCGTCGCACGGTATGCGGAACGGACACGGCGACTGACGCTGATCTCGGTCGGTACCCTGCTCTGGTCGGCAGCAACGGCGGTCTGCGGGGCTGCGGCAAACTGGACCTCTCTCCTTCTCGCCAGAATGGGCGTCGGCGTGGGCGAGGCGATCGGGCTGCCAAGCCTGCAGTCGGTAATCGCTGACTACTTCCCGGCCGGGCGGAGGGGGCTGGCCATTTCCACGCTGATGCTGGCGCCGCCGATCGGCGCCTTCGTCGGCTATGTCGGTGGCGGGTGGGTTGCGCAGAGCTTCGACTGGCGCTTCACATTCTACATCGCGGCCATACCGGGCGTGGTGCTTGCTCTCCTTGCCTGGCTGCTGGTGGCGGAGCCCAGGCGCGGCCAGCACGATCCGGACGCCGGCGAGGAAGTGCCGCCGATCAGCGGGGTGCTGAAGCGCCTGTTCGGCCTGCCCAGTGCCCGCCACCTTGTGATCGGATCGGCCGTCGCAGCAATGCTGGGCTTCGGCATCAATTACTTCTTCACCTCGCTGATGATGCGCCGGTTCGGACTGCCGATCGGCGAAGCGGGCTTCTATTCGGGCGTGATCGCCAGCCTACCCGCCGCTCTGTCCGTGATCGGTAGCGGCTGGCTGGCTGACAAGCTCGGCGCACGCGGCCCGGCGGCCTATGCGCTGGTGCCCGCGGTGTGCCTGCTGATCGGCGGTCCGCTCTACGCTTTCGCCATTACCCGCGATGATCTCGTGCTGCTGCTGAGCCTTGTCAGCATCGCGACGTTCCTCAACTTCGGCTATCTCGGCGTGACCTACGCGGCGCTGCAGAACCTCATGCACCCCCGCATGCGGGCCACGGCATCGGCGTTGCTCAATGTCGTTTACGGCATCGCCAGCGCACTCGGCCCCTTCTTGCTCGGCATGCTGAGCGATGGGCTGGCGGAGGCGCGGGGGCAGAGCCTTGGTCTCGCGCTGGCGATGGCTTTGTCTGCGCTGCTTTATGTCTGGGCAGGCGTGCACTACCTGCTGGCGGCTCGTCGCTTAGGCGATGACACGCAGGCGATGCGTAGCGCTGCGGTCTAGAAGAGCGTTGCTGGGAAGAGCTGCAGCACGAACACGGCGGTGGCACAGAGGCGCCGGCCGGCATTGTCTCAGCAGTGCGGGCCCGTCGCTCCGGCAGGGGCCCCGTCTTGCCGCCGGTGAACCGCAGAGGCGAATTCGCTCATTAGCGGCACCACGTCGCTAGCTGCGCCGAATGCGGCCCTTGGCAGAACTCATAGAGCATGAGGTTGGCGGTCCCATGTCAGCGGGCTGACGGCCCTCATCACCTCGGCAGCGGCACGGCTCCTGAAGGACAAGGACGCGCATGAGCCGCGCCCAAATGCACGATGCCCGACACAGCGCGGCGCTGTGGCGGGCATCAAACTTGCAAACCCGCGCCTGGGAGGCGAATGCCGCCACGCCAGCCACAAGGCTGTCGCTGAATTCAGGCGAGCGCCGCCTTGAGGTCGTTCACCAGATCGGTCCGCTCCCACGGGAACCTGTCGCCGTCCGGCTTGCGCCCGAAATGGCCGTAGGCGGCTGTCTTGCGATAGATCGGCTTGTTCAGGCCAAGATGCGTGCGAATGCCACGGGGTGTCAGGCGGCCGAGCTTCTCAATGGACTTGATCGCGCTCTCGAGCTTGTCGTCCGTCACTCCATCGGCGCAGGTGCCGTGGGTGTCGACATAGAGCGACAGCGGCTCGGACACGCCAATCGCATAGGCAAGCTGGATCGTGCAGCGTGTGGCCAAGCCCGCGGCGACGATGTTCTTGGCCAGATAGCGGGTGATGTAAGCGGCCGAACGGTCCACCTTGGTCGGGTCCTTGCCGCTGAAGGCACCGCCGCCATGCGGGGCTGCGCCGCCGTAGGTGTCGACGATGATCTTTCGCCCCGTCAGGCCGGCGTCGCCATCCGGTCCGCCGATCTCGAACGCCCCGGTCGGGTTGATGTGGTACACGGTCTCTTCGCTCAGCAGTTCAGCCGGAAGGACCTGCGCTACCACGCCCTTCACGTATTCCTTGAGCTCGGCTTCCTTTTCACCCTCGTGATAACCTGGCGCGTGCTGGGTGGAGACGACGATCGCGGTTGCAGCCACGGGCTTGCCGCCTTCGAAGCGGAGCGTCACCTGGCTCTTCGCGTCCGGCTCCAGGAAGGGCGCCACGCCGCTCTTCCGGTCAGCCGCCATGCGCTCCAGGATCTTGTGGCTGTAGTCCAAGGTCGCGGGCATCAGGTCGGGCGTCTCGCTACAGGCGAAGCCGAACATGATGCCCTGGTCCCCGGCGCCTTCATCCTTGTTGCCGCTCGCGTCCACGCCTTGCGCGATGTGGGCGGACTGGCCGTGCAGGTGGTTTTCGAACTTGAAGGTCTCCCAATGGAAGCCTTCCTGTTCGTACCCGATTTCCTTCACCGTATTGCGGACGGTCTTCTCGATCTCCTCGAGAGCGCCCGGTGCCCACTCACCATCTTCGTAGACGCCCTTGCAGCGAATCTCGCCAGCCAGCGCCACGAATTGTGTCGTGGTCATGGTTTCGCAAGCGATCCGCGCCTCCGGATCCTTGGACAGGAACAGGTCCACAATTGCATCGGAGATCTGATCCGCAACTTTATCAGGATGCCCCTCCGACACGCTTTCCGACGTGAACAGGTAATTCTCGCGCATGTCCCTCAAATTCCTTCGTCCAGACCCCGACTGGTGGCGAAGGTCTAGGGGCGCTGCCGCTGCAGGGCAATATAGGCCCCCGCAAGAAATACGATCATCCACGCAACACACAGTAGAGTGCCCAGTCGCGCGAACAGCGTAGGCTCCCGCGCGGCCGGAATGACACCGTCCATCCGACCGGTTGCATCCATCGGCAGGTGCTCGCGCACAACACCACTCGGGTCGATCACCGCGCTGATCCCCGTGGTGGTGGAGCGCAGAACGGGCAGGCCTTCCTCAATCGCCCGCATGCGCGCCTGGGCGAGATGCTGCGGCGGGCCGAACTGGCCGAACCAGCCGTCGTTCGAGGGGTTGAAGATGAAGTCCGGGCGATTGGCGCGGTCGATCACCTCGCCCGAGAAGATGATCTCGTAACAGATTTGTATGCCGGCACGGCCATGGCTCCCCAGATCGATCGTGCGGGGCCCGGGGCCAGGCAGAAAATCGATCGTCCCTGCAACGAGCCGGCTGAGGCCGAGCGGCTCCAGAACCGGCCGAAGCGGAAGGTACTCCCCGTAAGGAACGAGGTGCGCCTTGACGTAGCCGCCGAGGATATTTCCGCCTTCGTCTAGCGCCGTCACCGCATTGTAGGCGCCGACAGCGCGCCCGCCCTCGATCTCGAGGTCGACCGCACCGGTCATCAGGACGCTCCCGGGGCCGATCGAGCGGCCTATGCGGCGGCGAGCGAAGTCGGGGTCGCCGAGGGCCGTCATCCGGTCGTAGTAGTGCTGGGGGTATCCCGGACGCAGATAGTCCGCGAGGCCGGACTCCGGCCACAGAACGAGGCGCTCCCCGCCCGGCTGCCGCGCAGCCGAAAGCTGCGCCAGCCGCAGGAAGTTCGCCTCGTAGAAGAGCGAGTCGTTCAGCCGGTGCTGCGGCAGGTTTGGCTGCACCAGCGTGAAGGGGCGCGTACCCTCATCAGCCTTTCCGGCGGGGAGCATCATGCCCGTGGACAGCAGGAAGCTGGCGGCGACCGTCGCAAGCCACCGGCGCTTCGCGACGCAAAGGGCTAAGCCAGCCGCGATCAGCACCGTCAGGCCGGACAGGGCATAGGTGCCGAACCACGGCGCAAGCGCAGCGAGGCCCGGCCGATCGAACGGGCCCAGCAGCACCACCGAAAACGGATTCCACGCGTAGCCGGTGAACACCGTCGCGCGCAGCAGCTCGGACGTCGTCCAGCAGCCCGCAAAAGCAAGGCCGAACGCGAGAGTGAGCCCCCTGCCGGCAAAGGCCCGAGCCCCAGACGCCGCCAGTGCAGGATAGACTGCCAGGTAGACGGCCAGCAGCGGGACAGCGACCCAGCCAAGCACCGGCGGCATTTCTGCCTGGTGGGTGAATGCCGTCGCGATCCAGTTGTTGCCGAAGGTGAAGTGGGAAAGGCCGAACAGCCACCCGAGCCACGCGGCCTCGCCGGGCTTGCGGGCCGATGCAACGAGTGCGGCGAAACCGGCCATGGCTGCCAGGGCCACTGGCCACGAGCCCAACGGCTGAAATCCGCAGGCCGACAGCACGCCGAGCGCCAGCGCGAGCAAGCGCCGGTAAGCAGCCAGGCGGCCGATCAGCCCCACGGGTCGCGGCAGGTCAATCGCGTGTGCTGTTGCCATTGGATCGCACGCGCCGCGCGCTGAAATCAGCTGACGGCTTCGAGCGCCTCCGCATCGCCATTGTCGGCCGGTCGGGTGCGCCGGGTCCGGGTGCGCGTGGCGCGTGGTCGCGCCGGCTTTTCTTCCGATCCCTCTTCTTCGGTCCGGGCGATGGACGGCGGCAGAACGGCCGGATCGACCCCTGTACTATCGGCCTCGCCATCGACCTGCTCACCAGCGTGCTTCGCGCGCGTGCGGGTGCGCTGACGACGGTTGCTGCGCGTGTCGCGAATGAAGGGATTGGCCTCATCGGCGGCCTCCTCCTCACCCTCAACGCCACGGCTGCCTTCCTCTGCCGCCGCAGCGGCTGGAGCCGGCGCATCCTCGCCATTGCGGCTCGGCCGTTCGCGCGCGGGGCGCTCACGGGAAGGACGCTCGCGCGGCGAACGCTCCTGGCTGGTTTCCTCCAGCTCCTCGTCCTGATCCTCGTCCTCCGCCTGCTCGCGATCGAAATCGCGGCGGCCGCGCGTCTCATCCTTCTGCGAGCGGGAATCTGCGAGGACGCGGAAATAGTGATCGGCAAACTGGAGGTAATATTCGGTCTGCACCCGGTCATCGTTCATGGACGCGTCGTGGGCGAGCTTGCGATATTTCTCGAGCAGTTGGGGAGCATTGCCGCGCGCGCGGCTGTCGATCCGGTTGCCCTGATTGTTGCCTCCACCCGGGCCGCGATTGTTGCCGCGGCCGCGGCGGCGATTGCTGTTGCGATTTGTGTTCAAGGGAATTCGCTTCCTCACTGGGACCGGCGAACCGGTCGCATCAGCCCCTTCCACGCCGCCGCCCCTAAGGACAGGTCACTGCGTGGCCCCCCATTTGTGCCCCAGACCGACCAAAGGCCGCACATGTCTGGCAAAAGATGGAGTTTTGCCGCCGTGCCGGATTCCGCCTCGACACTGCTGGCCTGATGCGGAGTTAGCTATTCGCGCCCGTTTTGCCAAGGGGTAATTGCAGAACAAGCGCACGTGGACGCCCGGCGAGGTCCCTGCGCAACACGCTTGCAAGACCGGCAGAAGACGCAAGCTCCCGCACCGCATCGGCCTGGCTGGCGCCGATTTCAAACACCGCGGCCCCGCCAGGGCTGAGCAATGCAGGCAGTTGAGGGATGAGGATCCGGTAGTCGTCCAGCCCATCGGCGCCGGCAAACAGCGCCCCTGCCGGCTCCCAGTCGCTGACGGAGGGCGCAAGGTCCGCATGATCCTCCACATAGGGCGGGTTTGCGACGATCAGGTCGAACTTGCCGATGTGTTTGTGCCAGCCTTGCTTGCGCCAGTCACAGCAGACGAACCGCGCGCGCCCATCCAGCGCGTGTACCCCGGCTTCAGCGCCTTTTCGCGGCAGTCGACCGCTTTCTCCGGCAGCCTCATCCGGACCGAGTGGCGCGTTGATGCCGGTCCGAACTGCGTTCTGACGGGCGACCGCGATCGCTTGGGGGTCGCGCTCTACTCCCAACCCCTCCGCCTCGGGCCAGAGCGACAGCGCCGCCAGAAGCAACGCGCCAGAGCCTGTTCCGAGATCGAGAACTCGCTCGGGCAGGCGGTCGGCAAAGGATTCCCGCGCCGCTTCGATGATCACTTCGCTGTCGCCTCGCGGGATCAGGACAGAAGGATTCACCCCCAGGTCCAGCCCATAGAACTCCTGCCGCCCGAGGATGTAGGCGATTGGCTCATGCTGCTCTCGCCGGGCAACCAGCGCCTCGAACCCTCCGGGGACTGGATCGCCGGTGCGCCGCAGCAGCAGGTCGGAGCGCGTGACGCCGAGCGCCTCCGCCATCAGCAGCTCGGCATCGAGCCGTGCCGTGTCCGAGACCGCCTCCAGCCGCCGCGCCGCCTCGCGCAGCGCTTCGGCGACGGTCGGCTCACCCATCCAGCGCCGCCATTCGCTTGGCCTGATCCTCTGCGGTGAGCGCGTCGATCAATTCTCCAAGCCCTAGCCCTTCGAGCACCTCGTTCAGCTTGTGCAGCGTCAGTCCGATGCGGTGGTCCGTCACGCGTCCCTGCGGGAAATTATAGGTCCGGATTCGCTCGGACCGGTCTCCGCTGCCGACCATTGCGCGCCGCGCCTCCGCCTCGGCGCCCTGTGCTTCCTCGCGCATCTTTTCGTACAAGCGGGCGCGCAGCACCTGCATCGCCTTGGCCCGGTTCTTGTGCTGGCTGCGCTCGTCCTGCTGGGTGACGACGATGCCGCTCGGCACGTGGGTGATGCGCACCGCGCTATCCGTGGTGTTGACGTGCTGGCCGCCTGCACCGCTGGCGCGGTAGATGTCGATCTTGAGGTCCTTGTCCTCGATCTGCACGTCCACCTCGCTCGGCTCCGGCAGCACGGCAACGGTCGCGGCGGAGGTGTGGATGCGCCCTCCGCTCTCCGTCACCGGCACGCGCTGCACGCGGTGGACGCCGCTTTCGAACTTGAGCTTGGCGAACACGCCGGTGCCGGTGATGTTGGCGACGATCTCCTTAAACCCGCCGATGTCGCTGGCGTTGATGCTGATCGGCTCCACCCGCCATCCCTGCTCGGCAGCGAAGCGCTCATACATGCGGTAGAGGTCCGCCGCGAACAAAGCCGCCTCGTCCCCGCCGGTGCCGGCGCGAATCTCCAGCATGGCCGGGCGGTCATCCGCGCTATCCCGCGGCAGCAGGGCGATGGCGAGCCGGCGCTCCGCCTCCGGCAACTTCTGCCGCAGCTCACCCAGCTCCTCATTGGCGAGCGCGCTCATCTCGGGATCCTGCGTCAACGCCGCCAGCTCGGCGATTTCGGCGCGCATCTCCCGGACCTCGGCGACGGTGCGCGCGACCGGCTCCAGCTCCGCATAATCGCGGCTGGCGGCGACGAAGGCCTCCCCCTCCAGCTGACCGGAGGCGAGCCGCGCCTCCAGCTCGGCAAAGCGGTGCGCGATCTGGGCGAGGCGCTCTTCGGGGATGGTCACTGCGAGCCTGCGCCGATCTTTGCCAAGACGGGGCCGAGCGCGGCCTCCACCCGGTCACGCGCGGCATCCTCCGCCTTGAAGCGCACTTGCGGCTCGCCGTCGCGCATCGCCAGGGCGACGATCACCTCTCCACCCGCCTTCACAGCCTTGTCGAAACGCTTGCGGGGAGAGCCGGTGGCGACAAGCTCGGCGGAGATGCCGCAGCGGCGCAGGCGAGCCACCGCCGCAACGCCATCCGTCACCAGAGCATCGTCTTCCACCACGACGATCGCTTCAGCGACCGGGTCCTCGGCATCTTCGACCAGCATCGCCAATCGCTCGATCCCGGCAGCCCAGCCGACCGCCGGAGTCTCCGGTCCGCCTAAGCTCTGCATCAGCCCGTCATAGCGCCCGCCGCCCAACACCGTGCCCTGCGCGCCAAGCCGGTCCGTGACGAACTCGAATGCGGTGTGACGGTAGTAATCCAGCCCGCGCACCAGCGCCGGATTGCGCTCCCACGCCACGCCCGCCGCATCGAGCCCGGCGGTCACCGCGCCGAAGAAGTCCTGCGCCTCGCCGGAGAGGAAGGCGTCGATTTTCGGCGCATCGGCGACGAATCGGCGATCCCGCTCATCCTTGGAGTCGAGGATGCGCAGCGGGTTCTTCTCAAGCCGTTCCTGCGAATCCTCGCTCAACTCGCCTTTCACGCTGCGGAAGTGCTCCACCAGCGCGGCACGCCAGGCCTCGCGGCTGGCTGCGTCGCCCAGCGTATTGAGCTGCAGGGTCACGCCCTCGTCGATGCCGAGGTTCTTCAGCAGCTGGTCCGCCATCGCCAGCAACTCGACATCGGCCTGCGGCTCAGGCGCGCCGATGATCTCCGCGTCAAGCTGATGGAACTGGCGGTAGCGGCCTTTTTGCGGCCGTTCGTAGCGGAACAGCGGCCCGTGAGTCGCGACCTTCAGCGGCGCAAACTGCCGCCAACCATCCGTCAGGTAAGCGCGCGCGATGCCTGCGGTGAACTCCGGGCGCAGCGTCAGCGATTCGCCGCCGCGATCCTCAAAGGAATACATTTCCTTCGACACCACGTCCGTCGTCTCACCCAGAGAGCGCGAGAACACCTCCGTCCGCTCGAACACCGGCATCTCCACCCGGCGAAAGCGGTAGAGCTTGCGAACCCGCTCGAAGGTTTCGACGACGAAGGCGAAGGCTTCCGCCTCCGCTCCAAAAATGTCCTGCGTGCCGCGAACGGGCCTGGGAGTTTCGATGGTCATTGCGGCAGCGCGCTTAGACTTATCGCGCGCATTCCGAAAGACGGGCGGCTCGCATATTGCGGGAGGGAAACTGTGGGGCCATGACGGGGGCATGACATTGCACCGCACCCTTGCCCCGCTTCTCGCGGCCGCCCTCCTCGCCACAGCCAGCCAGAACGCTTTTGCCCAGGGCCAGCCGCTTTCCGCACCGGAAGCAGCGCCGCTGCCCGCGCCCGTCCCGGCGGCGCAGGACGTGCCATACCCCGGCACGATGACCGTCGACATCGACGCGACCGATACGACGCGCGCGCTTTACCGGGTGACGCAGACCATCCCCGTCGCGCGCGGCACGAGTGAGCTGATCCTCCAGCTTCCCGCCTGGCTTCCCGGCAACCATGCGCCGCGCGGGCCGCTCAACCTGATCACCGATGTTCGGTTCGAAGTGAACGGCCGCCCGGTCGCCTGGACTCGCGACCCGGTGGAGGTCTTCGCCTATCGCGTCCACCTGCCCGACGGTGCCCGCGAGGTAACTGCGCGCTTCGTCCACACCTCGCCGCTGCAATCGAACGAGGGCCGCATCACCATGACGCAGGAGATGCTCAACCTGCAGTGGGAGAAGATGACGCTCTACCCCGCCGGGCATTACGTGCGGCAGATCAAGGTGACGCCGACCGTGACTTTCCCGGAAGGCTGGACCGTGTTCACCGCGCTGGACGGACAGCGCAAGGCGACAGGCCGCGGCAATCGCGTCACCTGGGACACGACCAACTACGAGGTGCTGGTCGATTCGCCGGTGTTCGCCGGTGAGCATGCTCGCAGCTGGAACATCGGCCAGCAGGTCGAGATGAACGTCGTGGCTGACGAAGCCGCGCAGCTCGAGATCAAGCCGGAGAACATGGACACTTATCGCCGCCTGATCGACGAGGCGGTGGCGCTGTTCGGCTCCCGTCCCTTCGACCATTATGAATTCTTGCTGGGCCTGACGGACCGACTTGGCGGAATCGGCCTGGAGCACCACCGATCCAGCGAGAACACCTACGAGCCCAACAGCTTCGTCGACTGGGACACGATGGGTCATGACCGCAACGTCATCAGCCACGAGCTGGTCCATAGCTGGAATGGCAAGTACCGCCGGCCGGAGGGCATGTGGACGCCCGACTACCGGGAGCCGATGCGCAACAACCTGCTGTGGATGTATGAGGGGCAGACGCAGTTCTGGGGCTATGTCCTTGCGGCGCGCTCCGGCATGCAGCCCAAGGAAAACGTCCTCGGCGCCATGGCAACCTCCGCCGGCTACTATGCGACGCAGCCGGGCCGTGCCTGGCGCTCGGTGGAAGACACCACGCACGACCCGATCATCAATTCGCGCCGCCCCCGCCCCTACACCTCGATCCACCGCGATGAGGATTACTACAACGAAGGTTCGCTGGTGTGGCTGGAAGCGGATCAGATCATCCGCGAGGGCACCGGCGGAGCGCGCGGCCTGGACGATTTCGCGGCGATCTTCTTTGCCGCGCAGGACGGCGATTACGGCCAGGTGACCTATACGTTCGATGATATCGTCGCCACCCTGAACCAGGTCCATCCCTATAACTGGTCCGGCTTCCTCACTGAGAGGCTGCGCACTCCCGGCCAGCCAGCTCCGCTGGCGGGGATCGCGAAGGCGGGATACCGGCTGGTGTGGAAGGAGGAACCCAACCCGAACCGCGCCGGGCAGATGCGCACAGGCAAGTTCCTCGACCTGCTCTATTCGATCGGCGTCAATCTCGACTCCAAGGGTGAGGTTACGCAGACGGTGTGGGATAGCCCGGCTTTCAAGGCGGGGCTGGTCGATGGCGTGCAGATCGTCGCGGTTGACGGCGAAGCCTACAGCGAAAATCGGATCAGGGAGGCGATCACTGAAGCAAAGACCTCCGGCAAGCCGATCGCGCTGACGGTAAAACGTGGGGATCGCTTCCTCGATATGCCGATCGAGTATGACGGCGGCTTGCGCTATCCGTGGCTGGAGCCGGCGGCGGAAGGCGAGCAGCCGCTCGACCGCCTGCTCGCACCGAAGGTTGCCTCGGCCGGCTGAGAAGGTCCGTTCCCTTCATCGCGAGCGGAGCGGCTGTGCTCACTCCGCTCGCGTTGAGGATGCTAGTGGCTACTCCGCCGCCTGAAGGAAGCGGTCGTCGATCGAGACCTCCGCGTCCCAGCTCTGCACCTCCGGCAGCACCTTTTGCGCGAACAGATGCATGTTCTTGCGCGCCTCCTCCTGCGGCATGCCTCCGAAATAGACATGCGGGAAGAAGGCCTGCGGACCGTACATCTGCTTCAGCTCCCACATGCGATCGAGGATCATCTGCGGGGTGCCGGTGACGGCGCTCTTGCCGAAGTTGTCGGCATATTCGTCCACGGCTTCCGGATTGTGGAGCATCATGTTCTCGTAATGCTCGTAGCCCTTCACGTTGGCGAAGGTGCCGGGCTTGGCTAGGCTGTAGTTCTTCACTGCCGCGCGCATCGTGTTTGCAAGGTACTTGCAACCCTGTTGCTCCGCGTAATCCGCGCTCTCGTCGATGTAGAAATTGCCACTGACGATCGGCGCCGGCGGCTGCGTGCCTGCACCGTTCACCTGCTGCCACACCTCCGTATATTTGTCGGGCGGCGCCGCCTGCCCGCGCTGCGGCAGATTCAGAACCATGTTGCCGAAGCCGTGCCGGGCGGCTGACACCATCGAGTTGCCGGAAAGCGAACCGCAGAACTTGCGCCCCTCGAAGCTCCTGATCGGGCGCGGGCGCAGCTCCGTGCGCGGGATGCGGCCGTACTCCCCCTCGCCTTCCAGCACGCCTGTCTCGAGCGCGGGGATGAGCACATCGAGAATGTCGTTGTACAGCGCCCGGCTGCGGTTCTGGTCGATGCCAAGCCCGGCGAACTCATGCGGGGCAAGGCCGCCGCCGAAGCCTAGGATCATGCGCCCCTCGGACAGGATGTCGACGTTGATGATCTTCTCCGCCAGGCGCGCCGGGTTGTGCCAAGGCACGATGATGCACTGCGTGCCGAGCTTCACCCGCCGGGTCTTCGCCGCGATATAGGTGAGCAGCTGAAGCGGATCGTTCGACATCGAATAGTCGCTGAAATGATGTTCCGTGATCCACACGGAGTCGAAACCCAACTCCTCCGCAAGAACGAGGTTGGAGACCTCCTCGCGAACGAATTGCGCGTCGGGATAGGCATTACCGCGCTGGTGCGCGAAGCCCGTAGCTAGGCCTACATGCATTCATCACTCTCCCGCCATTCGGGCCCGATCCTGTCATGCGGTCGAGTCCCGTCTAACTTTCTCCACAATGCCCCGGGAGAGAACAATCGGCAAATCCTCGCTCGCAAATGCGCCTATGTTCGGTTAATCGCCCGCGCATTCATTTGAGGGGGTGCCGCGTTCCGGCGCTGCACCGAGGGAGCCATCATGAGAATTGAACATATTCCGACCGGCGACAATCCGCCGGACAGCCTCAACGTCCTCATCGAAGTGCCGGTGGGTGGTGAGCCGGTGAAGTATGAGTTCGACAAGGCGTCCGGCGCGCTGTTCGTGGACCGCATCCTGCACACGCCGATGCGCTACCCCGCGAATTACGGTTTCGTACCGCATACGCTGTCGCCCGACGGCGACCCGCTGGATGCGCTGGTGGTGGCCCGCTCACCCTTCATCCCCGGTTGCGTCGTGCGCGCGCGGCCGATCGCGGTGCTCAATCTTGAGGATGAGCATGGCGGCGACGAGAAGCTGGTCTGCGTGCCGGTGGATTCGACCTTCCCGTACTACACTGCGGTGAACGAGAAGGACGACCTGCCGGAGATCGTCTTCAGCCAGATCGAGCACTTCTTCACCCACTACAAGGACCTGGAGAAGGAGAAGTGGGTGCGCGTCGGTACCTGGGGCGGCGCGGCAGAGGCTCGCCAGATCACCCTTGAGGCGATCGAGCGCTACGAGCAGGCGCAGAAGGCAGAGATGTCCAACGCCGGCTGATCTGCCAGGCGTTCAATGACAGATCATTCTACCGGGCGGGAAGGATCCAGCAGATCCTGCTCGCCCGTTGATGCGCGCTCTGCCTCCACCATCTGCGTGACCTCCCCTGCCGGGGCGGTGTCCTGCTCCGGGCCGGCGAAATTTGCCGACCGCTTGCGCACAGGCCGCGAGGATGCCGGCGATTGTTCGTTTGTGTGAAGTGCGGGCGCGGCGCTGTCGAAGCGGAGGCGATAGATCGGCTCCGGCAGGGCGAAGCCCGCCTCCTCCAGCGCCTGCTTCACCGCCGGGATGGCCCGGCTGCGTACCTTGAACCAGTCCGTCTCCCGCTGGTCGATCCAGCCGAGGAAGCGGATCACGATGTTCGAATCGCCCACCTCCACCACTCGCGCCTGCGGCTCCGGCTCCGCCAGCACGAAACCTAAACCGGCGAGCACCTCCACGCCCAAGTGCCGGGCCTCCGTCGGATCGTCCTCCGCATCGATGCCGAGATCGAACTGGAAGCAACGTAATTCTCGATCGTGTCGCGCATCGCAAAGCCCAGCGCGATGCCGACAACGCCCGCCCCGCCCAGCACTGCGCCCAGCAGCGTGCCGGCGCCGATCATGTTCAGGGCGACAACCAGGCCGGCAACAATGAAGAGGAAGCGGATTGCGCTGGCGATCAACTCCGCCAGGAAGGAATTTGGTGCCAGCCGGTGCCAGATGCCGGTGAGCGAAGCGAGCAACGTACCGATCCCGCCAATCACCAGTGCGACCGCAAGTGCAACCCCGACCAGCGGCAGCATGCGGAGCCAGCCCGTCACCTTGTCCGACAGACCGCCAAGACCGAGCCCCGCATCAACCGAGACGTCCCGGTCGATGAGATTTTCCACCGTGACGACCCACTGAACGCGTGAGGCGATCGCCTCCGCCCGCAGGCGCGCATCGGACTCCGCCACGGTTCCGCGCAACGTGACGACGCCCTCCTTTGCTGTGGCCGTGACGCCGGAAAGGCTCGGCACCTCCGCGAAAATGCCGCGGATGCGCTCAGCAATGCGGGTATCCTCGCCATCGGTGCGTGCGACGGAGACCGCGGGGACGGAGATCGCGGGGGCGGCGGGGGCCGGCTGGCTCGTCGGCGAGGGCCCGGTGGAAGGAACGAGGGCTTTCGCAGGCGCGATGTTCAGCAACAGCAGCGCGGCGCAAAGGATGGAGCGAAGAGGCAGGATCAGGCTGGCGACCCTGCTCGCGATGCGCAGGGGAGCGCCCTTGGCAAAGACCGAGACGAGAGAACCGGGCAGCGTCAGAACAGCGCCGCTACTCCCTTGAAGAGCGCGGTCAGCGCGAAGGGCAGGCCAATGGCGCACAGCCACAGCGCCAGCCGGTCCCGCTTGTAGCGGCCCTCAAGCTGAGGGTTGGCGGCTTCGGCCTCGCTGAGTGATTCCCAGCGCTGCTCGAACATCCGGCAGCCGGGGATGATAGCGACGACGAGCACGATCAGGGCGAAATAGGGCATGATCGAGCCGTGCCCCGTCTTCAGCGCTGTCATGGTCACGAAAATCTGCAGGCCGGTATAGATGAGCAGCGCGAAGGCGACATGGTCGCTCATCTTCTTGCGCCAATCGAGCGCGCCGGTTTTCCGGCTGTGCGCGGGGGCATTCGTCCAAAGAGCCTTCTTCACGAGCCCTTCTCCTTTTTCTCTCTCCGCCGACCACTATCTCACTGACCTTGTAGGCTTACAAGCCCGCAGCCCAGGGAACATGCAGGAATCCTGCCAGTCGGCCTTTCAACCCTTTGCCAGGATGCTAAAGCAACGAACATGACCACGCTGGACCATAACGGGCTCGACACAGAGGCGCTGGCCCATTCCATGGCCGAAGCCCCCGCGAATGCCGCGCCGCCGATCCCGCAGGGCGGGCTGGAGGTGATCTCCATCGCCAAGAGCTACGACAAGCGCGCGGTGCTGACGGACATCTCCCTTTCCGTCGGCAAGGGAGAGGTGCTGGGCCTTCTCGGCCCCAACGGCGCCGGCAAGACGACCTGCTTCTATTCCATCATGGGGCTGGTGAAGCCCGATTCCGGCCGCATTCTGATGGATGGCGTCGATGTCACCAGACTGCCGATGTATCGGCGCGCCATCCTCGGCCTCGGCTATCTGCCGCAGGAAACCAGCATCTTTCGCGGCATGACCGTGGAGCAGAACATCAACTGCGTGCTGGAGATGGTGGAGCCGGACAAGGCCGTGCGCCGGCAGGAGCTGGAGCGTCTGCTGGACGAGTTCGGCCTCACCCGGCTGCGGGAGAGCCCGGCCATGGCGCTCTCCGGGGGTGAGCGGCGGCGTTGTGAGATCGCCCGTGCGCTGGCGGCCAAGCCTTCGATCATGCTGCTGGACGAGCCCTTTGCCGGCATCGACCCGCTCTCCATCAGCGACATCCGCGATCTCGTGATCGACCTGAAGCAGCGCGGGATCGGCGTGCTGATCACCGATCACAATGTGCGCGAGACGCTCGACATCGTGGACCGCGCCTGCATCATCTATGGCGGGCAGGTGCTGTTCGCCGGCAGCCCGGAAGAGCTCGTTGCGGACGAGAACGTGCGGCGGCTGTATCTGGGCGAGAGCTTCACGCTGTGACCTTCGTGGCGCGGGCCTTGCTCCCGGCCGTGCTCGTCGAGAGCCTGTCGAAGGACATGCTCCAGACTGCGGGCTAAACAAGTGGCGCTCGGCCCGCGCCTCGACTTGCGGCAGAGCCAATCGCTGGTGATGACGCCGCAGCTCCAGCAGGCGATCAAGCTGCTGGCGCTTTCGAACCTCGAGATCGAGGCCTTCATCGGCGAGGCTCTGGAAAAGAACCCGCTGCTGGAGGCGGGCGATCTTTCGATGGTGCGCCCGGCGGAGGGTCCGCCAGTCGATGGTCTTTCCGCGCCTGAGGAGCCGACCTCTGACGAACTCATCCGGCGTGGTGCAGGCGAGGCGGACGCCCCGCTCGACATCGACACCAGCGCACTCGATCGTGACCGGGAGACGGGGGACTGGGCTGCCCAGCCCGTCGTCGCGGGAGCCGAGGAAGGCTTGGCGCTGGAAGAGCGCAGCGCGGGTGAGCCGACCCTGGCCGAGCACCTTGAATCGCAGATCGGCGCCGTCGCCAGTGGCCCGGGTGAGCTCTTCGTCGCCCGTTTCCTGATCGGCCTGCTGGATGAGGCAGGCTACCTCACCGTGCCGCTGGACGAGGTCGCCCAAGATCTGGGCGTGGCCCTGCCGGAGGTGGAACGAGCCCTTTCGGCCGTGCAGATGTTGGACCCGACAGGCGTGGGTGCCCGAACGCTGGGCGAGTGCCTCGCACTGCAGGCGAAGGAAGCGGACCGCTACGATCCCTGCATGGCCAAGCTGCTCGCCAATCTGGAGCTCGTCGCCAAGGGCTCGTTCGCACAGCTCAAGCGTATGTGCGGCGTCGATGACGAGGATTTCGCGGACATGCTGCGGGAGCTGCGCAGCTATGACCCCAAGCCTGGCCTGCGCTTCGGCGGCGGGGAACGCGCGCCGGTCGTGCCCGACATCTTGGTCAGCCCGGCGAAGAGCGGGTGGGATATCGCCTTGAACGAGGCGACGCTGCCGCGCCTGGTGATCAACCGCAGCTATTATCTGGAACTGCGCTCGCGCCGCGACCAGGGGACGAAGAGCTGGCTGAGCGAAAAGCTGGCGGATGCCAACTGGCTGGTGAAGGCGCTCGACCAGCGGCAGAAGACCATCCTCAAGGTTGCCGCCGCCATCGTCGAACAGCAGGAGGGGTTCTTCCGCAGGGGCGTCTCCCACCTGAAGCCGCTGACGCTGCGCGCCGTCGCCGAGAAGATCGGCATGCATGAAAGCACAGTCAGCCGCGTCACGTCGAACAAATACCTGCACTGCGCTCGCGGGCTGTTCGAGCTGAAGTACTTCTTCACCAGTGGCGTGGCCGCGGCCGATGGGGAGGGCTCGGTTTCGGCCGAAGCCGTCAAGGCCCAGATCCGCGCGCTGGTGGATGCAGAAGATCCGGGTGCGATCCTGTCTGATGATACTCTGGTCGAATTGCTGCGTGAAAAGGGATTCGATCTCGCGCGCCGGACGGTGGCCAAGTATCGCGAGGCTATCGGCATCGGCTCCTCTGTCCAGCGGCGGCGGCAGAAGAAGCTCGCCGGCGTCGCATGAGGCGGCAAGACTGGCCCTTGCCAGTGCGAAAAGACCGTGACGGAACCTTCATGCTTCGTTTACCTTTTTCGTTCAGGAACGCTTTGGTTAATCGAATCGACCCGCGGCGCGCGGGTGTGAGACGCCAATTTCGAGGGAATGCTCCATGCGCGTGCTGCTGATCGAAGACGAGCCGACGACCGCTGAGGCGATCAATCTCATGCTCTCGGCAGAAGGCTTCAACGTCTACTCGACCGATCTGGGCGAAGAGGGCCTCGATCTCGGCAAGCTGTACGATTACGATATCATCCTGCTGGACCTGAACCTGCCGGACATGCACGGCTATGACGTGCTGAAGAAGCTGCGCGTCGCCAAGGTGCAGACGCCGGTGCTGATTCTGTCGGGCATTTCGGAACTCGATTCGAAGATCCGCAGCTTCGGCTTCGGCGCGGACGATTACGTTACCAAGCCGTTCCACCGGGATGAACTGATCGCGCGCATCCACGCGGTTGTGCGCCGCTCCAAGGGCCACAGCCAATCGGTCATCCGCACCGGCAAGCTGGCTGTTAACCTCGATGCCAAGACGGTCGAGGTCGATGGCGCGCGCGTACACCTGACGGGCAAGGAATATGCGATGCTGGAGCTGCTCTCGCTCCGGAAAGGCACGACGCTGACCAAGGAGATGTTCCTTAATCATCTCTATGGCGGCATGGACGAGCCGGAATTGAAGATCATTGACGTGTTCATCTGCAAGCTTCGCAAGAAGCTCTCCACCGCATGCGGCGGCGAGAACTATATCGAGACAGTCTGGGGGCGTGGCTACGTCCTGCGTGATGCGAACGAGGAATCGGCTGCGGCCTGACGACACATCGCACAAATGGGCGCCCCTGCCCGAAGGGTCCACAGCGGCCCCTGGATGAGAGGCAGGCGAAAACTCACGGAAACATCGTGACGATCAGCGGTTCATCCTAAACACCGGACGGGAGCAACCGGTAGGACACGCCGATAATGAAATCTGATCCCATCGTTGCCGTGGGCCTGCTCACGCGAACGCAGGTGAAGATGCTGGGGCCAGCGCTCAGGCAAGTGTTTCCGCTGCCCGAAGATGGTCGCTTTGACGAACTCCTTGCGGCTCTCGACCAACATCGCCGCGACAGTGGCGACGCCACGCCACCCAGCCACTGAGCGGGGGCGTCCGAAGACCCCTAACGCTGTTCGCCAGGCTCCGCCGGCTCCGGTACCAGAAGAGTCGCTGGCGACATGCCCCTGAAGTCAAACGTGTGGAGCCCCTTTCGGATACCCGCTTTCCTACATCCCGTTTCCCGGCGAGCTTTGCCCGAGCTCTTTCCCACCGTTGATCAGCGCGCGAGGCGAACCCGCTGTCACTCCGTCCCGATGGACGCCAGTGGGGCCATCGATGCGCCCCGGACCCACCGGATCGGCCGCCGACGAATTTCGCCTCCAGGACTGTGTTCCAAGTGTTCCAAGGCCTCTCCCGCGTGCCTGCGGTGGCAGCGATTCACGCCGCGTTTCCGCAGCGGAGAGGGAGGCGTGGGGCAGCCACGAGACCGGCATCTCCTGCGCTTACGCGGCGGCTTGCCGGCGTTGACCAATCTGGACAGCCGCGCCCCGTCCCCCTAGCGCGCGCCGCATGACAGCCCACAAGCCCGGCGATCCGACGACGCTCAACCGCCTCTATGGCCGCAGCCAGGGGCGGCCGCTACGCGCGGCGCAGCAGACGCTGGTCGACAAGCTGCTGCCGCAGATCGCCGTGCCGGACGAGGGACCGATCACGGCCGAGCGGCTGTTCGGCAGCCCCGCCCCGCTGCATTTTGAGATCGGCTTCGGCGCAGGCGAGCATCTTGCCTATCGGGCGGACCTTCTGCCCGACCATGGCTTTATCGGCGCAGAGCCGTTCCTCAACGGCGTAGCGGGCGCGCTCGTCCATATCGACGAGCAGCGGCTTGCGAATGTCCGCCTGCATCATGGAGATGCTCTCGAGGTATTGGCGCGGGTGCCCGATGGCGCGCTGTCGTTCCTCTATCTGCTGCACCCGGACCCTTGGCCCAAGGCGCGTCATGCCAAGCGCCGGATGATGAATGACGGTCCGCTGGCCATGTTCGCGGCCAAGCTCAGGCCGGGCGGTGAGTTCCGCTTCGGCACCGATCACCCCATCTATCTGCGCCACGCTTTGATGGTGATGCGCCGCCACTCCGACAGCTTCGAGTGGCTGGTGGAAGGACCGCAAAGCTGGCAGCAGCGCCCCGGCGGCTGGTGCGAGACCCGCTATGAGCGCAAGGCGCGGGAGCAGGGGCACGAGGTCTGGTACTTCCGGTTCCGCCGCCGGTAGCGTCGCGCCGTCGGGCGCTCGAAGAATTTCTATCTTCCCGTCTTCCGTCCATCACTTCATCCACCGGGAGCAACAGGACCGGATGCGGGTGGATGAGTTTCGCTGATTTCGATCTCGCAAGCCTGCTTCCGTTCATCGCCGTCGGCTTCGCTGCCCAGTTGGTGGACGGCGCGCTGGGAATGGCGTTCGGCGTCATTGCCAACAGCGCGATGGTCGGCGTGCTTGGTGTGCCACCTGCGCTCGCTTCCCAGCGGGTCCACATCGTGGAGTGCTTCACCACGGCGACATCAGCCATCAGCCACCTGATCCATGGCAACATCGACAAGGGCTTGTTCTTCCGCCTGCTGATCCCGGGCGTGGTCGGCGGAATCACCGGCGCGTATCTCCTCGCATCTGTCGATGCGAGCGTGATCAAGCCCTTCATTCTGATCTACCTCACGGGCATCGGCCTATATCTGCTCTGGCGTGGCCTCTCCTATCCGCCGGCGCCCCGGCCCGCACGCCATGTCGCCCCGCTAGGCCTCCTGGGCGGGTTCCTGGATGCTGCCGGTGGCGGCGGGTGGGGACCTGTCGTGACATCCAACCTGCTGGTTCAAGGGGCAGAGCCGCGCAAGGTCGTTGGAACGGTCAATGCGGTCGAGTTCTTTCTGACGATAACGGTCTCTGCCGCTTTCATCTGGCACCTTGGGGTGGCGGATCTCGCCGGGGCAACGCTCGGCTTCCTCATTGGCGGTGTCGCCGCAGCCCCGCTCGGCGCGTGGGCGGCCAAGCATTTCTCGGTCAAATGGATGCTGCTGATGGTGGGCACGGTGCTGACCCTCACCAGCATGTACGGCGTATGGAGCGCCTGGGGCTGAGGCTTGGCAGCAGCGATTCGTTCAGGCGGTCACAAGCCCGCCACGATCATCACCGCCGCAGCCGCGAGCACAATGCCGAGGCAGATCCAGATCTTGCGCTGCGGCGGAGCCTTGGAGCGGGCAACGATCACATTGGCGACAAAGCCGATGAGGCCCGCCACCACGCCAGCTAGTCCGCTCGCCCGATTGGCGCGATACCATGCCTCTTCAGAGGCGAAGGTCGCAGCGGTTCGCACACCGTAGAACGGGTTTGGCTCAACCAGCCCCAGCGCTAGTGGGAGGCTGATGACCGCGAACAGCAGCGGCGCGGCAGCCACAATCCACAAAGCCCCCGCTGGGCCTGGATCATTGCCGCCACGCCGCCCTATCGTCATCCCACCACGCCCGCACTCGCCAGTACGGCAAGCGTGAGCACGTCAGGCGCGATCGCCGTCATCGGCGCGATCTGCACCGGGCGCTCCATGCCGATCAGCATCGGCCCGATCGTGGCGTTGCCGCCGAGTTCACGCAGCAGCTTGGCCGAAAGGTTCGCCGACTGCAGCCCGGGCATGATGAGCACGTTGGCCGGCGCGGACAGGCGGCTGAACGGATAGAGCTTCATCACCATCGGATTCAGCGCCGCATCGGGCGCCAGTTCGCCCTCGTACTCAAAGCCGGGCTTCTGCTCGTCCAGGATATGAACCGCATCCCGGATGTTCTCCAGCCACTTGCCCGATGGGTTGCCGAAGGTGGAATAGGAGAGGAAGGCGACACGCGGCTCATGGCCAAGCCGACGGGCAACTTTTGCTGTCTCGCAAGCGATATGCGCCAGTTCCGCTGCGGTCGGCCTCTCGTTGATGGTCGTATCCGCCAGGAACACGGTGTTGTTCTTGCCAATCATCGCATGGATGCCGAAGGGGATCTCCCCTTGCTTGGGGTCAAGCACCAGCTGAACCTCACGCATCGTCTGCGCGAACGGCCGGGTGATGCCGGTGATCATTGCATCGCCATGGCCGAGCGCCACGAGCAGCGCGGCGAACACGTTCCGTTCCTGGTTCACCATCCGGCGCACGTCACGCTCCGTGTAACCACGGCGCTGCAGACGGGCGTAGAGGTAGTCGGCCATTGCCGGGACGAGTTCGCTGTCCAGGGAGTTCTGGATCTCGAACGAATCGACATCGTTGACCTCCAACTCGGCCAGCTTCTCCTTCACCGCCTGGGTTCGACCGACCAGCACCGGGGTGCCGTAGCCGAAGTCGCGGAACTGGATTGCAGCGCGCAGCACCACATCCTCCTCCGCTTCTGCGAAAACAACGCGCTTGGGGCTGCGCTGCGCCTCCTCATACACTTTGGTCAACACCGAGGTGGTCGGGTTGAGGCGCGCCTTCAGCGAGTTCTTGTACGCCTCGAGGTCCTCGATCGGCTTCTGCGCCACGCCACTGTCCATCGCCGCCTTGGCGACGGCGGCGGACACCGTCTCCATCAACCGCGGATCGAACGGCGCGGGGATGATGTACTCGGTTCCGAAGCGCTGGCTCTTCCCGTAAGCCGCCGCGACTTCTTCCGGCACACGTTCCCGCGCGAGCTCAGCGATGGCCTCGGCCGCCGCGATCTTCATCTCCTCGTTGATCGTGGTCGCGCGCACGTCCAACGCGCCGCGGAAGATGAACGGGAAACCGAGCACGTTGTTGACCTGGTTCGGATAGTCGGACCGACCGGTAGCAATGATCGCGTCCGGGCGAACCTTCTTCGCCTCTTCCGGCAGGATCTCGGGAACCGGATTGGCCATGGCGAAGATGATCGGGCTGCGCGCCATCCTCTCCACCCATTCGGGCTTCAGTGCCCCGGCGGCGGAGAGCCCGAGGAAGATGTCGGCGCCGACCAGCGCCTCTTCCAGCGTGCGCGCGTCGGAGTCGATCGCATGGGCGCTCTTCCACTGGTCGAGGTCCGTACGGCCGCGATGGATCACGCCCGAGCGGTCGCACATTGTGACCTGGTCGTGCGGCACGCCCATGGCCTTGATGAGGGCAGTGCAGGCAATGGCGCTAGCGCCAGCGCCGTTCACCACCATCCGCACGTCCTTCAGCTTGCGTCCGGTGAGATAGCAGGCATTGAGCAGGCCGGCCGCGGCGATAATCGCGGTGCCGTGCTGGTCATCATGCATCACCGGGATCTTCATCCGCTCGCGCAGGGCCTGCTCGATGATGAAGCACTCGGGGGCCTTGATGTCCTCAAGGTTGATGCCGCCAAAGGTCGGCTCCATCAGCGCGACGGCGTTGATGAAGGCCTCCGGGTCCTCAGTCGCCAGCTCGATATCCATGGCGTCGACATCGGCGAACCGCTTGAAGAGGACCGCCTTGCCTTCCATCACCGGCTTCGACGCCAGCGCGCCGAGATTGCCGAGGCCAAGGATTGCGGTGCCGTTGGAGATCACCGCCACGAGGTTGGCCCTGGCCGTGTAGTCGGCGGCGCAGGTCGGATCAGCGGCGATCGCCTCGACCGGAGCGGCCACACCTGGCGAGTAGGCCAGGCTGAGGTCTCGCTGGGTCGCCATCGGCTTGCTGGCTACGATTTCGATCTTACCCGGGCGAACTGTGCGGTGGTAGAACAGTGCCTCGCGGGCGGTGAAGCTGTCGGTGGTTTCGGCCAAGTGCGCTCCTTCCTCTGTCTGGGGCCGTTAGCGCGGCGCTGGCCGAGGCGAAAGCGTTTGCCTGCCAATCTTTTGCATGAGGGGCGGAAGGTACGCGCTCCGCAGGTGCATTTGGCGAGCAAGGGAGGTGGAACGCAACGTTGCTATTCCTCCAGCTCGATGTCCCAGTAGAGCCAATCCCTCCATGTCTCGTGAAGGTAGTTGGGCGGGAAGCTCTTGCCGTGCTGCTGCAGCTGCCAGTTGGTGGGGCGGATCGGCCGCACCATCGGCTGCATGTGCGCCTGAGCCGGAGTGCGGCCGCCCTTCCTCATGTTGCAAGGCGCGCACGCAGTGAGGATGTTCTCCCACGTCGTCCTGCCGCCGAGCCGCCGGGGGACGACATGATCGAAGGTGAGGTTTCGCGGAGAGCCGCAATATTGGCAGATGAAGCGATCGCGCAGGAACACGTTGAAGCGGGTGAAGGCGGGGAACTCGCTCGGCCGCACGAACTGGCGCAGCGCGATCACGCTGGGGATCTTCATGTCCAGCGAGGGGGAGTGCACCTCCCGGTCGTAGCTGGCGACGATGTCCACCCGCTCAAGGAACACCGCCTTGATCGCGGTCTGCCAGGGCCAGAGGCTCAGCGGATAATAGGAGAGCGGCGTGTAATCGGCGTTCAGCACCAGCGCGGGGCAGCTTTCCAGCTTCCGCCCATGGTCCTCTTCGGCGCTACGAAACTGCGCCGCGCGTTCGATCAGTTCGGCCTTGAACACAGTGCGTGCTCTCCCTGATACGTACAGGGGAGCACTTGCGCGAAAATGCGTCAACCCTGTTACAAACAGGCAATCCACAGGCTTATCAACGGCGCTTCCACAGCGCGGAGGGAGCGTGACGTGAATATAACCCGCTTCGCCCCCAGCCCGAACGGGATGCTGCATCTTGGCCATGCCTTCTCAGCCGTGGTGTCGCACGATCTTGCGAGGCCGGGCGGGCGCTTTCTACTGCGGATTGAGGATATCGACGGCGCGCGCGCGCGGCCGGAGCTGGCGGAGGCGTTCCGTGCGGACCTCGCCTGGCTGGGGCTGGAATGGGAAGAGGTGGCGCCGCAATCCGATCGGCTGGCGAGCTATGGCGCGGCGGCCGACGCGCTGCGACGCGAGGGGCTGCTCTACGCCTGCCGTTGCACGCGAAGCGAGATCCTCGCAGCCGCGCGAAAGAGCGGCCCTGACGGCCTGGTCTACCCCGGAACCTGCCGCAGCGCCTCGGTCAGCTTTGAAGGGCCGGTAGCATGGCGGCTCGATGTGGCAGAGGCGCTGCGGCGGACGGGGCCGCTGACCTGGCTCGATGAGGTGGCAGGCGAGCAGCGGGCGCAGCCTGAACTTGCGGGAGACGTGGTGCTGGTACGCAAGGACCCCGCCACTCCGGCAAGCTATCACCTCGCTGCCACCCTGGACGATGCTGCCGACGGAGTGACGCTGGTCACACGCGGGCAAGACCTGTTCGCCGCCACCCACATCCATCGGCTGCTGCAGGAGTTGCTCCATCTTCCGGTGCCGGTCTGGCATCACCACCCGCTGCTGGTGGACGAGAGCGGACGGAAGTTGGCCAAGCGTCGAGGCTCACCCTCTTTGTCGGACCGGCGGACATCGGGCGAAGACGGCAGGGCGCTGGCCGATGCACTGAGAAAAGGCGTGCTGCCTTCTGGCGTAGCGCTCTCCGAGAGCCTACATCAGGCGCCATGAACACGCTCTTCGTCATCCTGATCGTCGTGCTTGCGGCGATGGTCGTCGTCTCGCTGGTGCGCGGCATTGTCGCCTTTCTGCAGAGCACGAAACTCGATCTGGAAAGCGGGGACGAAAACGTTACTCGCCTGCAGATGAAGCAGAACAAGATGATGTTCGCGCGCATCAAGTTTCAGGCGCTCGCCATCGTGGCAGTCGCCGTGCTGCTGATGATCAACCGCTAGGCACGGCGCGGGCGTGGTCCGGCTCAACAGGATCTACACGCGCACCGGCGATGATGGCTCGACCGGTCTGGTCGACGGATCGCGCAGGCCCAAGCACTCCGCCCGCATCTCCGCCGTGGGCGAGGTGGACGAGTGCAACTCGGTCCTGGGCTGGGCGCTGCTGGCTGCGGAAGAGGCTGCCGCACGGGATCTGCAGCGAATTCAGAACGACCTCTTCGACCTTGGCGCCGACCTTGCGACGCCCGGCGATGAGTTCGCTCCGTCAGAGATGGTCTTGCGAGTCGTGCCGGCGCAGGTCGAGTGGCTGGAGCAACGGATCGATGTGCTGAATGAAGCACTTGAGCCGCTGCGGAGCTTCATCCTTCCCGGCGGCAGCGAGCTTGCCGCGCGCCTCCATATCGCCCGTTCCGCAGCTCGCCGGGCGGAGCGGGCGGTAACGGCTCTAGGGGCTGAGGAACCCGTCAACCCGGCCGCATTGGCCTATATCAATCGGCTTTCCGACTATCTCTTCGTGCTGGCGCGCACAGCGGCGGGCCGCGCGGGCGGCGACGTGCTCTGGCAGCCCGGCGCGAACCGCTAGCCTCTCGCTCCCTCTGCCGCTAATCCTCCTTTCGCAACTGCGAAGGAGCGGCGTCGCATGGAAATTGTGGGGATTATCGGCGCAGGCCAGATGGGCGCAGGGATCGCCCAGGTCATCGCCGCCAGCGGCCGCCAGGTCATCCTCGCCGACCGGGAGCGGGCGATCGCCGAGAAGGCAAAGGGGGGCATCGAGAAGCGCCTCGCGCGGCTGGTCGAGAAGGAGAAGCTAGGCGCGGGTGAGGCGGAAGCCGCCCTCTCGCGCATCAGGCCTTCCGCCGAATACGCGCCTATGGCCGAGGCGACCTTCATCATTGAGGCGGCGACGGAGCGCGAGGAGATCAAGCGAGCGATCTTCGAGGCTGCGAGCGCGGTGCTCGTCGCCGATGCGATTCTCGCGAGCAATACAAGTTCCATCCCGATCACCCGCATGGCGGCCGGTGTGCCGGACCCGGCGCGGTTCATCGGCCTGCACTTCTTCAACCCCGTGCCGGTAATGGCGCTGGTGGAGGTGATCCCCGGCCTCGCCACCTCCGCTGCCACAACCGAGCGCACCCGCGCCTTCGCCGAAAGCCTAGGCAAGCAGGTGGTTCTCAGCGAAGATGAGCCGGGCTTCGTCGTCAACCGCATCCTGCTGCCGATGATCAACGAGGCGGCATTCGTGCTCGGCAGCGGAACGGCGCGTATCAGCGACATCGACAAGGGGGCGCGGCTCGGCCTTAACCACCCGATGGGCCCGCTGGAACTGGCGGACTTCATCGGGCTCGACACCTGCCTTGAGATCATGCGGGTGATCTTCGCCGGTACGGGCGATTCTAAGTACCGCCCTGCCCCGCTGCTGGTGAAATATGCCGAAGCTGGCTGGCTGGGGCGGAAGAGCGGGCGCGGCTTCTACGACTATTCGGGCGAGGAGCCTGTGCCGACGCGCTGACCGGGTGAGCCTTTGGGAACGGCCCGGCCCGGCCGAAGGTTGTTCATCGCAAAGGAGATTTCCCCATGGACGACCGCAACCGCCGCGACTCCGAAGGCAATGACGAGGACGTGGCCCCGGAACTGCACAATTCCGAACAGGAAGACGAGCAGTGGCAGACCCACAATGTCGCTGAGGACGCGCTCAACGGCGAGGCCCGCCGCGCCAGCCCGCTGGACAGCACCAAGGACGACAACGATTCGGGCATCATGGACAGTGCCGAGCAGGATCTGATCGATCACATGCGCGACATGGAACAATCCGGCCGCATCGACATGAGCGCCTATCGCGGCGAGCCGAATCATGACGATAACGAGGACTGGCTCGGCGAGGAGACGAAGCTGGACGACCTGCCCGGAGACGGGGCCGACGAAGGCAACGCTCAGAACGGGAGTGCAGCGGGCGGGCGCTAGGCTCCACCGATATCGCCGTCGTTGAGGAGCCAGAGGCCTGCGATCAGCGCAAGGCCGCCGATGACGACCGACCAGCTCATCCAGCGAATGCTGGGTGTCCGCAGCCGCACCACCTCATGCGTTGAAAGGCGCTTGAAGGTGGCGCAGGCGCGGCGCTCCGCCGTCCAGGCAACCATCATGCCGAGCAGGATAAACAGTGTGGCGATCGCCTGCGCGAGCCAGGGCGGTTGGAATTCCCCGAACACCACGTGAAATGCGATGCCGACGCCGATGGCGGCGAAGGCAGTGCGCATCCAGCCTGCGAAGGTCCGCTCCGTCGCTTGAATGGTGCGGTCTTCCGCGAGATCCGTGCGAAACTCAGCCCACTCCGTGCTCTTGTCCACGTCCTTCTCTTCTTCGGGCGGGACTTCGTCGTCGTCTGCATCGCCGGCGGGAGGGTGGTGATCTGCCATCCGCGCAGGCTAGCTCGGGCCCGCTACGGAAGGCAATTGCCATGCTAATCCTCTCGCGCGGTGCGCTGCAGCTGGTAAAGAAGATCGAGCGCCTCGCGCGGGCTGAGGGTGTCCACGTCCAGCGCTTGCAGCTGGTCGCGCAGAGAATCCCGGACCTGCTTCGGTTGCGAGGCCATCGCAGCAAAGAGGGGCAGCTCTCCGAGACCAGCCGCGAGACCGCCGGTCTCTGCCCGGCCCTTCTCCAGCCGTTCCAGGATTGTGGCGGCGCGGGCCAGCACGCGCGGCGGGACACCGGCCAGGCGCGCGACGGCGAGACCGTAACTGCGGTCTGCAGCACCTTCCGTCAGTTCGTGCAGCAGGACCAGGTCGCCCTTCCACTCCTTGGCGCGGAAGTGGTGGAGGCTGAGCGCTTCGCAGCTTTCGGCGAGGCGCGAGAGCTCGTGGTAATGGGTCGCGAAGAGACAGCGGCAGCGGATCGTCTCATGGATGGCCTCCGCCACCGCCCAGGCGAGCGCAAGCCCGTCATAGGTCGACGTGCCACGGCCGACCTCATCGAGGACAACGAAGCTACGCTCCGTAGCCTGCGCGAGGATCGCCGCTGTCTCCACCATCTCCACCATGAAAGTGGAGCGACCGCGAGCGAGATTGTCCGAGGCGCCGACACGGCTGAACAGACGATCGGTGAGGCCGATGCGAGCCGAAGTCGCGGGAACGAAGGCTCCAGCATGAGCGAGCAGCACGATCAGCGCGTTCTGGCGCAGGAAGGTGGACTTGCCACCCATGTTGGGCCCGCCGATCAGCCAGAGCCGATCATCAGGCGAGAGCCGGCAATCGTTGGCGACGAAGCGCTCCCCGGCGCGGGCCAGCGCATCCTCGACGACCGGGTGGCGGCCCTCGATGATTTCCAGGCAGGGTTCGTCGGCGAGTTGTGGCCGCACCCAACCACCCTCGGCCGCCCGCTCCGCCTGGCCGGCGGCCACGTCGATTCGAGCGAGCGCCGCGGCGGTGGCGGCAATCCGCTCTCGCGAGGCCGCGACGTCGGCGACCAGTTCCTCGAAATGCGCCTCCTCGGCGGCGAGCGCGTGGCGGCCGGCATGGGCGATCCGCTCCGCCTCCTCATGCAGGTGAAGCGAGGTGAAGCGCACCGCGTTGGCCATGGTCTGGCGGTGGATGAAGCCGCTGTCCGGCGCCATCAGCCGGTCTGCGTGGCGGGCTGGCACTTCGATGAAATAGCCGAGCACGCCATTGTGGCGGATCTTCAGCGCGGCGATGCCAGTCTCGTCGCGATACCTTGCCTCCAGCGCGGCGATCGCCCGGCGGGCATTGCCGGAGACTTCGCGCAGCTGGTCGAGCGCGTGGTCATACCCCTCGGCAATGAAGCCGCCATTGGTGCGCTCTGTCGGCGGGGAGGGGACAAGAGCGCGACCGAGCAGGTCCGTCAGCTCGGCATGGCCACCCAGATCGGGCAGGAGCGCGGTGAGAAGGGCCGGATGATCTGGCCTGCCTTGCAGCTGGTCGCGGATGCGGCGCGCTTCATTCAGGCCGTCGCGCAGCTGACCCAAATCACGCGGCGACCCCCTCCCCGCCACCACCCGGCCGAGGGCGCGACCGATGTCCGGCAGGGCCCGCAGCACCGCACGCAGGTCCGCGCGCAGCAGGGGATCCGCATGGAGCCATTGGACGAGATCCAGCCGCTCCTCGACCTTCGCCCGCGCCGCCAACGGCGCAGACAGATCCTCCGCCAGCAATCGCGCGCCAGCGCCGGTGACGCAGCGATCGATCGTGGCAAGAAGGCTCCCCGTTCTGCCGCCGCCCTGCGCCTGAGTGATCTCCAGGCTCACCCGGGTCGCGGCATCCAGCGCCAGCACTTCCGCCGCAGCGCGAACCAAAGGGGGCAGCAACAGGGGCAACGTCCCGCGCCCGACATGATCGAGATAGGCGATGAGGCCGCCTGCAGCTGCGAGCATGGGCCGGCCGAACTGGCCGAATGCCTCTAGAGTCGCGACGGAATGGAGCGCCTTCAGACGCGCCTCTCCACCCTCGCTGGAAAATTCCGTGCGCGGGCGGCCGATCGCGTCGAGCGGTGCGTCGGCCCAGTCTTCCGGCACGACCAGCTCGCTCGCACCCAGGCGTGCCAACACGCCGCCGAGTTCGGCAGGAGCGCATTCCTCCAGCTCCATCCGGCCGGTGGAGATGTCGCAGGAGGCGATGCCGCAGGTGCCTCGCAGCTCACATGCCGCGACAAGCAGATTGGCGCGGCGAGGCTCCAGCAGGGCCTCCTCCGTTAAGGTGCCGGCGGTGACGAACCGGACGATGTCGCGTCTCACCAGTGCCTTGGACCCGCCCCGCGCCCTCGCCTCTTCCGGACTTTCGACCTGCTCGGCGATGGCGACCCGGCAGCCGGCGCGGATCAGCCGCGCAAGATAAGTCTCGGCGGAGTGAACCGGCACGCCGCACATCGGTACCGGCTCACCCGCATGCTCCCCTCGCGTGGTCAGCGCGATGTCCAGCACGGAACTGGCGCGGCGGGCATCATCGAAGAACAACTCGAAGAAATCGCCCATTCGGTAAAACAGCAGGCAATCGCCGGCTTCCCGCTTGAGAGCGAGATATTGCGCCATCATCGGCGTGGGAGCAGGTGTGTCGGCCATGATCGGCGCCTAGCGCACAATGCGGGCGCGATCAGCACCCGCCGGCGCGCAAGCCACAGATGCCTATTGCTCGATGATGGGATGATGCTTGTCGAGGTGCCGCCTGATCATCCGCAGGTTGCGGGTGTTTGAGCGGAACAGGACGTCGAACGCGTCCCCCACAACCGGGATGGCGCCGACCGCGGTGTCGAAGGCGATATTGCCCGCCATCCGGTACAGCTTCCACTTGGGCAGGCCGAGATTCCTTGCCTCCCAGATGAGGTAAGCGCCCATTGCGGCTGCAATGAAATCGCCTGCTACCGGCACCAGCCCCACGATAGCGTCCAGCCCGACAGGTCGATTGATGCCGGGAATGGTGAAGCTGCGCTCCAACAGGCGCTCCATCGCTTCCACCCGCTGCCGCACGGCGGCCGGGTCACCGCCGGTAGGGAGCGGCATGGGCCGAGGGCGCTGCGGCGGATCGTGGGGCGAGGCCATGGCTCCTATCTGGCGAGCTGCGCCAGGGGCGGCAAGGGATGAAAGGCCCATTGATTGGCGGCAAACCCATCGATCCCGCTCCTGACGAGAGACCACCTCAGCGGCTGGCCGAAGGGGATATAGATGTTCGCAACGGTGAGCCGGGCCTCCGCCTCTGCCGACAAGGCAGCGCGTGCATCGGTATTGGCGATACCGGCGATCTGCTCAACCAGCAGATCGACCTCCTCGTTGCACAGGCCGCGTCGCAGTGAACAGTGGAACTGGTTGAGGAACCAGACCGGCGCTGCATAGCGCGCAACGGTGTCCACCAGCACCAGGTCAGCCTCCGCTTCATCCTGCGCGCGTTCCAGCGAGATGCCGATTGAGGCGAGTTGGTCGGCGAGCTGGACGTACAGCATGTCGAGCCCGCGCGACTCTCCGGGCTTCTCACCCAGCGCAACGGTGAGACGCGCTTCTGCACCCTCGTTCGCGGCGCGCCAAGCGGCGACCCGGCGAGCGGCGACCTCGCGCCGCTGCTCGATCGTGAGGTCCGCCCAACGTTCGCGAATGAAACCCCGATCCCCTGGGAGGTTGGGCGCGACGATCCGGGTCGTGGGCACCCAGCCGCCGATGTTGAAGGGCGCGATGAGAGTGGGCCGGTCTATGGCCATGGCAACCGCTTCCCGACCTAGAGCATCGGCGAGCAGGCCGTCGGCCCGCCGCACCTGCAGTCCGAACAGGCCGAGGGCGGGGTCGATTCGAACCGTTCCGCGCGAGAGAGGGCCGGTATCCGCCAGCGGCCATGCGCCAATTCTGCCGCCGAGTACGAGGTCGAGGCGGCCCTCATAAAACCAGCCGATCGCGGCCTCTGCACCGGCGGCATGGAGATGAATTGGCCGGACATTGTCTTGCCAGTCCTCCTCCTCAGGCAGGCCGCGCTGAGACGGCGGCTTTAGGGCCAGGATGGCGCTTCGCCCCTCCTGTACGAGGAGCATGTCCCCGGTGCCCCCTTCGCCTTTCGAAAGCGCGAGTTCCGGCTGGGCAAGCAATTGCAGGAGCGTGGAGACCGGACTGGAGAGGCGGATCTCGATCACACGGCCCGCCATCGCCCGAACGTCCTCGATCGGCGCAAGGTCGAGCGCCAGAGGCGTCCCCCTCAGCTGGCGCATACGGCTGGCGAGCGCTCCTCGCACGCTCTCTGCCGTCAGTTCGGTCCCGTCTGGCCAAGTCCCCTCCCGCAGACGGAAGATGAAGCTGAGCCCATCATCCGTGACGATCCAGCGATCGGCGAGGCCGGGTATCACATCCCCTTGCGCGTTGAACACGACCAGCCCGGCCTGCGTAGCGGCGCGCACGTGCTGTGCGCCGGGGGAGAGGGGCAGATCGCTGGCGAAGAGTCCTTCCGGCGAATCGATAAAGGCAATCGCCAGCGCGCCATCGTCGCTGCGTCCGCAGCCCGTCAGGAGCAGCGCCGCCGACAGGAGCAGAAAGATTGCGCGCGTTGCCATCGCGCCTAGCGCCTTAATGGCGTCAGGCGCGGGCATCAATCGCGGCTCGCCAAAACCTCAGATCTTGCGAAGGGCGCTCGGGTCCGGCGTGCTGGTGGTGTGCGTCCGCCGGTAAGGCGAGCGCCGGGGATCCGCACCCGCGGTGACGGGCAAGCGGACGAGCTTGGGATCGATTTCGTCCGCGAAGGCGATGCCGAAGCGGTTGTCCTGCCTCCAGGCGACCGATCCTTCCACCCAGCCGATATTGCGCAGCTCGACAGCAACTTGCGCGCCACGCGTGACCTTCACTTCACCCTCGGCCATCGCACCGCCGGCGGACAGGTTGCGGATCTTCACGCGATACTCGGGAGCCTCCCCTTCAACGCGCAGCTGCGCGAGAAGAAACAGGCTGTCCCGGTTGACCTGGCGGGTATCGACATTGCTCATCTGACTTGCATCGGCTCCTGGCGCGGTCCCGCAGCCTCAAGGCCAGCGGCACCTTAAGCGGTCGCGTTCGGCTTGGCGGAAGTGCCATTATATCCCTAAGCAGCGGTTAATGCCGAGCGCGATTTTCGCCTCGTCCCGCGGCGGGATCAATCGTCGCGAGAGATCTTCTCGCGCCGCTCGTGCGCCTGCTGCGCTTCCACGGTCATGGTGGCGATCGGGCGGGCGATCAGGCGGTGAATGCCGATGGGCTCTCCGGTGACTTCGCACCAGCCATACTCGCCCTCGTCGATCCGGCGCAGTGCCGCGTCAATCTTGGCGATGAGCTTGCGCTGCCTGTCACGCGTTCGGAGCTCAATTCCCCAGTCCGTCTCGCTGGAGGCGCGATCCGTCAGATCAGGTTCCCGGATGGGACCGTCCTGGAGCAACTGCAGCGTGTTTTCCGAAGCGGACAGAATCGATTTCTTCCACTCCAGCAGCAGGACGCGGAAATAATTCAGCTGCTGCTCCGACATGTATTCTTCGGTTTCGCTCGGAGCGTAATCCCGGTCCAATGCTCGCTTGGCCTTGGTCAGGATGTCGATGTCGTCGCCCGAAATCGAGGCCATTCGCGAACTCTCCGTATCTGATCGGCTCCATTGCGCATGCGGCCGATCTTGCCGCGCCGGCCGCCGCCCGGCCCGGGCGCGCGGGTTGGCGCGGCCTATAGAGTCAGCAGGAATCGCACACAAGCGGCAATCGGGCGGCGCACTAGGATGGGGCGGATTAAGCTCAGCATAACAGCGGCGGCTCCAGTGCTGTGCTCCCAGCCCCCGATTTTCGTTAACCGAATCTTAGCTACGTTCATCGATCTTCGCACCATCAAGGGCCGCGGCGCGATGCTCCGGCGAAGATGGGTTTGACAGAAATGCACATCTCCAACGTGGCAGATTTCGCGGAGCATCGTGCGGCAGCACAACAGGTCGACAGCACGACCATCGCGCGGGCGATCGCCGCCGCAGAACGAGACAGCGACGCCTGCCTCGAGTTGGGCGTAGCGTTTTCAACCGGGTCCGCAGGGCTCGAATGCGACCTGGTCGAGGCGCATATGTGGTTCAACCTGGCGGCCGCACGGGGTCACGAGGGGGCAGCGGACCTGCGCGCTCAGATTGCCGAAGAAATGACCGCGCGAGAGATTGCCGAGGCGCAGCGCCGTGCGCGTCAGTGGCTCGCCTCCCAACGCAAAGCGGCCTGATTATCCACTGTCAGCTGCGGCGGAACGGAGTACGCTCACCCAGGATCAGCTGATCGGCAACGACGCCCCTGCGTTCGTCTTCGAGATATTGGGCGACCGCAGCGCGAAACCCTGCATCCGCGATGTAGTGCATGGACCATGTCTGCACGGGTTCATACCCTCGGGCAAGTTTGTGCCCTCCCTGCGCGCCCGCTTCCACGCGCTTCAACCCACGGGCGATGGCCTCATCTATTGCGCGGTAATAGCACAGCTCGAAGTGGAGGAACGGCTTTTCCACGAGGCAACCCCAATAGCGGCCATAGAGCGTTTGCCCGCCGATGAAGTTGAGCGCGCCGGCGATAGGCCGCTCGTCCTCGTAGGCGAGGAGGAGGAGCACCTTGTCCGCCATGCGCTCTCCAAACAGGTCGAAAGCAGCACGGGTCAGGTAGGGATGGCCCCATTTGCGCGCGCCGGTATCCTGATAGAACAGCCAGAAGGCATCCCAATGCTGGGGCCGAATCGCATCGCCCGTGAGAGCGCGAATGGTCACCCCCTCCTGCGCGGCAGCGCGCTCCTTGCGAATTGCCTTGCGCTTGCGTGAGGCAAGGGCGCCGAGGAAGTCATCGAAGCTGGCGTAGCCGCGATTCTCCCAGTGAAATTGGATATCGCTGCGGGCGAGCCAGCCGGCTTCCTCAAACAAGGCAAGCTGGCTGGGTTCCACGAACGTCGCGTGAGCGGACGAGAAATCATGCTGCCCGCACAATCGCTCGGCCGTGCGAAGCAGCGGCGCGGCCAGCGCGGGGTCGCTCAGCAACAGGCGCGGCCCGGTAGCAGGCGTGATCGGCGCGGCGATCTGCAACTTGGGGTAATACTGGCCGCCGGCGCGCTGCCAGGCATCGGCCCAGGCGTGATCGAAAACATATTCACCCTGGCTGTGCGTCTTTGCATAGGCGGGCAAAGCGGCGAGCAGGCGACCACCCTCGTCCTCGATTACGAGCGGCGCAGGAGTCCAGCCGGTGCCCGGGCCCACGCTCCCCGAATCTTCCAACGCACTGAGAAATGCGTGGCTCATGAACGGGTTGTCGGCGCCTGCCAACCGGTCCCAATCCTCGGCTGGCAGCGAGCCGACGGCAGGCGCGACACGGGCAGTGAGATGCTCCTGCCTCATCGCCGGTCAGACGATCCCTTGCAGGGCCTGCGCCGCTGCAGCGCCATGAGTGAGGTGGGCGAAGCCAGCTTTCCGGCCCTCAGGGCGCGAGGCAGATAATAGCGTCCACCTCCACCAACGCGCCGAGTGGCAGGGTGGGCACGCCGACAGCGCTACGGGCATGTTTGCCGTTGGCTCCGAAGATGGAGACCATCAGGTCCGAGGCTCCGTTGGCGACCTTGGGCTGGTCCGTGAAATCGACCGCCGAATTGACGAACGCGCCGAGCTTGACGATCCGAGCAATCCGATCGAGCGGGATCAGCGCGGCTTCAAGCTGCGCCAGAATCATCAGACCGCATGCTCGCGCCGCGGCCGCGCCATCCTCGATGCTTAAACCCTCACCCATCCGGCCGGTCACAAGCTCCCCGTTGATGAAAGGCAGCTGGCCGGAGACATGGGCGATGTTGTTGACCACCACGACGGGAACGTAGCTCGCCACGGGAGCGGCAGCTTGTGGCAGGGTAATTCCGAGTTCGGTCAGGCGGGCCTGGACGCTCATTGATCCTCTCCATGCAATCTTTCGAGCAGCCAGGGCAAGGCCTCCTGCCACGTATCGATCCGGGCATGTGCATGACCGCCGCGGAGGGCGCAGGGGACATGCGGCGCGAGCACCGGCTCTCCGCAGAAGTGAAGACGACCGATCTCCGGCAGCACCTCAGCGGCGGAGGCGTGATGCTGCGCAATGTCGTCGATGAACACCGCCCGAGAAGGCTCCAACTCTTCAACAATGCGCTTGATGGCCATGCCCTTGGGGCCCTGGTTGGTATAGACTGGCGCGTCGATTCCGAACGCCAGCAACTGGTTGCGCCGGCTCTCACCGAAATGATCCTGAAGGTTCGTCAGCACCACCACATCCGCCTCGCGCTGCAGCTCCGCCAAGGCGGCGACAGCGCCATCAATGGGCGTCTGACGCCCCATCTCCCCGTCAAAGAACAGCTGGAGGTACCGCCAGACATCCTCGTCCGCGATCGGGTCAGTGCTTCCCCGCCGGCGCATCGACTCGGCGAAGGGGTTGCCCTCCAGCAGAAAATCAATCGCGTGCTCGGCATCAAGCCAGTCGCGAAAGTGGCGCACCATGTGCAGCAGCACTTCGTCGCAGTCGGTGATTACCAGAGGCCGATTCAAAGGGTGAGCCTTTCGCGAGCAGCGGCGAACTGTGCGGGATCGACCTGCAGCGCTTCTGCCGCCGCAGTGAGGTCAGGCTCGTGCGCAGCGAGGAAGTCCAGCACGGCAGCCAGCGTTTCAGGCTCCGCAAGTGAGGTGCGCAAGCCGTCGGGCGTGAGCCCGGTCAGGTCAAGGAAGCGCTGTGCCCGATGCTGATCGGACAGAACCCAGCCGAGCGCGCGCAGCGCCAGACCCGCGGCGTCTCCGGTCTCTTCGGTGTGGCCAGGATTCGTCTGCGTTTCCATGGGCATGACTGCTGGATTGTCCCTTTCGCTGTGCTCCATGGGGAAGCCGACGCGCCTTGTCGAGAGCGGCATCAC
Source organism: uncultured Erythrobacteraceae bacterium (assembly GCA_966251025.1). Classification (GTDB taxonomy): domain Bacteria; phylum Pseudomonadota; class Alphaproteobacteria; order Sphingomonadales; family Sphingomonadaceae; genus Croceibacterium. The sequence continues at coordinate 24,272 of CBINJM010000012.1, read as the reverse complement.
AGCGCCTGTCCTGGCGCGTCAACGCGTCTGCACCCACAGCCGGTTCCCCGTGGGGCTGTGGCGAACCTTGACAAGAGGGCGGTGGACCGGCTTTGCGGCACGCTTGGCCCGGGCGAGCGTCTTTCTCGCCCAACCCGCATGATGGAGCCCTGCATGGACCGCGCCGAAGTAGACAGCCGCATCCGTGCGCTGATCGAGCCGTTCAACAAGAAGAACCTCGAGATCGCTGACGGAACCACCTTCGCCGGCGACCTGGAGTTCGACAGCCTGACAGTGATGGACTTCGTCGCCGCGATCGAGGACGAGTTCGATATCATCATCAGCATGAACCAGCAGGCCGAGATCGAAAACTATGGCGAGTTGGTGAGCGCCGTCTGCGGCCTTGTGGAAAAGTGAGGCAGGCATGAGCGAGGGAGTCATCCAGTCCGACCAGCCTGCCGTCCGCGACGCAGCGGGCGAGGACCTGTTCAGCAAGTTCGACGGTATCATTCGCACGCGCGAGGACCTGCTCGCCGGCGGTGTGGAAGACCCGTTCAACCTGGTGATGGAACAGGTGCTCTCGCCCACGCGGGCGATTTGCAACGGGCGCGATACGATCCTGCTCGGCACTTACAACTACATGGGAATGACCTTCGACCCGGACGTGATCGCGGCGGGTCAGAAGGCACTGGCGGAGTTCGGGAGCGGCACGACGGGCAGCCGGGTTCTCAACGGCACGTATCAGGGGCACCGCGAAGTTGAGGAGGCCCTGCGCGAGTTTTACGGAATGGACCATGCGATGGTCTTCTCCACCGGTTATCAGGCAAACCTCGGGATCATCAGCACCATCGCCGGGAAGGGCGATTACGTTGTGCTGGACATCGATTCCCATGCCAGCATCTGGGACGGGTGCTCACTCGGAAATGCCGAGATCGTCCCTTTCAAGCACAACGACATCGACGCCATGGAGAAGCGCTTGCGGCGCATCCCGGATGGCGCGGGAAAGCTGGTTGTGCTGGAAGGCGTCTACTCCATGCTCGGCGACGTCGCGCCGCTGAGGGAGATGGTCGCCGTCGCCAAGGCGCACGGCGCGATGGTGCTGGTGGATGAGGCGCACTCGATGGGCTTCATCGGGCCCAATGGCCGCGGCGTCGCCGAGGACCAGGGGGTGATCGAGGACGTCGATTTCATCATCGGCACCTTCTCCAAGAGCGTAGGCACGGTGGGCGGCTTCTGCGTCTCCAACCACCCGAAGTTCGAGATCCTGCGGCTGGTGTGCCGCCCCTACGTTTTTACTGCCAGCTTGCCGCCGAGCGTCGTCGCCACCGCGGCAACGAGCATCCGCAAGCTGATGAGCGGCGGCGAGAAGCGCGCGCGGCTATGGGAGAATTCCAAGCGACTGCATCGCGGGCTGAAGGGTCTCGGCTTCACCCTCGGCACGGACGTGCCGCAGAGCGCGATCGTTGCCGTTATCATGCCTGACCTGGAGCGCGGCGCAGCGATGTGGGAAGCGCTGCTGCGCGAGGGGCTCTACGTCAATCTCGCGCGCCCCCCGGCAACGCCCGCGAACATGACGCTGCTGCGCTGCTCGCTTTGCGCAGAACACTCGGAGGAAGAGGTCGGAACGATCCTCGGCATGTTCGAGCGCGCCGGGAAGACTGTCGGAATCATCTGACAGGCGAGTTCGATCCGCTTCTGCGGGCTGACCCCAGCAGGCCGGAGGAGCGGCCTTGCCCCGACCACCGGGTCCGACGTCAAGCGGAGATGGTCGCCATCGTGGCGGACTCGCACTTGTCGGCCACCTCTCCCGTGCCATTCCCGAGCAGGGTCAAAGCCGCAAACCCGCCAATCACGAGCAGCACGAACGCCGTAGTGACATGGGCGAGGTACTTGTCGATGAAGCGCTTGATGGGGGCGCCGAAGAGTCGAAAGAGGATACCGACGGTCATGAAGATGAGCCCTCGGCCGGCAATGCTGGCAAGGATGAACGGGATGAGGGCCATCTCGATGAATCCCGCTGTAATCGTCAGTAGCTTGAAAGGGACAGGTGTGGTCCCCGCTATGATGATCACCTCAACATCATATTCGCGCAAATAGCAGGCCGCTTTGGGGAAACTGTCCGACAGGCCCAGTGCGGCAAGCAGCGCCTCTCCCACGGCCTCATAGAGGAAGTAGCCAATCGCATAGCCGAACAGCCCTCCCGCTACGGAAGCGGCAGTGCAGACGGAAGCGAAGCGGATCGCCTTCTTCGGCTCTGCCAGACACATCAGCCCGAGGAGAGGGTGCGGCGGGATGGGGAAGAAGCTCGATTCAATAAAGCTGAAGAGCGCTAGCCATCGGACCGCATGACGGTGCGCAGCTTTCTCCATCGTCCAGTCATACAAGCTGCGCAGCATCTAGCCCTCCAAACCCGAGCGCGCTGCCCTAGGGGAGCCGCAGAGAACCGGCAAGGGAGTGCCGCAGTAACCTATTTGGTGCTTTTTGTTTGACAGCGTGACGCTGTTTGGTTAGGGAAATTGAACATCGCGATAAAGCGAGTCGGCGCAGCGGCAGCGGCGCCCCTCCCCCAAAAGGATGTCAGCATGAGCGAAGCCGGCGACGGCGCCAATGACGCGCGCCGCAAACACGGAGCACCGAAGAACTGGCGAGACGTCTTCATCTCTGAACTTGGAGAGACCTCCAATCCCGAGGCGGCTGCCAAGGCAGCAGGCGTTCGCCTAGCCTGGGCTCACAAGTGCCGCCGTGAAGATCCGGAGTTTGCACAGCGGTGGCATGAAGCCCTTTGCGAGGGCTACGACAGCCTGGAGATGGAACTTCTCTATCGCCTTCGGAGCGGCAAGGTGGAGGAACTGGACGAGGAAGGGAACAAGCGAAAGTTTGATATCGCCACGGGTTTCAAGATCCTCGCCGCGCACAGAGAGCAGCAGGCTAAGTCGACCAGCCGGGAAGACCCGCAGGACGAGAAGGCCATTCTCGACTCCATCAACAAGAAGATCGATGCGATGCGCGCGCGCGAGAAGGAGGTAACCTCTCTGCTCGCCCAGAACGGCGTGATGCAGCCGCGGGTGCCCAATGGTACCAGATGACAAGTCTCGTTGGCTCATCACCCTGCCCCCGGAGCAACGGCAGGATTTCCTCGTCGCGCTCAGCCCCGCCGAACGTGCGGAACTGCAGCATCTTTGGGCCGTGTGGGCCCGTTCGGAACAGCGCGCGCCACAAGGGGATTGGCGGCTTTGGCTCATTCTGGCCGGGCGCGGCTTCGGCAAGACGCGAGCGGGGGCGGAGTGGATCCGGGAGATCGCCCGCGACAACCCCTCAGCGCGTATCGCGCTCGTGGGAGCGAGCTTGCCGGAAGCACGAGCGGTGATGGTGGAAGGCGAGAGTGGCATCCTCGCCTGCTCTCCTTCCCATCGCCGCCCGCGCTTTGAAGCATCGCTGCGACGCATCTCGTGGGACAACGGAGCGCAGGCCTTCATCTATTCCGCAGCGGAACCGGAGAGCCTTCGAGGGCCGCAACACAGCCACGCCTGGTGCGATGAAATCGCCAAATGGGAGAATGCTGGAGAACGCGCCATTCAAGCTTGGGACAATCTGCAGATGGGCCTGCGTTTGGGTGAGCATCCGCAGATCCTGGCGACGACTACGCCGCGCGCAGTCCCCCTCCTGCGCCGACTGATGGCGAGCGAGAATGACGCGGACGTAGTGATTACACGCGGAAGCACCTACTCGAATGCCCTGAACCTGCCCCAACGCTTCATCAGCGCGATGAAGAAGCAGTTCGGCGACACCGCCCTCGGACGGCAGGAGCTGAACGGCGAGATGTTGGCGGAGGTGGAAGGCGCATTGTGGACCCGGTCCCTGCTGGAGAAGCGCCGCGAGGCTTTCACAACCGAGCCGATGGCTCGAGTGGTGGTCGGAGTCGATCCACCCGCCTCCGCCCGGGGGGACGAGTGCGGAATCATCGTCGCCGGGATCACCCACAGCGGCACGGGTGTGGTGCTTGCCGACGCCAGTGTCGCAAAAGCCAGCCCGGAGCGCTGGGCCAATGCCGTAGCTGCCGCTGCGCAAGCCTGGAAGGCCGAGCGCGTGGTGGCGGAGGCAAACCAGGGAGGATCAATGGTGGAGAGCGTGCTGCGCGCGGCGGACTTCCAGATGCCGATCCGGCTGGTTCATGCAAGTCGCGGCAAGTCTGCCCGGGCGGAGCCGATCGCCGCTCTCTATGAGGCCGGCAGAGTGCATCATGTGGGCCTCTTCCCAAAGCTGGAGGACCAACTCTGCGGCATCATGGCCGGCGGCTCATATGAGGGCCCGGGTCGCAGCCCGGATCGCGCGGACGCGATGGTTTGGGCCTTGAGCGAACTGATGCTGGGCAATCGTGGGCAGGCCCGCGTCAGGCAAATCTGAAGTCCTGATCGGCCGGCCGAGCATGGTCGGCCCGGTTGCCAAGACCGGCGGGCCAGCGGCCACCGGAACGACGCACAACAAGGAAACGAGCATGTCCTTCCTCGACAGCTTGCGCACCGCCTTCAAGGGCGGCGGCGGAGCACGCGTGCCGCTGGCGCGCAACTACATCTCCCCGTGGTCGCTCGCTTTCGAGACTTCGGGGACGCGGGCGCCATACGATTATCGCCGCGCGGTGCGGGAGGGCTTCCTTCTCAACCCGGTGGCCCAGCGTGCAGTACGCATCGTGGCCGAGGGTGTCGGCAGCGCGCCCGTGGCAGTCGACAATGACGACGTTCGGCAACTGCTCGGCACGACCTCGGCGGGGCAATCACTGCTTGAGACTCTTGCCGCGCACGTTCTGCTGCATGGGAATGGTTTCGTGCAGATCCTGCGCAACGGGGAGGGTCGGCCCGTTGAGCTTTTCGCGCTTCGGCCGGAGCGGATGTCGATCGTGGAAGGTGGCGACGGCTGGCCGACCGCCTACCAATATAAAGTTGGCGACACCACGCTGGACCTGCCGGTGGAAGACGAGGATGGTTGGCCGACTGTCATCCACCTCAAATCCTTCCACCCGACCGACGACCATTTTGGCGCCGGCTGTCTCTCCGCCGCTGAGCAGGCTGTCCTCATCCACAATGCCGCGGCGAATTGGAACCGGGCGCTGCTGGAGAATGCGGCGCGGCCCTCTGGTGCGCTGGTCTATGATCCCGGCGATGCAGCGGGCCTGACCTCCGATCAATTCGAGCGACTGAAGGCCGAGCTTGAGCAAGCCTTTTCCGGCTTTGGCAATGCGGGCCGGCCGATGCTGCTGGAAGGCGGCCTGAAGTGGCAGAGCCTTTCGCTCAGCCCGGCCGATATGGACTTCGCGGAACTCAAGGCTGCCGCGGCGAGAGACATCGCTTTGGCCTTTGGCGTGCCGCCCATGCTCCTCGGGATGCCGGGCGACAACACCTATGCGAACTACAAGGAGGCAAACCGCGCCCTTTGGCGCCTGACCCTCCTGCCGCTTGCCGGCAAGATCCTCTCAGGGCTGCAGCAGGGGCTGAAACCGTGGTTTCCGGAACTGACGATTTCCGTCGATCTCGATCGGGTTCCCGCGCTGGCTCAGGACCGCGAGGCTCTGTGGTCACAGGTGGCGAACGCGGACTTCCTCGAACCCGAGGAGAAGCGCGCGCTGCTCGGCCTTCCGCCCAAGGGAGGCAACGGATGAGCCGCGAAGACATGCTCGCCAAGTTGATAGCCCAGGCGACCACCGATGGCAGCGATCTGATTACCCTCCGAGCAATCGTCGAAGAGGCAACGGAACTCGGTGCCGACCGCGTGCTCATCCGGCTGAACCTCGACGATGACCGAGCGCAAAACGACATCGACGAATTGCGTGAGATTTTGGCGGCGTGGCGCAACGCCAAGTCGAGCGCATGGAAGGCGGTAGTGGAATGGGTGGTGAGAGGAGTGATGGCTTTGCTGCTGCTCGGCATCGCGGTGCGGCTCGGTGTCCCAGGGATGTTCCAATGAGCACCGTCACCACCATTCCGCGCATTGCGGGCTACGCCGCTCTGTTCAACATTGCCGATGGGGCGCGTGACACGATCCGGCCCGGGGCATTCAGCCGGAGCCTAGCGGAGCGCAGCGAACCGCTGCCGCTCTACTGGCAGCATCGGCCAACTCAACGGATCGGGACGGTCGAATGGGTGTGTGAAGACAGCCGCGGCCTGCGCGTGATCGCGCGGGTCGAAAATGTGCACAGCCGTGCTGCCCAACTCTTGCGCGACCGCGCCGTCAACGGTCTCAGCTTCGGCTATCGCGCCCGCCGCTACCGGATACTGCCTGCGGGGCGCCTGCTGGAGGATGTCGAACTGCTTGAAGTCAGTCTTGTCACCCATCCGCTCCAGCCGGCGGCGCGGGTGCACCTGCTGCGATGACAACGAGCCGTGCAACGCCACCACCTCAACAGAGATGTCCGCGATGGTGGGCTTCCAAGATCCAGGGTTCAACCGGCCGCCAGTGGGGCGGCCCTTTTTTTATCAACGAAAGGTGACTGCCCCGATGGCTATGCAACGTGAATCCGAGGCGCTGGCCGCCTCCTTCGATCTGGTCGCCCGCCAGGATGAAGCCGAAGAGAAAATCGCGGGTCTTCGCTACGACGTGGATGAAGTGAAGGCGCGACTGGAAAGAGTGAGCCGCGCCGCAGGCCGACCGGCTCTTGCCGGCTGCAGGGCTCCCGAAGTCAAAGGTTTCGTCGATGGCTATCTGCGTCAGGGGCGAGAGACCGAGTTGAAGTCCATAGCGGGAGTAATTCCGGCCGACGGGGGCTTTGCAGTGCCGACGGAAATTGACGCGATGATTGCCCGGCAGCTGCGGGAAATCAGCCCGATCCGCCAGCTCGCACAAGTCGTCAACGTCGGCAGCGCCGGCTATCGCAAGCTGGTCACGACTGGCGGAACGAGCAGCGGTTGGGTGGGCGAGACCTCGCCACGTCCGGAAACCGACACTCCCGAGTTCGCCGAGATCGCTCCACCCACGGGCGAGCTGTACGCCAACCCGGCAGCCAGCCAGAGCATGTTGGATGACGCCGCTTTTGACCTCGAGAGCTGGCTCGCCAGCGAGATCTCGATGGAGTTCGCCCGCGCCGAAGGCTCCGCATTTGTCAACGGCACAGGGATTAACCAGCCTCTTGGCTTCCTCTCCTCTCCAGTCTCGATGGCAGGGGACTCGGTCCGTCCGTTCGGCACGCTGCAATACATCGGGTCAGGCGATGAAGACGGATTCGACACGAATCCGGAAGATCGGCTCATCGACCTCGTCCACACACTCAAGGCGGGCTACCGCCAAGGTGCGGTCTGGGTGATGAACTCGACTACCCTGTCCGAGATGCGCAAGCTGAAGACAGCCGAGGGTGCGTTCCTGTGGCAAGCCGGCTTGGTCGAAGGGCAGCCGGACCGACTGCTGGGCTATCCGGTTGTCGAGGCCGAGGACATGCCCGATGTCGGGGCAGGCATGTTCCCGATCGCTTTCGGCAATTTCAAGGCCGGCTATCTGATCGCGGAGCGCAGCGCCACGACTGTCCTGCGCGACCCGTTCACCAACAAGCCCTTCGTACACTTCTACGCGACGAAGCGGGTCGGCGGACAGGTGCTGGACAGCGCGGCCATCAAGCTCCTGCGCATCGAGGCGTAGGCGACACCTCGCCTCGCTCCGGGGCGGCGCCTTCAAGTGCCGCCCCCTTGCACGCTCGCGCCGCAATCCGCCTCCCACCCGCGGCGCGAGCGTGCCTTTTCACACTTCCAATCACGGAGACCGCCATGAAGCGGGCAATAGTCGTGCCGGCCATCGTGGCGGGCGCGGCCCTCGACGAGCTCAAGGATTGGCTCGCGATCACCACGCCGCGCGATGATGCGGTGCTGACGTCTCTCCTGCACGGCGCGTTGGACATGTGCGAAGCTTTCACCGGACATATGCCGCTCGAGGCATTGTGCGAGGAGACTCTGCCGGCCTCCGCGTTTTGGCAGAAGCTGCAGACCAGACCGGTCCAAGCGGTTGCTGGACTTGAGGGCCTGCTCCCCCACGGCACGCGCTTTCCCGTCAAGGCTCAAGACCACGCAGTCGAGCTTGATGCCGATGGAACGGCCAAGATTCGGCTGCTTCGGCAGGTGGGGGCTAGCCGTCTTGCGGTGCGCTTTACCGCAGGGATAACACCCAATTGGTCTGCACTGCCGGAGAGCCTGCGCCAAGGCATCCTTCGTCTGGCCGCACACCACTACACGCAGCGTGCAGCTGGCGGTGGGGATACTGCGCCGCCGGCGGCTGTCGCTGCCCTGTGGCGACCCTGGCGCCGGCTGCGGTTGACATGATCACCGCCCGCCCCGTCTCCCGGAGCCGCGGGATCGCAAAGCTTGAGGAGAGGGCTGCTCGCCTGGCGAAGGCTTACGCCGAAGAGAAGCTGCGGTCCCGGCGGGCAGACCCGCTCCGCTGGCGCATGCCGCGCCTGCTCTGGCCAGACATGACCGGAGAAAAATAGATGGAAACCCTGTTGCGGGCCGAGCTCATCGATTGGTTGCGTGCCGACCCTGCTTTGACGAGCGAACTGAACTCGGTAGCCGAGGAGGCGCCCGTTGCGGTGGCTCCACCATGGCTAGGCCTCGTCGCCAGCGCCAGCGTAGATTGGAGCACCAAGACCCGGAAGGGACGGGAAGTGCGCGTCGCGCTGGAGCTGCATGTTCGCGGCGATGATCCGGCGACCGCCGCCCATGTTGTGCAGGCCATCGAGGACCGCGTCGAGGCGTTTCCACCCGCCCGCTCCCAGTTCGAAGTGGCCTCGGTGACCTTCCTCCGCGCTCGTGCCGAGCAGCGTTCGGGAAACAGGCGCGCCATCCTCCTCGAATATCGCTTCCGCATCCTGAAACCTGACACGCCCGAAGAAGGAATCCCACGATGACTGCCCAGAAGGGTTCTGCCTTCCTCCTCAAGATTGGCGACGGCGGAGAGCCGGCCGCCTACCAGACCGTTGCCGGCCTACGTACGACTCAGATGTCGATCAACGGCGATACCGTGGTGATTACACACAAGGAGTCGGGAGGCTGGCGCGACTTGCTCTCCGGGGCCGGCACTCGTTCCGTCTCTGTCAGCGCTGCCGGCATCTTCCTCGGTAGCGCAGCAGAATCGGCAATCCGCTCCCATGCTCTTGCCGGAACGATCGAAGAATACGAGCTCTCCTTCGAAGATGGCGAGAAGCTCCGGGGCCGCTTCCTGGTGCAGCGTCTCGACTATGCGGGCGACTTCAATGGTGAGCGCAATTACACGCTGCAGCTTGAAAGCAGCGGCCCGGTGCGTCCGGCATGAGCGGAATCGCCAATGCGGTACGCGGGGAGGCAACGCTCCTGATTGCCGGCCGCCCTTGCGTTCTTCGCCCCACTTTTTCCGCACTTGTCGCGGCCGAGGAAGAACTCGGTTCGCTGTTCGCGCTCGTCGAGCGGGCAGGTGACGGACGGCTGCGACTGGAAGAGTTGGCGACCCTGTTCTGGCACTGTCTCAATGAGCGAACCGAAGTGTCGCGTGAAGCCGTTGGCGAGGCGATCGTGGCACAGGGCCTGGCTGCCAGTTCCAAGCCGCTCAAGACCCTCCTGTACCAAATCTTGCAGGGTGCTGGATGACGGAGAACCGAACCACCTTTGCGGCAAACGCCATCCGCTTGGCCGGCATCATTCCTCGTACGCTTGGCTGGCTGCCCCAGTCTTTCTGGGACGCAACCCCTGCCGAATTGGCTGCAATTTTTTCAACGGACGACCCGCCGCCCGGAGAGCCGCTGACGCGATCGGAAATGGTCACGCTGATGGAGCGCGAACGCGATGGATGACGAACTCGAAACCCTCAGGATCGAGGTGCGTGCCAGCACTTCCGGTTTCCGCTCTGACATCGAATCGATGCGCGGAGCACTTGATAACAACCTTGTAGACGGCTTTTCCAAAGCGGGCAGCGTCTTCGAACGCGGCCTGCTCTCCGCTATCCGCCGTGGGACCTTGGGCTTCGACGACCTCAAGCGCGTGGCCTTGCAAAGCATGAACGAGATTGCGGCACAGGCGGTGCAGGGGGGGATTGGCAGTCTCTTCAAAGGTGGGGTCTCTGCTGGGGGCATCACAGGTGGGCTGGGCGCCACCCTTTCCGGCGCCCTCGGCTCCCTCTTCGGACTGCCCGGCCGTGCGACGGGTGGCCCCGTAGCACCAGGATCGGCCTACCTCGTGGGTGAAAAGGGTCCGGAGGTCTTCGTTCCCACCTCCTCGGGTCGCATCGAGGCGGGTCCGGGTGCCCAGCAGCGCGATGTGCGGGTCTCCATTAATTTGAGCCAACCCCGCGGCAGCGATGCGCCCACTGCGCTCCGCCGCTCCTCCCGCCAAGTGGCAAGCCAAGTTCGGCGCGCGCTGCAGACGTTTTAGGAAGGTATATCAATGGCATTCTGGCTTGCGCGGGAGCGAGACGGCCAGCAATCCGACTTCATCCAGCGGTTCGATGCGCGTTTTTGGACGATCGACTTCCCCCGCCCGATGATGGGGTCGCTGGTGACCACCGGCCCGGACTCAATGAGAGTGGACGTCGTATTCCATCGGGCTAACGAGCTTGCCGGGCTGATCTGGGACAGCAGCGATCATTACGATCATCCGCTCTTGGCCTATGAGACAGACCGAGACTACTCCCGCACCACGCTGAACTTCCGCTGGCGCTCGGGCGGCGTCATCCAGCTGGACCAAGCGCATGGGCCGACACTAACCATCGAGGGACAGGACGCGAGCGGCGCGAATCGCAGTTGGTACGTTCGCCTGTGGAATTACGCACAAGGATCGCCTGAGGACGCGGTCATCACGCTACCCTTCTCCTCCTTGTCGAGCGGTTGGGTGCTGGACGAGACCGCGCAGCCGGTAAACCCCCACGCTATCGAGAGGATGTTCATCTCGATCGCTCCGCCCGGACATGATCCTGCCAACACGGGCCTACTGCCCGGCACCGCCATAGGATGGGTCGAGCTCACCGATATCACCTGTTCCGGCGACCGGCCGATGCTCAAGATCGGTGAAATCCTGATGCCGCCGCACGACCTTCAGATGGCGACGGCCTACGATGACAGCTACAATCTTACACCGCTGCGGCTGCTACGCGGCATACGCGGCCTAGGTTATCGCGGCGCGATCACACATTACGTGGGGATGAGCCATTATTATCGGCTTAGTCCCGGGGCTGGCGGTACTCTGCTGGCCGGGGAGACCGGGCCGCTCTGCGTCCCCGCTGAGGCTTGGCACCGGAGCTTCTTCGCGGAATGCCGGAGGCTCGGGTACAAACCGATCATCTCCGTGTCGTACGAGCTTTTCGCGGAACATTGCCCTCCACAATGGCAGCAGCGCTTCTCCGACGGTTCCCCCGCCCTGACGGGCTGGGTTCCGCCCTCAGCGCTGCTGTCACCTGCGAATCCGGCGGCGATGAGCTTTCTTCAGGAGGTGGCAGCTCGCTTTGTCCGCCTCGCCTTGGATGCGGATCTTCCCATCGCCTTCCAAATCGGCGAGCCATGGTGGTGGACATTGCCCGATGGACGGATCGCACTTTACGACGATGCCGCCCGCTCGGCCTTCGGCGATAATCCGCCTGTCATTGAGGACCTGAGACAGCCGCTCTCTGACGAGCAGCTAACCCTGCTCGACCGGGCCGGCGACTTGCTGGCAGCCTCCACTGGTGCCCTACGGGACCGCGTTTTCCGAGAGGCCGGCGGCGAGGCGGAGACCATGCTGCTGCTGTTCACGCCAACCTTCCTTGACGCGAACATGCCAGAGGTGCGCCGCGCCAATCTCCCGGAAAGCTGGGCTTGGCCTGCCTATCAGCGCCTGCAACTGGAGGATTATGACTGGCTAACCGAGGGCAACCAGGGCGACCGCTACCGGGCCTACGAAGCTGTGCAGCAACGGCTGGGCTATCCATTGGAGCAGCAGGACTACCTCGCAGGGTTCGTACTCCGTCCAAGCCACGCTGATCTCTATTGGCGTCGGATCGACATCGGGATTGATGAAGCGATCAAGCGAGGTGTGCCCCGGCGCTTCGTTTGGGCGCTGCCCCAAGTCAACCGCGACGGATATACTCGCTTACCCCCTTCCGAGGACGATAAGATGCAGGCGTTTGATGATGTTCTTTATCCGCTGGCGCTCGGACGAGATGCTGGCGTTTCAGCCGAGTTCTCAACATCTATTTCTCTTACTGCCTCTGGATACGAGCGGCGTGCAAGCCACTGGACAGATGCACGACTGCACTTCGACGTAGGACCGGGCCTCCGGTCCGAGCAGGAACTGGGCACGTTGATCGCCTTCTTCCGCGCCCGTCGTGGCGCGGCGCGCGGCTTCAGGCTGCGCGACCCATTCGATTATAGCTCACGCGGGATGACCGGGCAGCCGGACCCGCTCGATCAATTGCTTGGGATCGGAGATGGCCTGACGGCGCGATTCCGCCTGTGCAAGCACTATGCGGGGCCCGATCCGCAGGTGCGCTACATTACGCGTCCTCGTGTCGAGAGCGTGGTGGCAAGCGTCGGAGGCGCGGTGACCCACGATTGGGCTCTTGAGCAGGGAGGATGGATCGTCTTCTCCAAAGCGCCGCCCGCAGGAGCCGAAGTCCGCGCCGGCTTCTATTTCGACGTGCCGGTACGGTTCGCGACCGACCGACTCGACATTACCGCCGCAGCGTTCGCGGCAGGCGAGGCACCCTCGGTGCCGTTGATCGAAGTTCGAGAAGCTGCATGAGCAAGGTCTTCTTCCAGCGCGAACTCGAAGGCATTGCGACATTCTGGCGCATCCGGCGCCAAGACGGGGTGACGATCGGCCTAACCAGCCATGATTGTGACCTTTGGTTCGAGGGCATCAATCATCGGGGCTCACCGGGCATGCTGCCGAGCGCCATCAGGCGAACCGCCGATCTGTCCTCGGATAGCGCCGAGGTGCAAGGGGCACTTACCCACGACAGCATTGCCGCGGCGGACCTGCAGTCCGGTCGGTTCGACGGTGCGACTGTCGAGATCGGACTCGTCGATTGGGAAACGTTCGAGAGCGCGATCCTTTACCGCGGCGTCATCGGTGGCGTGGCTGAAGAAGCAGGCGGTTACCAAGCTGACTTGCAATCCGTGAAAGCCGCCCTTGAAGCCGATCCGATTCCTAGGACCAGCCCGACGTGTCGAGCCAAGTTCTGCGGGCCGGGCTGCACGCTAAACCCGGTTCGTTACACGCATGAGGCGTGGCTAGCCGCGGTCGATCTGGAGAACGCGGCGATGCGGTTCACGGGCGTGCCAAGTGCCGAGATATTTGAAAGTGGAAGTCTGCGCTGGGTTGATGGCCCCCATGCCGGGCAGGCAATGGAGATCATGAGTGCCGAAGCGGGATGGTTGTTCGTCGACGCAGAGCTCAACGAAGGCCTGCTGATCGGCACGCGGGCCCTGCTGCGGGAGGGGTGCGACCATACGCTCGCGACCTGCCGCGATCGCTTTAGCAACGCGGTCAACTTTCGCGGTGAGCCCTTCCTCCCGGGCAACGACTTGCTCACCCGCTATCCGCAGGGTGGATGATGGACCCACGGTCTGCCATGGCGGCGGCTGCAATGGCCTTGGGGGGTACTCCGTTCCGCCTCCACGGGCGGGATCCTTGTCGAGGGCTAGATTGTGTGGGCGTGCTCGTCATTGCCCTCGCGGCCGCGGGCCGTACACCGCGCCTTCCCTTGCAGTACACGCTCCGGCGCACGAGCATCAGCGATTTCGTTAGGGCCGCCGCCGAGGTCGGCCTCGTGCCCGCAGGGGAGGATATGGCGGCCGGCGATATTCTGGTGGTGAAGCCTGGCGCGGCGCAATTCCACGCGGGCATCTGCGGCTTCGGAAATATCGTCGTCCACGCCCACGCAGGGCTCGGACGAGTAGTGCTGAGCCCTGCCCCATTGCCTTGGCCGCTGGAGCACCACTGGCGCCTTCCTTCAGAATAGGTCAGCTTCATGGCTACACTTGTTTTCACCGCCTTGGGCACCGCTCTCGGAGGGCCGTTGGGCGGTGCGTTGGGCTCGCTCATCGGCAACCAGCTCGATCGGTCGATCTCCGGCTCCGGAGGCCGACAGGGTCCACGCCTCAAGGAACTGGCAGTCACCACTTCAAGCTACGGCACTGCTGTCCCTCGCCATTACGGAACGATGCGATCGGCAGGTAGCATCATCTGGTCGACTGACCTCATCGAAACGACAGAAAAAGGCAAAGGGGGGAAGGGGAAGCCGGCGGTCACGACCTACAGCTACTCAGTCTCCTTCGCGGTGGCTCTAGCGAGCCGTCCTATCGCGCGTCTGGGCCGCGTTTGGGCGGACGGCAACTTGCTAGTGGGTGCCGGCGGCGACCTAAAAGTAGGCGGCGACTTACGCGTCTACACAGGGCACGGGGACCAGCCGGCCGACCCCCTCATTCTTGCAGAAAAAGGTGCCAGCGCTCCTGCTTTTCGAGACTTCGCTTATTGCGTCTTTGAAAGTCTGCAACTGGCGGAATTCGGCAACCGTATTCCCGCACTCACCTTTGAAGTCATTGCCGATGATGGACAGGTGAGCTTGACCAGCATGGTCGAGCAGGTCAGCGAAGCAGTCGAAGCAAGCCGTCCGCTCGACGAGCTCACCGGCTTCAGCAATGACGGTGGGTCGCTGTCGCAGACCCTCGCGACGATCGATCAAGTCTATCCGCTCGCGCTCGATGCCGCAGGCAAGCGCCTGACGATCAAAGCCGCAGATGATTTGCCGGCAAATCCTCCCCTTCTGACCGAGCCGGCAATTGATGCAGAGGCGGAGAACTTTGCTGCGGCCACCGGTACAACCCGCCGGCGTCAGCCGGACATGCAAGATATTCCCGAGGGGCTCCGCTACTACGACACCTCCCGCGACTATCAAGCTGGGATGCAGCGACCGCAGGGCCGCGCACGACCCGGTCGGCAGCGCATTATCGAATTCCCGGGCGCACTTGAGGCTACGGCCGCTCGCAAGCTCGCCAGCGCAGCCGCGGATCGTGCTGGGTGGTCGCGAGAGACGCTCGTCTGGCGTACGGCCGAACTGGACCACTCTATCGGCCCCGGCTCAGTCGTTCGTGTACCCGGCAGCGCCGGCTTATGGCGAGTTGAAGGATGGGAGTGGCGCGACAATGGTGTAGAACTCGATTTGCGTCGGCTTCCGCGAAGCACGAAGCGCCGGATCGTTGCGGATGCTGGCGAGGCACTGCCTGCACCTGACCTCGTGGCCACACCGACCCATCTCGTGGTTGTCGAGCTGCCTTGGAGCGGATCCGGCTCCCAAGACACGCGCCAGGTCTTTGCCGCCGCCTCCTCGCGCTCGCGCGCCTGGAAGGGGGCGGCGCTCTACCGCGATGATGGCGGAAACCTCGTGCCGATCGGCAATGCTGGACCACGCCGCTGCGTCTTGGGCGCGTCGGTGAAGGCTGTACCGCCGTCCCGTGCGGTAATGCTAGAGCGCTACGCCTCGATCGAGGTCGACCTCGTCTCAGACGACTTCGTTCTCATGAGCGCGTCTGCTGATGCTCTGACAAACGGTGCCAATCGGGCGCTGATCGGCGGCGAAATCTTGCAATTTGCTGCGGTCGAGCACCTGGGCGAGGCGCGCTGGCGTTTGACTGGCCTCCTGCGTGGACGCGGCGGGACTGAAGGGGCCGCCCTGAAAGGGCACCCGGCGGGTGCAAGCTTCGTCCTGCTGGGCGATGCGCTTGTTGCGCTCGATCCGGAGCAGGTGGGCGGAGCAGACAAGATCACCTTCGCCGCCATAGGTCTGGCAGATCAGGAGCCG
Source organism: uncultured Erythrobacteraceae bacterium (assembly GCA_966251025.1). Classification (GTDB taxonomy): domain Bacteria; phylum Pseudomonadota; class Alphaproteobacteria; order Sphingomonadales; family Sphingomonadaceae; genus Croceibacterium. The sequence continues at coordinate 8,519 of CBINJM010000012.1, read as the reverse complement.
GTCACGGCTGAGCTTGTCAATGCCGGCCTGAGCCTAAAGCCGCTGTCCCCGGTTCACCCGCGCACCACAACCCTCCCCGATGGTCAGCTGACTTTTGAATGGACCCGGCGCGCTCGCGGAGCCTGGACTTGGGAAGACCTGCTGCCGACTCCCCTGGTTGAGCCGACCGAAAGCTACGTCGTCGGCCTCGGACAGGTTGAGCAGCCAACGGTGCGTTGGGAAGTTAATGAGCCACGACTTGTTCTGTCTCCGGATCAACTTACCGATCTCGCCACGGCACATGCCGGCTCGCCCCTCTGGGTACGGCAGGTCGGTCTTCGTGGCCTGTCCGATCCGCTTCTCCTGACGACCTTTGACTGAATTGTTTGACGAGGTAACTTTATGTCCGACCCGCTTGATTTCCCTTCAAAGAGCCCCCGGTACGCTCTTCCCCTGTTGTTCGCAGGACAGGCGCAGAAGGAGTTCTTCATCAACGAGGCGCACTCTCTCCTTGATCTCTTGCTCCACCCCGCAGTTGAAGGAGAGACTGATCTGCCGCCCACCAGTCCTAAGGATGGTGAATGCTGGCTCATCGGAAGCAATCCCTCTGGCGCGTGGTCAGGCCGCGGGGGGCAGATCGCATCCTGGCAATCCGGCACTTGGCTGTTCGCTGCGCCCAAAGACGGAATGCGGCTGCTCGACCGATCCAAGATGCAGGACCGCTTTTATCGAGGCGGAGGATGGCGGCGCGCGTCCTCGCCGGACCCGGTAACGGGTGGAACAACGATCGACCAAGAAGCGCGGCGGGCAATTGAGCAATTAATCGGAGCACTGGTTGCGGGAGGCATATTGCCAACGCGCTAATTGAGTCGGATGGACTGCCATCGGCCGACACGAGCCAACGCGACGTTCGTAATGAAACAGGTCCTCAATCCGTTAAGCGCATCTGCGGTGCTGGCCGGCAACTCTGCGGGCCAGCGTCTCTGTGCTAAGGCTCTCCAGTAGGATCTAGCAAGGCAGCAATTCGCCCACCTCGGCGACTTGCTCAACGCTCGGGTTGATACTTCAGCCGGGAGGCTGTCGGCGCTCTTCTGCTCCGGGCGCCGCGAGAAGTGGCCCCTCGAGTCTTCAACAAGGACGGAACGGCCATTGTAGCGCGCGAGCACAGACGATTGCGAAACGAACTTGCCGGCCGATCCAGGTGAGCATATCGCGTACTGAGTGCTGTTGCGCGGCTGAGCCCCCGCAGATCAGTCAGGAGACGGAACCGCGGCATAGCGGGTCGGGTCGACCAACCCGGCTTCAGCGAATCCCTTCTGTCGCAATCGGCAGCTGTCGCACAACCCGCATGCGATCCCCTCGGCTGTGGGATCGTAGCAGGACCAACTCATACCAGCGTCCAACCCAAGCCTGTTCGCCTCCCGCGCGATGCGCGACTTCCCCCACTCCTGCAGCGGCGCGTGTATCGTGAAGCCCCCGCCCAGTATTCCGTCCTTTGTCGCCAGCTTGGCCGTTTCCACAAAGCTCTTGATGAACTCTGGCCGGCAGTCGGGATAGCCTGAATAGTCCAGCGCATTGACGCCGATGAAGATGTCGCGAGAGCCCGTGGCCTCGGCCCAGCCAAGTGCAAGCGACAGAAAGACCAGATTCCGCGCGGGAACGTAGGTAACGGGAACGCTCGGTCCCACGCCATCTTTCGGAACCTCAATGTCGCTCGTAAGCGCCGATCCGCCAAACTGCCGCAGATCCAGTGGCATCACCACGTGCCGCACGGCGCCGAGCTTTCGAGCAATCGAGCGAGCGGCATCAATCTCGCAGCGATGGCGTTGATTGTAGTCGATTGTCAGCGCGTGCAGCGCAAACCCTCGCTCCCGCGCAATCCCCGCCGAGACCATCGAATCAAGCCCGCCTGACAGCAAGACAACAGCAGCAGCAGGGGATTTCTCAGTCATTGCTGCGACCTATGACGCATCGACGAAGCGGGCAATGGCAGACGCTAGCAGCGGCCGCTTCGCCGAGCCTCAGCATTGATGGAGAAGGGCCGTCCGTTCTGGATACCCTCACTCTTGACCTGAACCAGCTCTGGGCCCTCCCGCCGAATCGTGGTCCGGCCATAGCCCGTTCCTCGACAGGTGTATTGCACCACGACTTCGTCCGGCTCATCCTTGACGGTGAAACGGCTACATCCCGGCTGGGGATGGCGGAGCTGGACGAACTCCGTGCCGTCACGGACGCAGATCCGTTCCTGGGAGCCATCATTGCGGTTGCGCAGGGTCCAGCTGCCCTTTGACAGAGTGTCAAGCATTGCGAGGCTCGGGGGCATGGCCGCAACCGGAATGGCGGCCGCCGCGGCTCCGCCTAGCACCAGCGTCGCCCGGAGCCATCGCCGAGAGCGGAAGATCTGTCGCAATGTCATCCTCCCAATAGCTACAAAGCGGATGCTGGGCACTGCAGTCGAGCACCCAAGCCGGCTATCCTAATCTTGGATCGGGAATTCGCGCGAACAGAAGGCGCAATCCACCAAAATGATGCCGTCCTCGTTACGCATGTCGCGCCGATCCTCTTTAGGGAACCTTGCGAGCACCTGCTCGAAATGTTCCGTTGAACATCGACACCCCCGGCGAAGCCGCGCTCCCGAGCTGGCCCGTACCTCTCGTTCCTCATGAAACAAGCGCCAGACCAAATCCCCCAGCGCCAGATCGGGATCGACCAACTCCTCGTGCCGCACGCTCTGCCCCATGATAGCGACATGCTCCCACTCAGGGTGGTCTAGGCGGACATGCAGACGTTCGCGTCCCACCTCGCCTTCAGCAAGATGCTGCAGCAACAGCCCCCCGCCAACGCAGCCGCCTGTGCCGGCTCGCACCCCCAAGCGGATCAAGGTGGGGATTTGCTCACTCTGGGCAAAATAGCTTTCGACCGCCTCTGCGAGAGAATCGCCCTCCAACGGAACAACTCCCTGATAGCGTTGGCCGCTGTCGCTCAGATCGAAGGTAACCGCGAGAAAACCCTCGCCGAACAGAGCCTCGAGCGTCGGGTTCGCCCCCAACCTCGCGAACCGCTCCGCGTCATGCTTGACGTAGCCGCGCAGCTCCCCGTCGCGATAATCGCACACCAGCAGTTCAACGATGCCGTCCTGCGTCTGCGCCTGCATCGTCAACTGGCCACCCTCCTGCTTCAGGAGGCCACCCATCAAAGCGGTGAGGACAAGCGCCTCTGCCAGCAGGTGCTTGATGGCGGGGGGGTAATCATGCGCAGCCAAGATCGTGTCAAGCACAGGACCGAGCCGAACAGCGCGCCCACGCGCGTGCCGGTACGGTATGCTGAAGCTTAGAATCTGGTCGAAGCCCGCGGCTGGCGGGCGCTGGTTGGCAATCTCCATCGGCCGAATATGGGAAGCCGCAAAAGAAAAGTCAGCCCGGGTCAGCCTAGCTGGCCAAGACACCAGAGCAGAACCGACTTCTGTGCGTGGATCCGGTTTTCAGCCTCGTCGAAAACCACCGATTGCGGCCCTTCGAATACCGTTTCGCTCACTTCCTCCCCCACATGGGCAGGCAAGCAGTGCAGGAACAGGGCGTCCGGCTTCGCGCGCGTCATCAACTGGTCGTTGACCTGGTATGGGGCAAGCTGAGCAAGCTTTTCCTCCCCTTGCTCCTGCCCCATCGAGATCCACGTGTCGGTCACAATCACATCGGCACCCGCCGCGGCCTCCATCGGCTGTTCGAGGACGGTAATTCGCGCACCAGCGGCACGTGCCGCCTCTACGATCGATCTGTCTGGCGAATATCCGCTGGGTGTCCCGATCCGCAGGTTGAACCTCATCAACCCTGCAGCCTCGATGATGGAATGCAGCACGTTGTTGCAATCGCCGAGCCAGGCAAGCTCCAGCCCAGGCAGCGCCTTCCCGTGCTGCACGATCGTGAGCAAGTCCGCGACGATCTGGCACGGGTGCGACTTATCCGTGAGTCCATTGATCACCGGTACCGTGGCGTAGTGCGCGAGCTCCTCCACCTTCGCGTGATCGTCCGTACGCACCATGATCACATCGGCCATCCGGCTGAGCACTCGCGCCGTATCGGCCAGTGATTCGCCGCGCCCTAGCTGAGTCGTTGCCGCCTCCAAGGTGAGGGCGCTGCCTCCGAGCTGACGAATAGCCACGTCAAAGCTGACGCGGGTGCGGGTCGAGTTCTTCTCGAAGACCATCGCCAACACATGGCCGGCGAGTGGCGCGTCCGCATCCACGCGCCCCTTCGGCCAGGTCGCACGCGCCGCCTTGCGATCCTGCGCGTCGTTGATCATCGCTGCGATGGCATCACCACCCGCATCCGCCAGATCGAGAAAGTGCCGCATCGTCATCAGGCCGCTTCCGGGACCTGGAAGTCCGCCGCGCCGCCCGAGAGCCGCTCGAAGAACTCCTCGATCTCCGCGTCGCCGATGACGAGGGGCGGCAGGATGCGCAGCGTATTGTCGCCTGCCGCCACTGTCAGCAGTTGGTGACGATCCCGCAAGTGCTGCATGAATGCACGCGGCTCCACCTTCATGTGCAGACCAAGCATCAGCCCCTTCCCACGCACACCCGCGAACAGATCGGGGTAGTTCCCGATAAACTGCGCCAGACGGGCGCGGATGCGCTCACCCTTGTCCCGAACCTCGGCAAGGAACTCCTCGTTCGCAACCACATCCAGTACTGCATTGCCCGCCGCCATCGCCAGCGGATTGCCGCCATAGGTGGAGCCATGGGTACCAAAAGTCATGCCACGCGCCGCCTTCTCGGTGGCGAGGCAGGCGCCCAGTGGGAAGCCGCCGCCGATTCCCTTCGCCGTCGCCATGATGTCAGGCGTGATGCCATACTGCTCATAAGCGTAGAGAGTGCCCGTGCGCGCGACGCCGGTCTGAACCTCGTCAAACACCAGCATCAAATCATGCGCATCGGCCAGGTCCCGCAGCCCCTGTATGAAAGCCTGCGATCCCGCCCGAACTCCGCCCTCGCCCTGAATCGGCTCGACCAGAAAGCCTGCAGTGTGAGGCCCGATCTGGGCCTCGGCACCGGCAAGGTCATCGAACTCGACGTAACGGAAGCCTTGCAACAGTGGTGCAAAGCCCTTGTGCATCTTTTCCTGATTGGAGGCGCTGATCGTCGCCATCGTGCGCCCATGAAAGGCATTGTTGAAGGTGATCAGCTCAAAGCGGTCAGGATCGCCAACCGATTGATGATAGGCCCGGGCCGTCTTGATGGCAGCCTCGACTGCTTCGGCCCCCGAATTAGTGAAGAAAACCGTATCCGCGAAGGTGTTGTCCACCAAACGCTGCGCAAGCCGCTCTCCCTGAGGGCTTCCGTAGAGATTGGACACGTGCATCAGCGTCGCAGCTTGCTGCTGGATCGCACCGATCAGGCCGGGATGAGAGTGACCCAGCAAGTTGACGGCGATGCCGGCAGCGAAGTCCAGGTAACGCGTACCGTCTTCGGAAATAAGGTGGCAATGCTCCCCGCGGACCGGCCGCACCTGGCAGCGGGGGTAAACGGGCATCAACGGAGTAATCGTCATCCTCATGCCTCCTGGCATGCATGAAGCGCCATCGTGGTGGCGGCCCCTGCCGGGTCGCCGGCGCAAACGAGAATGGCGGCCCTTGTGAGGGGCCGCCGGTTAGATCCGTTGTATTGTGCAGGCAGCGGCCGGTCAAACCAGCCGCGCTGACAGGGCGGCGCGGAGGCCGCCCCGACGATCAGCCCTGAACGGGCACAAGGTTGACCGCCGAGAATTTGCCTCGTCGGTCCACCTCGAGATCGAATTCGAATCGATCACCCTCGTTGATGCCTTGGAGACCGGACCGCTCAACCGCACTAATGTGAACGAACGCGTCTTCCTTGCCGTCATCGCGTGTGATGAAGCCAAAGCCCTTCATCGAGTTGAAGAACTTCACCGTCCCAACAGCCTTTTCGCCCGTCAGCTGGCGCTGAGCCTGACCGCCGCCCGCGGGGGCGCCGGCCTTCTGCGCGACAGGGACCACATCGCCAACGACCTGAAGATCGGCCGCGGAGATCTTGCCGCCACGATCGACCAAGTTGAAGGCCAGCTCCTGCCCTTCGGCAAGACCTTCCAGCCCAGCACGCTCGACTTGGCTGATGTGGACGAACACGTCATCGCCGCCCTCGTCGCGCTGAATAAAGCCGAAACCCTTCTGCGCGTTGAAGAACTTTACCTTGCCGGTACCAGCGCCGACGACCTGCGCGGGCATTCCGCCACCGCCACCCGGGCGCGGACCACGAGGGCCGCCGAAGCCGCCACCACCGCCACCGCCGAAGCCGCCGCGCGGGCCGCCACTGAAGCCCCCGCCGCCACGGTTATCGGACCCGCCGAATCGGTCACCGCCGCCCCGCCAGTCGTCGCCTCCGAAGCGGGAGGGACCGCTATCCATGAAGGGATCGAAACCGCCTTCTTCGCCGAAACCATCCCGCTTGTCGCGCCCCTTGCCGCGACGACCTCTATCGTAACCCATGAACCGAACGTACCCTTACTCTCGCCCTTACCGTTGCCAGGCCCAATCTTGTCAGACCGGCAGGGAGCGATGGAAATGCCCCGCCACTCCACTCGGGGTCTATAGCTCACAATGGGCGGCAGTGCGAACGATTTAAGACTGCCGCAAATTGACAAGGCCGCCAGCGATGTAAAAGCCGCTCTTGCCTGCCGCAGGCGCTTCGGCAATGACGCCGGCTATGGACATTCTCGCCCTGTTGACCGACCCAGCTGCGTGGGCCGCATTGCTAACCTTGATCGTTCTGGAGGTGGTGCTCGGGGTCGACAACCTGATCTTCATCGCCATCCTGTCGAACAAGCTTCCGCCGGAGCAACAGGCGATTGCCCGTAGGATTGGGTTGCTTCTTGCCCTTGGCATGAGGATCGGGCTGCTGTTGCTGATCGGGTGGCTCGTCACGCTGCAGACCCCGCTGTTCGAGCTGGGGATCACTGGTGCTCCTGGTCAGCACGGAGCGCCGACATTCGAAACGGCGTTTTCCGGCCGCGATCTTATCCTGCTGGCAGGCGGCCTGTTCCTGCTCTGGAAGGCCACCAAGGAAATTCATCATAGCATGGAGCCGCAGGTAGCGTCTGGTGAAGTACTGGACCGCAACAAGGGAATCGGCCAGATCACCTTCGGGGCAGCCATCGCGCAGATCATCGCCTTGGATATGGTCTTCTCGATCGACTCGATACTCACTGCAGTCGGAATGACGGACCAGATTCCGATCATGGTCACCGCAGTCGTGATCACCGTCGGCATCATGTTGGTCGCGGCGGACCCGCTGGCGCGCTTTATCGAGCGCAACCCGACGCTCGTCATGTTGGCCCTGGCCTTCCTCGTGATGATCGGCTTGGTGTTGATCGCCGACGGCTTTGGCTTCCATGTGCCCAAGGGCTACATCTACGCCGCCATGGGCTTTTCGGTGGCCGTTGAGATCCTCAACATGGCGAAGCGCGGCGGCCGCACCCCGGTTGGGCAGACCGCGGATGGACGTACGGAATGAGCGACTTTCGATCCCTCAGCGAAAATTTTGCAGCCAGCCCACAAATCAGCGAGGCTGACGTGGACGACGCGCGCAGGCGTGGCTTCGCGATGATCGTGAACAATCGACCTGAGCAGGAATCGCAAGATCAAACCCCCGGCTCTGACATCGAAGCGGCAGCTCGGACGGCGGGGCTGGCCTATGTTGCGATCCCGATCAGCCATTCCGGCTTTAGCGAAGCGCAGGTCGATGCCCTCGTCAACGCTTTGAAGCGAGCTGAAGGGCCGGTGCTCGCCTACTGCCGCTCAGGCACGCGTTCCACATTGCTTTGGGCCCTGGCGCAGGCGCGACTGGGCAAAGATCCCGCTACTGTCGCATCCCAAGCGCGCGCAGCCGGCTATGACGTCACGCCGATCTCGCCGTTGATGGATATGCTGTTCGCCCGTAGCCAGGCTTAGTCCGGTCGCAGCGACGCTGCAGGTCCGTCGCTCATCCAGTAAATCAGCAGAGTGCCTCTCGATCATGCGTCGCTGAGGCTCGACGCCATACGAGCATCGTCGGCCCCACTGTCCGCTTGAAGCCGCGCTTCCAAAAAAAGGGGCCGGGAGATCGCTCTCCCAGCCCCTTCTTCTTTGCCGTGAAGGCTAGGCTTAGTTGCCCGAGCCCGGACCGTACGTGATCTCCACGCGACGGTTCTGCAGTTCGCGCACACCGTCGGCCGTAGGCACGCGCGGGTTGGCTTCACCAAAGGCTTCGCTGGTGATCCGAGCCGCAGGAATACCCTTGCCCGTCAGATAGGTGCGTACGCTCTCGTTCCGGCGAGCTGCCAGGCCGAGGTTGTACTGCGCGCTACCGGACCGATCGGTGTAACCTGCCAGCATGATCGGCACGTTGTTGCAGTTGCCATACGCCGTGACCGCACTGTCGAGGATCGTCGCAGCCTCAGGCGTGATGTCCGACTTATCCCAGTCGAAGAACACGATGTACGGCCCCTGGTTGCAGCGAGCGACCGGCGGAGGCGGAGGCGGCGGCGGAGGAG
>CBINJM010000011.1:0-122406 GCA_966251025.1 uncultured Erythrobacteraceae bacterium | reverse complement strand
GCACCGGTAGAGGAATCTCTTTCTGGACTCTAGAAGGGGGCTCTGTGTCGGACCGGATCGAGATCATTGAGCGAACGGAGCGACGCCGGAAGTTCTCCGATGATGAGAAGGCAGCGATCCTAGACGAAGCGAATCAGGATGGTTTGTCGGTGCGCGAGGTCGCAAAGCGCCACAGCATCGCCGAGAGTCTCATCAATAATTGGCGATCTGTGCGGCGTCAGGCTGCAGCGCTTGCAAGCGAGCCGCTGGCATTCATCCAGTACGCGGTCGTTCTGCGCAAGTCAAAGGTTCGTCGTCGTAGGCACCCCAGACGCCAGCTGCACAGCTCACATCGACAGTGATGCACGGAGCCGCCGAGGATCTGGTCCGCCCGCATCCCGGTAACCGGCCACGCAGGATCGACATCGACCTGCCGAGCGGGGTGTGGTCACTCGTCATATCTACGAGCGATCCGATCACTTCGTTGCAGGATGGGTTCGGCAGGATCGAGTTGAACAAGCTTGGCACCGCTGCCCTTAAAGCAGTCACGGTTCGCGGCCAGTTCGTGTCACTTATCGCTATGAAGGCGGTGACGTTCAACAACGATCCCCGTGGCGTGCTTGCCCCGACCTTTGCAAAAACGGAGACGAGGTTTGTTTCCGACAACGATGAAAGCGCAACCTCGTCAGCGTAACTATCAGTCAGAGCGTCCCGCACCCACTGCTCCGACACGGCGTAATCACTTGCGCTGGGGTCGCGAAGGACGGTGGTTGAAGGCGAATTGGCATCACCGATCGACCAGCCAACTGCTTCCCGCAAATACTCGTGCCATGCTCGCTCTGTGTTCGATGTGGGACCGAGCAACGGCGCGAGGAAGGGCGGCCCTGGTGGCCCGCTTCGACCGTACCCTGTCTTGCAAGAACGCAGCGGCCGGTGCCCAGCGCAGCCCTCCACAACGCACCTTCGCCGATCCAAAGATGTGGGCGCCCAGTCGGTTTTGCGAACCGCGAGTTTTAGTCTGGCGAGAGCGACATGCCAGGATGCATCAGCCAATCGGATGACTCCTTCGCCCGATGCTCGCCATTAACTGACACACACCTGATGATGACGCGTTGAGACCGATCAATCGCTACTGATCAAGGCACCGCTCGTTGGTGCGACGCATGGGCACGAGCCAAAACCAGGCGGCACGAAAGCCGGCAGTAGGACTTTTAGGAAGTCACAGCTGATTGAGAACCAGGGTCGGGCTGAGGAGCAGTGGATGCCGTATGCGAAGCCACGCGTCTATAACCGGTCTCGAGAAGCCGCTCTTTGCCCCTTGACGGTCAGCACGGCCGCCAAGAGCTTCGGTGAGGGTCCGACGCCAGTCAGCAGCGCCTCATACATGATTAGCCCACCGTCCTGTAACGCCATGCATGCTCTGAGGAACTCCGTATCGTCTAACTCGGGATCGATCTGTCGCGCAGAAAGATCAACGCTGTTAGGCCACTCACGCCTCAAATGATTCAGAAGTGCCTTTTGTGTCGCGCAGCCGCCACTAGTCGGGTCATCCTCCAACCAAATTGTCCCCCAAGAGAAACTCGCTTTATCGTTAAACAAGCCCAGCCCTTCACGAAAGATCAATATACAAAGGGCCGTGTTGGATTCAACGCCAAACCGCCTTCATGTCCTCCACTCACAACACAATGCCGAATCAGGACCCATGCCTCTGCCACTTCGGCCCCGACGCAGAGTAAAACCCTCATCTTCGGTCAACCCTGCTGCCTTCACAGTGCGCTCGGCAGCCTCGCACCTGCGGTGAGGAGCGCGACTAACTACGTTTGCCAGTCCGCCCCTATTGAAAACCATCAGGGTTGTCGCTGGCGGTCCCATCGGTTATCCGTCGCCCGTCCCACGGAGGGACAGGCTGAGCAGAGGATCGTTTGTCATTCAGATCCGGTTCCGGCTATGGGAAAATGGGGTCTGTTTTTGTCAAAGCCATTGCGCACGCTTCCTTCGCGCTTTCTGGATGCAGCGGTCCTCGTCGTCGAGGACGAAGTGTTGATCGGGATGATGCTCGCAAGTCTCCTGCAGGATATGGGGTTCTCATCGATAACGATAGCCGCCAATGGCGAGCAGGCCTTGAGGGCCGCAGATGCTAAAGATTTTGGTTTGATCGTGTCGGACATCATTCTCGAGCATTCAAAGCTGAATGGAATCGATATCGTCGTTTCTCTGATGCAACGAAAACCAGTGCCAGTGGTTTTTATTACCGCTCACGCTGGAGTAGCAGAGTTGCAGAGGATCGCCGCCGAGACACCAAGGGCTGCAGTTCTTCGCAAGCCGGTAGCTTATCGTGAGTTGCACAACTCTATCGCCGCGCTGGTAAGCACATGGTGCATAGATTGAGCCAATCCTCGACTGGAAGGCTGGACGAGCTGATTCAGAAACAGATCGCTGCCTCGCTGCGGGAATGCCCAGTCCGACCTATTGCTACATCGTGTGCTCCGGCGGCGGCGAGCCTATGGCGGTTCCAATCAGGGTTCCTGATGCGGGGATTTCATTCCACCACGAGCACACCGTAACGGTCTAAGTAGGCTGGTGACGGCGTCTTCACCTCGAACTCCGCTCCTGGCGGCTGCCCCTCTCCGTGCATGAGCCTGCGTTTGCCCCTTCTCCTGCAGATCGCTGCTCTGGCGGTGTGGACGGGTTTCTTCATGGGCAGGTGGCGCAGTGCCGTCGCTCTGCTGCTGCTTGGCGCCGCGTTCGAGATGGGGCGCGGCGCGGCGCGGCTCCTCCGACGCGCCCTTCGGGGACACCTCTAAAGAGACACGTCAGCACATGAAGTGGGGCACCCTGCAGGTGGCGAGGGGCCAAGCGGGATTGCGGCAAACGCCCAGATTATCATGGCACCAGCCATGGACATCGCCAGCGACCAGAAGCGCTCCTGGACCCTAGCGAGGAAAGAGGCACCAGCAGTCAGTACGGTGACGCAGAGCGTCCGCAGGGGGATTCTTGCGCTCCATCCAATTGGTGCTGGCGCGTAAAGCCTGCGAGAAGACCCAGCAGAGCACAGCGAACGCTGAAGATCATGGACAGTCTACCGGCTACTAGGCCGTAAACTCATAAGCTGGCTTGAGCTGCCGGCCATCAGCTGATTCAGGCCCTCCATGGCGGATGGAGGCTTGATGGCGCGGCGCCGGTATGAACTGACGGATCAGGAATGGACGATCATTGAGCCATTGCTGCCGAACAAGCCGCGCGGCGTTCCGCGAGTTGACGACCGGCGGGTGTTGAACGGCATTCTCTGGCGCTTTCGCACCGGCTCGCCGTGGGCTGAGATACCTGAGCGGTACGGCCCACCGACGACCTGCTACAATCGGTTCGTCCGCTGGCGCAAAGCCGGGGTGTGGGACCGGCTGCTCGCTGCGGTTTCCGCCGCTTTCGAGGGCGAGATCGTGACGATGGATTCCACTTGCGTCCGCGTCCACCAGCACGGTGCGACGGTCAAAACGGGGCCTCAGATCGCGGCATAGGGCGTTCCCGAGGCGGCCTCACGAGCAAAATCCATGCCCTCGTTGACGCTAACGGTCGTCCCGTCGCGCTGCGCCTGACCGGAGGTCAGGTTCACGACGCCCGCGAGGCCGAGGTTCTGCTGGAGGCCCTGCCTGAGGGCGCCACGCTGCTGGCCGACAAGGGCTATGACAGCAACGCTATCCGCGATGCCGCCGCCAGCAGGAACGCCTGGGCCAACATCCCGTCGCGCTCCAACCGAAAGCAGCAGTTCGCCTTCTCGCCCTGGCTCTACCGACAGCGCAACCTAGTCGAGCGGTTCTTCAAACGCATCAAGCACTTCCGTGGCATCGCCATCCGCTACGACAAGTGTCCCGGGAACTATCTCGCCGCCGTCAACTCATCTGCGCTCGCATCTGGTGTGCCGCGTAATGAGTCTACACCCGAGGGACCCGACTACACAAGAGATTGCGCACCGTCCGATGATGGGGGCGGGCCAAAACGTATGCTGAACCCGGCTCATGGGCCGCGACCAGCTAGTTAGTCGAGGAGAGGCAGAAGACTTCAACAAGGCAGACAACGGTTAGGACGCTACATCACCAGCCTCGGCCAGACCGTCCGTCGACCGTAGCTTCTCAAGGCTGTATCTGCAGCTCAGCATCGGCGCAGCAATCCACGAGCTTTGCGTAGACTTCGGGCGCGACGTTGATGCACCCATTGGTGATGGTCTGGCGCTGGACAGGATCGGGCGACGCGAGCCGTTCCAGCCGGCGTTGCTCAGGCCTGAGTGTCCAGACCCGGTGGATGGCATAGATGCTGCGTTCCGTTTCCTTGAACGCCAGCACGTCACCACCGTAGCCGGGTGAAGCCACATACCGCTGTTGCAGCGTGTAGCTTCCGACCGGGGTTGCCTCGCCCACCAATGCGGGGAAGCACTGGCCGGTAAAGCAGATCACCGCTAATCCGAGTTTGACTGTGACGATCACTGTTGGATCGCCTTCATCGGCACCTCCACATGAACGACGCGAGGTTCGTCCATGATGGTTCCGACTTCGCAAGTCCGAAGTTGGATGTTGGCAACAAGGCGCGTGTGATTGCTGCTTCCGCCTAGGCCTGCCTGACCGAAGGCACCGCCGTTGCCGCCGCCGCCGAGCGATACATTTCCCCCGCCACTGATTCCGATCACAGTATAGGTGATGATCGGCTGATGGCCGAAGAGCTGGTAGCCACGCCCGTCAGCAAGCGGGACCCGGCGGTAATCCACCTGATTGCCGTTTTCGTCCTCGAAAGGCGCTAGATCGTAGTTGTAACCCTGATGCACGCTGCTCTTGCCGAACACTCCGCGATGGCTTCCTACGATTTCAGTCAGCACAACCGACTGCAAGGGGCCGCAAGCGGCGGTCTCCTTGATGATGTTGCCAATGGCTACCGTGCCAGCTGGGGTGGCTGGGATCACTGGCGGGATGAACGTGGCGCGGCTGGTGTAGCTGGTGCTGCTGCGATCAGCAGCGTCGATCGATACGCTGCTGTTGCCGCCGCTGTTGCTGGCCTCGCTCGCCGAGCCGGAGGTGGTGGCGCCTCCCGTCATAGTGTTGCCACCCGACAGGGAGGCAGTGTTACCGACACTTCCGCCAGCCGCTAGCGTATCGCCGATGGACGAATTGCCGGTATTCGCTTGGCCCATTGACTGGTTTCCGTTCGATGCTGCCGAACGGTTATCGTTGCTCGAATTGCCCCCGGAGTTGCCGCTGCTGCTGCTCCTGACGTCCCCAGTGCGTGTCGTGGCGTTCTGCGTCGCTTGCGACGAGTTATCGAAGCTCGGATTGATTGTGTTCCCGCTGGCGTTGCTCGCGCTGGAATTGCCGGCCATCGCGCTTATAGACTCGGAGTTCTCTGAGGTCGCGGTTGTGTCGTTGTGGCCCGCATCCTGGACGCTAATGGTGCAGGAACCCGAAGTGTCGGGTGGGCACACGGGGGGCATTGTTGTCTGAGCCGCTGCGGACACCGACAATGCTGCAGCCGAGACAGCCAATAGCATGTTTAGTTTACGCATCTCATTGGTCCTTACGTCGAAGATCGACGGCATCCAGAGCGCGTCAGGAGATGATGTGTCCACGCCGGGGAACTGAGTTGTTGCGTTACTGGACAAGCGGAATCTGTAGCGAAACTGGGACAGACCGAGGCGGACGACGTTGCTGATCCGCGAGAGGCTGCATACCTGGGAACTAATTAGGAAAGCTATGAATTCGCGCGGGGTGTGCCGGAAGGGCTCCTCCTGGTGGAGGACGAGGAGCTGATCGCCCTCAATCTGACGGAGGAGCTCTCGGACATGGGCTGGTCGGTGGTCGGCCCCGCCAGCAGTCTTTCGGAGGCTTTTTCATTGCTCGCGACGAGCGTGGTGGATGCTGCCGTGCTCGACGTGAATCTTAGGGGGCAGACGGTATATCCGTTGGCGGAGGAACTCGAGCGCCGCTGCGTGCCGTTTGTGTTCAGTACGGGCTACGAAGTCGTCGATCCGCAAGGCCGCTTCGATGCAGTTCCGGTCCTACGGAAGCCCGCCGCTGGCAGCGATTTTGCTGCCGCGCTTCAGAACCTTCAAGGGCTGAGTGCAACAGAAGTCTGAGCTCCGTTGGCAAGCTTCGAATGGAGCGTCTGCTCATCTGTGTCTGGGCCAAAGAGCCGCCCATCTGCGAGCCTGAGAGGTTTCGGGCGCACGTAGGCGTAGGGGCTACTCCAAGGTGCGATTCAAAACCTTCCGTTCGGCTCGCGCCTGAAACGAGCCGGAGAAGCTTCGGCCCCGATCTGCTGGATTGCAAAGCCGAGGGCGCGATCAGGGCTGGGTGATCCCCGCGCTGGTTGGCCACCCCCCAAGGTCCTGCTCCGGCGGAAAGACGCGCATGTAAGCCTCTACTGCGTGGATATGCCCGTCGTAGACCTTGAACATTTCCCAGGCAGTCAACTTGTCTGATCCTGGGCCGCTGCGGTTCCACGACAGCCGCATGATCACGATCCCCATGCGCTCATCGACAACGATGTCCCTGATGGTGACCCGGCCCAAGCGCTCGAAGACCGCAAGCGACTGGTTGCCGATGTCGCTGCAGCCGGGGATGATCGTGCATCCCGGCCCAGCCATGAGGGCGCCGTTCTCGATGCGATAGGCGTTCTCGGCAAAGGGCGTGCCGACCGCATTGAACGTCTTCGCGTTACTGAGGCCGCGCGGGTAGTGCATGGCGATCGCGGTTGCCCGTTCCCGCGTCTCAAGCTGTTCCGGCTTTGGCACGATGTTCATGCCCAGGGTGGGCGCGCCGCTATACGTGTCGATGGAGTAGATCATGCCGTCCGCGCGGCTGCGCGTCGCCACCAGTTCGAGTTCACTTAGCTTCTGCTCGCTGTCGACCTTGACCCGCACCACGAGAAGGATTGGCGCCCCAGCTTCCTCAACCATGATGCCCGCCACGGCCTGACCGGCGCGCTCGTCGAGGATGTCCTGCCGATAGCCGCGCAGTTTCGTCACCGAACGCACAGGCCAACCTCGGCCAGGGGCTTCTCCACGGCGTCCTCGGTCACGCGCAGGTTAGGGGCAACGTCCAGATTGCTCACGTCATCGTCGACGAGGGCATGCAGCACCTCGGTGATCTTGCCGCGCAGACACTCGCGGTCGCAGGCAGGGGCCGCGCTGGCGGGCGCGTCCGTCGACTGCGCGGCGAGTGCGGCGGGCGAAAGGATCAGCAGTAACGCAAGGATGCTCTTCATTGTTCTCTCCCTGATCGCCCGTGTTTATCGCGGGACCGGGCCCTGTACAGCCGTGCGGAGAGTGGTCTGCTCGCTCAGATGGATTCAATGCTATGCGTCCCCGTAGTGGGGCTGCACCGGCTTCGACTGGCAATGGCTGTGAGGAAATGGTTCATGAAGCAAGCGATGGGAACGCGCCTGCCTGGCTGGGGTGAGCGGCAGCGGGAGGTGGAGCCGATCGAATGTGAGGTGGTGGGAACCTTGCCGCCGACGCTGGAAGGTGCGCTCTACCGCCTGGGTGGCGCCTGGTACTATCCGCCGAAGTTCGAAGATGACGTTCTGCTCCATGCCGACGGCATCATCTCCATGTTCCGCATCGCGGAGGGGCGGGTGACTTATGCAGCCCGCTATGTGGAAACAGAGCGCCTTGCCGCCAACCGTGCGAAACAGCGGATGCGCTTCGGCCACTACCGCAACCGGTTCACTGACGATCCCGATGTCCAGTATCTGAATGCCAGCGCGGCAAATACCACCGCCTTCGCGCATGGCGGCCGCCTGTTCGCGCTCAAAGAGGACAGTCTGCCCTATCTCATCGATCCCGTGACGCTGCAGACGCTTGGACTTTACGACTTTGCCGGCAAGGTGAAGAGCAAGACGTTCACCGCGCATCCGAAGATCGACGGCAGGACCGGAGAGATGGTCGCGTTCGGCTATCAGGCGACCGGGAATTACACCAAGGACGTCCATCTGTGGACGTTCGCGCCGGACGGTTCATTGCGCCACGAGATCCGCATAGAGGTGCCGTGGCTGGACATGATCCATGACATGGCGATCACCGAGAATTACATCCTGCTCCCGCTTGGCGGCTACCAGACCAGCGAGGAAGCTGCTCGGGCTGGAGGTGCCATGTGGCGCTGGGACCCGGATGCGCCGGCACGAATCGGCATCTTACGGCGAGACGGCGACGGCTCCGACCTTCGGTGGTTCACAGGGCCGAAGACATGCCAGCTGCACACGTTCAACGCGTGGGAGGACGGCGAACGCATCATGCTCGATGCGCCGTTCTACTGCGGCAATCCGTTCCCGTTCTTGCAGAGCACGGACGGATCCCCTTGGTCGCCCCAATACGGCAAGGCTCACCTGCGGCGGCTGCACTTTGATTTGGGATCAAGCGGCAGCGAATGGCGCGAGGAGCGGCTGTTCGAAGATGCCATCGGCGATCTCGGAGACATCGATCCGCGTCTCATGGGGCAGCGTCATCGCTACTGCTTCGGGGGGATGGAACGGAACACCGACCGCTCGAAGACCGCGCCGATGTGGGTGATGCCAAACGCCTACGTGCGGTTCGACGTCGAGCAGCGTCAGATGTCGGTTCTCGAACTGGGCGGGCAGTATCGCGCCGGCGAGTGCCGCTTCATACCGCGCGAAGCTGGGACGCCGGAGGGCGAGGGCTGGCTAGTCGGCGTGGTGACGAACGGCGCCACAGGCTGTGGGGAGTTGGTCATTACCGACGCGAAACGGCTAGAGGAAGGTCCGGTGGCCCGAGCGCTTCTTCCGTTCGCAGCTGCGCCACAGGTGCACGGGTTCTGGGCACCGGCGGGGACGCTGGATCTCGCCAAGATAGGCTCGGCGCAAGCTTCGGGTACTCACCCGGGCGGGTGATTGAGCCAAGTTCAAATGACGCGCAGTGCCGTCCAAGTCGGATGGCCCGCCAGCAGCGGTATCGTCGCTGTCGTCCGCGCACGCTGAACGCGCCTGCTCGACATCCAAGCTGGAGACGAGCCCCGCCGGCACTCGCCAGCGGGCGATCTGCAAGTTGTTATCCTGGATGCGCAGCGTTTCCCGCGCGATGGCGAGCTGCACTGCGGTGGCGCGAGCGGAAATGCTCGCGAGCCACTTTTCCGGCGATTAATCGCTGAAGGTCCGCAAAAGAATAGCCCGCCGCCTCGCGATGCGCGCGCGAGGCAGCGAGATTCGCGCCGAGCCGGCCGAACAGGTCTGCCTCCTAACTTGCATCCGCTCCAAGGGAGAATGGCAGGCCGTCACTGGTGAACTCTCCGAAATCTCGCCGCACGCCGCTGCTGCCAGTCACTTGCGGCAGGTAGCCCGCTCGCGCCAGCACCAGCTGCGCCAGCGCCTGCTCCAGCCGCGCGGCGCTCTGCGCGAGGTCTAGATTGGCAGCGAGCGCCTGATCCACGAACTCGGCCAGAAGCGGATCGCCGAGCTGGTCACAGTACCGACTATGGTGGACCGTAGGCGCAGGCGGGTCGCTCTCCGCCCACTCACGCGGCACGGCAACATGCATCCAACGGGGCGATGCTTACGTGGCTGCACCCTGCGGCCGCGCAAGCCAGTGCGGCGGCAGCCACCCATCGAGCCCGCGGGAAGGTTCTACCCCAAGGCCGCATCCCCTTGTCCGTTCCCTCGGAGCCGTGTCGAGCCAAACTTAGCCCGGCCGGCGGCCAAGCTCAAATGCGTGCCTGCAATAGAATGTATGTCTCTCGCGCTGTGGATTTGCGAACGGGTGACCGCCGAAGCCAAAGATCCGCGCGAGTCGGTCCGGCCAGCGGCTGCCAGGCTCTTTGATCAACTCTGATGGATACGCGAGGCGTTCGCCTCTAGCAGGCGCTGCCAGCTACCACTTCGAGGGGGTTTCAGTTTGGCGAGATGCGTTTCAGCGGTAGGGACATCGAATAACGAACACCGCCAGGTTCCCAGACCGTCGAAAGCGTACCATGAAGCTGGAGTTCCACCACCGAATGTACCAGTTTGCTGCCGAAGCCCTGCTGGGCGGGCATTCTCACCGATGGCCCGCCAGACTCTCTCCACTCGATCGTTAGTTCCGTTCCGCTCTGCGGGCAGAGGCCCCAAATCACCTCAAGCATTCCCGAGACCATTGCGAATGCGCCGTACTTGGCAGCATTGGTCGCTAGTTCATGGAATAGCAGGGCGAGCGGCTGCGCAGCGTTGCCGCTTACCGACACCTCAGGGCCCACCAGTTGCACGCGACCTACCGTGTCGATGCAATAGGCCTCTAACTCCTCGTACAGCAAGCTGCGCAATTCTACCGATTTGCGTTGCTCGCCTGCCAAGACGCGTTGGGCTCGACAAAGCGCGTCGAGGCGCCCGCTGACACCTTCGCGGAACTCCTGAACGGTCGCCCCTCCCGTCAGTCTGACAACGCTTTGCACAACGTTGAGCAAGTTTTTGTTGCGATGTTCGATTTCACGCGCGAGGAGCCTCTCGCGTTCCTCGATACGCTTTCGCTCGGTGATCTCAATCGATACGCCCAGCAGCCCTGCGACATTCCCTTCATCATCGGTGAACGGCGCCTTTGTCGACAACCAATAGGTCGTGCTGCCGTCTTCTGCCCGAAGCGTTTCCTCAACTTGGCATCTTCCTTGCCCGTCAAGGATGCGCCGATCATTCTCCATGACTACGCGGGCCAGATCCTTGTCCGCCAACAATTCGAGGTCATTCTTGCCGATAAAGCTGCCTGACTGCCAGCCAACCGCTTCTGCGAAGGCTCGGTTGCCGAGCAGTATCCGCCCCGCGCAATCCTTCGCGTAAACCGCTCCGGGAACGGCTTCGATGATCTCACGAAGAAACGATCGGGTCGCACTTAGCCGCTCTATCGGCATGCAGGTCCTCTCCCATAGCAGAACACAGAGCGCTCCGCCTCTTCGCCTGCCCGCAAAGCAGGGGGTGGAACAAATGATCGGGCAGAGTTCATCCTATTCAACCACTCGTGGCGGCGAGAGATATCCTGCGTTGGCGTTTCGAGCGCGGCCAGGAGAAGGATGTGAATACCGCCAAGGGAACAGAAGCATAAAGATCGACACTCCACTCGTGCGCTGCCCACATAGAGCGGGGCTGAGGAAGGCTCGGGGAGTGACGATAGGTCGGCTTTGACCTCTGACCACTCGTTCATCATCCCCTAACTTCATGATCCGTGCGAACGAAGCGTTCGGCTCGATGAGCCAAGCGAACCAGATCGTGAATTTGAGGGAACTCGGTTCGCGGCTGATTCCCAGCTACGCACAGTGCGGCGAGGCCGTAGCCCCCCCCGTCAAACAGTGGCACACCCGCATAGAAGCGGATGCCAGACTTTGCTAGGACCAGCGGAATTTGAGAGAACCTCGCATCTGCTTGGGCATCCCACACCATCATCGGCTCGCGACGCGGAATTGCTTTAGCACAGAACAAGCGAACATTGCTCAACACTTCAGCATCAAACCCGATGGGCGCTGAAAACCACTGGCGTTTCGTGTGCACCATCGTGATCGCGGCAAAAGACTGTCCAGTGAGCTTTGCGGCAGATTCCACGATCCGCTGGAGCTCTGCGTCCCGCGCGCCCTGTGAGAAGGCGATCTTCGCGATCGAGCTTTGCTCGCGAAGCTCAACGCACGTCCCTGTTCTTCCGAACCCTTGTGCCACGATGAAGCGACCCTTGCTTGCGACAAAATGCGGCCGCGTTCTATGCTTACCAAATTGCGGAAATCAACTTCCGCGGTGCGAAATGCGCGCAGCGGTCGGAGATGGCTCGCCGAGTGCGTCTCGAAAGACACATGATCGCTCGAGATCGAGCTGGTTAAAACGTCTGTGAAGGTAGTCTCGATAAGCTTCTTGTGACGCTCTAGCTTCGAGGAACTGCGGCACCTTAGCGCGCCAAGCCGAGTTCGCCGAGATCGCCGAGATCGCCGAGATCGCCGAGATCGCCGAGATCGCCGAGATCGAAAGGTAATAGCGCCCCGGTGTCACGCCCTAATGGTGGGCAGAGACAAGCTCGCGGTGCGCAGCACATCTTGAGTTCACGCATCGTGGGCGGCATTGGGATCATGCTTTGGAGTTCGGTAGTCCTGATGCTCGACAAATCAGTGCGCTCGCTCAACCGCTGCGACTCCCCCGAACATGAGTGCATTGTTTGAGCCCGGCTGATTGCTGGAGACGGAGAAAAGAAACCACTGCGTCCTGCATACGATACTTCGTCATTCGACGAAGGCGCCAGCCAGCGGAAGGGCTGCTTGGGCGAAGCTCTGCAATTGGCGCGGCGCAATCTCCCGGCAGCAACGCGCCCCCGTCTCGGACTTTCAACGCTTCCGCCAAACTTCTCGGAAGCGGACATACACTCGGCTGGAGAGTTAAGGGCAGCTAAGGGGCGCGAACTTCCATTGGGGGTACTTCCGCTGATGGTCGGGGGGTATTTCACCACCCCAAAGCCCAGTAAATCCGCCTTCGCGGCGGATGGGTTGTCCGCCGCGTCGGCGCCAATCGGCAAGAAATTTTGTTCCTGGCCGCTGGTCAAGGAGGAGGCCTACGGGAAGCAGACCTCATCCGTGAGCATGCGGACGTACTTCAGCGCGCTTAGATTGAACCTCCCACTGCTAGGTAGTCGTCATAGCCTCCGGCGATCCGAATCTGCTGAACGTTCAAAGAACCGGTCTGAATCGTCACGATTAGTAGATCAAGAACTGCACTGCCGGAAACAGTAACGTTTCCGGCGTCGTTGATCAGGTTCTTTAGTCCTGTCCACGAACTGACTATCGCGTCTGTACCTGAATCAAATACACTCAGCCCCTCCGCGTCTCTCCAGGTGCCATCACCAAAGTCTTCAAACACGAGCCAATCCCCTCCAGAGAAGTTAAGATCGACTATACGATCAACGTCCGACCCTCCATCACCTTCGTACTGCGAGGCGATAAAGCGGAATTGGTCGGAGCCACCGCCTCCAGAGAGTATGTCGTCACCAGCGCCGCCATATAGAACGTCATTATATTTGCCGCCTCGAAGCGCATCGTCCGCGCCATGCCCGGACAAGAGCGAGCCATCCTTGTCGCCGCTGGCCCTCATGTCGTCATTCTGAGAAGTTCCGCGTACGTTCGCCTTCTTACCGTCTGATCCAGGAGGCGGTGGAGGCGGAGGAGGAGTTGCAGGATCGAGATCGAGTGTCTCGTCGGCGAAGACGATTCTCTCAATGCCCTTCAATGTGTCCTTGCCCAGAGATGTGAATGATAGATCTTCAACCGTATAAGATCCGTCCGGGTTCTTTGTGACTTCAACGTCTCCACGGAGCCGTGCGAGCAGGTAAGTATCTATGCCGGCTCCCCCGTCCACGACATCGTCGCCGAAGCCCCCCGTTATCTGATCACTGCCGCCAAGGCCGAAGATCCGATCATTCCCAGGTCCACCGTCAAGGAAGTCATTACCATCGGTTCCGGTAATGAGATCATCGCCGGTAAGACCGTTGATGACCGCCAATTGCCCGCTTCCCTGCAGTGTGTCTGGTCCTGTGGTTCCCTGTGTGACGGGGATGAGTGAGAACTCGTCTACGATACTATAGGTTAGTCGAAGTGGGACGCCGCTCGCGTCTGCAAACAGAGATCCCGTGGCGCTATCGCGGAACTCTACATGAAACGTCTCAAGGCCCTCCGCGATTCCGTCATCTATAGGTGTCGGAAGCTGAATGCTCGCTGCTTCTTTCCCAAGTTCTTGGCCCTGAGAAATCGCAATCGACCCTTGCAACACTGCGCCTGGTCCGAAATCCGCAGCTGACGCGGACCCGCCGGTGATCGACCAGGTGATCGTCTTGCCGAGCATGGCAGGGTCAGTGGGGATAAGCGAAAATACCGGGCCCACCGTCAGGCTGTCGCCCTCTAAAGCCGTTACTCCGTCTTGAACCAGCTGGAACGGCGCAATTGCTGCTGCGCCGCCCGAAGTCATCTGCGCCTGAGGAGCGTCGAGTGAGATCAGGGAGCTCGCATCCATGCTCACGGCCGCCATAGGAGCCGCGGGCCCGACAGTCGCGAGGGTGAAGTTCCATGCGGTGCCGGTATTATTGGTGAGGACTTGGATGGTAATTAATCCGTCACCTGTAGACGGCACCTTGAATGTACTGGCGAACACGCGGCCGCCGATGAACCCCGTGTCCAGCAACGTTGCGCCGGAACTGTCAGTAAGAACCATCCGGTCCGGAATGGAATACGGGTCGAACCTTATACTGATGTCTTGACCGGGAGAAAACTGTTCAGTATTTTGATACCCCTCATAGCCGCCGCTGGCGTTTATGACCTTGTTTAGAACAGATGCCTTGTTCTGAATCTCAATCGTAGCGGCAGGGCTCGGTAGTGGGAGGAGGATGCCGGCGCCATCCTTGTAGAATTTGTCCGAATTGATGAAATCGTTGTGTATTCTATAGTCAATGATTGTGAAATGAACGGTCTCCGACGGGTTCTCCGTCCCAGCATCCACATTGTCGAGTGTCGTTGGAACCTCGACAGTGACGCTGGATTGGTTCTTCGGAATTTTGATCCATCCCGGCCCCAGATTCGAGATTGCCTGGCTCTCCGGCAGCGAACTCAGCGATGAGAAATCTAAGCCCTCTGTGGCGGTGCCGGAACTCCCAATCTTCACGTACACGTCTTTCGACAGGCCGTTCGCTGCCCCCGGGCCGGTCAATGAGACGGTAAGCTGAATTGCGCCCCCCTCAACGACTGTGGCGGCATTAGAGGAGATCCTCAGCCCTACGGTGTAATCGCCGCTAACGTTGAAAGAGCTGGTAACCGGATTACCTGCTACCGTAGAAACGCCTCGAGCCTTTAAGTCGGCATAGACGCTGTCGATAAAGGTCTGATCAACGATAAGGCAACCTTCGCTCCAGCGATTGTCGTTTCCATCATGGATCAGGATGCCAGTGCGTCCAGAAACATCCTCTACTCGAAAAGAGGCTTTTCCCGTGTTACTCTTTACAGCGAAGCTGAGGTCGTAGGTGTCCGACGCCCACGGCGTGGTGTCATCCCAAGAGCCTGTAGCTGTTATCGCCGCTGTAGTGTCGCTGGTGTCAAAGTCGTAGGTGAATGTAGCAGTCCCGTTGTCGTTCCTCGTCACATTGAACAGCATGGCAAATCCCGCCCCCAATCAGATGCCGCCGGGTCAAGTCCCGGGCCGACTCGCTAAGGAACGTAACGATTACCCGAATAACCTTGCATTCCAAAGGAAAGGAAAATGATTGGTGAAGGGCAAGTGTAGTGCGAGCTCGGTTCGCGGAGCACAGGGAGGATAAACGATTGCTTTTGGGGCGGCTAACCTCGTGGGGTATCGCGACTGAGGAATGGGGGTATCCGCAAACTCATCTCGCAAGATCCTCCGAACGCAGCGGATGGGTTCTCCGCCGCAATCAGGCAATGGGATGGCAATGCTGAATGGCGCAGGTGCTGTCGCCTGAGCGCATGCGGGATCTATTTCAGATCACGCTTCGGTTTGCGACGCAGTGCACCGTTCAGCGCATCCAGAAGCGCATCCACGTTCCCATTGACGTCTAAATCGTCTCCTTTCTGAAAAGCCTCAAGTGTCTGCAGAGCAAACGGCGTGTAGGCTGTAAAGAATGATTGGAAATCTACTCCACGGTCTACCACCGGTTGTATGATGTTAGACCGCACCCTTTTTGTGCCATCATAATGCTGGAAGCTGCCACCCTCGTGCTGCCATGTGACAATGCACTGCTTGCTCACATAAATATCCTTGTCCGCCGCCTTGGCGTTAAGCTCAGCCAAGCGATCGGCGACTATTTGGGGATTTAGCCTACCTCGCTCAAATTCAGCTAAAAGTCTTAACAGGGGTCTCAGCCAGCTTCGATCTCGGGTTAGGTGTGCTGCGCCGGATCCGGCAAGAGCGACCCTCGGAGGCCACTGCCCCTTGCTGTTTTGTAGGCGCACGTAGCAGTGCTTCTCTAATGTGATGCCAATATGATAGAGCCTCGTCTCTCCTTCGACGATAGCTGGTGCCAAGATGTCGTGCTGCGCGACATTGGGGGGCAGCTTACGCAAGTGTTCACGGAGTTGAGACTTCACCGCCTCGGATATGACATGCAAGGAATCTTCTGTTGTAAGGTCTGGCACCCCTACAAGTTGGTCCTTGATCCAATCTGAAGGTTGCCGGCGCCCTGCGGTGCGTCCAAGACCCGCATAACCAATAAGGCCTGCGCCATCTGAGGCGGAGAAGCGAATAGTCTTCAAACCGTCATCGGTGAATCCTCGGGTGGTCGTCAACCGCTTGTCGGTCAACAACCACACAGATCTTCTTCCTGTGAGGGCGATGACAAGTGTCATGGCCGGAGCATAGAGCAGACCGATAAGCCTGCAAGTCTAGGACCGGACCAGCAAGATCGCGGCGGATGGGCTCTCCGCCGCGCTGGCGTAGGACGACAAGCATGGTGGATAGCGGACTTCTTCGCCCTGGGCCTGACAAGACCGCGGCATCAGTAGGCAGTGAGGCGAGCCTCGTATCGCATCCCGTCTAAGCCGGTCGTCACCCAGCTGTCGCCGGGTCGTCTGCCGAATAGCATCGGCGAGCAAAATGTCCCGCGTGCCCTGCCGTCGAAGCAAACGTTGCCGCCATCGATCCGCCACTTCCCGAAGTCCGATTGCAGGCCATTCATTGAGCTCTTGAACGTGCCGTTTGCACGAATTTCGAACTCCACGCGACTGTTGGGACGGACGAGTAGGAGCTTCGTGTTCTTCAATTCCCTTGAGAGCCGTCGCGCCTCCACGATGATCTCATCATTCTGTTCAGCAGCGGCGAAGCTCCTGGACGTGCTGTCCGGTGTTTGGCGCTGCGCTGCGCCACCTGACGCAACCACGATGACCGCAGTGATTCCGAAGAGCGCCTGCATGTGCTGACTCCCTGAAGCCGGCACACGCATTCTGCACCCGCGCGGCCAATCGGCAATTGGGCGGAAGTTGCAGTTGGTCGAGGCCGGCCGGCGACGGCAGCTTTCCTGTGTTGACCGCCTGAAAGCCGTCTATCTGCAAACGGCCCACAATCAGCCGACAGCACGCGCACGCTGATGGGGGGCGACCGAACGCGCTCCGCCGGGACGCATCTTGCCATCACAATTGATGCGGATCTTGAGGGGCCTATGCCACGAACCGCGCTCCGGAAGATCAGCTAAGCGCCTCGACCACAAGACGGGGGAAATCGGCGGCCACAGTCCGCACGACGGCCTTCAGACACGGCTGGGCTGCGTCGCCCTTCTCGTTGCGCAGTAGCGCGATCCAGCGGGACGGGTGGTAGCGGACCAGCATCCCGAGGATGTATGAGAGCAGGAACGAGCGGAGTAGTTCGGAGAGCCTGTCTCCGTGCGGCAGATCTTCGACGATGAACATGCCATCGTTGCCAGTGAACTGGGTCAGCGGCAGTTCCGATTTTAGCGCGTTCAGGTCGCCTCCGGTTACCCTGAACTGGGGCCCTGGAATCCGGAGCCTTCGCCCCTCAGCGATCACGTTGATGGGCTGTGTTTCCGGCAGACCGAAGCGTGCTCGGATGTCCGCCGCATCGACCCAGAAGCCGTAGAGAGTGACGTCGACGCCGATGCCGTCCTGAGCGACCACCTCGCCGATATGCACCTTGGAGGGCCGCCCGGTGGTTTGCGTATAGAGAGCGAGGAGGCGGTGGTCTCGGGAGAGAAGTTCGTTGAGCGTGAGCTCATATGCGCCCGTCGCGAACGCGGGTCTGCTGAAGGTCGCATTATATAGGCCCTCGGCGAAGTTGGGCGGCACCCACCAAGCGGTGGATTGTACGCTGCCGATGGCATCCACGAGTTCGCCGAATGTGCCGTTGGTGGCCCTGATTCTGACGTCGAGAACCTTGTCGAGACCGCCCGCCATGGTGCCACCCCAATCCACGGCCTCAAGACCGTGGCTCTGCTTCAGGCTCTCCTCCTTCTTGACGGGATTGCGCAGCAGGATCAGGCCCCGGCTCATCGCAAGGACGCCGTAGTAGAGCAGCAGGGGCCTCACACTGGTGGCGGCGGTCGCCGCGGCGTCGAAGTACTCGCGGCCCTGGATGAAGCAGGCGGTGATCGCGTAGGCGGCGCGCGCGTTCAGATGGCGGCCGTGGCGGCTGTTGAACCAGCTGTCGACGTAGTCCCGGCTTTCAAAAGTCGAAAGCGTCTCCCAATATATCGCAGCGGAGTCGTGGTGGCCCCTCATTCCGTCACCGCCGTACCTTCGGTGGCGCGGCTGGTGCCGTGGCGCGAGCTAGCAGCCCCGTGGTCCCGAGCTCGTCCGTAAGGTAGCGTGCGGCTCGCTCGATGTCCGGGAAGAGCGTGCGCTCGTTGATCGAGAGCCCGGCGAGCTGCGTTCGGATCGCTGCCTTCCGTCCAGGCGACACTTCGAGGGTATCAACTTCAATGTCCGCTAAGCCCGTCTTCGGAACTTCGGAGGTTAGGCCGAAGGCGAGGAAGGCGCCCTCTTGCGCGAGGAGGCGCCGGTTGTTTAGCTTTGGCTTGACTAGGTAGACGCCGCCCAGCTGGTCCGGCTCGATCTCAGCCTCAAACGCCGGTTTCTCCGACCTGACGAAGTGGAGCAGCCGCCGTACGGTTTGCTTCTCGTTGAACTTCTTCTTGTCCGCCGCGCTCGCGAGATGCCGGGCGACGAGTCCCCGCAGCTCTTCCTTCTGCTCGAAGGTACAGCGCGCCAGGTTCGTTACGAGGCTTATTCTATCGCTGTCGAAGTAGCGGACCGTGCCCTCATCGAGCAGTAGTCGAACCACCTGCCCCGGCGCCTTCACGGTCTTTGTCTCAGGCCTGCCCGTCTTGGTCGTCCCGCCAGTCTCGATCACCTTTTGGTAAGTCTCGGTCGCGAACCACAGCGCCGCCAGCGGGTTCCACGTCACGTCGAGCAGACGCGTAGGAAGCGAGTAGTGTTGCATTCGCGCCAGGGTGTCGAGCGCCGACTTATCGCCGACGAACTCTGCGGGGTGGGCGGCTATTAGCTCGCGCAGAAGCAAATGCTCGCGTCGCGCACGAACGTCGCCGGCTTTCCCGGTCGTTCGGAACACAGAAGGCCGCAGGTCGAATTCCGAGTCAGCCAAGCCGCGGAACACCGCCACCTTGCCCGGCGGAGTTGGGTTGGCCTCAAGCCATGCCAGAAAGCGCGAGAGGCTCGAGATAGGGTCTGATACCACACCCGAAGCCTAGCGCCAGCACTGAGCTTCGCCAACTGCGTTGGTCGCCGCCGTCTCAAAGGAACGTCCGCTCTGGCCTGTTCGGCTCGCGAAAGCCGCCTGTCCGCTCCCGGCCCAGGAGCTGGCGGCAAATCGCGTTCTCAGATCGGCCAATCATGGCCGAGGAGAATGAAGATGGGCTACTCACAATATGATCCGCCAGCGCAAACCCGCACAGCTTGGAACGCAGGCAAGACCGTTGGTACCAAGCGGCCGCTGACTCAGAAGCAGATCTGGGCGATACGCTTCTTTCTGGATCGAGAACGGCGTCTGCGTGACCGCGCGCTCTTCGATCTGGCGATCGACAGCAAGCTTCGCGGCTGCGACCTCGTCAGGCTCTCCATCGGTGACCTGGTTGCCGGCGCAGACATCCGGACACGGGCGATCGTGGTGCAGAAGAAGACCGGCCGACCCGTTCAGTTCGAGTTGACCGCCGATGTTCGTGCAAGCCTACTGGCGTGGCTGGAGCGGAGAGGAGGTTCCGTCGCTGACTTTGTGTTCCCGAGCCGCATTGACCACGCAAACCATATGAGCACGCGCCAGTATGCGCGTCTGGTCGACGAGTGGGTTACCGCCATCGGGCTGCGGCGTGCCGAGTACGGAACGCACTCGCTCCGGCGTACTAAGGCGGCAATGATTTATCGGGCCACTGGCAACATCCGGGCGATCCAAATCCTGCTCGGTCACACGAAGATCGAGAACACGGTACGGTACCTTGGCGTCGATATTGAGGACGCCTTGCTCCTCGCAGAGCGGACTGAGATCTGAAGCCGGAGCGGTCGTTCAGCTCTCTTGGACGACCGCTTCTGGAGCACGCAGTTCGCGCCGCGGCCGGCCGAGATTGGGGACATTGCGGCCAGTCCCACGCCGGCGTCGGAATGGCAGCCTTCAGCCGATCACCAGACGTTCTGGGTGAAGTAACGGGAGCGAACGGTCGAACTGGGCTATCCAGCCAATGTCGATCTGACGCGATTTCGTCCGTCCTGCTTGGCCGCATAGAGCAACTTGTCGACCGCATCGCAGAAATGGAGAGCATCAGCGTCAAAGGGCGGGATGACGGTTCCGACGCCCACGCTTGCAGTAACGAAGTCGCTGCAACTTGATCGTTCGTGGCGGATATGCAGGCCTTCAATCGCCTTGCGGCAACGTTCTGCCAGCACAGCTGCTATGGTTTCATTCGTTTCCGGCAGAAGAAGAGCGAACTCTTCACCTCCGAAGCGCGCGACAACATCGCGTGGTCGAACCCCGATCCCTTTCAGCGCGGAAGCTATTCTGGACAGGCATTCGTCGCCTTGAATGTGCCCATAGAAATCATTGTAGTCCTTGAAGTGATCGATATCGATGAGGATTAACGAAAGGGGGTGTTGGCCGGCTTTGGCGCCTTTCCACTCAGACTTAAGTCGCTCGTCGAAGTGGCGCCGGTTGGACGCACCTGTAAGGCCATCCTCGAACGAGAGAGCTTCAAGCTTTTTCTGCATCATCAGCAGTTCGTGCTCGATGCGTTTGCGCTCGCTGATGTCGAACATGAATCCGACCAAGCAATCAACGTCTCCGCTGTCGTTGCGCACCACATGCACCACGTCGCGGATCCATACGTAGCCACCATCTTTGGTCAGTGCGCGATAGTCCGCCTCGTGATCTTTACCGGCGATGGACTGCGATACGCAAAAGTTGACCACATGATCGCGATCGTCAGGATGAATACGGGACGACCAGTCGTCGACCGACTTCCAGCTGTCTTGGGACCAGCCGAGTAGCGGTTCGATCTGCGGGCCTATGTAGGCGAACCGCATTGTGGTCCACTCGATCTTCCATGGAATGGCCAGTGTCGATTCCAGCAGGGTCTTGTAGACCGCCGGATCAACTTCCATCGCCGGTGCTTCGCCGGTTGCTAAATCGTGGGAAAACGTGGTCGCGTTCATCGCTGCTTTGGTCCGAAAAATCCCTTGGCGGCGCAGGTGCAAGACTGCGTGGCAGGATTGGCTGGCCGTGCATTGCTTTCAATGTGGTTAAGCCAAGCTACCTGCGTGCCATTCTTGCAATGCATGTGTCCTCGCTCCCTCGGGCAACACTCTGCTCTTCGCTGAGCCTGCTCCGGTTTTTTCTATCCGCCCCGTCGCGTCCGAAACTGCTTCAAATCGGTCACTTTTTAGCGGGAACCGCGCAGGAGCTGATTGGACGCGACCACAGGCAAGGAGGAGAACTGCCGTAAGTGCTCGAGCCGCCCAGACGCCAGTCGGGCATGTCTTAGACCGTCGCTCCGAGCTGGCCATACAGATAGCGGGTTTCGGGATCGAGCCGAATTGGCGCGATGAGCGGTCATACCGTTCAGCTGAGCAAGCATCCGGATGGCTACTCGAGCGCCCGCGCCGTCACCCCTTAAGACGCGCTTTTCCCCCCGCCTCGCCCGCGCACTTTTCGTGTCGGTTTTGATGCACCAGCCCACCCACCGCTAACCCGCAGGTTTCCTAGCCTCGACAGAGCCGATCTGGGGAACACGAGGTGATGCGATTTGATGCAGCTGGAGCGCCCCTTGGGGAGCGCCTCGCAGCAGCAGACTCGCCACAGAACCAGCGGTCTCGATCGAGGGAGGGGGCGGGAAAGTGCAACATTGGCAACCAGCCCTGCTCTCTCGGTCCTAAGCTGCTGAAATTGCGCGCGTTGGCGGGTTGCACTTCGCATGCAACCTCGCGCCACATCATCCCTCAGAAAATGCAATGTCTTTGAAAAGGCTAAGCTTTTCAGATGAGGAATGTTGCACTTTTCCAATGCAATCTGGTTGCATCAAGGTTGCGTCGAGATTGCAGAAAAACTCCCGTAAAATCAGTGAGGTTGCATAGGTTGCACATTTCCCGAGACCCCCCTCATGATGTGGAAGCCCGACGCTGCGGGAAGCAGAGCGGCAGATCTCTGCAATGTCTCCTCGTGGATGATGGACAACGTCGCGAGTTTGGTCGGGACTATGTCGGGACTCTAGGTGCCGCTCTGTTCCGTTTGGTTCCGTTTCGTTCCGCGAAAGGGGGCTTGTGGTCGAGGCGGAACGCGGACTATTGCGCGGTTTCCCGGGCACCGGGCGGTTAGCTCAGTTGGTAGAGCATCTCGTTTACACCGAGAGGGTCGGCCGTTTTGCGCCATCGGGTTGGAAACCATAAGAGGGCGGGCGAACACCGCTGGGGCGACGCGCGCGACGTGGCCTTCCGTCGGAGATCTGTTCGTAGCGAATGGCCACTTTCATCAGAAGCAGCCATTCGACGGGTTTGGGCCTAATGACCGGGGTTGGGGCGGCTGCCGATCGGCAGCTTTCCGATCTCGACCACTGCTAACCGGACAGCCCGCTCCCGGCCCAGCAGCCGCTAGACCGCTCTTGTCGTGAGCCGCCGATCAGCAATGCGCCTGCAATTTCGGTCATAAGGCCAATCCCCAGCCTCTCCCGGAAGCGGTCATAAAGTCCCCGCGCAACCAATGGCCGCTTTGGGTTGAGGATGACCGTCCGCGCCCGTTCTTCTTCATGGCCGATCACGGCCATGGAGAATGACGATGACCTACTCGCACCTTGACCCGGCGATGCACCATCGCGTGGCCCGGGACGGAAAGACCGTGGGAACGAAGCGACCGCACACCCAGAAGCAGATCTGGGCAACCCCCTTCTTCCTCGACTGCGAGAAGCGGCTCCGCGATCGTGCGCTGTTCGACCTCGCCATCGATAGCAAGCTGCGCGGCTGCGACCTCGTGAAGCTCAAGATCGGTGATCTTGTGGCGGGGTCCGATATTCGGAACCGCACTCTCGTCATCCAGCAGAAGACGAGACGACCGGTGCAGTTCGAGATCACCGCTGACGCTCGCGGAAGCCTTGCCACATGGCTTCAGCGTCGGGGCGGGACAGCCGAGGGGTAGGTCTTTCCCAGTCGTCTTGATCTCAGCCGCCCCATGAGCACGCGCCAATATGCCCGGCTCGTGTACGAATGGGTCACAGCCATCGAACTGCGGCGCGAAGACTATGGCACGCATTCGATGCGGCGCACCAAGGCTGCCATGATCTACAGGGCCACCGGAAACCTACGTGCGGTGCAGATATTGCTGGAGCATACCAAGATCGAGAACACCGTTCGCTATCTCGGCGTGGATGTGGAGGACGCGCTCATCCTCGCCGAGCGCACCGAAGTCTGATTAACAAGGCGGCCTTCGGGCGCTGCCCGATGGCCGCTGTTGGCGGCAACGGTAACGCAGGGGTTCAACTGGAACGGGGTGGTTCCCTTTGAACAATGGCGATCTCGTGAGAAGACGGCCTGCTACGCGCCATGCCTAGATTGCGTCTGTCGCTGCCAGGCACTGAGCGGACATTCACTTGGACTTGCTTGAGAGCGCTGGCGGAGGAGTCACGGGCAAGCGCGGTTCAGAAAGGCATGGCCATCCGCCCCCCATATTGATGCACCTTTGTACGCAAATGAGTGACCTTCGGAAGCAGTATTCCCGAAGGGAGGGTATACACGAAGCTCGGCCACCTTCCGGGCTTTGACCATCGTTGCGTGAAGGACAGTGCTTGGGGCGACGTTGAAGTCATTTTCGGCTTGTAGGAACAGGACGGGGGCCTGGGCCTTTGCCGCTGTTTCCAGCATAAGTTCGCGGATCGCCGGCGCCTCTTCCCAACTGTCGGCAGCGCCAGCGGCATCGATGGCTGCACAAACCGGAAGGTGCTCCGCGCTCAACAATGCGATGATACCACCGAACGAATTACCCATAGTCGCGATCCGGCTGCGGTCAGTGAAGGATTGACGTAAAAGCCAGGCAAAGGCTTTCGTCTGATCTGCCAGATGATCCGTTGCTAGGAGGCGCGCCGCTTCCGCTTGAGCGAAACCCGGCCCGGCCGTCTGGCGCGCCGCAACAATTTGGTCTCCGATGTTGGCGCCTGCTGCTTGGCTCAACCCCTGCCCGCGTCGATAGGGCGCAAAGACTGCCCACCCTCGGCTTGTGAACTCACGAGCAATTTCCTCAAAGGCCTCGTTGCTCCAGTAGCCCGGCGCACTGCCATGAGCGTAAAGAAGGACCGGGAATGGACCTTCGGCGTCAGGCTTATAGATCATTCCACGCAACGGAGCGCCTGCAGGACCTCGCCCATACTCTACGATCGAGCCAGTGAGCCGAACCGCCTCCCCATCAGCCAATTCTGTGCAGCCTGCAAACATCACGGCGAGGCTGGCTAAGCCGGTGAGATTCTTTCTCCTCATCGCATCGAAGCACCTCGTGAACGGAGGTGTGCCACAGGGAGGCGCCTGAGCCAACGTGTCGCGAGTTGCCGGTCTCCGTACTGCCCTAGGCGACCGGCTGCAGCGTCTGGCAGGCTTGGTTCAGTGGGATGGTTCTCGCATCTGAATAACGCACGTGAGGGTGGACCCACCGCTTTCCTCAAGGGGTGGCCCGTTCGTTCGAAGCCTCCGCTGCGACCAAGGCAGGTCGGTAGATTTCCGGAACTTCACGTTTTGCTGACCTCTGCCGAACCCATCAGCGCCATCATTGACTTAGTCACCACATGTGTCACAGTTATCGTGTGACACCGTTCCGGATTTCCTTCGAGTCAGGTCAGTCGATCTTCGACCAGGTCGTATTCGCAGCCATCAAGGCTTTCGTCAGCGGGCAATTGCGGCCAGGGGAGCGGTTTCCGTCGGTCCGTGCGCTCGCCACCGACCTCAAAATCCATCCCAATACCGCTCTGCGGATCGTCCAGCACCTGATCCAGGAACGCTGGCTCGAGGTCCGCCCGGGGATCGGCACCGTTGTCGCCGAGCGGCCTGCGCCGCGCGAAGGGGACCGGCAGCGGCTGCTCGACCACGAGCTCGACCAGCTGATCGTCGGCGCCAAGCGGGTGGGACTCGACCTCCACGAGCTACAGGCCGCGATCGACGCGCGCTGGAACGACCACGACACGGAGACGAACAGCGATGATGGCGATCGAAACGACCGATCTCGGCCGGCGCTTCAAACGAAGTGATGGGCTGCGGAAGGCAAGCCTGCGCGTGCCGGAGGGCTCGGCGCTCGCGCTGATCGGCGCCAACGGCGCGGGCAAGACCACGCTGCTGCGGATTCTCGTCAACGTGCTGCGGCCGACAGCGGGTTCGGCCCGCGTGCTCGGGAAGGACAGCCGGACGCTGACCGCCGCCGACTTCAACCGCATCGGCTACGTGGCGGAGAACCAGAAGCTCCCCGAGCGGCTTAGCGTCGAGCACTTCCTCGCTTATCTGAGTCGGCTCTACACGCGCTGGGACGGCAGGCTGGCGCAGCGGCTGCTGCGCGATTTCGAGCTGCCGCCGGGCCGCCCGATCGGCAAGCTCTCGCACGGGATGCGGATGAAGGTCATGCTGACCGGGGCGCTCGCGTTCAGGCCCGAGCTGCTGCTGCTCGACGAGCCGCTCACCGGGCTCGATCCGCTGACCCGCGACGAGGTCGTCGCAGGGTTGGTTCGCCAGGCCGACGAGACCACGATCGTCATCTCGTCGCACGAGATGGCCGAGGTCGAGGGGCTGGCCACCGAAATCGCCTACCTCGACCGCGGGTTGCTCGAATTCCAGCAGCCGACCCAGGATCTGCTTGCGCGCTTTCGCCATGTCACCGTTACGCTCAATCAGCCGCCGCCATCGCTCGACGACCTGCCCGGCAACTTGCTGCTAGTTCAGGGCTTTGAGCGAACGATCACATTCATCGAGCCCAGATTCGCAGGCGAGGCTTCCCTGCGGAAGAAGATTTCCGCGTACTACGGATCGATCGAGCACTTCACGGCCGAGCGGATGTCCCTGCGCGACGTGTCCAAGGCGCTGTTGCAGGCCAGCCGGGTATTGCACCCGTAATGAGCCGCGCCGTGCGCATCGTGCTGCTCAAGGACCTGCGGCTGCTGTGGCCGCCGGCGGCGCTGACCGCATCAATGATCCTGATGCAGACGCTCCACGACTGGAAAAGCTCGGGTGTCGGATTCTATTTGCCGATCGCCGCGTCCCTGGCCTCAGCGGTGTTTGCGATCGCGCTGCTCCACCAGGATCCGCCGGCCAGCTTGCGGCACGACTGGCTCACCCGGCCGGTGCCGCGGCTCGCTCCGCTCGGCGCCAAGGCGCTGCTGTTCGCCGGCGCGGTGCTGCTGCCTGCGGGCGTTGGTTCCGCAATCGACGCGCTGCGCGAAGGCGCGAGCGTGGCCGAGGCTGCCCACGCTCTGATCATCGGGCCGAGGTTGTTCCTCGCCATGGGAATTGCCGCGTTTCTGGTCGGAACCTTAAGCGCCAGCGTGCTCCAGGCTTTCGGCGTCCTGGCTGGGCTGTTTCTGGCGACGGTGCTGATCTCGGAATTCACCTGGCGGATAGCCGGCTTGTCGGAGTCCGGGATTCAGCCCGGGTCGAGCTGGATCGTGGTGGTCGGCTCGTGGGGCCTGGTCCTCGTCGGCGCCTGCGTTGCCATCTGGCTGCAATGGACGCGCCGCTCGACCGCTGCGGCATGGGCGGCTCTCGGCGTCACGCTGGCGGTGGTCGCGATCGCGCTGTCGCTGCTGGACCGCAACCGGGTGTTCGCGTTGCAGCAGATCGCCTCGCCGTCCGATCCCGCGGCGGCTTCATTCGAGCTCGTCGCCGCGCCGGGCTGTCTGGAGACCCGGTGGTATGACCAATCCCCGCCGGCGGAACCCGGCCCGGGCGCGCCCGGAGAGGGCCCTTGGACCCCTCGCCAGCTCGGTAAGCTCGGGCCGACGCCGCTCGCCTTGTGGACGTTGGCGCGGTCGGTCGGCGTCCCTGACGGGTGGTTGGCGGTCGTCACCAATGCCGAAGGCCGTCTGCTCAACAGCGATGGCCGGCGAGTGGGCGCGCTCGAGCCCGAGTTCATGCAATCCCCGTGGCACATCGCCGATGACGGCCGCGCAGAGGCGCGCCACGGCTGGCTGATGTCGCGCGAGCAGCATCGCATCGTCGGCCGGACCGCGGCGAGCCTCGAGATCGGCTACCTCGTCGCACTGCTCGCCCCGGTGCGTTCGGCGCAGATTCCCGCCGACGGCCGACGCCACCGAGTGCCCGGCGTCGGTTTGTGCACGGCGACGACCCCGGCCGGCGCAGCGATCGAGCTGAGATGCTTCGACGTCGGCCGCCAGCCCGATCTGTTGACCGCTTGGTCCGCTGGAGCCGGCATCAAACGCGAGGTCAGCGGTGCCGCTGCGAGCTATGCGCCCGGGGTGCTGCAGCTATCACCGGGCCGGACGTACCGCATGGCGCTTCAGGCGGCCCCGTCGGCGCGCACCCCGCTGGTCACGATCACTGCCTACGAGGCTCGGGCCCACGTCAAGCGCCGGGTCGAGATTCCGGACGTGTTCGGCGGCCCCGCCTGCGGCCCGGCCGGCGCCTCGTGAGTTGCCGCAGGACCCCCCGATGACGTCCTCCACGATCGCAGTTTCGCTTCGCTTTGTGTCGCCGAATGGGAGCACCTTATGAGGTACATTGTTGGTTCAATGGCCGCCTTTTCGGTGGCCGCAGCGCTGTGCGCGCCTAGCCATGCCCAGAGGACGGCACCGCCAAACGAAAGAGCGGCCAGTGCGGCCCCGGTGAAGGTCGAACCGGCGCTCGATGGGGTGTTCGGAGCGTTCGAAAACTACCCGATCGTAGCGCTGGCGGACGCCCACGGTCTCGCCGAGCAAATGGACTTCTACTCGGCTGTCGTGCGGGACCCTCGCTTTGCGCGCGACGTGCGCAACCTGGTGGTGGAATTCGGCGCCAGCAGCCAACAGTACGTCATCGACCGCTACTTAGCGGGTGAAACGGTTCCCTACGTCGAACTCCGCAAAGTCTGGAACGACACGGTGGGCTGGGTTCCGCCCCCAGCGATGGTCGGTCTCGTCAAGTTCTTCGCCGCCGTGCGCGACATCAACAAGACGCTGCCGCCCGACCGCCGGATCATGGTGTGGCTCGGAGAGCCGCCGCTCGATTGGACGGCTTCCACTCGCGACGAGATCATGAGGGCAGGCATGGCACGCGACACGTATCCGGCAGCCCTGCTGCGGGACAAGATACTGGCCAAAGGCGAGAAGGCTCTCGTCATCTATGGGGTCGGCCATTTCGCCGAAAGCCCGATGCTGAAGGGCCTGCTCGACGCGACCCATCCGGGCGCGATGCTGACAATCCTTCCCTATGCTCCTCCGTTTGCATCTCCAGGCTGCGCGCCCCTGCTGCCGGAGGTCACAGCGGTCTGGCCCGAACCCGCGCTTGCGACGCGCAATCCGGGCGGCGCGACCGCTGGGCAGGGTGGGTGTTTTACGATGTCGATGCCTTTGATGGGCCCTCCATCGGGTGCGCCGGGGCCGGGGGGGGCTGGGCCCGGGCCGGGGGGACCTCGCGGACCTGGCGGACCTGGAGTGGGAGCGGGCAGGCCAGTAGAATTCGCCGGACCAGGCCCCGGACCAGGCGGCTCAAGTGGGTCTGACGGACCCGGAGGACCTGCCGGGCCTCCCGCACTTGAGGGAGACGGCGTCCTATTTCTCGGCCCACTCGAAAAGCTGGCGCAGGGTCCGCAGGGCCCGTCCGAGGCGCTGGCGCAAGGGCAGTACCTGCCCGATTATCTCTTCGATCCCGAACTTCGTCAGGAAATGAAAAGGCGGAGCGATCTCGTTGGCATGCCGTTGCTGCCACCGCCACCGGGCCTGGCGATACGCAAGGTCGATTATGACTTCGAGTTGGACGCACCTGGGTTCCGGGAGCACATCGAACGGATCTTCGCTGCTCACGACCGCGATGGAGACGGGGTGATCACCGATGGTGAATACGACCCTTTGGATTGACACCGAGTTCCACGGCAATCGGCTTGCGACGCTCGGCGGACGGTCCTCTCTTCATTGCGTGCAACCGACAGGAGACCGTCCCCATCTGGCCAATGCCGCTGAAAAGGCGGCTGTTGGCAGAAGCGGAGGATTGCGGGGAAGCTGGCCCAGCGAGGGCGATGGCCCTCAAGCTGTGACGGGCTGCGGGCTTCCTGTCGACCCTGTTCTTGGACAGAGCTGGCGAACTGCTCATCGGCACTTTCTGCTGTTCGATCAGCCGTGTAAACGACGCCAGTCCGGGCACAGAAAGCGTGCTGCGTTGCTTTTTCAAGATTGGGGGCAAGAATGCTGCAACGCTTTGCCGAAGAAATATGGACGTCTGACGGCCCGATTATCCCTGTTAGAGGCTTCCGCTTCCCCACGCGCATGATCGTCATCCGTTTGTTCAATGGTGGGCTATTCATCTGGTCGCCTATAGCGCTCTCCGCCGAGCTTCAGAGCGCCGTCGATCAACTCGGACCGGTGTGCCACATCGTCGCGCCAAATCACTTGCATCATCTTTCCCTCCCAGAGTGGCATCGCGCTTATCCCGAAGCCGAAATCCATGCGGCGCCGAGATTACGTCCCAAGCACCCGGACCTGAAATGGGGCAGCGACCTTGGCGACACGCCTAATCCGGAATGGGCGAAGGATCTCGATCAGGTCGTCGTGCGAGGGAATCGGATCACAACCGAAGTTGTCTTCTTCCATCGCCGAAGCCGGACGGTGATCTTCACGGACCTGATCCAGCAATTCGAACCCGGATGGTTTACGGGCTGGCGCGGTCTGCTCGCGAAACTGGATAAGATGACAGCGTCGAGGCCGGCCGTGCTCATAAAGTACCGGATGGCGTTCCGCGATCGAAGCATCGCTCGGAGCGCGGTCGAACAGATCATGGCGTGGCCGAGCGAAGCTGTCCTTGCAGCGCACGCGCAGCCCATAAGGCATGGCGGTCGCGATGCGATCGCCCATGCTTTCGAATGGCTGCTTCGCCGATAGCGCTGCCGGGGCGGTCCAAGCTGGTATGCGTGGAACTGCTGCGCCAAATTTGTCCACGCGGCCAAGTGCATCCATCCGCTGTGGCACGACGCATTGAGCGTCCGCGATGTGCATGAGGGTCCCTCTAGCGCCAGAAGAAGCCGACAAGCTTAATATTGTCATGTTCGAGCCGAATGCTCGATTTCCCCTGTCCGTCCCCAGGGATCAGACAATGGGCCCAGCTCCATTCTGGCCCGAGAACTTCACTGCCATGACAACCGCCTAAACCGCAGACTACTGGCCCACGCGATGGTCCAAGGTAGTAGCGGGGCTGTCTGGCAGAACGGTCACCTGTATTTCTGCTCGGACACAAGATGACCTATGTCTGGTTTCCACCCGGTTCGAGGCAGGCTGGCTTCAATCGAGCCAGCCTGAAGGCCGACGCGCAGCTTAGGCCTTTTCTTCGCCAAGACCTGCCATTCGGCAGACGACCGAAGAGCAGCTAGGCCGCTATAGAAACCAAGCTGCCAGTCTGGGAGGCGCCCCCATGGTAGACATTCATAGCCGCTCTGCGCATGCCCAAAAGCGGCCGTACGTCGGTTCAATCATCCCTCTAAGGGCGCACCGGTTTTGAACTGATCATTGGAGAGGGCAGCAGCCGACAGGCTCTCCGGCAATCATCAACTGTACTGGCCCTGAAAGTGACTCCTCCCGAAGCACAGAGCCCCTGCTGCTCGAGGCGCTCATGTTGCTGGCGCGCACGTTGAGCAGATGCTCCGGGTGTCGGGTCGAATACGCCGTGCCCCGGCCCACCTCGGGTCGCCGCTCGATCAGCACCGCACCCGGTCCGTCGTGCCGCAGGAGGTTTACCGCTTGCAGCGCTCCGGAAAAACCCCCGCCGATGATTGCTACGCGGCTTAGGCCGGGCATGCCCGCGCGACCAGCGACCGGAATGTAGGCGCGCGCCAGAACAAATGCGGCTCTGGTTGCCTGACCGCCATCAGAATTTCACCCCCAGCCGTGCATAGTAATAGGCGCCGTTCGCTCCCTCGGGGTGGATGAAGGAATAACGGTTGATACCGTTCACCTGATTGGCTGGGATGAACTGAGCGGGATATGTGTCGAAGATGTTGTTCGCACCCACCGTAAAGCGGGTCTCGGGGGTGAGGTCGTAGCTCACCTCGACATTGGTGTAGCCCTTTTCGCCATATTCCTCGTCAAAGGCTGGGTTGGCCGGGTGGACGTAGGTGTACTTGCCGTAGAACAACTGATTGAGAGAAGCGGTGAAGTCGCCGATCCGCCAGTCGACGCCCAGCACGACCTTGTATTCAGGCGTTCCCACCTCCGGGTTGAGCAAGACGTTGCGCTGGAGCAAGTCGACCGCCGTTGCCACGTTCGGGCGTACCCATTTCACCTCTGTGTCGTACCGGCTGAACCCGGCAGAAAGGTCGAGCTCGCCTGCGGAGCCGAGAGTGACGCTGTACTGACCGAGCACGTCCACACCCCGTGTGCGAGTGTCCAGACCGTTCACAAAGAAGGTGATGCTCTTGTAGTCGGGAATGCCCGCTTCCGCGGTTACAGCCTCCACGGCCGGCCCGGTGAGTGCCTGGGTGGTTACGATGCGGTT
This sequence comes from uncultured Erythrobacteraceae bacterium, assembly GCA_966251025.1. Taxonomy (GTDB): domain Bacteria; phylum Pseudomonadota; class Alphaproteobacteria; order Sphingomonadales; family Sphingomonadaceae; genus Croceibacterium. The sequence continues at coordinate 90,787 of CBINJM010000011.1, read as the reverse complement.
ATCGACGTCGATCTGGTAGACATCCACCGTCAGCGAGGCCCTGTCCGCAGGGCGCCAGACGAAGCCCGCCGAGAGGTTCACCGCCTTTTCAGGCTCCAGCGGGCCACCGCCCAGCTGGATAGCGACCTGATCACCGGGGCGAACCTGCCGCGTTCGGTTGGGCGCGGGAGTAACGCCGCTGTGCTGCCACGTGCCTGCGAAGCCGCTGCTCTGAAAGGCAAGCTGACCGACGCTCGGTGCGTGATAGCCGTTGTTGACGGTGCCCCGCAAAGCAAAGGTGGGCGAGAAATCATAACGCGCGGACAGCTTGCCCGTCGTCGTCCATCCGAAGTCGGAGTAGTGTTCGAGCCGTCCTGTCAGATCGATCAGCAGTTGCTTGGTGAGGTGGAAATCCGCGCCGATATAGGCGCTGTAGACTTTGCGATCCCCTGAAGTGACGTCCCAAGGGGCGATCGCCTGGCCAGAGCCCCACCGGGCGGGGCTTCCGGCACTGGGGCCGTCCAGGATCGGCTGGCCGCCGTTGCTCCAGGATTGCTCCTCCCCATGTTGAGCGACCCACCACTTCTCCCGGCGGAAGGCCACGCCAGCCTGGACCGCAAGCGGACGCGCCAGCCAGGACACATCAATGTCGCGGTCGTAGTCTAGCGCCGCGTTGAGCTGGTCCGCTCGGGTTTCACCATTGAAAAAGCGCGTCTTGCTGGCGAGGCCATAGCTCGGAGAAACGCCCTGCAGGGTCCTGTTCTCGCGCTCATGCCGGCCATAGACGATCGACAGGTCCAGCTGTCCCGCGTCGCGCGCATCGTAGCGGAGACCGCCTGCGCCCGAGTAGTTGTTGTCGCGATAGCCGAAGATGGCAGCGTGCCCATCGGGGAAGATCGCTCGGACGTTAGCCGGAGACGCGGGCATTTCCGGATGCGCCCAAGTTCGCGTGTTCGTATTGGCATAGTTCAGCCAGCCATAGGCCTCCAGATTATCCGTCAGGTCGGCCCCGGCGTTGGCCAGAAGCGCCAAATGCCTGACGCGGGAATTTCCCCATTTGCCTACGCGGTCACGACCGAACGGCTCTCGTGGGTCGGGCTCTCCCGCCGTGCTGTCCGAAGGCAGGGGGCTGCCATCGGGTGCGATGCGGAAGTAGCGGGGGCGGATGTCTGGCCCGCTGCGATCGGTCTCGCCGCGGTATGAGTAGTCAGCGCTAAGATTGAGGAAGCCGCTGTCGCCAAGGCCGGTGCCGACCCATCCGCTGACTCCGCCCGTCAGCCCGTCCCCTTCCTTGTAGCTGCCGAGCGTTGTGGTGACGGCGCCGCCACTGGAATCTTCGCGCAGGCTCAGGTTCAGCACGCCGGCGATGGCGTCGGACCCATATTGGGCAGATGCGCCGTCCAGCAGCACTTCGACCCGGGAGAGGGCCGCGACCGGAATGGTGTTCACATCCGCATAACCGGCGCCGCCAAAGGGGAATGTTCCGCCTGTAGCCACGGAGCCGTGCCGCCGCTTGCCGTTGACCAGTACCAGTGTCAGGTCAGGGTTCTGGCCGCGCAGGGATGCGGAACGCGTGGCCGCTCCGCCAACCACCGCCGCTCGTCCTTGCGGGAAGTTGATGGAGGGAGAGAGCCGGAAAAGGCTTTCCTGCAACGTGACGGCGCCGCCTTGTTCCAGCTCTTCACGCGACAGCAGGTCGACCAGGCTTGCGCTTTCGAGTGCCTGCGTGGCGCGCCGGTTGCCAAGGACGACGATCTCCGCTTGTCCCGGATCGGTTGCAGTCGGCGGGTCAGCTGGCGAGGCGGTCTGGGCCGAAGCCTCCGAAGCGAGGACCAGCGCCCCTAGCGCCGCGCCTAAGTGGATGGTGGTGCGTTTCATTCCCTGTTCCTTGCTTTGGGCAAAGCTCCGCTCATGCTCGCAGCGAGGGCTGCGGCGGCTCGTCTTGCTCATCGATGATGCGGGCCCGCCGTTTTCTTGGCGTGTGCGCTGCGAAAGGCTCGCCTGCCGGCGTGGTCGCCCGGCGGGCGAGCCGCTATCGACTGATGATCGGTTCGTTCATGGGCACGCCGACCGCGCCGCCGCCAAAGGGACCGTTGTTCTCAACACAGATCCGCTCCGGCCGTTCATGCAGGAGCGGCTGGCCGGGGCGATTGGCCGCGACGACTTCGTAGTGCCAGCCGTCCGTACTGTCCGCTTCGGTGAAGCGGCGGGCCGGGATGGTGGCGGTCCACGGCCGTGAATAGACCGTCGGGTCATTGAAGGTCGCGACGTAGTTGTAGCGCTTACCGTCAGGGTCAAAGATGAAGCGCTCCTCCACTACGGCATTCTCGCTCATGAAGTCGCCGGTGCGGCCGAACAGCGGCTTCCCGTTGTTGTTGGTCACTTCCACGACCAGCGTGTTGCCTTCCCAGCGGCCCCGTGAGTCTCCGTTCCACAGCTTGATGGACGGATGGAGATGGGGGCTGCCGTCCAGCCGGATGATCCGCGTGCCGGCGTTGAAGAAGATCGCGACATAGCCGGGGTACTGGCGGATTTCGTAACCGTGCCAGTAGAACGACTTCGGCACGCCACCCGGAGCGCATCGAACCAGCGGCTCGATATATTTCTCCTGCGTCGGATTGGCGAAGTTGCGCTCAAACTCCTGCTGCAGAGCCCGTGCCTCAGGCAGATAGGGGATCTGCCCGTCGGCGGGATCGGAGACGCGGCTGGGGGCTCGCTGGTCTCGTAGAAGCTCCAGCTTGCGTGACGGCTCTCCCGGTGGACCCGCTTCCGGATCGGTGAAGTTGTTGTGGTTGGCGATGGTGTTGGACCAGTGCCCCTGCACATCCGGCTGGCCATCGGGCAGGCGAGGGCCGTTCCATTCGCCGGATTGGATGACTGGCACGGTGCCGCCCCACCGGCTCTGCATGACCTGCTCTGGCGGCGCAGCTCCGGTTGCAGGAGCGGTCTGTGCCCATGCGGGCGGCGGGCAGGCTGAGGCCAATGCCAAGAGGAGTGGCAGCTTGGAAAAGCGGCTCATTGTTCACTGTCCTTGTGGGGATAGTGCTGCTCGTAAGGCAGCGTGAAGCAGTAGTCTTCGATCAGCTGGAAGTTCTTGTCGCGCCGGCGATTCAGCAGCACGTTGAGCGTCCAGGGCTGGGCGTAGACCTGAGGGTCCTCGATGGTCGCGGTGTAAGAAATGGTGTTCGCATCTACGAACTCCCACCGCTCCACCACATGCAGGTCCGAGCTGTGGTAATTGCCTGCGCGGTCCAGCCAGGTCTCATCGTAGAAGCCGACGACGTCGACGACGAGCGTGTCACCCTCCCACGTGCCACGGGAGTCGCCGAGCCAGAACGGCTCGTCGATGGTCTCGGGATGCAGGGTGCCATTCGTGTGAATGGTGCGGACCTGATGGCCGAACTGGTGCACCAGCGTAAGGTCACGGTCCCGCTGCAGGATCTGGAAAGGCGCAGGGTAATAGACGCTGCGCGGCACTCCCAGCACCCAGCACTTGAGGCGGGGGTCGTCCTCCGCCCGGTTGGCGAAGTTCTGCTCCTTCTGCGCGCGCGCATCATCGCGATAGGGCAGCAGCCCTCCCTCGACGACACCGGGACCCGGAGGAGCATCGCGCCGCCCCGCATGAGGTTCAAGGTCGTAGTCGGCTTCGCTCAGCGTCTGCCAGATGCCGGAGAAGTCCGGCTTTCCGTTCGCCTGACGCGGAATGTCGCTCGCCGACTGCGCCGCTGCCGACGTGGCGACAGCAACGCCAACCGCGAAGGCAGCCGCCAGGGCGCCACTGCGCCAACGCAGGATCATGCTCCTCATCTTTGCGCACCGCCGGTCTGGGGCGCATCGGGAGCGCTGCCGATCCTGAAAATGCGGCCGTCACTCAATTCGGCACTCTGGGCATAGCCGAACGGCCCGGTGTTCCGCGCCCGGTATCCATCGATCTTGATCTTCGATCCGATCGGAAGGTCTTCCCTCTTGAGGCCCTTGGAGCTCAACGTCGTCGGCGAGCCGAATTCGAAACCCCAGTTGGTCGTGCTGCCATCCGAGTTCTTGACGTCCAGATAGATCCACCCGTGCGGGTTCACGATCCGCAGCTTGGTGATGCTGCCTTCGACCGCGATCGGACGCGCCACGTCGAACTCTGACGAGAAGGAATGGTGGGCGAGAATGGGCGTGGAAACGGCGATGGCCGCTCCGGCAAGCGTGATCGCGGCCAGAATGGAGGCCGATTGATACCTCATGTTTGCTCCTCGGCGCTTGAGCGCTCAGAATGCGGGGGTTCGGGGATTTTCAGGACGCACGATCTCACGCGGCGGGGCGCAGGCGCTCGCCGCTTGGCTGAGATGTAGCATCATCAAAGATGACGCGGGCGTCGCTCGCGCAGTCGCAATGGGCCGGCGTGCGTCAATGCACCCGGGGGGATTGCAGTCGACCAGCGCGCCCGCGCCAGCTTTGCTATGATGTCTTGGTCATGCGCATCGTATCACCTCTCTGTGGAGGGAACACGATGCCGGGCGTGGTCGCCTGGGCATCGCGCGCTTTAGCCGTTGGTAACGCGGAGCAAGCTGCTTCCCGATCAAAAGCCGCGAATCCCTTAGGTTTGTGCAAGGGCGGGATCAGCTCCTTACAATCTCAACTTAGCTAGTAGAGAATAGCTGATCAAGCTAATTCATGCTGGCAGCGACAAGGCGTTCTATCTGCCGGTTGAACGAAGCTTTGGCCCTGTCGCGGCCGGGTGCAGGGCAGATGCCATAGCTGGCAGAGCGCGTGTTCAGAAGCGCAGCGCTCGCTGATGCGACTGGCTGCCCGTCATCGCGACGGTGCGTGAACACCGGATAGCCTCAACGGGCCCCGCTCAGGAGCCTTTCAGGCGCTTTCTTTCGGTCACGTCGATCTGGACCACGCGGGACTGATGCACCGTGATGCTGATAGACCCATACTCCAGTGCCAGCAGGGCCTGGGAAATCTCGGCGAGGCTTTCCTCGATGTGCTGGAGCTTGTTGGCCGGATCCCGGCTGATGTCCGTCAGGGCGTTCATAGCTTGCTCTCCTCGGCTTGATACAGTCTGGCTCGGGTGATGCGGACGTTGAGAGAGGTGCCGACTTCTGGCGCTGCGCGATCGGTTTCGAGGTCGACTTCGATAACTCGCTGAAGGCCGCTGACATTGCCCTCGACCCGCCAGGCGCCGCCGCGACGATATGCGCCGGTCACCACCAGGGGGAGGGAGCCTGCCTGATCATCGCTGACAGCGATGTCGTGCGGGCGAAAATCGAGGATGGCCTCACCGTTCCTCACGCCTTCTGCTGAGACATCCAGCGGGCGTTCGCCAAACAGTGGCCTGCCGTCCACGACCGTCACCGGAAGGCTGTTCGTATCGCCGACGAAGCCCGAAACGAAGGCGGTGCGCGGCGTCATGTAGACTTCTTCGGGCGTACCGATCTGCTCGATAATGCCACGGTCCAGCACGACAATCCGGTCTGCCAGCTCCAGGGCTTCTTCCTGGTCGTGCGTGACGAAGATGGAGGTCAGCCCCATCTGCTCGTGCAACTGGCGGAGCCAACGGCGCAGTTCCTTCCGCACCTTCGCGTCGAGCGCGCCGAACGGCTCATCCAGTAGCAGGAGCTGTGGTTCCACGGCCAAGGCGCGGGCGAGGGCCACGCGCTGCCGCTGCCCGCCGGAAAGCTGCGCCGGATAACGATCGCCCAGGCCGCCGAGCTGCACCAGTTCCAGGAGTTCGCGAGCGCGGGCGCGGATCTTCGCCTTCGCAGGGCGCTGGCTGCGCGGCCGTACGGAGAGGCCGAAGCCCACATTGTCGGCCACCGTCATGTGCTTGAAGAGCGCGTAGTGCTGGAACACGAAGCCGACCTTGCGCTCCGCCACCGGCAAATCGGTCACATCCTCGCCATTGAAGCTGACCGTCCCCCCATCAGGGAACAGCAACCCCGCGATGATCCGCAGCAGGGTGGTCTTTCCCGAGCCGGACGGCCCCAGCAGGGCGAGGAACTCTCCGTCGCGCACGGCCAGATCGATCTGGTTCAGTGCCGCGAACGAGCCGAAGTTCTTGGAGATACTGTTGAGAGTAATCATCAGTGGGCACCCCCCTGCGAATAGCCGAACCGCCATTCGAGCGTGGACTTGAGGACGAGGGTCAGGAGCGCGAGCAGGGCGAGCAGTGAGGCCACTGCGAACGCCGCCGCGAAATTGTACTCGTTGTACAGAATCTCCACATGCAGCGGCATCGTGTTGGTCAGGCCGCGTAAATGGCCGGACACCACCGAGACGGCGCCGAACTCACCCATCGCGCGGGCGTTGCACAGCAGCACACCGTAAAGCAGGCCCCAGCGGATGTTGGGCAATGTCACGCGTAGGAAGGTCTGGAATCCACTCGCGCCGAGCGATAGCGCCGCTTCCTCATCATCGCGCCCCTGCTCGTCCATCAGTGGGATCAATTCGCGCGCGACGAAGGGGAAGGTGACGAAGATCGTCGCCAGCACCAGGCCGGGCAAGGCGAAGATGATCTGTATCTCATGCTCCGCCAGCCAAGGGCCCAGCCAACCCTGCGCCCCGAACAGCAGGACGTAGATCAGGCCCGCACGACAGGCGAGACCGAGAAGGGCAAGTCGATGAAGCTGATCAGGATGCTCTTGCCCGGAAAATCGAACTTGGCGATCGTCCAGGCCGCAGCGATGCCGAACACCACATTGAGAGGGACACTGATCGCCGCCACCAGCAGGGTCAACTTGTTGGCCGAAAGGGCGTCGGGCTCCGTCAGCGCGGCGAAGTAGGTCTGCGCGCCTCGAGCGAAGGTCTCCACGAACACCGCCACCAGCGGCACCAGCAGGAACAGCGAAATGAAGAGCAGCGCGAGGCCGATCAGGGCCAGCCGCCAGCCTGCGGTTCCGCTCTTCGTGGACGGCAGGCTCATCGCTCGATCCTCCGCCGGCTCCACGCCTGGATGAGGTTGATCAGCAGCAACGCCGCGAAGGAGGCCAGCAGCATGACCGTCGCAATCGCGGTGGCCGCGGCGTAGTCATATTGTTCGAGCTGGGTAACAATCAGCAACGGCGCGATCTCCGACCGAAACAGCATGTTTCCGGCAAATGAAGATGACCGAGCCGTATTCGCCGATGCCCCGGGCCAGCGCGAGCGCGAACCCGGTCAGCAAGGCCGGCATGATCGCTGGCAGGATCACCCAGAGGAAGACCTGCCAGGGCCGCGCGCCCAGCGAGAGGGCCGCCTCCTCGACTTCGGAGCTGAGATCGGCAAGCACCGGCTCAAATGGGGGCGCGTAGCTGTCCGGCACCTCACGCCGGGAGCGGTCGAGCAGCTTCTGGGCCGTTCGCGGATAGACAGGTTCCAGGCGGTCAACACAGGAAAGCTGCCGTCGCCGGCCGGCCTCGACCGACTGTAACATCCGCCCAATTGCGGTCTTGGCCGCGCGGGTGCAGAATGCGTGTGCCGGCTTCAGGACTCAGTAAATGCAGGCGCTCTTCGGAATCACTGCGGTCATCATGGTTGCGTCAGGTGGCGCAGCGCAGCGCCAAACAACGGACAGCACGTCTAGGGTCTTACCCGCTGCTGAACAGAATGATGAGATCATCGTGGATGCGCGACGGCTCTCAAGGGAATTGAAGAACACGAAGCTCCTACTCGTCCGTCCCAACAGTCGCGTGGAGTTCGAAATTCGTGCAAACGGCACGTTCAAGAGCTCAATGAATGGCCTGCAATCGGACTTCGGGAAGTGGCGGATCGATGGCGGCAGCGTTTGCTTCGACGGCAGGGGACGCGGGACATTTTGCTCCCCAATGCTATTCGGCAGACGACTCGGCGACAGCTGGGTGACGACCGGCTTGGACGGGATGCGATACGAGGCTCGCCTCACTGCCTACTGATGCCGCGGTCTTGGCAGGCCCAGGGCGAAGAAGTTCGCTATCCACCACGTTTGTCGTTCTACGCCAGCGCGGCGGAGAGTCCATCCGCCGTGGAAGCGGAATTCCTAGGCCATGGCTGGCGAGACAACCCCCACTCACCAGCGGAAATACCCCAAACGACAGCTCGCGCCAGAGCCGAACACCAGCGGCCGCTCCAGCTGCTCGGCATCGTGCCGGCCAAAGCTGGCGGCTTTGGTGACGTGACAAGAAGCAGCAACGCCTTTTTCGAACTGGAGATCGAGCCACTGCAGTCCGTGTTCCAGGAACTCAACGAGATGATGAGCGTAGGGGTGGTTCGCTTCCGGGATCGGTCGACGCTGACAGATTAGCCCGATTGCCTTAACACCCTCGTCCCGGATACATCCATGATGGCGGCCTGATTACCCCGGGCCGCCATTTCCGTGGTCATGGCTCGACATCGCACGCCACCGAGGCGGAGGGTCCATCCGCCGCAGTTTCTACCGTTGACCGGCTGAGATCCATACGGCTGCTACCGGTTAGCTACATTTGCTACGTTAGCTTCTATGCAGTAAACTCATAAGCTGGCTTGAGCTGCCGGCCATCAGCTGATTCAGGCCTTCCATGGCGGATGGAGGCTTGATGGCGCGGCGCCGGTATGAACTGACGGATCAGGAATGGACGATCATTGAGCCATTGCTGCCGAACAAGCCGCGCGGCGTTCCGCGAGTTGACGACCGGCGGGTGTTGAACGGCATTCTCTGGCGCTTTCGCACCGGCTCGCCGTGGGCTGAGATACCTGAGCGGTACGGCCCACCGACGACCTGCTACAATCGGTTCGTCCGCTGGCGCAAAGCCGGGGTGTGGGACCGGCTGCTCGCTGCGGTTTCCGCCACTTTCGAGGGCGAGATCGTGATGATCGACTCTACCTGCGTCCGCGTCCACCAGCACGGTGCGACGGGCAAAAAGGGGGAGCCTCAGATCGCGGCATGGGACGTTCCCGAGGTCGCCTCACGAGCAAGATCGATGCCCTCGTTGACGCTGACGGTCGTCCCGTCGCCTTGCGACTGACCGGCGGTCAGGTTCACGACAGTCAGGAAGCCGAGGCCCTGCTGGAAGCCCTGCCCGAGGGCGCCACGCTGCTGGCCGACAAGGGCTACGACAGCAACGCCATCCGCGAGACCGCCGCCAGCAAGAACGCCTGGGCCAACATCCCGTCGCGCTCCAACCGGAAGCAGCAGTTTGCTTCTCGGGCCGGCTCTATCGACAGCGCAACCCTGGTCGAGCGGTTCTTCAACCGCATCAAGCACTTCCGTGGCATCGCCACCCGTTACGACAAATGTCCCGAAAACTATCTCGCCGCCGTCAAACTCATCTGCGCTCGCATCTGGTGCGCCGCTTAATGAGTCTACGCCCTAATGCGCTGGTGACGCCGAAGGCTGGTGCGGGGTAGGGCAGGGGGATGCCTCGCCCCAGCAAGCCAGCCAGCCCTTGTCTGCTATTTCACGTCGTCACCTGAGGCGATCCGCTTGGCGGTCATGATGCAGGTCCGCTTTCCGCTGAGCTTGCGGCCCAGGAGCGGCAGTACCCGCTACCTAGGCTCAGGACCTATTAAGCGGCTTGCAGAGGTGAAGATCGGTTGATTCAATGGCGGAGCGAGGAGGCGCTGCCATGAGTGATCTGATCTGGTTGTCGAAGGCGCAGATACGGCGGATTGAGCCGCACTTTCCATTGTCGCATGGCGTGCCTCGTGTGGATGATCGACGCGTCGTCAGCGGTATCATTTTCGTGATCAGGAACGGGCTGCGCTGGCGGGATGCGCCGGCGGCATACGGGCCGCACAAGACGTTCTACAATCGCTTTATCCGCTGGAGCGGCCTGGGCGTGTTCAACCGCATCTTCGCGGCGCTCGCGGCGAAGGGCGGAAAGCCCGACCAGCTGATGATCGATGCTACCCACCTCAAGGCGCATCGGACCGCCGCCAGCCTGCTCAAAAAGGGGATGTTCCCCGACGTATCGGGCGCACCAAAGGCGGCCTGAACTCCAAGCTGCACGCGGTCTGCGATGGCCATGGCCGTCCGCTCGTCATGCTGCTGAGCGAGGGCCAGATGAGCGACTACAAGGGCGCGGCGCTGATGCTAGATGCGATACCTGAGGCCGAGGCCCTGCTCGGCGACCGAGGCTACGATGCTGACTGGTTCCGTGAGGCCCTCACCGCCCGCGGCATCCTCCCCTGCATCCCGTCGAAGACCAACCGCAAGGTGCCGATCCCACACGACGCCGCGCTCTACCGTCATCGCCACAAGATCGAGATCATGTTCGGCCGCCTTAAGGACTGGAGACGCATCCACACTCGGTACGACCGCTGCGCCCACACTTTCATGTCCGCAATCGCAATCGCTGCAACCGTCATCTTCTGGCTCGGTCAATGAGTCCTGAGCCTAGATACCTGCCGCAAATTGGGTGGGCAGAGAGCCGGTATATGCAACTCCGATGCTGCAGCAACCTTGCCGACGTTGACAGGGGGAGTCGAGTTCGGTTCTGCGGAGACAACTGAGGGGCTGGAGGCGCTGCGCAATAGTGGCGCTGGGTGGCCACGGGCCAAGTGTCGGGTGCCGCGCATTCGCTCGGGCAAGGCGCCACGATTAGCCGATCCGCAACTGCAAACAGGTGCAGTCATGCCGATCGGTGTTTGCAAAGGAGGGCTACGGAGCAGTCTCTCTGTGAGAGCGGCTGGCTCCATGCTACGCCGCAAACGACGAGGTATGGCAAGGGGATACACCCCCAAACGACAGACGAGAGTTGGCAGAGCCGCCCAAACGCTAGCGGAGAAGCCTCAGCGACCTGCACGTAAGCGGGCGAGGGGGGAGCAGAACGGCAGATTTCTGCCGTTGTCGCGCCAATGAACTGGAAGAACTTTAATGTCGCGGTTGCATCTGCCCGACTGGAATGTTGCTAGGTTGTTCTGGTACGGTGCTTCGAAATGGAAAACTATTTTCGCTCCTGAGCGGAGCGCACCCGGCGCAAAGTGGAGGGACCTTTTTGTCTCACAACAAGGTTGTAGGAGGACAAAAGAGCACCAAGCGAGCATGCGCCAGTGACGTGAACAGCGTCTCGCTCGACCCGCCGCTCCTGCGACCAGCGCAGTATGGCCGACGAGGTCAGTTCGGCACCGTTGTCGCTGACCACCCGTGTGCGGCTTGCCGCGCAGCCCGATCAGCCGCGTCAGCTCCTGAGCGAGCCTTACGCCCGATTAAGACGTGTCCGCTACCAGCGCCAGGCATTCGCTTCGCCGTACTTGGTTTCCCGCGTGTCGTCGCGTTACAACCAGCCCAGGAATGTGCTGGTCGCCAGTGCGACGACGCCCGCGGTTGCCGCATAGAGCAGCGCAGGCGGCAGAGTACGGCGCAGGATCTCCCCCTCGCGCCCGACCAGACCGATGGTCGCCGCGCCGGCCACGATGTTGTGCGGGGCGATCAGATTGCCCGCAGCTCCACCCACTGCCTGAGCGGCGGCGACGACGAGGGGTGAGACGCCCGCCAGTTCGGCGGCGCTGGCCTGGAAGTTGCCGAACAGGATGTTCGATGCCGTTCCCGACCCTGTGACGAAGGAACCCAGTGCGCCCAGCAGGGGGGCCACCAGTGGCCATCCGCCGCCGAACAGCCCCGCTGCCGAGCCGGCGAGGAGCTCCACCATTCCGGAATGAACGAGCAGCCGCGCCAGCATCAGGACTGAAACGAGCGCCAATGCGACCTTTGGGAGCCGCCGTAGCGCGTTCGCTGCTGCGGGTGCGATCAACCGCCGATGAGAGCGATGCGCCAGCGCTGCGATCAGGAAGGCCAGCAGAAGCATGGTGCCCGGGTGATGCAACGGCATCGCACTGCCGGCGAAGCCGCCGGGCAAAGACCATGCAAGCGTGACGCTTCGAAGCCATTCAGCGACCGGCCCAATCAGCCGCGTCGCCAGGATCAGCGCGATCACGACCAAGTAAGGCATGGCGGCGCGGACAAGCTCACCCGTTGAGGGGAAGTTGCTGGCGGCGGACTTTGCGATGCTGCCTTTGGCCCGCCGGGTGCGGCGGCGGACAATCAGCACGAAGATGAAGCTGCCGATCAGCGCTCCACCGAGTGACGGCAGTTCGGGGCCGGTCGTGGCGGCGAGCAGGGCCGCCAAAGCGAAGAACAACGCCGCCGACAGGATTGCCAGGACGGTTCCGCTGCTGGCGCTGGCATGTCTGTTGCGCGAGGCGATGCGCACGATCAGGAGCGCCAGGATCCAGCCGACGCTGGCGTTAAGCAGGACGATCGCGACCGAAAGTGCGAGGGAATCTAGACCGGTTGCCTCGATCAACGGGGCCATCGGCGTGCCGATCGCGCCGAACGGCACCGCAGCGGCACTGCCGATAAGAGCCAGCGCCAAAGCCGCAGGTGGGGAGAAGCCAAGTGACACCAGCAAGGGGGCGGCCAGCGCAATGGGCGTTCCGAAGCCAGCCGCTCCTTCCAGGAACAAGGCGAAGAACCAGGCGATCAGCAGCGCAATGATCCGCGGATCGGTGCTGAGCCCGGCGAGTGCGCGCCCGAACAGCGCGGTGCCGCCGCTGGCGGTCTGGTATTCGTGGATGCAAAGAGCCGGGAAGATGATCCAGAGGATCGTGGCGGACTGGAACAGGGCTTCTGCGAACGGACCGCCGAGCGCCAGCGCCACCCCTTCAGTTCCGTAGTCGAACGCCGCCACGGCGACGAGGGCGGCAATCGCGGCGGCGGCTGCACCTGCGGCGCCGGCGGACCAACGCGCCCACAGGAGAAGCGTGAGCAGCAGCGCTATGGGGGCGAGAGCGAGTGCGACCAACACGCTGAGCTAGCGCTCAATCGTGACCGGATGCCTGGGTGCGCCGCTTTTCTGGAAGGCGGACAGGTTCTCGATTGTCGTCGCCGCGATGGCGGACATGGCCTCGGCGGTGAAGAACGCCTGATGGCCGGTGATCAGCACGTTGGGGAAGGTGAGCAAGCGGGCGAAGACATCATCCTGCAGGATCTTGTCGGACAGGTTCTCGAAGAACAGGTCGCCCTCCTCCTCGTACACGTCCAGCCCCAGATAGCCGATCGCACCGGACTTCAGCCCGGCGATCAGAGCGGCCGTATCGACGAGCGCGCCGCGGCCGGTGTTGATCAGCATTACGCCGCGCTTCATCTGCGCCAGGGCCTTGCCGTCGATCAGGTGATGCGTTTCGGGCGTCAGCGGGCAATGGAGCGAGATGATGTCGGCCTCCCGCAACAGCTGATCCATCTCCACGACTTGGGCGCCGATCCGTTCCAGTTCAGGCGAGGGAGCGGGGTCATATGCAAGGATGCGGCAGCCGAAGCCGGCGAGGATCCGCGCCACGGCGATGCCGATCTTGCCGGTCCCGACGAGGCCCGCCGTGCGGCCCTTGAGATCGAAGCCCAACAGGCCGTCCAGCGCGAAGTTCCCCTCGCGAACGCGGTTGAAGGCCCGGTGGATCTTGCGGTTGAGACACAGGATGAGGCCGACCGTATGTTCCGCGACCGCGTCCGGAGAGTAGGCGGGGACGCGGCCCACTGCGATGCCGAGCTCCGTGGCGGCGGCAAGGTCGACATGGTTGAAGCCGGCGCTGCGCAGCGCCACCATCCGCGTGCCGCCGGCGGCCAGCAGTTCCAGCACCGGCCGGTCCAGCACATCGTTGACGAAGGCGCAGACGGCGTCGGCGCCCTGCGCCAGCGGAGCACTCTCGAGTGTCAGCCGGGCCTCGAGATAGCGCAAGCGGTGCGGCGAGCCGGCGGCCTCGTTCGCCCCGTCCAGAAAACGCCGGTCATAAGGCTTGGTGCTGAAGACGCTGACCTGCATGCCTGTCCCACTCTTATGATGATCCCGCCGCTTCTTACGCGGCTCACTCGGATTGGCGGTGCGGCTGGGCTACCTCCGCTCCTTGCTTGGAGGAACGATGGCCCTCCTGGTTAAGTGCCTGCCTGCACCACTTGGTTCGCAGCGCCCTCCATGACGAGGAGCCAAATCGCGATGGCCGCGATCCACCCTGCGTTAAAGAGGATGAGCGCGAGGATGACCGACTTGCGCGATGCCTTCGGGCGTGTTGGCGCGGGTACGATGTCGGCCCTGCCGGCGAACAAGCTGGCGACCGCCTGAAGGTGGAGGAGCAGCCAGATGCCCGAAAGAACGCTGGTGACGGCGCAGAGCCCGAGAAGGGCGGGAAAGAACCAGAGGGGCATGGCCGTTCCTTTCTTGACGTGGCTTTGTGCGGCCGGTCAGACCGCCGAACTGAATCGCCGGGTTGAATCCTGCCGATAAGGGTCAAACGCGGCTGCAATGCTGCGGGCATAGGGCAAAGCGGGCGCTGAAAGCACGATTTCGCCTCCTTGCACCGAGCACAAACCGGCTTGCATGTAAGGCGAAAGACGGTCGCAAGCCCAATGCAACAGCGCCGCATCCAACCTTGCGCGGCCCTGGCAGAGCAGGTTTTCGATAACCGAGCCGCGCCGCCGGTCATCCTCTGTCCGCCGCTTTCCTAAAGCAGGCGCCAGATGGTTCTGCGACAACATCATTCTATACCTGCCTGAATTCTTCTCGTTCTGGACAAGAAGGTCGGGGAAGCTGCTGATGGCCGAGGCACCGAGGCCGATGAGCACCGGGGCCTGATCCTCCGTGAAGCCCTGGAAGTTGCGTCGCAGCCGTCCACTCAGCGTCGCCTGCGCCAGCGGATCGCCGGGCAGGGCGAAGTGATCGAAGCCCACGGGTTGGTATCCGGCAGTGATCAACTGATGGCTGCCGATCGCGGCCATGCGGAACCTTGCCCATTGATCCGGCAAGGCACTGGCGTCGATCTGGCGCTGCCGGGGAATGAGGTGCGGGACGTGGGCATAGCCGAACAGGGCGATGCGGTCCGCACGCATTTCGGAGGCGAGATCCAGCGTTTCGCTGAGGTCGCGCTCCGTCTGGCCGGGAAGGCCATACATGAGGTCGAAGTTGAGGGACGTGATTCCGGCCATGCGGAGGAGGGCAACGCTGCGTTCGATCACTTCGACAGGCTGCAGACGGCCGATGGCGGCCTGAAGATGCGGGGCGAAGGTCTGCACGCCGAGGCTCGCGTGGGTGGCGCCCACGGCCTTGAGAACGGGCCGCCATTCATCGGTGAGGCTGCGCGGGTCGAGCTCGATGGACACGGTCGGCTCGTGCAGCGGTAGGTGGTGCGCCAGCGCGTCGAACAGGCGCGTGAAGTCCTCGGGCGCAATGGCGTTGGGGCTGCCGCCGCCGAAGGCGATGCGGCGGATGCGCGCGTCGGCGGGAAGGAGCGCGGAGACCAGCGCGATCTCCCGGTGCAGCGCCTCCAGGTAGCTGGTCAGGCGCTGCCGGCGATTGGCCGCGCCGGTGTTGCAGCCGCAATACCAGCAGATCCGCTCGCAGAACGGAATGTGCAGGTAGAGCGAGATGTCGCCGCTCGCGCGCGCTAGCGCATCGGCGAAGTCCTGCTCGGTGATATGGGGCGTCAGCTCAGCCGCCGTGGGGAAGCTGGTGTAACGCGGGACGGGGGTCGCCAGAAGGCTGGGATGATAGGGCCACATGCCGCCCTCCGTCGCGCGAAAGGACCCGCCCTTCATTGCGCTCGATCAATCCGCTTGCGCGAGCAGCCGGCATGGCAACCCTTTGCGCACCCATCCCCGTCCTCATCCGGTGCGTTCTGCCCGCCGCCGATTGGAATGGTGATGGAACCGACGGCGCAGAGGGCGAGCGTCATTTCATCCCGCGTGGCCGAAGCGGCCGAGCCCAGGGCGGCGGGCGCCAGTGCTCCGAGCGCCAGCAGCAGGGTGATCGCGCCCGTCAAACCTCGTCCTCATCATCATCGAGCAGGATGCGGTTGGCGGCGCCTTCAGGGTCGTCGAACTGGCCGTTGCGCATGGCCCAGAAGAATGCGCCGAGACCGGCAAGGCCCAGGCCGAGCGCGACGGGGATGAGGACGGCGACGACGCTCATCGCGCTGCCCGGGCCAGGCGCAGCGAGTTGGCGACGACGACCAGCGAACTGCCGGACATCGCCGCAGCGGCGATCAGCGGCGTCACCAGCCCTGCCATGGCCAGCGGAACGGCGATGAGGTTGTAGCCGATGGCGAGGGCGAAGTTCTGCTTCACCACCCGCATCGTGGCGCGTGAGGCGGCAATGGCGCGCGGCACGGCGAGCAGCGAGCTTTGCACGAACACCATGTCCGCCGCCTGCAGCCCGACATCGGTGGCGGAGCCCGGCGCGATGGAGGCGTCCGCGGCGGCGAGGGCGGGGCCGTCATTGAGGCCATCGCCGACCATCAGCACGCGGTGCCCAGATTGGCGCAGGTCGCCGATGGCCTGCTGCTTTTCGGCGGGAGAGGCGCTGCCCTGGCCAGTGAGGCCCAGCGTTTGCGCAACGGGGGCGACGGCCTCGGCCCGGTCGCCGGAGAGGATGGAGCATTCCACCCCCATCGCCGCGAGACGCGCAACGGCATCCGCCGCATCGGGCCGCAGCCGGTCCGCGAAGGAGATCAGCCGGTGGGGGCGCTCTCCGATCGTCAGCACCGATGCGACACCGATGGCGCTGTCCGGCCGGCGCAGCGCGACGTCCACCCCGTTCCATTGCGCGAACACGCCCTGTCCGGCGACTTCACGGACCTGATCGAACGGGGCCGCACGGGTGCCGGTGGAGGAGAGCGCGGTGGCCAATGCGCGGGAGAGCGGATGGCGGCTGTGGGAGGCGAGGGCGAGGGCGACGGAGGCCTCCTCCGCATCCATGGCGGCCACCACCGCAGGATCGGGCAGGGGCGTGCCGAGCGTGAGCGTGCCGGTCTTGTCGAACAAAGCGCGGTCGATGGTCGCAAGCCGCTCCAGCGCGGAGCCATCCTTGATCATCACCCCCGCGCGCATCAGCGCACCGCTCGCCACCACCTGCGCCACCGGCACGGCGAGGCCGAGCGCGCAGGGGCAGGTGATGATGAGCACCGCCACGCCGATCACCAGCGCCTGATAGAGGCTGGCCCCGGCAAGCAGCCAGCCGATGACGCTCGCGGCGGCGAGCGTGTGGACGGCAGGCGCATAAAGGCGCGAGGCGCGGTCGGCGATGCGGACATAGCGAGAGCGGTTCTGGGTGCTCGCCTCCATCAGCCGCGCGATCTCGGCCAGGGTGGTGTCTCGGCCGGCATGGCTGACGCGCACATCGACCGGCGCATCCAGGTTGAGCGTGCCCGCCAGAGCGCGTTCGCCGACAGCGGCAGGGACGGGCGCCGTCTCGCCTGTCAGCAGCGACTGGTCAAAGCGGCTGGCGCCGGAAACAATCTCGCCATCGGCGGCGAGCTTCTCGCCCGCCGCGATGCGCATGACCATGCCGGGGGCGAGATCCTCCGCCTTCACCGAAGTCAGCGAACCATCGTCACCGACGACCGTCGCCCCCTGCGCCGCCTGGCTGAGCAGCGAATCCACGCCCGCCCGGGCCTTGTCGCGCATCATCGCGTCCAGCGCACGGCCTGCGAGCAGGAAGGTCAGCAGCATCAGTGCGCCGTCGAACCACGCATGCCTCCCGCCGACCAAGGTTTCGTAGAGGCTGAGGCCGGTGGCGACGGTGATGCCGATGGAGATCGGCACATCCATGTTCGTCCGCCCGGCCCGCAGCGCCGCCCAGGCGGAGCGGAAGAAGGGTTGGCCGGCATAGAAGATCGCCGGCACGCCGATCAGCGCGGACAGCCAGTGGAACAGGATGCGCGTGCTGCCCTCCGCCCCCGACCAGACGCTGACGGAGAGCAGCATGACGTTCATCATGGCGAAGGCGGCGACGGCCAGCGGAGCCAGCAGCGGCTTCACCGCCGAGGCAGGGGCGTCAAGCTGTGCGCGCCGCCGCTGCGCCTCGAACCCGATGCCGGCGAGGGCGGAGAGCAGCGAGCCTTCTTCCACCTGCGGGTCGTGCGTCACGGCGACAGTGCGGGCGGAGAGGTTGACGCGCGCGCTGGAGACGCCGGGCACGGCCGACAGCCCCCGCTCCACCTTCCCCATGCAGCCTGCGCAATGCATCGCCGGCACAATGAGCACGGTGTGCTCGAGAGCCGGGGAGGGGCGGGGCTGCGTGCTCACCGCAGCTGTTCCTCCCGGCGCCATTCCTGCCCGCCAGCCGTGACCGTGAGGCGCAGCGTCCAGCGACCCTGCGGCAGCGCCTCGCGCGAGAGGAAGCGGTTCTCGCCAGTGGCAACGAAGCTCAGCACCTGGTCGGGCTGGCGTCCGAGCGGATGGCGGGCGATGCCGGTGACCTCAGCGCCCTCGGGAACGCCCTGCAGCGTGACGGCGAGGCGGTTGTCGGGCCGCCACGCGGTCACCGCGTCCCAGCCGAGCGCCCGCTGCGCCTCCGCCTCAGCCAGCCAGCGATTGTATTCCTGGCTGGCCACGTAGGAGTTCTCCACCACGATGCCGCCGAAGGTGGAGGTGGCGAAGCGCGCCATGGTGAAGTTCACCGCCGCGATCGTCCCGAAAAAGGCGACGAGGATGAGGGTGGCGTGCCGGCCGGTAAAAGGTCGCGTCATGTCTCAGCCCTCCGGCGCATCGAAGCGCGTGTCGCTGGAATCGGATTCGCGCCCCTCGTCCAGCGAGGTGACGGTGAAGGCGAACTCCTGCCCTTCCGTGCCCGCCGGCGCGACGACATAGACGCGCACCGCCTGCACGGCATCGGTCGGGACGTTGCGGACCAGCTGGCGGGCAGCGTCCTCTCGCCGCGTGTCGTCGGTCCACATCAGGGCACCGGGAAGGCCATCGAGCGCGATCTGCATCTGGCGCGGGCGGCTCTCCATGTTGCGCAGGCGAATGGTGTAGGCGTTGCGGACGGAGCCGTCGCTCATCAGCATGAAGGGCGGGTTGCGGTCCGCCGCGACGGAGATGTCGATCCGGCTGCGCTCCCCCAGTGCGAACAGGAGGGCGAGGCCAATGGCGCACCAGGTGCCGAAATAGATGAGGGGGCGCAGGCGCAGCAGGTTGCGCCAGGGCAGCTTGCGCTCCTCCCCCGCGGCCTCTGCCTGGCTGTCCTCCAGCGTGATGTAGTCGATCAACCCGCGCGGGCGGCCGACCTCCGCCATTACCCGGTCGCAGGCGTCGATGCACAGGGCACAGGTGATGCAGCCCACCTGCGGCCCTTCGCGGATGTCGATGCCCGTGGGGCAGACGGCGACGCATTGCAGGCAGTCTATGCAATCGCCGAACTTCGCCGGCTCCTTCTCCGCTTTCTTGACGCTGCCGCGCGGCTCCCCCCGCCAGTCCTTGTAGGTGACGATGAGGGAGCGCTCGTCCAGCATGGCGGACTGGATGCGCGGCCAGGGGCACATGTAGATGCACACCTGCTCCCGCATGAAGCCGCCGAGCGTGAAGGTCGTCATCGTCAGGATAGCGACGGTGATGTAGGCGACGGGCGCGGCCTCCCCGGCGAAGAAGTCCCGGAACAGCGTCGGCGCGTCGGCGAAATAGAGGATCCAGGCGCCGCCGGTGAGGAAGCTGATGGCGAGGTAGATGGACCATTTGACGCCGCGCTTCGCGATCTTGCGCGGGCCCCAGGGTGCCTTGGCCAGCTTTGCCTGGGCGTTGCGATCTCCATCGATCCAGCGGTCGACATGCTGGAACAGGTCCGTCCACACGGTTTGTGGGCAGGAATAGCCGCACCAGGCGCGTCCCACCGCGCTGGTGACGAGGAACAGGCCGATCGCGGCCATGATGAGCAGGCCGGCGACGAAGTAGAATTCGTGCGGCCAGATCTCGATGCCGAACATGTAGAAGCGGCGATTGGCGATATCGACCAGCACGGCCTGGTCCGGTGCGTAAGGGCCGCGATCCCACCGCAACCACGGGGTGACGTAATAGATCGCCAGCGTCACCACCAGGATCGCGTATTTCACCCGGCGATAAAAGCCGTCGACATGCTGCGGGAAGACCGCGCGCCGCTTCTCGAACAGCTTTTCGGGCAGGTGCTGGCGCGGCGGCTCGTGCGGTTCGTGCCGGTGGGTCGGCGCCCGGGGGCCGGCGACGGCGCTGCTGACAGGCTCGTTGGTCTTGACGACACCGTCTTCGGTGATGGGGCCCTCAGGGTTGCTCATCGACGTCTATCGCCGGGTCCTCGGCGACCTCCACGAAGTCCTCACCGCCACCCAGCGAATGAACATAGGCCGCCAGCATCTTGATGGTGACCGGATCGAGCCTGCCGCCCCAGGCGGGCATCACGCCGTGACGCGGCTGCGCGATCTGGCTGATCACATCCTCGCGCGTGCCGCTGTAGAGCCAGATGGCGTCCGCGAGGTTGGGGGCGCCGAACTCGCGCAGGCCGGTGCCGGTGGGGCCATGGCAGATCGCGCAATTGTTGGCGTAGAGCTGCGCGCCCGCCGGGCTCGGCTGCGCCTTGCCGCTGAGGGACAGCACATAGTCGGCCACAGCGCCGATCTCCTCGCTGGAGAGGATGCCCTCAAAGGCCGGCATCATGCTGGTGCGCGTCTGGTCATGCCCCGGCTGGCGGATGCCGTTGACGAGCGTGTATTCGATCGCCTTCAGGTCTCCGCCCCAGAGCCAGGAATCGTCATTGAGGTTCGGGTAGCCTTCGTAACCGGCGGCGCCCGCGCCATGGCATTGCACGCAATTGACGAGGTATGCCGCACGCCCGCCGGCGACCGCGGCGCGCATCATCTCGGTGTCTTCCGGCAGGCGCTCGATCGGGATGCGGGCGAGGGCCTGGCGCAGCGGGGCCTTGAGCTCTTCCGCCTCCGCCATTTCCTTCGCCAGCTCTCCCCGACTGCTCCAGCCGAGAACGCCGGCGGTCGCCTGGTTGATCAGCGGCCAGGCGGGATAGAGCACGACGAAGACGAGGCTCCAGACCATCGTGGCGTAGAAGGTCCACAGCCACCAGCGGGGCATCGGGGTATCGAGCTCCTCGATCCCGTCCCATTCGTGGCCGACCGTCTCCGTGCCGGTCGCCTCATCCACGCGCTTTCCGCCGCGATGCTCATTCGCCATCGTCGTCGTCCTTGAAAATCGAATGGGCCGCATCGTGATTGCGCTGGCGCGCGCCGGGCCGGAAGGGCCACAGCGCCAGCACCAGGAACACCACCAGCATCGCCAGCAGGCCCCAACTGTCCGCGAAGTGGCGCAGGGTTTCGTAGAGGGAGTGGCTGGTCATCGGCCGGTCTCCGTCGCCAGTTCCTCCAGCGCAGCCGCGTCCTGGAAGTCGATCAGAGTGCCGAGCATCTGCAGATAGGCGACCAGCGCATCCATCTCCGTCAGCCGGCTGGGATCACCGTCGAAATCGCGGATCTGCGCCTTGGGGTAGCGATCCGACAGGTCTTCCGCATCGCGATTGGGGTTCGCCTGCGCCCGCAGGTCTTCCCCCGCACGGGTGACGTCGCGATCGGTGTAGGGCACGCCCACCGCACGCAGCGCCGTCAGCCGCGCAGAAGGGTTCGGCAGGTCGAGATTCGTCTCTGCCAGGAAGGCGTAGGATGGCATGATGCTCTCCGGCACCACGGAGCGCGGATCCTTCAGGTGCTGGACGTGCCATTCATCCGAATAGCGGCCGCCGACGCGCGCGAGGTCCGGCCCGGTGCGCTTCGATCCCCACTGGAAGGGGTGGTCGTACATGCTCTCCGCTGCGAGGCTGTAATGGCCGTAGCGCTCCACCTCGTCCCGGAAAGGACGGACCATCTGGCTGTGGCAGGTGTAGCACCCCTCGCGCACATAGATGTCACGCCCCGCCTGCTCGAGCGGGGTGTATGGGCGCATTCCATCCACCTCCTCGATCGTGTTGTCGATCCAGAACAGCGGCGCGATCTCCACGATGCCGCCAATGGCAACGGCGATGAAGGTCAGCACGGCCAGCAGCGTCACATTGCGCTCGATCCGCTTGTGGCCCTTGACGGTCACCTCGACGTCGAGCGGCTCCTGCCGCGCCAGTTCCGCGTCGGTCGGCTTTTCTTCGGAAGGGTTGGTCATGATGCTCGCTCTTACTCGGCCGGCTCGGCGACGATCGGGCGGTCTGCCGCAGAATCATAGGCGGCGTCCGACATCGGCTTTTCATCACGCAGCCTGCCGGCGATGGTGCGCTGGATGTTCACCGCCATCAGGATCGCTCCGGCGAGGTAGAGCAGGCCTCCGAAGGCGCGCATCAGGTAAAGCGGCCGAAGTGCCACCACCGTCTCCGCGAAGCTGTAGACGAGGTATCCGTCCGCGCCGTACTCCCGCCACATGAGGCCCTGCATGATGCCGGCGACCCACATGCTGGCGGCGTAGAAGACGATGCCCGCCGTCGCCAACCAGAAGTGCCAGTTCACCCAGCGCAGCGAATAGAGCCGCTCCCGCTTCCAGAGGCGCGGGACGAGGTAATAGATCGCGGCGAAGGTGATCATCCCGTTCCAGCCGAGCGCGCCGGCATGGACGTGGCCGATGGTCCAGTCCGTGTAATGCGACAGGGAGTTGACCGCGCGGATGCTCAGCAACGGCCCTTCGAACGTGGCCATGCCATAGAAGGCGAGGGCGATGACCATCATGCGGATGATGGGATCGGTCCGGATCTTGTCCCACGCGCCGTTAAGCGTCATCAGCCCGTTGATCATGCCGCCCCAGCTCGGCATCCACAGCAGCACGCTGAACACCATGCCGAGCGTCTGCGCCCAATCCGGCAGCGCGGTGTAGTGCAGGTGGTGCGGGCCCGCCCAGATGTAGAGGAAGATCAGCGACCAGAAGTGGATGATGGACAGCCGATAGGAATAGACCGGCCGTTCCGCCTGCTTCGGCACGAAGTAGTACATCATCGCCAGGAAGCCGGCGGTGAGGAAGAAGCCGACCGCGTTATGCCCGTACCACCACTGGGTCAGCGCATCCTGCACGCCCGCAAACAGGCTGTAGCTTTGCGAGCCGACAAGGCTGACAGGCACCGCCAGGTTGTTGACGATGTGCAGCATGGCGATGGTGATGATGAAGGCGAGGTAGAACCAGTTCGCCACATAGATGTGCGGCTCGTTCCGCTTCAGGATCGTGCCGATGAACACCGCGCCATAGGCCACCCAGACGATGGTGAGCCACAGGTCCACATGCCATTCCGGCTCCGCATATTCACGCGACTGGGTGCTGCCGAGCAGGTAGCCGGTGGCAGCGAGCACGATGAACAGCTGATAGCCCCAGAAGACGAACCGGGCGAGGCGGGGGAAGGCGAGGCGCGCGCGGCAGGTGCGCTGAACGACGTAGAAGCTGGTCGCGATGAGCGCGTTGCCGCCGAACGCGAAGATGACGGCGGAGGTGTGCAGCGGGCGCATCCGGCCGAAATTGAACCACGGCTCAAGGTTCAGTGCCGGGAAGACGAGCTGCAGCGCGATGATGACGCCGACGAGCAGGCCCACCAATCCCCAGAACGAGGTGGCGAGCACGCCCCAGCGGATGGGATCGTCATCGTAGCGTGAGGGATCCTCCGGCGTTCGCAGGATGCCGCGGGCGATGGCGCCGTAATCCGGCTTGGACACCGCGATGAACAGGCAAACCGCGGCCGCGGCGGCGACGATCCACATATGGACCGTGAAGGCGAGGTCCTGAGCGTTCGCCGCGGCGATGACCGCCAGCAGGATCAGGGCGTACCAAAGCCCTGCGCGCGCAACCACTGTTTCCATGTTCTGACGACCCTTTCGAAGCTGCCCCTGCTCCTCGCACCGCGCCTCAACATTGACCCAGGTCAAAACTGACCGAAGTCCCGGGGAATTTTTGCCCGGTTTTCAGCGCCTCACAATCCGGAAGGGCGTCGGCCCCTGCGTTTGCATCCTCGGCCGCTCTTCTGAACAGCTCTTATTGGGAGCTAGACTGCCGCGCAATTTTCGGCATGACAACCCCTCCGTTCCGGAACGGGACTGTTTACAAAAGCCGCATCTGTGGAGATCGGCATCCCGGCGCTGCAACCTTTCCCTCTCCCCCGCTCATCAGATCCGACGCGTTTGCGGAGGAGAATGACTGGCCCGCCTTCGGCTGTCGGCAAGCCCTTCGTCGCCAGGTGACGGAGGTGGAAAAACCAACTGCTGATCGGGCTCGGGACCGACACGACCCCTGTCTCTGAGCTGGATCCGGGCGCTTCAGCCCCATCATCTTGCGTTTTTCCAAGCCCCGGCAAGCCTGCCACCCCTTTCGCTGTTTCTACTCGTCACCTGAGGCGATCCGCTTGGTGGTCATGATGCATGTCCGCTTCCCGTTGGGCTTGCGGCCCAGGAGCGGCATTACCCATCACCCGGATTCCTGCCGCGAATGGGGTGGGCAGAGGGCCGGCATGTGCAACTCCGATGCTGCAGCAACCTTGATCGCCGCGCGCTGAACGGCATCTTTCGGGTGTTACGCCCGCGCCCAAGACCACGGTCTCAGCTCGAGAGGCGCGGAGAAGGCAGGCGGCAGCAAGCAGTGGCGTCACGCTCGTCGCGGCGATCGCATAACGTAACCCGTTGGCTCCCAAGGCCAACTGGTCACTCAGCAGACCGACGAAGAACGGGCCCAACCCGCCGCCGATCACTCCCGCGCTGGCGAGCATGATGGCCGAGACAAGGCCGCGGTCGCCGTGCTTACAGGTGGACAGGGCGAAATGGAGGCAGGGGGCCACTGCGCAGCTCATCAGCACATTCGTCATCGCCATGCAGGTGATCGCCTGCAGAGGGCCGGGCGCGTAAGCGAAGCCCGCCATGAACGGAGCGGCGAGCGGCATCGCGACCAGCGGCACTCGCAGGAGAACGCGGGAATCCTGCGCCCGGTTCAGGAGGCGATCCGAGAGATGGCCTGAAGCGAGCGTTCCAATAATCCCGCCCAACCCGATCGCGGGGCCAATCACGAATCCGAGGGTCTGGAGAGGCACATCGTGAAAGCGTTGCAGGAAAGCAGGGCCCCATGCGCCAAGCACCGCAGCCACGACCGCCGCAAGGCCGAATGCACTTGCTAACCAGACAAAGCCCGGCTGCCTCAGCACGCGTGCGGCATTCCCTTGCAGGCCCGCAAGACGGTGGCTGGGGAAAGGCGGATTGCCGCCAGTATGCTGTGCTTCCTGGCGCGCAGGCTCACGCACGCTGAACGTGAGCACCGCCGCCAGAACGATGCCCGCGGCGCCGCACAGAACGAACATCGCCCGCCAGCCGAAAGCCGCCGCAAGCATGCCGGCGGCTACCGTGCTGAGTGCGGCGCCCACAAAGCCGCTGGTCTGGAAAACAGCAATGGCCCGGCCTCTCGACCGCTGTGCGAACAGGTCGGGGATGAGTGACATGGCAGCAGGAAAGGCCGTCGCCTCGCCGATGCCCACCGCGATCCTCATCGCCGCCAGCGAGCTGAAACTCTCCGCAAGACCCGTCGCAGCCGTAGCAGCAGACCAGCAAGCCAAGCCAAGAGCCAGAATGCGGACGCGACTCCCGTGATCCACCATCCGCGCGATGACAAGACCCGCGGCAAGGTTGAAGACGGCGAACAGCGGCCCGATCAGGATCGCCAGCTCTGTGTCGGTCAGCGAGAGTTCGACGCGCACCGGCTCCGCTACGAAGCCAAGCAGCGCCCGGTCGCCTACGTTGAAGACGTTGACCAGGAACAGCAGGAACAGGGTCCAGTGCGCGTGCCCTCGCGGAGTGTGCGATGCGCTGCTGCTCCCCGCCATGCTAACCCAAGAGGTCTTGTACGGGGGGAAACTGAATGAGCCACGCACGCAGCGATGCGGCGGGAATTGGAGGCGCTTTGTTCATACCCCACAGTTCATCGCGTTATACGGACGCTGTAAAGAACCTTGGGCTGTCCGTTCACCAGCCTGCGTAGAGTGATACACCTACAGTTCGCGGCGGTTCGAGCCAGGCGGAAGACGCTGTTGTTCCCGCAGAGGCGCCGGTGAACACCACGGCATTGGTGATATTCTTGACGTAGGCACTCACGCGGTAGCGATCCTGCCCCCAGGAATAGCTGAGATTGAAGTCCAGCGTCACGAACTCGTCCTGGAAGGAGATCGGGTTCACCCGGGTGCCAGCGGGGCCCCAGCTTCCCGCGCCTGCATATTGACGCGCGTCTCGCCACGCCCCCGAATTGTACCGCACCGACAGCAGCGGCACGAGGTGCCCGTCCGCACCGAGCGGAATATCGCGGCTGTAGCTGGCGGTGATGGCCCACGGCACGACTGAAAGGTCGGAGCCGCTGTAATCGTTCACCACGCCCGGCACAGGTGTCGGGACGATATAGCTTCCAAATTCGCCATCGAGATAGGCAATGGTCGCTCGCAGGGAGTCGTAATCTGACGGGAACCAGCCAAACTCCAGCTCCGCTCCCTTGATCTTGGCGTTGCCGGCGTTGGCGATCCGCCGCACCACCGCACCGCCAAAGGCGGGGTTGGGTGCCACGAATGACGCCTGGTAGTTTTCATAATCATAGTAGAACGCATTGAGATTCAGCGTGACGGCATTGCCTGCCAGGCGGTTCTTCCATCCCACCTCGTACGCCGTCAGCTCCTCTGGATCGAACACCGCGTCGGGCCCGGAGACGAGGCTGGTTCCACCCGCCTTGAAGCCGGTGGATATGCTCGCATACAGCATCGATTCCGGACCAACGTCGTATTCGGCACCCGCCCGCCAGGTCCAATTGTCCCAGCTCCAGCGAATGTCCTCCAGTTGTGAGATGATCACGCCGCCGAGCGTGTTGACCCCGTCTTCCACCTTCTCGTCATTGGTGAAGCGCAATCCTGCTGTGAGCCTCGCCGCATCCGTCACTGACCAGGTCACCTGCCCGAAGGCGGCGAGCGAGGTTGTTACGACGTGCTGGTCGATCGTGGTGAAGAACGACAGGCCCGTGTCGTTGATGCCACGATAATAATAGCCGCCCACGATCCACGACAGCGGCACCGCACGGTTGGAGGCGAGGCGCAGTTCCTGGGTGTGCTGGTCATCGAACACGTAGCTGCGGATGAAGGTGCCTCCGCCATCGGTGGCTGAGCGGAACTTCTTGCGCTTGTAGGCGGGGATGTAGGTGAGGGTGGCGAAGCCCAGATCCCAATCGGCCTGGAGCGACGCGCCGGTGATCCAGCCTTCCTGGCTCGGCTCTTCAGGCGCAGTGGGGAACTGGGTCCACGGGTCATCCTGAAAGGGGAAGATGACGGGCGCGTTCCCCCTGGAATCGAAGTCGCCATACTCGCCGCGCAATTCAAGGCGCAGGTTGGAGGTCGGCTCCCACAACAGCTTTCCGCGGCCTGACCATACATGGACATCGTCGCTGCCCAGATTGAGGTAGCCGTTATTGTCCTGATAATCGGCCGCGACCCGCAGAGCCATGGTCTCCGCCACGGGAAGGTTGAGCGCGCCGGTCAGGCCGACATAGCCGTAATTGCCCACGCTCCCCTGAACGAAGCCGTTCACCTCGCCCAAATCGGGCGAGCGGGTGATGACGTTCACCACGCCCGCGATGGCGTTGCGCCCGTACAGCGTGCCCTGCGGACCTTTCAGCACTTCCACCCGCGCGACATCGTAGAAGGACAACGCCGAGGATTCGATGAAGGGGGTATAGACCCCGTCCACGTTGAACGAGATGCCCGGGTCGAGTTCGCCACCCCCCTGTTGAGTGGCGATGCCGCGGATGTAGATCGATGCTCCGGGCGGCGCCTTGCGGATTTCAACGCCGGGCAGATCACGCAGGATTTCTTCGGTCGAATTGACATTTTCCCGAAGCATCTGCTCGCCGTCGACGACCGAAATGGCGAAGGGCGTGGACTGGACGTCCTGCGCGCGGCGCTGGGCGGTGACGATGATGGAACCGCTATCCGCCGAAGCCGAGCTCTGTGCCTGCGCTGGCTGGTTGGTTCCGAACAGAGCGAGAAATGCAGCGCCAGTCGCAAATGCCGCCGCGTGGCGAGCGGTGGAAAGGCTTCCCTGTGTCGGCCCCATGTCAAATCCCCCTGTCTGGCGGGCGCGCGGTGTCCACGTGGCTCCGGTGGTGCCCGGGCCGCCCTGTTCTGCTATTCGCCTGTCAAAGTTCGGCTGGCGCGCAGGCGCGCCTGCGTGCTCTTAATCCGGAGGAGAACTGCCCGCCGTGCCCGGGCGCCGGCACAGGATGCGCGAGGGCTCCTGTCCCTGACCCTGGTAGTTCACGCAGGTCGGCCGATAGAGATCCTGCACGAAATAGGTGTGGGCGAATTCCTCTTCGCGCGGGTTCTCCATGCAATCATATTCGAACTGGAAGCGCTCGGCATGCGGCAGCCACGCACGTTCGATGGTGAAGGGCTCGGTGTAGAATTCCGGGTCGTAGAAGGTGGTCTGGATTGTCACCTTCTTGCCGTCAGGAGACTTCGTCAGCCGCTCAACGGTGCGCAGCGAAGCGCTGGCGGGCAGCCCGAAGGAATCGAGCTGGAATTTGCCATTATAGCCCACCGTGTCGATCACCAGCGTGTCGCCCTCCCAACGGCCCACGGAATCGCCCATGTAGCTGGGGGTGATGTTCGCCGGATGCTCCGCGTTCATGCGGATGCGCCTCGTCAGGCGAGGCTCTTCGAAGCTGATGGTGATGTCCTTCTCACCCTCCAGGATGACGAGCGAGTTCATCGGCATCACCATGGAGGAAGGCGCACCGGGGCGGCAGGAGGTCCAGGCGGTGTAGAGGATCTGCCCGTTCTGCATCGCGGCGACCTGCGCATCGTACATCGCCTTGGCACGCTCGTTCATCGGCGCATCGGGGATGAGGAAGATGAAGCGCTCCACTTCCCAGATGCCGCCCAGCCTGCGCGGTTCGCCGGGCGCGATCCCCGGGACGTCAGGGCGGGGCGGGGCCTCCTGCGCCAAGGCGACCTGGCCGAGCGTCATCGCGCCAAGGGCGAGGGCTGCTGGCAGGGCTCGTGCAGCCCGGGTCAGGCGGCCGCGGATCATGGCAGCGCCCTCCGGATCGGAGGCTCGCCGGCGGGCAAGCGGTCAGGGCAAACATCGTCGCCGACAACGATTTCCGGCGCACGCCGATAGGTCATCACTGCCTCCCAAGGCCGTGAATAATATTCCGGGTCTTCAATGGTGTAGCGCGCCTGCAGTCGCCCATCGGGCAGCAGGCTGATGCGCTCCTCCAATCGCATATCCCCTGAATGAGGCAGGCCCATCGCGTCGAGAACGGTTTCCTCGGAAAGGCCCTCTGTCTCGACCACCAGGGTCTCGCCTTCCCACCGGCCTGTTGGGTAGCCCATCGTCTGCGGCAGGAGCGGATCGGGTTCTCGTCCGCTCATGTCCACCATTCGATGCCAGCGGTAGAAATCGTGGATGAAGCCGATGAAGTCGGCGTCGGCGCGGATCTCGAAGGCGTAGGGCATGAACATGATGCGCGGCATGCCCGGGCCCGCGCACCACAAGGTGCGGTCATATTGCCGGTCGGGATCATTGTTGGTGGCAATGCGCTCCGCGTAAAGCGCCTCTGCTTCAGGTGTGAGCGGCGGCGCTTCCCCTGAAGCGGTGAGCAGTCGGTCCGAGTAGCGCTCCGGCATCCAGGTGCCTTCGATCGGGATCGGCGGCTCGGCGGCGCTGGCGGTGACCGCTGTGGCCAGCAGACCAATGCTGATGAGCTTTCCCATCAAGCGAGCAGCGGCAGCGCGTCCGCGTTCATTCCTGCTCCGGGGCAGCAGGGGCGCGGAGCGGCTCACTGGACGATGCTCCCGCTGCTGTTTGTGGGCCGCACCCTGATGGCCACTCCGTTCAGCGTGCGCCCATCGGCGAAAGTCAGCGTGCGGAGCGTCCCAAAGCGCCTCCCATCGCGCGCCGGTGCGATGTCCAGCGTGACCGCATCGCCCGCCTTCACGCTGTCGCGCCGCCAACCCATTCGCACGTTGATGGCTGGCGCGCCGATCTCGACCCCCCACTGCTCAGGAGCCCCGCCGGTCTTGGGCACCATGACCTGCACATAGGAGTGAGGGTTGGTCCACTGCACTTCCTTGATCGTGCCGCGCAGGATCACAGTTTCAGCATAGTTGAATTCGGCGGTGGAATGGTGTGCCTGTGCCGTCGCGACGGCGATGACCGTGGCCACGATGGACACGCCCGCGCCCAGTGCAAAGCGCATGATCCTCTCCCCGATTTCTGCCGGCTCTTGCGCCGTGCAGCTTCCTCTCCGCTTTTGTTATCGGTGCAAACATGAGCTGTAAAGCAGTCTCTTTTGCTTCGAGAAAAAAGGGCGAAGTACTTGCGGTGCAGACCCGTCTCGGGCAAGTTGCACGGCGAATCTGGCCAGCTCAAACGGGTTGCTTGTTAGCATTGCTAATGTGACGGACTGCCGATAGTCTGCCTCTGTTCAGGCGCACAAAGAGGCGTTGATCGAGGAGAATGGCATGAGGGGGATGATGCCTGGTCGGCCGAAGGCCTGGCGCACCGGAAAGCAGCCTGGCGGGCGTATGGTTCGCCCCATATTGAGCGCCGGAGCGATGGCGCTGGCGCTGGTGATGGCGATGCTCGCTCTCCCCGCCAGAGCCAGCGAGATCGAGGATCGGTTCCTCATTATGGAATTGATGGATCGCTATGGCGTCGCGCACGACTACGGCACGCCCGCGGATTATGCCGACCTTTTCACAGCCGATGGTGAGATCGGCCTTCCCGGCGGCCCCGTTCTCGTGAAGGGCCGTGCCGCTCTGGAAGCGCAGGCGGTGCGCGATCACGAGCGTTATCGCACTGCGCCCGCGGCCGATGGCAGCACCAAATTCCTCATGCGCCACATCGTGACCAACCGTGTGGTCGAACTCACCGGCGCGGACAGCGCCAAGGGCAGCAGCTACGTCATCACCATGATCGATGATGGTCCGGGCGGAGCCCGCGTTCTCAGCTTCGCGCGCTATCACGACAGCTACGTGCGGGAGGGTGGTCGCTGGCTGATCGCTCGACGGGATATCGAACTCGATTTCGGCGATCAGGAGCTCGCGGCGAAATACGGGTTCCGGTAGGCGTCGCTAGCCGGAAGCCGTCATTCTGCGTGCGATCAGCCGGACCTCAAGCCCCGCGATGACGCTGCGTACTGCATATTCGAAGCCCATCTCGGCGTCGATGCCCGCCGATGCGGGGGGGATCACGCCGTCGTTTTCCTGTTCGGAGAGTGTCCAGCCGATCACCAGGCGGCCGATGATGTGGCTGGCCAGCAGCGCTTCCGCCTCGCTGAAGCCGGCGCGGGTCAAGGGCTCCAACAGTCGCACCAGTCGCCCGCCCTCGCTGAGGTTCGGCTTGGCCATGGCCATGATCCGTGCGCCGTCCCGGCAGGCGAGGATCTGGCGGCGGGTATCGAAAGCTCGCGCTTCAAGCCAGCCTTGCCAGCTATCCTCCTGCGTGGGTTCCCGCGGACCGGTGAAGAAGCTGGCGGCCAGCGCGTCGATGATCTCCTGCTTGTTTCGGAAGTGCCGGTACAGAGCCGGTCCTTTGACCCCCAGCCGTTCGCCCAGCGCGCGGGTCGTAAGTGCATCTAGGCCGGCTTCGTTCACGAGCATCCGCGCCTCAGCGACGACCTTGTTGCGGGTGAGCCTCATCTCGGGAGGTGGGGTAGCGAGCCTTCCTCTGCCTATCAATCGTCGCCTCGTCTTCGCGCCATGAGGCATTCAGAACCGCAGGAGCCACGCCTTTCATGAGCATCAATGCCTATCTTCTGCGGGAGAGTGCCCTGAGCGCGCTCATCAACGCCTTCATCAGCCTCGCCTTCGTCTATGCTGTGTTCGGCAATACGGACCCTCTGCCGGTTCCCGGCGTCGGGAATTATGCCTTCGACTTCCTGCCGCAGAGCTTTGCAGTCGCGTTGATGTCTGCCCTCGTACCGGGCCTGCTCGCTCGCAAGGCCCTGAAGAGCGGCCGCTTTCCGGCAGCGACGGTGCCCTCGATTCGTCGAGTCGTGCTGCGAGCGTTTGCCTGGGCGGCAGGCGCCCTCGTGCTGGGGGCGCTTTTGATCAGCATTCCTCTCTGGTTGAGCGGCATTGAAGCCATCGGCCGCGGCTGGGGGATTGCGGGTAAGCTCGGCTATGGGGCGCTCTTGGGTGCCTTTGTGACCCACCGTTCGCTCGCGATGCTGATCGCTCATTGAAGCCCGGCATCAGCTATCATCTCTGCCAAAGGCGCCGCCTGGAAACGCACTCATCATCAGCGATCGGAGCTAGGCGAGGTCAGTCAAGCCTTCGTCAAGATCGGCAGAGATGATCAGCCGGAAGAGGACCCAGCGGTTTTATCGTAGGAATGCGCTGCCGTGCGGCGGCGTCGCGACCGCGCTCATGCGCAAGGGCGATTGCCTAGCTTTGATCTCCGCTGGAGAAAGCAGGAGGTCAGGCCACCGTCCTTTGATCTGCTTGAGCAGTACATGACGCATGATGCCCGCGCTGTGGCGCGCCGTCATGGAGCGCAAAAAGCTTGCTGAGCCCCACCACCAGGACGCACGCCATCGCGACGATGGTTGGGAGCGCGGACAGCGACATGACCGTGGTTTCCGAAATGCCAGCGTCGAGGCCAAGACCGATGAGGATCGGGGCTATGAAGGTCCCTACGCGACCGACGCTTTTGGTAAGTCCGATACCGACCGCGCGCAGGGGTTCCGCGTAGTATTGCGCCAGCACCACGTTGGCACCGCCATAGGCGCCCAGGAAGAAGAAGCCTCCCGTGACCAGCAGCAGCATCAGCACGGTTGGTGACGCCGTGGCGAGCACCTGGCCGGTCGCGAACAGCAGCACCGCGGCAATTGCGAGAAAGCTGCCGAGCACCTGCGCCGCGCCGAAGCGGTCGATCAGCAGACCTACGCCCAGAGCGGCGATGATGCCGCCGAGCGAGAAAATGGTCACTGACAGTGCGGCGAACTGCCGATCGCGCCCGACCTCCACCAGCAGCGTGGGGAGCCATGAGCTCAGACAATATTGCACAGTGAGCATCGAAATGAACATCAGCCACAACATCAGCGTGCCGCCGAGCGCCCGCCCGCGCAGCACGTCCATTGCCCGGGGCTGCCGCGCTCCCTCACGGTCGTGCTTGCCGGGCTGCGCGTCAGTCCCACGCAACCAGACCGTGGCAATAATGGCGGTGATCAGGGAAGCGAAGCCGACGGCGGCGATCGCCGCTCGCCAGCCACCCACATCGGCAAAGCCTGCGGCGACAATGCCGGATGCTGTCGCACCCGCTCCGTAGCCGGTGAACAACATCGTCACCCCCAAGCCTTTGCGTTGCCGCGGCGCGACGGTGGCGACGAGCGCCAGGCAACTGGGCAGGCATCCACCGAGGAATACCCCGTCGATCAGCCGGAAGGCGAACAGCGATCCCGCGTTCCATGCCACGGCGGTTGCCCATTGCGCGACCACGAACCCGCACACGCATGTGAGGATCGCGGGCCGGTGCCCCCATCGGTTGGCGACCAGCGGAAAGGTGAGCAGGCCCAGCGTCTGGCCGATGAGGTTCGCTGAAAAAATCGGCCCGAGTGTTTGATTATCGAGCCCCATCTCTGCGGCGATCTGAGGGGCGAGCGGACCGAGAATGGTGTGGATCAGCCCGTCCAGGAAGTAGATGGCCGCGCAGATGCCGATGATTGTCAGGTTCCAGCGGGTGAACCTGGTCGCCTCGCGCGCATCGGGGCCAATCTCGGGCAAATTGAGCTCTCCACCTTGGGCGGCTTTTTTCCTGGCGCCTGCTGTCGTTCGCATAGGGCAATGCCGCGACATCTCTTCTGGCGCAGTTTCCGGCGCCACCGCGTCCTCTTTGCAGAGGACAAGAGGAAAGCGGGGGAGGCAAAGTTCGCAGAATTGTCCTCTTGATCGCGGACAGACCCCTGGCTCGGTCGGCTCCTAACCATTGCTCCAATAAGTTGGGAGGGATGACCGATGCATCGCGAACTCGTGCTTGGAGCTGCGACTCTTGCGCTATCCGTTGCACTGGCCGGCACAGCCCATGCGCAGGAGAATGCCCCGCGGAGGGAGGCGACTGGATCGGACCGCAACGAGGTTGCGCCAGGGGCAGGAGAACTCGACGCGATCATCGTCACCGCGCAGCGCCGAAGCGAGGACGTGCAGCGCGCCGCATTGGCCATCACGGCAATCTCTGGCGAGGAGGTTCAGCGGCGCTCGATCAGCCAGACGGAGCAACTCGCCAGTCTCTCGCCCGCCCTGCACGTCAACACTTCGGCCGGGCCATACGCGACCTTCTCCATCCGCTCAGTAAGTTCGCTGAGCGGCAATTCCTTTGCCGACCCGGCGGTGGCGGTGAACTATAACGGCGTCTACCTCGCAACGCCTACGGTACTGCACGGCCTCTACTATGACCTGGAGCGGGTTGAGATCCTGAAGGGGCCGCAGGGCACGCTCTATGGCCGCAACGCCACGGGCGGCGCCATCAACGTCATCCCACGGGCGCCGGAGTTCCGAAACGGCGGCAACATCTATAGCGAGTTGGGCAATCTTGGACGCTTCAACCTGGGCGCGGCGGTCAACATCGCTGCCTCGGACCAGGTCGCGCTTCGCGTCGCGGGGCAGCGCGTCCGGCGCGACGGGTACATGAGCGACGGCACCAGTGACGACAAGGGCGAGGCGATCCGCGCCTCGGTGCTCTTCGAGCCCACCGCTGACCTCTCGATTCTGCTCCAGGGCGATTACGCGCACCAGAGCGGGCGCGGGCCGGGAGCGACGATCCGCAAGGAGTGTGCGCTGCTGGGCAGGGGGAGTGAGGGAGCGTGCTTCGTCTCCGATCCGTTCACCGGCATCGCCGACCTTCCCGGCGAGTACACTCAATTCGGCTTGGCCCCGCCGACCCGGAACGCATGGATCCAGGGCGACTACTGGGGGGTCAACGCCAACATCGACTGGACGAGCGCGGCCGGGACCCTGACCTTCATCGGTGCCTACCGCGAATCGGATAACGGGTATGTCGGCAACGGCACCAGCTGGCAGATCCGCGAGCAGCAGGACCCGCGCCAGCTCTCGGCCGAGCTACGTTTCGCCTCTGGCGGCGACGGTCCGTTGCAATATATCGCAGGCCTCTACTACCTCGACACGCACATAACCGCGCGTGGAAATTCAGAGAACTCCACCCGGCGCCTGTTCAGCGACAGCTTCACGGACAACAGCGGCTGGACTTGGGCGGCCTTCGGACAGGTGACCTACTCGCTCACCGACACGCTGCGCCTCGCCGGCGGCATTCGCTACACCTACGAGCAGAAGGAGACCGACAGCGCGCGCTACACGCTAGCCGATACTGTGGGCCCAGACCCGGTCATCCCACCGGGCCCGGTCGGTCCGCCTGCGCTCGTGCTGATCGACAAGCGTGACTGGGAGAAGGTCAACTGGAAGGCGGGCGTGGAGTTCGATGTCGCACCACGCAGTCTCCTGTACGCCAACGTCTCGACCGGCTTCAAGGCCGGGGGCTTCTACTTCGGCCCGCCCGACGCTCATTCCTACGAGCCTGAAAACGTGACGAGCTGGGTGCTGGGTTCGAAGAACCGCTTCCTCGGGAACCGCCTGCAGGTCAATGCCGAGGCATTCTACCTCGATTACACTGACCAGCAGGTCTCCTTCGTCAAGCTCATCCCGCCGAGCGCGGTGTTGGTGACCGAGAACGCGGGCAAGAGCCACGCCTACGGCATCGAGGTCGAGGCCGACGCGCTTATCGCCGCGGGCACCCGCATCGGCCTTGCAGCGCAATGGATCCACGCCCGGCTGGACGAGTTCAGCTATGACACCATCGCGCCGCCCTCGGCGACCTCTACTTGCGACGTGAGCCCGCCCACTGCCGGCATCTTCACGGTCGATTGCTCTGGCAACGCCCCGGCGCGCACCGCCGAGTGGACGCTCCAGGGAAATTTCGAGCAAGGCTTTTCGCTGGGCGAGGCGGGGCGCGTGTTTCTCGACGGCCGGGTCCGCTACCAGAGCGGCTTCGACGCTGACACAGCGTACCAGGTCGAGACCCGCACCTACGACACCGCACGCATAGACCTGGGGCTTGGCTGGCAGGATGCGGCAGAGCGCTTCTCTTTGCGCGCCTTCGTCGACAACCTGACTGATGTCGCAACGATCGCCAACGCGACCGTCAACACCGCCTACAACGTGAACCGCATCGTCGGCATCAATCTCCTCGCCCCGCGAACATACGGCATCCAGGCGTCGGCGCGGTTCTGAGGGGGGCAGGTACGATGGCGGAGGACGCACGGAGCGACAAGGAAGCGGCCGGGCTTGCAGTGCTGGAAGCACTGGGCTGGGGCCATAACGAGGGCACCCGCGAGCTTGACGAAGATCTGTGGCGGATTGTCACTGAAACCAATTTCGGCACGATCTGGTCGCGTCCCGGACTATCGCTGCGAGAGCGCGAGCTGATCTGCATGGCGATCCTTATCGCCCGCGGCGCGCACGGCGTGGCGATGCACTTTCGAAACGCGCACCATGTCGGGTTCACGCCCGAGGAACTGAAGGAGCTTGTCCTGCAGACCATCCCCTATGCCGGTCTGCCGCGCGCTCTCTCGGCCATGGCGCTGCTGAAGCGGACGCTCGCGGGCGAGGAGCCCCGACTGTGAGCTCGCTGGACGAGGAGGCCGCGCTTCCGGGCAACATCGTCGCCTCGCCCGAGGCGGCGCGCATCGCGGCCGAGTGCCCGCCCGAGGAGTGGGCGGTGCGCGTTGAGCTCGCCGCCGCCTACCGCCTGCTCGATCAGCTGGGGCTGACAGACCTGATCCACACCCATCTCTCGGCCCGCGTCCCGGGTGAGAAGGAGCACTTCCTGCTGCTGCCATACGGCCACCTGTTCTGCGAAGCGCGAGCATCGGCGATGGTCAAGGTCGACCCCGAGGGTGGCATCATCTCCGACCCGACGGGTCTGGGCATTAGCCGCGGCGGCTTCTGCATCCACGCCGTGCTCCACCTGGCCCGTGGGCAAGCGGCAGCCTGCGTCATGCACGCGCATACTGAAGCGACGATCGCAGTCGCCAATTATCGGGCGGGGCTGCTGCCGCTGACGCAGCACGCGCTGCGCTTCTGGGGCAAGACGGCGTTCCTCGACTATTGCAGCACGTTCGACACGGCAGAGAAGCGCGCCCGCCTTCCCATCGCGCTTGGCGAAGCGGACGTGCTGTTCCTGCGCAACCATGGCCCGCTTGTGGTCGGCAAAAGCGTGCGCGAGGCCTTCTCGCGGCTCTACTATCTGGAGCGCGCCGCCCGCATGCAGGTCGCCACTCTCTCCCAATGCACGGAGCCGGAGCGCGAGCTGAGCTTCATCGGCGAGGAGGAGTGCGCGTTCATGGCGCGCGCCTTCGAGGGCGGCGACGCCGTTATGGACCGCGAGTGGAGCGCGCTGGTGCGGATGCTGGTGCGGACCAATCCCGGCTTCGACACCTAGGGAGCCACAGGTGTCAACAGCGGCTCGCCCGCGAAGTGACGACGGATGTTCTCGCTCAGCTGTCCGAACATGTCACGGGCGGCCTCCTGCGTGAATCCGGCGAGGTGGGGCGTGAGCACCACCTTGTCGCCCAAGGCCCGCCAGCGAGCCGGTTCGGTGGGCTCATCCACGAACACGTCCAGTGCCGCGCCGCCGAGCACCCCTTCTGCAACCGCCGCTATTAGCGCGTCCTCGTCGATCATGATCCCGCGGGACACATTGACGAGGATGCCATCGCTCCCGAGCGCCGCCAGCACCTCGGCATTGATCTTCCTCGCACTCTCCGGCGTGGCCCGACTGGAGACGAAGAGCACGTCCGCCCATTTCGCGAGTTCCAGTAGGCTTTGGGCGCGCGTGAAAGGTGTACCGGGCTTGTCGTGCGGCCCCCACCAGCGGACCTCGAGCCCGTGGGCGGCGGCGCGCGCGGCGATCTCGCTGCCGATCCGGCCGAGTCCCGCGATGCCGGCATGCCGTCCGCGGAGCGAGGGCCGGGGGCCTGCGGTTGCACGAAAGCCGCTCCATCCGCCGGGATCGCGCAGCTGCCGATCCGCGGCGGGGATTGCGTGCCAGCGCGCCAGGAAAAGCGCCATCGCATGGTCAGCCACGTCGTGCGCGTTGATTCCGGCGGCGTGAGTCACCGCAATGCCGCGAGTGCTGAGGGCCGCGACGTCCACTCCCTCGATCCCTGTCGGGAAGCAGGCGACGAGCCTCAGTCCCGGCAACTGGTCGACGAGCGCCATATCAAGGCTGCCGCCGCACGCCACCACCTGGGCCTGTGCGCACACCTCTGCGGGCAGGCCAGCTGCCAGTTCGTCAGGCCCGAACAGGCGGTAGCCCCGGTTCCACGCATCCTGCCGTTCCATCAGGAACCGCGCGGACACGATGACAAGCTCGCCAGCCACTGACCCGCTCAGATGCCGAAGCGCAAGCGCGCCTCCTCGACGCTCGCGGGTTCCATGCCGAAAAAGCGCCCGATCTGTGCGGCCGCCGCGACCATCTCGTGGTTGTGGGTGGCCACCGAGCCATCGGGCAGGTGGATTCCATCCTCGAACCCTACGCGCACGAGGTCGCAGCCCATCGACAGCCCGAGTGTAACCATAGGGAACATCTGTCGCCCCGTCGAAGTCATGCCCCATATCGCCTGTGGGAAGTAGCGCAGCCCCTCCTCCACATTGAACATGAGGTTGCGCGCGATCGCCGGCACGGCGCCGTAACCGCCTCCGTGGAGCAGCCAGACGTTCGCGCGCGTGCGGTCGAACAGGCCCTCCTCGGCGTAGCGCAGCAGCCGGTGGAGCGCGCTTGCCTCGACCACCTCGTATTCAAGCGCCGAGCCCATTGCGTAGACCTTCTCTATGGTCTGGCGGAGGAACTCGGGCGAGTTCACGTAAGGCGTCTCCTTCGCGTAACCGCCCTCGGGATGATAAAAATCCGCCGAACCGGCAGCGACGCCGAACAGGTCCGGCCGGGGCTCGATCGTCAGCAGTCCGAGGCGCTCCTCGTCGCTCGGCCAGATGAAGCCGCCGGTCGCGGGATCGCGCCGCACGCCGATGCCGTTGGTCGTCTGCACCAGCACAGGCGAGCGCGCGCGGATTTCGCGGATGATCTCGGAATAGATCGCCGGGTCGCCTGAGTTCCTGCCGTCTGGTCCGCGGGCATGGACGTGGACGACGCTCGCCCCCGCTTCCCAGCAGCGCGCAGCGGCCTCGCCCAACTCCGCCGGCTGCTTGGGTATGACCGCGCCATCACGATCCTGCTGCATGCCCCCGTTGAGCGCTACGGTGATGATGAACCTCTTCCCTTCGAGCATGCGCTTACGACTCTCGTTGCCTGTTTCAGACTGCGTGCCTCCCGTGTGAGGCGACGTCTGTCCTCTTGCCGCGCGACATGAGCGAGGGACGAGCCGTCGGTGCCTCCTGTCCCCTTCAGAGATGACAGGACGGGTGCTCTCGGGCGATGTATGGTCGCTCGCTGCCTGCGTAGAAAAAAAGAAGCAGGTACATTCGTGACCTGAGAGGAAGCCTGTGTCCGACATCATCCAAATCCCCAATCAACGTCAGGGAAAGCCCCTCGGGAAGGCCTACGAGTTGATGCTGAACTCGATCGGCACAGAGGAGTTCGGCTCAACAGTGCGCGAGTGCCTGATGTCGGTAGCAGGCGGCATTCGCCGGGTGTACCTGTTCGAGGCAACCGGACCCGATACGAGCACCCTGCAATACTTCTCGTGTGAGCCGCGCTTGATCGAACTGCTTCCCGCCTATTCGCAAAGCTACATTCGGATGGACCCGGTGCGGGACGCCTACAGCGCGGCGCCGGCGGCGGGAGACATGGCCTTGCTGCGCATCCGCCCTTGCGACATCCCCACGCCCGGTTTCCGCCGCCGCTTCTTCGAGGATTGCGGGATCGTTGAACGATTGTCGATCATCCAGCGCGGGCACGAGGCCTGGCGCGTGATCAACATCGCGAGGCACGCCTCGAACGGCTGCTTCTCCAACGTCGAGATTGACGCCCTGGTCGAGCTTGCCAGCCTGGCGCTTCCGATGCTGCCGCTCAACCGGCGCGACAAGCTGGCAGGCGTGCAACTGACCGTGGCGCAGCTCGAAGATCGTTTCGCAAGCCGCTACGGGGGTCTGACCGCGCGCGAGCGGCAGGTCTGCGCCCGAGCCGCCATCGGAATGAGCGTCGAAGCGACGGCACTCGATCTCGGCGTCGCGAAAACGTCGGTCTTGACCTACCGCCGCCGCGCATATGGGAGACTGAAGGTGACGAGCCCATATGAGTTATGTGCTCTGGTGACGCATTGATCTGCCCGCCTTCTGCAGGGCCTGTTTGCAACCACGAGTGGTAGCCCAGTCGCCGTCATTCGGCTCCCCACGACGCAGATACTCTTGTCCAGATGCCGACAGTTGGTGAAGATTGGTGTCGCAACACGCATCGGGATGAGAGAACCTGAAGGACTCTGTGGTCGCGCGAATAATGACCCGTCGCCAAGCAGCAGCTCAGTTGCTTTGGAAGAGGGCCCATGGGCGTTCGCGCCTCCAGTGGCGCCGAACGTCAGCTGATCAACCCTTGCGCCGCGAACGGAGCAGTCCGCAGTCGGCCCAAGGGCAACTGGGCCGCTCTTGGAGCGATCTGCCGGTCCACAACGCGCCCTCATTGACCTCCACATGCCCCCTTTGCCCAAGGGTTGAGGCAATCACATCACATCGTGCGCGCTATCCGCGGCTCGCCTATGTCTCTTCTTCCAGAGTCTAAACTCATGGGAGCATACTTACCCATTGGCTCACTGTGAGTCCCCCCAATCGGCAGCTTCTCCCTTCCGG
The DNA here is from genome assembly GCA_966251025.1 of uncultured Erythrobacteraceae bacterium. Taxonomy (GTDB): domain Bacteria; phylum Pseudomonadota; class Alphaproteobacteria; order Sphingomonadales; family Sphingomonadaceae; genus Croceibacterium. Next base: position 50,249 of record CBINJM010000011.1, on the reverse strand, counting down.
ATCGCGGACCCGCACTTCCCTGGCCGCCGCGGCGTCCAAATCGACAGGGCTGTATCGAAACGCTGCAAATGGCCGCGATCAACCGGCCGGCAAGGTGCCTTAAGTTGATGAAAAACAGTCGCTCGAGACATCGGGCTGCCGCAGGCGAACTCTCTTGCAGGAGTGGCTCTACGTCCAATGACGTATGCCGCAACTGCGGGCTTTCCGCCATCTTGAAGCCAGAATGGGGCTCGCGGGAACAAGCAAGATGGATGGAACTCGTGTAGGTAACAGGGTGATCGGGGGGCAGGCGCCGGTGACCGTGGGGTGGGAGAACATTCCCAAGGTGGAGGGCGGGCCTGTAAAGCAGTTCGTCTTCACCTGGTTTCAGCCCACTGTGCTGTTCGCGTTGATCGCCTTCTGGTACTACGCGCCGAATTCCATCGCCAAGGCATCGACCGCCGTTGTTATCGGCATCGGCTTCAAGGTGCTGCTGCTGGCGCTGGAATGGGTGAACCCGCGCCACGAGAGCTGGCGGCTCACCTGGAAGGAACTTTGCACCGACCTGTTCTATGTGGGGCTGGGCTACACGCTGCTCCGGATGGTCGACAGCTACATCGGCGACGGCGTCATGATCGAGGCGGTCCAGAGCTCTTTCGACTGGGACAAGCTGTCGTGGTTCCTCGCCTTGCCGCTGCTGCTGCAGGCTTTTCTGATCTCCTTCATCTTCGATTTTGGCCAGTATTGGATGCATCGCGGGATGCACAATTGGTACCCGCTGTGGCTGACGCACGCACCGCACCACTACATCACGCAGCTGAACATCAATAAGGGCGCGGTCGGCAATCCTGTGGAACTGTTCCTGATCGGGCTGGGCATTGGCGGGTTCTTCGACTTCCTGCCCCGGGCCGCACTGCTCGCAGGCACGCTTGGTCTGGCCGTCGGTACGTACCAGCACATCAACGTTCGCTTCAACACGCCGCGCTGGTGGAGGTTTCTGTTCAACACGACCGAGCACCACAGCGTGCACCACTCGCAGGATTTCCAGGCCAGCCGCAGCAATTATTCCACGATCTGGATCATCATCGACCGCATGTTCGGCACCTGCGTCGACGGTGAGGCAGAGCTTCTGGGCATGGAAGGCGGACGCCGCATGTCCGTCGGCGAGACGATGACCTTCCCCTTCACTGAGGGTTGGAAGACCATGAAGAAGAAGCTGCGCAAGCGGCGCCAGGCCCGCCAGACGGCCATGGCGATGGCGATCCCGGCGGAGTGATGACTGCCTCGCCCCGGCAGTCTCCTCCTCCCACTTGGCTAAGCCGCGGGCGCACATAGGCGCCCCGGCTTCAGCCGCCCCTGATAGGCACTCCGGAGGGAAAAACTCTGTGAACTCGCGTTTGATCAACTGGATCTGGGAAATTCGGGGCAGCCTGGCGCTGGCTCCCAAACAATCGAGCGACGAGGTGTTCGAAAGGCTGGACCCCTTCTTCCAGGAGAAGGGCACCACCTACGAGCGATCGGGTAACACGCTGGTGTTCCACAAGAAGGGCCAGCACGCCCAAGACAAGATGTCGGTCTTCGACGGTGGCGTCCTGCAGGTCGACAATGGGCCGGGCCAGCCTGTGCTGCGCTATCATATGACCAGCCGGGCTTTGCTGTACTGCTTCCTCGCGCCGCTGCTGTTTCTCGGCTTTGCGCAGTTCACCATAGCTTTGGGCAATATGGAGAAGCCGGAGACCGAAGCTGCGGAGAAGTCGGAGAAGGAGGAGGATCCCGCGGAGAAATACGCAGCCATCCCGATGAACCCGATCGACAAGTTTCTCGGCGCTCCCGCACCAGAGAAGCCAAAGAAAGATGAAAAGGACAAGGACAAGGAGGACGACAAGAAGCCCTCTCCGACACCGGCCTACGTGTTCGCGGGGCTCTTCGCCGTTCTCTACGTCGTCGGGAGGGTTCTGGAAGATCGCCTGATCAAGGCGCGGTTTCGGAAAAAGTTGCTGGGGGCATAGCGTCCGGCAATCATCCGAACTTACGGATGCAGCCGGGCCTGTGGGACGTGCCAAACCTCAGGCCCGGCACCATGGAATCATCCCGATACGACGCGTACCGCCAGTGCTGCCGCCGCCGCGCGGGTTTCGACGCCCAGCTTCTTGAAAACCTGCTCTAGGTGTTTGTTCACCGTCCTTGGACTGATGCCGAGAATATCGCTGATCATCCGATTGGACTTGCCGTAACTGACCCAGAACAGCACCTCGGCTTCCCGCGGGGTCAGGCCGCTCTGCTTCTGGAGCAAAGCAACAGCGGCGCCTTCGTGGACCTCCGTCATCCTGATCAACGTCTCATCCGGCCGCTGGCTCTCAACCGGCGTAAGCTCGATCTCGAAGCCGTTAAAAGCGACGCGCCTGGAGTTCCTCTGCCCGGAGACGTCACTAAGCAGCTGCTGGACCGGCAGCGTCAGAACGTCAGGCAAGGAGCCGCTGTCCGGGGCCCAGGAAGGGTCGATCCGTGCAAGCAGATCTTGCGCTTTGGGAGTGCACCACGCCAAAGCGCCATTCACCTTTAGCGCAAGGAGATGCCTCCCGGCCTCGTCGAGGGCAAGTCGCGACCGGAGCGCCAGCCGGGCATTGGCCAGATGGACGCGAATACGCGCAAGCAACTCGTCGATGACGATGGGCTTGCGCACGTAATCGACGCCTCCGTGCCCGAATGCCGCCACGGCATGTTCCGGCTCGGTCAATCCGGTCATGAAGATCACGGGGACGTGAGCGACCGTGGGATCACGCTTGATCAGCTGCGTGGCCTCCAGGCCGCTGAGCCCGGGCATCAAGGCGTCCATCAGGATCAGGTCGGGCGTGACATGCCGCAGGAGTTCGATAGCCGCTTCACCGCTCTTGGCGATGAGAACCATCATGCCTTCGCGTTCAAGCGTGTCGACGAGAAACCGCAGGGAGTCCGGTGTGTCGTCAACGACGAGGACCCGGTCGCGAGGGGGAATCTCAGGAGGCACGGTTTTGCGACTCTCTCGAGATTGCCACCAATGCGTCCAGGTCGAACGCGTCGAGCCGCGCCCGCATTTCTTCCACGATCTGTGCGAGTTCCGGAGACAGCTCCGCAATCGCATCGATCTGGTTCTCGATGCCGCGCACATGCCCGATGCGCACAAGGTGCTCAATCTCGGCGAAATGCGGCTGCACTGCCGAGGGAACGGTCACCGGGGGCGGGGCGATGGCAGGCGCCCGCGCGCTTGCACCACCTTCCGTTTCAGAGCGAATCCATTCGAGATTCAATTGGCCGGACACCACGTCCAGCAGCGCGTTCAGATCAACCGGCTTCAGCAGGAACATGTCGTTGGCGGAGCTGCCGTCGCTGCCGTCATTGAACTGATGCGCGTTTCCAGAGAGCATGACGATGCTCAACGCCGATCCGTGCTCCTGACGCAAGGCCTCTGCGGTCTCCCACCCGCTCTTTCCGGGCATTGAAATGTCCAGCAGGACGAGGTCGGGATGGGCTTGCCGAGCGATCACAATGCCTTCGTCACCATTGGCGGCTGTGAAGACTTCGAACCCCAGCGGGATGAGCAGGTTTCCTAACAAGGCCAACTGGGCCGCGTCATCATCGATCGCGAGGATGGTTCGCCGGCGTCCGGCATACCCGTTTACCACATCAGCCGGAGTGGAGTCGGCCGGCGGCGTCAATGGCTGTGACAGCATCAACTTAACGGTGAAGCGAGAGCCCGATCCGGCCTCACTGGTCACCCGAAGGTCGCCACCCATGATGTTCACCAACGCCTGAGTAATCGCCAGCCCAAGGCCCACGCCGCTTCGGGAATTCGCTGCGGCATCGCTCCCCCGCTCGAATGGGCTGAAGATGCGCTCGATATCCTCCTGCGGGATGCCGATGCCGGTGTCCATGATCTCGAAGGTCGCTAGTTCGGTGCGATACCGTACCGCGAGGGTGACACTACCGCGATCGGTGAACTTGATCGCATTCGACAGCAGGTTGATCAGCACCTGACGCAGCCGCTTCTGGTCGCCACGAACGAACTCGGGCAATTTCGCCGGACGATCGAGCCGCAGTTCCAGGCCCTTTGCCGCGGCGTGTGGTTGAAACATGTCCACCATTTGCGAGATCAGGGCCGGAAAGCGGATCACATCCCGGTTGAGATGCAAGACTCCGGTCTCGATCTGAGAGATGTCGAGCAGGCCTTCGACGAGGTTCGTGAGGTGCTCCGAACTGCGCCGGATCACTCGGGCAGCTTGAACGGCGTTGCTGCCGTTGTGGCGCTCCAGCAGCTGTGCGTAGCCGTAGATGGAATTAAGCGGTGAGCGGATTTCGTGGCTCACGCTGGCCAGAAACCGGCTCTTCGCCTCATTGGCGGATTCTGCGGCAAGTGTCGCTCGGGTGAGTTCGGCGATCGCCGCCTCTTGAGCGGCGATATGCTCCTTCAACAAGGCGATGTCGTTCTCTGCCGCGGCATCGCGAGCGAGGAGGCGGCGGAGAACATGCTCCACCGCCTCGGCGCTCCGTGCGAGCGATTGTGGCAGCGCCTCCTTGGTCACGGGCGCAAGCGCAGTGAAAGGGCGCCGCAACGCATTTGCATTCAGCTTGCTTCGATATAGGCGCGCCAGCCGCCGAGGTGGGTGATATCCGTGGCGCCGGCAATGGCGCGAGGCTCCGAAACGAAGCCTTTGACGCTGCTGCCGTCAGCCAGGTTAACGGTCCCGATTGCCAGCGGAGCGGGTACCTCGACGACGAAGCTGCCGAAGGCTGCCACATCGAGTTCGTAGACCTCCACCTTGATCGCTGCACCATCGTCGCTGTGGATCAGTGCCGGCTTAGGCGGAACACTGTCTGCCATGGCATAGAGGCGATAGGTGGGCGCAGTCTCGAACGCACCGACGAAGTTCGCATCGCGCGAGGTCAGCTGCCAGTGGAGCGGCATATCCTTGAGATGAGCGCCGACGACGGCGAGCTTCACGGTTTCCATCTTTCCCTCCAGGTCGAGCGGGGGTGGGTCGGGCAGGTTTGCCGCCGCGATATAGGTGTCGGCGACGTTGAGCAGGTCCAGATCGGTGTCTGCCGGGCCGATCAGCGTGATCCCGAAGCCGGTGCGGTTGGCGCGGATTCCGGCGGGCACAGCCACAGCCGCCATGTCGAGCAGGTTCACGAAGTTGGTGTAGTAGCCGAGGTTGCTGTTCAGCGCGATCGGAGCGGCGAGCAGTTCGGTCACGCGATAGGTTGTTCCAGTTGTCGGGAAGGCGAGCAGGTCTACCTTGCTCCACATCTCGTCGGCCTGGCGTTTTAGCTCCGCGAGGCGATAGATGCCCTTCCACAGCTCGACCGCGCTCATGTCGCTGCCTGGCTCGACCACCGCACGGACGGTTTCGTGGATTGCATCAGGGTTGCTTGCCAGGAGCTCGGCAATCGCGGCGGTGCGTTCCGCGACCCAGGGGCCGCCATAGAGCAAGCGGGCCGCCTCCAGCAGTGGCTCGATGTCCAGCTCCACGATCTCTGCTGTCGCGGAGAGCCGGTCCAGCGCGCGATCGTAGAGATGCTCGGACTGGGCGTCGCCGAACCATGCACGCTGGTCCGGGCGAGGCACGCCGATACGACGCGGCTGGACGGGCTCGCTTGCCAGAGGCTTCGAGAACGGATCGGCCGGGTCTAAGCCGGCGACCACCTCATCCACCAAGCGGGCGTCGGCAGTCGTGCCTGCGAACACGGTGATGCAATCGAGCGTGCGGCAGGCAGGGATTAGGCCCTGAGTGCTCCACCGGCCCTTGGTCGGCTTGAAGCCCAGCAGGTGGTTGAAAGCTGCGGGCACCCGGCCCGAGCCTGCCGTGTCGGTGCCCAGTGCGAAGGCGACAAGACCCGCCGCGACCGCCACGGCGGAACCGGAGCTTGAGCCGCCGCTGACGTAGTCGAGATTATAGGCGTTGCGTGGGATGCCGTAGGGGCTGCGCGTGCCGACGAGGCCGGTGGCGAACTGGTCGAGATTGGTCTTGCCGACGCAAATCGCACCCGCCGCTTCCAGGCGATCGACTACCGTGGCCGATTTGAACGGTCGATAGGCGAAGGCAGGGCACGCCGCTGTGGTCTCCAGCCCGGCAACGTCGATGTTGTCTTTCACAGCGTATGGCACGCCAGCCAGAGGCAGCGTCTCGCCCGCCGCCACACGCTCATCAACGGCGCGGGCGGCGGCGAGCAGGTCCTCCGGCGCGGTGCGGCTGATCCAGATCTGCGGCTGGACGGCATCATAGGCGGCGAGGCGGGCAAGAGTTTCCTCTGCCACCGCGACCGCGCTGCGTTCGCCTCCGTTGACGGCCGCGGCGATGGCGGCCGCGTCGAGACGATCGAGCGCCGTCATGCGTGGGGCCGCAGTGCCAGTAGAGGCGTGCCGGGCTGTAGCGATTGCCGTTCCTCCATGTAGAGCGCTGCGATCGTGCCGCTGCCGGGGCTCTCCAGCGGGCACTCCATCTTCATGCTTTCGATCACGGCCAGGATGTCGCCCGTTTCGACAGTGTCGCCGGGCCCGACCATCAGTTTCCAGACGCTGCCGCCGAAGGGCGCTTCCACCACATTGGCGCCTTCGGGAACTTCGACCGCCGCGATCTCACCACTCCCCGCATCCTTATCTGCGAGGTCCGTAACGCGGTCGAACTCTCCTGAAAGCTCCCACCGGGCGCGCTCCTGGTCGAACGCCGCTTGCCGCTGCGCTTCGAAGGCAGCGATGGCTTCCGCGTTCTCGGCGAGGAATTTGCGGTAGTCCGAAAGACGGAATTCCGAGTGCTCGACGTCGATGGAGCGGCGGCCCAGCGGGAAATCGCGCCGCCAGTCGGCCAGCTCTTCCGCGCTCACCTTGAAGAAGCGGATCTGGTCGAAAAAGCGCAGGAGCCACGGCTTGCCGTCAACGAAGGCATCCGTCTGGCGATGCGTGTTCCACACCTGGATGGTGCGGCCGAACAGCTGGTATCCGCCGGGGCCTTCCATCCCGTAGATGCACATATAGGCGCCGCCGATGCCGACGACGTTGGGTGGAGTCCATGTACGGGCAGGATTGTACTTGGTCGTCACCAGCCGGTGCCTTGGATCGACCGGCGTTGCCACGGGCGCGCCGAGATAGACGTCACCCAAGCCGAGGACGAGGTAGCTGGCGTCGAAGATCAAGTCCTCAACAGCATCGGTGCTGGACAGGCCGTTGATGCGGCGGATGAACTCGATGTTGTCCGGGCACCATGGTGCGTCGTCACGCACGGCGCCCATGTACTTCTCGATCGTCTCGATCGTCGCCGGGTCTCGCCAGCTCAGCGGAAGATGCACGATGCGAGAGGGGATGGAGAAGTCTTCCAGATCGCCCAGCGCTTCTTCCGCCGCCATCAGGGCCGCCAAAGCCGCGCGCTGGTCAATCTGAACGCCGTCAAAGTGCAACTGGAGCGAACGGATACCGGGCACAATGTCGATCACGCCCGGCAGGGCAAGTGCCTCCAGATGCGTCATCAAAGCGTGGACGCGGATGCGCAGCTCGATGTCCAGCACGATAGGACCGTACTCGACCAGGATGTTGCGGTCGCCCTGCTGCCGATAGACGGTTCGCGGGCGTGCGCCTTGCTCTGGAATCTCCGCCAGAATGGGGGAGAGGGCGGTGACGTCGCGTGTGACGGCGTCGGTCGTGAAGACTTCCAGCGGGGCTGCGTCCGCAGCGGCGGCGTCTTCTACAGTGACCACTTCGAACCGCAGGCCATCGTCCGGCGCGAGCTGGCCGAGCTTCCACCGGTCCGCCGCAATCACGGTGAAGGGGCAGACGAACCCTCCCAGCGAAGGACCGTCAGGACCCAGGATGATCGGCATGTCGCCAGTGAAATCCACCGCGCCGATGGCGTAGGGGTTATCGTGGATGTTGGAGGGGTGCAGGCCGGCTTCGCCACCGTCTTTCCGCGCCCATTCCGGCTTGGGTCCTACCAAGCGAACGCCGGTGCGGTTGCTGTTGTAGTGGACCTGCCATTCGGCCGCGAGAATGGTGTTGATGTCGTCCTTGGTGAAGAAGTCCGGCGCGCCATGCGGGCCGTAGAGCACGCGCAGGGTCCAGGTCTCCCCGAGCTCCGGCATCGGGCAGGACGCGGTGGGGGAAGGCAGATCTTCGGTACCGAGATGCAGCGTGTCTCCCGCCAGCAGGCGCCGCGCTGCGTGTCCGCCGAACTGGCCCAGTGCAAAGGTGCTGCGGCTGTCGAGGTAGGACGAGATATCGAGGCCGCCCGCGAACAGGATGTACCCGCGCATGCCCTTGCTGGCCCTGCCGAGGGCGAGGGTCTGGCCCGCCGCCACGTCGATGGCCGCGCCGCGCTCGATCGGTTCGCCGTCCAGCGTCGCGCCGAAGTCCGCACCCGTCACGCAAACCCGCGTAGGCGCGTTGAACACGAGGGTTGGCCCGCTGGCTGTGACCTCCAGCCCGGCCGTGCCCTCAGGGTTGCCGAGGACGCGGTTGCCGAGGCGGAACGAGCGGTCGTCCATAGGGCCAGAGGGTGGAACACCGATGGCCCACAGGCCCTGACGGCCCGGCCAATCCTGCACGGTGGTGGCCGTGCCGCCGCTGATCACGCGGATGCTGCGCGGATTGTAGGCGATGCCATCCAGAAGGCGGGTGGAGACCTCTCCCGTCGTGAACTGCTCGTTGCGAACCACGTCGCGCAGCCAGCGCAGGTTCGTCTCAATGCCGTCGACCCGGCTTTCATCGAGCGCCTTCTGCATCCCTTCGATTGCCGCCTCACGCGTAGGCGCGTGGACGATCAGCTTCGCGAGCATCGGATCGTACCAGGCGCTGACGGCAGTGCCGGCCATGCACCAGGTTTCGCCGCGGATGTTCTGCGGGAAGCTGACGGCCGTCAGTGTGCCGACGGTGGGGCGATAGTCGAGTGCAGGGTCCTCCGCATAAAGGCGCACCTGCAGGGCGTGGCCTTGAGGGGAGGGCGGCGCTGCGTCGAGGAAGGAGAAGTCTCCAGCTGCGCCGCGGATCATCCATTCAACGAGATCGACGCCCATGACCTCTTCGGTCACGCCGTGCTCGACCTGCAGGCGGGTGTTCATCTCCAGGAAGAAGAACTCATCGCGCTGGGTGTCGTAGAGGAATTCGACCGTGCCGGCGGAGCGATAGCGTGCCGCTTCGCCCAGGCGAACGGCGGCCGCGACGAGCTCAGCGCGCTTGGCGTCCGAGAGGCAGGGGGCGGGGGATTCTTCCACCACCTTCTGGTTGCGGCGCTGCAGGGAGCAGTCGCGCTCCCCCAAGGGCATGATCCGGCCTTCGCCATCGCCGAAGATCTGGACTTCGATATGGCGCGCACGGCCGATGTAGCGCTCGAGGAACACGCCCGCATCGCCGAAATTGCCTTCGCCCAGACGCGCGACGGCGGCGAAACCCTCACGAACGGCAGCCTCATCCTCGCAGATGCGCATGCCGATGCCGCCCCCACCTGCCGTGGCCTTGAGGATCACCGGAAAGCCGATCTCGCGCGCGGCTGTTGCGGCCTCTTCCTCGTCCGTGAGCAGCTCGGTTCCGGGCGCGAGCGGTACTCCGTGATTGGCAGCCAGTGCGCGGGCGCTGTGCTTCAGGCCGAAGGTGCGGATGTTGTCAGGTGTGGGGCCGACGAAGGCGATCCCCTGCGCGGCACATGCCTCCGCGAACTCGGTGTTCTCGGCAAGGAAGCCGTAGCCCGGGTGGATCGCGCCTGCGCCAGTCTCGCGAGCGGCCTTCAGGATCGTGTCGATGTTGAGATAGCTCTCCGGCGCGGGAGCCGGGCCGATGCAGATTGCGACGTCGGCTTGGGAGACGTGGAGGGAATCGGCGTCCGCTTCCGAATAGACGGCGACGGAGCGCAGACCCATGCGGCGGACAGTGCGGATGATCCGGGTGGCGATCGCTCCACGGTTTGCGATCAGAACCGTGTCGAAGCTCATGCGGTGACGATCATCCGGACAGGAGTGGGGTTGAAGGCGTTGCACGGATTGTTGATTTGCGGGCAGTTCGACACGACCACGATCACGTCCATTTCCGCGCGCAGATCCACCGTAAGGCCGGGGGCGGAGATGCCGTCGACGATCCCCAGCGCCCCGTCCTCCTCCACTGGCACGTTCATGAAGAAGTTGATGTTGGAGACGATGTCGCGCTTGCCGCGGCCTTCCAGCAGGTTGGCTTCGAGGAAGTTCTCGACGCAGGCGTGCTGGGCTTTGGTGTGGTGGCCGTATCTCAATGTGTTCGATTCACACGAACATGCGCCGCCGATCGTGTCGTGATATTCGACCGAGGTGCCGACGATGGTCATCATCGGCCGCCCTTCGTTGGAGCGCAGCACGGTGCCCTCCCGCAGGAACAGGTTGCCCTGCGCGGAGACGGTATCCTGCGCGCTGTAGCGCTCCGCATCATCGGCGGCGGAATAGAGCAGGAAGTCCACCGCCTGGTTCCCCTCGAGATCCACGATCCGCAAGGTTTGGCCGGCGGCGATATGGTGCAGCCATGGGGCGCGGGCGGGCACGATCTCGTCGTGAACGATCGTGCCGGAAAGGCCTGAGAAGTCCGGATCGGAGGTCATTTCGGCCTGGTTTTCCTTCCTAGCGACGGAAATAATCTTCGACGTTCTGGAAGGCGCGCAGCCCCTCCGGCGTCGCATTGCGTACTGGATCATCCTCGGTCGTGATGGGGCCGCGCCAGGCAGAGGCCCGCAGCGGAGTGACCGCATATTCTTCACGAGGATCGAGTACGTGAGGGCAGTTGGCGATCACCACCACGACGTTCATTTCGGCCCGTAGAACGAGGGCACGCCCGGGCTGAAAGGGGCCGATCAGCGGAGTGATCGCGCCGTCAGTTTCGATCCGTGCGCCCTTGAACAGGTTGACGCACGGGTGGACGTCCCTGCGCTGCAGGCCGTGCTTGGCGGCACCGAGCAGAAGGCGGTCGCGCCCATTCGGGAAAGCACCGCTGTTGCGGCCTTCGCCGTATTTGGCGAGGTTCGTCACAGCGTTGGAGGTGCCGCAGAATGCGTCGTGCGTACCGGCGTCATCCTGCACGATGCTCATGAGCACGCGGCCCATGTCGGACAGCAGCAGCTTGCCCTCCCCAAGATAGGCGTTCCACTGCACCTTCACGGTGTCAGCGACGTTCAGCCGCTCACTCGGCATCTCGCCGTTGAAGATCATCACGGAAGCGCAGGCATCACCCTTCAGATCAATCAGGCGAAGGCGCGCTCCGCGCTTCAAGCTGCGGGTCGCGTAACCACCCGCCGCGATGGTCTCCTCCCACACCAGGTCTTCGGGTGAGACACCTGCTGGAAGGTCGTTTGCCGCTGGGGGCAGGAGAGGCATCGCCTCTACGAGAGTACCGGCCATGGCGCGCGCGTGTTCGCGGGCGGCCATCGGGTCTGCGAGCAGGGTCGTCATACCGTTGCGTCCTTGGGGCGCTTTTTCGTGGGGGCAGATGCACCGGCGGCTTCGAAGCCATCCTGCTCGTAGAGCGGGGGCAGCAGGGCCGTGGTGGTGACAAGCTGAAGCTGGTGGACGCCGCGAATGCCGCGCAGGGCATCGCACAGCTCCTTCAGGCGAAGGGCAGGTCCCTGCACCAGAAGCACCTCGAGTGACTGATCATCCTCCAGGAAGACATGCTGGGAGGAGATGACCTCCTTCAGGTAGTGGCTCTGCGTTTCGGCGAGCTGCTGGCGGACACGCCCCCGGTTGCCTTGATAAACCAGGGTTACCGTGCCGGCGAGCATGTCTTCCGGCCGGGTGAGCGCCTCGTGTTCCGCCAGCGCATGGCGGATCAGCTCCGCGATCAGCTGAGAGCGGGACGGAAGGCCGCGCTCCTCCACCATCACGTCCAGCTGGCGAAACAGCTCTGCCGGAAGGCTCATGCTGAGACGGGCAAGACTCGCGGTTTCGTTGTTCATGCTGATGTCCTCTCAGGTATTATCTTTTGTGTCAATCGTAATACCGTCAGGGGCGCTTTCAGGGCTGCGGAGGAGCGCAGGCTTGTTCAGCGGCAGGTCGTAAACCGCCGTTGCGCCGTATCTGTGAGGGGCGTGAGGGTCGTGCCGGCGCTTATCCAGCGCGAGCACGCGCGTGCCGAGCGAGAACGCTTCCTTGATGTCGTGGGTCACCATGATGATGGTCAGCGAGTAGTCGCTCCACAGCTTGGTGATCAGGGCATGCATGTCCGCCTTGATGCCCGGATCCAGCGCACCGAAAGGCTCGTCAAGGAGGAGGATTCTCGGCCGCTTGATGAGGGCCTGCGCGATGGCAAGACGCTGCTGCATGCCGCCCGACATCTCCGCCGGATAAGCGTGCATGCTGCCGCCCAATCCGACGGCTTCCAGCATCTCCTCCGCTTCGGCGATAGCGGCGCGCTTCTTTGCGCCGAACAGCCGGGCGGTGAAGGGCGCCTGGGCGCATTCCAGCCCGAACACCGTGTTGCCCAGCGCCGAAAGGTGGGGGAACACGGAGTAGCGCTGGAACACGACGCCGCGATCGGGCCCGCATTCCGGGGGGAGAGGCGTGCCGTCGAGCAGGACCGAGCCGCGCGTCGGCGCCTCTTGCCCGAGGACGACGCGCAAGAGGCTGCTCTTGCCGGCACCCGAAGGTCCGACGATCGAGACGAAGGACCCGGCGGCAATGTCGAGTTGCACGTTCTCGAGCACTACCTTGTCACCGTACTCGACCCAGATGTTCCGCAGGCTCAATAAAGGGGTCAATGGCCAGCTCCGTGAGCCCAGGGGTACAGGCGGCGGCTGGCCCGGGTGAGGATGAAATCCATCGACACTGCCAACAGCGCGATCCACGCCACGTAGGGCAAGATGATGTCCATCGAGAGATAGCGACGGACGAGGAAGATGCGGTAACCAAGCCCTGTGTCCGAGGCGATTGCCTCTGCCGAAATCAGGAACACCCAGGCGGGGCCGAGCGAAAGGCGCATCGCCTGGATCAGGCGTGGCATTGCTTGAGGGAGCGCGACGCGCAGCATCGATTGCCAGCTACCGGCGCCGAGCGTCTGCGCCTTGATGATCTGCTCCCTCGGCAGAGCGGCGACATGGGCGGCGATGTCCCGGATCATGAAAGGTGCGATGCCGATCACGATCAGCGCCACCTTTGCCGCCTCGCCCAGACCGAAGGCGATGAACAGGATCGGCAGAAGTGCGATGGGCGGGATCACGGCGATACCGGTGACCAGCGGTCCGAAGGTGGCTCGGATCGGGGGCAGAGCCCCCAAAACAAGGCCGACCAGCAGCGCCGAGAGCGTAGAGATGCCGAGGCCGAGGCCGAGCCGCTCCAGACTCGCCAGCGTGTCCGTCCAGAACAGGAACTGCCCGGAAAGCGGGTCCCGCTGGACCACCAGGGCCGCCATCGCCTCAACCATGGCGCCGGGCATCGGCAGGATCTTGTCGTTTGGATTGGCCGCCTGGCGGCTGGCGGCGGCGATGAGGTAGAGCAGGACCAGCAGTGCGATCGGGACTGCACCGAGGAGGAAGCTGTTACCACGCCCGATCCGGCGGTTTACCCAGCGCATATGATTGAACTTCCGTTAGCGCCTGCCCGCTCAGAGCTTGCCATCGGCAGCCATCTGCATGAAGCTTTCGTCAAACCGCAGGGTGATGTTCTGCGGATCGCCAAGCGTCTTGCCGCCCGGGAACGACATCCCCACAGCGTCGGCTGACCGAGCGCCCTGGCCGAACAATCCCTTTGAAAAGCTGAAGTCCCGCACTCGGGTCATCGTCGTGATCAGAGCAGGCGACGACGTGGCGGCCACCGCTGCCTGCGGCTCCGCGTAGAGGTAGGTCGTGGTCAGCTGGCTCTCGAACAGTTCGGGAGTGGCGCCGGCCAGCTTCGCCATGGCTGCGCGGGCCGCCTTTCCTTCCGCGTCCTGACGCTGCATCAAGGCCATCGTCTCGTACCAGATCCCGGCCAGCGCTTTGCCCAGGTTGGGATTGGCCTTGATCGTCGCCGTGTCGACGACCAGCAGGTCGAGGATTTCGCCCGGAATGTCCGCGGAGCTGAACACCTGCTTTGTGCCGGGAGTCCCCTTCATTGCGGACAGCTGCGGGTTCCAGGCGACGGCCGCGGTTACCTCAGGCGCACCGAAGGCACCCACAAGATCCGCATCGGAGGTGTTGACCGTGCTGACCGACGTGAGCGGCAGGTTGATCGACTCCAGCCCGCGCGCGAGCAGGTAGTGGGAGACCGAAAGCTCAGCCAGGTAGACCTTTCTGCCCTTGATCGCGGATAGACTGTCCGCGCCTTTCAGGAGGATGCCGTCATTGCCGTTCGAGTAGTCACCGATGATGATCGCGCTCGTATCCTTGCCCCCGGCGGCCGGAATGGTCAGCGCGTCCATGTTGGCGACGGTGACGCCGTCGAGCTGGCCGGCGGTGTACTGGTTAACGGACTCGACGTAGTCGTTCACCTGCACGAAATTGATCGTCAGGCCGTATTTGTCGGCCCACTTTTTGACGATGCCGGACTGCTGCGCAAAGGGCCACGGCATCCATCCGGCGTAGATCGACCAGCCGATGTTGAACTCCGTGCGCGGCTCTGGCGCTTCCGTCGAGGAAGACGAGCATGAGGCCAACATAAGGGCGCAAGCGATGAGTGAGATCTTCCCCGCAGCGCGGATTCCATCGAGCATGATTCGGCTCCTTTCGCAGCTGCAGCATTGCCGCACGTGATGAGCCTTGTCTATCACGAAATATTACTATTGCCAGAACTAGTAATATCCATATGATGTCGGCCCAGCGGCTCCCGGTCCTTGGCCGGGCGGCTCGCGGCGTCTGGGAGGGCGTGCAACGAAGGCGATCGATCAACGCTGCGCAGCGGCCGATTGCGAAAGAACGCGATGCCCCAAAGTTCGACCAACAGGAGCGCTTTGTCGAGCCCCCCGCCATCGCCTGCGGGACGTGCCTATCCCAATGGGAATCCTGACCTTGGCTATAACCCTCTCGGGGCGCGTCACACGGATAGCGCCGTTCCGCTGAAGCGCGCGTCTCCGGTAGTTCACGATTACGCCTGCGATGGGCCAGCGCCGGGGAACCTCGCGTTCCGCTGGATCTACGGTTCAAACGTCGCCGCGAAGAACCGCGACCCGCGCGTGCAGGTGGTGCAATACAATGAAGACACCTTTGTGCTGCGGCAGAATGTCTGCGTGCACTGGGAGGCTCCGTTCACTTACCTGCTGTTCGGCAATCAAGGCGCGCTGCTGATCGACAGCGGAGCGACGGCGAACGCTGAGCATTACCCGCTGCGCAAGACGGTCGACGCGATCATTACGCGGTGGGCTCAGGCGAGGGCACGCGATAGGGTGCCGCTGACTGTCGCGCTCACCTCGGGCGAGGATGTTGCCCAGAACCAGGGGCTGGTCCAGTTCGCGGGACGGCCGGACACGACGATCGTTCCCAAGCCGCTCGAGGCCATGAAGGCGTTTTACGGTCTTGGCGGCAACTGGCCCACAGGCACCGCTGCCATCGATCTGGGTGACCGTTGGATCCAGGTGATCCCGACGCCGGGCGCGCACAAGGACGGCATCACCTTCTACGATCCGTATTGCGACCTCCTGTTCACCGGCGATCTCCTGTTCCCCGGCAGGATCAACATCAGCAACGATGGCGATTTCCTCGCCTCGCTGGAGCGGCTGAAGGCGTTCGCGGCTACTCACAATGTGAAATGGGTGCTCGGCGGACACATCGACATGATGTTTGTGCCGGGGAAATATTACGCCCGGTTCGCGACCTACAAACCGTACGAGCGCGTGCTCGAGATGGAGCCTGCTCTCATCGATGAGGCGCTACAGTACGCCCGTGAAGTGCGGGGCAAGGACATGATGCTCATCCGGCCCGACTTCGTGCTGTTCAACGGCGTCAGCCCCGACGCGCGAACGCAGGTCTGGCCGGAGGGCGTGCCCAACATCAACGCCCCGCGCCCTTTCTGATGCAGGGAGCTGACATGGATCGTCGTACTTTCCTCGCCTACAACGCTCTCGCCGCAACGCCGCTCGCGGGCGCGGGGCTAGCCTCCCTGGCCGAAGCGGCCTCGGCTGCCAGCATGGGCACGCCAGTCGACTTCAAGAGCAACGTGCCGGCGCCCGGGGGCTTCCCGAAGAAGTGGGTCTGCGGCTCCTCGTCTCTGATGGACAACACCGATCCCCCGGTTCAAGTCCACTGGTACGATCCACACACTGCGATCCTGCGTCAGAACAAAGCGTATAGCTACGAGGCGCCGTTTGCGCCGCTCTACTTCGGAAATGAGCGGGTCCTGTTGCTGGACGAAGGCTTCGTTCAGTTGCGGAACGATTGGGATCTCCGCGCTGTCGTTGACCAGTGCATCGAGGGTTGGTGCAGCCGCAATGGCCGTGCTCCCGAGAGCCTCGAATTGCTGGTCGCGTTCAGCCATCTTCACGCGGACCACTACGCCGCGGTCAACCAATTCGCTGATCGCCCGAACACCCGCACCATGGGTCTGACTCACGACGAGATGGTCGGCTTCTGGGGAATGACCAATTTTCCGGAGGAGCGCGTCACGCTCGACCTTGGCGGGCGAGAAATCCTGATCTGGGGCTCACCCGGCCACGTCGTGTCCGAGTTCGCCTATTACGACAGCTACACCCAGATCCTCTACACCGGCGACATGTTCTATCGGGGCCGCTGCTACATCAGCTTCTGGGAACCGTGGTTCGAGAGCATGCAGCGGCTGGTCGACTTCTGCGATACTCATCCGGTGACGCATGTGATGGGCTGCCACGTCGAGATCAGCAACGCCGGCGAGGACTATCCCTATGGCGTCACCTGGCAGCCTGACGAGGCGCCGGTCGAGATGACCGTGCAGCAGCTGCGCGAGGCTTTCGACTACGCGAAAAGGATCACGGAGCCCGGCATCTATTTCACCGGCACCGTTTTCCTCTGCAACCAGACGCGAGGGACGACAACGATCGACCGAAATCCTTACCGTTACACCTGATCGGCCATGGCCGACCAAAGGAGCAAGCGCATGAAGAAAGCTATCGGTTTGGCACTGGCATCGGTTGCACTTTGCGCTGCGGCGCCTCCGAATGCGCTCGTGCTCACTGAGCATGAAATCGAGGTCCCCGGCTTCGCCGACTTCCTCGCGGTGGACGGAGACACGGTCTGGACCACGAATGATGGCCGGGTGGAGCAATGGTCCAGGGAAGGCCTGCTTGCGTCCACTGCGGTGCCCAGGCCCTGCGGCACAATGGCAGTGGCTTTCGAATCCCTGTGGGTGGCCAATTGCAAGGACGGCAACCTTTACCGGATCGATGTCCAGACTGCCGAGGTGCAGGCGATGATCCCGACGGGCATCGCCAACCCCAAGGGTGAGACGAACGTTGTCGCCGGCGCCGGTTCGATTTGGTTGCCGAGCGACGGCGCGGGCAAGATCGCTCGGGTGGATCCGGAGAGCAACACGGTGACAGCCTCGATCGCCGTCGATCCCGGCACATTCTTCCTTGCTTACGGATTCGATGCGCTTTGGGCTGTCAGCAGCGATGGCCGCACCTTGCAGAAGATCGACCCGCAAACCAACGCGGTCACCGGCAAAGCCGAGCTTGGGAATCAGCCAGGCTTCCTCGCCGCCGGGGAAGGAGCGGTTTGGGTGCAGGAGCAGGGGGATGGAACGCTGGCGCGCGTTTCGCCTGATACGCTCGACGTGTCCGGCCGTGTGACGGTGGGCGAAACCCTGATGTATGGCGATGTGGACGTTGGCAACGGCGCCGTATGGCTGCGCACCACCGAAGACCAGACGTTCGCCGTGATCGATGCGCGGACCATGGAGATTTTAACACGGGCCGGCAAGCCGTCGGGCAGCGGCGCGATCCGCTTCACGCCATCAGGCGTGTGGACTTCGGCGCATGATCTGCAGACGCTTTCGTGGTGGACCGAGGGAGCCGACGAAGCCGGAGAGTAGGGTGCAGGCCCACCCCAGCGGACGCCCACGAGTCGAGCTGGAAGGTTGAACCGTCTCGCTTGTCTTGGCTTCACACTGCGAAGGGCAAGGTGCGTCCCTTGCGACGCACCTTCTGCACACCCTCAGATGCGAAATAAGACTGCTTTTCCAGCGATTTAGCATGAGAGTGAAGATCCTGATCGCGGGCCTAGATTAATAAACTTGACGCAATAGGTAATATCTTTAGCGTGTCGGAAGCCGCCACGAGAGCGGCGTAAAGAGCTGGGGAGAGGATCTGAAACATCGAGCCGCTGGCGGCTTGATATGGAGATTCTCATGGACCCGTGCTTGGCTAGTAGCGCTCCTCCCTCAGCTCAGCTGAACGCTACTGGCTGCGCAAACCGGAGGGGTGAGCGAAAGGCGCGGCCAGCCGCTCACCTTTGTCGGCAGCGGGGCGCGACCAGCTCGCGCTATCGCAGCTGCGGATCCGCCGAACGCCATCAAATCAGTTTGGAACGCCTGCCGGTCTGGTCCGCCAGCCGCTGCTGGCGTGGCTGCGAGATCCTGGCGTCTGCCAGGCCGCAAGAGAGCTTTAGCCCCAAAAAGAAGGGTAAGTTATGACACATCGCGGAAAATTACGGCTGAGCGTTCTCTCGGCCACGGTGCTGGCTGGTGCAGTATCGGCATCACCGGCGTCGGCGCAGGATGCTGGGGACGCGGTGTCGAGCGCGACCACCTTTGGTGACGAGATCCTGGTCACAGGAACGCGGCGCGCCACCACAATCCAGGACGCGCCGATCAACATTACGGCCATCGGCGGTGAGGAACTGGCACGCCAGCGGATCGACGACGTGCGCGATCTCGCAGACTTTACCCCCGGCCTGACCATCTCGGACACTGGCCCCGGCGCGACAGGATCCATCGTGCTGCGCGGCCTCAGCGCGTCGGATGTGACCGCGAGCGGCGCCAACTACGACGATGCGCTCGGCGTCTACATGGGTGAGGTGCCGCTCTACTACGACTTCAAGATTCTCGATCTTGAGCGCGTGGAAACGCTTCTCGGACCGCAGGGGACTTTGTACGGCCTCGGCACTCTGTCAGGCGCGATCCGCTACATTCCCAACCGACCCAACGCTGAGTGGGTCGAAGGTGAAGCGCATGGTCGCCTCTACGCCAAGGATCACAGCGGCAAGCTCGGTTATCAAACCGACGCGGTGATCAACCTTCCGATCGTAACAGATCACATCGCCTTCCGCACGGCGACCGGCTACTACTACGACCCGGGCTTCATCGACTACACCATGCTGTTGCAGGAGCCGGGCGTGTCGCTGCCGCAGCCGGGTAGCCCGGATGGCGTGTCGCCGGAGGATTACGCTCAGAACCTCACCGCGCGCAAAGATCTCAACTTCGAGAAGACTTTCACCACGCGCAACCAGCTTCTGGTGCAGGCCAGCGACGATCTGAAGGCGTACTTCACCTATGGGTTCCAGCAGACCAAGACCGAGGGTCGGCAGTCGAACAGCGCTGGTGTGCTCGGCACCGGGCGCTACGAGAGCGCTGCCCGCTACGTCGAGCCTACCACTCGGCGCGCGCATCTGGTCAGCATGGAAATCAACGCGACCATTGCCGACATCGTGGAGCTCGTTTCGACCACGGCCTATACCGATGTGCGCGTAAAGTCTGAGGGCGACAATACTGACCTGCTGCTGGATCTAGACTACGATTACGAGCTGTTCCCGGCATTCTCGAGCTGGAACGAGTCCGTCACCCGCCGCAAGCAGGTGAACCAGGAAGTACGCCTCGTCTCTTCCCACGGCGGGCCGTTCAACTGGGTGCTCGGTGGCTTCTATAACGAAAACAAGTACCAGAGCGACTATGCCGAACACATTCCGGCTCACCCTTGGGTGGATCTGGCTAACAATCCCGATGAACTCGAATACGTCAGCTACATTAACTCCAAAGTCACCGAAAAGGCGATCTTCGGCGAAGGCACGTTCCGGGTGACGCCGGATTGGCAGGTCACGGCCGGGGCCCGCTACTTCAAGTATGATTCAAATATCGCAGGCGCCGTATCGCTGCCGGTGTTGGGCGGCCCGCTGAGCCCCTATGACCTGGACGCCAGCGGAGGCAGCGCCAAGAAGGACGGCTGGGTATGGAAGCTCAACACGTCCTACAACTTCACGCCGGACGTTATGGCCTATGCGACCTACAGCAAGGGCTATCGTCTCGGCGGGCCGAATCGTGTCGCGCCTTGCCCCGATGACATCGTTCCTGGCCAGCAGATCATCTGCGCGTTGCCGGATGAACTGCAGTACGGCCCGGACACCACCAAGAACCTGGAGATCGGCATCCGGACGGAACTGTTAGACCGGATGCTGACGTTCAACTTCAACGTGTTCGACATCAAGTGGGAAGGGATTCAGGTCGACTCCTCCACCGTCTATGGCGCGACCGGCATCACGGTGAACGGTGGCGGTGCGAAGTCACGCGGCTTCGAGAGCTCGTTCCGTTTGCGGCCCACTGCCGAACTGTCGATCCAGGGCACCTATTCCTATACGGATGCCAAGCTGACAGAGGATGTGCCGGGGATCATCACGATCCGCGAGACGCCGGGCGATTATTCCAACCGCTTCGTGCAGCTTGACGCGCTGGAAGGAGACCGCCTGCCGGGCTCCGCCAAGAACTCGGGCAGCCTTGGGGCGACTTATACGACGCCGATCCTGGACGGCGACCTGGTTGCCAACTGGACGGCGACCTATCGCGGAAACGTCGTGTCGCGGATTGGCTGGGATCGGGCCTATGGCGACAAGATCCCCGGGTACGTCCTGCATCGAGCAACCCTGTCGTATGAGGTTGAGGACTACACGATCAGTCTGTTCGCCAACAACATCTTCGACAAATATGCGGTAGCCTCGGTTTCGAACGATCGCTCACGCATTGGCGTGAACGACGGGATCGCGGTGCGTTACTATCGCCAGGCGGTGATCAGTCCGCGCACTGTCGGTATCGAGGGCCGCTACAAGTTCTAATCTCGCAAGTGGGTAGGGGGCGCATGCCGAGATGGCCGGCCCCCCCCAAACCTCTTGGTCCTTGCGGGCTCACTACTCTGTCGAGATGCCCTGCGCTTCCAGCCACGCGGCGACCGGCCGCAGTGGTTCTTCGTACAGACGCCACTTCCCCACCGCATCAGCATTGAGAGGGCGTCGCACCTGCGCAGCACTGGGGGTTGCAACCGCGGCGCTATTCTCGTGGAAGGAAAGGCAGGCTTCGTCCCATTCAAGGCCGCAATGATTGAGGAGGCGGCGGGTCTGCCCCTCCTGGTCGCGCACCAGTTCCTCGTACGACAATTGCAGAACCCGGCCTGGAAACAGCTTTTCCCACATGCCCATCAGCCGGTCGAACCTGGCGTAATATCGCGCCGTATCCATAAGGTCATAGGAATAGGCGTAGTAGGCGGACCTGCTGGCGAACAGGTTCTTGTAGTTGCTCCACACGGTATCCATCGGGTTGCGGCGCAGGCACACGATCGGTGCGTTGGGCAGGGCACGCGCTATGTGGCCGATGTAGAGGAAGTTGGCGGGCAGCTTGTCTATGAAGCGCGGAGTGCCGGCCGGCCTGTGATGATCGGCTTGGGTGAGATAATGCTCTCCTACAATCGCCGGATCGATATTGCCGCTGGCCATGATCGTCGCCGGGTCGATAATCGTGCGGGACGATGTGCCGGACAGTCGTTTCACCGCCAGAGGCATCGCCTGCAACTCGCCTGCGGATTGAACCTCGCGATGTGAGGACAGGATGCGGTCCACCAAGGTGGTGCCGGTACGGGGCATGCCCACCACGAAGATGGGCGATGCATCTGCCTGGCCCGCGCCTGCGGCAAGCGTTCCGCTTTCGTTGGTAAAGAGCGCTTCGATCGCATCGAAGATCGCCTCGTCCTGCGCGAACTCATACCGGATGGTCTGCTTGTGCGCGGAATTGGCGGCGGAGAGATGCGCGTAGGCTTCCTTCGGCTGTCCTATGTCCTCCAGCTCCTTCGCCAGCGCGTAGCTGATACGGAGCACATCGTCCGGAGTGCTGGCCGCCGCGAGAGCGGCCTGGAGCCTGCCGACATGATTGCTCTCGGCAGTCTGCCGGGAGAGGATGGCGAGCGCATAGTGCGTTCGGGCGTCACCGGGGTTCTTCGCCAGGATCGCTTCGTAATGCTGCCGCGCATCGGCCACTCGGCCGGTGAACCCGCTGGCAGCCGCCAAATTGTAGCGGTACTCGAGATTACCCGGTTCCGCCGCAACCGCTGCGGTGAAGGGAGCAACTGACTCCTCATGCCGCCCCAACCGGGCCAAGACGCATCCGATTGTGTCGAGTGTCAGCGGATCGCGCGGCGCAAGCTCCATCGCCCTATGCGCCGCAGCGGCAGCTTCGCCGTCCCGCCGCTGAAGAATGAGGAGCTTTGCAAGCTGGGCCAAATGTTCGGGGTTCGGGTCGCGCTCTACCGCAGCTTCGATCAGGGGAACCGCCTTGGCGGTCTGCCCGGCCTCTGCGGCCGTCATCCCCAACAGGAAGAATCCCGCTCCTCGTTCCGGGGCTTCCGAGATCAATGCTCCTGCAGCATTCGCCGCAGCTGCCAGATCGCTGCGAGTGAGTGCCGCCCGCGCTTGCTCTTCCAACGTCACGCTATCTCCACTACCGCCGCTCTCATCCAGGGAGCATATGGAGTGTTACGTTCGTTCGCAAACGTAACATCTGGCGAGCGTCGCGGGAATTCGATGGCCGCCCGTCCCCTAATGCAAGCGGGCGGCCCTTAGACTCACCGATTGTAGGACAGCTGTGTCCGTGAAGAGGCTGCGGCGAGTGCTGCGCGGTTCTCGATCTGGGCGCGGATGTCCTCAAGCACGGCGGTGCGGCACTCGCGAGCGCGGGCGCCCAGCTCCAGATGCACGCTGGACAGACGGTCTCCGCACACTGCGCGAGCTGCTGCGTCCATGCGAACCGCGAGACGCTGCTGCCCTTCCACGGTAGACAGGTCTAGCCCGCTGAGACGCAGGATCGCTTCATCTTTGGCAAATGGATTTTCCGTGGCGGCGGCGGGCACCGAAATAACGAGCGCAGCCGCGGTCAACGCCAACAGGCCTTTCTTATTCATCATCATCTCCTGCACATTGTATCACCGCTCTATGACGGTCTGCTCGCGCCATAGATCCCAGTGCAGGAACTCACAAGTTTTTCGGAAGAGCCAGCCCAGCGGGTGCAAGCTTATCCCGAGCTCACAACCAGCAAAGCCAGATCGGTCACGCCGCCCAACAGCCCTATCGGCAGATCGACAATCGCCTTGATTTCACGTTGTGTGGCCGGGTCGTGCAGCGAAACTTCCACCGTGCGCGCATGTGGCGCTGACCACTGGCGCACCGTTTCGAGCGGCAAGTCAACTTTCCAGCTGCGCCCGCCTTCTGCTGTCACGACGCGGTCGTTGATTGCAATTACGGAGCCCTGGCTTGGGCGCGTACCGGCGATGCGCAGGCAACTTTCGGCACCGCAGCTAACGAGTTTTGCCCGGGGCTGTTCCGCGGCGTTTGCCGGGGCGGCGAGGCTTCCGAAAAGAACCGCGCTTGTCACCCCCAGCACCACCTGGCGGAGGTTCATTCGAGCGGGCTTCTGGCCAAAGCCGTCCAAAAAGGAGCTTCTGAAGGAGGTGGTCTGCTTTGCATCATCCATGCGGAATATACTGAGCAAAGGCCAGGTCATAGAGGTAGGCCTCGATGTTTTAGGTACGCCATTGATTCTATCTATGACTCAGGGCAAGCGACCTTAAGAAGACCGTTCGGGATGTGCAGGGGACAAGTGCGTGAGCGAGCAGATGTCGATGACTAATAAGAAGTTCGCCAGTCGGGTGGACTGGAACCTGATGCGCACCTTTGTTGATATCGTGAGGGCCGGCGGCATCGGCGCGGCAGCGCGAAAGCTCAATCGTCAGCAGCCTAGCATCAGCGCCGCTCTGAAGCGGCTTGAGGAGCACGTCGGCACGACTCTACTGCACCGCTCCGCAAGCGGCGTCGAGGTTACCGAGGCGGGCAAGGCGATCCTGGCGCTGTGCGAGGACATGCTGGAGACGGTGCAGTTGATGCCGCACCAGGTAGCTCAGGCGACAAAGCGCGTGGCGGGCGTGGTGCGCATCCAGATCGTGTCGGGTCTCGTCTCTCCGGAGTTTGACGATGCGATCGCCAGCTTTCACCGGCGGCACCCGGCTATTCACATCGAGATCAGGGTCTCGCCGTGGCGGCAGGTTCTGGACGCGATAGAGCAGGGCGAGGTGGAGATTGGAGTGGGCTACGACAGCGCGGTCCGCGCGAGCCTTATATACGAGCCCCTGCTTGTGGAGCGGCAGCAACTCTACTGTTCTCGAAGCAGCCCGTACTTCGGCTATCGCATCGGCCGCCCGCACGAGCTCAAGGACGAGGGTTTCGTTCTCACCGGCGACGATGAGATCGAACATATCACTCATCTTCGGCGTCTCTACCGGCTGGGCACGCGGGTGACTGGCTTGTCCGAAGACATCAATGAGGCGCGGCGTCTCATCGTCCAAGGTGTGGGGATCGGATTTCTTCCGGTGCTCGCGGCGGAAGATCAGGTGAAGAAGGGCAGGCTTTGGCCAATGCTGCACGCCGATCTGGAGCCGGCCTACGATGTCTTCCTGTTGGCTCGCGCCGAGCCTGCGAGGGATACCGCCACGCAGCTATTCTGGGACGAAGTGATCAGGCGAGTGCGGTATCAGCACCGATCATAGGGCAAGGCCAGCCCGTCAGCCGCGCTCTGCCTGTTCGCGGGCAGGCCACTGATCGCCTGCGCCCGTGCGGAGATTCCCTCCAGCATCAGCTGGAGCGCTTTGGCGCCCACTTTGGCAATCCATGAGGATGCAGAGTGTTTGATGCCATTTCGGGAACGGGCATTTGGCGACAATCGCATGCGCATCTCCTTGGATGCGAAGGACTGCATTCCTGTCAGCCGTTACGGCAGACGCAAACTCATGATGAGGGGCATAGGCATGTCCTATGAGGCGGTGTAGTAAACCATTTCCGGCGAATTATTGTGCGGCACGGGGCGCTTAGGTGTATAGATCAGATCAATGGGCGGCATAGGGAAGCGTCATCTATCCGGGGCAAGCGTCGAACTCTTACATCGGAACGCCGGGAGCGGGGTGGGGCCGAGACCCTTGTCTACCTCCCGACCGCAGCAACGGGGTTCCAATCCTGAGGAGAAGTAAGTGTCGGTAGAGATTGTCGCCAAAGCCAATGGTCCATACGTCATCAGCGGCGACCTCAGCCTTCTCGACCTGCGTGACAGCGCCGGCAATCCTTATAGTCTGGAAGGTAAGAAGCGCGTCTTTCTCTGCCGCTGTGGCGCTTCCACAACCAAGCCGTTCTGCGACGGCCAGCACACCAAGATCGGCTTCCAGGCGGCCGAAGAAGCTGTGGCCCTCGAGAAGAGCTAAGCGAGTTTCGCTTCTGCGCGCGGCGTCTGCCCGTGAACGCGCGGCCGCAGCGGGTTAGCTGAAGCCTTCGGCCTTTTTCCTGCTGTAGCATAGTCGGCCGATGATGAGCCGCCTTGGGCTCGCATCCGCGGGCTAGGTCGCGGAAACGCGGAAGCCCATTTTCAGCCATTATCTCTCCCCCGGCAGCGGGCCTGCCGGGCATTCGCAGGAATAACCATGCCTGAAGTAGTCGTAACCACCCGAGAGGGTGAAGAGCACCGGCTTCCCTTCGAAGCCGGGCTCACCCTCATGGAGACAATCCGCGATGCGGGTATCGACGAGCTATTGGCGCTGTGCGGCGGCTGTTGCTCGTGTGCGACATGCCACGTCCATGTCGATCCCAGCTTCGTCGATTTCCTTCCGGCCTTGGCCGAGGATGAGGACGAACTGCTGGACAGCTCGTCGTTTCGAACTGAGACCTCCCGCCTTTCATGTCAAATTCCGCTAGCTGCCGATTTTGACGGTTTGCGCGTCCGTATCGCCCCCGAGGACTAAGATGCAGTCCGCCGATGTGATCATTGTCGGGGCAGGGCATGGCGGAGCGCAGGCCGCCATCGCCTTGCGGCAGCACGGCTATACAGGGTCAGTCCTGATGATTGGACGCGAGGCGGAACCGCCTTACGAGCGTCCTCCCTTGTCAAAGGAATACCTCGCACGCGAAAAGCCGTTCGAGCGGATCTGCATTCGTCCGCAGAAGTTCTGGGCCGACAAGGGTATTGAGCTCCGGCTCGGAGAAACCGTTTCCGCTGTCGATCCTCAAGACAAGGTGGTGACGCTCTCGAGTGGGGAGAGCGTCAGCTACGGCTCCTTGATCTGGGCTGCGGGGGGCGATCCGCGGCGGCTGACCTGTTCAGGGGCAGACTTGTCGGGCGTTCACTCGGTTCGTACCCGGGCCGACGTCGACAGGATCATGGCCGAACTCGACGCGGGGGCGGAGCGCATCGCGGTGATCGGTGGCGGGTACATCGGTCTGGAAGCCGCCGCGGTCCTCACCAAGCTGGCGTATAAGGTCACCTTGTTGGAGGCGCTCCCGAGAGTTCTTGCGCGGGTGGCCGGCGAGGAGCTGTCGCGCTTCTACGAAGCGGAGCACCGGGCGCACGGCGTCGATCTGCGTCTGAATGCCATCGTCGAGTGCATTGAAGGAAGCGCAGGTGGTGTGACCGGGGTCAGGCTGGCGGGTGGCGAGATCGTGCCTTGTGATCTGGTCATCGTCGGCATCGGCATTGTGCCCGCAGCCGAACCGCTCGTTGCAGCTGGCGTGAACGCGCCCAACGGAATTCAGGTGGACCCCTTCTGCAGGACCAATCTGCCGGACGTCTATGCCATCGGCGACTGCGCGGTGCACCGCAACCGCTATGCGGATGGGGCGCTCGTGCGGCTGGAAAGCGTGCAGAACGCGAACGACATGGCGGTGACGGCCGCGAAGGTGATCTGCGGTAAGCCTGAACCGTACGTAGGGGTGCCCTGGTTCTGGTCCAACCAGTATGATCTCAAGCTTCAGACGGTCGGCTTGAGCACCGGGTATGAGGTGGGCGTGCTGCGCGGCGATCCGAGCACGCGCAGCTTTTCCGTCATTTACCTCCGGGACGGACGCGTGATCGCGCTCGACTGCGTCAATGCGGTCAAGGACTACGTGCAAGGAAGGAAGCTGGTGGAACAGGGTAGCCGACTGGATCGCCGGGCGTTGGCGGACACGGCTGTTCCCCTCAAGGAACTCTTGTCGCCGGCTTCGGCTTGAAGCTGGCGATCTAGCGCAGTCAGCATGCATGCTTGTTCGCCAGCCATTTCTTCAGGGGCCGGATAACGTCGTGTGGCGAACTGACCTCGATCGCCCACGGCCTCGCACCTGAGGCGCAGGAGGACGATTCATCCACCTGGCGGGGGTGAGGCCTGCAGGAGTGACGCTTGCTGGGGCGGGGTGGGCATTGGAGTGGCCGCGCTTTCCTCAGGCCATCTAACCCTGACAGGCTCGAAGGTCACTCGATTGCGCGCCGCCAGGCTTCGAACCGCTTTTCGTACTCCTTCCGGGCCGCGCTCAGCTGCCCCTCCAGCTGCCGCAATTCGCTGGCTTGGCGTGCCTCCATGACACGACGTT
The DNA here is from genome assembly GCA_966251025.1 of uncultured Erythrobacteraceae bacterium. Classification (GTDB taxonomy): domain Bacteria; phylum Pseudomonadota; class Alphaproteobacteria; order Sphingomonadales; family Sphingomonadaceae; genus Croceibacterium. Next base: position 22,734 of record CBINJM010000011.1, on the reverse strand, counting down.
CGCTCGCCAACTCGCGTTCGCGGGCAGCCAAGTCCCGCTGCTCCTGCTCGTGCTGTTTGCGTGTTGTGTCGACCGCCTGCTGCGCGTCCTTCACTTCCTGATCGCTTGGCCGCGGAGGTGGCGGCGCCGGCGGAACAGGCTGCATCGAGTGTTTCGTAGCGGAGTCGTTAGCAGCTTTGCGCGTGGTCGATTTACCGGGCTTCCCTTGAGGCTCCTCGGGAGGCATCGCGCGCATCTGCCGAAAGACCGTACCAGGCGAGCTGAGCGGTTCCTCCATCAGAGCTGGGTCATTTACCTCTTCGGCCGCCCCACGAGCGAAGAGGTCCTTGTCAGTACCCCACGCTGCAAGAGCGGCCTTGCGGCTCGGTGCGGCGACGTAGGCATCGTGGAACCCGATGGCGGTCCGGAAGACCTTTAGCCTGCCCTTGCGCGGCTTTTGTGCGGCTTTGCGCGCCATGCCAGCACAACCGACGAGCCGCGGCTTTGTTCAGCATGCAGCGGCGGCCATTGATCCCGCCGCTTCGATGCAGGTGATCGAGAACCGTGGGCTCGCCGTGGCGGGGTACGAAGTTTGCGCAAGGCTCCATTTGCTCCTGCAAACGAAGGGGGGAACCCCTTGCATATTTATCGGGATGTTCTAAATTAGAGAAACCTAATGGAGTGAGTGCGTGAACAGGGCCGAACCCTTAAGATCTGAATTTTCTCGTCAGGCTGGTGAGGCAACTCGCCTGCTCAAGGTGATGGCCAATGAGTGCCGTCTGCTGGCGCTCTGCTATCTCGCCGACGCCGGCGAAATGTCGGTCGGTGAGCTGACGGATCGCCTCGGACTGAGCCAGTCCGCGCTGTCACAGCACCTGGCCAGACTGCGCGAGGAGGGGCTCGTTGCCACCCGGAAGGAGGCGCAGACGGTGTTCTATCGCGTCTGTGATCCGAAGGCCGAACAGGTGCTCGCATTGCTCCACCAGATCTTCTGCCCCGAACTTGGCCGGGAAACGAAGCCCAGTCACCAATCTGGAGAGAAAGCATGACTCAGGATCCGGCCATCGAGAAAGCTATCGATCAGGTGAACGCCGTGCTCGCCGGCTCGCTGCGGGCGCCGCACGTCATGGCGTTCTTCCATGAGCCGACCTTCACTGCCAGCTATGTGGTGAGTGACGATGCAACCAAGCGCGCCGCCATCATCGACAGCGTGTGGGATTTCGACCAGTCTTCCGGGCGCACCAGCTTCGAATCCGCCGACGAGATCGTCGCCTACGTGCAGGCGCAAGGTCTGACAGTTGACTGGATTTTGGAGACGCACGCTCACGCTGATCACTTCTCCGCTGCGCCCTATCTGCAGGAAAAGCTCGGCGGCAAGCTCGCCATCGGGCGCGAGATCGTCACGGTCCAGGGGGTGTTCGGCAAGATCTTCAACGAAGGCACGGAGTTCGCGCGAGATGGTTCGCAATTCGACCGCCTGCTTGCGGACGGGGAGGAACTAAAGGTCGGCGAAATCCCGCTGATCGCGCTCCACGTGCCCGGCCATACTCCGGCCGACATGGCGTACGTCATCGGCGATGCGGCATTCATCGGCGATACGATGTTCATGCCGGATTACGGCTCCGCGAGAGCGGACTTCCCGGGCGGCGATGCGCGCAAGCTGTACCGCTCGGTGCGCCGCCTGATGCGCCTGCCGGACAAGACCCGCGTGTTCCTGTGCCATGACTACAAGGCGCCCAACCGTGAGGAGTTCGTGTGGGAGACCACCATGCTCGCCGAGCGCACCGCGAACGTGCACCTGCATGAGGATGTGACGGAGGACCAATTCGTCGAGATGCGCACGCAACGCGACGCGACATTGGCGATGCCCCGGCTGATCCTGCCCTCGATACAGGTCAACATGCGCGGCGGTCACTTGCCTCCGCCCGAGGAGGATGGAGCGTCCTACCTCAAGTTGCCGGTGAACAAGCTGTGATACTGCCGGGATTTCCCGACGCAGCGCCGCTGCAGGGCTTGGCAGGTGGCGTGCTGATCGGCCTCGCGGCAGCGCTGATGCTGCTGGGGGCCGGCCGGATTGCCGGTGTTTCGGGCATCCTTGCCCGAAGCACCGGGATCGCAGAAGGCAGCATGGCACGGACGAGCGCCTGGGGGTTCATCGTAGGCCTGCCGCTCGGTGCGCTGGCGATCCGCCTCGGCAGCGATTGGGAGCCCGCCGTGTTCGCAGGCTGGCCACTGCTGATCGTGGCCGGCCTGCTGGTCGGGTTCGGCACGCGAATGGGCAGTGGCTGCACCAGCGGGCACGGCGTGTGCGGCGTCAGCCGGCTGTCGCAGCGCTCGATCGTAGCGACCGCCACGTTCATGGCTGCCGGGATCGCCACCGTTTTTTCACTTCGCTGTTAGGAGACTGAGATGTCCCTGATCCGCAAGCTCCTGCCGCCAATCGCGTCGGGCTTCCTCTTCGGAATGGGCCTGACTGTCTCCGGAATGACTGATCCGCAGCGCGTGCGGGGATTTCTTGATGTTTTCGGCGCGTGGGATCCGACGCTCGCTTTCGTCATGGGAGGCGCGGTTCTGGTCATGGCGATCGCCTGGCGCATTCAGGCGCGCATGGCGAAGCCCATGTTCAGCGAGAAGTTCGCTCTTCCTGATCGAACCGATCTCGATCCGCGCCTTCTTGCCGGGGCAGCCTTGTTCGGCATCGGGTGGGGAATCGCCGGGCTCTGCCCCGGTCCAGCCGTCGCCTCCCTCGTCCTGTCGCCGGCGCATGCGATCCCGTTCGTCGCGGCCATGCTCATCGGAATGCTGATCCAGAAGATCACCATGGAACGAAAGGTCACCCAATCATGAACAACCCGAAGCGCCTCTCCGACAAGCTTTTCGTCACCTCCCAAGTCGCCCCTGCGTCCATACAGGCCTTGGCCGACGCCGGGTTCCGCTCCGTGATCAGCAACCGTCCCGACGGAGAACAGGAAGGCCAGCCGGACTGGGCAGCGATCGAACGCGCTGCGCGCGATGCTGGAATGGTGGCCCGGCACATCCCGGTTGCACCCGGCTCGATCGGCCACGAAGACGCGAGCAGGTTTGCGGCGGCGCTCCAGGAGTTGCCGGGGCCAATCATCGCCTTCTGCCGCACGGGGACCCGATCGGCCACGCTTTGGGCGCTGGCGAACGCTGGGAAGCTTCCGGCCGACGAGATCGTCGGCATCGCCGCAGACGCGGGCTACGACCTTTCGCCCTTACGCGAGCGACTGGCCCAAGGCTGAACCCGCCACTCAAGGAGCCGCATGATGGAAAGTGCCAGGTCACTGTCTCACCAAGTCGTCATCGTCGGCGGAGGCGCGAGCGGTCTGGCCGCCGCGGCTTCCCTGCTGCACCGCCGCCCTTCGCTCGACATCGCCGTGATCGAGCCCCGCGAGGTGCATTATTACCAGCCCGGCTGGACGCTGGTGGGTGGAGGGGTCTTTACGCGGGATCAGACCGTGCGGCCGATGAAGGAGGTTATGCCGCGGGCAGTCCGGTGGCTAAGGACATCGGCCGCCACTTTCTCTCCCGAAACCAACACAGTACAGCTCGCAGACGGCAGTTCGGTACACTACGATCTTCTGATCGTCGCCACGGGCAACAGGCTCGCGTGGGAGCTCGTTGACGGCTTGGCCGAAACGCTGGGAAGGAACGGCGTCACATCGAACTACAGCTTCGATACCGCGCCTTACACGTGGCAACTGGTCAACAAGCTGCGCGAAGGTCGCGCGCTTTTTACCCAGCCAACCATGCCGATCAAATGTGCGGGCGCGCCGCAGAAGGCAATGTATCTCTCCTGCGATGCCTGGCGTCGGCGTGGCGTGCTCGGTGATATCGAAGTGGAGTTCCACAGCGCCGGCGCGGCTCTTTTCGGCGTGCCAGCGTATGTTCCCGCGCTTGAGGAAGCAGTTGCTCGCTATGGCATCCACGTGAACCTCGGCAGCAATCTGGTGGCGGTGGATGGTCCCTCCCGCCGGGCGACGTTCAAGACAGCGGATGGGGAGGTCACTCGCGACTTCGCGATGCTGCATGTCTCGCCGCCCCAGAAAGCGCCCTCAGTGGTGGCAGACAGCGCGCTGGCTGATGAAGCGGGGTATGTGGACGTCGACCCTGCCAGCCTGCAGAACAAACGTTATCCCAACGTCTTTGCCATCGGCGACGTCGGCGGAATGCCCAACGCGAAAACGGCTGCTGCGGTGCGCAAGCAAGCGCCAGTGGTTGCGATAAACGCGCTCGCGATTCTCGACCGTGAGGAGCCGCCTGCGATCTATGGGGGCTATGGCAGTTGTCCGCTTATTGTGGAGCGGGGCCGCGTTGTCCTGGCCGAATTCGGCTACGGCGGCGCTCTCCAGCCAAGCTTCCCGAGTTGGCTGAATGATGGCACGCGCCCGACGCGGTTCGGCTGGATCCTGAAAAAGGACCTGATGCCGACGATCTACTTCGACATCATGCTCAAGGGGCGTGAATGGCTGGCTCAGCCGAAGATGCGCCACGAAGAGCGCGCTTGAGCAACCACCTCACGGAGAACAGGTGATCATGCCGCGGCTGACCCGTTATCTCCCCATCCTCGATTGGGGACGCGCCTACAATGGCTCGGCGCTGACGAACGACGTGGTTGCGGCCGGGATCGTCACCATCATGCTGATCCCGCAAAGCCTCGCCTACGCGATGCTGGCCGGACTCCCGCCTGAAGTCGGGCTTTACGCCTCGATCCTGCCGATCATCGCTTATGCGCTGTTCGGTACCAGCCGTGCGCTGGCGGTGGGGCCGGTTGCGGTCGTTTCGCTCATGACGCTGACGGCCGCGAGCAGCGTCGCGCCTCCCGGGAGCGCCGAGTTCATTGCCGCCGCGCTGGTGCTGGCGCTGCTATCCGGCCTGATCCTGTTGCTGATGGGGGTGTTCAAGCTTGGCTTCCTCGCGAACCTGCTCTCGCATCCGGTCGTCTCCGGCTTCATTACGGCATCCGGCATCATCATCGCCACGAGCCAGCTCAAGGCGATCTTCGGCATATCGGCGTCAGGCGAGGCGATGCCCGAACTTATCGGGACGCTGTTTGCCAATCTTGGGAGCACCAACCTGCCGACACTGGTGATCGGCCTGCTATCCACGGCCTTCCTTTTCTGGGTGCGCAAGGGCCTGAAGCCGCTCCTCATCAGGACAGGACTCCAGCCGCGCGCCGCGGACCTCGTCGCCAAGGCGGGGCCGATCGCCGCGGTTGCAGCGGCGACACTCGCGGTGGTCGTGTTCGATCTCGAAAGGCAAGGCGTGCGGGTGGTGGGCGAAATCCCGCAAAGCCTCCCGCCGCTGACGGTTCCGGTGTTCGACATCGGGTTGTGGCAACAGCTCGCGATCCCGGCACTGCTCCTGTCGATCATTGGCTTCGTCGAGTCGGTGTCCGTTGCCCAGACGCTCGCGGCAAAGAAGCGGCAGCGGATCGATCCGGATCAGGAGCTCATCGGCCTTGGCGCGGCAAACATCGCCGCCTCGTTCTCCGGCGGTTATCCGGTCACGGGCGGCTTCGCGCGATCGGTGGTGAACTTCGACGCCGGCGCTGAGACGCCGGCTGCCGGAGCCTTTACTGCAGTCGGTATCGCAATAGCCGCGCTGTTCCTGACGCCGCTGCTCTACTCGTTGCCGATCGCAACCCTCGCCGCGACCATCATTGTTGCGGTGCTCAGTTTAGTGGACCTGAAGACACCGCGCACGATCTGGCGTTATTCGCGAACAGACTTCGCCGCCATGGCTGCCACGATCGCGGTGACTTTGCTTCTCGGCGTTGAGCCTGGGGTGATTGCCGGCGTGGGGCTCAGCCTGGCTCTCTATCTCTGGCGCTCGTCACGGCCCCACGCGGCGATTGTTGGTCGCGTTCCCGAGACGGGGCACTTTCGCAATGTGAAGCGGCACAAGGTGCTGACCGATCCGCGCGTCCTGACGATCCGCATCGACGAAAGCCTGACATATCTCAACGCCCGCTGGCTGGAGGAGTTCGTGCTTGAAGCGGTGGCCGAGCATCCGAGAGCGAGGCACCTTGTGCTCATGTGCTCTGCAGTCAACTCGATCGATGCCTCGGCGCTCGAGAGTCTAGAGGTGATCAACCATCGTTTGGCCGATGCGGGCATCAAGCTGCACCTGTCTGAGGTAAAGGGGCCCGTCATGGATCGCCTGCAACGCTCATCGCTTCTTGAAGAGCTCAGCGGCGAGGTTTTCCTGTCGCAGGACGAAGCCTTCTCCAACCTGATCAGGAGAGGCGAAGAAGAAGCCCGTTCACAGCGGGACGACCTCTGGATGGCCAGAGGGCTGATCTAGCGAAACTTTAGACCTTTCCGGAACTGAGCTTCCGCGCCTGTCGCCGTTGGCCGGCAACGCCCCACAAGGACTGTCACCTCAAGCTGGTGACTTCCCCTCTGGCGAGGCGAGGTGGCGAGAACAGGCCTTTGTGAGCCCGGTGCAGTTCATGGGCTGAACAGGGTCTCAATGCGGCTGTGCGAACGACGGTGCCAGGTTGCCTGCTGCGTCGTTCAGCAGCCAGTTTGCCTTTCTCGACCTCGAGGACTGCTTAGGCGCCCATCCGTTTACGATCTCCAGCGCATGGCAGGGAGACGGGCGGATCACATACACGATCAAGGGGCTCGGCGACTATACCCCCAAGGTTGCCTGACCTTGTGGAGGTCGGACAACACCGCCGAAGGGCCATACGAACGGTTCGACTTCTCCGGAAACGCGCCGCAACTCGGATGTGCGGCGGCCGGCGATCACGCCCCTTCATCGCGCGTAAGAAAGACCTCGCTCAGGGTGGAAGGCGTGCCCGGAAAAGCGCACAGTGGCTTCCAATCCTGGATGCTCGACATGGAGACTGATTTCCGCGCCCATTTCCGCGGCGAGATCCTTCGCGATTGCCAGCCCCAGACCAGAGCCGGCCTTCCGCACGTCGAAGCGCTTGCCGATTTCGAACGCGCAAGCGATCTGGTTTTCGGTCATGCCCTGGCCATCATCCCGGATGGCAATCTCGAGAGTGCCTTCTTGACCGCTTCGCAGAACGCTCGTCACTCGCGAGGCCGCCCATTTGCCGGCATTGTCGAGCAGGATCGAGAGCAGCTCGGACAGGTTCACCGGATCGACCGGCAGGGTGCCCTCGATGCGCTCCTCATTGACCAGTTCGAACATGATCTCCGGGTGCAGGCGCCGCATGGCCGCGAGTATCGGCGTCAGCAACTCGGGCAGCTGCGAACCGGGACCGCCCAGCTTCGCTCCGGCTGCCGAGCGTGCACGGGCAAGCTGGTAGTCGATCTGCTGCTCCATCATGTGCGCCTGGTCGAGCAGGATGCAGGCGGAGCTGCGCGGTTCCGCTCCCTCTGCCACTCGCTCGGCTTCGTCGACGATCACGGCAAGCGGGGTGCGTAGTGAATGGGCAAGGTTGCCTGCCTGGATCCGTGCGCGGGCGATCATCTCGCTGTTCTGCTGGACGTAGGCGTTGAGGTCCAAGACAAGCGGTGCAATTTCGGAAGGATAAGTGCCTTCCAGCCGATCGGATTGGCCGCCGCGCAACTCGGCTATTGCGCGGCCGAGTTTATCGAGCGGGCGGAGGCCGAAATGGATGATGCCGATGCCGGTCACCACCAGCAGGGCGGCGAATGCGGCCAGCCACGCGGTCAGTTCCCGCGTGAACTCGTTGATCAGCCGGTCAAGTTCGGCCTGGTCTGTTGAGATCACGAAGTGGATCGGCGTACCGCCCGGTCCGCGTCGGATGAGGCCGTAGGTGATCGCGGGGCCTGTGGGGCCCTGCTCAACCCTGTGAACGATGGAGGGAGAATGCGCGACCTCCTCGTCGAGAGGGCCGCGCGTGAGAGAGTCCGACTTCAGCGTCCTCTGGCCCGGTGCCGTCACCTGCCAGTAGAAGCCGGACAGGGGCACCTCGTAGCGCGGGTCAGACAGCGGCCGGGTCAACTCGGGTTTGCCATCGCTGCCGATGCGCGTCAGCCGCACCAACTCGCGCAGATGAACCTCCAGCTCCTCGTGGTACAGCTGTTCCACGTGCCGTTCGAACAGCCGCGTGGCGGAGAACCAGATTCCTCCGATGCCGAGCGCCACCCAGATCAAGATGGCGGCCACAAAGCGGACGCGCAGGCTGGGCGTGTTGGAGCGAAGGTGCACGCGCCGGGTCATTTCTCGAGCCGGTAGCCGAGGCCTCGAACGGTGGTGATGCGGTCTCTGCCGATCTTCCGCCGCAGCCGCCCCACCAGCACTTCGATCGTGTTCAGTTCCCGCTCCATCTCCAGCTCGTAAAGCTGTTCGAGGATGTCGGCCTGCGGGAGGATTTGTCCGGCGCGGCGCATGAACAGTTGCAGGAGCCGGAATTCCTGCCGGCTGAGAGTCACCGGCTGATGATCGAGGCTGACCTCGTGGCTCAGCGTGTCGAGACGCAGTGGCCCGACCTCAAGTACGTTCTCGCGCATGCCCAGATGACGCCGGAACTGCGAATTGAGCCGCGCAAGCAATTCCTCGGAGCGAACAGGCTTGACCACGAAATCGTCGGCGCCCGCGTTCAACCCTTCGACCTTGTCCTGCCAGCTGCCGCGCGCGGTGAGGATCAGGATCGGGCAATCCATGCGCCGGGCGCGCCAGTGGCGCACCAGGTCGATTCCGTCTCCATCCGGCAGGCCGAGATCGAGCACGATCGCGGCCATTTTATCGATATCCGGCCAACTCTCCGCCTCGCCATAGGTCGATGCCACATCCACCGCAAAGCCTCCGGCGCGCAGCCGCTCGCCCAGCCTGCGGGCCAGTTCGGGCTCATCCTCGATGAGGAGCAGGCGCATGGGCGTGATCTCCGGCTTCGGATGGGCAGCGATAGGAGCCGAAACTGACAAAAGGCTGGCAACCTGACAAGTTGTTGTCAGCTTGATGGTTCAGGGTCGGGCCATGGTCACTCGCATTCTCCTTTCGCTCGCGGCTGCTGCTGCGCTCGCCGGGATTGCCGGCTGCTCGGAAGGCGGCCAGCAGCAGGGTGCCGCGGCCGATCCGGCTCCTGAAAACGCGGGCTCGCAAGCCGCCCTGAACGTGGAGACAGCGGTCGCGCAGGAGGCCGAAGCTCTGCCGGTCGCCACTGTTCCCGGCACGGTGACGCTGCCCCCGGAAGCGCGGGTGGCGGTAAGTTCGCCTCTCCCCGGCGCGGCCCTGCGAGTCTTCGTGATCGAGGGTGAGACTGTGCGCCCAGGGCAGCCTCTTGCCCTCGTCCGAGCGGCGGAGCCGGTGCAGATCCGCGCCGATCTCGCCCGGGCACAGGCCGAGCTCTCCTTGGCGCAAGCGCGTGCTCGGCGCCTTCAACAGCTGGCCGATGAGGGCATCATCGCCGGTGCGCGGCTGGACGAGGCGCGGGCGCAGCTTCAGCAGGCTCGCGTCACCGTGAGCGAGAACCAGCGGATGGTATCGTTGACCGGAGCGGGTGCTGACGGGACAATGACCCTTCGGTCGCCCATCGGCGGGCGGGTCGCTCACGTGGCGGTGGAGACGGGCGGGCCCGTTGACCCGATGACCGCGCCCTTCGTGGTCGAGAATGCCGGGGCCTATCGCGTCGACCTGCAAGTGCCCGCCCGGCTGGCGCACTCGATCACGCCCGGCATGGGCATCGAGGTGCGCCTGCCGGTGAACGGGGGCGATCCGCTGATCGTGGGCGGGAGCATCCTTTCGGTGACGCCCTCAATCGACCCGGCCACCCGCTCGGTGTTGGCGAAGGCGACGATCGGCGCCGTACCGGGGCTGTTCCCCGGGCAGAATGTCAGCGTCACCATCCAGGGCAGCATGGCGACTGGCGGCGTGGAAGTGCCGGGCGCGGCCGTGGCCCGGATCGAAGGCAAGGATTACGTATTCGTGCGCAGCGGCACGCGGTTTGCTGCGCGCAAAGTGGAAGTGGCCGCCGAGGCGGGCGCGCGCGCGGTGATTACGCAAGGGCTGCGGCCCGGCGACGTCGTAGCGGTCAGCTCCATCCCCGAACTCAAGGCAGCGGCGGCGGAATAGCGGGCCGATGCTGCGCAAGCTCGTCGAGACGGCTCTTCAGCTGCGCCTGTCGGTGCTGGGGCTTGCCGCGCTGCTCGCCGCGCTCGGCGGCTGGTCGTTCGCGAACCTGCCGATCGACGCTTTTCCGGACATCAGTGCCACGCAGGTGAAGATCATCCTGAAAGCGCCCGGAATGACTCCCGAGGAGGTCGAAAGCCGGGTCATCACGCCCATCGAGATGGAGATGCTGGGGATTCCGGACCAGACGGTGCTGCGGTCGGTCGCCAAATACGCGATCGCGGACATCACCATCGATTTCGCCGATGGCACCGACATCTATTGGGCCCGCAGCCAGGTGAGTGAGCGGCTGAACGCGGTGACGGGCGACCTGCCGGAAACGGTGGAGGGCGGGCTGGCGCCGATCTCCACGCCATTGTCCGACATGTATATGTTCACGCTCGAAGGGCCGCAAAGCCTGGCCGAGAAGCGCCGCGTGCTGGACTGGATCATCCGCCCCGCGCTGCGCACCATGCCCGGCGTGGCCGACGTCAACGCGCTCGGCGGCTTCGTCGAGACCTTCGAAGTTGCCCCCAACAATGCCGCGCTTGCCGCGGCCGGCCTCACTACGGCCGATTTGGCCGCCGCAATCGAAAGCGGCAACCGTAATGATGGGGCGGGGCGGCTCGCGGCCGGAGAAGAGGCGCTGATCGTTCGCTCGATCGGGGCCATTCGCACGCTCGACGATCTCGCTGGCACGGTGGTGAAGGCGGATAACGGGGCTGTTGTCCGCCTCGGCGACGTGGCCGAAATCCGCATCGGCAGCCTCACCCGCTATGGCGCCGTCAGCAGGGATGGCGCCGGCGAGGCCGTGGAGGGCCTGGTGATCGGCTTGCGCGGAGCCGATGCGAGCAAGCTGGTGGACGGGGTGAAGGCACGCCTCGCGGAGATTCAGCCGAGCCTGCCGGAAGGAATGAAGATCGACGTCTTCTACGACCGTTCCGAGCTGATCGAGCGCGCAGTGGGCACCGTGCAGGAAGCTCTGCTCGAGGCGACGGTGCTGGTGGTCATCCTGCTGGTCCTGTTCCTCGGAGACATCCGCGCATCGGTGATCGTCGCTCTGGCATTGCCCATGGCCGCGCTGCTGACGTTCATCTTCATGCGAGCCGTGGGGCTTACCGCGAACCTGATGAGCCTGGGGGGACTGGCCATCGCGGTCGGCATCTTGGTGGATGGCGCGGTGGTGGTGGTGGAGAACGTGGTCGAGCGCCTCTCCGACGAAAGGAATGCCAAAGCGGGCAAGCTGCACAACGTGTTCATTGCCGCTGCGGAGGTTGCCAAGCCGGTGGCCTCGGGCATGGCAATCATCGCGCTGGTGTTCCTGCCGCTGCTCACCCTGGAAGGGCTGGAGGGCAAGCTGTTCTCACCCGTGGCGCTCACCATCGTGCTGGCGCTGGCTTCGGCACTGGTGCTGTCGCTCACGCTGATCCCGGTGCTGGCGCTCTATCTGCTCAAGGTGAAGCACGGGCATCACGAACCCTGGCTGATGCGCCAGATCGGCCCTCGCTATGAACGGCTGCTGGGCCGGGCCTTTGCCCGCAAGAAGCTGGTCTTCGGCATCGCCGCCGCGTCGCTAGCCGTCACCGCTCTCGCCTACACGGTTACCGGGAAGACCTTCCTGCCCACGATGGATGAAGGGTCGGTTGTGATGCAGCTGGCCAAGCTGCCCTCCGTTTCGCTCGAGCACTCCGTGGCCGGGGATCTGAAGATCGAGAAGGCGATCCTGCGCGAGGTGCCGGAGGTGCAGGCGATCATCGCCCGCGTCGGGTCGGATGAGATCGGGCTCGACCCCATGGGGCTGAATGAAACCGACGCCTTTTTGCAGCTGAAGCCACGATCGGAGTGGCGCGTGCGCGACAAGGACTGGCTGGTGGAAGAGCTGCGCGCCGTTACGAGCCGTTTCCCTGGCATCGAGGCAAGCTTCACTCAGCCCATCGAGATGCGCACCTCCGAAATGCTCACCGGCGCGCGCGGCGACCTGGCCATCAAGCTGTTCGGCCCTGACCTCCAGGAGCTGTCGCGGCTGGCGGGGCAAATTCAGGCGCGGCTGGAGACGATTTCCGGCACCAGCGAGGCGATGACCATGGCGAACGATCAGGTGGATTACCTGCAGTTCGACATCGACCGGGTCGCCGCCGGCCGGCTGGGAATGCCGATTGCCGACCTGCAGGACATGATGCGCGCTGAGGTCGAGGGCGTCCGTGCGGGCGTGGTGGCGCAGGATAACCGCCGGGTGCCGATCGTGCTGCGCTCGGCTGAAGGGCGCACGCTCTCGCCCGAACTGTTTGCCGACCAGCTCTATCAATCGCCCGCGGGCGTGCTCGTGCGCACCAGTGACGTCGCGCGGGTGCAGCGGATCGAAGGTCCGGTGAAGCTCGAGCACGAGAATGGCTCGCGCTTCGCCCTCGTGCAGGCGTTTGTCTCGGGCCGTGACCTGGTCGGCTACGTAGACGAAGCCAAGGCAGACATTGCTCGCAATGTGGAGCTGCCCTCCGGTTACCGGCTGGTGTGGGGCGGCCAGTTCGAAAACCAGCAGCGTGCCAGCGCCCGGCTGATGCTGATGCTGCCGATCTCCGTCCTGATGATCTTCGCCATCCTCTATTTCACCCTGCGCTCGCTGCGGGCTTCGCTGCTCATCCTCACCAACATCCCGTTCGCGATGGTTGGCGGCATGATCGCGCTGGCAGTGTCTGGGGAGTACCTCTCGGTGCCCGCCTCGGTCGGCTTCATCGCGCTTCTCGGGATCGCCGTGTTGAACGGGTTGGTGATGGTCAGCTATTTCCGGCAGCTGCGCGAGGAAGGCGTGCCGCTGGCACAGGCGGTGCGTCGTGGGGCGCAGCGACGGCTGCGGCCGGTGCTGATGACCGCCAGCATTGCCGCTTTCGGTCTGGTGCCGCTGCTGTTCGCCACCGGACCGGGGTCGGAAATCCAGAAGCCGCTGGCGATCGTGGTGATCGGCGGCCTCGTATCGGCCACGTTGCTGACGCTCGTGCTGCTGCCGATCCTCTACGAGCGGTTCGGCGAAAGCCGGGCGGAGCGCGAGGCCGGCCTGCGCGCCGATGCGGCGGTGGAGGGCTGAAGGGATGCGCTGCTGGCTTGTTCTCCCGCTCCTGGTGCTGGCCGGTCCGCTCATGGCCGAGCCGGGCCTGCCCGAAGGCTCGACGGTGCTGGACGCGCTCGATGAGCATCCGAGCGTGCTCGCCGCACGCGCCCGGGTCGAGGCGGCGCAGGCGGATGCGCGGGCGCTCGCCCGGGGGCCTCACGAAGTGGCCTTCTCCGGCAGTTACGTTCGCCGCTCGGTCGAGCGCGAGGGGGAGTATGACGAGTTCGACACCCAGCTAAGCCGGGCATTCCGCCTGCCAGGCAAGGCGGCGCTGGACCGCGAGATCGGCGCACTGGGGATCGAGGAAGCGGAAAACCTTGCCGAGGATGTCCGGCACCAGGCGGCGCTGAGGCTGATGGGGTATTGGATTGACTGGCTCGGCGCGGCGGCGGAGTCGGAGATCGACGCGCAGGCGGTCGCTAATTATGAGCGCGCTCTTGCAACCATCAGGCGCCGCGTGGAACTGCGCGATGCCGCCCAGCTCGACGCGGACCAGGCGGCCGCGGCCTTGGCCGGGGCACGAACTCTGGCGGAGCAGTCGGCAGGGCGGGCCCGGCTGGCGCGCGCCCGTTTGCAGGCTCAATTCCCGGCGCTCCCGCTGCCCGAAGACGCGCCCGAAACTCCCGAGCCGGCCATTCCGCAGCAGGGGCTGGAGTTCTTGCGCCGAGCCGTCATCGCGAACAGCCACGAAATCGCCGCCGCGCGCGCGCGCATGCAGCGCATGGCCAGGCAGGCGGAACGCCTGCGGAGGGACCGGGTGGCTGATCCATCGGTCGGCATACGCCTGTTCTCCGAACGGGGTGGCGCGGAGCGCGGCGCGGGCGTGCTGTTTTCCATGCCTCTCGGCGGCGGGCATCGCACCGCGCTGGCGGAAAGCGCCCTCGCGGTGGCGGACGCTGAGAGTTCCGAGGCGACCCTGAGGAACTTCGAGGTGAACGAGACCGCTGCCAGCGACGTGGCGGAGGCGCAATACCGCTTCACCGCCTGGCAGCGGGCGCGCGAAGGCGTCGAGGCGCAGCTCGCCGCGCTTGCCAAGCTGCGCAGGGGGCACGAACTTGGCGAAATCGATCTGGCCGACTTGCTAATAGGCGAACGCCTGGTCCACGATGCCTTTCGCACTGAAGCAGCCAACAGAGCCGAAGCGTTTCGCGCGATCACAAAGCTTCGGATCGACAGTCATGAATTGTGGCTCGCCGAGTAACCAGACTACCCGGCTTTCGTTCACTCAACAGGGAGCGGTGCTTCGGGCAGTAGGCAGCATGACGGAGATGTCTCGCAGCGGGGCGTCCTCATGGCGCCGCAGTGGAAGATGGAGATCAGATGACCCGCTTACCTCCGCATCGAGAGAGGCACGTCACTGCCCGCATCGGCTGGCTTCGCGCCGCCGTTCTCGGCGCCAATGACGGGATTGTGTCGACTGCAAGCCTGATCGTCGGGGTGGCGGCATCGGACAGCAGCCGCTCCAGCGTCTTGGTTGCCGGCGTCGCGGCGCTGTTTGCCGGGGCCTTGTCGATGGCTGCCGGCGAGTACGTGTCGGTGAGTTCACAGGCAGATACGGAGCGCGCCGATCTTGCTCGCGAAAAGGCTGAGCTGGAGCAGCAGCCTGAATTCGAACACGAAGAACTCGCCCGGATTTACGAGCAGCGGGGAGTGGATCAGGCCACTGCGCGGATCGTGGCCGAACAGATGATGGCGAAAGACCCTCTGGCGGCGCACGCGCGCGACGAACTAGGGCTTTCAGGCACGACCGCTGCGCGACCGCTCCAGGCCGCACTGACCTCCGCGCTGACGTTCACCGCGGGCGCGGCGGCCCCGCTGGTCGTGGTCCAATTCGCGCCGGCAAACATGCTGGTCGGTTCGGTCGCCCTCGTGTCGCTTGCCTGCCTAGCCTTGCTGGGCCTGCTCGGAGCGAAAGCAGGTGGTGCGCCGCCTTACCCGTCGATCCTGCGGGTGTCCTTTTGGGGCGCCTTGGCGATGGGTGTCACCGCGGGCGTCGGATGGCTGTTTGGTGCGGCAGCGGGGTAGAACCCAGCAAGGGTCGGCCCCACAACGGTGCAGCATGCTGTATTCGTCGACGGCTTGGCGAGGCGTGTGAAGGGCCACGTCTCACGCTTGCGCTCGCCGTGAAGCGGGCATTGTCCGATGGGAGTTTGGCCGGTCGCTGCCTCCCCCCCTGACAACATCGGATGAAGCTGGCGATATTATCGGGCCTTCGGTGCCGATCATCCGGTGGCATGCGCCGCGTTGTGCCGTCGATCCTCACTTGGATGATCGACCGGCTGAACGTGATGGAAAAAGGATGCCAGCACCTCGCAGCCGACGAGCGTGAGCGGGCTTACGCATCGTCGGGAGCCGTCAGGACAGGAGGGGAGAGGAAAGAGCAGAGGGACGATGTGTGCTGGCCCGGACGCGTCCATGAGTTCCAAGCCGGCGAGTCGAGCGTCTCGGCGATGCTGCTCCAGAAGATGCCTCCGCTCTGAAGGTGGATGGCAGGGATGCAGCATCTCGGTCCGGCGGCCGGGTTACCGTTCGTTGCAAGCCCCGCAAAGAGGCAGGCATTCGAGCCAAGACCTCGGTGCAGCGCGCGTCGAGCTCAAACCGTTCAATTAGGTCGGTCCGATAGATTACGAATTCACGTGGACAGCGGAGACTTCGAGATGGTGACCCAAACACAGCGCAGCTGGCACGCGAGCGAGGCGGACAAGGTGCTTGCGGCGCTGAGTTCGGGCCGCGAGGGCCTGGTCGATGAGGTCGTCCAAGAACGTCTGGCTGAATACGGGCCCAACAGCCTGCCGCAGGCCAAGTCCATTCACCCGCTGCTGCGCTTCCTCAGCCAGTTCAACATTCCCCTGATCTACTTCTTGCTTGCCGCTGCCGCGGCGGCGTTCGTGCTCGACCATGCGATTGACGCCGTGGTCATCCTGCTGGTGGTGCTGGTCAACGCGGTCGTTGGCTTCGTGCAGGAGGGAAGGGCAGAGAAGGAGTTGAGCGGAATGCGCAGGCTGATCTCACCTCGCGCCTATGTCATCCGCAGCGGCGAGAAGCGTGAGGTCGACGCGACGTGTCTCGTTCCAGGCGACATCGTGTTGATCGAGCCGGGCGACCGAGTTCCGGCCGACTTGCGCATCCTGCGTGCGCGGGGCCTCGCGATTGAAGAGGCGGCGCTTACCGGCGAGTCAGTTGCGTCTGAGAAGCAGGAGGCGCCCGTCGCCGAGGACGCTGCCCTGGGCGATCGCAGTTCAATGGCCTCGAAGGTCCGGTTGAGCCGTCGAGCTGAACAAAGCGGACTTATCGCAGTCGGCCCAAAAAGCAGATCGGCAGCTTAGGCGTTTATCGAAGACATCCTAGCCCGTTCGCAAGTGCAGACGTGTCTGCGCCCCTCGTTGCACTTCTTGCGCCGCGATAGCCGATCTGCGGCGGAACGGCTTCAGCTCAAGATCCAACCCCCTAAGTACCCTCTTCGGTCGGCATTAATGTCGACATTATCGTTGACTTGGCGGCCTTCCAGGTGGACGCTCCCGCAAAACAGACGTTGATGGGGGTAAGAGATGATGCTGGGCAATCGCGGGACATTGATTGGCGCTTCTGCACTTGCGGTGGCGGCGGGCACGCTTGTTGGTGCGGAGGCTCGGGCGCAAAGCGCCGCTGGTGCGCTCCCCCAAGCTGCTGCCGAGCAGCAACGTGTAGACAATGGTCCCTTCGATGCCGATGCCTCCGCTGAGACGCCGATTGTCGTTACAGGCAGTCGCATTCGCGGCATCGAGCCGACGGGCTCGCCCGTTATCGGCCTAGGCCGCGCTGAGCTGGAGAACACGGCCGCGGGAACCACGACCGAGCTTCTCTCGCAGCTGCCCCAGGTCTTCAATCTCGGCGTTACGGAGGCTTCGTTCAGCGCCGCCAACAATGCGAGCGCCAACGTCACGCTGGGCACCGGCATCAACCTTCGTGGCCTCGGCACCGAATCCACGCTGACCCTGCTGGATGGGCGCCGACTGCCGCAAGCCGGCACGCAAGGTCAGTTCTTCGATCCCTCAGTTATCCCGACTGCCGCGATCGAGCGTCTGGAAGTCCTCGCGGATGGCAGCTCCGGCATCTACGGGTCCGACGCGGTCGGTGGCGTCGTCAACATCTTGCTGCGCACGAACTTCACTGGCGTCGAACTGAACGGCCGAGTGGGGTTCAGTGACGGTGCGGAGGAGTACCAGGTCGGCGGCGCGATCGGTCACGATTGGGGCAGTGGCTCCGTCATGGTCGCTGGCGAGTACCTGAAGAGCGACGCACTCGCGGCATCGGAGCGCGACTTCTACACCGATGACCTGCGCCCTTGGGGCGGGCCGGATCGGCGCTCGACCTTCGCCAACCCCGGAAACATCGTCGTCGGCGGCACCTCGTACGCCATCCCGGCCGGACAGGACGGAACGAACCTCCGGCCGGGTGATCTCACAGCGGGCACCACCAACCTGCAGAGCGCCTATCTCGGCGCTTACGCCCTGCCGGAGCAGGAGCGGTACTCCTTTGCCTCCACCTTCGAGCAGGAGATCAATGACTGGATCAGCGTCCGCGCGCAGGGCTTCCTCGCCCGTCGCGACGGCGTGCAGGCCTTCAGCGCGCCGACCTCCACCCTGACGGTACCCGCCTCCAATCCCTTCTTCGTCCACCCGACCAACCCTGGCGCGAGCAGCGTGCAGGTCCAATATTCGTTCTATGATGATCTGGGGCCGAGCTATCGGCGCGGCCAGCAGGATGTGTTCTTCATCACCGGCGGCCCGACCTTCGAGCTGGGCGGCGGCTGGTCGGCAGAGGCCTTCTTCAGCTATGGCGAAGACCGGGAGAGGTCGGGCCTGAACAATGTCAATGCCACCGCACTCGCGGCGGCCCTGAGTGATCCGAATCCGGCGACGGCGTTCAATCCGTTCGGGGACGGCAGCGAAACGAACCCTGCGACCTTGGCATCCCTCGTCGGTGAGTTCCGCGTGGATACCGATTACCGGCTGCAGGAATATGGCGTGTCCGCCGACGGGCCGCTGTTCGAGCTGCCTGCCGGAAGCCTCCGCGCCGCCGTAGGGGCGACGCGGCAAGAAATCCGCTTCATCGACATCAACCCGTTTCCCAACGACCGCAGCCGCGGGATCAACTCCGTCTTCGGCGAGCTTTTCGTGCCGCTGCTCTCGCCCGACGATGCCGGTTCGCTCGGCCAGGAGCTGAACCTGTCTGCCGCAGTCCGATACGACGATTACGAGGATATCGGGTCCACGACCAATCCGAAGTTCGGCCTCACCTGGCGTCCGGTGGAGCCGCTGACCTTCCGCGCAAGCTACGGCACCTCCTTTCGTGCGCCTTCGCTGGCGGACACAGGAAACCCGTTCAACAACCTCGCCAACTTCGTGGACCCGACGGCTCCCACCGGGTTCCGCCGCGTGATCTTCCTGCGTGGAGGAAATGAGCAGCTTCAGCCGGAAACCGCGACCACCTGGTCCGTCGGCGCTGATTTCGAGCCGGCATGGCTGGACGGGCTGCGCCTCTCCTTCACCTACTACAATGTCGATTACAGCAACCGCATCGCCACGCCGGGCAACAATCCGCTCGCTTTGACCCTGCCAGAGCTGGCGGGACTGGTCACGCTCAACCCCTCGGCCGCCGAGGTGACGGCGATCTACAACGCACCGGGTTTCGCGGGCGTGCCCGAAGACCCCGCGACGATCGAGGCGATCGTGGACGGCCGCAAGCTCAACCTCGGGACCGTCAGGACGGACGGGCTGGAGTTCATCGGCGACTACTCGGCGGACACCTCATGGGGCAGCTGGCGTGCCGGCGTGAACGCGGCCTACATCCTGAAGTTCGACCGCGCGATCACGCCGGATGCGCCGCTGACCGATATCGTCAACACGCTCAACAATCCGCTGCAGTTCATCGCCCGCGCCTATGCCGGTGCTACCGTCGGTGCCTTGTCGGCCACGATCTACGCCAACCACACCGGCAGCTATGACAATGACAGCGTCGCTCCGCTGCAGGACGTTCCCTCCCACACGGAATTCGATCTCGCGCTGCGCTACACGATCGAAGGGCCGGCTACCTTCTTGCAGGGCGTCACCTTGACGCTGGATGTGGAGGACCTCTTCGACAACCAGCCGCCCTACGTGAACAACGGCAACCTCGCCTTCGATCCCAACGGGCACGACGCGCGCGGCCGCACGATCTTCGCCGGCGTGCGGACCCGGTTCTGAACGATGGTGCGGCACAAGAGGGCGTTCGATCCAGGGCCGATGCACGGCGGACGCATCGCATGAGCAACCCCGTTGCACCCGCGGAGCATTTGGGAGACGAGGACTATCCGAACCGCGCCTACGCCTGGTACGTCGTCGGTGTCCTGCTGCTGGTGTATATCCTGGCCTATGTGGACCGGCAGGTTCTCGGCGTGCTGGTGGAGCCGATCAAGCGCGATCTGGCGATCAGCGACACGCAGATGAGCCTCCTGCTCGGCTTCGCCTTCGCCATGTTCTACACGATCGTGGGCCTCCCGATGGGCCGTCTTGCCGATCGGTCGAACCGGCGCAATCTCGTGCTGGTCGGCCTCGGCGTTTGGAGTTTTGCGACCGCCATGTGCGGCTTCGCGCGCAGCTACACACAGCTGTTCCTGGCCCGCATGGGGGTCGGGCTGGGCGAGGCCTGCCTCAACCCGGCCGTGGTTCCGATGCTGAGCGACTACTTCCCCCGGCGTACCCTGGGCAAGGCGATGGGTGTCTACATGCTCGGCGTGTCGATCGGCGGCGGTCTCGCGCACAGTGTCGGCGGCGCATACCTGCCCACGTTGACCGCTGCGGAGCCTGTCATGCTTCCCGTGGTGGGCGCGATCCTGCCGTGGCAGGCGCTGCTGCTGATGCTGGGCGTCACCGGCTTCCTGATGCTTGCCCTTCTGCTCACGGTGCGGGAGCCCAAGCGACATGGCCAGGTGCGGCGCGACGAAAAGGGGAGGATCGTCAACCTTCCCGTTCGCGAGGTGGGTGCGCACCTGATGCGGCACCGGATGGCCTATCTGGCAATCGGCTGGCCTTTGGTCGCGAGTGCGCTGATGACCTTCGGCGTAGGCTATTGGGTGCCGGCCTTCTTCCAGCGGAGCTTCGGCCTCGGGACGGCGGAGGCGGGCAGCTACCTCGCCACCTACGGCGTTGTTTCCATGATCGTCGGCGCCATCGGCGTGGTCGGCGGTGGCTTCCTGGTCGACGCGCTGGGTGCGCGGTTTCTCGACGGGCACCTGCGCACGCTGATGATCGGCATCCTTCTGCTGGCGCCCGGCTATGCCATCTTCGCGATCATGCCCACGCCTGCGCTTGCCATCGCCGTGCTGGTGCCGGCGGGGATCGGCGGCGGCATCCTGCAGGCCACCGGCGTCACGACGCTGATGGCGGTGGTGCCCACTCAGATGCGCTCGCAAATTGCGGCGCTGTACTTCTTCATCGTCAACCTGATCGGCGCCGCCCTCGGCCCGACATTCATTGCGCTGCTGACGGACGAGCTGTTCGGGGACGAGAGCCTGTTGCGCTTCTCGATCACGATCGTCGCGGCGGCGGTGGGACTGAGTGCCATCGTGGCACTGCTTGCGGGCCGGCACGCATATCGCGCGATGCTCTCAGGGAAAGCTGAATGACCGAAAGACCAAGACAGTTGAGTGGAACAGACGACTTCGATCCCCACGCGCCGGAAACCTTCGACGATGTGCATGACACCTATCGCCGTTTGCGGCGTGAATGCCCGGTCGCGCACAGCAACGCTCATGGCGGCTTCTGGGCACTGACGCGCCATGCCGACATCGTAAAAGCCGTCACGGACCCTTCCACCTTCATCACCTCCAGGATCAACGTGATCCCGAACATGTCACTGGGCGAGCGTCGTCCGCCGCTGGGGAAGGATCCGCCGGAGCACACGCCCTACCGCAAGGCGCTCGACCGCACGCTTCGTGCGGTGCGGGTCGCCGGCATGGAGCCCAAGCTGCGCGAGCATGCCGTGCGGGAGCTTGATCGGATGATTGCTGCAGGTGGCGGCAACATCTCCACCGACTTCGCCACGATCTTTCCGGCCTGGGTCGCGGTGGAGTGGCTGAACCTGCCGCGCGAGCACGCCGGCACGCTGGCCGAAGTGGCACGGCTTTATAACGTCGCCTGGCGTAACGAGGATACAGCGGCAGTCGCACAGACCAGCCGCAACCTCTACGACATAGCGGAGGCGCTGGTGGAAGACCGGCGGAACACCCCGCGGGAGCCGGCGACTGACCCGGCCTCGGCCCTGCTGGCGGAGCAGACGCCGGACGGTCCGATTCCGCTCAACTACATCGTCGCCACCATCCGGCAGGCCTTGGTGGTGGGCCTGATGGCGCCGCCCCCGCTGTTCGGCAGCATCTGCGTTCACCTCTCGCGCGATCCGAATCTGCAGGCATTGCTGAGGGCAGAGCCGGCCCGCATCCCTGCGGCGATCGAGGAACTGCTGCGGCTCTACAGCCCCTATCGCGGCTTTGCTCGCACACCGACGCGTGACGTGAGGGTCGCCGGGCGGGTGATCCCCAAGGATGAGCCGGTGACGATGGTCTATTCCTCCGCCAACCGGGACGAGGCGGTGTTCGAGGACCCGGACACGTTCCGCTTCAATCGCCCCAACATCCGCGAGCATCTCGCTTTCGGAAAAGGCCCGCATCAATGCGCGGGCAGTGGTTTGGTGCGGCTGGAATTGCGCATCTTCCTGGAAGAGCTGCTGGGGCGCACGTCCGCGATCCTCATCGACGGCGAGATCGAGATGACGAGGCTGCCGGAGCTGGGGCCTGTCAGCACCCCCGTCCGCCTGATCCCGCGCGCGGTAGGGTAGCGGTTCTGTTCGCGATGATTTCTGGCATAGAAGCGTCCATGGCTCGCAAATCGCTCCAGGAAATTGCCGATCAGTTGAAAGCCCGCATTGCTCAAGGGGCTTACGCGCCGGGGCAACGCCTGCTGGAGAAGGATCTGGTCGAACAATATGGGGAGAGCCGCGGGCGCATCCGGGAGGTGTTGCGGAACCTTGTGGGCGAGGGGCTGCTCGAGTTCGAGGAGCAGAAGGGCGTCAGGATTCGCCGCTTCACCCTCAAGACCGCGACCGACATCGGTCGGGTGCGGGAGATGATCGAAGGTCTTGCGGCGCGCCAGGCGGCGGAGAAGCAGCCGGACGAGACTTCCTCGCTGGAGTTTGAGCGTCTGGCCAACCGGATGAATGCCGCCGTCGAGCAGCAGGACGCCGTGACGTTCGCCCAGCTCAACAAGGACTTTCACGACCTGATCGTGACGGCGGCGGGCAACGAGGTGCTGTCTGCCACCCTGGAGCGCCTGCGTGTCCCGCTGTTCCGGTTGCAGTTCTACGAAGGGATGACGATCGCCAATCTGGCCGAACGCAATCGCGACCATCAGGAGATCGCGCGGGCCATTCTGAACGCAAGGCCGGACGATGCCGAGGAGGCCATGCGCCAGCACGTCAGGGGTGGGAACGCTCGCCTTCTGGAGCTTGCAGACCGCATCTTCGGCTGAATGCCGCATCATCGCGGCCGCGCAACGACGAGGGAGAGG
>CBINJM010000010.1:0-150049 GCA_966251025.1 uncultured Erythrobacteraceae bacterium | reverse complement strand
AGCAACTGACTTTTAATCAGTAGGTCGCTGGTTCGAACCCAGCAGGGCTCACCATGGTTTTGCGCAAGGTTCGGTGTTTTGCCCGCGAGGCTGCGGCGCATCTGCGGAAGCCTCGCGCGCCGGTCACGACAGCCGGTAGGAAACTTCGCCGCTCTCGAGGACGATGTTCAGCCAGAAGCTGGCGGCGGGATCAGTCTCTTGCCAGATCGGCTCGTTCACGTTCGTGGTGAAGCTTCCCCACGGCCTGCCGCCGATCGTCACCCCCTGGCGCGTCGCGCCGCCATCGGTCGACCGCTCGAAGGTGACCTTGCCCTTCCACACCCCGGCCAGCTGGAGATGGATGGGGAGATCGGCCCCGGTGACGAACGGCCCGACAACGGCCGATTTCGCCGTCTTGCCGGCGAGCGGTGTGGCATTTTCGGGAGACGGCACAGAGGGGGCGCGGCTGCCGCCATCGATGAGCATGACCGGCAGGGGCGTGTCCGGAGTAACGAGGGCGAGTTGGCCGCTCCCATTGGCAAAGCCGGTCGGCGACACGTATCGCGGTGCGCCGAAGGCGCCACAGCATGAGCAGGCATAGAGCGGAGACGTCGCGGCTGAGTTCGTTGGGGTTGGCTCTGACAATGGGACCTCCTGCGAAGCGAAAGACCCGACTCCAGCTAAAGCCTGCAAAATCGGTAGGACAGGGTGGAGGACCCTGCGGCCGGATTCATGAAGCAGATCGTCCTCTGCGCCCCCGAAGAATGACGATCGGCCGTGCTCCAGCGTCAGCCTCCCGCCCGGCTTCCGCCAATTCCGCTTGCAATGCCGACGGCGCGCCGCACTAGGGGCGGGTGACTGAAGCCCCTCGATCCGCGGGTCTCGCGCGCCGCGGCCTGTTTATCCTCGTTGTCCTTGTCGGCAGCTTCCTGCTGTTTCTCGTGCAGCCGATGGTGGCGCGGGCGGCATTGCCGCTGCTGGGGGGAGCGCCGTCTGTCTGGAACAGCGCGATGCTGGTGTTCCAGGTGCTGCTGCTGAGCGGCTATGCCTATGCCCACGCGCTGACGCGGCTGAGCTTTCGACGGCAGGCGGTGGTGCATCTGGGCCTGCTCGCTCTGGCGGCGCTGACGCTGCCCGTGGCGCTGGCGGACATTCCCCCGCCCGCCGCGGGATGGGAGGTGCTGTGGGCCCCAGCCTTGATCGCCGCAACCATCGGGCCGGTGTTCCTGCTGCTGTCAGCGCAGGCCTCCCTCATGCAACGCTGGTATGCGGCGGTGGCGGGGGCGCGCGATCCCTACAGGCTCTATGCCGCCTCGAACATCGGCAGCTTCGCCGGCCTGCTCGCCTATCCCTTCTGGCTGGAGCGCGACATGGCGCTGGCCAAGCAGAGCCTCGTCTGGACCTGGGGCTACCTCGCGCTGATCGTGCTGGCGGCGCTGGCGGCGGCATCGCGCTGGAAGGTGGCGGACGAGCCGGTGCGGGTTGCATCCGGGGAGCCTGCGCCGCCAGTGCCCCGCCGCAACGTGCTGCTGTGGCTGGCGCTGGCGGCGGTGCCGTCCGGCCTGATGCTCTCGACCACGACCCTGCTCACCACCGATTTGATGGCCATGCCGCTGCTGTGGATTATCCCCCTCAGCGCCTATTTGCTGAGCTTCCCGGTCGCCTTTTCGAGCGAGGGGATGTGGGGGAGCATCCTGACCCGCTACGCGCCGATCCTGCTGCTGCTGGTGGGCGGCTTCGCGATGATCTCCGGCGGGCAGGCAAACCCGGCGATTGCCCTTGCCATGGTGGCGCTGCTGTTCGTGCTTTCGGTCGCGCTGCACGGGCGGCTCTATGCTTTGCGGCCGCATCCGGACCGGCTCACCTTCTTCTACCTGATGGTCGCGGCGGGCGGCGCGCTGGGCGGCATCTTTACCACATTGATCGCGCCGGTGCTGTTCGACTGGGTGTATGAGCATGCGCTGCTGCTGCTCGCCGCCGCGCTGCTGACGCCGCAGTTGAGCTTCGTGCCGTTCCTCACCCGCTTCTGGCAGGCGGGCGATCGGCGGCGGCAGAGAGTGGCGGCGGCGGCGGTGTTGACAGCGGCGGTGCTGGCCTGGTTCCTGGCGCAAGCGGTGGAGCAGGGGCGGGGCGAGAGCATCCTGCTGCTGGTGGCGGCGATCATCGCCATCGGCCTGCTGCTGATCGGCAAGAGGTGGGCCTTCGCCGCCACATTCGCGCTGTTGATGCTGGGCCATGGGGGCCTTTCCACCCTTGCGCTGAGCCTGGAGGGCGCACGCTCTCGCAGCTATTTCGGCGTGTACACGGTGCAGGAAACGCCGGACGGCTTGATGCGGCGGCTCAACCACGGCACGACGATGCACGGGCAGCAATTCCTCGATGCGGCGCGGCGATTGGAGCCCACCAGCTATTACGGGCGCAATTCCGGCATCGGCCTGGCGCTGACGCAGATGGGCGCGGAGGCAAGGGTCGGGGTGGTCGGCCTCGGCGTGGGGACGGTCGCCTGCTACCGCCAGCCGGGGCAGGACTGGACCTTCTTCGAGATTGACCCCGCTGTGGTGCGCTATTCGCAGGACCGGACCTTCACCTTCCTCTCCGAATGTGCGCCGGATGCGCGGATCCTGATCGGGGATGCGCGGCTGCGGCTCACGGAGGAACCCGCGGGGCGCTTCGACCTGCTGGCGATCGACGCCTTCACGTCCGACGCCATCCCCATGCACCTGATGACGCGGGAGGCGTTCGAGGTTTACGCCCGCACGCTGGCGCCCGATGGCCTGCTGCTGATGCACATTTCTAACCGCTTCCTCGACCTTGCGCCGATGGTCGCGGCGCTGGCGGAGGAAGGCGGCTGGCGTGGTATTCTGCGCGACGATGCCGATGTGGCGGAGGGGCAGAGCGAGTCTATCTGGATCGCGCTTGCCCGCGACGAAGCGCGGCTGGACGCGCTGGAGGCGGCGAGTGCGCGAACATGGACAGAGCTCCCGCCAGCCGCGCCGCAAGCCTGGACGGACGACAATTCCTCGCTGATCCCGTTGCTGCGGTTCTAGCCCGCAAACGCCGCCGCGACTTCCGTCAGCAGGGCCTGCTCCTCATGCTCATAGCGGGGGGAGAAGTGGAACGGCTCCACCCGGCGGGCGGCGCAGGCGCGGGCGATCTCCCCGGCGGCTGTGGTGGTGAGGTGGGCGCGGTCGTTGGCCTTCTCCGCGTCGGCGGCGGCAAAGGAGGCTTCGATGAACAGCACATCGGCGCCGAAGCAGAGCTCCTTCAGCGCATCGCGGTTTGAGGGGATGTCCCGCAGGTCCGTCGCGTAGCCGATCTTCATGCCGCGCTCGCTGCTGACGAGGTGGCGCAGGCGGGAGAGCTGAGCGGTTGAACCGTCGGGAAGCGCAATCGGGGCATCGTCCGGCGCGCCGTTCCGTAACGCGTCCTTCAGCGCTTTCAGCCAGGGGCCGATCGGCAGGCCCGCCTCGTCCACCCGATTTCTCCAGACATTGATCCGCTGCCCTTCCTCCAGCGCGAAACCGAGGCAGGGGCCGTGATGTTCGAGAATGCGCGCGGTGATGGTGCGGCGGCCATCATCATGCACCACGCCGCCGGGTGCGGCGCGCTCTCCCAAAGGCTCGGGCACGAAGCGGCGCGATTGGCGAAAGCGCCAGCAATGCAGGTGTTCTGGCGAGACCAGTTCCGCCACTTCGAACACGAGTTCCGTGTCGTAGCGGTGGACGAGGTCCCAGCTGTACCCCTGCAGCTTGTGGCCGATCCGGTCCGCGAAGCCCGCCGGGCCGATCATGCTGATCGTTGCATCGCGGCCCACATGGATGCGCAGCAGCAGGTCGAAGCCAATCAGGTGGTCGATATGCATGTGCGACACGCCGACGGTCCGCACGCGCAGCAGGTCCCGGGCGGACAGGGCGGCAAGGTCGCCCATGTCGAACAGGATCGCGTCACGCTCATGCGCGATCTCCACGTACAAGGCCGGATCGCCGAAGCGGCCATTGACAAGGCGCGGGCGGTAGGTGGCGCTCACGGGAGCAGGTGCCGCTCCGCTGCGGGGCCGAGGCGCACCTGATCGACATCCTGCAACCTCTTCATCCCCGCCACGGTTGCCCGCGTAGGAGCAGAGCGCAAGCGGTAAAGGGCAGCGAGGGGCTCAGTTGCCTCCGACGACCATCCGGGGTTGCGGCGCGGCCGCAGCCAACGCCGCTGCGTTTCTGGCCTGAAGCTCGGAGGCAAACCACGCGAGGGTCAGCTCCAGCCCCTGACGGAGCGGAGTGGTCGGCTCCCAGCCGAGGATGGTGCGCGCACGGGTGATATCCGGGCGGCGGCGCTGCGGGTCGTCCACGGGCAGCTTGCGATGGACGATCTCCAGCCGCTCTCCGCGCATATCCGCCAGGGTCTCCGCCAGTTCGTTGATCGTGATCTCCTGCTGGTTGCCGATATTGACGGGCTGCAAGTCCATCGCCTCGCTCTCCATCAGCCGCCGCAGGCCATCGACCGTGTCGGCGACATAGCAGAAGCTGCGCGTCTGGCTGCCGTCGCCGTAAATGGTCAGCGGCTCGCCCGAGAGCGTCTGGCAGATCAGGTTGGAGACCACGCGCCCGTCCTCCAGCCGCATCTGTGGGCCGTAGGTGTTGAAGATGCGCGCGACGCGCACCTCCGCCCGGCCAGCCCTCGCGAAGTCGAAGGCCAGCGTCTCGGCAGCGCGCTTGCCTTCATCGTAGCAGGCGCGCGGCCCGGTGCAGCTGACATTGCCGCGATAGCTTTCCGGCTGCGGGTGGACTTCAGGGTCGCCATAGACCTCGCTGGTGGAGGTCAGCAGGAAGCGGGCGCCGGACTGCTCGGCCAGCCGCAACAGCTGCACCGTGCCGACGACGCTGGTCAGCATCGTGTGCTCCGGGTCCATCTGGTAGAGCTCCGGCGAGGCGGCGCAGGCGAGATTGTAGATGCGCGTGAAGGCCTTGGCCTGCCGCATGATCTCGCGCGGGAGCGGCTGGGTGATGTCGGCCTCCACGAAGGTGAAGCCGTCATGCCGTTCCAGGTCGAGCAGGTTGGAAGAGCGCGCGGTCTGCAGATTGTCGAGGCAGATGACCTGTTCGCCGGCGTCCAGCAGCGTGCGGCAAAGATGCGATCCGATGAACCCGGCGCCCCCGGCAACCAGCGTCAGTCCCTTGCGTGCTTTCATGATGCGGGCACCCTCTTGCTGCTTATTGTTGTCGATCGATCCTCGCGCGCGCCGGCGAGGTCGTGTTCGAGCTGTTCCGCCCGGCGGGCGGCGCTGTGATGGGCCAGCACCGCCTCTCGCGCGGCCGTGCCGATATCGGCAGCGTCCATTGCGAGAGCGGCGATCACCTGTTCCGTCGTGTCCGCGAGGACGATCTGTTCGCCCGGTTCGAACACATCCTCGATCCCGTCCCAACGATCGGAGATGATCGGCGTGCCGCAGGCGCCTGCCTCGAACAGGCGCACGGATGGGGACCAGCCGGCGGCGATCATGTCCGCGCGCGTGACGTTGAGCGTGAAGCGGGAGGCGGCGTAGAATTCCGGGTGATCGGCGGGCGGCAGGTGATCGATGCGCTCGACATTCGCGGGCCAGTCGATGTCGTCCGGATATTGCGGGCCGGCCACCACGAAGCGTCGCTCAGGGCAGGCGCGGGCGGCGGCGACCAACAGTCTGTCGAGCGTCGGCTGCCGATCCGGGCTGTAGGTGCCGAGGTAGGACAAGTCCCAGCGCTTCGGCACGTCGAGCGGCCGATAGCGGGCGGTGTCCACCGCGCAGTAGAGGGCGCGCGCCTTGGGAGAGCCGAACTCCTTCTCCAATCGGGCGAGCGTCGGGCCGCCGGTGAAGGAGAAGTAGTTGTCGTAGCCGGGGATGATCTCCGGCGAGAGATATTCGAAATCGCCGCGTGCCAGCTTTGCCAGCGTGACGGGGGTGTCGATGTCGTAGAAGCAGGTCGTGCCGCGCGCGTGCTGCTGCACCCAGCGGCCAACTTCCACGCCTTCGGGCACGTATGAGCCGACCATCACCGCATCTGCCGCCGCGACCTCTTCCCGCCAGCCGTCCAGCGCGGCGAGATCAGGGTAGAGCTCGAGCCGGCAGAAATCCGGGTCCGGCAGGTCGCGATTGCTGGCGTACCACGGCACGTCCCGCTCCAGGAACAGCACCTCATGGCCCCGCTTGGCGAAGGCGGAGAGCAGCGCGCGGAAGGTTGTCGCATGGCCATTGCCCCATGAGGATGAGAGGCTGAGGCCGAGGACGACGAGCTTCATGCGAGCGCCCCTTCCGCGCGGGCGCCTGTGGTGGATTGCAGCACATCGTCCACCGTTTCGGCCCGCAGGTCGTAAGTGTGTTCCGCCAGCACGCGCTTCAGAGCCGCGTCACCGATCTGGCGGGAACGTTCCGGTGTGAGGGAGGCGAGCAGGTCGGCCACATCCTGCCCGTCGCGCGCGACCAGCGCTTCCTCATCCGGCTTCAGGAACAGCTCGATCCCTTCCCATGCGTCGGTGATCAGGCATGCGCCCGCGCCCGCGGCCTCGAATACCCGGGTGGCGGGGGAGAAGCCGACATCTGCCATGCTGTCGCGCGCCACGTTGAGCACGGCCTTGGGCGTGCAGTTGAAAGCGTTGTGGCTGGCCGTGCCGACATGGCCGATGGCGCGGACATTCTCCGGCATGGCCTTGTCATGCCAGCCATTGCCGCCGAGCAGGAACTGCCTGTCCCGCAGCAGGGAGGCTGCGCGCAGGAAGAACTCTTCTACCCGAGCCTCGCGATCAGGCAGGCGGTTAGCAAGGAAACCGAGATCCGCCGCGAAAGCGGGGTCAGCCGGCACCGGGTGGTGGGTAGCGGGGTCGAGCGCGTTGTAGATGGGCACGCAATCGCGCGCGCCGAAGCGCTTGTAGGCCTCCACCACCGGCGGGCCGCCGCCATAGGTGAAGACGAGGTCCAGATCCGCCAGCGCCTGGCGCACCGGGTGGTCTTCGTCAGCACGCATCTCGTCCAGAGTGGCGGCGGCGTCGACGTCCCAATAGACCTTGAGCGCATCTTCGCGCGCTTCGCGAACGACGCCTTCCAGCAGCTCTCGGTCGAACACGCCGACACCGTTGGCCTTGACCACCAGGTCCGCCGCGCCGGCTTCCGACAGAACCGACCGCAGTCCTTCCTCCGTGGCGGCATAGACGACGGAGCGGCACCATTCCGGCGGATCGATGTCGCGGTGCTGTTGCCGGTCGAAGGCGTCGGGCTCGTAGAAGGTGATCTCGTGCCCGCGCTGGGCGAGGGCGTGGAGGATGCCGCGATAGTACGTCGCCGCGCCATTCCAGTAGGAGGAGAGCAGGCTGGAGCCGTAGAAGGCGATCTTCATGCGGGTTGTCTTTCGGCTGGCGCTGCATCGACTTGGGCGGCGAGCTGAGCGGTGATGGCCAGCAGCTCATCCACCCGGTGCG
Organism: uncultured Erythrobacteraceae bacterium; assembly: GCA_966251025.1. Lineage (GTDB taxonomy): Bacteria > Pseudomonadota > Alphaproteobacteria > Sphingomonadales > Sphingomonadaceae > Croceibacterium. Next base: position 142,630 of record CBINJM010000010.1, on the reverse strand, counting down.
CGCAGGTGTGGCGGGCGCGGATCGTCTCCAGCCCGCTGGCGGTGAGGGCGGCGCGAAGGTCCGCATCGTGGGCGAGGGCGGTGAGGTGCCGCTCCATCTCCGCGCCGTCGCGGGCGATCAGGTGGTCGGTGCCGGGGCGGAACAGCCCTTCCGCATCGTCCCACGGGGCGGAGACGAGCGGGATGCCGCAGGCCAGCGCCTCGAATACCCGGATGGTGGGGATGCCCGGAAGGATCGTGGCATAATAGCGGCGCGGCACATGCACCGTGGCGAGGTGCCTGGCGAAGATTTGCGGCGCCCGCGCATTGGGGGCCCAACCGTGATACGCCGCGCCGTATCGGGCGAGCATCGCACTTGCTTCGGCAGGGTAACGCACCCCGTAAATGTCGAGCGGCAGGTTTGCGGACCGGGCGGGGGCGAACAGGAAGCGCTCAAGCTCCTCCGTTCGTTCACCATCGCCCCAATTGCCGATCCAGACGAGGCCGTTTCGGTCCTGCTCCACCTGCGGCGGGTGGAAGCGGCGCGTGTCGGCGGCCTCGTGCCAGGTCCAGACGCGACCTTCCCAGCCCCAGCTGCGATACACCTCCGAGAGCGTCTCCCCGAAGGCGAGCACGCCATCGTAGCCGGAGAGGTCGTAGGCTTGCATCTGCTCCGGCTCACTGACCGCGCGGTGATGCGTGTCGTGGAACAGGAGGGTGAAGGCTGCGCCGCTCTTGCGGAGCTTTCCGACAGATGCGACCAGATCGTGATCGTTCCATTCGTGAACGATGACCAGATCGGCGCCCTCGACCATCTCCGCCGGATCCGCATCCGGGCCGTAGGTGGTGGAGGAGAGGCGCGGATAAAGCTCGCGCCAAGGGGCGAGGCCTTTCTCCCCATGATCGGCGAGGAGGTTGGAGAGGCTCCAGGCGTTTTCCGGCTCGAAGGCCTGCACATCGTGGCCGCGTGCGACCAGCTCATCCAGTACGCCGCGCAGGAAGTGGGCGTTGCCGTGGTTCCAGCACGAGGCGAGCGAGTGGGTGAAGTAGACGATCCTCACGCCGCCCGCTCCTTCTGCTGGGCCAGAAGCCCCTCATAGATGCGCATCATCGCGGCGGCCTTGGAGGCGGGCGTGTAGCGGGCGGCGCGCAGGGCGGCGTTCGTGCCGAGCTCTGCACGCTCGGCTTCATCGGCGGCGAGACGCTCAATGGCGGTGGTGAAGCCCTTCTCGTCGCTCGGCTCAACGAACAGCGCCGCGTCGCCCCACAATTCGCGGAAGGTGGGAATGTCGGAGAGGATGAGCGCGCACCCGGCCTGCGCCGCTTCCAGCACCGCGAGCCCGAAGGGTTCGAAGCTGGCGGCGGAGACGAAGATCGGTCGCCGGGCGAGCAGGCCGCCGAGCGGTGCTGCGTCCAGCTGGCCGAGCACCTTCAGGTGGTCCAGCTTGATCAACTCGCCATGCGGGCCGAGCACGGCTCCGGCAGCGAGGAAGGGCAGGGGCAGGCGCTTGGCGATCCGGTCCAGCATCCCGGCGTTCTTCACCGGGTCCCACAACCGCCCGACCGTCAGCGCCGCATTCAGCGGCGGTTCCGGTGAGGCGGGGACGGGGAGTGGATCGCGGCCATTGTGGACCACCAGCGGTGCGGCCGGCAGGCGATAGGTGCGGCGCACGATGGCGGCGTAGCTGGCGCTGGGAGCGACCACGACATCGGCCGCCGCCAGCCCACGCGCCATCATCCGCTTGTGCCAGCGGTAGGAGGCGAGCAGCGGCTCCGTCTTGGCGGCCTGCCACCAGGTGGCGATGCAGCCATGGGTGACGGCCACCACCGGCGCCGGAAAGTCTGCGGCGCCGGCGAGAGTCGGCATGTTGCAGTGGATGAGGTCGGCCCCCTCTGCCGTCGCCAAGGCAGAGATTGCCTCCGCAGCGCGCTCCACCGGGCCAGGGCCGGCGGAGAGCCAGTCCAGCGGCAGGCCGGTCTCGACCAGCTGCAGACCGGAAATTCGCCGCGCCTGCGCGCGCTGGTCAGCGGTCGGCGAGGGGCCGAGCACCGCGAGGGTGACAGTGTGCCCGTGCGCGCCCAAAGCGGCGGCAAGGTCTGCCGCATATTGCCAGACGCCACCGACCGCGTCCGCCGTCATCAGGATATGGCGGGGGGCTGCTGCGCTCACAGCGTGGCAGCCTGCGGCTGCCGGTCCGGCGTAGTGATGGGGAGGCCGCGCGCCTCACTCAGCCAATGAGCGAGGTTGTGTACTCCTTCGCGCCAGTGTGTGCGGGGCGACAGGCCCAACGCCTCATCGGCCTTCCGCGCATCGGCAACGAACCAGCGCTGGTCGCCGGGGCGCCAGTCCGAGAACTCCACCTGAGGGTTGCGGCCGGTGATGCGCCCGATCTCCTCGATCAGCGTGAGGAGGCTGACGGCATTGTCCGGCCCGCCGCCCCAGTTGAAGGCTTGCCCGTTGATGCGGTCGATATTGCGGAGCGCCGCGAGATAGGCGTCCACCGTGTCCGCCACGTCGCAGATGTCGCGCACCTGCTGCCCGTCTCCGAACAGGGTGATGGTCTCGCCTTCCAGCGCGCGGATCAGGAAGTGGGCGACCCAGCCCTGATCTTCCGTGCCCATCTGCCGCTGCCCGTAGATGCAGCTCATCCGCAAAACGGCGGCGCGCATTCCGTAGCTGCGCGCGTAATCGAGAACGTACTGGTCCGCCGCGCCCTTGGAGCAGCCATAGGGCGTGTGAAAATCGAGCGGCTGCGCTTCGGACACGCCGTGCGCAGCCAGCCCCGCATCTTCGGGCGCATAGCCGTTGGCGGTCATCTCCATCTCAAAACCGGCGAGATCGCCATAGACCTTGTTGGTGGAGGCGAAGATCACCGGCGCCGCAGGATTGCTGGCCCGCACCGCCTCCAGCACGTTGAAGGTGCCGAGGATGTTGATGTCGAGGTCCGCGCGCGGGTCGACCATGCTGGTGGTCACCGCCACCTGCGCCGCGAAGTGAAAGGCGGCGGCGATGCCTTCTGCCGCCTTTGTCACAGCGGCGCCATCACGAATGTCGCCGATCACCGGCTCGATCAGATCGCCGTGCCGGGAGGTGAGCCAGTCGAGATTGGTCTCCACGCCTGGCCGGTTGAGCGAGTCCAGGATGCGCACGCGGCGCCCTTCGCTCGCCAGCCGATCCGCCAGGTTGGAGCCGATGAAGCCCGCCCCGCCGGTGACGAGGATCGGGCCTTCCGCGATGGTGTCGCCGAGGCTCATGCGACGAGCCCGCGCGCTTCCAGTTCCTTGCGCGCCGTTTCCACCCGGTCTTCGGCCGTCTGGGTAGCGACCCATTCGGCCAGCAGGGCGAGCCCTTCGCCGAAATCCTCGCGCGCCTCAAAGCCCAGCCGTTCGCGCGACAGCGACGTGTCGCAGAAGCAGTGGCGGATGTCGCCGGTGCGGGCCTTGCCGACCACTTCGGCCTGGATGTCGTTCTTGCCCATCGCCTTGGCGAGTTCGGCCGCGACTTCCTTCACGGAGCGGTCCTGGCCGGAGCCGACATTGAACGTGCCGCCCGCCGCTTCCGGCAGGACGAGCGCATCGCAGAAGGCGCGGGCAACGTCCTTCACATGGACGAAATCTCGCCGCTGCTCGCCATCCTCGAAGATCAGCGGCGGCTGGCCGTTGAGGAAGCGCGAGGCGAAGATGGCCAGCACGCCGGTATAGGGGTTGGAGAGCGCTTGGCCGGGGCCGTAGACGTTGAACAGGCGCAGGCACACGCTTTCCATGCCATAGGGCTGGCCCATGATGTGCGTGGTGCGTTCCTGCACATATTTGTTGAGCGCGTAGATCGAGGCGAGGCTCGGCCGTTTCCATTCGGGCGTGGCGACAGGGGTGAGCGGGCGGCCCTGGCTGTCCAACGGCTCCCAATTGGTCTGCCCGTCACGCAGGGAGCCGCGCGCGGCGTCCTCCACCAGCGCGCCATCCGCGTCGCGGTAGAGGCCTTCGCCGTAGATGCTCATGGAAGAGGCGGTGACGACGCGGCGAACCGGCTGGTCGATCAGCCGCTCGAACAGAACGGCTGTGCCGACATCGTTGGTGGAGGTGTAGCGCTCCACTTCATACATCGACTGGCCGACGCCGACTTCAGCCGCAAGGTGGACGACGCTGTCGATGCCCTTGAGCGCGTTCGCCACTTTGTCGCCGTCGCGTACGTCGGCGCGGATCAGCTCGACATCGGGGGAGAGGCCATCGGGCCGGCTGCCGTTGTCACCGGCGGGGCCGTGGACCTGTTCGATCAGGCTGTCGAGCACACGCACCCGGTTGCCGCGCCTCAGCAATTCGTCGCAGACGGCCTTGCCGATGAACCCCGCGCCGCCGGTCACCAATACGTGTTCGCTCATCAATCCCCCTTTGTCGTTGCGGCCCCGTCCGTCCTGCCGCCCTCATCATCTCTGCTGCCGCACCGTTCGCTGCCGGCGGGTCCGTTCTTGCCGGAGAGATCCTTGTGGGCCCCCGGGGGTTGCCCGGTGGCGCCCCTCACGATACGCTGCCTTGCAATCCAACAATCCTTCTTGTTCTTCTAAGTTCCCGCTGATGCCTCCCGGCCTGGTACGGGAACGATCCTGCTCTGAGCCGCTTTTATGGGCAGCTTTGTAGAAGAAGCACGGGAGGCCCGACCGCGGGCAATTCCTGCAGGATCAACATCAGGGAGGCCTCGCCATCGCCATTGCCGAGCTCGCGGGAGAGATTGTGCATGATCGCGCATTCCGCATTGCCCCGGCGTCGCTGGCGGGTATCCTCATGATTTCCTTCGCAGGGAGGCCGCTGCAACGGCGGGTGCCTCTGCGGGGCATGAGCAAGGGGGGTGCATGACAGCGACCATCGTCCGTCAGAAGGACGAGGAGGGGGCACGGGATTTGCGTGAGCGGGTCGAGGCGCTCGCCCCCTGGTTCCAGAACCTCGATCTCGGCCACGGCATCCAGACCGCGCCCGACCATTTCCTGGGTGACTACCCTGCCTTCAAGTTTCGCCGCTTCGCCGATGCGCTGCCGGAGGATCTGGCGGGCGGGTCCGTGCTCGATATCGGCTGCAACGCGGGCTTTTACTCGATCGAGATGAAACGGCGCGGCGCGGGGCGGGTGCTGGGCATCGACAGCGACGACCGCTATCTGGCGCAGGCGCAGCTGGCGTCGGAAGCGCTGGGCTTTCCGGATATCGAATATCGCAAGCTCTCCGTCTATGACGTGGGCGCGCTGGGCGAGAAGTTCGACCTCGTGATCTTCATGGGGGTGCTGTACCATCTGCGGCACCCGCTGCTGGCGCTCGACCTGATCCGCGAGCACGTGGCAGGCGGCAAGATGCTGTTCCAGACGATGCAGCAGGGGACGGATGCGGTGCTGCAGGTGCCGGAGGACCACCCGTTCCATAAGCCGGGCACGACGCAGCCGCCGGACTATTTCGACAACCCGGCCTATCCGAAGATGCACTTCATCGAGAAGAGCTACGCCCATGACTGGACAAACTGGTGGGCGCCCAACGCCGCCTGCAGCCAGGCCATGCTGCGCGCGGCAGGCTTCGTGATCGAGGCACAGCCGGAATCCGAGGTGTATCTCTGCCGCGTGGCTGACGTGCCGTTCGCCGAGTACGGGCCGGCGGCGGTCTACCCTGCGCAGGCGCCGCGCGCAGAGGCGGGAGAACGCGAGAACGAGGGGGAACGCGCGTGATCGAAGCCGCGATGATCTGGAACGAGCCGAACAACAAATCGCACTGGAATCCGGAGCTCGACCCTGATTGGTCAATCTATGCGGACACGGTGATCCGCGCGGGCCAGTCGATCGCGGCGATCAACCCTGAGCTGACCCGCGTGCTCGGCGGCATGTCGCCGATCGACCCGCATTGGGTGGAGCGGATGCGCGGCCATGGCGCGCTGGAGGAGGTCGACGTGGTGGCCGTTCACGGCTTCCCGCTCGACTGGAACCTGTGGCCGATCCACGCCTGGCCGTACAAGATCGCGGAGATCGAGGCCGTGGTGCCGGACAAGCCGATCTGGGCCACGGAAGTGGGCGTCGGCAGCTTCGGCGCCGAAGAGGTGCAGGTCTTCGGCGTGGAGAAGACGGCCGAACTGCTGATCGGCCGGGTGCCCAACATCTATTGGTATTCGCTGTTCGACCTGCCGCAGAGCTGGGGCGCGGAAACGCGCCACCGTGAGGCGGAGGGCTCCAGCTATTACCGCCACTTCTACATGGGCCTGATCCGGGAGGACGGTTCTCCCAAGCCGTCGCTCGAAAGCTACCGCAAGGTGGCTGGCGAGATGGGCCTGATGCAGTGGTTCCATTTCGAGGACCCGCGGCTTGACGACGCGGTGCGCTGGATGAAGGATCTCGGCGTGAAGAAGCTGCGAACCGGCCTGAGCTGGGCGGACAGCTTCCGCCCCGGTGCGCTCGACTGGTTCGACCGGCAGATGGAGGCACTGACCGATTTCGAGGTGCTGGTGACCTTCTGCTTCACGCCCGAGCATCTCGGCGTCGAGGCGCACCACACCAGCTGCGCGCAGGATCCTCAAGCCTTCGCCGATTTTTGCGCCTGGATGGTGGAGCGCTATGCTCCCGCCCGAAGCGCATTGAAGCCTGCGTTCAAGGAGGCCCACGCCTGATGCTTTCCCCCGATTCCCGCGGCATCCGCGTGGCGCTGGTCGGCGTCGGCAATTGCGCCAGTTCGCTGGTGCAGGGGCTTTCCCACTACCGCAGCGGCGCGAACGACACGACCGGGCTGATGCACTACGACCTCGGCGGCTATCGGCCGGAGGATATCCGCATCGTCGCCGCCTGGGACGTGGACCGGCGCAAGGTGGGGCAGGACGTGGCCGAGGCGATCTTCGCCAAGCCCAATTGCACCACCGTGTTCTGCGACCAGGTGGAGACAACCGGCACCAAGGTGCGGATGGGCCGCGTGCTGGATGGCGTTGCGGACCACATGGCGAACTATCCGGATGACCGCGCCTTCCGCCTCGCCGATGAGGGGGAGCCAGACAAGGATCAGGTCGTCGCCGCGCTTCGCGAATGCGAGGCGGACGTGCTGATGAACTATCTGCCTGTGGGGTCGCAGGAAGCGAGCGAGTTCTACGCCGAGTGCGCGCTGGAGGCGGGGGTCTCCTTCGTGAACAACATCCCGGTGTTCATCGCCAGCGATGCGACCTGGGCAGAGCGGTTCCGCGCCGCCGGGGTGCCGATCATCGGGGACGACATCAAGGCGCAGCTCGGCGCCACCATCGTCCACCGCGTGCTGACCGACCTGTTCGCCAAGCGCGGCGTGAAGCTGGAGCGGACCTATCAGCTCAACACCGGCGGCAATACCGACTTCCTCAACATGCTGGAACGCAGCCGCCTCGCCTCCAAGAAGGAGAGCAAGACGGAGGCCGTGCAGTCCGTCGCCGCCGCCCGGCTGGAGGACGAGAACATCCATGTCGGCCCCTCCGACTACGTGGCCTGGCAGAACGACAACAAGGTGTGCTTCCTGCGCATGGAAGGGCAGCTGTTCGGCGGCGTTCCGATGAATCTGGAACTGCGCCTTTCGGTTGAGGACAGCCCCAACTCGGCAGGCGTCGCCATCGACATGATCCGCTGCGCCAAGCTGGCGAAGGACCGCGGCCTTGCCGGCCCGGTGATCCCCGCCGCGGCCTATTTCTGCAAGCACCCGCCTGAGCAGATGACGGATGACGAAGCCTGCGACGCGCTGGAGGCATTCATCGGCGGCGACGCGGCGAACTGATCGGACGCAGGAACGCATGACAATGCAGATGATGCAGGCGGCGGTCCTCGCCGCGCCGGGTAAGGTTGAGCTCGCCTCTGTCCCGCTTCCGGAGCCTGGCGAGGGAGAGGTGCGCATCAAGCTGGAGGGGTGCGGCGTGTGCGCCTCCAACCTGGAGCCGTGGGCGGGGCTTGAATGGCTGACCTATCCAGGCGAGCCGGGCGGCCTCGGCCATGAGGGCTGGGGCACGATCGATGCGCTCGGCACCGGTGTCACGGGCTTGAAGGTGGGCGACCGGGTGGCCGCGCTCTCCTATCGCAGCTTCGCGCAATATGACGTCGCCAAGGCCGACATGGTGGTGAAGCTGCCGCCGGAGCTGGACGGACAGCCTTTTCCGGGTGAGCCGCTGGCCTGCGCCTTCAACATCTTCCGCCGCAGCGACATCCGCGCCGGCCAGACCGTCGCCATCATCGGCATCGGATTTCTCGGTGCGGTGCTGACGCGGCTGGCGAGCGAGGCCGGCGCCCGGGTGATCGCCATTTCCCGCCGGCAGGAATCGCTGGACCTCGCCCGCCATTACGGCGCGGCCGAGACGATCCCGATGGACGATCACTGGGCGATCATCGAACGCGTCAAGCAGCTCACCGGCCCCGGTCAAGGTGAGGGGGCGATGTGCGAGCGGGTGATCGAATGCGTCGGCAAGCAATGGCCGCTGGACCTTGCGGGCGAGCTGGTCGGTTTCGGCGGGCGACTGGTCGTGGCGGGTTACCATCAGGATGGGCCGCGCCAGGTCAACATGCAGATGTGGAATTGGAAGGGTATCGACGTCATCAACGCGCATGAGCGCGACCCGGCGGTGCAGCTTCAGGGCTTGCGCGAGGCGATCGACGCGGTCGCGAGCGGGCGGCTCGACCCGGCGCCGCTCTACTCCGCCAGATATCCGCTGGACCGGCTGGCCGACGCGCTGGATGCCACGCGCGACAAGCCCGGCGATTTTGTGAAGGCGCTGGTGATGCTGTCATGAGCGCGCCCGCAGCCAAGCCTCGCGTCGGTTTTCTGGGCACCGGCTGGATCGGTCGCCACCGGATGCAGGCGATTGTGGAGACAGGCGCGGTGGAGGCCATTGCTGTCTGCGATCCATCGCCCGAATGCGTGGACGCGGCGCTGCAGGTGGCGCCCGGAGCCGCCGCTGCTCCGTCGCTGGAGGCGATGCTGGATCACGGGCTGGAGGGCCTGGTGATCGCCACCCCGAGCGCGCTCCATGCGGAGCAGTCGATCGCCGCGCTGGAGCGAGGCGTTGCGGTTTTCTGCCAGAAGCCGCTGGGGCGTAACGCCGCCGAGGCGCGCGCCGTGATCGAGGCCGCTCGCGTTGCCGACCGGCTGCTGGCGGTGGACCTGTCCTATCGCCACACGGCGGCGGTGGAGGCCATCGCGGGGCCGATCCGGCGTGGCGAGCTCGGCACGATCTTTGCCGCGGATCTTACCTTCCACAACGCCTATGGGCCGGACAAGCCCTGGTTCTTCGACCGTTCGCAGTCCGGCGGGGGTTGCGTGGTCGATCTCGGCGTGCACCTCGTCGACCTCGCGCTGTGGCTGCTCGATTTTCCGGCGGTGGAGAATGTCACCTCGCGCCTGTTCGCCGGCGGCCAGCCGCTCTCGCCCTCCTCGAGTGAGGTGGAGGATTACGCGACTGCGCGGCTTGACCTCGCGGGCGGCACGACGGTGCGGCTCGCCTGTTCGTGGAACCTTCATGCCGGGCGTGACGCGGTGATCGAGGCCAGCTTCTATGGCAGCGAGGGCGCGGCGACGTTCCGCAACGTCAACGGCAGCTTCTACGATTTCGAGGCGCATCTCCATCGCGGCACGCAAAGCGAAGCGCTGGCCGGCCCGCCTGACGAATGGGGCGGCCGCGCGGCGGCTGCCTGGGCGCGGCGGCTGGCGGAGGATCGCAGCTTCGATGCGGAGGCCGCGCGGCTGGAGGACCTCTCCGCCGTGCTGGACTGGATCTATGCGCCCACAGGAGGCGGTCAGGAAATGGCCGCCGATGACAGCCCGTCCTTAACAAAAGGCAAGACGGGAACATGAGGCATCCGCCCGAATTGCTTCCATATCACGGCAGCAGGGGGCGGCTTTGAAGGCAGGGCAGGCACGTTACGCGCGGTTCCCATGGAATCGCGCGTGAATCGCGCTTGCATGCATACTTCCACTGAAATCTGGCCAGCAGCGCGCCGCGCGGAAATGGGCACGGTCGCGATTGTCCGCGACCGGCCCTGTTCTGCGCGCGTCGTGCCGCGCTCTGCGGCGAGAATAGGAGGAAGAACAAGGAACTTTGCGCCCCGGCGGACGTCATTCATACTGAAAGGGCAAAGGCGAGCATGACAATCTCGGTGTGCACATTGGCCAAGGGTCGCGCGCGCCATCTCGAGAACATGGTCCTCGGGCTCAGGCGGAGCGTTAGACCGCCGCGAGAGCTGATCATCGCCGTCATGCAGTCTGAGCGCTATCAACTTCCGGAAGCCAGTTTTCCTGTTCGGCAGATCGTCCTCGGCGATCAGGAAGACGGAGCGATGTGCCTGGCGCGCGGCCGCAATAAAGCGGCCGCGCACGCTTCTGGCGAGTTGCTCGTGTTCCTGGATGTGGACTGCATCCCTCATCCCTCCATGCTGGCCGACTATGCCGAAGCGGCGGGTCGCCGGCAGGGCGTGTTCATGGGCGAGGTCGGCTATCTAGCCAACGGCGCTACCGATGAGGGGCTGGATTTCGCCCGGTTCGAAGAGGCGGCCGTGCGCCACCCGGAGCGGCCCGAGCCGCCGCGGAGCGGGACCGAGCAGTCCGAGGACGCCAAGTGCTTCTGGTCGCTGAACTTCGCGATGCGGGCGAGGGACTTCACCGCGATCGGCGGGTTTGATGAAGGCTATGTCGGCTATGGCGGCGAGGATGGCGATTTCGCCCGCACACTGATCGCCAATGGACTGCCTCTCTGGTGGGTACGCGGCGCGAAGGCGTACCACCAGTTCCACCCGCACCATGTCCCGCCGGTCCACCACCTGGACAGCGTGCTCGCCAATGCCAGACGCTATCAGGAAAAGTGGGGTGAGCCGGTGATGGAGCAGTGGCTGCGCGCCTTCACCCTGATGGGCCTGATCAGGCACGAAGAAGGCGGCTGGCGCAAGCTGCGGGAGCCGACGGAGGCTGATTTCGCCCTCACGCGCCAGCAGGAGCAGCAGCCCTATGCCAGCGCTGCACAGGTCGTCCAGTGGCTGGAGGGGCGTGCGGTGCGGCGACTGGAGCCGTCCCCGAACGGCCGCAACAACAAGTCCACTGCGGTTGCCTGACGAACAGTGCGAAGCGGGCGGGCGGCTCAGGGCGCGCCAGAAGGCCTGCTCATCCCCATGAACAGGCGTTAATCAGGCCGTGCAGCTTACCAACCGGCCGGATACGCGCCAGAACGGCCAGATGGTGACATCCGAACTCGACCTCTATCCGCATACCGGCCGTTTTCTGATGGGTCGCCTGCGCCATGCGATGACCGACGAGGAAAAGGCGATCATTGAATCGCTCGTCGAGAAGACGGTGGTGCTCGAGGGCGAAAAGACCGTGATCGCCCGGGGCGAGCTTTGCGTTCGCAGCACCATCCTCATCGAAGGCTACATGATGCGCACGATCGTAGATCAGGGGCGGCGCTTCGTGGTCGGGTTGCACGTCCCCGGCGACTTTGTCGATCTTCACGGCTTTGCCCTCAAGCGGCTCGACCATGACCTTGTAACGCTTGGCGCGGCCAAGATCGGCTGGGTTCCGCATGAGAGGATTTCCGATGTGCTGGAGAAGCGGCCGCACCTCGCGCGGTTGCTCTGGTTCGCCACCTTGCTGGACGCGGCCATTCACCGGGAATGGATTTTGAAGCTTGAGCAGCTCACGGCGGCAAAGCGCGTCGCGCATGTGTTCGCGGAATTATGGCATCGGCTGGATCTCGTGGGGCTCGCGCGCAAGGATGGGCTGCGCACGCCGCTGATCCAGGCCGATCTTGCGGAAATGTGCGGCACCACCGCCATTCACATGAACCGCGCGCTGGGCCATCTGAAGAAGGAGGGGATCGCGGAGTTTCGCCGCGGCACCCTCTACGTTCATGACCGGACCCGGCTCGAAGCATTCGGCGAATTCGACCCGAGCTATCTTTACGGCGCGGGTGCCCTGCGCGTCAGGCACGAACTGGATCCATAGGCCCCCCTTCGCAGCGGGGAATGCGAACCCATCGCACCGCTCGCGCATTCCACTTGCACATCCGCTGCAAATGAGGAGCCAACGAGTGGACGACGGACGCATTTGGGATTTCGAGCGCGAGTTGTGGCTTGACGAAGCAGAGGTTTATCGCCGGAAGGTGGCCGAGAATTGTCTCATGGCGCTGCCCGCCTCTCCCTTCCTGTTTGACAGCGAGGCGGCGATCGGTGCTGTCGAGGACACTCCGCGTTGGCAGCTGGCCGAATTCGTGGATACGAAGGTCGAAAGGCCGCAGGAAGGGCTGATCGTCATCGCCTACCGTGTGAAGGCAAGTCGCGGCGACCACACCTATCGCGCGCTCTGCACCACCACGTTATTGCGGCAGGACCACGAGGATTGGGTCGTTGTGCAGCACCAGCAGACCCCGCTTGGCGTAGCGGTCGCCGATCCGGAACTGGTTTGAGGATGCGGAGGAGCGGCAGGAATGGCACGGCCCGCCTCCGGCTTCCGCTTCGCGCGTCAGCGGCCGAGATGGGGCACGCTGGCCTTGGTGGCACTGCTGCACGTGCTCGCCATCGCCGGCCTGATCCGCGCCTTCGCTCCTGACCTTTCGGCAACGATGATCGAACGCGCGGGCTCTCTGGTGAGTGTGACCTTCAGCACTCCGCCACCGCCGCCCGCGCCGGAACCCGTCCCGAGCCCGCAGCCGGATCCCGCGCCTGACGAGGGCCAGGCAGCTCCCGAAGCGCCGCGAGCCACGCCTCGGCCGATCGCCGCGCCAGAGCCGGTCATCGTCCTGCCGCGCCCTGTGGTGGCGCCGCCTGTGGCTTCCACCGGAACGGCGAACGAAGCCGGTGCCGGGGAACGCGGCGCCGGTACGGGCGCTGGTGGCGAGGGCAGCGGCACCGGCAGCGGGCGTGCCGGAAGCGGGAGAGGCGGAATGGCGGTCTCTCCTCCGGTGAAGATCGCCGGAGATATCAATGATGCGCGCGACTATCCCGTGCCTCCAGGAGGGCGGGAAATCCGTCGCGGCCACCATGTGATCGTCCACATGACTGTGGGCACCGATGGCCGGGCGCAGGATTGCCGGATCATCGAGCCCAGTCCTGACCCGGAAGCTGATCGTATCACTTGCCGGCTGGCCGAGGAGCGCTTCCGCTTTCGCCCTGCACGAGACGAAGAGGGCAATCCTGTGGCCGCCCCCTATGGCTGGCGGCAGGATTGGTTTTGAGGGCGCGCGCCGAGAAGAGCGGGCTGATCACCGGTGCGCCGCGAACGTGACTTGCACGCACGGCTTGGTTAAGCGCCATCCCCAGACTGGATAAGGATTCACGAAGCAATGGCGGTGATTCACCCGGTGGTGCTCTGCGGAGGCAGCGGAACGAGGCTGTGGCCGCGCAGCCGCAAGCAGAAGCCCAAGCCGTTCCTGCCCCTGGTGGGTGAGCAGACGCTTTTCGAGGCGACGCTCGGCCGTTGCGCCAATGACAGTCGCTTCGCCGATCCGGTGATCGTCACCGGTGCCGCCCATCTGGATCATGTGCGGGAACAGACGCGAGCATTTCCGGGTGCGGCCGTGATCGTGGAGCCGGAGGCCAAGAATACCGCCGCCGCCATCGGGCTTGCCGCAGCCCGCCTGCCGGAGGATGCGATCATGCTGGTTTGTCCGAGCGACCATCACATCGCCGATCCCGGCGCTTTTCGCGAAGCGGCCTGCGCCGCGGCCAGTCTGGCGGAGCAGGATTGGCTGGTGACCTTCGGCATCACCCCGACCGCGCCGGAGACGGGCTATGGCTACATCCTTGGCGGTGAGCCGATCGAAGGCGGCTTCGCGGTGCAGAAGTTCGTCGAGAAGCCGGATCTCGCAACCGCCCAAGCCTTTCTGGCAAACGGGAATTACAGCTGGAACGGGGGCATCTTCGCCTTCCGCGCAGGCGCCTTCCTCGCGGAACTGGCGGAGCATCGGCCGCAATTGGCGGAGGCGGTGCGCGAAGCCGTGGCGAAGGGGCGAGCGCAAGGCGCATGCTTCCACCCCGATCCGGTGGCCTTCTCACGGATCGAGGCGGAGTCCGTGGACTACGCTGTCATGGAAGCGACAAGGCGAGCTGCAATGGTCCCGGCCGCCATGGGCTGGTCCGACATCGGCAACTGGCAGGCCCTGCGCGACGCCAGAGAGGCGGATGAGGACGGCAATCGCACGCGGGGAAATGTCGAGCTCATCGATTGCCGCAATGTTTTGGCCGAGACCGATGGTCCGCGCATTTCAGTCATCGGACTGGAAGACATCGCCATCGTCGTCGATGGAGATGAAGTGCTGGTCACATCCATGGCCGGTGCTCAGAAAGTTGGAAAGCTGAGCGGGGCGGTAAGCCAGTAGGCGGTCAGCTGCGCGGCTCAGCTGTGGCCGCGCAGCTGAGCCAGCAGGCTGACAAAGTCAGCAGGCAGATAGGGCTTCTGCAGCACGCCGCGCGCATGGGATTGCGAGAGTTGCGCCACCGCGTCGCCATAGCCGGTGACGAACCAGTACGGCACATCGACGCGGTCCAGTGCCTCGGCAATGGGTTCGCTGGACTCGTAGCCTAGGTTGAAGTCGAGCAGTGCCGCATCAGGGCGGCTCTCGCGGATGGCTTCCAACGCCGATTTCACGCTGCTGGCCAGAGTTACCTTCGGCACACCGAGATCGAGCAACGCTTCCTCGGCATCCAGCGCGATGATCATGCTGTCTTCCACCACCAGCACGTGCGCAGGGTAGGCGCGATTTGTGTCGGCTTCGTCGTTCAACGATTGCATGTCGGAGCAGTCGTTTCCCTGAGGCATTGGCTCATTCAGGCCTGGCGGCTTCCACAGATGTGACGGCGGGAGAGCCGCATGCTGCGCACCGACCTCTACGCTGTCCTTCTTGTTCATCATTGACCGAATCTCCAATGTGCCGCCTGAGTTCGTCGTAAGAACTGAAAAGATCCAAAGTGGTTTCTCACTACAAGACCCTATGCGCCAAAATGGTACGCAACTTGAAAAAGCGCGGCTTCTTCTCCTCAGGACTTCGCCGGCTGCTTGCGCCGGTGCCGAAGTGATCCGGCTCTCCCCATGATGATGTCTGTTCCAGGCCAGGATGAGAGCCCGTATCTCCGCGAGCGGAACGCGGTGGAAACCGACGCCTGCGCCGCGCATATAGCTCGGGGGAGCTGTCCGCGCTCCGAATGGCACGCAAGCGGCAGAGGGGAAGCCGAAAGAATGGAATCCGGCGGCATGATCGCGCAGACGATCCAGTTGGCGCTTGCGCCCGTGTTCGTGCTGGTCGCGATCGGCAATATCATGAACATCCTGTCGACCAGGCTTGGGCGAGTGGTCGATCGATCCCGCAAGTTGCAGGAGCTTCATCCCGTCACATCAGGGGCGGAGCATGACGCCGTCGTTCGGGAAATCCGCATCGTCGCTCGCCGCATCACGCTGATCAGCCGGGCGATCCTCGTGCTGGTGCTGAGCGGCCTGACGATCGGTCTCGTCGTCGCGCTGCTCTTCATCGAGGAGTTCGCTACGATCAACCTGCGGCTGGTCGTGGCGTCGGTCTTCTTCCTCGCCATTGCCCTGCTGATGGGCGCGCTGTTCCTGTTCATGCTGGAGACGCGCAATGCCACCGCCGCCCTGCGTATCCCGAACAGCTATCTCGAGCTGGACCGGAACCTCTAGCTGGAAGGCGGCGCGAGGAGCCGGGGCGCCTGCTGCCGGATGGCACCTTCCACGATCGGCTGAATAAAGCCGAGCGCCGGGGGCAGCGTTGCCTGAAAGACCACCTGTGCGTCTTCAATGTCGATGTGGCCGTCCACCACCTGGCCCATGGCGCTGATGGAGAGGCGCATCCGGTCCTCGCTCGGCCAGTCGGTCGAGACTTGGGCCATTCCCCCGGGGATGCCGTCCGCCATCCGATGGCTGTTCGCGCGCAGCCGGCGGCGGACTTCCTCGCGGCCGAGATTGTGGGGAATGGCGACTTGCATCAGCGGTTCTCCGTCTGGCCCGGGTCCGCAGACACCTCACCATTGCCGTAGCGATATTCAAGGAAGCGGGTGCGGATGGCGAGATCGTCCAGCGCACCGTCTGCGAGCTGCCGGGTGACGCGGTCGATCTCCTCGCTGATGCGGCCAAGACCGTCCACCAGCTGTGCCTCGGGCGTGGCGCCGGCACGTTCCTCCCGCCTAAGCGGTTCGGGGATCTTGCGATAGGTATCGACCATGTCGGGCAGGTGCTCGCCCACCAGCTTGCGGGTCTCCGCCGCAGCCGGATGGTTCGGGTCGACATGCTCCAGCTGCATGCCCAGCGCATCGAGCTGCACGCCGATCTGGTCGACCAGCGTCACGGCGGGCGCGGGGAGGGCAGGGCGCTGATGCTCCAGCCACAGCTCCGTCCGGGCGACCAGCTGCCGTGCATCGGCGGTGCGTGTCAGGTCCGCCCGTCGCGGCGTCTTCACCTTCGGATAGTTCGAGAAGAGGAAGGTTGCGGCGACGATCGCGAGGAAGGCGATCATGATGCCGGTAAAGCCGATCCCGTCCAGCACGATGCCGGCGACCATCGCCGCCACCACGATCGCGAAGAGGGAGGCGGCGATGAGCTTGACCCGCCGCATCAGGTTGCGTCGCTTGAGATCCGCCGAGCCGCGCCCGATGGACGGGCCACCGGACCGCCGGTGGAAGCCGCCGTCGCGCTGAACGTCCAGAGAGCGGCGCGCATCGCGCAGGATGATCTCGCTCTCGCGCGTGCTGTCGGCCATCAGCCCTCCAGGCTCAGCAGCGAGCGTTCACTGCCGAGTGTCGCCGCCGCCTGCGCCTGACCTTCGGCGCGCGCGATATAGGCCTTGGATTTCTCCACCTCGCCGGACAGCGTGGTGACCGTCTGCTTCATGGAATCGAGCGCCTTCAGCTTGAACTGGTCCACCTCGTCCATCGTGTCGTAGATGTTCTGGAAGGCGCGCTGCAGCGTCTCCAGCGGGATGGTGCTGCTGGCGGCCTGTTCGTGGATGCGCGCGGTGTTCTCACGCAGCAGGCGGCCGGTGGAATCGATGATGCCGGCGGTCGTCTCGTTCAGCGCGGTGATCTGGCCGAGCACCAGGCGCTGATTGGTCATCGCCTGCGCCACCGTCACGGCGGTGCGTAGCGCGCTGACCGTGGTGGTGCTGGCGCGGTCCACGCCCTTCACCAGCTCCACATTGTTCTTCTTGACCAAGTCCAGCGCCAGATAGCCCTGCACGCTGACGGCCATCTGCGTCAGCAGGTCCTGCGTGCGCTGGCGGACGTAGAACAGAGCCGTCTCGCGGATTGCCTTGGCCTTGGCGGGATCGGTGGCGTCGAGATCGGCGGCCTGCTCCTCCAGCCGCTCATCCAGCCGCTTGGCGATGTGGATCATCTGCTCCAGCTTGCCCATCGCTTCCCAGAGCTTGGCCCGCTCCTGGTCGATGGCGGCATTGTCCATCAGCAGCTCATCCTTGCCGCTGGCGAGGCGGGCGAGGATCGCCTGGATATGCCCCTGCGCGCTGGTGTAGCTGTCGAAGTAGTTTTTCAGCTTGTTGCCGAAGGGGATGATGCCAAGGATCTTGCGCGGCGCCAGCGCCTTGCGGCCGGGATCCAGCTCTTCGACCGTGCGCCGCAGCTCCGTCAGGTCCGCACCCACGCCGGTGTCCTTGTCGATCGCACGCACCGGACGGTCGAGGAAGCGGTTGGACATTTGCGCGGTCGCGGCGATCTCCTTGCGGCCCATATTGGTGATCTGGTCCACCTTCTTGCCGAAGTCCGGCGAGTTCGCGTCCAGCGCGACCAGTTCGGCGACGAAGCCCTCCACCTGCTCATCCAGTTTGGACTTCTTCGCTTCCTCGACCGGCACCAGCCCGGCAGCGCGCTCCGGCGCAACGGTCGGCACCGGATCGGGCGGCGTCAGCTCCAGTGCGGTGTCGCTCTTGGTCGTGGTCTGGTTGCTAGTCGCCATCTGCTCACATCGCCCTTGTTCGGCCTTCGCCTTCCGGCAAGTCCAACTGTATTAGGCTGGCAAGACACGCAATTCAAGCGTTCCCCCCGCCTGCCTTTCGGCCATACTAGCGCCCGCGGGGGCCGGAGGCGAGGAAATGGCGACTTCCGGAACAGGAGAGGAGACAAGCGATGCGGGCTGAACTGACGGTGCTGGCTCTGGGTGCCGTGCTGCTGCTTGTCCATGTGCTGCTCGCAGGGCGCTACAGGACGCGGCAATACGGCACGGCCTGGAACATGGGCGCGAGGGACGAGGATCTGCCGCCGCTCAACGCCGTGGCCGGGAGGCTGGTGCGGGCGCAGGGGAATTTTCAGGAGACCTTCCCAATCGCCATCGTCGCCCTGCTTGGCGTGGTGGTCACTGGCAAAACCAGCGAGCTCACCGCCATCGCCGCCTGGGTGTGGCTGGGCGCGCGTCTCATCTATTTGCCGCTCTACTGGGCAGGCGTGCCGAAGTGGCGAACGCTGGTGTGGGGCGTCGGCACGCTGGCGCTGCTGGTGGTGCTCGGCGTTCTGCTGCTCGGGTAAGCCCCGGGCCCGTTTGCCAGGGCCTAGAAGGTGAACCTCGCACGCACGACAGCGCGATCATCATGCACCCTCTCCCGCGGAACGTCGGTGCCGACATATTCGATAGACAGCACCAGCGGGCCGGCGACGTAGTCCCCGCCGATGCGCCAATCGGTGTAGCTGCCCCTGGGGCGCAGCGGGCTGAATGCCGCATCTTCGTCCGTGTCGCCGCTGCTGTGCCCGACATGGCCGAAGATGGTCCACGGCGTCGCCGGGATGCCCGCGTCGGCTCCGGCGAAGAGGTAGAGGTTGTCGCCGCCGATCGCCTTCTGGTCCGGCGCGTAATCGGCGCCCGCATTCACCCGTAGCGGCCCGATCGTGTAGGCAGCCGTCGCGCCGATCTCCCCATAATCCTGCTTGCTGCCCGCGCCGCTGAACAGATGCGCCGAACCCCGGAGGGACAGCTGCAGGGCGCCGATATCGTGCGTGGTGCCAAGCACCAGGTCGACGGCGGAATCCGCACCATCGTGCAAGGCGGACCCTCGCAATGCGCTGACCCGCACGCTGCCGCGCACCGGCCCGCCTTCGATCGCGATGTCTGCCGAGGCTGTGGCCTTCCCATCGCTCCAGCTAAGGCCGCGACGGTTCTCGTCCGTCGCGACCTCGATGCTGGGCCATATCGATTGCGCCCGCGCTCCTGTTGCCGTCGCACAGAAGGCAAGAGTGGCGAGCGCAATGACAGCGAACCGCATGATCAGCCGGCGTTGCGCTGTTCGTTCTGCCGCTCCACCTGGGCCAGCAGGGTGTCGCGGTCCTCAGCAGCGAGGGCCACGAGGCGCTGCTGCAATTCGTCCGTCCGAGACGCGATCTCGGCCTTCACGGCCCCACGGTGCGAATTGCACCAGCCCGGCCGGCTCAGGGCAATCCCCTCACGATCGGTCATCGAGTGGGACAGCAGTCCGCCGGCTTCGTGCCGCGCCTCGCGGTTCACCGCCAGTTTCGCGCTCCACTCGCAGCGCAGCGTGGATGCGCGGCCGCCGGGGCCCGGCGAGCCGACCTGCTTGGCGACGAGGTGCACCGTCCCGGTATAATGCGCTTCGACGGATCCGCTCGTATGATCAACCCGGGTGCGGTGCTCGAGCGGAACGTCCGACGTCACTACAATCGCGCTGAGCATCAGCCCAGCAGCGCTGAACAAGGCAATCATGTCATTCTCCTGCGATGCCCCGGCCGTTTCGACCGTGGGTGGCGCATCTCTCGACAGGGATGGCGCAGGTTGTAAACACTTCGGAAAGCCCGAGAAATACTTTGTTACAAAGCGGCTGGCGGGCAGGCCCGCTTCGCCCGGGAGAGGCTTCTAAGCGGCCAGCGTGAACGGCTCGATCTCGCCCGACAGATAGAGCCGCTTCGCCTTCGCTCGGCTCAGCTTGCCGGAGCTGGTGCGCGGAAGGCTGCGGGGCGGGACGAGCTCCACCACGCAGTTCATACCGGTGATCGCGCGCACCTTGTCGCGGATCGTGTCGCGCAGGCGCACCCGTTCCTCCGGGTCGGAAACGCGGCAATGGACCAGCACGGCCGGTGCTTCCTCGCCATTCTCCATCTCGATCGAGAAGGCGGCGATGTCGCCATGGTTGAAGCCCGGCAATTGCTCCACGGCCCACTCGATGTCCTGCGGCCAGTGGTTCTTGCCGTTGATGATGATCATGTCCTTCGCCCGGCCGACGATGAACAGATAGCCGCCCGCCATGTAGCCCATGTCGCCGGTGTCCAGCCAGCCATCGACCAGGCACTCGGTGGTCGCCTCCTCATTGCGGAAATAGGAGTGCATCACGCTCGGCCCACGGCACCAGACCTTGCCGATCTGCCGGTCCTTCCGCGCGCGGCCGTTCTCGCCCCGGATCTCCACCTCCATGTCGGGCAGGGGCTTTCCGCAATTGACGATGGCGCGGTAGCGGGCGGGGCGCGACAGGTCGCGCTTGGTGCCGGAAAGGCGCTCTTCCTCCACCAGCTCCACGCGGATGCCTTCGCCCGGCGGCATCACCGTCACCGCCAGCGTCGCCTCCGCCAAGCCATAGCTCGGCGTGAAAGCGCTGGCCTTGAAGCCGGCGGGGGCGAAGGCGTTGACGAAGCTCTGCATCACGTCCGGGCGGATCATGTCCGCGCCATTGCCCGCGATGCGCCAGCGGGAGAGGTCGAACCGGTCTTCGACGCTGGACTGGCTGGAAATTCGCCGGGCGCAGATGTCATAGCCGAAGGTCGGCGAATAGCTGAGCGTCGTGCCTTCATTGCGGCTGATCAGGTCCAGCCAGGCGAGGGGGCGGCGGGCGAAATGCTCGGTCTTGAGATAATCGACCGACATCTGGTTGGCGATCAGCGACAGGAAGCAGCCCACCAGCCCCATGTCGTGATACCAGGGCAGCCAGCTGACCACCCGGTCCCCTTCGCCCACTTCCATCGAGGTCGAATGGCCGTAAAGGTTGTGCAGCAGGGCACGGTGCGTGACGGCGACGCCGGTCGGGAAACGGGTCGAGCCGCTGGAATATTGCAGGTAGCAGATGTCGTCCGGCTGCGCTTCGGGCAGCGTCGCGTCGGCGCCGGACTCGCGCTGGGCGAAGCTGTCCCAATCACACGCTTCGCAGCCCTGCCGGGCGGCAGCGGTGGAAGCCATCTCGGCGAGTTCGGGCGGATAGAGCAGGATCTTCGGGTCCGCACTGGAAAGCTGGCCCGCGAGCTGCTCGATATAGTTTTCCTTGCCGCCGAACGTGGTCGGCAGAGGCAGCGGCACCGGCCAAGCCCCGGCATAGACAGCGGCACAGAAGAGGGCGGCGAATTCGGGCGCTGTATCCGCGATCAGGGCGACGCGGTCGCCCTTGCCGACACCGGCCGAGACCAGCCGCCGCGCCATCTCCAGCGCATCCTCGCGCATTTCGCGGTAGGTGTAGGCGCGCGCGAGATTGCCGCGTGCGTCGTGGAAATTCAGGCCCTTCTCGCTCTTTGCCGCGTAATCGATCGCTTCGTTGAACGTGGCGAAGTCCGCGCGGCGGCGCGGCAGCGGGCAATCATTGGGTGTGGGCTTCAAATCTGACATGTTCGGCGCAGGCAACTCGTCTCTACACGCTCTGAGGGCGCTTCCCAATGCGTTGACGGCGCCGGTATAGGCCGGCGCCGCGTCCAATCTTTCCCATTTGGGAAGGAGTGTGGCAGGAATATGGCCATGCCATCCTCAGCCTCCAGCACAAAAGCCGGTCATCCACAACCCCGTGGCGCCCGTCGTCCCCCGCGCCCGCTCGATCCGGCGCGGCTGGAGGAGCTGGCGCTCGCCTATGTCGCGCGCTTTGCCACCAGCGCGGCAAAGCTGGAGCGATACCTCGCCCGCAAGCTGCGTGAGCGCGGATGGGAGGCAGAGAGCCCGCCTGACGTCGCGGCCATCGTCTCTCGCCACACAGAGCTAGGCTATGTCGATGATGCCGCCTTCGCCCGCGCCAAGACGGGCGGCCTGCTGCGGCGCGGCTACGGCCCTCGCCGGGTGCGGCAGGCGCTGGGGGAGGCCGGCATCGACGAGGCGGTGCGAGAGGACGTCGCGCCCGGCCCCGCCGCGCGCCGACAGGCGGCGCTGGCCCTCGCCCGCAAGCGCGGCTTCGGCCCCTTCGGCAGGACACCGCGTGACGAGGCCGAGTGGCCGAAACGGCGCGAGAAACAGATTGCGGCCATGCTGCGCGCGGGCCACATGCTGGAGGACGCGCGCGAACTGGTAAACGCGCACAGCGAGGATGCGGCCGAGCGATGGGTGACGGAGTGTGATGATGACCAGGCGTGATCCGATCCGCACTGCCCTCTCGGCCATTCTTCTGGCGGCGCCGCTCTTCGCCTGCTCGCCCCAGGCTGCGGAGCGGGCACCAGTCGCTGTAGCGCAAAAGGAAGCGGTGCACCCCGTGTCCGGCCTGAAGGTCATCCCGCTCGCGATCACTGCCGAGGGCGGCACGCACAATTTCCGCGTCGAAGTGGCGGAGAGCGATCAGGAGCAGGCGCGCGGCCTCATGTTCCGCACCGAGATGGGCGCGGATGAAGGGATGCTGTTCCCCTATGATCCGCCGCGCGTGCTCAGCTTCTGGATGAAGAACACTGTTATCCCGCTGGACCTGATCTTCATCGGCCCGGATCGGCGGGTGATCAACGTCGCCGCCAATGCGACGCCTTACTCCGAGGACCAGATCTGGTCCGACGCGCCTGCCATCGCGGTACTGGAGCTCAATGGCGGCCGGGCGGCCGAGCTGGGCATCGGCCCGGGAGCGAGCGTCTCATGGTAAGGTCCTCGTGCCGCTTGCGCGGTGCCATGCGCTCGGGCTAACGCGCCGCTGATGGGAATCCTCGGCAAAATCTTCACCTGGTGGGACGGCGCGACGATCGGCACCTCGATCTGGAGCGCGCGGCACGGCGAGCATGTCGGCACCGATTTTTTCGGCAACAAATACTACCGCTCGAAGAAGAAGAGCGGGGACGGGCGTGAGCGCCGCTGGGTGATCTACCAAGGCTCCAACGATGCCAGCCGCGTTCCTTCGGAATGGCACGGCTGGCTGCACCACTCGTACGACGATCTTCCGGAGAGCCATCTGCCGCCGCCGAAGATCTGGGAGAGGGACTACACGCCGAACACCACCGGCACTGCTGACGCCTATCGCCCCGCAGGCGCGCTCGAAAAGGGCGGGAAGCGCGCGCGGGCCACGGGTGACTACGAAGCCTGGGCGCCAGACGCCTGATGATTCGCGCCGCCGCCCTCCTCGCGGGCGGAGCGGGGGCTGCCTTGCTCCTGGCCGGCTGCACGGGCGAGGCGCCCGCGCCGGAGCCGCAAAGCACCGACGTGCCGGAGGAGCTGGCAGCGCCCGCGCCGCCCGCGCCCACTGAAGGCGAATCGATCGGCACGCCGATGGCGGAGCGGGTCGCCACGATCGGCCTGCTCAACAAGCGCAACAACATCTCGCAGGACCTCGAGATGCGGCCCGGCGAAACCCGCCGCGTGGGCGATGTCGTGGTCCGCCTTTCCGCCTGCGAGCGCACGGCGCCGTGGGAGACCCGGCCCGAGACGGGCGCCTTCGTGCAGGTCACCGTGCGCCAGCGCGCCGATGTGGATTCGGATTTCGCATGGCACCGGATCTTCTCGGGCTGGCTGTTCAAGAACTCGCCCAGCCTCAACGTGGTCGAGCACCCGATCTATGACGTGTGGGTCAAGGATTGCGCGATGAGCTTCCCGGGCGAGGAGGCTTCTCCCGGCTCCACGCGTCCCTCAACTCCTGGGGCGGCCCGCAGCCCGGCGCCCGCGCCCACAGCTGAACCCGCTGCCCCCGCAGAAGCTCCGCCCCCTCCCGCGCCGACCGCCGCACCTGCGGAAGACAGCACCGAGGTGTAAGCTTCGGGAAGGCTGGTTCGCGGCTGTTGAGAGACCGCCGCCGCCAGCCGCCGCAGATATTCGTCCCGGCTGATGGCGACCGCGCCCATCGAGGCGAGGTGAGGGGTCATGAACTGACAGTCGAGCAGCGTGTATCCCGCTCGCCGCAGCAGGGCGACCAGCCACGCAAGGGCGACCTTCGATGCGTCGCGTGTGCGGCTGAACATGCTCTCCCCGCAAAAGGCCCGCTCGAACGCCACACCGTAGAGCCCGCCGACCAGGTCCTCCCCGTCCCAACACTCGATCGAATGGGCATGGCCCGCGGCGTGCAGCGCCAGGTAGCTGGCGCCGATCCGCTCGCTGATCCATGTCTCCGGGTGGTCCGGTCGTGGCGCGGCGCAGGCATCGATCACCGCGCTGAAGGCGGCGTCACAGGTAACGCGAAACCGATCCTGCCGAATCACCTTGGCCAAGGAGCGGGAGCAGCGGAAGCCATCCAGCGGAATCACCGCCCGTTCACGGGGCTCGACCCAGAAGACCTGCTCGTCGTCCCGGCTGTCCGCCATCGGGAAAATGCCCGCGCGATAGGCGCGCAGCAGCAGTTCCGTGGGGATGGGAGCCTCCGGCGAGGGGGGTGTGATCGCGTGCATCGGGCCCCTTAGTTCAGCCTGCGCGTTCAAACGCAAGGCTGGTCGCTTGCCAAGCAGGTGTCGCCTCTATAGAGGCCCACCCGCCTGCAGGAGTGTAGCTCAGTTGGTAGAGCATCGGTCTCCAAAACCGAGGGCCGTGGGTTCGAGTCCCTCCACTCCTGCCATTCGCACCAGCGCCGCGCGCCGGACCTTATGGTCCCGCGCCGGCGGCGCTCTCCACTAGGCTCCTGCCGAACCACCGCCTGCTTCCGGCGAAGAGCCCAACCCCCGCGGCCTGCCTGCGTCCCCAACTGCTGCCGTTGCCAGCGTCGCCGCGCTCCAGCCGCGCAGCCCAAGCGTCCCGCACCTGGACACCGGAAAGGCGCGACTAGGCCACGACTCGGCTTCCCGGCACCGGAAGGCCGTCCCCGAGTCGTGCGAGAAATCAGGCGAGTGCGGGAACCGATGCGACGAACCGTTCATTATAAGCGCCAGAACAAGTTGTGAGGGACTATTTCGATGTCGAGCCTCAGTTTCCGCAGCAGCCGACCAGACGGTTGGACCATGCCGCGTCCTTATCGTGACCCGAGCATGCGCTATCTCAAGCATGGACCGATCCAGCCGATGGAGGAGCCGGGCTTCTTCGCCCGCCTGTTCGGCCGCGCCTGACAGCTTCCAAGCTGCCGAGAAATGTAAGCCCCGGAGCGCCGGTCGATAAGCGACCGGCTTCTCCGGGGCTTCTCGCATCGTCACAGGCCCCGCTCTCCGCGCGCCGCAACGGCCCGCTCTCTTGCCAATCGCCGGGCCTGTGGCTACATGCCCCTTCGCTTTCCGACATCGGAGCTCTTTCGGCCCCTCCCGGACATGCCCCAAAGGGCGCCGGGGCGGCGATGGACCTATGCGGAAGGCGTCGTGTCAGTCAGGTAAGTCGGGAAGCGATCAATGGCCAAGACCAGTCCGGGTGAATTCATCCGCCAGGTCCGCTCCGAAGCGGGCAAGGTGGTTTGGCCCACGAAGGAAGAGACAGTTCGGATCGCGATCTTCGTGGCGATCTTCATGGTCATTCTCTCGCTCTTCTTCCTCGGCGTGGATTCGGCATTCGGCGCTGTGGTGCGCTGGCTGCTGTCCCTGGTCTGACACGCCCGCTGATTTCGACGAGACAATAGGGACGCCCCATGGCCCGCTGGTACATCATTCACGCCTATTCCGGTTTCGAGAACAAGGTCCGCGAATCGATCCTCTCCGAGGCGGAGCGGCTGGGCCTGTCCGACGGTGTGGAGGAGGTCGAGGTTCCGACCGAGACCGTGACCGAGGTGAAGCGCGGCAAGAAGGTGCAGACGGAACGCAAGTTCATGCCGGGCTACGTCCTCGCCAAGCTGAACCTGACGGACGACGTCTATCACCTCATCAAGAACACGCCGAAGGTGACCGGCTTCCTCGGCGCCGGCGGCAAGCCGCAGCCGATCTCGGAGCGGGAAGCCGCCCGCTATTTCGGTGGCGTGGAAGAGGCGAAGGCTGCTCCCAAGAAGCAGGTCTCCGTCGATTACGAGATCGGCGACCAGGTCAAGGTGCTGGAAGGCCCCTTCGCCAGCTTCAACGGCGTGGTGGAAGAGCTCGATTTCGACAAGCAGAAGGTCAAGGTCTCGGTGTCCATCTTCGGCCGCGGCACGCCGGTGGAGCTGGACTTCGAGCAGGTCGAACTGGTCAAGTAAGCCGCTACAGCGCCAGTTGTTCTTCGGACACGAACTGGACATTGGCGCGGCAGCTCTGCTCATAGCCGCCGCTGCCGACGCAATAGAGGATCGCGGTGGCTGCCGCCTGCTCGGCACTCGTCCCGGCGCCCCAGCTCGTATG
The DNA here is from genome assembly GCA_966251025.1 of uncultured Erythrobacteraceae bacterium. GTDB lineage: Bacteria > Pseudomonadota > Alphaproteobacteria > Sphingomonadales > Sphingomonadaceae > Croceibacterium. The sequence continues at coordinate 116,328 of CBINJM010000010.1, read as the reverse complement.
CGGGCAGGTCTCCGGCCCCGCCGGGCAACAGGTGCTGCAATAGGTCCAGGCGAAGTGGTAGCCGTGCCCCAGCAGGGCTGCGTCCAGTGGGTTCTGCGTCCCCGGCGTGGCCGGAGGGGGCTCTTGCGGCGGTGGCCGCGTTTGCTCCAAAGCCTCGGTCTCAGCCGCGATGGGGGATGGCTCCGGCACAGGTGTCGGCGGATCGACGGCAGCGACGGTCGATGTGGGAGAGGGGGAAGGCTGCGGTCCGTCTGATCGCGCGGGCCCATCCTCGCTCGACAAGATGAAGATCAGCCCGATCACGAACACCGCGGCGCCGCCAGTGGCGATCACCTTGCCCAGCGGTCCCGATCCCTCTCCATGATATTTCAGGGTATCGCCGAAGAAGGCCGCGGCGATTAGCCCGAGGCCAAGCAGGCCGATAACATAGGCCAGCGCGTTGTTGCGCCCGCTCTGCACGAAGCCTGAGCCTTCCATCAACATCGCCACCGCAAACAGCAGCAGCAGCGCGCCGATCAGCACTGCGGCACATTTTGCCTGCACGCTTTGCACCTGCTGTTCTCCCCACTGAGGCCGCGCCGGTGCGCATTCTACCATGTCGGCGCCTGTCAGGCATCCTTGCTGGCCGGTGAACTTGATCCGGAGCGGTAATGCGGCTATGGGAGCGCGTCCCACAGCTCACAGCATCGGGAAATCCACGCGGAAGGCGCGCGCCCAGCTCGTTTGGGGGCTCGCCGTTACACCGCTTACCATGAGTCCTCCGGCCGCTCATCCTGAGCTTGTCGAAGGGCGACAGTGTGAAAGGAGGCCAGCCATGGCCAAGAAGATTACAGGCTACATCAAACTGCAGGTTCCTGCAGGCAAGGCCAACCCGTCGCCGCCGATCGGCCCGGCGCTGGGTCAGCGCGGCGTGAACATCATGGAGTTCTGCAAGGCGTTCAACGCCGCCACGCAGGAGCTCGAGAATGGCATGCCGATCCCGACCATCATCACGGTCTATGCGGATCGCTCCTTCACCTTCGAGACGAAGACGCCGCCGGCGAGCTTCCTGATCAAGAAGGCCGCCAACCTCAAGTCCGGCTCGAAGGAGCCCGGCAAGGTGTCGGCCGGAACGATCGCGCGCTCCAAGCTGTCCGAAATCGCCGAGCAGAAGATGAAGGATCTGAACGCGAACGATATCGAACAGGCGACCAAGATCATCGAGGGCTCCGCGCGCTCGATGGGCCTCGAAGTGGTGGAGGGCTAACGACATGGCCAAGCAGACCAAGCGCCAGAAGCTGTTCGCCGAGCGCGTCGATGCCGAGAAGCTCTACGGCTTCGACGAGGCACTCGCCACGCTGCGCGAGCTCGCCAGCAAGAAGTTCGACGAGACGATCGAGATCGCGATGAACCTCGGCGTCGACCCGCGCCACGCGGACCAGATGGTGCGCGGCATGGTGTCGCTCCCCTCGGGCACCGGCAAGGACGTGCGCGTCGCCGTGTTCGCCCGTGGCGACAACGCCCAGAAGGCGCTGGACGCAGGGGCCGACAAGGTCGGCGCGGAAGACCTGATGGAAGACATGCAGAACGGCAATGTCGATTATGACCGCGTCATCGCGACGCCGGACATGATGGGCGTGGTCGGCCGCCTCGGCAAGCTGCTCGGTCCCAAGGGCCTGATGCCGAACCCGAAGCTCGGCACGGTGACCCCGAATGTCGCGCAGGCGGTGAAGGATGCCAAGGGCGGCCAGGTGGAATTCCGCGTGGAGAAGCAGGGCATCATCCACTCCGGCATCGGCAAGGTCAGCTTCTCCGATGAAGCGCTGAAGGACAACTTCCGCGCCTTCACCGACGCGATCGTCAAGGCGAAGCCGGCCGGCGCTAAGGGCAAGTATGTCCGCAAGGTGTCGCTCACCAGCACGATGGGCCCGGGCCTGAAGATCGACACCGCGGAAGTCGAAGGCGCGTAAGCCTTTCACTCCGGAAAAGATCACCAAGGGGGCCGGGAGGGGAAACCTTCCCGGCCCTTTTGCGTGGGCGGAAAGCTTGGCGGCCTCATGCGTTGGGTAAGGGCGTAGGGAACTATTCAAAGGTAGGCACAATGTCCGGTTGGCTCTGGAGCCTCGTCACCATCCTCGGCCCGATCCTGCTGATCGGCGTGATCATCTACGCCTTCGTGCGCAACCGCACCGGTCCTCGCCGGCAGGTTGATCGGGCGGAGCGCGGGGCGGTCGAGTTCCGCAAGGAGCTGGAGCGGGATCCGGAATACAAGGAGGAATAACGCCGCGCTTTCGGCCCCAATGCGAGCGCGATGCGGATCGATTTGGCAGCGTTCCGGCTGTCTTTCCGCTTGTTGCACCGCCGATGTAATACGCTTGCAAACGCGTCGGTTGCGGGGGTGATGCAAGCCTGTTGCGCCCCGCTTTCAAGCGGATGCGCGTCAGGTGCAAATCGCGGTCAGATGCCGCCCGGCGTGAAGTCGTACCCCGCTGATCCCAACGCATCGCACAACGTGTCCACGCAGCTGCGCAGCTCGTCCGCATCGGTTGAACGGATGACGAAATTGGCGCCGACCCTGCCCTCGCGGAAGAAGGGATAGCTGCCGATCTGGCAGGCGGGATGGGCTTTCTCCACCGCGCGCAGCAGTTCGGCCACCTCGCTCTCCGCCACCCAGCAGCCGATCGTCTCGGTGATCAGCGGCGCACCGCCTTCCAGCGTACCGGTCAGCGCGTCGAGCATCTGCGCGGTGATGTGCGGCACCCCCGCCATCAAGAAGACGTTGCCGTGGCGGATTCCGGGCGCCCCTGACATGCGGTTGGGGATGAGGCTCGCCCCCTCCGGCACCCGTGCCATCCGCAGCCTCGCCTCGTTCACCCCGCCCCGATCGCGGTAATACTCCTCCAGGATTGCTTTTGCTTCGGGATGCACCACCACGGGCACGCCCAGCGCCTTGGCCACCGCGTCGACGGTGATGTCGTCATGGGTCGGCCCGATACCGCCGGTGGTGAAGAGGTAGTCGTGCTGCGTTCTCAGCGCGTTGACGGCCTCGACAATGCGCTCCTCCACATCCGGCACCACGCGCACTTCCAGCAGGCGGATGCCCTGCACCTGCAGCCAGCTGGCGACTTGTGCGATGTTCTTGTCGTGTGTGCGGCCGGAGAGGATCTCGTCCCCGATCACCACCAGCGCGGCAGTCCAGATGCGGTCGGAAGGTGTCGCCATGGAGGTGGGCTAGGACAGTTCAGGCCGCTTGGCCATGCCCGGCAGGAAGCGCAGCACACCATCGGCCACGGGTCGCTGCCGGTAATCGCGCTGATCCTCCAGGAAGTTCTGGTTCAGCCGCCAGGGCAGCGAAGGCGCGCTTTTCGGCATCAGCGGCTTGGCGCGTTGGAGATAGCCGGAGGAATAGATGATGATGTCGTCCTCGGCCATGCCGTGCCCCTCCGGCAGCTCCGGCACCGCCACCTGCGCGCCTGCCTGACCCATGTGACGCAGCACGCGGCAGATATAATCCGCGACCATGTCCGCCCGCAGGGTCCAGCTCGCGTTGAGATAGCCGAACACCACGGTGAGGTTGGGCACGCCTGAGAACATGCAGTTGCGGTAGAACCAGTGCCGCTCCCACTCAATCGGCTGGCCATCCAGAGAGACGCGGATGCCCCCTCCGATCTGCAGCTTGAGGCCCGTCGCAGTGACCACGACATCCGCCGGCAGAAGCGCCCCGGAGGCAAGGCGGACGCCTTCCGGCGCAAAGCTGGTGATCCGCTCCGTCACGGCCCGGACAGACCGGTCGCGGATGGCGGCGAACAGGTCCCCGTCAGGCACCAGGCATAGCCGCTGGTCCCAGGGGTTGTAGGGCGGTTCGAAGTCCGCCGGATCATAGCTGTCACCCAGCTGGCGGCGCAGATGTTCGCGGAGGGAGGCGGCAACCTCCGCCGGCTTCTTGCGTGAGCGTTGGAAGAACAGCCAGCCCAGCCGCAGCTTGATCCAGCGATTGATGCGCAGCGCCCAACGGTCCGGCAGCCATCGACGCAGCTTTTCGCTGAGGGAATCGAGCGATGGCTGAGCGACCATCCAGGTCGGTGTGCGCTGGAGCATGGTGACCTTTGCTCCACATTCCGCAAGCGCGGGCGCGAGGGACACTGCCGTCGCGCCCGAGCCAACCACCACCACCTGCTTGCCTGCAAGCTCCAGCCCCTCCGGCCAGAACTGGGGATGCACCACCTGCCCTGCAAAGCGGTCCAGCGCCGGCAGGTCTGCATCATGCGGCTCGTCATAGTCGTAATAGCCGCTGGCGAGGTAAAGGAACCGTGCCGTCAGCCTCTGGCGCCGACCGGCACTTTCCACCTCAAGGTGCCACACTGCTTCTTCGGAGTTCCAGTCGGCCGTCAGCACCCGCGTGTCGCAGCGCAGGTGGGGAATGAGGCCGTGCTCTTCCGCCACCTGCTCCAGATAGGCACGGATCTCTTCCCCGCTGGCGATGCCTTTCTCGCTGGTCCAAGGCGCAAAGGAGAAGGCGAGCGTGGCCATGTCGCTGTCGCTGCGCACGCCGGGATAGCGGAACAGGTCCCAGGTTCCGCCGAGCCGTTCGCGCCGCTCCAGCAGCGCAAACGAAAGATGGGGGCACATCCGCTTGAGATGCGCCCCCATGGATATTCCGGAAATGCCGGCGCCGACGATCAGAACATCGAGGGTGCCGGTATCATGCATGGACCCAGATCACTCGCCCGGCGCGTCCGCGAACATCGAGCGATCGGGCGCGTCGTGCCAGTCATCGGGGCCGTTGCCGTTTCCCGCTGCGATCGCCTTGGCCGCCTGCACGGTGTTCGCCATCAGGCAGGCGATGGTCATCGGGCCTACGCCGCCGGGCACCGGCGTAACCGCCTTCGCGTGCTGCACTTCATCAAATGCAACGTCGCCGACCAGCTTCTCCTTGCCGTCCTCGCCCAGCTGGCGGGTGATGCCGACGTCGATGATGACGGCGCCTTCCTTCACCCACGACCCCTTCACCAGCTCCGGAGCACCGGCGGCGGCGACAATGATGTCGGCCTTGCGGGCGATCTCCGGCAGGTTCTCGGTATAGATGTGGGTGACGGTGACGGTGCACTCCCGCTCCAGCAGCAGCATCGCGACCGGCTTGCCGACGATGTTCGACTTCCCGATCACCACGGCATCCTTGCCCACGAAGTCGTCGATGACGGTCTCGAGCAGGATCATCACGCCCAGCGGCGTGCAGGGCACAATGCCGCCGGTGCCGGTGGAAAGCCGCCCCACATTGACGGGGTGGAAGCCGTCCACGTCCTTGTCCGGGTCGATGGCGCCCAGCACGGTGCGCTGGTCGATATGCTTGGGCAGCGGCACCTGCACCAGAACCCCGTGCACCTCCGGATCCGCATTGAGGCGCGCGATCAGCGTCAGCAGCGCGTCCTGGCTGGTTTCCGCCGGAAGGCGATGCTCGATGGAGCGGATGCCCACCTTCTCGCACGCCTTCATCTTGCGCCGGACATAGACCTGGCTCGCGCCGTCATCGCCCACCAGCACCACGGCGAGGCCGGGGCGGGGCAGGCCCGCCGCAACCATCTCATCCACCTGCGCCTTGGTCTTCGCGTCCAGATCGCGCGCAACGGCCTTGCCGTCGATCACCTGTGCCATGTGTGTCCTCCCGTCCCCGCCTGGCTCAGTGCTTCGCGTCGTAGCCGTTGATCCACTCGGCGGACGCCTTCAGCGCGCCGAACGGATAGAAGTGCAGGCGAACGCGGCCATGCTCTTCCGCGTTCAGCTTCTGATCGAGCGAGTTGACCAGCTTGTCCGGACCGGCGCTGCCGATCAGGTTGGTGAGGGAGATGCCGTACTTCTTCATCACGCTGGCCGACGCGCCCACGCCGCAGCGCTTCGCGAAACCCAGCAGCCGCTTGATGCCCGCCGGTCCAGGCACGCCCAGGCGAACCGGCGCGTCGATCCCGCGGCGGCGCATCTCGCCGACCCATTCCACGATCGCATCATCGTCGAAGGCGAACTGCGTCACCACCAGCGGCGTCATGCCATGGGCGCGAACGGCGGCGAGCTTCTTCTCCATCCAGTCCCACAGCTCGGCGGCCGAGTTGTTCGGATGGCCTTCCGGGTGGCCGCCGACGCCCACGATCTCGATGCCGTGCTTTTCCAGCAGGCCGCTCTCGATGATCTGCAGAGAGTTCTCGTACGGGCCTTCCGCCTCGGGCGGGTCGCCGGCGATGATGAAGACGCGCTTCACCTGCGCCTCACGCGTGATGTCCGCCAGATAGGTGTCCAGCTCTGCCTCGGAGGTGAGGCGGCGGGCGGAAAGATGGACGATCGGCTCAAAGCCCAGTTCGCGCACCAGCTTGGCGGCATCGACGCGCTGGCTCATTTCCTCGCCGGGGAGGAAGGTGACAGCGATCTGCGTTCCGGGGCGGATCATCGGGGCCGCTTCGCGCAGGCCCTCGGTCTCCTTCGCCGTCATCTCCAGCGAATAGCCGTCCACCATGTTGGTGCGCTGCTTCTCCCAATCCGGATGAATGGCGGCATAGGACATCGATTCTGCTCCTCTCAAAGATTTGTGCGGGGCATAGGCGCTTCCCGCGCGCTGACAAAGCCTCTAGCGCGAGCATAGGAATTCGGATAGACGAATTTTTCACACCTGCGAACAACTTGGCGAATCAATTCCCTCATCCATGCTGCTGTTCTGTCCCGGCCTGATCTGCGACCCGCGCCTGTTTGAGGCGCAGCTGGCAGCCTTCCCGCATTCGCGCGCGGTGGAAAGCTATGGAGACGCGGACTCGCTTGCCGAGATGGCCCGGATCGCGCTGCAGGTCGCCGATGAAGCGGGGGCAGAGCGCTTCGACCTGTTCGGCCATTCGATGGGCGGACGGATCGCGCTGGAAATCTATCGCCGCGCGCCTGAACGCGTTCGCCGGCTGGCTCTGGCGAGCACCGGGATCCATCCCGTCGGCGCGGCCGAGCCGGGCAAGCGCGGCGCGCTGCAGCAATTGGGGCACAAGCAGGGGTTCGAGGCGCTGGTCGATGCCTGGCTGCCGCCGATGGTGGCGGAGGCGAACCGCTCCAACCAGGCTCTCTACCAGCCGATGCGGCAGATGTGCCTCGATCAGGGGCAGGATCGCTTTGACGCGCAGGTGAAGGCGCTGCTCGGCCGGCCAGAGGTCGCGAGCCTGCTGCCAACGATTGCCTGCCCGACGCTGGTCACGACGGGAGAGCTCGATTCCTGGGCTCCGCCGCACCAGCATGAAGAGATCGCTGCGGCGATCCCCAATTCGGAACTCGTCATCGTCGCGGGAGCGGGGCATATGCTCCCCGCGGAAGCGCCCGAAGCGGTGAACGCAGCCATTGCCGCCTGGCTTGACCGGCCGGCCGGCGATTGATCGCAACCCCTCGAGGAGAGGATTCTCAATGACTGAACAGACTCTGCAGCAGAAGCTGGACCAGGCCGGCGACATCGTCGAGTTCCTGCGCAACCAGCAGGTCGGCCCGAACGTCTATCCGGGCGTGCCGGCTGAATATTCGAACTGGCGCAACGAGCAGAAGGCGTGGGCCGATTCCGCCGTTCTGTTCAACCAGTCCTACCACATGGTGGAGCTCTATGTTCGCGGCCCCGAAGCCTTCAAGCTGCTGGAGTATACCGCGATCAACAGCTTCAAGGGCTTCCAGGTCAACAAGGCGAAGCAGTACGTTCCGGTGACGCCGGACGGCTACGTCATCGGCGACGTGATCCTGTTCTACCTGGCCGAGAACGAGTTCTCGCTGGTCGGCCGCGCCCCGGCGATCGAGTGGGTGGAGTTCCACGCCGAGACCGGCAAGGCTGACGGCACCAAGTGGGACGTGACTGTTGAGCGTGACGAGCGTTGGGCGATGCGCAACGACGGCAAGCGCAAGAACTACCGCTTCCAGCTTCAGGGCCCGAACGCCATGAAGGTGCTGGAGCGTGCGATGGGCCAGACGCCGCCGGACCTCAAGTTCTTCAACATGGCGCATGTCGACATCAGCGGTAAGGACGTCATCGCCCTTCGCCACGGTATGGCTGGTCAGCCTGGCTACGAGCTGTTCGGCCCGTGGGAAGATTACCAGGCGGTCCACTCCGCGCTGGTGGAAGCCGGCAAGGATTTCGGCCTGACGCTGGTCGGCGGCCGCGCCTACTCGTCCAACACCCTCGAGTCCGGCTGGCTGCCGAGCCCGCTGCCCGCGATCTACACCGGCAACGATCCGATGCTGGTGAAGTATCGCGAGTGGCTCTCGGCCAAGTCGTACGAGGGCATGTGCTCGGTCGGCGGTTCCTATGTGCCGGAGACCGTGGACGGCTATTACCTGACGCCGTGGGACATCGGCTATGGCCACATCGTGAAGTTCGACCATGATTTCGTGGGCCGTGAAGCGCTCGAGCGCATGAAGGACCAGAAGCACAAGACCAAGGTCACCCTGGCGCTCGACAACGAGGAAGTCAGCCGCGTGATGTCCTCGATGTTCGCCGAGGGCGGTCGCGCCAAGTTCTTCGAATTCCCGAGCGCGGTGTACTCGATGCATCCGTTTGACGAAGTGAAGTGCGACGGCAAGGTGATCGGCGTCTCCACCTGGATCGGCTACTCCTCCAACGAGGGCAAGATGCTCTCGCTCGCCATGATCGACCCCGATTATGTCGAGATGGGCAAGGAAGTGACGCTGGTTTGGGGCGAGCCCAACGGCGGCACCAGCAAGCCGACCGTCGAGCCGCACGAGCAGATCGAGATCAAGGCGATCGTCTCGCCGGTCCCGTACTCGAATGTTGCGCGTGACAGCTACGCGGACAGCTGGCGCCAGAAGGGCGTCGGCGTTTCGACGGCCGCGTAAGGCGGTTACCCCGTAAGGGAAAAGGAAGGGCGGTCACTGCGGTGGCCGCCCTTTTTCTGTGCCCGCTCATCTTTTGGGCGCGCTGCGACCACCGTGTGCCAGACAGCGGGCGGAATAACGGGAGCCACTCGCCCTCGGGCTCGTTGCCTTCGCTCAGCAAGGAAGAAAAGAATGCCGAGTTCCGAACACATGATGGAGCGCCAGCGTATTCTGGCAAACTTTGGCGAGTTCGCCTTGAGGTGCAACGAACTGGACGACATTCTGGCCGAAGCGTGTCGACTGATCCAGCAGGCGCTTCAGACAGATTTCGCGAAAGTTCTTGAGATCGAACCTGCCGGGGAAACTCTGCTGGTGAAGGCAGGCGTCGGATGGAAGCCCGGTGTCGTTGGCAATGAGCGGATTTCGATGTCCGATCGATCTTCCGAAGCCTACTCGATTGAGGTCGCAGAGCCGGTCATCAGCAATGATATAAGCGCCGAGGAGCGGTTCGAGTTCGCGCAGTTCCTCAAGGATCACGGCGTGCGTGCCTTGGTGAACGTGCCGATCTTCCTGCCCGGCGGGAAGGCGTATGGCCTCCTTCAGGTCGATGCGAAGGAGCCGCGCGCGTTCAGTGAGGGGGACACCGAATTTCTGCGCACCTATGCGATGCTTCTCGGCCCGGTCATCGACCGGCTGCACAAGTCGCACAGCTTGCGAGAGGCCTTGGACAGGAACGAGCGGCTCTTTCGTGAGCTGCAGCACCGGGTCAAGAACCACATCGCCATCATGAGCAGCGTCGTCTATCTGAGGTCGAGGCAAGCGGAGTCCGCAGAGGCGCGCGAGGCGCTGCGTTTCGTGGGCGATCGCATTGAGGCCCTGCGGCTCGTTCATGAACAGATGTATTCGGCCAAGAGCGCCGAACAGCTGCGGCTGCGCCCTTACATCATGCAACTGATCGAAAATCTCTGCCACCTGCGCGGGGAGGAATCCGGAAAGGTCAGGCTGGAGTTCGCTATCGAGGAGGCGGAGCTCTCTCCCGACAAGGCGGTGCCGTTGGGGCTCATCGCCAGCGAGTTCGTTACGAACAGCCTCAAATATGCGTTCAATGGCCGCGGGGGGATGGTCCGGGTGGCCATCGCGCATGCGGAGAAGGACCGGCTTCGTGTCAGGCTGTCGGATGATGGTCCGGGGCTCCCGGCCAGGCCCCAGGACCGGCGCGATAGCGGCGGCAGCGGCCTCAAGATGATCGAGGCATTCTCGCGCCAAATCGGTGCAGAGCCGCAATGGAAGGGCGAGGGGCCAGGCACCTGCCTGACGATCGAGTTCGACCAGGGTTGAACGGCAGCAGGGCTCCCCTCTGCCTCGGCCGGGGATCGGGCGGCAAGCGCTCTGTCAGCGCGGCTTCAGCAGCTCTGCCGTTCGTGTCAAAAGCTCTACGGCGCGCTCGCGCACAGCATCGGTACAGCGCGCCGTCGGGATCGCCACCGAGAGCGCTCCGACGGCTTCGCCGCCGATCGTCACGACGCGGCCGATGCCCCGGATACCGAGTGAATATTCCTCTTCCGTCGTGGCGATGCCGGTCCGCCGCACGCGCTCCAGCTCGGCCCGCAGCGCCTTCTCGGTAGTGACGGTCGCGGGCGTGAACCGCTCGCGTACGCTCTCCGCGAAGTAGCGGTCGAGCTCATCATCGGGCAAGGCCGCGAGCAGTGCCTTGCCGCTCGCCATCGCGTGCATCGGCAGGCGCTTGCCCACTTCCAGCGAGTAGCGCAGCGCCTGGTCGCCCGTTTCGGTGACGATCACCTCCACATCCCATTCGCTACGGATGAAGAAGCTCGCCGTCTCGTTCAGCTGCGTCCGCAGCGCGCGCACCAGCGGCGCGGCGCGCTCTGCCAATGCGAGCCCGCCGCTGCGCGCCTGCAGCCGCTCCAACCCCGGCCCTGCGGAATAACGGCGCCCCTCGCGCGCGAGGTAGCCGCGCTCGACCAGGGTGGAGAGCAGGTAGGACAGGCTCGACACCGGAATGCCTAGCGCGACCGCAATCTCATGCGCGACCAGCGGGCGGTCATGCGCCACGACATACTCGATGATATCGAGCGTGCGCGTGGCCGATTTGACCTGGCTCGACTGCATCGCAGCCGCGCCCGGCACCAGCGGCCCGGCGGGGGGCACACCTCCCACCATGATCAGCCGATCCGCTGTTCCGCGATCTCAGCGCCGGCGCGCAGATTGGCGAGCTTCTTCCACGCGACCAACGGGTCGATCTTGCCGTAGCCAGCAAAGGTGCCGAAGCCGCAATCGGAGCTCGCGATCACGCGGTCCTTGCCCACGAAGCTGGCGAAGCGCTCGACGCGCTGGGCGATCAGTTCCGGCGTCTCGATATAGTTGGAGCAGCTGTCGATGAAGCCGGGCGCCAGCACCTTGCCCTCAAGATCCGCCTCGCGCCACACGACCCATTCATGCTCGTGCCGCGGGTTCGCGCTCTCGAACAGGATCGTCGCCGGGCGCGCCGACAGGACAATGTCGAGGATCTTCTCCAGCGGAATGTCGAAATCGTGCGGGCCTTCGTAATTGCCCCAGCACACATGCATCCGCAGCTTCTCCGCCGGGATGTTGCTGGTGGCGTCGTTCAGCGCCTCGACATTGGCCTTGATGGTCTTGAGGAACTCTTCCTCGCTCATGTCCTGATAGCCGGTGTGCCGGCTCATCGCGAGGTCGGGGCAGTCGAGCTGCAGGTCGAAGCCCGCTTCCACGATCGCCTCGTATTCCGGCCGCATCGCCGCCACCAGGTCGGCCAGATAGGCTTCGTGGCTCGGATAATACTGGTTCGGCTGGAAGGCGGTGATCAGGCCCGGGCTGGCCGAGTTGAGGAAGCCGCGCACCCCTTGGCCGTGCCGCTCCATCGCCAGCTTGAAGCGGCGGATATCGTCATGCAGCGGCTGGAGGTTGACCAGCTCCACCTTGTCGATCGCACTGGCCCGGGTGAATTCCTGCGCGCCCATGATGTGCGCCAGCTTCTTCGCCAGATCCGGCACAGCGGCGAGATCCTGCGCGGGCTTGCGCGGCGTGTGCCCGCCGAAGCCGGAGAGGCGCTCGATGATGTAGGTCGAATAGCCGACCTTCCCCAGCTCGCCATCGCTAACGATGCTGACACCGGCCTCGACCTGCTTCTTCACCGCCTCGTCGATCGCCGCCTGCACCAGCCGGTCGAACTCCGCCTCGTCATAGGGCTCACCCTTGTCGCGGGCGAGCAGCACCGGGACAAGCTCCGGCCCCCGGGGCAAGCTACCGACATGCGTGGTGTGAATCATGGACGACGCCTCTCCGAAATTATTGCCGATGTTCTTTCAGATATGCGAAACTACCGCAAGTGCGAAAAGACGCGCTGCGGGGCGCAGTCACAGCACCAGCGCGCAGCCGACGCCGGCGATCTTTCCGCCTTCCAGGTGGTAGTGGATGTACTGCCGCATTTCCTGCACCTCGCCCTTGGCGATGGGAAAGAACTGCTGCAGCCCCCGCGCGTCCAGCTCTTCGCGGGTCAGGTCCTTGATGCCCTCGACGCGGATGATGCCTTCCACCGCCGCCAGCTCCTCGCTCGCTGCGAAGCGCTCGATCGTGATCGTCTCGCGCACATAGGTGTGGAGGAAGGTGTAGAAGTCCCGCAATTGCTCGCGCGTGGTGATTTCCACGCCGAAAAAAGCCATGCGCGGCTTCTCCGCATAGAAGTCGAACACGGCGTCATAGTCGCGCGCGTTGAACGCGGCCGCATAGAGCTCGTAATCCTGACGGTTCATTGCTCTCTCCCTCTCCTTGCCAGTGACTGTAACGACCGTTAGCATCGCCACAAGGGAGAGCGTGCGATGGCCGCAGAAGCGGGCGAAAGCTTCGATTACATCGTCGTGGGTGCGGGCAGCTCCGGCTGCGTCGTCGCAGCGCGGCTGAGCGAGGATCCGGCCAATCAGGTCCTGCTGCTGGAGGCGGGCGGCAGCGACCAGAGCCTCAATATCAAGATGCCGCTCGGCTTCCTGAAGGCAGTGGTCGATCCCAAGGTTAACTGGCCCTACATGACGGAGCCAGAGCCGCATCTGAACGGCCGCCGGCTGCCACTGCCGCGTGGACGCGTGATGGGCGGGTCAGGCTCCATCAACGGAATGTTTGCGATGCGCGGCCATCCGCTCGATTACGACCAGTGGGCGCAGATGGGCGCGCGCGGCTGGTCCTATGCAGACGTGCTGCCCTACTTCAAGAAGCTGGAGGACAGCTGGCGGGGCGAGGGGCCCTATCATGGCAAGGGCGGCCCCGTGCGGGTACGGCCGATCGAAAGCCCGCTGCTGCATCATGAGCCTCTGATGGAAGCGGCGCCGAAAGCCGGCTTCTCCACGTCCGACGACTTGAGCGGCCCGAACCCTGAAGGCTTCGCGCGCGGCGAGATGACTATCGATGATCGCGGCCGAAGGGTCAGCGCGGCCACCGCCTATCTCAAGCCGGCGATGGCGCGGCCCAACCTGCTGGTTCGCACCCGCGTTCTGGTGCGCCGCGTGTTGTTCGAAGGCAAGCGCTGCATCGGCGTGGAGGTGGAGGCGCCGGACGGGGTGAAGGTCATCCGCGCCCGGCGGGAGGTGATCCTCTCCGGCGGCACCTACAACTCCCCCCACCTGCTGATGCTGTCCGGCATCGGCCCTGCGGAGCATCTGCGCGAGCACGGCATTGACGTGCTGCATGACAGCCCCGGCGTCGGCCAGAACCTTCAGGAGCACCCCAATGTCTCCATGGAATGGGAGGCCACGAGCAGGAACACTTTCCTCACCCACCTGCGCTGGGACCGGGTGGCGCTGAACACCCTGCGCTGGGCCGTCACCGGCAAGGGGCCGATGGCGACGCAGCTCAACAGCTGCAACATCGTCATCCGCACGCGCGAGCATCTGGAGCGGCCGGACATCCAGTTCATGGCCAACCCCATCCGCTTCGACGCGCAGATGTGGTTCCCCGGCATTCGCAAGGAGCAGGAGCATGTCTTCTGGGCCGGTCTGGTCGGCCTGCATCCGGCCAGCAGGGGTTTCGTGAAGCTGAAGAGCGCCGACCCGAAGGAGGTCGCCAGCATCACGCTCAACGTCATGGCCGAGGAGGAGGACCGCGCCACGATGCGCGCCGCCATCCGCGCTGCCCGCAAGATCTACCGCACGGAGCCGCAGGCCGCCTTGGTTGGCCGCGAACGGATGCCGGGCCAGGAACTGCAGGACGACGCGGCGCTGGACGAGTTCATCCGCAACACCTGCTACGTCGCCATGCACCCGACCAGCACCTGCGCGATGGGAATGGGCGAGCGGTCGGTGGTGGATAGTGAGCTGCGCGTGATCGGCGTCGAAGGGCTGCGCGTGGTCGACGCTTCAATCATGCCGACGGTCCCGGGCGGCAACACCAACCTTCCCTGCATCATGGTGGGCGAAAAGGCGGCGGACCTTATCCGAGGCCGCAGCCTGCCCCGCGCGGAACTGCCGGGTGCGACCTGGGGCCGCGAAGCCGCATGAGCCGCACGGCTGAGGAGCAGGCGAACCTCGATCTCGTGCTCGGGATGTTCGCCGAGGTGCTGAACCCGATGGACAGCTCCGCGGTGTCGCGGTTCATCTCGCCGGACTACATCCAGCACAACCAGGCGGTGGAGCCGGGGCGGGAGGCGCTGATGGCGTTCCTCGACGTGATCCGCGAACAGACGCCGGAGGCCGTGCATGACGTGAAGCGCGCCTTCGTCGATGGCGAGCACGTCACGGTCCATTACCATGTGCGCCGCTGGCCGGGGGATCTCGGCTGGGCGGTGATCGACATCTTCCGCGTCGCCGATGGACTGATCGTGGAGCACTGGGACGTGATGCAGGACGTGATCGAGGGCGGGCCCAATCCGAACTCGCCGTTCTAACCAGCACAAAGACAATGGGGGAAGGGATGAGGTTTCAGGACAAGATCGTCCTCGTGCTCGGCGGAAACAGCGGCATGGGGCTGGCGGCGGCGAAAGGCTTTGCGGCGGAGGGGGCGGTGGTCCATCTCACCGGCCGCGACCAGTCCACGATCGACGCCGCGGTGACCGAGATCCCGGGCAGCAAGGGCTACCGAGCGGACATCTCCGACATCGCCGCGACGGAACAGGTGGTGGCGCAGGTCGAGCAGGCGGATGGCCGCATCGACGTGCTCTACATCAATGCCGGCGTCGGCGGTTTCGCCCCGCTGCGGGAGATCACGCCGGAAGCGTGGGACCATGTCCACTCCATCAATCTGAAAGGCTGCGTCTTCGCGCTTCAGAAGGCGGTGCGGCTGATGGGCAAGGGCGGCTCCATCGTCGTGACCGGCTCCATCGGGGCCCATGGCGCTCTGCCGGGGAACGGTACCTATGCGGCGGCGAAGAGCGGGCTTTATGCGGCGATGAAGGTCTTCGCCAAGGAGCTGGTAGGCGAGGGCATCCGCCTCAACATGGTCAGCCCGGGCCCCATCGAGACACCGCTGCTCTACCGCAACCCGGGCATGGACGATGCCGCCATCGCCAACCTCAAGGACATGATGATCAACGCCATCCCGATGCACCGGATGGGCCAGGCCGATGAGGTCGCCCGCGCCGTGCTGTTCCTCGCCTCGGACGAGGCATCCTTCATCACCGGCGCCAATCTGTTCGTCGATGGCGGCGCCCTGGAGCTTCGCTGATGGACTTCAACGATACCACACCCTTCGCCGCGCCCTTCTCGGAGATCGACAATCCGCGCCTCGAATTCGTCATGGAGGTGCGGCTGACCTTTCCCGAGGTCTACACGATGGCCCCGCATCCTAACGGCGGCATGCGCAGCGCGGTGCTGGTGCAGGGCGGCACGTTCAAAGGACCGCGCATCAAGGGTCGCGCCATTCCCGGATCCGGCGGCGACTATGCCTATTTCCGACCCGATGACGTGGCGGTGTTCGATGCCCGCTATCTGCTGGAGGAGGAGGACGGCACCATCATCCTCCTCAACAACAAGGGCTTCCTGTGGGGCCGCAAGCCGGACACGATGCAGCGTCTGCGCGACTGGGCCTTTGCCGGCGGGGAGCCGGTGCCGCACGAGGATTATTATCTGCGCGGCAACCCGACCTTCGAATGCCCGGTCGGCAAGCATGACTGGCTGACCAAGCACGTCTTCATCGGGGTCGGTGAACGGCGCAGCGACGGCAACCTGCTGCGCTATTACGCCCTCGTCTGATGGGGCGGCGCTCCGGATGGAGCGCCACTCCGGTCAATTCGCGGTGATGTCGTAGTCCAGCCGCGGCTGGTAAGTGGCGTCGAACATGTCCGGCATGCCGGAATCCGCGATCACCGTGCGCTTCTGGATCAGCCAGCGGCCATCGCGCTTCACCAGCAGGTCATACTCGCGCCCTTGCTCCACGAAGACGGGCGGGCCCTTGATGTCCGGATTGCGGATTTGCGTCCAGATGAAGCGAGCGGTGGCGGTGTCGCCGTTCACGTCGATGACGGGATTGCTCAGCAACATGTGGGCGACACCCTGTTCGCGGGCCTGGCTCTCCGCCGGCTCGGCCGCGCTCTCCGCCGTCGCCGCATCGTCCGGCCCGCCATAGATGCCTTCGATCTCCTGCCGGCCGGTCAGTACTACGCCGTTGACGTCGAACACGGCGTCCTCGGTGTAGTATTCGCCCAGGCCTTCGGCAGAACCGAGGTGCTCGTAATAGCCGACGATCAGGTCTTCGATCGCGATCCGGTCCTGCAGCCGGGTGAGCGCATCACCGCCACCCTCCTGCGCAGAGCTCTGGTTGCAGGCCGCAAGCGTCAGGCTGCCGGCGACGAGCCCGGCCATGGAAAATACACGCATCTTCCCCTCCCCCTGTTATTCGCTCCAAGGTCACACACGACCATCCCGTAGGCAAGGCGGCATTGGTTCATTTCTACACAGCTCTGCGTCGCTTCCCGGCTGGACGCTCGAACCCGCCCGTAATAGCCTTGCCTCCGGTGGAGGCGCGGGCAATTGGCACGCGGTCCGCCCACGAACAGATTTGGGGAGGAACCAATCATGCCAATGCTCTTTGCGCTTGCCTTGTCGGTCGGCGTGCTCGCCGTCGTCGATACGTGGCTCTATGTCGGCCCGCTCGCCACTACCGCGCTCGCGGGCCTCGTGTGGATTTCGTTCATCGCGTGGGGCTGCCACTTTCATTCGGGCGGCGGGGTCAAGGGAATGACCACGGCGATCGTGTGCATGAGCTTCGGCGCGCTCGTCGGCATGGTTGCCGTTATCCTTGCCGGTGGCGCTTTTGCCGGTCTCGGCGTCATGGCGGCGCCGGTCGCAGTGGGCATCGGTGCGGCGGTGATCTGTCTCGCCAGTGCCTTGTCGATCCTGTCTACCATTCCGGCGAGCGTTTACGGCTTCGCCTCCATCGCGGGGCCGATCCTGCTTCAGGATCGCGCGCCGACCGAGGCCTTTATCCCCGTCGTCCTGTCGGTGATCATCGGTGCGCTGTTCGGCATCGTCTCCGAATATGTCGCCAACGCGCTGGGCAAGAAGCCACCGACGGCTGAGGCTGAGGCTCTTGGCGCTCACGCGACGACCACCACGACCACGGCGGTCTGATCCGGCGGGAGAAGGGGCGGTATCGCGCCGCCCCCGAACTCCTCATGCCGCTTGCTCGGCAGCGAGCGGCGCTTCGGCGGAAAGGCGCGGCTCCAGCGAGTAATCCGCCGCGCCTCGCCAGGTGAGCAGGGGCCAGAAGTAGCCCCGCCACGGCCAGGCGATGATGGCGTTGAACAGGATGCTCAGCGCCCCGAAGATCCACTCCGTCCAGCCGGTGTCGAGCACCAGGTTCCAATAGACGATCACCACGTTCAGCGGCACGAGCGCCACGATCGTGAGCGGCATCGCCCGATTGAGCAGCATGGTGACGCCCAGCACCACCTCGATCACCTTGATCCAGTCGAACAGCCCGCTGTCCATCAGCGCGAGCGTGAAGGCGATCGCGGCCGGCTCATCCCCCAGAGGCTGAAGCTGCGGCCACAGGAAATGCATCAGGCCGGAGAAGAGCCACCAGCCGCCGAAGATGATGCGGCTGGCGTGGTAGAGATAACGGAACCAGCCGCTCCCGTACTGCCCCCTCATTCGGCAGGTGCCGCCGCCATCGCAGCCGCTCTGCGTGCGGCGAAGCGGGAGCCGGTGGCGTTGATGTAGTCGCGGATCGAATAATTGCCCTCGTGGCAGGCATATTCGAAGAACTGGTAGCCATCGTCCCGCTGCCAGGGAAAATCGAGCTTGTAGGGCTCCGTCAGCACGACGGGGTCCCTGATCCATGCCTCGTATCGGATCGTGTTCGGTCCGGTCGGCGTGAGGCGCTCCGTCATGCTCATCTCGGCGCTATTGGGTGCGGGGCCGGTGGAGACGCCTGGGGTGAAGTTGGTCGTCTCGATCACCAGCGTATCCCCCTCCCAGTGGCCGCGAGAGAAGCCGAGATGGTCGGTCACTTCAGGCGGAGGGGTGGGGCGGCCGTCCAGATAGACCATGCGCGTCTCATGGATCATCTCCAGCCGGATCGCGACGAGCCCGGGGGCCTGCCGCACCTCGATGCCGTGATTGTAGGCGCCGGGGAGCATCGAGGAGGGCATGCCTCGGGTGATGCAGCGGTCGAAAATGCCGAAATCGTCCATCCAGTCGAACGTATCGTTGTTCCAGCTGGTCTTCTCTGCCGCCGCGAGCCGTTTCCCCTCCTCGGTCAGCGCAGGGTAGCGGCCATTGGCGGGCTCCACGATCAGCGAGGCCTGGCGCAGCGGCAGGCCCCGTTCCGCCCAGTGTCCCATGCCGAGGATGCCCACTTTGTCCTGCTTGTCGCCCAGCTCCATCTGCTGCCGGGCGACCTTCACCGCCGCCTCATATTCCTCATCGGTGAGGGTGGCGCGGGTGCCGAGATGTTCGGGCCGAACACGGGGCGTGGCGGCGAGGTAATCGAGCGGCCACATGCCGGAGAGGTCCGGATCGCCCCACGCGGTGCGCGGCACCTGCCAGCCGGGCGGGGCCTGCTCCTGAGCCGGGACGGGAATGGCGGGCACAGCAGCCAGCAACAAAGCCGCCGCGAACAGGCGCAGGCGCATCGGCACTCTCCCCTATGTTTGAGCGAGTATGCCTGAGTGAAAGCGGGGTGCAAGCGGCTTGCAACCGGGGCGGAAGAGGGCGGCTAAGTTGACAAAGTTGACACACTGTCAAGCGCGGCGTGTCTATCTATCATACTCAAAAGGCGTGATATTGTGGCAAAGCTGTCGCTTGACACTGTGCACTGTCACTCGGCCTGTGTGGCGCAGCCATCCAGCCGTTTCAAACCCACCATTTCAAAGAGCCGTGGACCATTCTGGCCGCCGCCGAAAGGGTAGGGAAGGCCAGCGAGGCTCTCCGGCTTGCCCGGATGGAGCCGTCTGGATGACGGCCGAGGCCGCCATCCAGTTTGCATGGGCTCATGCTTATTCCGCCAGAGCAGGCGCACCCTGGCCGCGCGTTTTCCAGAGCGACCACCCGATGCCCCCCGCCAGAATGACAAAGGTCACGCCGAGCGAGACCGGCGGTGGGATCTTCGCCAGCCCCAGCGCGTCGGCCACGAAGATCTTCGAGCCGATGAACACGAGCAGCATGGCCAGCGCGTATTTGAGGTAGTGGAACCGCTCCACCATCGCAGCCAGCGCGAAATAGAGCGCGCGCAGGCCGAGGATGGCGAAGATGTTGGAGGTGTAGACGATGAACGGATCGGTGGTGATGGCGAAGATCGCCGGCACCGAGTCCACCGCGAAGATCACGTCCGCGAATTCCACCATCAGCAGCGTCAGGAACAGGGGCGTCATGAACCAGGCGAGCTTGCCCGTCTTCGGGTCCGGCAGACGGACCCAGAAGCGCTGGGCGTGCAGGCTGTCCGTGACCCGGAAGTTGGCGCGCACCCAGCGAAGGATCGGGGAAGCGCCGACGTCATACGGCTTTTCCGCGGTGAACCACATCTTGATGCCGGTCAGGATCAGGAACCCGGCAAAGAGATAGAGCACCCAGCTCCACTGCTGCACGGCAGCAGCGCCGAACCCGATCATGATCGCGCGCAGCACAATCACGCCGAGAATGCCCCACAACAGCACCCTGTGCTGGTACAAGCGTGGAATGCCGAAATAGGAGAAGATCATCGCGATGACGAAGACGTTGTCGATCGCCAGGCTCTTCTCGATCACGAAGCCGGTGATGTAGTTCATGCCGGCGGTGGCGCCCATGTACCACCAGACCCAGCCGCCGAAGCCGAGGCCCAGCGCGATGTAGAAGGCCGACATCGCGAGGCTTTCGCGAACGCCGATCTCCCGCGCCTTCCGGTGGAGCACGCCAAGATCCAGCGTCAGCAGCGCGATCACGAGGCCCAGGAAGGCGAGCCACATCCAGAGCGGCTTGCCCAGCCAGAGAAGTGTCAGGAATTCCATCGCCTCACCCCCCGGCCATGGCAGGGTTGAGGAGCGAGCGTTTCAGCCGCTGGCCCACGAGCCTCCGGCCGCGCCGGAGCCGCGCCACGACCAGCGGGTCGCGCGCGTTCTTCTGCCGCTCCAGCCTCAGGGCCTCGTCGACACGCTGCAACAGCAGCATGAGTGAGAAAGTGAAAGGTTTCATCAAATGCCATCCTCTTCGGGCGTTGTGCTCGATCGGATGACACTGAGGAGAAGCCGCAAAAGAACCTGCACCGGTGTCACCCGATGCGGTCCGACATCACGCTGCGCCTGGAGGCGCTGCGCCAGAGGGGCCCGGCCCGCTATCTGCGGAGATAGGGGAGACCGGGCGCGGGTTCAAGTTTGCTGATGTGCAGTGGCTTGCCGGAGCAGGCGCCCCCGTTCGCCGGGAGGGGGCGCCCAGACCCTCACCCGCGGGCCTTTGCCGCCTCCAGCTTTTCCCGACTGACCCAGCTGCCGTGCACCTGGCTGCGGAGGGAAAGGCCCGTCTTGACCTTGGCGATCGGGCCCTTCTCGACCTCGTCCGCCTCGATCACCCACAGCTCCGACTCATAATCGTGGGGGCGCGAAGGGTCGCTGGCAATATCCACCACGCACAGCAGCCAGCCGCCATGGTTCGGGTCCTTCGAGGGGACGTGCGCAGGCTCGCTGATCCCGGCGAATGGGGGCACGCCCATCACGGTGAGGCGGCCATTGCCGGGCTCGATCCGCATCAGCGCGTTGAAATTGATCCCGACGGGGCCGCCCGGCAGCGGGGGCCCGCCTTGCGGGTTCATGCTGAGGTACCAGGCGCGGTTGTACGGGCGGCCCTGATCGACATCGGCGAGGCGCGGCAGATCGCCTGGAGGGCCGAGGGGCCGCTCCTCGATCTGCGGGTCCGCCTTGCTCATGTCGATGGTCCAGCGGGTCAGCGCGCCCTGGATGTCCTGCTGCGCCTTGTTGATGCCGCCGGCCTCCCGCATGAAGGAGAAGGCGTTGGTCTCCGTCAGACACAGGTCGATGTGGACAAGATCGCCATCGTCATAGGCGTTCACCTCGTGGAACACGGAGACGCCGACCGGCCCCTTGATCCACTTCATCTCCTCCACCTTGCCGTAGCGCGGCATGATGCCGATCCAGCTCTCAAGGTCCTGATGGTGCGCCCAGTGCGTGCCGCCCGCCTTCAGCCGGTCGAGGTCCGCCAGCGTGGGGAAGATGGGGAAGATGGCGTACTTCTCGGTGATCACGAAATCGTGGATGGTGGAGCAATAGGGCTGCTGGAACCACTGTTCCGACACCAGATTGCCGTCCTTGTCCGCGATGCCATAGGCGACGTCGAGGCTGCACAGCCCGCCCGCCTCATAGCCGAAGAAGAACAGCTCGCCCGTGACGGGGTCCACGCGCGGATGGGCGGTGAAGGTTTCCGAGCGCAACGCGCCGTAGAAATCCCACTTGCCGATCGTCTGCAGCGTTTCCGGGTCGATCTCGTAGGCGCGGCCATCTTCCTTGGTCATGAACAGGCGGCCGGCGTGCCAGACGGGGGTGGTGTTGGCGACGGTGCGGTCCACGCCCTCCACGCTCGGATCATCGGTGAACTTGTTGCGGTAGCGGCCGAACAGCGCGCGGCGGGCCTTCTTCTCGGCCAGGTAGCGCTCCGTCTCCACATATTTGATCGCGTAGTCGACGTGGCCGTTCTCGATCGTGAACCTGGCGATCATGCCGTCGGCGTTGAGGGCGATGTCATCCTCGAACATCGGCGCATGGGCGTTATCCGGCACCGCGCGGAAGAAGGCGCCGTCGATCTCGGCCGGGATCTCACCCTCGACGGCAAGGTTCTGGACCGACAGCTCGATACGGCGGGGGGTGTTGGTCCCTGTGAAGTGGACGCTCTGCGGAAAGGCGTTCATCGCTCTGTACTCTCTCCCGGGGTGATTCTTCGTGGCGAAATGCTAACGCCTGTTATAATCGAAAGGAAGGCGAGGGTTTGACCGCCGTCAAGGAAGCGGTGGGTCAACAATGATGACAGAGCGGATGGGCGAGGCAGCGGCGAAGGCGAGCGGTGTGCGAAAGAGGGCCGCGCAACCGGCAGAGCCGGCCAGTGGCGACAGGGTGGCGACGCTGCACCAGCTGCTCAAGCTGACCAATCGGCTGATCGCGCCGTTCTCTACGCACCTTGCCGGGCCGCACCGCATCAGCCTCAACGAGTTCCGCATGCTGATGACGATCGGCATGCTGGGCCGCACCGCGAGCCATGAGCTGGCGCAGATGACCGGCGTCAACGCGATGAGCGTCAGCCGCGCGGTGGCGACGCTGGAGAAGAACGGCCGCATCGCCGTGTCGCCCGATCCAGCCAATCGCCGCCGCAAATGGCTGAGCCTGACCCCGGAGGGGGAGGCGCTCTATCGCACCCTGCGGCCTGAGGGGGAGCGGGTGGCCGCCTTCTTGTTCTCCGGCCTGAGCGAGGAGGAGATGGCCCGGTTCGCGGCGATGGTGGACCGGCTGATCGTCACTCTGGAGGCGACGGACGAGGCGGGCCGCTCCCTGTTCCTCGAACGGACCAAACCTGCAAAGGGGGCGGCTGCAGAACAACAGAGGGATTCCGAATGACCACCGCGATGACGGAAGAGGAACGCCGCGCGATCGAGCTCGATTGCGAGAAGCTGATCAAGCGCTACGTCAACCTCAACGACGCGCAGGATTGGGAGGCCGTCGCGGCGCTCTACACCGAAGATGCGCGCTTCGCCCGGCCCAGCCGCCCCGGCGAGTTCGTGGAGGGGCGTGCCGCCATCCTCGCCAACTTCACCGCCCGGCCACCTCGCGCACAGCGCCACGTCATGGCCAACATTGTGGTCGATGTGGAGGATGCCGATCACGCCCGCGCCTTCAGCGTCATCGTCCTCTACATGGGCGATGTGCCGGAGGATGGCGGCCTCCCGACCATGGACCCGAAGAGCCCGCTGGTCGGCACCTTCACGGACAAGCTGGTGCGCACGCCTGAAGGCTGGCGGTTCGCCGAGCGGGTAGGCGGGCTGGACTTCAGGTCTTAGCGCTCGTCGGCGGATCGCTTCTACGGCGCGGCAGGTGCGCGCTGGCGCGGCGGCGGGCTGGGGTTGAGCACCGGGTTGGCATCCTGCGCCGACCATTCCGGGATCGCCTGGTTGTAGATGCGGCGGCGGGCGTAGAGCCACTCGCCGTTCACCTTCACCAGATCGTCCTCGTAATGCCCCCAGAAGTCGACCGTGCCGCGTCCGTCCGGGCCGCTCGTCATGTGCGTCCAGTAGGCAAGGCCCCGCGCGCGGTCGCCGTTCACATCCACGACGATGTTGCTGATGATGTGGCGGCCACCCGGCGGCCGCTGGCCTTCGGGCGTGTTGGCGCGGGCCTGCTCCGTACGCTGGCGGCCTTCGCGGATAAAGGCGGCGATCGCCTCGCGCCCCCTGATCTCGCCTGCGCCGTAATCGAGGATGCCGTCCGGCGCGAAGGTGGCGGCGTAGGTCTCCGCATCCTGCCAGTCGAACGCGAAGAGGTAGCGGCCGTGCAAGTCTTCGATCGCCGCGCGGTCTTCCGCATTGGCGAGCAGGGGCGCTGTGGCAAAGCCGCTGCACGCGAGCAGCGTGGCGGCGGACAGGCTAAGATATTTGGAGCGGACCTTCATCAGACTCTCTCCCTTCTGTCAGCGGGCCTTTGGCCTCGCGATCATTCGCAGCACTCCTGCCACCAGTCCGGAGGCGTGGTGCCGGCATAGATGTGGCGCCGCTTGTAGAGCCACTTGCCGCCCACCTTCTCCCAGGTCGCGTATTCGCGCGCCGAGACGACGATGCGTGGCAGCCCGCCTTCCTTCTCCAGCAGCACCTCCGAGAAGGTGACCTTGGAGGTGGCGGTGTTGCCGTTCACATTGATCAGCGGGTTGCCGATCAGGATGTTGAAGGAAGCGGCGTTGGCGTTGAAATTGTCGGGCGCGCGGACATAGGCGCTGGCGATGTCCTCGCCCCGGTGCACGCGCGTGGGGCCAAGCCGCAGCTCGCCATCCTCCGTGAAGAACTCGCGGAAGCTGTTCGGATCGGGGTTGAGGATGTTGTAGTAGAAGCGGGTGATCTGATCGAGGATCTCGGCCCGCTCCACCAGCACTTCCGGCGTGAGGTTTTGCGCCTGCGCGGGTGGCGAGGTGAGCGCGAAGCTGCCGAGGAGCGCGCCCAGTGCGCTCAGCCTGCCGGCGATGCGGCGTGTCGTCCTGCCTGTCATCCTTCCCTCCCGTTCCTCTGTCTGCCGGGAGGCTAAATCACAATCGCGGCTTGGGCGACCGGAAGGGGATGAACACTCGATTAAAAACGGACAGTGCCGGGCGAGCCGCCGCGTGGCTCTATCCCGCCGCCTCCACCCGCACCCGCACCTTGAGCGCCGCGCCGACGCCGAGGCAGACCAGCGCCGCAAGCGCGGCAGGCACGGCTGCCGCCCCGAGGATCGCCTGCGGAGAGGCCCCGGCCGAGAGCATCGCCTGCCCGATCAGCGGGCCCGCGATGGCGCCGATGCGTGCGACGAAGACGCCCATGCCCATCGCGCTGGACAGCACATGCGCGGGGAAGAGGTAGGCGGCGAGGGCGGGCAAGGCCATCGCGCACCCCGATGCTCCGCCCGCGCCGACCAGCAGCAGGAGAGTCCAGCGGGTTGGGTCCGGCGCGGTCAGCAGGATCGCAATGAAGCAGGCGCTCATCAGCGCGAAGCCGCCCACCAGCGTGGGGCCCGGCCGCCAGCGGTCGATCAGCACGCTCGTCCCCAGCCCCAGCACCAGCCCCGCACCCTGCATCAACCCGGTGACGCGCGCCGCCTGATCCACCGTGAACCCCGCTTGCGGCAGCACCGTCGGCGCCCAGGACGTGAGCAGGTAGATGTTGGCGGCGTTCAGCGCCAAGGCCGTGGCGAAGATGACGAAGGGGAACAGCCACGGCGCGCTGAACAGCATCAGCTGCGGAATGCGGGACGCATGGGCCGGCGCCGGCGGACGGGTCGAGCCTTTCGGCAGCACGAACCAGAGCGCGAGGCCCAGCAACGCAGCAAAGGCGGCGGGGATGAAGAACAGCGCCTGCCAGCCCCCGGCCGCAACGACCTCCGGCGCTGTCAGTCCCGCGCCCATCGCGCCGAGCACGATGCCCGCGGAGACGATTGCCATCACCGTCGCCCGCAGGCGGGGCGGCGCCAGTTCGGAGGAGAGGGCGGTGCAGTTCGGCAGGCAGGCCCCCAGCGCCGCGCCGGTGACAAAGCGCCAGAACAGGAAGGCGGTGATGCTGCTGGAAAAGGCGGTCGCCGCCGTCGCCAGCGCGGCCACGAAGCAGCCGCTGACGATCAGCTCACGCCTTCCGAAGCGGTCCCCCAGCGGGGCGATCAACGCCGCGCCCGCACCCAGCCCGATAAGGGCGGCGGAAAACACGAGGCCGAACGCGGCAGGCTCCACGCCCATCGGTCCGGCGAGGTGGGGCACCGCCAGCGCCATCGCGTTGAGGTCATAGCCGTCCATGATGAACACCCCCGCCAGCAGCACCAGCGAGAGGACGCGCCTCGCATTGCTCAGCGAACCGCCCTGCGGCGGCGCTTCCGCGATTGCCGGATTCAAGGCGATCTCAGCGTGCGAGTTGGCGCTCATCGATGCGCGTCCCAGGGGGACGGCATGCGATAGGGCACGGTATGGAACACCGCCTCCACCTGCGCAATTGCGTGGCTGCGGATCTTGAAGGCTTCCGCGAGGTAGTAGCTGTGCGGCCGCCTGACGGGGCTGGACGCCTTGGTTCCGTCCGTCAGCTCATACTCGCCGAGGCGGCCCGAATGGTCGATGAAGCCGTAGGCCAGCACGATGCCGCGCTCCACATCCACCAGCGGGAAGCGGCGGGCCCTTAGTTCATCGTCATAACGATACCATCCCAAACGAAACTGCTCTTCACAGCCCAAGCGGGCGATGGGCAGCGGGAAGCCCTCGTTATTGGTCGTTTGCACCCCGTTTTCGACCCGGTTGCAATCGGGATGAAAGCGGGTTGCAAGCGTTCCATCATTGCGCTCGATAGTCTCGAAATAGCCGTTGGCGAGGCGGAGCAGCTCATCCCGGGTACAGCGCTCCCTCTCCGGCACCAGCGCCTCCATCTCCGGCTTGGTCTCGAAGCTCTGGCCGAGGAAGGGGAAGCCTTCGTCCTTGTTGCGGGCGACGACTGTCTCGACCTCGGCGATCTGGCCATTGGTCACCTTCAACCGGATCGCCATGGGGGAGACAGCGTCGGTCTCCTCCACACAGGTGAACAGCGCCACCTGCCCATGCGCGACATCGGCGAAGCGCAGATCGTAGGGGCCGAGCGCGGTGATCGTGTTCCACACCCCGTCGCCCGCCGTGAGCGCGACATTGTTCTCGGTGATGAAATGCGTCTCCGCCCAGTCCAGCTGGGACGGATCACGTGCGGCCAGCGCCGCCTTGTACTCGTCGAGCGCGGCGTAGAGCTCCTCGCGTGTCGCCAAAGCCCCTCTCCTGAAATGCCCCTGCATGATCAGGGGTCTGTTGACTTGCGATGGTCGTAGCTCAAAAGTAACGGGCGTTAAAGTCGCGCTGCGGTTTCCCTGATGGCGCGCGGGAGAGAGAATGGATCCGGCAGGCAGGACCGCGGTCATCACCGGCGGCAATTCAGGGCTCGGTGCCGCGACCGCGCAGTCGCTGGCGGCTGCTGGGGCTCGTGTCATCTCGCTCGATATCGGCGGCACTCCGCCCGAGGGGGTGGAGTTCACCGCTTGCGACGTGAGCAATGCGGAGGGCGTGGCGGAGGCGGTCGCCTCCATTGACGGGCCGATCCACATCCTCGTCAACAGCGCCGGCATCGGCGGCATCGGCCCGATCGCCAGCGCGGACGGTCCGGGCGATCTGGTCGCATTCCGCCGCGTGGTGGAGGTGAACCTGATCGGTGCGGCTAACGTCACCGCCGCCGTGGCGCATCGGATGATCGGCAACGAGCCCGTCGGCGAGGACGGGGAGCGAGGGGTGATCGTCAACGCCTGCTCTATCGCCAGCTTCGAAGGGCAGGAGGGGATGGGCGCCTACACCG
The DNA here is from genome assembly GCA_966251025.1 of uncultured Erythrobacteraceae bacterium. GTDB lineage: Bacteria > Pseudomonadota > Alphaproteobacteria > Sphingomonadales > Sphingomonadaceae > Croceibacterium. The sequence goes on along the minus strand of CBINJM010000010.1, from coordinate 88,998 downwards.
CCGCCAAGGCCGGGCTGGCCGGGCTGGTGCTGGTCTGGGCGCGCGACCTTTCGCGTCACGCCATCCGGGTCGCCGGCATCGCGCCGGGCTTCATGGCCACGCCGATGGTGGCGGGCCTGCCGGACAGCTTCGTGCAGGAGCTGCTGAAGGACAGCGAGTTTCCCAAACGCGCCGGGCGGGCGGAGGAATTCGCCGCCGTCGTCGACTTCATCCTGCGCACGCCGCTTCTCAACGGCGAGGTGATCCGCCTCGACGCCGCAACAAGACCTCCGGCGCGCACGCGCTGGTCCACCGAGTAGATCCATGACCCAGGCAGCTACCCCAACGATCAGTCCCGACCGCCTGAGCCAGGCCCAACGCGCCTTCGAGAGCGCACTGGGCGCGGACAAGGTGTTCTTCACGCGGCTCGACCAGCAGACCTATCAGGACAAGTTCGCGATCGACGATGCCACCCATCACCCGGGCGGGGCCATCGCGCCGACCAGCGTGGAAGAGATCCAGGCCGCGCTGAAGATCGCGAACCAGTACAAGGTGCCGCTCTGGCCGATCAGCCGGGGCAAGAACCTCGGCTATGGCGGTAGCGCGCCGCATCTTGCGGGCAGCGTCGTCATGGATCTGTCGCGCATGAAGAAGATCGAGGTGGACGAGGCGAACGGCACCGTCATCGTCGAGCCCGGCGTCAGCTTCTACGACCTGTACGATTACATTCAGGCCAACAAGCTGCCCTATTGGATCAGCACGCCGGGCAACTCATGGGGCAGCGTGATGGGCAACGCACTGGACCGGGGCCTCGGCTACACGCCCTACGGGGAGCACACCAAGCGCATCTGCGGGCTGGAGGTGGTGCTGCCCAATAGCGAGGTGGTGCGCACCGGCATGGGCGCCTTCCCCGGCTCCGACGCCTGGACGCTCTACCCGTACGGCTATGGCCCCGCGTGGGACCAGATGTTCTGCCAGTCGAATTTCGGCGTGGTCACCAAGATGGGCCTGTGGCTGATGCCGGAGCCCGAGAGCCTGATGGGCATGGATGTCGAGTTCGACCGGCCTGACGACCTGAAGGCGATGATCGATACGATCGGGCCGCTGCGGCGTGAAGGCGTGCTGCAGCAGAGCCCCTCCATCGGCAATTGGCTGCGGGCCGCCGCGGTGATGACCACGCGGCAGGAATGGACGGAGGAGCCGGGCGCGCTGAGCGATGCGGTGATCGACGCGATCCGTAAGCGCTTCAACATCGGCTGGTGGGGTGTTTCCCTGCGGCTCTATGGGCGCGAGGAGATCAACAAGGCGGCCTACAAGGTGCTGGAGCAGGCGATCAATGCGATCAACCCGATGCTCATCAAGCCGACGAGCTGGGTGAAGGGGCAGCCGCTGGAATATACCGGCTGGACCGGCACGCCGATGACCTTCCCGATGCAGAACGTGAACTGGTATGGCGGGCGCGGCGGGCACATCGGCTTCTCGCCCGTCCTGCCGCAGGACGGGACCAAGGCGCTGGAACAGTTCCGCCGCGCCTACGCCCGTTACCAGGAATACGGGATGGATTATCAGGGCAGCTTCGCCTTCGGGGAGCGGCACCTGCTGAACGTGAACGCGATGATCTTCGACAAGGATTCGCCCGAGATGATGGCGAAGATCGACCCGTTCTTCCGCACGCTGGTCGCCGATGCGAAGGCGAACGGATACGGCGAGTATCGCACCCATCTCGACTACATGGACCTTGTACGCGAGACCTATGACTGGAACAGCGGATCGCTGTGGAACCTCAACCGCACGGTGAAGGACGCGCTGGACCCGAACGGCATCCTCGCTCCGGGCAAGAGCGGCATCTGGCCCAGCGCCACCAACGGAGGGCAGCCGGCATGAGGAGCGGAGCACTGATCGGCGCGGCGGGCGCGCTGCTGGTGGCCGGGCTGTTCGGCGTTGCCGTGGCGCAGAGCGGCGCGGGGGTGGATGACGAGACGACGGCGGCCGCCGCTGTGCAGGCTGGTCCGCCACCCATGCCGCAGCCGATCACCATGGCGCAGCGCCCGAACGCGACGGGCGGCGAGGCGCTCTATGTCGAGCATTGCATCATGTGCCACGGGCCGAACGGCATGGGCACCGGCCTGCTCGGGCGGCGCATGGACGAGCCGCTGCTGGAGGCGCGCGACAACCTGCCGGCGCAATATGTCGTGCAGGCGGCGCGAAGGGGCATCGGCAACATGCCCGCGATCCCGCGCGGCGAGGTGAGCGATGCGCAGTTGCAGGCGATCGCCGATTATCTCTCGGCAGGGCCTCATCCACATGCGCTGCCCAAGCCGGGCGAGGTGCCGCGATGATCCGCGCGTCTCGTCGCGCCGTGATGGCGGGCGCTCTCGCGGTGCCGACCGTCGCCGGCCTCGCCAGCTGGCGTTGGCGACATGGAGAGGCGAGCGTGCTGCTCTATGACCCCGCGCTCGCTGCCGGCCGCCGGTTTGCCGCCGCGGGCGAGGCGCAGGGCGGGCTGGCGCAGGCGATCGAGGGCGATCGTATCCGCTTCGCTCGATCGGTGCTGGAGCAGCGGCCCGCTCTCGTCGCCGGTGTCAGCCGCCATGCCGATGCGCTGTTGATCGAGGATGCGGCGCAGGAGGCGGGCTATGCGCGTGTGGCGCTGGTGTCCGGCAGGGTGAAGCGTTGCGAGGGCGCGCAGTGCCTTCCCGGCTGGCAGGCGCTGGGGCGCCTCACCGACGCAGCCGGCGAAGCCTGGGTGGAGGCACTGGCCGCCTATGCTGCGCGGCCCGGCGAGGTGATCGCGCGAGCTGCAGGCGCGACAGCCTCGGAACGCGCCGACACCGGCCTGGTGCTCGGCTGGGTGTTGGCGAGGCGGTAGAGTCTAGTCCCAATCGTTCTGAAGCAGGACGTAAGGGATCGTGGTGGTGCGCCACTTGCTGCCGAACAGGCGCTGCGCCTGGTCGTGCGCGGAGGTGATGAAGGCGCTCCATTGCTGCGGGTAGATCGTCTGGCAGCCCTCGCTTGACGTGGTCTTCCAGCCGCCCTTGTGGATGTTGATCCCGAAGGCGCCGCGGTGAGCATAGTCGGGATTGCCGTCGCGCATGACCTCGACATCGCCAGCCCGTTGGCACAGCGCCTCGTGCGGCGCCCTCTTCGACCCGTGGACGGCGAAGCGGTAGCATTTCCATACGCCCGTCTTCAGCCGTGCCCGCCCTCGGGTGCTTTCGGCGAAGCCATGCCCGACCTTGCGGGTGGAAGGCTCCGTATTCGCATTGTACGAGCTGAAGTGCGTGTCCGTGATCAGGAAGATGGCATCGTCATAGATGCCGGAATCGTTCTGCCCGGGCAGGCCCATGCTGTTCTTGTAATAGCCGCGCACCCCCACGACGATGAGCGGGTTGTCCGCAATCGGCAGCCCGGCCGCCTCGATCCTGGGGGCGAGTTCGCTGAAGCTCATGCGCGGGCGATTTGTCGGCACGAAGTGGGACACGGTCGGCTCCTCCCGGGGACTGACTGCGACCGCGTGTTCTGCGGCTGCATCATGCCACGGGAGGAGCGTGTCTCGAAGCGAAAACGTGTCGAGCCGGGAAGGCTTCAACGCCGGATGATGAGGCTCTCCGGCCGCTTCCTCGGCACCCACTGGCCACGGCCGGGGAACTTGGACAAGACCTCGCCATCCCACAGGCGGACGATGCGGCGCTTGAAGCGCCATTGGCCGTCCGCTTCCTTCACCGCGTGGTCGTCATACCAGCCGGCGAAGCGCAGCAGGTAGGGCGGCTCTCCCTCGCATTCGGTGACGAAGGCGAAGCTGCGCATCTTCACGCTGCCGTCCTCCTGCGGCATGTACTGCACCTGCGTCACGTGGTGCTGGCGGCCCGGAAAGCCGGGCGCGTTGGCGTAATGCGCCATCAGGCCGCGAATGCCTTCGTGCCCTTCCCAGATGTCCGGATCCTCGAACACCTCCTCGCTCATCAGGCAGTCGGGCGTGAAGCACTGGACCAGCGCGTCGGCGTCACCCGTATCCAGCGCCCAGCTATAGGCGGCGATCAGATCCTGCAGGCCCAGTCGGTCCTCGATGGACAATGTCGGCATTTGGCGTCCTCCCCCTCTTGTGCGCTGATCGTAACACTCGTTATGATTGCCGCACAAGACGGCGGATTCTGCCGGGGAGAGGAAATGGGTACCATCATCGTCACCGGCGCTTCGGGCGCTTTCGGCCGCGCGGCCGCGGAATTGCTGCTGGACAGGTGCGCGCCGGAGGACCTCGTGTTCCTCTCGCGCACGCCCGGCACGCTTGCCGATCTGGCGGAGCGGGGGGCCAATGTGCGCTTCGCCGATTTCGATGATCCCGCCAGCCTGTCCGCAGCGATGGAGGGCGGGGAGCGGATGCTGCTGATCTCAACCACGCGGGTCGGCAGCCGGGTCGAGCAGCACAGCGCCGCTGTGGAGGCGGCGGTGGCGCGCGGGGTGAAGCACGTCGTCTACACGTCGATCCTGGGCAGCGGCGCCCCCGGCAACCCTTCGGTGGAGCAGTTCGACCACCTTGCGACCGAGCAGATGATCGAGGCCTCTGGCGCTGCCTACACGCACCTGCGCAACAGCCTCTATGCCGAGGCCGTGGCGACGGCGATGGCGATCCCCGCGCTGGCGGCCGGCCACAAGCCGGAGAACGCGGGGCGTGGCCGTGTGCCGATCGTCAGCCGTGACGATTGCGTCGCCACCGCCGTCGGCGTGCTGACGCAGGATGGGCATGAGAACAAGGCTTATAACGTCACCGGGCCGGAGCTTTGGGCGCTGCCCGATGCGATGGCGCTGGTGTCCGAGATGGCCGGCAAGCCGATCGTGATCGAGGACGTCGATGACGAGGGGATGTACGCCTATTTCGACTCCCTCGGCGTGGCGCGCAAGGCTTCGGACGTGATCCCGGACGGGCCCATCCCGTGGGCAAGCGAGGGCATGGTCACCTTCGGCCAGTCGATCCGCGAAGGCTTCATGGATGTCGTTTCCGACGATGTGGAGCGCATCACCGGCAGGCCGCCGCGCACCTTGCGCTCCGTGCTCGAGCAGTATCAGCACCTGTGGCCGCAATGAGGAAGTGGGGCGCTCTGGGCGCGGCAGCGGCGGCAATCCTGCTGGCCGCCGGTTGTGCGCAATATGGCGCGGGCGACGCTCCTTCGCTGGCGATCGGCGCGAGTGAGGACTGGGACAATCCGGGAGGCGACTGGGCCGAAAGCCACTTCTCGCGCCTGACAGACATCACGCCCGCCAATGTGGAGCGGCTCGGCCTCGCCTGGGAATACGACCTCGGCACCGCGCGGGTGCAGGAAGCCACGCCGGTGGTGATCGACGGCGTGATGTACACCAGCGGCAATCTCGGCCGCGTCTACGCGCTGGACGCCGCGACGGGGCGTGAGCTGTGGGCCTTCACGCCCGAGGTGGACATGCAGTCCAACCGCGTTGCCTGCTGCGACCAGGCCAACCGAGGCGTGGCGGTGCATGACGGGCGCGTCTATGTCGGGGCGCTCGACGGCTGGCTTTACGCGCTCGATGCCGCGACCGGCGCGGTCGCGTGGAAGGTGGACACGATCGCGGACCGCAATCGGGGCTACACCAGCACTGGCGCTCCGGAGATTGCGGGCAACCTCGTCATCATCGGCAATGCCGGTTCCGAATATGACGTTCGTGGATATGTCACTGCCTACGACGTAGCGACCGGCAAGGAAGCATGGCGCTTCTGGACCATTCCGCGCGACCCGGCGCTGGGCCCGCAGGAAAGCGAGGCGCTGGAGAAGGCGCTCGCCACCTGGGACCCGCAGAGCCGCTGGGACATTGGCGGCGGCGGCACGGTGTGGGACGCGATCACTTACGATCCGGTGTTCGACCAGGTGATCATCGGCACCGGCAATGGCGGTCCCTATCCGCTGGCCACGCGCTCTCCGAATGGGGGCGACAACCTCTATCTCAATTCGCTGGTGGCGCTGGACCGCGCGACGGGCGAGATGAAGTGGCACTTCCAGGAAACGCCGCAGGACAGCTGGGACCTCACCGCCACCCAGCCCATGGTGCTGGCGGAGATGGAGATCGAAGGCGAGAACCGCCCCGTCATCCTGCACACGCCCAAGAACGGCTTCTTCTTCGTGGTGGACCGACAGACTGGCAAGCCGCTGGCCGCCAATCCGCTGGTGCGCACCAGCTGGGCAAGCGGGTGGGATCTCGCCACCGGCAAGCCGCGCCTGACGCCGGAATATTCGAACTACGCGCAGGGGCCGAAGATCGTCTTCCCGGCCAGCTCGGGCGCGCGCAACTGGCATCCGGCGGCCTATGATCCGACGCGGAACCTCTACTTCGCGAGCGTGGTGGACATGGGGAACCTCATGTTCATCCCGCCGGGGCAGGAGAACCCGCCGCACCGGCAGCGGTCCCTCAATCCCGCCGCCGCGCTGATCTTCACCGCCGATCTCGAACCGGCGCTGGCGACGCTGCCGCCGCCCATCCAGGAGGCGGTGAAGGCCTTGCCGCAATGGCAGCAGGTGCTCGAAAAGCCCTTCTCCTCGCAACTGCGCGCGATCGACCCGTTGACCGGCGCCACCAGGTGGGCTGCGGATTTCGACGGCTGGCAGGATCGCGGCGGTGTGCTCGCGACCGAGAGCGGGCTGGTCATCCACGGCACCTTGTCCGGCAAGCTGGTGGTGCGCGATGCGGAGACGGGGCGGATCCTCAAGAGCATCGACACCGGCAGTTCCATGCTGGCCGCGCCGATGACCTACAGGGTGGGCGGGGTGCAGTACATCGCCGTGCAGACCGGTTGGGGCGGAGGCGGCTGGGGTTTCGTGCCGCCCTATGCTGCGGCCTACAGCAAGGGCAACGCGAACCGGCTGCTGGTCTTCCGCCTGGATGGCGGCGCGGTGCCGATCCCGGCGGACCTGCCGCCGCTGGAGCCGGCGCCCGAGCCGCCGGCGCAGCTGCCCGGTGTGACAGCGGAGACAATCGCGCTCGGCTCAGCGCTGTTCACGGAGAACTGCTCGATCTGCCATTCCAACCAGCCCCGCGCTCCGCTGCCGGATTTGCGGCGCATGCGCCGTGGAACGCATGCAATCTTCGACCGCATCGTGCTTGAAGGGCTGCTGCTGCCGAATGGCATGCCGCACTTCGACGATCTGCTGAGCCCCGAGCAGGTGCAGGCGATCCACGCCTGGCTGATCGACGAGCAGACCAGGCTGCGCCCCCGAGAGTTGCAACTGCAGGCGGAAGGCAAGCCGCTCGACAGTCGTACGCTCACCATCATGTCCAACTTCTAGCCGACACAATAACGGCCCCTGCCAGCGGAGAGTCTCCATGATCCCTCAAGGCGTAAACATCACTCATCCCGACAAGCTCTTCATCGGCGGCGAATGGGTCGCAGCGACGGGCGGGCGAGAGATCGAGATCATCAACCCCAACACGGAAGAGCCGGTCGCGCGTGTCGCTGAGGCGAGCGAGGCGGACATGGACCGGGCCGTTGCCGCCGCCCGACAGGCGTTCGACCATGGCCCGTGGCCGACCACTCCGCCGGCAGAGCGTGGGCGCAAGCTCATGGCGATGGTGGACCTGCTCGAGGCGCGGATTCCGGAGCTTGCCGCGGCGTGGACGGCGCAGGTCGGCGGCCTCGCCAGCTTCGCGCCGGTGATGCATGGCGGCGCGGTCGCCGGGCTTCGCGGGATCGCCGCCATGGGTGAGAGCTTCGCTTGGGTGGAGCAGAAGAAGGGTCAGGTGGTCGACACCGCCATCATCGCGCGGGAGCCGGTGGGCGTCGTCGTGGGCATCGCGCCGTGGAACGCGCCCTTCGGCATCATGGCCAACAAGGTGTTCTATGCGCTGATCGCCGGCTGCCCGATCATCATGAAGCCATCGCCGGAAACCCCGCTGGAAGCCTACATCATCGCCGAGGCGGCTGAGGCTGCGGGGCTCCCTGCGGGCACCGTCAATCTCGTGCCGGCCGACCGCGCGGCGTCCGATCACCTGATCCATAGCAAGGACATCGACAAGGTCAGCTTCACCGGTTCCAGCGCGGCGGGGATGCACATCGCCAGCGTCTGCGGCGGGAAGATGACCCGCTGCACGATGGAGCTGGGCGGCAAGTCCGCCGCCATCATCCGCGACGATTTTCCCATTGAAGCGGCGGCCGGAATCCTCGGCAACACGATCACCGTGATGAGCGGGCAGGTCTGCGCGATGCTCAGCCGCGCGATTGTCCCCAAGAACCGGCATGACGAGTTGGCCGAGGCCATCGCCGGCGTGATGAAGGGCATCAGGATCGGCAACTCGGACGATCCGGAGACGCAGCTTGGCCCGCTTGCCATGAAGCGTCAGCTGGAGCGGGTGGAGATGTACATCGAGGAAGGGCGCAAGTCCGCCGACCTTGTCACCGGCGGCCAGCGCCCCGCGCATATGAACAAGGGCTATTTCATCGAGCCGACCCTGTTCGCCAATGTCGATAATCAGAGCCGCATCGCGCAGGAGGAGATCTTCGGCCCGGTCCTCTGCCTGATCCCGGCGGAGGATGAGGAGCACGCGATCCAACTCGCCAACGAGAGCAATTTCGGCCTCAACGGCAGCGTCTTCACCACCGATCCGCAGGCCGCCTACGACATCAGCCGCCGCGTGCGGACGGGCGTGATGGGGCAGAACGGGATGCGGATGGAGTTCGGCATGCCCTTCGGCGGCTTCAAGCAAAGCGGCGTCGGTCGCGAGGGCGGTGAGGAAGGCCTGTGGCCCTACCTCGAAACCAAGACCATCCTGCTGGACGGAGCGCCCGCGCGGCTCTGAGCGGACAGGGTCCTGCCGCAGGGCAGAATCCATCAAGGCAAGACCAACCCATGCGAGCCGCCTCTCAAGGCGGCTCGTCTCTTATGGGCGCTGTGTCCAAATTGTCACAAGCTTCCGCATTCAAGCTATCGGCAAAGTTGAGCAGGCGCGGGATTGTTGCAGCTCTAAGCAGAGGAAAGTAGGCGAGAACATTAAGGATAACCAAAAAAGTAAACGGATGAGGCTGCCGCTATGAAGACGACCACCCGGGCGTTGACCGTTCTCCTGCTCGCCGGCACGGCTGCGCCAGCCTTCGGCCAAGCCGGCATAGGGTCTCCGCAGTCCCCCGCCAACGATGCCGCGCAGCAGGGTGCAACCGATCCGACCCTCACGCCGGCCGAAGGCAACGCCATCGTCGTGACCGCGCAGCGCCGCGAGCAGACGCTGCAGGACGTCGCCGCCTCCGTCGTGGCGGTTGGCGCCGACCGGCTTTCCAGCAGCCAGGTCAACAGCCTGCAGGACCTGCAGACCATCGTGCCGAGCGTCAATTTCGGCAATGACTTCAACCAGGCGAAGATCTTCATTCGCGGCGTTGGCGCGAACACCTCCACCACCGGCAATGCGACCGGCGTTGCGCTGCATGTCGATGGCGCGGTGGTGGCGCGGGCCGAGGCGCAGCTGACCAGCCTCTTCGACCTGGAGCGGGTGGAGGTGCTGCGTGGCCCTCAGGGCACGCTCTATGGCCGCAATGCCACTGGCGGCTCGATCAATCTGATCACCGCCAAGCCGACGCGGGATCTGTCGGGCTATGGCCGCCTCACTTACGGCAATTACAATTCGATCGTCGCGGAAACGGCTGTGAGCGGCCCGATCACCGAAGGAATTCTCTTCCGTATCGCGGGCAAGATCGAGGACCGCGACGGTTATGGCGAGAACCCCATCACCGGTTCCGAAGTGGATGACCTGAAGCGCCGCATGGTTCGCGGCATGCTGCAGTTCGACTTCTCGGACACAACGGACCTGCTCCTGACAGGCGAGTATTTCCGGCAGGACGATCATTCGGGCGCGGTCCACTACCTCGCCCCATCGTTCCCGGGCGTGCCGCGCCTCGCTTCGCTGGGGGTTGGCGGCTATGCGACGAAGCCGCGTGATCTCGCCTCCGAGGTCGATGTCGGGACGGATACCAAGTCCTATTCCTTCACCGGCATCTTCACGACGGAACTCAGTGATGCGCTGGCGGTGACGAACATCGCCAATTACCGCAACTTCAAGACCTCGCTGTTCCAGGATCTTGACCTCTCGGCCGTGATCAACAGCCTGGAGACGAACGGTCAGCCGACGACCGTGCAGGAGCGGCGGATCGACAGCGAGCAATACTCGAACGAGCTGCAGGTCAATTACTCGGTCGACAATTTCGACCTCGTGGTGGGCGGCTTCTACTTCCACGAGCGGCAGCGGCCGATCGACAATGTCGGCCTGTCGCGCCGCAACGGCATGCAGTCGAACATCCCGCTGCTGCAGGCGGCGGGCATCGACCTTGCCGAGGCCTATGAGCTCTGCGGCTATTCGCCCGGCAGCGTCACTGGCGGCAGCACCGTCATTGCGCCGAAGCGCGTCTGCACCAAGTCCAATCTGGGCACCGAGGCTTTCGCGATCTTCGGCCAGGCGAATATCGGGCTGGGCCTGCTGACGCCCGCGCTGGACGCATTCACCGTCAAGCTTGGCGGCCGCTACAGCTGGGAGAAGATCGACTCCCGCAATCCGTCCATCGTCATCGCTGGCGGCGGTCGCGGCCCGGTCATCCGCCACACGAACGAGAGCACTTTCGTGGAGCGCAGCTTCGAGGACTTCACGCCTGAAGTCGGGCTGGAATGGCAGCCGAACCGCGACCTGATGATCTATTACACCTACGCGGAAGGCTTCAAGGCAGGCTCTGGCGAGAACGCTTCCGGCAGCCGCACCATCGTGGACCCGGAGAATGTGCAGAACCACGAAGTCGGCATCAAGGCGACGGTGGCAGGCGGCATTTCGGTTAACCTTGCGGCCTACACCTATGATCTGCAGGGCCTGCAGCTCAACAAGACGGTGGCGGGCGGGCCGACCGGATACACGACCATCTTCCAGAACGCGGCCGAGACGACCGCAAAGGGCTTCGAGCTCGACATCTTCGGCCGCGTGACGCCGGACTTCCGGGTCAGCGGATCGCTGTCTTACACGGACGCGAAGTTTGAGGATTACCTTACGCTGGACCCGCTCAACCCCGCCAACATCATGACGCCCGGGTCGCCGGCCTATGACCCCGTCACCAATCCCGACCCCACCGCCTTCGGTGCACCGGGCGGCGGCGACATGCAACTGGCCGGCAACATGCTGCGCAACACGCCGAAATGGGCGTTCAACGTGCATGGTGAGTACGACATCCCCTTTGCCAATGGTGGCGAGCTGACGCTGCAGGGTGACGTCACTTACAAGAGCCGGATCTACTTCACCGAGTTCGAGCGCGAGATCGAAAGCTCTAAGGCTTACACGTTCGTCGATGTGGGCGCGACATACCGCACGGCGGATGACCGGTTGAGCTTCCAGGTCTGGGCGAAGAACCTGTTCGACCTGGACAGGCTGAGCAGCACCTTCGCGCTGGCGACGGGGCGCCTGCTCGGCGCGACCTACCTGCCGCCGCGCACCTATGGTGCGACGGTGGCCTACAACTTCTGACCGAATACCCGGACGAACGATCTGGGAGAGGAGGGGGGCCGCTTCCGAAAGGAGGCGGCCCTTTCGCATTTGCGCTCGGGGCTCAGAGGCGTTTGTCGTTCGGATCGATCTTCGCATCGGTCTTGAGCATCGGATCCCAGTGCTCGGCTACCTTGCCGTTCTCGATCCGGTACAGGTCGAACCAGGTTGAATAATAGGTCTCGCCATTCGCGTCCTTCTCGGGCCGTACGAATGCGGTCGTCACATAGTCGCCCTCTGCCATCAGGTGGATCAGCGGCAGATCCAGCGTCTCCTTGATCTCCCGCTCCGGCCGGGTGGACCGGACATAGTCGATCAAGCCGGCTAGCCCCTGCGCCGCATTGGGGTTGTGCTGGATATAGTCCTCGGCGACGAATTCATGGGCACGGTCTGCCAGCCCCGCCTGCAGCACGATGCGATACATGTCGTAGACAAGGCGCTTGTTGGCCGCGAGCTGCGGATCGTCGCTTGCCAGAAGCGCGGAATGATCCTGAGAGACGACGGGCGATACGGACATAGTCAACGACTCCTGTGCATGAAGAACGGCTGGGGTGGCGCAGCCGAGCGCCGCCACGGCCAATCTCGAGAAGGCTCGCTGTCGCATATTGGTTTCTCCCATCATCTTTCCTCCCGTGTGCCAAACCGGGGGTGACGCGGCAAGCACAAGCGGCTAGAGGCCCGGACAAACGCAACATAGAACGGACTGTCATGCAGCTGAAAGCCTGGGCTCTCCTCCTCCCGCTCACCTTCCCGTTCGCTCCCGCGATGGCGCAGGACGCCCCGCGCGCGACGCAAGAGGCAGGCGAACGCCCGGTCATTGTCGTGACCGGCGGCGGACTGGAAGCGACCCCCGCCGCTCCGGCCTACACGACGCTCGAGTTGGAGCGTGACCAGATCGTCTCCAGCGCATCGGGCCGGATCGAGGATGTGCTCTCCACCGTGGCGGGATTCCAGCAGTTCCGCCGGTCTGACAGCCGCTCCTCCAACCCCTCAGCGCAGGGCGTGACGCTGCGGGCGCTGGGTGGCAATGCGACGTCGCGCGCGCAGATGTTGCTGGACGGCGTTCCGCTGGCCGACCCATTCTTCGGCTACATTCCGTTCTCCGCCATCGCGCCGGAGCGGCTGGAGAGCATCCGCGTCACGCGGGGCGGCGGCTCCGGCCCGTTCGGCGCAGGTGCCCTCGCGGGTACAATCGAGCTTGAAAGCGCCGACGCGGCGACGCTGGGGCTGCTGACCGGGCAGGCTCTGATCAACGATCGGGCGGAGACGGAGCTTTCCGCCACCCTCGCTCCGCAAGTTGGCGAGGGCTTTGCGATCGTTAGCGGCCGGTGGGACAGGGGCCAGGGCTTCCACACGACGCCGGAGGATCAGCGCGTGCCCGCGACGGCGCGCGCACGGTTCGACAGCTGGTCCGCCAGCGCGCGCTTCGTTCAGCCGGTGGGCGAGCAGGTGGAGCTGCAACTGCGCGGCCTCGCCTTTGAAGATCACCGTACTTTGCGCTTCGAGGGCGCTGACAGTTCAAGCGAGGGGCAGGACATCTCTGCCCGCCTGGTCAGCCGTGGACCGTGGCAGGTGGATGCGGTCGGCTATGCACAATGGCGCAACTTCACGAACATCGTGATCTCATCCTCCAGCTTCGCCAAGACGTTGGACCAGAGAGACACGCCGTCCACCGGCATCGGCGGCAAGCTGGAAGTGCGCCCGCCGGTGGGAGGTGGGCACACGTTGCGCCTCGGCACCGACTTCCGCCGCTCGGAGGGCGATCTGGTGGAAGACCGCTATCTTGCGAGCGGGGCACGCAACGGCAGCCGCTATGCCGGCGGCGTCAACACGGACTGGGGCCTGTTCGTGGAAAATGACGCGGTGCTCGGCCCGTTGACGCTGAATGGTGGCGTGCGTGCTGACCGTTGGACAATCAACGACGGTTACATGCAAAACTTCAACGCCGCTGGCGTCCTTCTGCCGGAGAGCGCCAAGTATGACGATCGCTCCGGATGGGATTGGTCGGTGCGCGCGGGCGCGGTGCTTCGCGCTACGGATGGCGTGCAACTGCGCGCAGCCGCTTACACGGGCCTGCGCCTGCCGACGCTCAATGAGCTCTATCGTCCGTTCGTGGTGTTCCCTGTCACCACGCTCGCCAATGCGGAGCTCCGCAACGAGCGGCTGGAGGGCTACGAAGCGGGGATCGACTGGCAACCGGCGCAGGGCGTCGCCTTCTCGCTGACAGCTTTCGACAACAAGGTTGAGAATGCCGTCACCAATGTCTCGCTCAATGAGGATACCCGTCAGCGGCAGAATATCGACGCGATCGAGTCACGCGGCGTAGAGCTCGCCAGCCAGGTCCAGTTCGGCCAGGTGAGCTTCAACGGGTCCCTTGCCTATACCGATGCTGAAATGCGCGGCACCGGTGCGGCTGTTGCGCTGGACGGGTTGCGCCCGGCGCAGACGCCGGAATGGGCTGCGAGCGGCACGCTCAGCTGGCGGCCGCGCGATGGCATGCTGCTGGCGGCCACGCTGCGGCATGTCGGCCTGCAATATGAGGATGACCAGGAAGACGACGCTCTTCCGGCCGCGACCACGGTGGACCTGTTCGCGCAGGCGCCGCTGGTCGGCAACCTCTCGGTCGTCGCGCGGGTGGAGAACCTGTTCGATGAGACGATCGTCACCCGCAATCAGGGCGGATCGATCGACTACGGCGTGCCGCTGACCGGTTGGATAGGCGTTCGCTACGGCTTCTGACGCGACGCGACTCTTCTGCTTCCTCCGCAGGGCGCAACGGGTTACGCTGCTCTGAACAAGAAGAGGCCGGGAGAGGTGCATGAAGTCCGAGCTGCGGAAGAAGGTGGCGAGTTTCGGGCGCGAACTGTCCCCGGAGATGATCCGGGGAACGAACCAGCTGTTCGCAGAGATCAGCAACGGCGTGAGCCCCGGGACGGAGGTGACGCGCGACATCGCGTACGGTCCCGATCCGCGCCACCGGCTCGACATCTTCCGCAAGGACGAAGCCGCCGATGCCTGCGTGCTGCTGTTCGTGCATGGCGGCGGCTTTGTGATGGGCGACAAGCACACTGAAGGCAGCCCGTTCTACAGCAATGTGGGCGACATGGCCGCGCGGTATGGCATGATTGGCGTGACGATGACCTATCGTCTCGCGCCGGCGCATCGCTTTCCGTCAGGAGTTGAAGACATGGCGCTGGCGGTCGGCTGGCTGCGGGAGAACATCGCTCAGTACGGCGGCAACCCTGACAGAATTGTCCTTTGCGGACAGTCCGCAGGGGCAACCCACGTGGCGAGCTATGTCGCCCAGCGGGCCCACCATGTCGCGCCAGGCGGGGGTGTTGCCGGTGCCATCCTGCTGTCCGGCATCTACGACACGCGCAGCTGCACGCCGAACGAGTTCCACATGGCCTATTACGGACCAGACCCGAAAGGCTGGGGTCCGGCGTCCTGCATGGCCGGGCTGATCAATTCAGATCTGCCGCTGCTGTTCACCGTGTCCGAACTGGACCCGCAGGATTTTCAGACGCAGGCGGCGCAGCTGGTCGGCGCCTGGGGCGTGGCGCATGCTGAATATCCGGAAATGCACCTGCTCGCCGGCCACAATCACCTCTCGCCCATTCTCAGCGTCGGTTCGGCGGAGAAGGAGGTTGAGCGGATGATCGCCGGCTTTGCCAAGCGTGTCTGCGGCCGGGCGGAGCGGCAGTGGATGAGGGAAGAGATCAGCTGATCCGGGACGAGGCGCGGCACCCTGGCCGCGCCCACCTGCTCAGGCGCTGATGGCGGTTACGGTCTCCCCGATCCGCAATTCATGTTCCAGGCCCATCCACTCCGCGAGCACCTTGAGGTCGCCCTCGACAGGCCCGGAGGCGAGCTGAGCGCGGCTTTGGTCTACCCACAGGACCAGCCGGCCCGGCTCTCTCTGGAGCCGGCTCGTCAGCAGCGACACGCGTGATCCCGCGCCCAGACGCCGGCAGAGGCGAATGGCGAGGCCCCAGGCAACCGCCTCGCGCAGCGCCTCATCGCTTGTGAGGCGCTGCAGCTCTGCTGGCAGGTTCGGCTTGCCGCATGCGCCCAGCAGAGCAGCCGCCAGCTTGGCACGGCCCGCCGGGTCCAAGCCCAGCCAGCGCTTGTCCATCGCCCATTCGTAAGCATGGCGCCGGCGCAGGTTCGGCTCGATCCGGGCGGCGGCAAGCGCCAGCATCGTCGCCGCCAGCCGCAGCCGCTCGCCCCCGTTGCGGCCGCCAATATCGGCTGTCCATGCGGCGATCATCGTCGCCAGCGTGGCGGCGCCGCCCCGCGGCTCACAAAAATGGCCGATCGAGGCGAGCAGCGGATCCTGCCGTTGCGCAGGCGCACTCAGCCGATCGAACAGCAGGCCCTCGCGCAGGCCCCAGGAGGAGAAGACAAGCCCATCCGGCCGAATGTCGTTCAGTATCACCCGCAGCATGGCGGCCGCGTCTGGCAATCCGGCGGCACGGGCCGTGGCGATGCCGGGGATGGGCGCCAGCTCAGCCCGATCCATCGCCGCCACTTTCCTCGCCACCCGTTCGGCCTCTTCCAGCGGCAGGTGGAAGCCGTGCGTGTCTGTTAGCGGGTGTTTGGCCTTACGCATCGCGAAGGCGGCGAACGCGCGCCAGGTGCCGCCCACCATGTAGAGCGGCCCTGGATGCGCCACGGCCCAACCCGCGCGCGCCAGTTGTGTCTCGACAGCAGACTGAAATCCGCGGTCGCCGAGTTCGCGCAGCGCGGGCAGGCGCAAGGTGCCGAGCGGAAGGCTGCAGGCCTCCCGGCATTCCCCGCCCTCGATCTTCACCAGCTCCAGGCTACCGCCGCCGAGATCCGCCACTGTGCCGCGGGCATCGGGGAAGGCGCCCATCACGCCATGCGCGGAGGTCAGCGCCTCCTCTTCCCCCGACAGCAGGCGCGGTGAGAGACCCAGGCCGCGCACCCGCTCGAGGAACTCGGCGCCGTTCTCCGCGTCCCGCACGGCGGCAGTGGCGACGGTCTGCACGTCCTCCACCTCGATATCGGCCAGCAGCGTGGCGAAGCGGGCGAGCGCCGTCAGCGCATGGTCCATCGCCTTGGCTGGCATCCGGCCGGTCGAGGAAAGGTCTCGCCCGAGCTTGGCGTTGACCTTCTCGTTCAGGAACACCTCCGGAGCGCGGTGGGAGCCTGAATAGACCACCAGGCGCACCGTGTTGGAGCCGATGTCGATCACGGCGCGGTCCGGTCGGTCCCCGCCGGCGTGCCACCTTTGGGCGGATCGCCCGCTCATGCCGCACCCTTGCGCAGGGTCAGCTTGGGCACTCGGCTTTCCTTCAGCGCGCCGCCGCGGCCGGAGAGAGAGGGATTGGTCATGAAGTACTCATGGCAGTTGAAGCTCTCGTGGTCCTTCCCCCGGTCCTCGCCCTCATGGCTTTCGACGCGGTGGTAGGTCCCATCCTCTCCGTTCAGCAGCCAGCTTTGCTCCGTGTCCAGCAGGTTTGCGAGCAGGACCTGCTCCAGCACCTGATCGTGGACCGTGGCGTTGCTGATCGGCACCAGCACCTCAACGCGCCGGTTGAGGTTGCGGCTCATCGCATCGGCGCTGGTGATGAACAGCTTCGCCTGGTCGCTCGGCAGCGGGTGACCGTTGGCGAAGGCCCAGATGCGACTGTGTTCCAGAAAGCGGCCGATGATGGACTTGACCGTGATGTTCTCCGAAAGGCCGGGTACGCCCGGGCGCAGACAACAGATCCCCCGCACCACCAGCACCACCTCGACCCCCGCCTGACTGGCGGCGTAGAGACGGTCGATCACTCCTTTTTCCGTAATCGCGTTGAGCTTGGCCCAGATCGCCGCCGGCTTGCCATTGCGGCTGTTCTCGATCTCGCGATCGATATGCTCGTACAGCGTTTCGCGCAGGGTCAGCGGGCTGATCGCAAGGCAGTCCAGCCCCTGTGGCTCCACATAGCCGGTGACGAAGTTGAACAACTTGGCCGCATCCCGGCCAAGGTCCGGCGCGGCGGTGAAGAAGCTGAGGTCTGTATAAACCTTCGCCGTCACCGGATGATAGTTGCCGGTGCCGAAATGGCAGTAGGTGCGGTATCCTTCATCCTCCTGCCGCACCACCATCGAGACCTTCGCGTGGGTCTTCCAATCCACGAAGCCATAGATCACCTGGACGCCGGAACGCTCCAGCTCGTTCGCCCACTTGATGTTCTGCTCCTCGTCAAAGCGGGCCTTCAGCTCCACCACCGCCGTGACGGACTTGCCCGCTTCGGCGGCCGCCGTCAGCGCGGCGATGACCGGCGACTGGTGGCCGGCGCGATAGAGGGTCTGCTTGATGGAGACCACCGCCGGGTCTGCCGCCGCCTGGCGCAGGAAGTCCACCACCACCTCGAAGCTCTCATAGGGGTGGTGGATAATGATGTCCTTCTCGCGGATCGCCGCGAAGCAATCGCCATCATGCTCCATCACCCGCTCCGGGTAGCGGGGGGTGTAGGGGGTGAACTTGAGGCGGGGCCGATCTTCCGATCCTACGATCTGCGCGAGATCGCTGATCCCCAGCATGCCGGAGGTCTTGGTGACGATCGCCTGCTCCAGCCCCAATTGCTCCCGCAGCAGCGCTTCGGCGTCGGGATCGAAATCCTCGTCGAGCTCGAGCAGGATGACCTTGCCGCGGCGACGCCGCTGAATCGCGCTGCGGAACCAGCGCACCAGGTCTTCCGCCTCCTCTTCCAGCTCGATGTCGCTGTCGCGCAGCACGCGGAACACGCCATCGCCCTCCACCCGGAAGCCGGGGAACAGCAGATGGGCGAAGCGGCAAACGAGCCGCTCCACCGTGACATAGGTCGCCTCCTCCCCCGGAACGCGCACGAAGCGCGGGATGGCGCTGGGGATCAGCACCATTTCCACCAGCCGGCTTCCATCATCGTTGCGGGTGAGGTTGAACAGCGCACCCACGCCGCGATTGCTCACGAAGGGGAAAGGGTGCGCCGGGTCGATCGCCTGCGGGGTGATGACGGGCACCACATGATCGAGGAAATAGCGCTGCAGCCACCGGTCAGCCTCGGCGTCGATCCGCTGCTCCCCGGCGATGTGGATTCCCTCCATGGCCAGCAGCGGCAGGAGGTCCGACAGGTTCTGCTGCTGCCTGCGTTCCAGCTCCCGCACCTTGCCGGTGATCGCCGCCAGCTGCTGGCTGGGGGTCCGCCCATCGAGCGAAGTCTTGCCAACCCCACTGCGCACCTGCCCGGCGAGGCCGGCGACGCGGATCATCATGAATTCGTCGAGATTGCTGCCGGAGATCGAGAGGAAGTTCAGCCGCTCCAGCAGCGGGTAAGCCTGGTTGCACGCCTCTGCCAGGACGCGCTCGTTGAAGGCGAGCCAGCTCAGCTCCCGATTGAAGTAGCGCTCGCCGGGGGTCAGCCGTTCGGCGGGGGCCATGTCTAGCGCGGCGGTGCTCATCGCGTGTTGAATGCCTCGGCGGCGTTAGGGTTGCGTATGCGCGGTGTTAACCCGCTGCGGCAAGCTGGCAAGCTCGCCCCGTCACAGCAGCGTGCGAGCCTCTGCAATGGCGCTGATCCCGCGCTTGCCCTGGCTGCGATCCAGCTGCACGACCACATCGATTACCGATGCCGCATAGGCGATCGTGTCGGTGCGGGTGAGGCCGATGCCGGTCTGCATCACCATCAGCGCCAGTTGCTCCAACGCGCCGCGCAGGCTGTTGGCGTGGATCGTGGAGAAGCTGCCCGGGTGGCCGGTATTGATCGCGCGCAGGAAGCTGACACTTTCGGCGCCGCGCAACTCACCCAGAACGATGCGGTCCGGACGCAGGCGTAAAGCGGCCTGGAGCAGTTCGTTGGCGGTGACCTTGGCCTCGCCCAATTCGCCTTTCACCGCCACCAGCCCGACGCCGTTGGCCCCCGGCAGCCGCAATTCGGGCGTGTCCTCCACCAGCAGCACGCGCTCTTCCGGAGGGATCTCACCGAGCATGGCGTTGAGGAAGGTTGTCTTGCCGGTGCTGGTGCCGCCGGAGATCAGGATTGTCTTGCGTGCCCTTATGGCCGCGCGGAGGAAGGCGACCGGCGCCTCTGCGGGGTCAGGCATTTCCGCAGGAATCGGCTGGCGCAGCGGCCCTGTGTCATAGGCGTCCAGAGGCAGGTCCAGCCGTCGATGGCGGCGAATCGCCAACGCCCAATGCTTGCGCGTTGCGGGCGGGCCGCAGAACTGGATGCGGGCACCGCCGAACCCTTCAGCCGGCAGCGTCGCGCCGAGCAGCGGATGCTCCCGGTTGATGCCCTGGTGGCTGACGCGGGCGACCTGCTCGGCAAGGCGCTGGATCAGCCGGTCGTCGACTTCCGGCGCTTCGATCCGCTGCATGCCGGGATGAGCGGCATCCTCGATCCACAGCTCGCCGGGGCGGTTGACGAGGATTTCCGTCACCGTGTCCCGCTCCAGCCATTCGCGGAACGGCGCGAGATAGGCGTCGAGATAGACGCTCCCGCTCGCCACGCGTGGCGCCTCGGATTCCGGGCTGGCCAGACGGTGAATCTCCGCGCTCATCAGAGCTGCGGCGCCTGGCTGAAATCCAGGTCGCGCGCGGTGAACACGCGGATCGGCTCGCCCTGCCGCACCCGAACGGTGGGTGCGATCTGGCCATTCTGCTGCAGCGCGGTGGAGGCCGCGTTCTGCCCGCCGCCGAGCACCACGGAGGCGCCGCCGGTGCCGATTGTCGTCAGCCCGCCGATCACCGAAAGCAGCATCGCCGAACCGAAGCGCTGGAAGAAGTGGCTGTCCACCTTGCCCGGCAGCCCCCCACTGCCGTCAAAGGCACTGGCCGGGCTGGCGAGCGCGACCGAAACCCCGTCGGGCCGGATCAGCCGAGTCCAGATCACGTAGGCACGCTTCTGCCCGGCCTGCAGGCCGGATTGGTACTGCCCGATCAGACGGCTGCTGCGCGGCACCAGGATACGGCTTCCATCGAAGCTGCGCACGTCCCGGCTGACCACGGCGCGGACATAGCCCGGCACGTCTGTGTTGATCGCCGTCTCCAGGATCGCGGGGATCATCGTTCCCTGCGTCACCGTGGTCTTGGGGTCGACATCGCTGCGCGCCACCGCCGGCGCTCCGCCCACGCCGCCCACGCGGCTGGCGAAATCGGCGGCTGAGCCCGCTCCCGCACCGTCGACAGCTGCTGCTCCGTCCGCCGCCCGGACCGAGGGATTCTCGATCAGCGGGGTGGCAGCGGCGCCCGCGTCGAACACCAGGGTCGGCGAGGCATAGGGGTTGTTCGCCGGCAGCGTGCTTTCCATCGGCGGATTGGCGAGTACGGCAGAGGGTGCCGGGTCTGCCAAGGCGCCCGCCGGAGCATTGACCAGCGGCACGTCCTCATAAGGTTGAGCCGGCGGAACGAAGGCGTTCTGCGGAGCGGGATCGGCAACGGTTGGGACGGGGGGCTGGCCCTCGTCCATCCGCGACGCATTGAGGCCCCACAGGGTGGCCGCCCCGATTAGCGCCACGAAGCCGACCCCTGCCGCCAGGCCGAGCGCGTCCGAGCGTCCCTTTCGCCCGGCAACCGCCGGATATACGGTGCGGCTGGCGAGATCGATCACCTCGGCCGGCGCATTCTCGCGCGGATCAACGTCGTTCTCTGCCCGCAGAGCTTTTTCAGGCAGGCGCATCGCCAGCTTCATCACTTCACCTCCGCTTGAACGGGAGCAGCATTGGAAGTCGCGGCGGCGCGTCCGGACTGAGTCAGCGCCGCCTGCCGCACGGGCCTGGGCTCACGCACCGGTCCCTCGTTGGTCAGGGTCGCGACATCCTCACCCGATCGCAGCACGATCTCGCGAGGGACGCCGTCGACCACGATCATATCGCCGCGCACAGCGAAATTGACCGGCCCTTCGGTACCCGCGAAGTCTCGCACCAGGATGGCCGGAAGTGGTGTTCCCAAGGGCCAGGTCAGGAAGGTGGCCTCGCCATCATCATAGACACGCTGGGGCAGCAGGTTGGGGTCGCCCTTCGGTGTCCAGGCGAAATTGAGCTCCGCCGGGTCGACAACTGCGTAAGGATCGGTTGCCGCGGCCATTTCGAGAGGGCTGGCTCCCTCCACCGGCGCTGCCGCGTCGGCGAGATCGGGCTGCGCCTCCTCCGGCTTTTCGGGATAGGTGAAGGCGAGGACGTAGAGCGGGTTGCGATGCGCGGGGCTGGCGACGAGGTCGAACAGATACGTGCGCTTGTCCGTCACCACAGTCATATTGGTGGAGGCGCGGTCTGCCAGCGGCTTCACGAACAGCAGGTTGGCCCGCTTGTTCGGCGTCACCTGCCAGGATTGCGAGTCGCCGATGGCGACGTTCTCGATCCTTTCGCTCTCGCCGAACTGGATCACCGCCTGGACATTGGCCTTGCCCTCGATCTTCACCACCTGAGCCGGATCATAGAGCCGTTCGACGAGGCGTGGGTCCTCGGCGCGTGCGGGAGCGGTAAGGGCAGCGGCAAATAGCGCTACGGCCATGCCGACGGTGGGCCCAAGGCGCTTTAGGGCGCGGGTCATCGGGTCTTCTCCATGAAGGGGGGCGTCTTGGCCGTCGGTACCGGGGCGCGGAAACGGCTGCCGATGCCGCGGGTGCGCGAAGCGGCGGCGGATTGGGCACCGGGTGAGCTGACAGCGCCGGCGATGATGGTGGTCTCCCGCCGGGTGCTTGCGCCAGCCGGGCCGGCATCGTTGGCGGCGAGCGGCGCTGCGGATGCACCGGCGATCCGGATCTGCCGGGAAGGCGCGGCGCTAGCGGTCCGCTGGTCCAACATCGGTGAGGGCGAAGCGACCGCCGCCGAAGCGGCGCGCGACCCCGCGAAGGAGCCGGAACGATCGCTTTCCGCCCCTCCGCCGGCAAGCCCGAACACGCTCCACCCCGCGACCATCGTCCCGGCGACCTTCAGCACCATGACCATGAGTGCGGCATGGACAGCGCCGATCATGAAGAAGGCCATTGCCGCACGCGGGTCGATCATGCCCGGGGTCTGCGCCAGCGCACGCAGGACGGGCACGGCCAACTCCAGCATCAGCGATCCGCCGAGCACCGCGAACAAGGGCGTCACGGCCAGCAGCACCACAGCCTTCAGCCAGCCGGTGAAGAGGCCTCGCGTCGCATTGAACAGCGCCAGCACCACAAAGACGGGGCCGAGTGCCAGCATCACCGCCAGCGCGATCTTGCAAGTGGCGAGAACGCCGACCGTCCCCAGCAGCAGGAGAGTGCCTCCCAGCCACAGCAGCCCGGGCGGGGAAAAGGTGGAGCTCGCCCCTTCCATCGCACCTTCGCCGGACGCCTCGATCAAGGCGGCGAACACCACGTCGATCTTGTCCGCGAAGACCTGCGTTGCCGATCCATCCACGCCAGTCAGGATGGCGGCGATCTCGTTCGGCGCACCGACAGCCAGGTTCCAGACCACGCCCTGATAGGCCGCCCAGCTTGTGGCAAAGGTCAGCACCAGGCCGAGCGTCATCATCCGTGGCGTGAGGGCCGAGATGCCGATGCGGCTGCGGCCGGTGATCAGAGCGTAGCCGAAGATGGCGACATAGATCGCCAGCAGGATCTGCAGCGCCACCAGCAGCGCGCCGTCAGCCCCGAACAGGCGGCCGAATGCTGCCTGCGCCGTGGCGCTCGCGGCGCAGTCGACGCCACGAAGCGATGCGCCGACACCGCTGCCGACGCTCTCCATCACCTGCTGGCAGGCTGCTGCGGCGGCGCTCACTCTGCCGCCTCGACGAGCGAGTAGCCGTCATCTTCGCGAGCGCCCGGCCAGGCCCGCCCGGTCAGCGCCGGGTACCAGGCGGCGGGGTTGTCGCCGACCGCCTCGCGCAACAGGTCGAGCCGGCGCACCGCACTCTCGCGGCCGGAGAGGATCGTCAGCACCTCAGGCGCGCCGGAAAGGTCCAGCCGCACGACGACGCTGGCATTGGGCTGGCGCACGAGGAAGGCGCGGCTGTGCGCGGGGAGGCTGCGGATCAGCGCCAGCTCATGCTCCGTCAGCCCGAAGCCGTCGCAATAATCCTCCGCCCGGGCGCGAGCATTGGGCATGAACACCATCGTCGCCGTCTGCTCGACCAGAGCGGTGGAGATGCGGCTGTCGAGTGCATCCCGCGCACTCTGCGTTGCGAAACCGACCAGCGCGTTGCGCTTGCGCAGCGTCTTCAGCCAATCGCGGATGCGCGCGGCGAAGACCTCGTCGTCCAGCGCCTTCCAGCCCTCGTCGATCAGGATCATCGTCGGCTGCCCATCCAGCCGCTCATCGATCCGGTGGAACAGGTACATCATGGTCGGCGTGCGCAGGCGCGGGCTTTCCAGCAGCGCGGTCATGTCGAAGCCGAGCACGCGTTGCGACAGATCCAGCCGGTCCGCCGCATTGTCGAACAGCCAGCCATGCTCGCCGTCCTCGATCCACGAAGAGAGGCGGTCCGCAAGATCGCCTGGCTGCGGTCGGCGCGCGCCGGACAGCAGCTCGCGGAAATGGCGCAGGCGGCGCAGC
Source organism: uncultured Erythrobacteraceae bacterium (assembly GCA_966251025.1). GTDB lineage: Bacteria > Pseudomonadota > Alphaproteobacteria > Sphingomonadales > Sphingomonadaceae > Croceibacterium. The sequence goes on along the minus strand of CBINJM010000010.1, from coordinate 65,004 downwards.
GAGGGATCATTGGCGTAGGCCGCGTCCACCGCGCCGGCGATCGTGGACAGTTCCTCCGGCCCCTGCGCCTTGAGCAACACGCCGAGCCAGTCGCGCAGGAAGGCGCGGTTGGCGGGGCTGTCCGGCAGGGCCATCGGGTTGAAGCCGGTCGGCTCGCCCGGGCGGATGCGATCATACCGCCCGCCGATGCCGCGAATGAACAGTTCCGCGCCGCGATCCTTGTCGAACAGGATGGTGCGCGGGGCGAACTTCTGCGCCTGCGCGGCGAGGAAGTTCATCACCACCGTCTTGCCCGAACCCGAGGGCCCGATGACGGAGAAATTGCCGAGGTCCCCATGGTGGAAGTTGAAGAAGAACGGCGTGGCGCTGGTCGTCTCCAGCAACGTCACCGCGTCGCCCCAATGGTTGCCTTCCGCCTGACCCAACGCAAAGCCGTGAAGGGAGCCGAAGCTGGCCATGTTGGCGCTGGAGATCATCGCGCGACGAACGAGATATTGCTCGTTGCCGGGGAACTGGCCCCAGAAGGCGGGCTCCAGGTTCGTATCCTCCCGCACCGCTATGGCGCCGGTATCCGCCAGAGCTGCGGCGACAGCGGCGGTTGCGTCATCAAGCCGCGCGAGATCGCGCTCCCGCACCAGCACGGTCAGATGATGGTCGCCGAAGATCACAGAGCCGCTGCCGAGCCCGTCCCGCGCGGCGAGCATGTCGGCGCGCTCCGCCTGCGCCTCTTCATCCGCCGAACGCAGGCGGCGCAGCGCGAGGTCGATCCGCTCACGCGCCGTCTGCCGCTCCTGCGGGGCGAAGCTTTCGCAGACGATCATCTCGAACGGCAGGCGCAGTACGCCGTCGAGCAGGCCCGGCGAGGTCGCGTCCGGATAGTCCTTGAGGCTCAGCATCGCGGCGAAATCCGGGCCCGCCGCACCGCGCAGCTCCATCGCATCGAGCCCGAAGCTTGCGCGGCGATAAGGCAACATCCGGCCGATGTCGGCCTCGTCATCCGGCCGGCGCACCGGGCGCATCTCTCCATTGTAAAGGGCAGAGAGCAGCTCCAGCAGCTCGTTATTGGTCGCGCCGCTCGGGCCGACATAATCGCCCAGCGGCTGCGCCCCATAGTCGCCGAGCGAGGCGGCCAGCCCTTGCACAGCCGCGCGCAGGCTCCGCACATCCTTCGGGTCCGCCTCCAGCCGCTCGCGCCCGCGCCGCTTCAGCATCTTGCCCGCGCGCTCCGCCAGCCCCGCCTTGCCTCGGGCGGGGCGGCGCACCAGCGTCACGAACTGGTCGTTCACGAACAGCGCGCCGCTTGAGAGTTTCTCGCGCCAGCGCTGATCGATATGTGCGGCCAGCGGGTCGTCGAAGCTCGCGGGCAGTTCGACCGCCACGCGACGGCGGATGACGTGGTGATACATCACGAAGCGCGCATCGAGGGTGGAGCGCAGCACCACCTCGCGCGTCGCCGCATGGGCGTTCAGCGCGTCCGTGTCTTCGGTCTCGAACAGAAGGCCTGGCACCTGTAGCGCAGCCATCAGCGAACCGTCGCGCAGCAGCAGCGTCTGCGGGTCGACCAGCCGCGCATAGGGCAGGCGGTCGCCGGCATGCGCTTCCTTGGCGCTCCACGCGGCGGCTCCCAAATGCCACTTGGGCCACTTGGTCTTCATGTGTTCGCTCCTTGCCGCCCGTGGACGGCTCAGCTTCAAGCGGTGTAGCTGTTGCAGCCCCAGCGCTTCCAGTTCTTCACGCGCGGGCACTTGCTGACCTTGGTGATCCATAGGTCGAAGATGCGCGGCTCCCGCAGGCAGGCGATATAGCCCACGCCATGGATGATGAGGGCCGCCGGCAAGGCGAGGAAGCTGCCGGTGATCAGAAACAGCTCGGTCGTGACCGCGGCGTTGATGATGAAGTAATTGTACGTCACCCCGGCGAACATCTGCGGCCTCGTCAGCGCGCGATGAACGGGGTAGCGGACCAGCTCCATCGGCTCAGCCGACCGTCGCGGCGGACTGGATGCCCGCAACGATGGAAGCCGCGCCGAAGATGATGAACACGCCGATGATGACGGTCGCGCCGAAGCGCCAGTTCATCCGGCCGGTCAGCATGCCGAAGCCAACGGCGGCAACCGCCATCACCGCAACGGCGGTTGCGACGCTGCCGAGCAGAGTGCCCTGCATCCAGCCGAGCGCGGCATTGATCGGGCCAGATCCGCGCGGATCCGCCTGTGCCTGCGCGGCGGCGGGAAGGATCAGCGCCAGAAGGGCTGCGAAGCGGAAAAGCGAACGCATTATTGTGGGTCACTCCGGGAATGATCGGCAAGACGGCCCATGACGGCGGCGACATAGGTCTGCGTCTCGCGAATACGGGGAATGCCGCCGGCGCTGATCACGCGGCCGGGGCCTGCATTGTAGGCGGCGAGCGCTTTCTCGATATCGCCGCCGAAGCGGTCGATCTGCTGGCGCAGGTAACGCGCGCCGCCTTCAAGATTGGCGAAAGGATCATCGGCGTTGACGCCGAGGTCGCGAGCCGTGCCCGGCATCAGCTGGGCGAGGCCTCGTGCACCGACCGGTGAGACGGCATCGGCACGCCAGCGGCTTTCCTGCCACACCAGCGCTTCAATCAGCGCCGGGCTGAGGTCGAAGCGGGCGGAAAGCTCGGCCACCTTGGCGGAATAGGCCTGCGGCACGGCGCGGGCATGGTCTGCCAGCACGGCGACGGCATGATCGGGAACCTGGAGGGCATCCGCGGGTATTTCGGCAAGCGGCGCCTGTTCGGCTGCTTCGGAATCAGGAGAGAGCACCCCCGGTCCGGCAATCCATCGCGCCGCGCCGGATGGGTCGATTTCCAGCACGTCCGCGCGTGCCGGCGCCACAGCCAGGCCGACAGCGAACGAGGCCAGCCCCATCGCGGCGGCGGCTCTTGTGGCGAACAGAATCATTCGGACCCTCCGAAGTCCGCCAATGCTTATCGGAAATGACAATGGCGTGACAGGAGAGTCAGCTTAGGTGTCCGGCGACGGGCCGGTGCTCGCACAAGGGCTCTTTTCCGGCCCCCTTTTCAGGTCCGTGCGCGCGGCATTCGGCGCCCTTGATGCGCGATGCATTGGCGTTGAGGCCGCTTACGCGCCCGTTTCACCCTCGATGCAAATCGCACACGGCGAGCGCAATCCGGCAAAAGCGCCGGCCCGCGTTCTCCTGTCAGCGACGGGCAAGTCTTGTGGCAAGGCCGAGCGAGTCCAGCCCCTTGCGCGCGACACGGCGGCTATCCATCCAACGCCCGTCGGCGAGTTCGAGGCGATAGCGGCTCTTGCTGTCCGCCGCCGCCTGGTACGTCATTGCTGCCTGATCCGGCCTGCCAAGCCGCGCATAGGCCGCCGCGAGGTTGATCAGCAGAGCGGGATCTTCCGGCTCCTGCAGCAGCCGCGCCTCCAGATCCGCTTTGGCGCGCTCGGCATCTCCTCCGGCCAGGGCCTCATAGGAAGCCGCCTTCTGCTCCGTCAGTTCAATGTCCGGGCCCGGCAGCGAGGTTGCCGAATGTGCCACAAGCATCGCCGTCAGGAGCGCTAATGTGGTCATGATGTCTCTCCCCTTGGATCTCTCAGGAAGGGAGGATGCGCTTCACCATCCAGCGGTGCAATTAAAACGTCACATTGTCATAAATCGGTAACGCAAGATCTGGGGCGCCGTTCAGCCTCAACTTTTCGGCTCTTTGACTGTGCATCTGCAGCATCGGCGGGGGTGAGTGCAAAGAAACTGTCACTTCCCGGTCCTACTCGCTCCCTCGCGACAAGAATTCGCAGCCAGTTTTGATTCTCGGTTTTTGAGGGGACCGTTCGCCGTGACACACCTTACCCGCTCGCTCGCTCTTGGTTGTTCCGTGCTGGCGCTCGCCGCCTGCGGTCCCGAAGAGATTGCCTCTCCCGGCACTGGCGGCAACATCATCGTCAACCCGCCGGCTCCCGCGCCGAGTCCCTCTCCGAACCCCAGCCCCACGCCGAGCCAGCCTGTGGTGACGCCCGCGAGCGGCTGCCCGACCATCGCCGATCCCGCAGGGCTGACCGATGACGGCACGATCACCGGACCGACCGGCACCTACCGCGTCTGCACCATGCCCGCGCGCTTCACCCGCAGCTCCACGCTGCCCTACATTCAGGGCGTGCTGTATCGCATGAACGGCCGTGTCGATGTCGGTAGCGATGGCGGCCCGGCTCCCGATGCGTCCGACGGGCTGACCGACACCAACGTCAACCTGGCGATCGAGCCCGGCGTGATCGTCTATGCCAGCGGTCCCTCATTCCTGAACGTCAACCGCGGCAACACGATCAACGCTTCCGGCACCGCGACCCGCCCGATCATCTTCACCAGCCGCGACAATGTGCTCGGGCTCAATACGGACAGCTCGTCCGGCCAGTGGGGCGGCTTGGTCCTCAGCGGCCGCGCACCGGTGACCGACTGTATTGCGCCGGGTGCCACCCCTGGCACCGTTAACTGCGAGCGCCAGGTCGAAGGCGCGGCGAGCCCGGCGATCTTCGGCGGTGCGACGGATGCCGGTACCTCTGGAACCTTGCGTTTCGTCCAGATCCGCTACTCCGGCTTCGTGTTGTCCGGAAACAACGAGCTTCAGTCGCTGACCACCGGCGGCACTCAGCGGGATACGGTGTTCGAGAACATCATGTCCTTCAACAGCTCGGATGACGGGGTCGAGTTCTTCGGCGGCCACGTGAACATGAAGCGCCTGATCGTGGTGGGCGCGGAAGACGACTCGCTCGACGTCGACACGGGCGTGAAGGCCAACCTGCAATACGTGATCGTCGTGCATAACAACAACACGCACGACACGATCATCGAGTCGGATTCGGACGACCTGCGCGACGCACTGCCGCGCACGAACACCCGGATCGCCAACTTCACCTTCATCCAGGGTGCTCCGGCGGCAGACGGACAGGCCGCGATCCGCGTCCGCGGCGGCAGCGACATCGCGCTGATCAACGGCGTTCTCGTCAGCCCGCAGGACGAATGCCTGCGGGTGCAGCACCCAGAAACGGTCCGTGCCGCCGATGCCGCGCTGGACGATGTCGGCCCGCCGATCTTCCAGTCCGTGGTGATGCAGTGCGGCGGAGCGGCCCCGTTCATCGGCACTAACAATGTGACGGCCCAGCAGGTGCAGGACCTGTTCACCGCCGGCAGCTCGGCCAACACCTTCAACTACACGCCGACATTGACCAACCTGTTCGTCAATGGCGCCAATGAGAGCGCGATCGTCGCCACGGACCCGGCCACGCTCAGCACCTTCTTCGACGCGACGGATTTCGTGGGTGCGGTTCGCTCGTCCGACACCTGGTACCAGGGCTGGACCTGCAATTCCGCCACGGCGAATTTCGGCACCGGCAATACCGGCCTGTGCACCAGTCTGCCGGTCTACCAGTGAGATGATCGACCGGGGGAGGTGCCGCTCGGGATGCGGCACCTCCCCCATTTTTGCATCCGGAGCCGCGGCCCCGGAGACGTTTGAACCGTACCATAGAGGGCTCTTCATCATGACCACTGGCAAGCAGCTGGCGGGGCTGCTTCTGCTCACGACCGCGCTGACCGTTCCCGGCGCTGCCTTCGCACAGGGCACGACGGGTGATGCCAACGCAGGCATCCCCGGCGGGGCGCCGACACGGCAGGAGCCGCTTGCGGAGGAGCGGGCGCCCGAACAGCCGAGCGTTGCGCCCGATCAGGAGGAGTTGTCGTCGGACGCAGAGATCTCCATCCCGGGCGGCGAGATCCTCGTGACCGGCCGTGTCAGCCGGGACGCGGTGCGCAATGCCACGCAGGTGCTGTCAGTCCTTTCCGCCGAGCAGATCGCGCGCACGGGCGAAGGCGACATCGCCGGCGCACTCGGCCGCGTCACCGGCCTTTCGGTGCAGGGCAACGGTTTCGTCTATGTGCGCGGGCTGGGCGACCGCTACTCGCTGGCCCTGCTCAACGGCTTGCCGCTTCCGAGCCCGCAGCCGCTCAGCCGTGTGGTGCCGCTCGACATCTTCCCGACCAACGTGGTCGCCTCTTCACTGGTGCAGAAGACCTATTCCGCCAATTATCCCGGCGAGTTTGGCGGCGGCGTGATCAACCTGACCACGCGCGCGGTGCCGGAGGAGAGCTTTCTCACCATCGGTGTCGGGATCAGCGGGGATACGGAGACAACCGGACAAGCAGGTTACTCCTATTACGGCTCCGGCACCGACTGGACCGGGTTCGACAATGGCGCGCGGGACATCCCCCCCGCCCTGCAGGCCTTCTTCGACAGCGGCGAGCAATTGAGCGACATCACGGACCGTTCGGTGGTGCGCGGAATCATCAAGGACATCACCCAGCCCAGCTTCATGACGCTGCAGAAGCTTGGTGAACTGCCGGTCAACTTCTCCGCCTCCGTCACGGGGGGCACGGCAATGGACGTGTTCTCAGACGGGCGACTTGGGGTCATCGCAACGGCCTCAATCAGCAACAAATGGCGCAACCGGGTGATCGCCAGCCAGGCCGCGGCAGACGAGGACCTGGCTCTTCGCACCTCGTTCAACAACTGGACGACGGACAACCGCGTTCTGGTCAACGGCCTGCTCGGTATCGGCCTTGAGGTGGGCGAGCACCGGTTCCGCTTCACCAACCTGTTCATCCGCGACACGCTGAAGCAATCGGTGCTCGGCCTCGGCACCAACTTCGACAGCGGCAATAACGAGGCGGTGCAGGAAACTGCCTGGTACGAGCGACAGCTGTTCGACACCCAGTTCGTCGGTGAAATGGAGTTCGGCGATCTCGGGCTGGATCTGCGAGCCGGCTATGCACAGACGCAGCGGGAATCGCCGTTCGAGTACAGCTTCGAATATTTCAGCACGCCGGATGAGAGCGACCCCTATTACGGCCTCTGGCAGAACCGGCTGGAGCGCGGGCGCAGCGATGCGCAGGTCGTGTTCTCCGACCTGACGGAAGACCTCTATTTCGGCGGTGTGGACGTCAGCTATCCAGTGCTGGACTGGGCAACAGCGACCGTCGGCTATGCCTACTCCAAGACCGACCGCTATTCTTCCCGCAGGCAATTCCGGATCGGCGCGAGCAATCTCCCGGCCCCGTTCGGCCTGTTCCAGCCGGCCAATCTGCTGAGCGATGCGCTCATCGACTTTGGCGAAGACCCGCGCAACACGGATCTGCCGTACCAGATCCAGCTGGAAGAGCTGACGCAGACCGCGCCCGCCTTCCTCGCCGATCTGGAGATTCACGGCGCCTACGGGCAGCTGCGCCTGGAGCCGATCGATGGCCTCTCGGCGGACATCGGCGTGCGGTACGAGGATGCGCGCCAGACCGTTGAGCAAGACCTCACCGTCTTTGCCAATTCCGTCGACATCGGCGCGTCGACCGCGCTGGCGAACGACTACTTCCTGCCCGCAGCCACCCTGACATATGATTTCGGCACGGGCCTTCAGGCGCGGCTCAGCGCGTCGCGCACGATCGCCCGGCCCCAGTTCCGGGAGCTGATCTACCAGCAATATCAGGACCCGGAAACGACGCGCCTGTTCCAAGGCAACCCGCTGCTCAACGACAGCGAGCTGACCAATTACGAAGCGCGGCTGGAATATTACGCCACCGGTGGCACCCGAGCGCTGATCGCCGGCTTCTACAAGGAGATCGAGCGGCCGATCGAAGCCTTCGCCACCTTCTCCGATGGGCGGGTGCTGACCAGCTTCGCCAACGCGCCGAAGGCCCAGCTCTACGGTGCGGAGCTGGAGGCGGAATATCGCTACGATCTCTACGATCTCGGCGGGTGGCTCGGGAGCAAGGAAGTCCTGCTCGTCGCGAACTACACCTACACGAAGTCGGAGATCAAAGTGGAGCCGGGCGACCAGACCGCCGTGTTCGGCCTCGCCACCACCGACTCGTCCCTGTTCTTCCGCCCCGACGTGCCATTGACCGGCCAGTCGGACCACCTCGTCAATCTGCAGCTCGGGCTGGAGGATCAGGAGCGGCTCCAGCAGCTGACCCTGCTCTTCTCCTATGCCAGCGAACGCGTGGTGAGCCGGGGCTTCAACCGCCTGCCGGACATCGTGGAGGACCCGGGCATCCGCTTCGACATCGTCGCACGGCAAGGCTTCCAGGTGGCCGGCAAAGAGGTTGAGCTGAAGCTGGAGGCACGTAATCTCTTCGGTGAGGATCACGAGGAGTTCCAGGACAACGGGACTGATCGCATCGAGATCAACACCTACGATGTCGGCCGAACCTTCTCCGCTTCGCTGTCGATGACCTTCTAAGGTCGGCGCGGCGAGGAGCGCGGCATCGAAAGGTCCTCCGCCGCAAGCGGGGGACCTCTCTGGTTGCTGCCGAGAACAGAGGGCTACAGCACGTCCAGCACGTAACCCTTGCCGTGCACGGTACGCAGCAGCTGGGCGGCGTCCACGCTGCGCAGGCCGAAGCGCAGCCGCTTGATCCAGACGTCGACCGTGCGAAGGCAATCAGGATGCCCTGGCCTCCCCAGCGCTTCGACCAGTTCCTGCCGCGATAGGACGCGGTTCGGGTTTTCTGCCATGAAGCGCAGGACCCGGAACTCGTGCGGTCGCAGCGGGATCAGCTGGCCCCGCCAGCGCGCCTGTTCGCCCGCGACGTTGATTTGCAGGCCGCCAAGGTCGATCGTCAAGGCAGGCTGGCGATGCCGGTTTGTCGCGCAAAGGGCGAGGACGCGGTCCAGCATGGCCTGCCGGTCGAGCGGCGCGACGACATAATCATCGGCACCCGCCAGGAGGGAGCGGCGTCGATCCTCCACGTCGTCCCGCTCCAGCACCATGGTGACATGAGCATGATTCATGCGAGGATCGGCACGCAGCCGACGGCACATTTCTAGGCCGGAAAGCTCGTCCAGCACCCAATCGACAAACACCCAGACCGACCCTTCGATGAGCCGCGTCGGCCCTGCCGGCTCCAGCAGGTGGAAGCTGAATACGGTGTCGCCGTGAATGAAGTCTGCAAAGCGAGCGGCCGCTTCGCTCGTGGTTAGAATGCTGACCCGCTGCATGCCGCCCCGTCACCCGTCTATCGGGCGCATTCCTGACCGGGCGATGTGACTGGCTTATGACGCTTGCGGGGTTGTGAGCGACGGGGCGTTGCGCTGGCACAAAGCGACGCCGCGTGGCCGAAACCCTATTCAGGCAAGGCGCGCAACCACGGGACTGAAGAAGAGGTGGTGCCGGCTACAGGATTCGAACCCGTGGCCCCCTGATTACAAATCAGGTGCTCTACCAACTGAGCTAAGCCGGCTCCGCCATCGCCCTTTGCGTCAGGGAACGCCGAAGGTCCAGCCCTCCGTTTGAGCGAGGGCGAAGGTGAGACCTTCAGGCGCCCACAATTCGGCTCGGCCGGCATTGGAGCGCAGCCACGCCGCGGAGAGCAGCGCGTCGGCGCTGTGATCATCGAGCGGGCCGCTGCCGCAGACTGGCGGGCTGGCCAGGCTCGCAAGAGCAGCATTCAATTCCTCGAAGCTGCGCATCTTGGCACGAGCCGCTGGTCTACCGGCAGCGATGGCGGGAATCGCGGTGTAGATCTCGACGATGATGGAGCCGCTCTCGGGTAAGAGATCGACCGGCCACACGGGCAGACGGCCGGCCAGCTGGTGAAGGACGCGCATGCCCGTCAGCGTGGCTTTTCCAACCTGCGCAGCACCGACGAGGTTGAAGTTCGAATAAGGCTTGCAACCCAGCCGCTCCGCTTGTGCAAATTCTGTGTAACGATAGCGGCCGCGGCGGTGGAGCGCGTCCTCCAGATGGAACGCAGCCCCCTCCCGTCCGCCATGCCGACGGAAGTAGCGGCTGGCGATCGGGTGGTCCACGAAGGCGCCTGCGGAAAGGTGCGGCTCCTTGGCGCAAAGCGAATCGACCAACTGCCATAGGCCCTTCGCGTCGCCTGGGCTCTCTTCCCAGCCGGGGAAGAACGCGCCGCAATCCATGAAGGGGAGCGAAATGCCGAGGTCGAGTCCGACGAGGGTGTCGGGGGGCATCTCCTCCGCCAGCCAGCGCAGGATCTCAGGGCGCGACCAGCGATGGCCGGGGCGCACCATTTGCGGCGCTCCGCCTCGAGCATCGCAGATCGCCACCACCAGGCCGCGATGCCGCTCCCCCGCGGCACCGGACCAGTCAATCGCGGCGAAGTGCCGGAAGCGGTGCTTCACGGGTTTCGCTTGGGCAGGATGATGCAACCCTTTGCGCTAACCCGACCCGGCGTGGTCATTCGCCGCGCAGTGCCTGGCGGCGCCTGTCCCATTCGGCCAACCGCTCCTTCACGCGCGCTTCGAAGCCGCGTTCGACGGGTTCGTAGAAGGTTTGCGGCGTCATTTCTTCCGGCCAGTAACTGGCGCCGGAGAACCCGCCTTCCACATCGTGATCATAGGCGTAGCCCTTGCCGTAGCCGATCTGCTTCATAAGCTTGGTCGGCGCGTTGAGGATGCTGGCGGGCGGCATCAGGCTGCCCGTTTCCTTTGCGCTGCGCCAGGCGGCCTTCTGTGCCTTGTAGGCGGCGTTCGACTTGGGTGCGGTCGCGCAATAGAGGCAAGCCTGCACGATCGCCAACTCGCCCTCCGGTGAGCCGAGGAAGTCGTAAGCATCCTTCGCGGCAAGGCACTGCACCAGCGCCTGCGGATCGGCGAGGCCGATATCCTCGCTGGCGAAGCGGGTGATGCGGCGCAGGACGTAGAGCGGCTCCTCCCCGGCAACCAGCATCCGCGCGAGGTAGTAGAGCGCCGCCTGTGGGTCTGAGCCGCGCATCGATTTATGGAGCGCGCTGATGAGGTTGTAGTGCCCCTCGCGGTCCTTGTCGTACACCGCCACCCGCCGTTGCAGGAAGGCGCCGAGCTCCGCCGAGCCGAGCGGCTGGTCGATCTTGGCAGCATAGAGTGTTTCTGCCTGATTGAGCAGGAAACGACCGTCGCCGTCAGCACTCGCGACCAGTGCGTCACGCGCTTCTGCCGTCAGGGGGAGGGGACCTTCCAGCGCCTCCGCGCGGTCGAGCAGCTTGCAGAGAGCTTCGGGGCCGAGGCGATGGAGGATGAGGACCTGCGCCCGGCTGAGCAGAGCGGCGTTCAGTTCGAAGCTGGGGTTCTCGGTAGTGGCGCCGACGAGCGTCACCGTTCCCCGCTCAACGAACGGCAAAAAGCCATCCTGCTGCGCGCGGTTGAAGCGGTGGATCTCGTCCACGAAGAGCACGGTCCGTTGCCCGGCTTCCCTTGCTTTCTCGGCTTCCGCGAACGCCTTCTTGAGATCCGCGACGCCGGAGAACACCGCGCTGATCGCCACGAAGCGCATCCCCACCGCGTCCGCCAGGAGGCGGGCGATGCTGGTCTTGCCGGTGCCCGGCGGACCCCAGAGCACCATGCTGGAGAGGCGGCCTGCCGCCACCATCCGGCCGATCGCGCCTTCAGGACCCGTCAGGTGCTCCTGACCGATCACCTCGTCCAGCGAGCGCGGGCGCAGGCGATCGGCCAGCGGCGCGTCGGCGCGCGGCTCCTCCTGCGCGGGCGAGGGCGGGGGGGTCTTGGCGAAGAGGTCGTTCATCCTCCTGCAATAGCGATTTGCCGACCGGGCGGCGAGGATCACTTGCGTGCGAGTATTCGAAGATATATCTTATAGCATCTTTGGAGGAGTTGCACATGTACGGCGGATGGAGCAATCATGAGATGCGGCGGGCCTGGCGAGAGGCGGGCAAGCGCTGGGGCGGCGCCTTCGGGGCGGATGGACCGTTCGGCCCGGGAGGACCGTTCGGGCCGAGTGGTCCCTTCGGACTATCAGGTCCCTTCGGGCCGAACGGGCCCTTTGGTGGAGATGGAGGCAATCGACATGGCCGGTGGGGTGAGCGGCACGGTGGTGGGCGGCGTGGACGCCGCATGTTCGATCGCGCGGAACTGCGGCTGGTGCTGCTGACGCTGATCGCGGAGCAGCCGCGCCACGGATACGATCTCATCAAGGCGATGGAGGAGCGGTCCGGCGGCCATTACTCGCCCAGCCCCGGGGTGATTTACCCTGCTCTCGCCATGCTGGCCGACGAAGGAGTGGTGGCGGAGCAGGAGAGCGAGGATCACCGTCGCAGCTTCGCGATCACCGATGCCGGCCGAGCGGTGCTGACGGCTGAGGCTGAACAGGCCGCCGCGGCGATGGAGCGGCTGACCGGCCTTGGCGAGAAGGCCGAACGACACCGTTCACCTTCGATCGAGCGGGCAGCGGCGAACCTGTTCATGGCCGTCGCCCAACGGATGCGGAGCGAGCGGGACGAGGACCTGCCGCACCGCATCGCAGAGATCCTCGATCAGGCGGCGCAACGGGTCGAGCGGCTTTAAGGCCTCTAGGACACTCCGGCCGCCGCGCGTGGCGCGGCATGTGCGGCGGGGGCGCGGCGGCCCACCAGCCGGAGATAGGCGGCGGCTACGGCGCCGTTGATGGCGTCCCAGCTATAGTCGCGGCTGCGCTCTTCGCCTGCAGCACCGTGGCGGGTGCGCAGCACAGGGTCGGCGACATAGGCGGCGATCGCATCGGCAAAGCCCCCGATGTCGCGCGGTTCGATCAACTGGCCGGTCACTCCGTCGGTGACAAGGCTGGTGCTGCCAGGTGCGCGTGCCGCGACGACTGGCAGCCCGCATGCCATGGCCTCCAGCGTGACGTTCCCGAAGGTCTCCGTGACCGAGGGATTGAGCAGCAAGTCCATGCTGGCGCACGCGCGCCCGAGATCCGCGCCGCGCTGAAAGCCGACGAAGATGCCTTGGGGCAGCCGCTCGCGAAACCAATCGTCGGCGGGGCCTTCTCCGATCACCAGGACCTTGTGGGGTACGCCGCGATCCCGCAGCTCGGCGATCGTGGCGGCGAAGACGTCCAGCCCCTTCTCCAGCACCAGACGGCCGAGGAAGCCCACGACCAGATCCCCATCCTCGATTCCGAGAGAGCGGCGCCAAGCGAGGTCTCGCTTGGAAGGGTCGAAGATCGTGCGGTCCACTCCGCGCGACCACAGGGAGATGTCCTCGTTCATCCCCTGCTCGCGCAGCACGTCCGCCATGCTCTCCGAGGGGGCGACGAGGGCGCTGCACCGCCGATAAAACCGCCGGAGCAGTGCCACGCCGAGCGGCTCGAGGAACGCGAGCCCGTAATAGCGAAAGTACGTCTCGAACCTCGTGTGGACGGAGGCGAGCACCGGAAGGTTTCGCTCCCGCGCCCAGGTCACCGCCCGGTGGCAGGCGATGTCCGGTGAGGCGACGTGGACGACGTTGGGGGCGAAGCGTTCCAGATCGCGCCGCACTTCGGGTGAGAGTGCCAGCGGTATGCGGTATTCTGCACGGCCGGGGATCGGCAGGTTCGGCAAGCCGACGAGGTCTCCCGCCGGTTCGAACGCCGGGTCCTCCACCTTGGGTGAATAGACGCGCACCGCGGCCCCCTGGCGCAGCAGGTATTCGACGAGGCGGTTGAGAGCCTGGTTCGCGCCGTCCCGGACATAATTGTAGTTGCCGCTGAACAGGGCGACGCGCAGATCGGCGATGTTCATCGGGGACCCTTAGGCCAAGCGCCAGCCGAAGGCGAGAGGTGACACGACGGCGCGCGTCCGGAGCGGGTGGGGACCTGCACCTGGGGCATGCCAAGCGGCCCCTGAGACCGGAGTAACATCGTGTAACGTAAGTGGTTTACGGTAAATAACTACGCGGGCGAGCGGCCTTCAGGCAGGGATGGAGCGCGGGTACCCTCGGCGTCTTCGCTCCCGACGTTCGAGGCATCACACCATGGCGCGCTGCGTCCGAACGAAGCTTGCATGGCGGTTCGGATGCGGCGCGTCCTTCTTCGTCACTCGCTGCCTCAGTGTTCCGCAGGGTGAGCGCAACCCGGGTCGAAGCGATAGCCATAGCTTCGCACGGTGCGGATCCAGCCCGTGTCCGAGTCCCAGCTCATCTTGGTGCGCAGGCGGCGGATATAGACATCCACCACGTTGGTCAGCGGATCGGAATCGTAGCCCCACACCTTGTTGAGGATGCGCGTCCGGCTCAGCACCTTGCCGGGCTGGCTGATGAACAGGTCCAGCAGCTGGTATTCCTTGGCCGTGAGGTCCACAGGCTGGCCGGCGCGCAGTACACGTTTGGCGTCCCGCTCGATCGTCAGGTCCCCCACCCGCGCAACCGATGGCGGCTCGACCGACCAGCCGCGCCCGCGCCGCGCCAGTGCCTCGATCCTCGCCAGCAGCTCGTCGAAGTCGAAGGGCTTGGTGAGGTAGTCGTCAGCCCCGCCGCGCAGGGCGCACACCTTGTCCTCCGTATGGTCCAGCGCAGTCAGCATCAGGATGGGTGTGGAGACGTTTGCTCCGCGCAGCTCGCGGCAGAGCAGGCGCCCGTCCATGCCGGGGAGCATGACGTCCAGGATCATGACATCGTAGGGCTCGGCACGCGCGCGGGTGAGGCCGCTGATCCCGTCCTTCGCGACCGTCACGGAATACCCCTCAGCCTCCAGCCCCCGCAGCACGAAGTGGCGCACGCGTTCATCATCCTCGACGAGAAGCAGTTCCATCATGCAGCCGCCTTCTGCTGATCGGGGAGGGGAAGGTGGAGGATCGCCCGCGTTCCTCCGCCCGGTCGTGGCCGGAGCGCCGCGTATCCCCCATGGGCTTGCACCAGCGCGCTCACCAGGCTGAGGCCGAGGCCGGAGCCCTCGCCGCGGCTTTCGCCCCGCCGGAAGCGTTGGAACAGCTGCTCCGCATGGGTGAACTCCACCCCTGGCCCGTCGTCGCACACGGCGATCGAGGCAGTCTCATGATGGATGGCGAGTTCGAGCGTGATGTTCACCCCCGGCTGGCAGTGGCGCAGCGCGTTCTCGATCAGCGCCGCCAGCGCGCGCCGCAGCCGATCCTGATCCGCAAACACGCAGACGGCCGAGTGCGGCAGGACGCGGATGGAGCCGCCCATCTCATTTGCCAGCGTCTCGAAGTCTGCAGCGACGCGGGCGGCGATGTCCCGCAAGTCCAGCAACTCAAGCTCCAGCGGCAGCCCCCCGGCCTGCGCACGAGCGATCAGGAACAGGTCGTTGACCATGCGGCTGAGGTCCTCCGTCTGGTGAAGGATGCGCTCGAACACTTCATGCGGATCGAAATCAGGCCGTTCCGCCAAACGCAGCGCCACCTGAGTTTCGCCTCGGATCACCGTCAGCGGCGTTCGAAGTTCGTGGCCGACATCCGCCAGGAAAGCGCGGCGGCGCTCGTCCATGGCGGAAAGCTCCTCATTGGCCTGGAGCAGCTCTTGCGTGCGGTCAGCCACTGTCTGCTCCAGCCCCAGCTGGATCTCGCGCAGCGCCTCCTGCTTCTCCGCGATAGTGGCCGCCATGACGTCGAAGGCTTTCGAAAGGCGCGCCAGCTCATCTCTCCCGGTGAGGCCGATGCGATGGTCCAGATGCCCGGCGCCGAAGGCCTGCGCGCCCGTCTCCAGCCGTCGCAGCGAGGGCCGCAGACGCATCTGCAGCAGCATCTGCATGACGATGGAGAAGCCGAGCGCGAGCAGCAGCCCGATCAGCGCCGCCGCGACGGACGTGCCGATCAGCGATTGCGCGGACCGCGTACCTTCGGCCACCTTCCAATCGCCCCGGCGGACTTCCGCCTGAAGAGTCTCGTCCAGCTCGTAAATGGGCCGGGAAACCCGGGTCACCTCCCGCAGTGCTGCGCGTGAGCCGCCCAGGTGCCACTGGCGGTCCACGCGTTCCACATGCTGCAAGGCGTTTTCGAAGTGCTTGAGGGCGATAGCACCCTGTTGCGCGATGCGCCTGCGAACTTCGCGATCTCGCGGCTCCGTGTCCGGCAGGCGCGACGCCTCTGCCAGCAGGTTTTCGAAGCGGGTACGGGCGACGACGACGACCTGACGAGCGTCGCCATCAGTCTCCCGCGCGTGCTGATAGCTGACTCGCTGGAAGGTGCCGGCGGCGGCCTGAAGCTGGGTATAGACGCGCACCCGATCATGAGTGAGGCGCGCCATTTGCACGATGTCGCTGGCGCTCCAGGCGGTCAGCAGCAGGAGGCCGGTCATCGCCGCCGTGGTGATCAGGCCGCCCAGCGCAGTCACGCCAAGTTGCGCGCGTAGGCTGGACAGGCGGAACCTTCCGCTTCCCTCCATACATCCTCCCCGCTGCCGAGCTCCGTAATCGTGCAGCTTAGCTTTTTGTTTTTCGCAACATCGTACCTCACCCCGAAGGACGCCGCAACATACGTGCGCTGTTCATTCAGTTTTCATAATTTTGATAGGCGGGCTTCATGCCGCCCCCATGCTGTTGTCATTCCGAGCAGGTTACGCCCTGCCAGAGAGCCGAACAGGCCGGTTCCCAGGAACGGACAACGTAGAGGGGCGGAACAGGCGCTTCCTGCCGGCTAGCGCCAAGCGCCTTGCCATCCTGAGAACCACCGCCGCCGTCTCCGCTCAGGGGCGGCGCGGCGCGGGAAGGGGGGAGTGCGAGGATGCCGCAGGTTCACACGGACAATCAGGTTTCGCGCATGAAAGCGCGCCGCAAGCTGCTTGCAACGCTGACGCTGGTTGGAGCAGCGGCACTGCTGAGCGGTTGCAACAGCAACGCACAGGAGGAGGAAAGCGTAGCCGAAGCGGCCCCGGCTTGCGACCGCGCCTGCCTGATCGAGACGACGAACGACTACATCGCTGCTCTCGTCGCGCACCAACCCACCGGCGTTCCGCTCGCCGAGAATATCGCCTTCGTGGAGGACCTGAAGCGCATCTCGCCAGGTGAGGGCTTGTGGCAGACCGCCACGGCGGGGCCGACCACGTTCTCCATCCATGTGCCGGACGAGCGGAACCAGACTGCCGGATGGATGGGCATGATGGAGAAGGAGGGGGAGCCGGTGCTCGTTGCCCTTCGCCTCAAGCTCCAGGATGGGCGGATCACGGAGGCGGAGCACCTGACCACCGGCATCCAGGAAGCCAACATGGAGCGGATGCAAACACCGCGGCCGGGCCTGCTGGCCGAAGTGCCAGCCGATGCCCGCCTGCCGCATGACGAACTGATCCGCATCGCCGCCAGCTACTACGACGCGCTGGACGACAATGACGGGTCGCTGACTCCCTTCGCGGAGGATTGCGAGCGGCACGAGAACGGCATGCTCGTCGCCGGGCCGGGACCCCGCGTGGGGCCAGGGCCGAACAACAACACCGCCCCGATTGCGCGGGATTGCGCGGGCCAGCTCACCAGCGGCGTGATGACCTACATCACCTCCATCGACAATCGGCGTGTCTTCGCGGCCGATCCGGTGACGGGGCTGGTGATGGGCTTCTCCCACTTCCGTCACCCGATGGACTTCGAACCCTATGAGGTGACCGCGCTGGACGGCTCCAAGATCATGTACGGCAAGGATCGGCTGCCCTTCGAGCCGTTCGACCTTCCCGCAGGGCATGTCTTCAAGATTGGCGCTGACGGCAAGATGCACGAGATCGAGGCGATGGGCTTCATGGCTCCGCTGAACTCACCAACAGGATGGGAATGAACGATGAGCCCGCGGGGTCGCTCGGGGCAGGGGAGGAGGTTTATGCGCAGGACGGGATTGCCCGCCGCCTTAGCGGCATCGGTGCTGGCGCTGGCCGTGGTTGGCTGCAGCGGCGAAGCGCAGGAGGCAGAGGCTTCGCAGGCCGCGGCGTGTGACCGCGAGTGCATCATCGGCGTGACGGACCAGTATCTCGCTGCATTGGCGCAGAACGACCCCGCCGCCGCGCCGCTCGCCCAGAACGTGACCCTCGTCGAGAACCTGAAGCGCCTGCGGCCCGGCGAGGGCCTGTGGCAGAGCGCATCTGGCGGACCGACCCAGTTCGCCATCCATGTCCCGGACGTGGAGCTGCAACAGGCCGGCTGGATGGGCGTGGTCGAGCAGAATGGCGAGCCAGTGATGCTGGCGCTGCGCCTGAAGCTGCAGGACGGACGGATCACGGAAGCGGAGCACCTCGTCACGCCGCCAGCGCAGGGCAACATGCAGAACCTGCAGAGCGTGCGGCCCGGCCTGCTGGCGACGATCCCCGAAGGACAGCGCCTGCCGCATGACGAGCTGATCCGCATCGGCGCCAGTTACTACGACGCGCTGGACGACAATGACGGCTCCAAGACTCCGTTCGCGCCAGATTGCCAGCGGCTGGAGAACGGCATGATCACGGCGGGCGAGGGGGTCGGCCCGCCCCCCGGCTCCGAGCCCGGCGCACCGCGCACCGCACGCGATTGCGCCGCCCAGCTGGACAGCCAGGCCTTCGTCTACATCGACCGGATCGAGAACCGGCGCATGATTGCGGCGGACCCGGTGACGGGCCTCTCCATGGGCTTTTCCCACTTCCGTCACCCGATGGACAACCTGCCCTACAAGGTGACGTTTGAGGATGGCTCCGTGGGTGAGCGCAACAAGGAGAACATGCCGTTCGAGCCCTTCGACATGCCCGCCGCGCACATCTTCAAGATCGGTGCGGATCGCATGATGCACGAGATCGAGGCCGTGGGCGTGCGCATGCCCTACAACTCGCCGACCGGCTGGGAATGATGGCCGGCTCCCCCACCAGACCCGCCTGAAGGAGGCAGCGATGACGCGACTGCAACGGATGATGGCAAGCTGTGGAGCGGTGCTGGCGTTGGCGGCGCTGCCCGGAACGGCATGGGGGCAGGCGCGCAATTGCGACCGGCAATGCCTGGTGGGCGTGATGGATGCTTACCTGGCGGCGGCGAAGGCGCACGATGCCTCCACCCTGCCGCTGCATGTCAGCGTGAAGTACACCGAGAACGGGCAGCGGCTGAACATCGGCGACGGCCTGTGGCGGACTTTCACCCAAGGGCCGCTCTATCGGCTGGACGTGGTGGATGAGGAGGCCGGGCAGATCGCCATGCTCGGCATTCTCGAAGAGAACGGCAACCGCAACTTCTTCTCCACGCGCATCGCGGTGGAGGAGAACGCAAGGATGGGCCGGGGTCTCGAGATTACGGAGATCGAGAACCTCGTCGTGCGAAACGTGCAGGGCGGCAGGCCTGCGACAATGGCGATGGACCGCACCGCGCAGTTCAACCAGACGGTCCCGGAGGGCCAGCGGCTGGACCGGGGCGAGCTGATCCGCATCGCGGACAGCTACTTCACCGGCCTCGACACCGATGAGTCCGGGGAGTTCGTGCCTTTCGCCGATACATGCCGCCGGATCGAGAACGGGGGCATCATGGCCAACGCGCCCAACCCTGCGGAGGTGGCTCCCGGCTCCGGCGCGATGCAGCGGATGGGCTGCAAGGCGCAGTTCGACACCGGCTTCTCCGTCATCGTCACGGACATTCGCGAGCGGCGCTTCCCGGTCGTCGATCGGGAGAAGGGCCTCGTCTACGCCTTGGGCTTCTTCGACCATGATGGAGCGGTGGGGCAGTACAACAACGCTTCAGGCCCCGCCGAAGTCACCGGCCCGCTGCGCCAGCCCTTCTCCTTCATGATCGCGGAGGTGTTCCAGGTGAGAGACGCCAGGATCGACCAGATCGAGGCGGTGCTGACGACAGTGCCGTACAAGATGGAGTCCGGCTGGTGAGCCCGCGCCGCCTGGCCAGCCTCGGCCTCATCGCCCCTGCCGTGCTGATGCTGACGCCCGCTTCAGCCGGCGCGCAGGCGGGGGTCGCTTCCGAGGAGGAATGCGCCCGCGCTGCCTCTCCGGAGGAGGAAGTGGCCTGCCTGCGGGAGGCGCTCGCCGCAAGCCGGCGCGCGTTGGCGGAGGCGAATGGCGCAGAGCCGATGCCTCCGCCGTCTCAGCCGGCTCAACCGGCTCAACCGCAAGGCAGGGAGGTCGCCACCGCCCCTGCCGCACCGTCCGCGGCGCCGCCGCGTTCAGCCGCCGCGCCTTCCGCTGAGCTGGGGCGGGAGCAGGTCGCGCGGGCGCAGCCGGAGCGCGAACGCGTGCCCGATAGCTCCGAGGCCCTGCTCGCGAAGGTTGTCGACGTCCGACCGGATGCCCGCGGGCTTCTCGTGATGCAGCTCGATAACGGGCAGATCTGGCGTCAGGACGAGAGCGTCGGCGGACCCATCCGGCTGGGCGAAAACCAGCGGGTCGGTGTCGAGATCACACGCTCCGGCTTCGGCGGATATCGCATGCGCTTTCCCGAACTCGGGCGACGGATCGTCGTGTCCCGCCTGCGGTGAATGGAGACGAGCCTACAACGAAAAGAAGAGGGGAGACCATTATGAAGGACCGCAAGTGCAGGCGTCCGCTGCTGGTGAGCACCGCGGCCGCAGCGATCGGCGTCGCAACGCTGGCCACCGCCGCACCCGCCGCAGGGCAGGCGCAGGGGCAGGAGGGGCAGGTGGGCGCGCAGACCTCTCCCCTCGATACGGCGGTCCAGCAGCAGAACCAGATCGTGGTCACCGGATCACGCATCGTGCGGCGCGATCTTGAGGCGAACAGCCCGCTGGTCACCGTGGGGCAGGACCAGTTCGAGAACCGCTCGTCCGTGACGGTGGAAGATACGCTGAACGACCTGCCGCAATTCACACCCGCTGGCTCGGGCGCGCTGAGCTCCGATGCAGGCACGGCCTTTACGGGCGCGGACCAGGCGCCCGGCGCGGCGACGCTGGACCTGCGCGGCCTCGGCGCCAACCGCACGCTGGTGCTCGTCAATGGCCGCCGCGCGCAGCCGGTGAACGCGCAGCTGATCGTCGACGTGAATACCATTCCGTCCGCCGCCATTGCCAATGTGGAGGTAATCACCGGCGGCGCTGCGGCCGTGTATGGCGCGGATGCGATCGCCGGCGTCGTCAACTTCATCCTCCGCGACGATTTCGAGGGATTTGAGGTCAACGCGCAGACCGGCATTGCCGAAGTGGGCGACGGCGAGAACTACCAGGCCAGCGCCCTGTTCGGCGCGAATACGGCTGATGGGCGTGGCAACGCCATGGTCGGCGTCAGTTATTCCCGCCGCGAGGCCGCCTTGCAGCGCAACCGCGACTTCTACACGTCCGGCTGGAACGACCCGGGCACACAGACGGGTGGCGGCGCCGGAATTCCGCTGAACATCGCAGTGCTGGGCGGCGTCAATTACGGAATCAATTACGACGGCACGCTCTTCCGTACCGACGATGCGGCTAACCCCGCCGCGCCCTTCACCGGGCCGCTTCAGAGCCTGGCCAACGGTGCCGGCTACAAGCTCAATCCACCCAATCCGGGGACCGGGCAGCGCTCCCTCGGCTTCATCGATCCGGAGACCTACATCTCCATCCCGCTTGAGCGGTATACCATCTTCGGCTCGGGCCATTATGACCTGACAGACAGCGTCACCGCCTTCGTTGAGGCGAACTACACCCACTCATCTGCCTTCGCACAAAGCTTTGCAGGCTCCGCCAGCAATATCTGGGCGCTGCAGGTGCCGTACAATCCGGCGAATGATGACCCGGATTCGCCGACCTTTGGGGCCAACCAGGCGAACTTCTATCCCGTCAGCCGCCCGCTGGCCGACCGCCTCAATGCGCGGCCGGATCCTGCCGCGCCCTGGACGTTGGGCCGGGTGCTCACCTTCCTCGATCGGCTGACCATCGAGACGGAGAGCGACATCTTCCAGGTCGTGGGCGGCCTTCGCGGCGAGTTCGGGTTCAAGGACTGGACCTGGGAGGTTTACGGCTCCCACGGGAACACCAGCGTGCTCGCCCGGCAGCCGCAGGGGGCGATCTCGCACGCTTATCTCCAGCAGCTGATCAGTGGCACGACCGCAACCGGCACCCGCTCCGCCACGATCAATGGACCCTGGAGCCAGAACTGGTCGAGCCAGGCGACATTCAACCCCAGCACCTGCACCAGCGGCATCCCGCTCTTCAACGCCGATGGCAGCGTTCCGCAACCTCGGGGCGACAATCTTGAAGGCGTGGTCGTC
The DNA here is from genome assembly GCA_966251025.1 of uncultured Erythrobacteraceae bacterium. GTDB lineage: Bacteria > Pseudomonadota > Alphaproteobacteria > Sphingomonadales > Sphingomonadaceae > Croceibacterium. Next base: position 43,136 of record CBINJM010000010.1, on the reverse strand, counting down.
AGCGAAGATTGCAAGAACTACGCGACGCTGGAACTCAACAACGTCACCAAGCTGGAACAGAACATCGTCGAGGCGACGATGCAAGGCGGCTTGTTCCAGAACTGGGCGGGCGAGGTGCGCTTCGCCGCCGGTGCCACTTACCGCGACGCAAACTTCTCCTACGCGCCGGACACCGGCAACAGCGGGGAGCAGCCGGGCACCGGCGTCGTCAACCAGATCGCGCTGCCCAAGCCCACCCAGGGCGACATCAGCGTGAAGGAGGTTTACGGCGAGCTCCTGTTCCCGGTGCTCTCCGAGTTCCCACTGGTGAAGAGCTTCGAGCTGGAGCTGGGCGCGCGCTATTCCGACTACAGCCTTTCCGGCGGGATCTGGACCTTCAAGGCACTGGGCGATTGGGAGGTGACGGACTGGCTGCGGTTCCGCGGCGGGTACCAGCGGGCCAACCGCGCGCCCAACATCTTCGAACTGTACGCGCCGGTGGCGGGCGGGCTGGGGCTTAGCAACGACGCCTGCCTCAACATCGCCAGCCAGACGCCGGAATTCGGCAACGTGGCGGGCAACCCCAATCGTGTGAACGTGCAGGTCGCGTGCAACGAGCTGATGGTGCGCGACGGCGGGTTCGATTACACGACTTTGCTCGAGGATCCCAATGCCGTGGACCAGAACCCCGGCCTCTACCCAAATGGCCTCGACCAGACGCGGATGAGCAACTTCCGCTGGACGCTTGGCTACAACCTCGCCTTCCCCTTCTCGATCGCGCTCCAGCAGGGCAATACGGATTTGGATTCGGAGAAGGCGAAGACGATCACCGCGGGTGCGGTCATTCGTTCGCCGATCTCCTCCCCGCTTCTCGACCGGCTGACGATCACCGTCGATTACTATTCGATCGACCTGAAGGGCACGATCGCGGCGCCGAGCGGCACGGAGATCTACACCCAATGCTTCAACCCGCAATACAACCCGCTGATGGCATTGCCTGCGGGCAGCCTGAGCGGCGCGGAGCTGCTTGCCGGCAATCCCTATTGCGCGCTCATCAACCGGTACCCGTTCGACGCGGCGGGGGTGCGGGGCGCGGTGGGCAGCGGCACGGACCGAACCTATCGCGCGCCGTTCCTCAACAAGGGCGGAACCCGGACGTCCGGACTTGACGTCACCGTCAACTGGACGGCTGATTTTGATGACCTTGGCCTGGACATGATCCCCGGTGCGCTCAACCTCTACGCTTCGGCCAACTTCCTGCTGAAATTCGAGGAGGCGGCGTTCGCCGGGGCCGAATACATCGACTACAAGGGCACGCTGGAAAACGAGTCTTATGACTACAAGCTGTTCGGTACTCTGACCTATATCGGCGACTGGGGCAGCATCGGCCTGCGGGCGCGCTACCTGCCGGAAATTGATCCTTCTTACGCCAACCCGCTCGCCTTCCCCACGGACGACTACACCCAGTTCGACCTGTTCGGGCGCGTGCAGGTGACGGACACGTTCGAAATGCGCGCAGGCATCGACAATATGTTCGATGTGGACCCGCCCATCGTGGGGGCGACGCCGACCAACAATGCGCGCGGCTCCACCATCCAGGTCTACGACACGATCGGCCGCGCCTATTATCTCGGGCTTCGCTGGCGCCTGTAGCGCGGCGGCAGAGCTTGTCGGCGGGCGGTGCGGGCTCCCTTCCTCACCGTCTGTCGGCAAGCTACACCAGAAGAAGCAAATAAGATCAGGGGAGGAAAGAGCGAAATGATCGATGTGAAGAGCAGCATCCTAGCTGTCGCCGCTGTATTGAGCGGAATGACTCTTGCTGCGCCGGCGGCAGCGCAGGTCGCAGGCGTTCCCGCACCCCAGCAATCGTGCCAGCGCGCCTGCCTGGAGGACAAGGTCAACCGCTACCTGGAAGCGATGGCGAAAGGCGGGTTCGACGAGGAGCTCTTCGCGCGGGACGTTCGATTCACCGAGAATGGGGTGGAGCTGCCGCTCGGCAATGAAGGGCTGTGGGCGACGACCAGCGGCGTCGGCAATTACAAGTTCTACGTTCCCGATGTGGAAACGCAGCAGGTTGCCTTCCTCGGCACCGTGCTCGAAGTCGCCTCCAGCTCCGCCACGGGTGCTGCGCGCGAGCCTGAGCTGGTCGGCCTTTCGCTGCGGCTGAGGATCGGAGAGGACGGAAAGATCACCGAGGTGGAGCAGATCGCCGCGCGGCCAGATCGGCCGCTGGGGACGGGCGCCGCCGCGCCATCCGGCCCCTTTGCGGCGACAGGGGCGGGCGTCGAGGCGATGGGCTCTCCCCACCCCATCTTCCTGCAGGCCATTCCCGAGAACCAGCGCCACACGCGTGAGGAACTGGTGGCCGTCGGCAATGCCTATTTCGATGCGGTGGAGCGCAATACAGGCAACGACTACTACCCCTTCACTGACGATTGCGAGCGCTTTGAAAACGGTGTGAAGGTCGTGGGCGAGCCGGATGAGAGCCGCCCCGACAGGATGGGCTGCCGCGAACAGCTGGAGAAGACGCTGATCGGCGCCGTCACCGGCATTCGCGACCGTCGCACCGTCGCTGTGGATCGGGAGCGGGGCATCGTCTTCGCCTTCGCATTCTTCGATCACCGCCCGATCAATTGGAGCTGGCAGCTTGGCGAGCTCTTCAAGATCGAGAACGGCCAGATCCGCCGGATCGAGGCGATCTTCATCCGCGGGCCGTACGGCATGTGCTCCGGCTGGAGCACCTATGAGCAGTGCCGTTCCGAGAAGATCCAGGACGTGCGCTGAGGGCAAACGGGGGAGAGATCGCGATGATGAGGGGCTTGTTCGCCGCCGCGCTGCTGCTCGGCACTACCTTGGGCACGGCCATCCCGGCCCTGGCGCAGCAGCCGGGGCCGCAGGGGCAGTTCGCACCCCTGCAGGACAGGCCCAGCTGCACGCGGGACCAGCTGAAGGCGGCCACCGCCGCCTATGTGGAGGCGCAGCGGCGGGGAGATCTCTCGGGCCTGCCGCTCGCCTCCAACGCGCACTACCTGGAGAACATGGAGACGGTGGACCGCTCCGCCGGGCTGTGGAACACCGCGCTGCCCATCGCCAATGCGATGAGCTTCCACGACGACAAAAGGTGCAAGACCTTCACCGAGATCATCGTGACCGAGGGAGGCCACTCCTATGTCATCGGCACGCGGCTCTACATGCATGACGGGAAGGTGATCCGCGTCGACAGCCTCGTGACCGATGAAGGCGACTGGCTTTACAACGCCAACGCCTATCTGAAGTACACGAAGCAGGAGAACTGGGAGCCGGTCCATCCCTATCAGCGGACCTCGCCCGCCGAGATGATCCGCGGCGCGAACGCTTACTTGGACGGGTTCGCCGACAAGTTCACCGACATCCCCTGGGGCATCCCTTGCGCGCGGTTGGAAGGAGGGGCCTACACCAACCGGAGCAACGATCCGAACGCCAGCTGCGAGATCGGAATGCCGCCGGGCGTGCTCTACATCGTCAACCGGGACTATCTGGTGGACGAGGAGATGGGAGTGGTGAACATCTTCTGCCGCTTCGGCAGTTCGGACAGCGGCATGCCCGACAGCCACCTGTTCCGCTATATCGACGGCAAGTTCCGCCAGATCCACACGCTCAGCGTCAACATGGGCGGTGCGCCATCGCCACAGGCCGACGATAACGGAGACATCGTGCGCAACTGACCTCGCCGGGCGCGGGGCAATCCCCGCGCCTGCGCCTCCGCTATTGCTGATCAGCTATCGCTGGTTGCCGCCGAGGAGCCGGTTCGCCGACGGGGGTTGCCCTCCGGGGGCCTGCTGCTGGCCTTCTCCCTTCGCCCGCTCCGTCGCACGTTCTCGATCGGCCTTGGTGATGTCGGCGTCGAGCTCGGCCGCCTTCTCGCGAACCTTCTTCTCTGCCGCTTGGTAGCGCTCGTCGAAATCCGGCTCGTCCTGGCAGGCGCTGAGCAGGCACAGCAATCCAGCCGCCAGCGCCACAGCCCGTGCAGCATGCGCCATCAGTAGTTCTTCCGGTAGCGCACGTTGACATTGGTGGCGCCGGATCCGCCCGCCTGGCTCAGGATCGAGAGGGCCGGGGTCAGGCTGACCTCCAGCTGGGTCGCGGTGAAGCCCCGCGCATCGGTGATGAACTCCACATAGATGTCATCCGTCAGGTACTGGCCCGCGGCCAGTGCGGTGCCACGCCCGGTCGTCTCGTCGCCGCCCAGAATGCGCAGCCGGTCGATGCCCGTGGCGGCCCGCAGCGTTCCGAGAGGGTTGAGCCCGCCGCCTGAAGATCCGCGCAGCGAGTTGAGCGATGCGGCCAACTGCACCGCCTGGATGGTGGACAAATTGCCGACGGAGCTGCCGAACAGGATGCGCGACAGGATTTCGTCCTGCGGCAGGCCGGGAACGCTGGTGAAGGCCACCTGCGGGCTCATGGCACGGCCCCCAACGGTGACGTTGACCGTCACATCCTCGATGTCCTCCGTCGCCACAAGGTTGATGGTCGGATCGATCGTAGTGCCGCCCGTAAACGCTACCCGGCCCTCTGACAGTTCAAAAGAGCGGCCCGCGAAGCCCAGCGTTCCCCGGATCAACGACACTTCACCCGCGATCCTCGGCGCCGCGCTGGTGCCGGTGAGGGAAAGGCGCGCGCTCCACTCGGACTCAAGTCCCATGCCGGAGACATACAGACGCTCTGGCGCATTGAGGCCGATGTCCAGTCGCACCATTTCGAACAGCCCCGGCGAAGGAAGCGCAGGCTCATCCCCAGTGATGCGCTGCGGGCCCACGGGCGGCTTGAAGCGGACGCCGGTCAACTCCGGTACCTCCGCTGCACGATCGGTGACGATCTGGTAGCGGGTTTCCGGCAGGCGAAGCTGCCCGGAGATCAGCGCGGTCTGCCCGGCTGCCTTGGTCAGCCGCAGCTCGCCGGTGGCGCTCGCCTCCATTCCGTCAGCGTCGGCCAGCTGAGCCTCATCCAGCATGACGGCCAGGTTCATGGGGTAACCCGCCTCCGCCGAGAGGCTGACGAAGCCGGACGCGCTCAGCGTGCCGTCGCCGGCCGTTGCCTGCAGCCGCTCCACCTCGAACCGGTCTCCGGTGAAGCGGCCGGCGAGCGCCATGTTGGACAAACGCGTGCCGTAGGTCAGGTTCTCGTAGGTGAGGCTGTTGGCGCGCACGACGCCGGAGAGCGTGGGGCTCGCCACGCGGCCGGAGAAGTCGGCCGCGAGCCCGATGGGGCCGGAGAGGCGCTGGTCCGACATGCCGGCAAAGGAGAACAGCGTGTCGGCAGGGCCGTTGTAGCGGATGCCGCCGCCGAGAGGCGCGCCCATCAGGCGCTCCATCCACGGACCCGCGCCGGGGCCCAGCGGACGGAGTGAGGCGACCATGCGACCGATCACCGCACCCCGCCGGCGCATCACCGCCCTCGCTTCGCCACCATCCGGCAGCAGCTTGCCGACGAAGTTCACGTCGATCGGCTGGCTGACGGAGACGGCGGTCGTGCGGGTGAAATCGTCGATCGCCAGGCGCGCATCGGCACGCGGGAAGGCAGCGCTGTTCGCCTGCGAGAAATCCAGGCTTCCGGTGGCGCTGCCGCCCACGCCAAGCCCGGGCGAGAAGGCGTTGACGATCGACAGGTCGAGCCGGTCCAACCGGCTCTGCAGCTCGATCCCTTCCCCATAGGTGCCCGCGACGCGGATGTTGCCCTGGCCAAAATCGATCTGCGTCGGCAGCAGTTCGTATTCGCCCTCGCGCGGGATGATCCGGGCGGGATTGACGGTGCGGAACTCAATGCCCCGCACGCGGCCGTTCAGCGCAGCACGCCACAACTCCGGCTGGAGATCGGCGTTGGCGGCGATGCGGAACGGTACGCCGCTGGTGCCTTCCGCCAGCAGCCGAGCACTGCCGCGCCCGTTCTGGTAATTCACCTTCGCCCGCGCGGCGTTGATGTTGAGATTGCCGAACTGCGTCCGCTCCAGCGAGGCATCGGCGACCACATAGGGCTGGTCGTACAGCACCACGCGCGCATCGATGATCGCCGCGCCGATGGCGAGGTTTGCAGGCCCCGGCAACACGGTGTCGCGGGCACGCACATTGACCAGCGCCTGCTGGTATTGCCCAAGCGCATCGAGCCGCACCACGCCGCCGAGGCCCCGGCCATTGGCGGTCAGCTGCCCGGCGAAGGGTCCGGCGGCAGTCTGCTGTAGCGAACCCGCGAAGTCGATCCCCGCAAGATTGGCGCTGTTGATGTCGAGCGTCAGCGGTCCGCTGGTGCCCAGCACCACGTCCGCCCGCAGCGGTCCGTAATCCGTGTCCGCTGTTCCCTCCAGCCGATAACCCCTTTGCGCCCCGGTGATCCGGGCCTGCAAGTTGGCCAGACCGATGCCGAGATCGGGCCGCTCCGCAGTTACAACGGCATTGGGATTGCTGATCGTGCCGGCCACCTGCACGCCGACCGCGCCATAGGCGTTAGTGACGCCGGCGACGTTGAGGGTGATCCGCCCCTCAGGCGTATATGATCCGCTACCAGACGTGATCCGCGCGGCCGGCGCATCCAGCCGAAGGTTCGCGAAACGGATAATTCCATCCGGGCCATATCGCACATCGCTGGCGGCGACGGCATTGCCGCCGAGGAAATCGCGCACACCCTCGTTGAACAGCGATGTTGAGCGAGCCTGGACGCGCCCTTCCAGTGCGAAGCCGCCGCCAGCCGCTGTCTCAAGATCGATGTCGGTCTCGATGTTGAAGATGCCGACGCTCTCGATCCGGTAATTGTCGATCCGGCCGTCGACCGCGCCGGTGTAGAGCCCCGTCGACATGTCGGCGAGCAGGATCAGGTTCGCGTCGATCCGGTCCGATCGGATGCGCATGTTGTCCGACAGGATGCGTGGGCCATCGATGGCCAGGTCGCCGTTCAGCCGCACGTTGCGCAGCGTGCCGCCCGCCACGGTGTCCAGCCCGACGATCCGCGTTGCCCGCGCATCCACCGGGATCAGGATCTGGTCCGCATCGACTCTTGCCGCGCCGGTGGCGGCGAGGTTTTCGATGCCCATGTCGTTCATCATCAGGCGGTTGGCGTTGATCGCGTACTGCACCGCCGGGGTGGCGAAGGCGCCATCCAGCACCAGTTGCGCGCGAATGCCGCTGCCGGCGAGGTTCTCGGCCAAAGCGGAGGGACGGAACAGGACGAAGCCGAGGCGCAGATCATCGAAGGTGTTGTCGGATAGGTCCACCACGCCGTTGGTGTTGAGGCGGAAGGCATCCGAAGCGACATTGCCGGCCAGCGTCGCGCGCCGGTCCTGCAGCGCTGCCTGCATGTCGATGTTCAGCACCGGGCCGAGCAGTTGGGCCGTCGGCCCTTCAAACAGGCGTGCGACGCGGGTCGGGCCGCGCAGGCCAAAGGTGCCGTCGCGCGCGGCGATCTGCAGGCGGGCGAATTCCGTGCCCGCGAGATTGGCATCGAGGCGGCCGTTCCAGCTTTCCCAGGTGCCGTTGCCGTTCACCTGAACGCGCAGCGGATCCGTCAGCCCGGCAAGGGCGGCGATTACGCCATTGCCCGGAGCGTTGAGGTCGAGCCGGATGTCGAGCTGATTTTCCTCGGGCACCGCGTCCAGCACCAGCGCGAGCTGGTCGCCGCCCGCGAGACCTTCCCCGGCGATCGTCCGTCCGTTCAGCTGAACCTGTGCGCGGCCATCGGCGATGTGAGCGTTCCCAGCGAGGCCCAGCACGCGGCGCTCGCCGCTGACGGGTGCCTCCGCCACGAACCGGTCGACGCGGAGGCTGTCCAGGTCGATATCGAGATCGGGCAGCAGTGGCTGATCGCTCGGCGGCGTTTCGTTGAAGGCGGGCAGGCGCTGCAGCGTGATGAGCGGGCTGGAGAGCGCGTCCACATCGACGTGACTGCGGATGAAGGCGAAGGGGTGCCAGTCCACCGTCACCTCCGGCGAGGTGAGGAATACGCCCTGCGGATCGGACACCGCAAGGTCGCGCAGCACCATCTCGCCATAGAGAGAGCCGTCGATCTCGCCGATGGCGATCTTCATCCCGGTTTCGAATTCCAGCGCCTCGATCTGGCGAACGACGAAACGCTTGCCCGGGCCGGTATTGAGGCCGAGCACCAGCGCCGCCACAAGCACGGCAAGCGCCAGCACGGTGATCCCGGCCCATTTGGCGATACGCCAGCCGAGCGGGCGCCGCTCGCGATAACCGACGGTTTCGCCGTCTTCGCGGCCGTCCTGCGGAATGGGGCCGTCCACCGGCTCCTTCTCGTCAGGCCCGGCCATCAGAACGCCTGCCCGATCGAGACATAAACGGTGATCCAGCTTTCGCCGCGGCGCCGCCCGATGGGAGTGGCGACGTCCACGCGCAGAGGTCCGAAGTTGGTGTAGTAGCGAGCGCCGATGCCAGCGCCGAAGCGGATGTCGTCAAAGGTCGGGTAGGTCTCTTCGTAGACCTGACCCGCATCGACGAAGCCCACCACGCCGAAATTGCCGAAGCGATAGCGCGCCTCGACCGCTCCTTCGACGATGCTGCGCCCGCCGATGGGCCGCAGGATCGTGGGGCTGGGCAGATCCTCGGGATCGTCATCGGGATCGATCTCGTCCGGGTCCGGATATTTGGGGTTCGGCACCTCCACCTTGGGGCCGAGTTCCTGATATCCGAAGCCGCGCACGGAGCCGCCGCCGCCGGCGTAGAATCGACGGGAGGGCGCGAGGTCGAAGCGATCGATCCCCTGGATGGTGCCGAACCGCACCCGGCCCGCCAGAACGAGCGGGTCGCTGACATGGAGATAGGCCGAGCCATCCAGCCGCGCGCGAACATAGGGGGTGAAGCCGTCTTCCAGCGACCCTTCCGGCTCGATCAGCGCGGTGACGCGGAAGCCTTCTGTGGGGTTCAGAAGGTCGTCCGACGTGTCGAAGCCGACCTGTCCGGTCAATCCGCCGATGAAGAAGGTTCGCCGCTCCAGCTCGCCCAGGTCGAAATTGTAGTCCTGCTCGTTGGTGCCGATCAGCTGCACGCCGTAGGCGTAGGTAAGGCGCTTCTGCCAGATGGGCGTGGAATCGTAGCTGACCAACGCTGCGAGGCGGCCGGTATAGGCCTCGAACGCGTCGTAATCGCTGTGCAGCGCCTCCGCGATCAGCGAGAAGGTCCGATCGCGCTGCCCGGCATTGGAACGGCGGAAGGTGACGCCCGCGCCCTGTTCCTGCGTACCGGCGACGCCGCGGACGATCAGCGCGCCTTCGGGCGGGAACAGGTTGCGGTGCGTCCAGCTGCCCTCCACGCGGAACCCTTGCCCGGTGCCGTAGCCGGCGCTGCCGGCAATGGTGCGCGGCGGCCCGGCATCCTGTTCGACCAGCAGGTTCGCATATTGGGTGCCATCGCCAGCTTCGACGCCGGTCTGTTCCGGCACGACCGAGATGGTGTTGAACAGCCCAGTCGCGACGAGGGCCTGCCGCAGATCATCCACCTTTCGGCTGTCGTAAAGCTCGCCGCGCTCGAAGCGGGACAGTACCTCTACATGCTCCGCATCGAAAGCGAGGTTGCCGGTGGTGCGGATATCCCCGAATACGCTGCGAGGCCCGGTGGTGACGGGCAGCGTGTAGACGCCGTCGCCGGTGTCCTGATCCAGCAGGATGTCCCGCTGCCCCACGGTGCCGAAGGGATAGCCGGTCTGCGGCAACGCCACGGCGACCTGGGCCTCCGCCCCCTGAACCCGCGCGGCGACGATCGGCTCGCCCACCTGAAGCGCGAGATTGTCGCTGATGAGGTTGGCGGGCTCTGTCGGCGGAGCTTCGATGACGATCTCGGAAAACGTGTAGCGCGTGCCGGGGACCACATCGATCACGGCGCTGAGCGGCTGCCCGTTGGGCATGCCGGAGCGGTCCATCCGAGTGGTCACTTGCGCTTCGAACCACCCTTCGGAGGCGAGGATGCGCTGGATCAGCTCGCTATCCTCGCTCAATCGCGCGGCGACCTGCGCCACGTTTGCGGCCTCTCCGTCGCCTTCGTGAAGCGCGGAAAGGTCTTCGAACATGTCGGCGAGGTTGACGTCCGTCTCCTCATCCGCCGCTTCAAGGCCGTTGACCGCGATCTCGTATTCGATCTCGGTCAGCTCCTCGGTGCCTTCTTCCTCGGTGAACTCAACGGCCTCAACCTCGAATTCGTTGAGAGGCGGGAGCGGCGCGGCAAGCTCCGCATCGCGGATCGGCGCGTCGCCGATGGCCTCCACAGGGTCCTGATCCGCCAAAGCGGGGTCGCCCGCGGGCGGCTCCTGCGCCTCTTCCGGAGCGGCAGAGGTTTCCTCCGCCGCCAGCCGTCGCTCGAACTCCTCGATCGATTCCAGCGGGCCGAGCAGCTCCGTGTCCTGCTCAAGTGGAGGGACGGCCGCTTCGAACTCGCTTTCGGTGATGATCGGCTCGACTTCAGGCAACGCAGCCCCCGCCGGCGGCTCCGGCACGGCGAGATCAGGTATGTCCGAAGCGCCGGGGGCCGCTGGAGGTGCATCCTGAGGCGCATTTTGCGGCGGCGCGGGCTGCTGGGCCGCTGCAGGGGCGGGCGCGAACGCCAGCACGAGCGACAGCGACGCACCGGCTAGCAGCGAGGCCATGGCACAATTCCCGGCTTTGCCGGTTGTTCGAGCACGCGCCGCCAACCTAGCCATTCACCAGGGAACCCCTCATTTGCCCTCCAACTCTGCGCTTAACGAGCAGCCCGCCAGCAACAATCAACCGTCTGAAAGCGCGGGAGTTCCTACACAGGACGATGCATCCGCTAATCTTGCACCGGGCGCAACCGCCAACTCGCCCTTGGACATGCCGAAAGCGGCATGGATCGCGATCTTCAAGCGCATGTACACGATGTGGGGGTTTCACAACCTCAGCCTTCTGGGCGCGGGCGTGGCCTTCTTCACCTTCCTTGCCATCACTCCGCTGATCGCTGCCACGGTGATGATCTATGGCCTCATCGGTAACCCGCAGACCGTGCAGCGGCAGATGCAGGCGATTGTCGATGTCGTTCCGCAGGAGGCGGCGGTGCTGATCGAGGAACAGCTGCTGGGCGCGGTAAGCGCCAATTCCGGGGTTACCGGTGTGGCGCTGGTGATCGCGCTGTTCTTCGCCGTCTATGGCGGCACGCGCGCGGCGAACGGAATGATCGGCGCTCTCAACATCATCAACGAGGAGCACGAGACGCGCAGCATCGTGCGCCTGACGCTGCGGCAGTTCGCGCTGACGCTAGCGGCGATCTTCATCGCCCTGACCGGGCTCATCAGTGGCGGTGTGTTCGCCTGGCTTCAGACCCAGGCGGAGGCGCTCATCGAACTGGGGGCGGGCACCGCCTCCCTGTTCAAGCTGCTCACCTGGATCGCTGCGATCCTGCTGGGCAGCACCGGCTTCGCCCTCATCATGCGGTACGGGCCGGACAGGCGCGCAGCGAAATGGCGCTGGCTCGCACCGGGCGCGCTGCTGGCGACGCTGCTGTGGCTGCTGATCTCCTTCGGCTTTTCCTTCTATGTCGCCTATGTCAGCGACTACAATGCGACCTACGGCTCGCTGTCAGCGGTGGTCGTGTTCCTGATGTGGCTGTTCCTGTCCGCCTACGGAATCCTCGCGGGGGCGCTCATGAATGCCGAGATCGAGCGGCAGGTGATCTGCGACACGACCGTGGGTCCCGACCGGCCGCGTGGCGAGCGGGGCGCGGTGCTGGCCGATCTGTGCGAGGGCAGCCTGACCATGGAGCAATGGCTGGAGAAGGCGCAGCGGCGCGCGGTCAAGCGGCACATGAAGAAGAAGCCGCGCGTCAAGGACAGCGCGGCGACGTCTTCCTGAGGAAGCGGAAAAGCAGCGTGCCGATCCCCGGGAAAGGACCGGCACGCCCGCAGGCCGCCTTTTTCCGCCGAGCCCATGGCGGGAGGGAGGATCGCCGGGCTCGGCGGACAGCTGGCCGGCGTTATTCGGGGTAAGAGATGCCGAGCTGCTCCAGGTAGGTGGAGTAGCGCGAGGGATCGTAATAGAACTTCTCCAGCTCCGGCCGCATCTTCGACATGATCTCCTGGTTCAGGTGAATGGCCGGCTGGTCCTCCGGCGTCAGGACCGGGTCATAGGACTGGTCCGCGAACTGCACGTTCTGCTGGTAGGCCTTGGCTTCCTGGATCAGGCGGGGTGTCGTCATCAGGTCCATCACCGTCATCGCCACCGCCTTGGCGCCCACGACAGCGCCCTTGTGCGCGATCGGCGTTGCCATGGCGATGGCAGCCGTCTGGTGGTGGCCGATCATGTTCGGGATGTTGGAGGGGAAGCGGATGGTGATTGTCGGCACCTTCCACATGATGTCACCGATATCGTCGGACCCGCCGCCCATGGAGAACTCGGAAGGCGGCTCCAGCTTGCTGACCTCGGTGGCGAGGGGCTTCAGCTCACGATTGTTGGCCTGCTGCGCGGCGCGCGCGAAGGCCTGGTCTGCCTCCGTCCATTGCGGCATGCCGACCGCCTCGATGTTCTTCTGCGCTGCTTCCGCCATCGGCTTGTTGCCAAAGTTCGGCGCGGCGAAGCCGAGCACGCGGCGGGTGACGGTGGTGTCCGTGCCCATTGCCGCCGCATCCGCGATGCGGTTGCCCACCTCGTACAGGTTGCGGATGGAATCGAAGGTCCGCTCGCGGAAGTAGTACCAGACGCTTGCCGTATCCGGCACGATGTTGGGCTGCCCGCCACCATTGGTGATGACGTAGTGGCTGCGCTGCGTCGGATAGAGATGCTCGCGCCGCATGTTCCAGGCGGTGTTCATCAGTTCCACGCCGTCCAGCGCGCTGCGGCCGGCCCAGGGTGCGCCCGCGCCATGGGATGAGCTGCCCTTGAAGGTGTATTCGACGGAGACCATCCCGTTGCCGCCGCCATCGCCGTAGCTGGTGCCGAAGCCGTTGGCGACGTGGGTGAAGATGGTGGCATCCACATCATCGAACATGCCGGCGCGCACGAAGTAAGCCTTTGTCGCCAGCAGCTCTTCCGCGATGCCTGGCCAGATCATCAAAGTGCCGCTGATGTTCTTTTCGATCATCTCGTCCTTGGCGGCGAGGGCGGCGGCGACCATCACCGGGATTCCGCTATTGTGCCCCTCGCCATGGCCGGGCGCGCCTTCCACCATCGGCGTCAACTCAGGCTTGCCCGGATACTGGCTGAGGCCGAGAAGGCCGTCGACGTCGCTGCCCAGCGCGATCTTGGGGCCCCCGCTGCCATTGCTCCAGGTGGCCGTCCAGGCCGATGGAATGCCCGCGACTCCCTTCTCGATCGTGAAGCCCTCCCTTTCCAGGATGCCGGTGACGTATTCCATCGTCTTGAATTCCTGGAAGCCGGGCTCGGCGAAGCTGAAGATGGAATCGACCATCTCCTGCACCAGCTTGGCTCGCTCCTCCACGCCGGCGGCAACCTCCCGCTTCATGGCGGCGGGTGCCTCCGCCTGCGCGGCCTGTGCGGTGAAGAGCGAGACGGTGGCGAGGGCGGTAAGCGCGTGTCTGCTGAATTTCATCATGTGTGATCCCCTGTCGATCGGAAGGAGCAGTTCGAAAACCTGGACGAAGGCGGTGGGAGCGTGCCTTTGAGCAGGCACGCTCTCTCAAGCCCCATCAATACCGGATGCGCAGGCCCAGGCGGAACACCCGGCCGAACGTGTCGTAAAGGCTCCGGCTCGTCTGCGGATAGGCCGGCGTATTGTTTGCATCCGGTCCATTGCCGACTAGCACCGGATCGCGGTCGAACACGTTCTTCACCGCGAACAGGGCCTGGGTCTTCAACCCGCTGACTTCAAAGTCGTAGGTGAAGTTGGCGTCCATCCAGAAGCTGCCCGGAATGTCGTTTTCGTTGATCGTGCGGTTCACCGCCCGCAGGCGCGGGTCCTCGATGTACGGACAGCCCGTGGTGCACTCGATGTAGTCGTTGTCATAGACGCCGTCCGAGAAGCCGCGGCCGACGAACGACACGCCGAAGCCACTGTCCATGTCGTAGCCGACGGAGACGCGATACTGGAGCGTCGGGATGCCGCCCGCATTGACCCCGGCCGTGTCGTTCGGCGCATCGATGCCGTTATCGCTGATATTCTCGATGTTGTAGGTGGCCAGCGCCCGCAGCGTCAGGTCGCCCGCGCCGATGGGGCGGCGATAGCTGGCTTCCACGTCCACGCCCCTCGCGGTCGAGCTGGCGAAGTTGAGGTAGCTGATGTTGATGAAGCGGATGTCGCTGGTGGAGCCCGGAGCGTAGATGATGCTGTTGCAGAAGGACTGGATGTTCTGCTCGAAGCACAGATCCGCCGTGGTCTGCGCGCCGATCGAACCGATTGCGTCCGACACCTTGATGTCGAAATAGTCCGCCGAAAGGGCGAACCCCGGCAGGAAAGTCGGCGTGAACACCACGCCGATGCCATAGGTCTTGGCAACTTCCGGCTGGAGGTTCCGGTTGCCGGTGAAGTTCTGGATGAACTCCTCCGCCCGCACTCCGCCGCCATCCGCCGGGACGTTCACCGAGTTGGTGCGCGCCGTGCCGGGATCGTAGAGTTCGGACAGGTTGGGCGCCCTGATGTCGCGCGAGATCGTGCCGCGGATGCGGATGTCGTCGATCGGCTGCCAGGTCAGGCCGGTCTTCCACGTCGTCACCGTGCCGGAGGTCGAATAGTCGGTGACGCGCACCGCGCCGTTGAACTCCAGCCCCTCCCACAGCGGAACCAGCGTTTCGACGTAGGCCTCCTTCACATTGTAGGAGCCTTCGGTGACCCGGAAATTGCCGTAGAGCCAGGTGAAGGCGCCTGTGGCGCTGTACTGGTTCTCGTCAGTGATGCCGTCTACCGACTCCTTCCGGTATTCGCCGCCGAACGCGAGCGAGACGGGGCCCGCCCAGTTCTCGAACAATTCGCTGGTGGAGAAGTTGAAGCCCGCCACGTCCTGCGTGATGTACTGCGTGCGCTCCGGGTAAATCGCGAAGAGCCAGTCCAGCGCGTCCTGCGTCACCCCGCCGATGCCGATGCGGTTGAGCGGAACGCATCCCGCCATGTCGTTCGCCGGGTTGGCATCGATGTTCACGCGGCACACGATGTTGCCGGAGCCGTCAAAGACCGCGTCCTGCGCCGCCGCCATCCGGTCGTTCCTCCATGCGTTGACCAGGCGCTCACGCGAGGTCGTCTTGCCGTGCTGGTAATAGCCGTCCCAGCTCCACGCGAGCGAACCGATGTCGAAATCACCGCTACCGCCGACGACATAGCGCTCCACCTCGCGCTTGGTATCGCCGCCGGAAGCCGGGATGCCGGCATTGCTGGTACCGATCGTGTAGCTGGTGGAGCCGGCGGGATCGTAAAGCGCCGCCGGAAGGAACGCGTTGTCGGACCGGATGGAGACGCCCACACTCGGCGTCTGCTGATAGAAGCTGAGGCCCTTGAACTGGCTGTAGGAGGCCTGCCCGAAGACGGTCAGCCAGTCCGCCAGCTCATAGCTCGCGCGGCCGAACAGGGAGATGCGATCCTCGTCATTCGCCAGCGAGTTGGAGCTGCGGTGGTTGGCGCTGGTCACATCGTAATCGCCGCCGATCATCCACTGGCCGCTGACGGTGCCATAAGCGAGCTGGTTGAGGGTCGCGCGTCCGGTCGCGGGGTCGATCGCGCCGAAATAGGTTCCGCGCCGGGGGCCGGAGGTGATCAGGCCGCCGGGTGTGAAATTCGAGGAGCCGATCCCCGCCTGCACGATCCGCTGTGGCTGTCCGTTGGTGGGGGTGTAGAACGGGTTGTTGATCTGGAAGAAGCCGCTGTTGTTCCAGTCGCGGTCGATCGTGTGCTGGCCCTTCTGGGTGAAGTACTCACCGCTCACCACGATGTGGCCGCGATCATCGCCGAAAGGGGTGCCGGCGGTCAGCTGGACCTTGTGGTTCGGGATGTCGCTGTAGGTGGTGACGCCATATTCATAATTCGCCTCCACGCCGGTGAAGTCGGTGTCGAGGATGAAGTTGACCACGCCCGCGACGGCGTCCGAACCATAGACGGAGGAGGCGCCGCCGGTGACGACTTCCACGCGCTCGATCAGCGCCTGGGGGATGGTGTTGACGTCTACCAGACCTGTCGAGGTGGAAGCGACCGACCGCTGTCCGTTCACCAGCACCAGCGTGCGGTTCTGACCGAGTGAGCGAAGGTTCAGCGCACTGACGCCGGACTGGCCGTTCGACAGGCTGCCGGAATTGCTGACCGCGGTCTGGCTGCCGGAGACGGAAGGCAGCGTGTTCACGAAGTCCGCGATATTGGCGGGCGCTTCCGTGTTGATCTCCGCGCTGCTGATGACGCTGACGGGGCTTGGCGCATCATTGCCGTTGCGAACGATGCGTGAGCCTGTGACGATGATCGCGTCCGATCCGCTCGCGGCTGTTTCGGCTTCCAACGGCTCGGCGACTTGTGCCTGCGCCTGTGATGGCAACAGGGAAAGCGCACCCAGAACACCCGCTGCACCCGCGAGCAGCTCCCGTCGTGCGCGGCCATTGCGACCTCCAACCCGATAAACTTTCGTCATTAGGATCAACCCCCCTTGATAGGTGTGTGTCGATCCTCTCCCTGACCCGATCGGCTCTTATCGTGGCGTGCTGCTCAATCCCTCAAGGCTTCGGCCACGGCCGTTTCGTTCACTCGCAACATAGTGGAAACCCGCCGCAAGGATGCGCTAAATATTGCGAAGGGGAATACGTTCTTTGACGCATTCTTGCGCTTGCAGTGGTTGGCGTGACCGAATCCTCTCTGACTCCGCCGCGTTAATGCTCGATTCCCGCATCATGCCGACTCGTCCAGAACCGCTGGCGCCACGCGCCGGCGAGCCACCTCGTGAAGGAGGAAGCTGCTTCTGATCTTCGCCACGTAAGGAAGGTTGGAGAGCTCCTTGCGATAGACCGTATCGTAGTGGTCGAAGGAGCGGACGTTGATCAGCATCATGAAGTCGTTCTCGCCCGAGATGAAGCTGCAGAACGACATGGAGGGGCAGCGCATGACCGCTTCCTCGAATTCCACCAGCTTGCTTTCTGCCTGAGAGCTGAGCTCGATCAGGACGAGCACGGTGATGGTATAGCCCAACTTCTTCTGGTCGATCACCGCGCTGTAGCCGGAAACAATTCCGCGCTCCTCCAGCAGCTTGCGGCGCCGCGCAACGGCAGTGCTGGAGAGGTTCACCCGCTCCCCCAGACTGACATCGGCGGCGCGGCCATCCTCCACCAGCGCGCGCAGGACTCGAAAGTCCGTTCGATCCAATCCCTTGCGCATGTTTTCCATCATTAACCCCCTAGTTGTTGAAGAATTCCATCAAAGATCGGGGCAAAGCATGCTGCATTTCCGAGGATACGCAAGGGAAAGGAATGCTATCCCTGCATGAGCAGGACGGGAAAGCAATCAACAGGGGGTCGGAACCGATGGTGAGCGAGCGGAAAGCGGTGTGGAGCAGTGTGGTGCGGCTGATGCCGCTCCTGTTAGCCGGGGCGAGTGTCCCGGCGGTCGCTCAGAACGAGACGCCCTTGTTCGAGACGGCGGTTCACCCGGCTGAAGGAGCAGTGCACTTCACCCTCGCTGCACCCGATGCGGAGGGAAGCTCCGGCTGTTACATCTACGCCAGTTCGCTGCGCAGCGGCCTCGGCTCTCCCAATATCCGGCTGGACCGCGGCATGGTGGGAGACGAGCAGCTTCTCTGCTTCCGCCGCCTGGGCGACAAGGTCGCAGCCATATTCGAGAACCCGCGTTTCCGCGCCACCGGAGATGCCGATACCGACAAAGGCGCGCGAGAGAGCTTTCCCTTCACTGTCGCCTCCATGCTGCCGGTGGTGGAAACGACGCGCGGTGGCGGCATCGTCGTCGACATGACGCCATTCCTTTCCAAGGATGTGATCGGCATCGCCAATGCGCTGAACCAAGACGGGAAGGGCTATCGGCTTGCCCCTCAGCTGAGCGCGGTCGATACGGCTTCCCTCAAGGCCTTTCCCGACAATGTCGAGATCGACGCGGTGCAGACTTTCACCTCCGACACCCCGGGGCGTGAGGTGTCGCAGCTTGCGCCTGATGCGGGGCAGGTCAGCTTCGTCGCGCACCACAGCTTCATCCGCTTGCCGGAGCCGGGTTTCGTGCCTCGCCTGGCCGATCCGCGGGCGCCGGTCTCTGGCCCGCTGCTTTATGATTACGGCGCGCCGCTCGGAGAGGCGGTGGCGGTGCAGCTCGCGGCACGCTTCCGCCTGGAGAAGACCGACCCGACGGCTGAGCGTTCGACCGTCAAGAAGCCGATCGTCTTCTACATCGACCCCGCCGCGCCGGAGCCGGTGCGCAGCGCGCTGCTGGAGGGTGTGAATTACTGGAAGCGCTCATTCGAGAGCGCCGGCTTCATCGACGCCTTCCGTGCCGAGATCCTGCCGCCGGGCGCTGATCCGATGGATGTTCGCTACAGCATGGTGAACTGGGCCAACCGGCTGACGCGCGGCTGGTCCTATGGCGGCGGGATCCGCGACCCTCGCACCGGTGAGATCATCAAGGGCAACGTCGTGATCGGCGCGCTGCGCGTGCGGCAGGATATCGCGATCTTTGAGTCTCTTGTTGGAACGTCCGAGAACGGTACCGGCAGCCCGAATGACCCCGTGCGCGCCTCGCTCGACCGCATTCGCCAGCTAGGCGCGCACGAGGTCGGCCATGCGCTCGGTTTCATGCACAATTTCGCCGGCAGCACGCAGGACCGCACCTCGGTGATGGATTACCCGCCGCCGCGCATCAAGATCACGAATGGCCGGGTCGACCTGTCGGACGCCTACGCCACTGATGGAGGGGCGTGGGACGATTTCTCGGTCGACTGGCTCTATGGCGATCCCGCCCCGGACCAGGATCCGGACGCCCATGCACGCGACAAGGCGATCGCATCGCAGGAAGCCGGCCTCCGCTTCATCGCCGACATCGACGGGCGCGACCCGACGCTGCCGAGCCCTGTCGGCAGCATGTGGGATGACGGGCCGGACCCGGTCGCCGCGCTCAACCACATGCTGGCGGTGCGGGAGATCGGCCTGGCAAACTTCGGCGAGCATGTCCTGCTGCCGCATGAGCCGCTCGCCAACCTGCGGCGCAAATTCGTTCCGCTGTGGTTGCTCCACCGTTATGACGTGGATGCGGCCGGCAAGCTGATCGGCGGGCTGGACTACCAGTACAAGGTGCGCGGTGATAACCATCCGCTGCCCGTGCCTTTCCCGGCGGCGACCCAGCGCCAGGCGATCGATGCGCTGATCGGCACTCTCTCGTCCGCCAAGCTGACCGTGCCGAGCCAGTTGGTGCCGCTGCTGTCGGTGCCGACCACCGGAAACCGGGACCCGCAGTTCACGACCGAAGTGTTCCAGAATGCCGGTGCCGCCGCCTTCGACCCGCTGGTGGCGGCCGATGCCGCCGCGAAGCTGACGCTCGACTCGCTGCTGGCGCCGGACCGGCTCACCCGGCTGTTCGAGCAGCATCGCCGCGACTCCTCCATGCCCGGCGCTGCGGATGTAATCGATGCGCTGGACCGGAAGGTGATTTCCGTGCGGCCGGATCCTGTCGCCCGGCGCGTGGCCTACCGCGCGATCATGACCATGGCAGCGGTGCAGCGCGATCCCGCCACTTCGCCCAACGTCGCAGCGCTTCTGGCAAGCCGCTTGGACACCATCGCCACGCGGCTCTCCGCTGGTGGTGCGGGCGAGGATGGCGCCTGGGCTTCCTACGTTGCCGGCCTGCTGCAGGATGAGCAGCGCCTCCTGCCCATGCTGGAGGAGCGGAAGCGTGTGCCGGAGATCCCACCGGGAATGCCCATCGGGCAGGGGGGCTGGTTCGATGATTGAACTGGCCGCAGCGCCGCGTCGCCCCGCCCCTACACCGATCGCCGCCCTCAAGCGTTTGGCTGAGACGAGCGGCCACAGACCGGAGCGTGTTCCCCTATGACCGATAGCGCTGTTCTCGAAGATGCACGGCCACTCCCGCTGGACGCCTGGCACCGCACCCGCGGCGCTCGCATGGTGCCGTTCGCCGGCTATTCCATGCCGATCCAGTACTCCGAAGGCATTATCGCGGAGCATGAATGGACCCGCGCCCATGCCGGGCTGTTCGATGTGAGCCACATGGGCCAGCTGATCGTCGGCGGTGAAGGTGCGGCTGAGGCGCTGGAGGCGTTGCTGCCTGCCGAGGTGGGCTCGCTCAAGCCGGGGCGGATGCGCTATTCGCTGCTGCTGGACGATCAGGGCGGTATTCTGGATGACCTGATCGTCAGCAATGCCACCGCCGATGGGGAGCCAACCTACGGGATCGTCGTCAACGGTGCGATGAAGCATGACGACATCGCGCACCTGAAGGCGCATCTGCCTGCGGATGTCACGCTGACCTATCTCACCAGTCAGGCGCTTCTGGCGCTTCAGGGACCGGAAGCGGCGGCGGTGCTGGACCGCCTGTTCCCTGGCATCGCCACAGAGCTGGACTTCATGCAGGCCGGTTCGCGCGAGTGGGATGGAGTGACGGTCGGGATCGCGCGCTCCGGTTACACAGGCGAGGACGGGTTCGAGCTTTCCGTCCCTGCCGAACAGGTTGAAGCGCTGGCGGAGCGCCTGACTGCAGAGCCGGAGGTGAAGCCGATCGGGCTGGGCGCGCGGGATTCGTTGCGGCTGGAAGCAGGCTTGCCGCTCTACGGGCACGACCTGAATACTGCGACGGATCCTGTAAGCGCCGGCCTGACCTTCGCTCTCAGCAAGAAGCGTCGCGCTTCCGGGGGCTTCCGGGGAGCGGAGCGGATCGCCGCCCTGCTGGCCGAAGGGCCGCCGCAGCGCCGCGTTGGGCTGGCGCTCGAAGGCCGGATGGCCGCGCGAGAGGGCAGCCTTGTCTTCGCAGGAGACAAGCAGGTCGGCCGCGTCACTTCAGGCGGTTTCGCTCCCTCTCTGGGGCACGCCATAGCCGTGGCTTACGTTGACGTAGAGTTCACCGGGGAAGGTACGCTTCTCGAAGCGGAGGTGCGCGGCAAGCGCCTCCCCGCCCGCGTCGTGAAGATGCCCTTCGTCCCGCAGCGCTATTACAGAAAAGGAGATGCCTGATGGCCCGCTACTTCACCGAAGAGCATGAATGGATCGAGGTCGAGGGCGACACGGCCACGATCGGCATCACCGACTACGCGCAGAGCCAGCTCGGCGACCTCGTGTTCGTCGAAGTACCCGGCGCCGGAACGGAACTGGCCAAGGGGGCAGAAGCCGCCGTCGTGGAGTCGGTCAAAGCCGCATCGGATGTCTATTCGCCCGTCTCCGGCACGGTCATCGAGGGCAATTCCGCGCTTGAGGATGATCCCTCGCTCGTCAACTCGGCCGCCGAAGCGGAGGGCTGGTTCTACAAGCTCACCATCTCCGATGCGGGCGAGCTGGACGGCCTGATGGACGAGGCCGCCTACAAGGAATTCGTGGCCACGCTGGACTGACGGGCCTCAAACGAAAGACAAGACCTATGCGTTACCTCCCCCTGACCGATGGCGACCGCGCCGCGATGCTAGACGTGATCGGCGCGCCCTCGATCAACGCGCTGTTTGCCGATGTTCCGGAAGCGGCGCGGCTCAGCGGTCCGATCAACGGGCTCCCGCTCCACGCCAGCGAGCTCGCAGTGGAACGACACATGACGAAGCTGGCGGCCAGGAACCTCTCTGCGGGGGAGGCGCCGTTCTTCCTCGGTGCAGGGGCCTATCGCCACCACATTCCCGCGAGCGTGGACCATCTGATCCAGCGCGGCGAGTTCCTCACCGCCTACACGCCGTACCAGCCGGAAATCGCGCAGGGCACGCTGCAGACGCTGTTCGAATTCCAAACCCAGGTTGCCCGGCTTTTCGGCTGCGACGTGGCGAACGCTTCCATGTACGATGGCTCCACCGCCAGCTGGGAAGCAATCGTGATGGCGCGCCGCATCACCAAGCGGGGCAAGGTGCTGATCGCCGACGGGCTGCACCCTCACTACGTCTCCACCATCACCACGATGGCGCGCTTCACCAAGGATGCGATCCGGTATGAGGCGCCGAAGCTGCAGGCGGGCTGCGGCGAGGAAGCGCTGATCGCGGAGATTGACGCGGAGACCAGCTGCGTCGTGGTGCAGTACCCTGACATCCTCGGCCGCCTGCCGGACCTCGCGACCATCGGCGAAGCTGCGCATGCCAAGGGCGCGCTGCTTGTCGTCGTGGTGACGGAGCCGGTGGCGCTCGGCGCCATCAGGAGCCCCGGCGAGCTCGGCGCTGACATCGTTGTGGGTGAAGGGCAGTCCATCGGCGTCGGCCTGCAATTCGGCGGCCCTTATCTCGGGCTGTTCGCCACGCGCGAGAAGTTCGTGCGGCAGATGCCCGGCCGCCTGTGCGGGGAGACGGTGGACGCCACCGGCAAACGCAGCTTCGTCCTCACGCTTTCCACGCGCGAGCAGCACATCCGGCGGGAGAAGGCGACGAGCAACATCTGCACCAATTCAGGCCTGTGCGCTCTGGCCTTCTCCATCCACCTGACCCTTCTGGGCGAAAAGGGTCTGCGCTCTCTCGCGGCGGAGAACCACCGCCTCGCCTGCCTTGCAGCGGACCGGCTCGCGGCCATCCCCGGCGTTGAACTGGTAAACGAGACTTTTTTCAACGAGTTCGCCCTGCGCATTGACGGGGATGCGCGGCAGATCGTGCGGGATCTTGCCGGCAAGGGTGTGTTGGCGGGCGTGTCGCTCGGCCGCCTCTACCCGGACCAGCCAAAGCTGACTGGCGGGCTGCTGGTTGCGGTCACCGAAACGACGACGGAAGACGACATCAACGCCCTTGTCACAGGGCTTCAGGAGGTGCTGGCATGAACGCTCCCAACCGCAGCGGATGGAAGCCCGGCACACCCGAACTTCCGATGGATGCGATCGACGTTTCGGAAACCGTCAGCGGCAATCGCGGCCTGGGGCTTGAGGAGAAGCTGATCTTCGAGATCGGCACCACCGAGACGACGGGCGTGGACCTGCCTGAACCGTCCCGCGGCGCTTCCGCCCGTCTGGGCGGCCTGGAGCGAAGCGAGGCGATCGGTCTGCCCGGCCTCTCGGAGCCGGAGGCGGTGCGCCATTACACCCGCCTCAGTCGCCAGAACTACGCCATCGATTGCGGCATCTTCCCGCTCGGATCCTGCACGATGAAGCACAATCCGCGGCTGAACGAGAAGGTCGCACGGCTGCCCGGCTTCGCGGATATCCACCCGCTCCAGCCGCAGGAGACGGTGCAGGGCGCGATTGAGGTAATGACGGAGCTGGCCGAGTGGCTGATCGCGCTCACCGGCATGCATTCGGTGGCGATGAGCCCCAAGGCAGGCGCGCATGGCGAGTTGTGCGGCATCCTGTGCATTCGCGCGGCGCTCGAAGCACGGGGCGACACGCGCGAGGTGATCCTGGTGCCGGAAAGTGCCCACGGCACGAACCCCGCCACCGCCGCGTTCGCGGGCTACCGGGTGGAGGATATCCCCGCCACTGCGGAGGGCAGGGTGGACCTGGAAGCACTGAAGGCGCGGCTCGGCCCCGATGTCGCTGGCGTGATGATCACCAATCCGAACACCTGCGGGCTGTTCGAGAGAGACATGAAGGCGATCTCGGACGCGGTGCATGCGGCAGGTGGCTTCGTCTATTGCGACGGTGCGAACTTCAACGCCATTGTCGGCCGTGTCCGCCCGGGCGACCTCGGTATCGATGCGATGCACATCAACCTGCACAAGACGTTCTCCACCCCTCACGGCGGCGGTGGCCCGGGTTCCGGCCCGGTGGTGCTGTCCGAGGCGCTTTCTCCTTACGCACCGCTGCCCTACGCCGCGCGCTATGCGGACGGCAATTTGCGCATCGTGGAGGAGGAAGTCGCTTCGGAGGAACATCCGCACGCCTTCGGGCGGATGAGCGCGTTCCACGGGCAGATGGGCATGTTCACCCGCGCGCTCGCCTACATCCTCAGCCATGGGGCGGACGGACTTCGGCAGGTCTCCGGTGATGCCGTACTGAATGCCAACTATGTGCTGCGCAGTCTGGAAGAGGTGCTCGATGCGCCGTTCGGCGGCACTGGCCCGTGCATGCACGAGGCGTTGTTTAGCGATGCCGGTTTCGCCAAGGATGTCTCCACGCTCGATGTCGCCAAGGCGCTGATCGATGAGGGCTTCCATCCGATGACCATGTACTTCCCGCTAGTCGTTCACGGCGCGATGCTGATCGAGCCAACCGAGTGCGAGAGCAAGGCGGCGCTCGACCAATTCATCGCGTCGCTGCGGTCGATCGCGGAGCGGGCCAACGCAGGTGACCATTCATTGGCGCAGGCACCATATTTCGCACCACGTCGCCGCGTGGATGAGACCGCCGCAGCTCGCAAGCCGCGCCTGGTGTGGAGCGAGCCGATCGTCGCGGCCTGAGGCACAGGAGGGGCGCTGGTGCTGCGCAATGGCACCAGCGCCCCTCTGCTTGGTGAGGTGCCGAATGGCTCAGCGGGCGTCCCGCGGGAGCAGGCGCAGATCAGGCGCCTGCAGGCGCAGCGCAGGTGAAGTTCTCGGCTTTCATGATGTCCCCCGTTCCGCGATATTCCGCCACCAGTGGATGGGGACAGAGGGGGCGCGACATCGGCTCCCGCGGCGGTGCCGCAGGCGCTCCGGGCATTGCCGGTGTCACGGTCGGCCGCGTGGCGATGATGCGATTGGGTGCACGGCCGGTGCTTGCCCACTCATCGATCACGCCCAACGTGTCGAACTCAGAAGGACCCTCACCTCCTGAGCAGTGATCCATCCCGGGGGCGAAGAAGAGGCGGAGTTGCTGTTCCGCCTGGCGGCGCGGCAGATCGTGATAGAGCCCGCGATAGAACCGATCCGTATTCCACGCCGGGATCAGTCCATCAGCAAGGCCGTGGCTCAGCAACAGCTTGCCGCCCCGGGCGAAGAAGGCGTCCAGTCCGTCCGCCGGTACATTGAGGATGCTCGCTCCGTAGTCGCGCGCGGTGTAGAAATCGCGCAGATAGTCGAAGCTGCGCCAGTCCCAGCCGGGCTGATCGCCGAACACCAGCATGCTGAAATAGGTGTGGGCGACGGGGAAGGGCTGCTGCCCCATGATGAGGGCGGCCAACTGCATCTCGGCGCCCCGGGGCCAGCCGGGGAGTAGGGTGCTGCCGCTGCGCGGATCCGGAATGCCGGCGTAGAGTGCGCGGACGGTGTCGACCTGCGCGGGCGTGAGGCAATCCTCTCCATCTCCCGCGCGGCACTGGATGGTGGCCGGATCGAACGTGCACTGGGCCGGCCGCGAGATCAGCCCGTCCTCCACCCCGTCATCCTTGTCGCAGGCGGCGACTGCGGCGCGATGAAGCGCCGTCAGCTTCGGCATGGACAATGCCGCACCGGGCGTGCGCTGCGGCTGCCAGCCGGCCCACATGGACTGGACCATCAGGTCCGTCATTGGATTGGCCGGCGCCATGGCTGAGATGGCGTCGTAATCCTCAGGATAGCGGAAGGCGGACATCAGCCCTTGCCGCCCTCCGGTGGAGCAGGAGTTCCACAGCGAAAGGGAGGGACCCCGGCCGTAGAATTCCGTGATCGCCTTCTTGGCGGCGACCGTCAACTCGTGCACCGCGCGATGGCCGAAATCGACGAGCTTCTCCGGATGGCCGACGGCGAATTCGGCGGTCAGGCCGTTGCCCGTGTGACCTGTATCGGTAGTGGCGACGGCGTAGCCTCGCTTGAGTGGGTCACCGAGCTGAGAATAGCTGAGCTGGCCCGCCCAGATGCCATTGCCGATGCCGACATACTTCCCGTTCCACCGGCTCGTCGGCAGCCACACTTCGACCTTGATGTCGGAATCGCTGCTTGGCGTCAGCGTCGCCTGAACCCGGCAGAATTCCGGCAGATCGCGATAGGCGGCGTTCAGCACTCCGGGAGGAGGACCTCCGGGAGCCGCCGGTTGCTCGAAGGCGCCGGGAGCAACAATCGTTGCCGAAGTGACGCGGCCCATGCCGAGATCCAGCCCGGCCAGCTGGTCACACTCCGCAGCGACAGCCGGCGCTGAGAGTATCGTAGCTCCCAATGCGCACGATGCGAAAAGGCGGCGCATCCTCTCTGCAACCGCCCCGGTCCCTGTTTGCAACTGCACCTGTTCCCCCCCTGGATTCTTGTTGTTTTTGTCGCTTGCCCGTCAGGCTGTCGTGAAGAGGCTCCTGTCGATGGGCAGGCTGCGCACGCGCTTTCCGGTGGCGGTGTAGAGCGCATTGGTGAGCGCCGGGATCACTGGCGGCAAAGCCGGCTCGCCCAAACCGGTGGGGTCGTTGTCGCTTTCGATGAACTCGACCTCGATGCGCGGCGTCAGCGGCATGCGCGGGAGCGGGTAGTCGTGGAAGTTGGACTGCGCGACCGCCCCGTCCTTGATCTCCACCGCCAGGGCAACCGCTTGGCCGAGGCCGTCAATGATCGCGCCTTCCACCTGGTTGAGCGCGCCGAACGGGTTGATGATGTGCCGACCGACATCGCCGGCGGTCCAGACATTGTGGACCGCGATCTGGCCGCGATCCGAAACACTGGCCTCCACCACTTCGGCGAAATAGCCCAGATGGCTGAAATAGAAGCCGAAGCCTTTGGCACGGCGCCCCTGGGTGCCGGTGACGGCCGTGCGGCCCTGCCAGCCGCCCATCTGCATCGCCTTCTGGATTACCGCCCGGGCACGCGCCGGGCTGAAGCCGGGCTGCCGCATGCCGAAGCCTTCGCCTGCCGGGAGATCCTCC
This sequence comes from uncultured Erythrobacteraceae bacterium, assembly GCA_966251025.1. Taxonomy (GTDB): domain Bacteria; phylum Pseudomonadota; class Alphaproteobacteria; order Sphingomonadales; family Sphingomonadaceae; genus Croceibacterium. The sequence goes on along the minus strand of CBINJM010000010.1, from coordinate 16,406 downwards.
CGCCCCTCAAGCAGTTCGAGCAGCAGTGTCGGCAGATCCTTGCCCTGCGCCTCTGCCACCTCGTCCAGGAAGGACTGGGTCACGAAGGATAGCGCGTTGGAGCGTGGCGCACGCAGGGAGCCCATGGGCACCCGCGTGTTCAGGGAGGACTGGCCGTAGGTTACGTTCTCGATGAACGGGATCGGGAACTCGTCCCCGTTCATCCCCGCGGGCATCGGCACCTGGCCGTTCGTCTCGAAGGTGACGAAATGGCCTTCGAACCCGGTCATCTTGTTGTCACCGTCCAGCGCGGCGCGCAGGCGATGCCAGCCGGCGGGGCGATAGAAGTCGCTGCGCACATCGTCTTCACGGCTCCAGATCAGCTGGACCGGGGTGCCGGGCATCTTTGCGGCGATGGCGGCGGCCTGCACCATGTAGTCGTTGCTGAGCCGCCGGCCGAAGCCGCCGCCCATGCGGGTGATGTGGACGATCACCTTTTCGGGCGCCAAGCCGAGCTGCTTGGCGCACGCTGCATGGCCGGATTGCGGGATCTGCGTCGGCGCCCACATCTCCAGCACGCCATCGTCGCGCATGTGCGCGGTACAGTTCATCGGCTCCATCGGCACGTGGGCGAGGAACGGGTAGGAGTAATCGGCTTCGATCACTTGGGCCGCGCCGGCAAAGGCGGCGGCGGAATCGCCGGACTTGGCGATCTCCTTCGCAGGGGCGCCCTTCACCAGTTCGGCGGCCTTGGCGGCGTAGCCGGAGCTGGAATGGCCGGCCCACTGGCCGTTGTCCCACTGGACGGCCAGCTTCTCGCGCGCCTTGTTGGCAATCCACCAGTTGCGGGCCACGATGGCCACGCCGTCGATCAGCCCTTCCGGATCGTCGCCGCCCTTGAGCGTGAAGACGTTTTCAACGCCCGGCATCGCGCGCGCCGCTTCCACATCCGCCGATACGAGCTTCGCCCCGAAGACCGGTGCCCGCTCGAATGCGGCGTAGCGCATCCCGGGAAGCTGCGTGTCTACGCCGAAGATCGGCTCTCCCTTCACGATGCGCCCGGAATCCACGCCGGGAATCGAGCGGCCGATGATGTGGAACTGGTCCGGCGATTTCAGCTTTACTTGCGCCACGTCCGGCGCGGGCAGCTTCGCGGCATCGGCAGCGACCTCGCCATAGGTCATCGAGCGGCCCGAGGCGCTGTGAAGGATGCGGCCCTTTTCGGTCGCGAGGCTCTCCACAGGAACGCCCCAACGCTGCGCGGCAGCAGTGAGCAGCATCTGCCGGCCCGCCGCGCCGACCTGGCGCATGGGCAGCCAGTTCATCGGCGTGGCGAAGCTGCCGCCGGCAAACTGGAAGCCGTACTTCTCCGTGCTGAAATCGGCCTGCTGGATGCGGACCAGATCCCAGTCCGTGTCCAGCTCATCCGCGATCAGCATGGGCAGCATCGTCTTGATGCCCTGGCCGATCTCCGGGTTCTTGCCGATGATGGTAACGGTGTTGTCCGGCGCGATGGAGATGAAGGCGCTGAGCGTCGCTTCCCCGGCGGTGGCCGAGCCCGGCACCGCAGCGCGCGCGATCATCGGCATGGAGGCGGTCAGCGCGAGGCCGCCGCCGGCAAGCGCGCCGACCTTGAGCAGCGTGCGGCGGGTGAGCGCGGAGGAGGCGCGATCGGCGATGAGCTCAGACATTGGCCTTGCCTCCATTGGCGGCGACCTGCGCGATGGCGTCGCGGATGCGGGTATAGCAGGCGCAGCGGCAGATATTCCCGCTCATCGCCGCGTCGATCTGGCGGGCATCGGGCGTGGGGTTCCGGTTGAGCAGCGCGGTGGCGTTCATCAGCTGCCCGGCCTGGCAATAGCCGCACTGCATCACGTCATCTTCGACCCAGGCCTGCTGCAACGCACGCCCGATCTCCGTCTCTGCCAGCGCCTCGATCGTGCTCACCTTGGCGCCCGGCTGGATGGACCCGACGGGTAGCGAGCAGGAGCGCTGGGCGACGCCGTCCACATGCACCGTGCAGGCGCCGCAGAGGCCCATGCCGCAGCCGAACTTGGTGCCGACCATGTTCAACTCGTTGCGGAGCGCCCAGAGCAGCGGCATGTCGTCCGGAACATCAAGCTCCCGATCCTGCCCGTTGATGTTGATTGTGTGAGGCAATGCAGGTCTCCCGCCAGGGTCCCCCGCCAGCCGCAAGAGATGCGGAGCGGCGCGACGGGAGCGTAACTTCTTTGGCGCGTAATCATATAGGTTTTTGCCGCTGTCACCAGCCCGTTACTTGCGTGTCGCAACAAGAAGGATGGCCGACGCGCTCCCGGCTCGACATGCGGTGACCTGATTCCCGTCCCACCGCGGCACGAGGAACACGTGCCGGCGAGGTTGACTTGTCTTCGCCTTTCGCGACCGCTAAGACTCCTTCGCAAGTGCAGCAAAGATGGGATCGCAATGGCAACGGTAAGCAGGAAGAAGGCGCTGATTACCGGTGTCACCGGGGATGGGTCGCCAATCACCTTCTTCCGCACTTTCGTGTTTTACATTTTCCCCGTGATCCTGCTCGCCCTCCTCCAGCGCGCTAATGCGATCCCGACCGCGCGCGAACTTTGCGAGAGGGCGGGGCGGAAAGTGCGTTTCGGCGTTCCCGGTCAGGCACTCACGTCAAGTGCGCCCAACTCTGCCGCGTCACTCTCCGGTTCTGCGCCGGTTGCTGAAACTCCTCGGGAGCGAAGGCGGCGCCTGGCGGGGAGCCTGCTCGCCGAACGGGGTTAGTCGATTCCATGTGCATCGTGCTCATCAGGCCCAGGCGTCATCGAAGTGATTGAGGCTCATGATGCGCCGTTGGGATCGTCGGCCCCGGAACGCATCTCGGGTGATGATCGCGCGGCCTTGCGCGCTGCATGCGAAGATGGCGTGGGGCTGTGTACCATCGTGGGGATAGAAGGCAGCTTCTCGCGCCGCCTCGGCGCGCAACTCGCGGTGGGGCCGCATGGCCGAATCGTTGGCAGCTTGTCCGACGGGTGCCTTGAACGGCAGCTGGCGAGCGAGATGGTAGAAGCGACGGCTCGCGGGGAAACGGCAGTCAAGCGCTTCGGCCAGGGCTCTCCGATGATCGACTTCCGCCTTCCCTGTGGTAGTGGTCTCGACATCCTGATCGACCCGTCGCCTGATCGGGACGCATGCCGGACGTTGGTGGAGCAGTTGGAGAACCGGCAGCCTGCCGCCCTTCCATTGCCGCAAGCGGCCCGTCTGCTGGGCGAACGCCACTATATGCCGGCGCTGCGTCTGCTGATTTTCGGAGAAGGGCCGGAGCTGTTGTCTCTCCAGGCCCTCGCCCGAGCTTCCGGAATCGGCGTGGAGGCCTACGGCAGGGAAGGGGCGGGCGCGCTCGCGCTCGGCCATCCGCCGGAGCATGTCGCTGCTGACGGCTGGACCGCAATCGTTCTGCTGTTCCACGACCATGAGTGGGAACAGCCGATCTTGCATTGGGCGCTCTCCACACCCGCCTTCTTCATCGGTGCGCAGGGCGGGGCCAGAACGCGGGACCTGCGGCTGGAGAGGCTGGCCGCGGAGGGAGCGGAACCGGCGCAACTTGCCCGTGTCCGCAGCCCGGTCGGCGTCATCCCGCACAGCCGGGAGCCGGGTGTGCTTGCGCTGTCGGTGCTGGCGGAGATCGTCGGGGCATACGAGGCGCTACATCCGCATGGCTGACCGGCCTGCGGTCGCGGTGGCGGTGCTTGCCGCCGGTCGCGGCAGCCGGTTCGGCGGAGACAAGCTTGATGCGCCTTGTGCGGGCAAAGCGGTCGGCAGCTGGGTGCTTGATGCCGTGGCTGAGTCTGGGCTCCCGCCGGGCCTCCTGGTGCTTCCCCCACGGAAAGTGGGGTTCGCATCGGCGGCAGGGGAGTGGCAGCGGCGCGTCAATCCGCTGGCGGATCGCGGCCTCGGCACCTCGCTGGCCCTGGCAGCGCGCTGGGCGCTGGAGGGACACGCATCGGGCCTGATCGTGCTGCTGGCTGACATGCCGCTGATCGATGCGGCCTACCTGCGCCGACTTGCCGCCGCGCCTCCTCCTGCCGCAAGCGCGCACCCGAACGGCCGCGCTGGTGTTCCAGCCCTGCTCTCGCGGCCGATCCTGGAGCAGGCCGCCACCTTTACTAGCGATGAGGGCGCAGGCCGCCTTTTGACGGGGACCGAAGGCCTCAACCTGCTTGATACGCCCGCCGGCATGTTGCTGGACGTCGATACGCCGGACGACCTCCGCCGGGCCGAGGAGAAGCTGCTGGCTCGCAAGAGATTGCACGGCGTGTAACCCGCCCGCCGCTCGCCTAATCCAGCTCCAGGATCACCGCATCGGCGGCGAGGCTGTCTCCTTCGGCCGCTCTAAGCATGGTGACCATGCCCGCCCGCTCAGCGCGCAGGATGTTCTCCATCTTCATCGCTTCCACCGTCGCGAGGCGCTGTCCTGGCTCCACCCGCTCGCCTTCTCGGACATGCAGCGCGACAAGCAAGCCGGGCATCGGGCAAAGCAGCAGGCGGGAAAGGTCAGGCGGTGCTTTCTCGATCATGTGAGCGGCGAGCGGAGCGATCGCCGCCGGCAGTACGCGAGCGCGGTGCCGCGCGCCATGAGTGGCGATGAGCCAGTGGGTTCCCTCTCGCGCGATCCTGAGGCCAAGCCGAAGGCGGTTGCCGGTGGCAGTCGCGGTGCGCATGCCTGGTTGCCAGTCGCAGTGTCCTTCGACGAGCTGCCCGTCGACCATCGCGCGCCCTTCGCCAAGCGTCACGGCGAAATCGTGTTCGCCGAGGCGCACGATCCAGTCGCAGGTAGTCAAAGGCGCGCCGTCGATCTTGCCGGAGATGCGGCCGGCGCGGGCACGGCGGGTGAACTCGCACCCCGCGGCAATGGCGGCCAGGACGCGGAGCCGGTCCTCCCCGGCCGGCGCGCCGTGGAAGCCTGCGGGGTATTCCTCGGCGATGAAGCCCGTGGTCAGGGCACCGGCGCGGAAGCGCTCGTGCTGCATCAGGGCGGAGAGAAAGTCGATATTGTTGCCCGGCCCGGCGATTTCGAAATCATCAAGCGCGCGCACCTGCAGGTCGGCTGCCGCATCTCGTGTCGGAGCCCAGCTGATGAGCTTGGCGATCATCGGGTCATAGTGGATGGAGACTTCGCCCCCCTCGGAAACACCATCGTCGACGCGGATGTAGGGCTGACTGCCCGCCTCCGTTGCGCCGACCGGATGTTGGTGAGCCGCCGCCCGCGGAGGGCGGTAGCGCACCAGCCGCCCGGTGCTCGGCAGAAAGCCGCGGTACGGATCCTCGGCATAGACGCGGGTCTCTATAGCCCAGCCGTCCAGCGCGATGTCATCCTGTGTGAACGGAAGCGCCTCACCCGCTGCGACGCGGATCATCTGCTCTACCAGGTCGACGCCGGTAATTGCCTCGGTCACCGGATGCTCAACCTGCAGGCGGGTGTTCATTTCGAGGAAGTAGAAGCTCGCGCCGGTTGGGTCCGCACCGCTGACGATCAGTTCCACCGTGCCTGCCGAGTAATAGCCGACCGCGCGGGCGAGAGCGACGGCCTGCTCTCCCATCCGCCGGCGCATCCCGGGCGTGACGAAAGGGGAGGGCGCCTCCTCCACCACCTTCTGATGGCGGCGCTGGATCGAGCATTCGCGCTCATGCAGGTAGACTAGGTTGCCACGCTTATCGCCGAGCAGCTGGATCTCGATATGGCGCGGGCTCTCAATGAACTTCTCGATGAATACGCGATCATCACCGAAGCTGGCGAGCGCCTCCCGTTGCGTGGCAGGGAAGCCCTCGTGCACCTCCTCGTCACCCCAGGCGAGGCGCATGCCCTTGCCGCCGCCGCCGGCGCTGGCCTTGAGCATCACCGGGTAGCCGATTTCGCGCGCGATGCTGACGGCGTGATCGGTGCTCTCGATCTCGCCCACGAAGCCCGGGACGATGTTCACGCCGGCTTCCCGCGCGAGGCGTTTGCTCGCGATCTTGTCGCCCATGGCGGCGATGGCTTTGGCGGGCGGGCCGATGAACGCGATGCCTTCCGCCTCTAGCGCCTCAACGAAACTGCCGCGCTCCGAAAGGAAGCCGTATCCGGGATGCACAGCCTGCGCACCGGTTTGCTTGCAGGCCGCAATGATCTTTTCAGCGTTGAGGTAGCTCTGCGCGGCGGGCGCGGGGCCGATCGGCACCGCTTCGTCCGCCAGCTTCACGAACGGTGCGCGTGCGTCAGCCTCAGAATAGACGGCGACGGTCGCGATCCCCATGCGGCGCGCGGTGCGGATGATCCGGCAGGCGATCTCCCCGCGATTGGCGATGAGGATCTTGGAAAAGGTCACTCCGGCCATTCCTCGATCGATTGAAGCTGCCGGGTGCGCTGCCTGGTAAGCTCCGCCTTGCACTGCGCGACCAACATCGGCTCCAAGGTGCCGCCTCTCGCGACATAGCCCTCGGTTGCGCAATGCGCGTCACGGAAGGCGAGCCAGGCGCGCTGTGCGGAGAGCAGCTGGTCGTGAAAGCCGGGCCGGTCCTCATGCGAATGGTCGTACATTGCATCTCGCTGGCGCATGTGCGCGGCGGTCTGCTCCCATTGCGCATTGAGAGCGGCATCAGCCTCCTGCCAGTCGCGAGCGGCGCAGGCGGTCATGTCAACCTGGGTGATGGCATTGGCGCAATCCAGCACCGGCTCCGCTGCACTTGATTGCGCGAACAAGAGGACGCCGAGCATCGGCAGGATCATGCTACGGGCTCCTCGAGCGCGCGCATGGGCTCCTGCCCCTGCATCGGGCGCATGCCCAACCGGGCGAGAAGCGCCGCATCCTCATCGTCGCCTGCGTTGGGTGCCGTGAGCAGCTTGTCGCCGGTGAAGATCGAGTTCGCGCCGGCGAGGAAGCAGAGCGCCTGCGTCGCCTCACTCATGCTCTCGCGCCCCGCGGAAAGGCGGACCATGCTGAGCGGCATGCAGATGCGCGCCACGGCGACGGTGCGGATGAACTCGATGTCGTCGATCTTTGCCAGCGGCGTGTCGGCCAGCATGTCGCCCAGCACGGTGCCCTTGACCGGCACCAGTGCGTTGACGGGCACGCTTTCCGGGTGGCGCGGCAGCGTGGCGAGCGTGTGGATGAAGCCAACGCGATCCTCCCGCGTCTCGCCCATCCCCACGATCCCGCCCGAGCAGACGTTGATCCCGGCGCTGCGGACATGGTCGAGCGTGTCGAGCCGGTCCGCCATGGTGCGGGTGGAGATCGCCCGCTCGTAATATTCCGGGCTACTGTCGATGTTGTGATTGTAATAGTCGAGCCCCGCCTCCGCGAGCTGCTCCGCCTGCGCGGGTGTCAGCATGCCGAGCGTCATGCAGGTTTCGAGGCCCATTGAGCGCACGCCCTTCAAGATCTCGACGATCTTGGGCATGTCGCGGTCCTTCGGGTTCCGCCAGGCCGCGCCCATGCAGAAGCGCTGGCTGCCCGCGTCCTTCGCCTGTGCGGCACGCTGCAGGACCTGCTGCACTTCCATGAGCTTGGTCGCCTCGACGCCGCTGTCGGCGTGGACGCTCTGCGAGCAATAGCCGCAATCTTCGGGGCACCCGCCGGTCTTGATCGATAGCAGCGTGCACAGCTGCACTTCGTCCGGCTGGTGGTGCTGCCGGTGGACGGAGGCTGCGCGGAACAGGAGTTCGGTGAAGGGAAGGTTGAAGAGGTCCGCGATCTCTTCGCGGGTCCAGTCGGTGCGGGTGTAGGTCATCCAGCCTCTCCGCACGTCCTTGCGGCGAAGTGCAAGCCGGAAAACAGCATCGGGCGCACCCTGCTGAAGCGGCAGCCTCGGCTCACTCGGCGGCCTCCTCCAGCGAAGCACCGGGCGGCGGCATATTGTGGCCGAGGAGGCGGAGCAGGTCGGCGGCGCATTCGAGCACGTTCGAGCCGGGGCCGTAGATACCCTGCACGCCGGCTTCTCGCAGGAACTCGTAATCCTGCGGAGGGATGACGCCGCCGGCCACCACCTTGATGTCCGCCCGGCCACTCTCCCTCAGCAGGCGGATGAGTGCGGGGATCAACGTCTTGTGCCCGGCGGCGAGAGAACTGGCGCCGACCGCATCCACCTCGCGCTCCAGGGCGAGCGCGGCGGTCTCCTCCGGCGTCTGGAACAGCGGACTGGAGATCACCTGGAAGCCGAGATCGGCGAACGCGCTGGCGATGACGTTGGCGCCGCGGTCGTGCCCGTCCTGCCCCATCTTGGCGACCAGCAGGCGGGGCGCGCGCCCGAGGCGGCGGGTCACCGCCTCGACGCCTCCACGCACCTGATTGTAGCGCGCGTCACCTTCGTAGCTTTGCGCGTAGATGCCGCGCACCGGGCTTGGCTGCGTGCCGTAGCGGCCGAAGACCTGCTCCATCGCGGCGGAAATCTCACCCAGGGTGGCGTCTGCGCGCGCAGCTTCGACGGCCAGCGCGAGGAGGTTCGCGTCCCCCGCCGCTCCCTCTCTCAACGCCTCCAGAGCCACACGACACCTTGCCTCGTCCCGCCCGGCGCGAACTTGCTGGAGCCGCGCGATCTGGCCTTCGCGCACGCGGTGGTTGTCCACTTCCAGCGTCTCGATCGGCGCGTGCACGTCGAGCGGATACTTGTTGACGCCGATGATCGAGTCCTCGCCCCGGTCGATGCGCGCCTGCTTCGCTGCGGCGGCTTCCTCGATCAACCGCTTGGGCATGCCGCTCGCGACGGCTGCGGTCATGCCGCCCATCGCATCAACCTCGGCGATCAGCGCTTCCGCCTGCTCCACCAGCTGCGCCGTCAGCGCCTCAACATAGTATGAGCCGCCGAGGGGGTCGATCACCCGGGTGATGCCGGTCTCCTCCGCCAGCACCAGCTGGGTGTTGCGGGCGATGCGGGCGGAGAAATCGGTGGGAAGGGCCAGCGCCTCGTCCAGAGCGTTGGTGTGGAGCGATTGCGTGCCGCCGAGCACCGCCGCCAGCGCCTCCACGGTGGTGCGGATGACGTTGTTGTAAGGGTCCTGCTCCTGGAGCGACACGCCGCTCGTCTGGCAGTGGGTGCGCAGGACCTTCGACTTGGCGCTGGTGGCGCCGAGGCCGTCCATCACCCGGAACCACAAGGTGCGGGCGGCACGCAGCTTGGCGACCTCCATGAAGAAGTTCATGCCGATGCCGAAGAAGAAGGACAGGCGCGGCGCGAAGGCGTCGATGTCCAGCCCCGCCGCTACCGCGCGCTGCACGTACTCCTTCCCGTCCGCGATGGTGAAGGCGAGCTCCTGCACCGCCGTCGCCCCAGCTTCATGCATGTGATAGCCGCTGATCGAGATCGAGTTGAAGCGTGGCATGTGCGCCGAGGTGTAGGCGATGATGTCCGCCACGATCCGCATCGAAGGCTCGGGCGGATAGATGTAGGTGTTGCGGACCATGAACTCCTTGAGGATGTCGTTCTGGATGGTGCCGCTAAGCTGCGCCTGCGCCACGCCCTGCCGCTCCGCCGCGACGATGTAGAACGCCATCACCGGGATCACCGCGCCGTTCATCGTCATGGAGACGGACATCTGGTCCAGCGGGATCTGGTCGAACAGGATCGCCATGTCGGCGACGGTGTCGATCGCGACACCCGCTTTGCCCACGTCGCCGACGACGCGCGGATGGTCTGAATCGTAGCCCCGGTGCGTCGCCAGATCGAAGGCGACCGAAAGCCCCTTCTGCCCCGCGGCGAGATTGCGGCGGTAGAAGGCGTTCGATTCCTCTGCGGTGGAGAAGCCGGCGTATTGGCGGATCGTCCAGGGGCGGCCGGTGTACATGCTGGCATAGGGGCCGCGGGTGAACGGCGGCAAGCCGGGGAGGCCGGGCCCCTTCGCCGGAAGGTCCTCGTCCGTGTACAGCGGCTGGACGGCAATGCCCTCAGGCGTGTGCCAGGTGGCGTCGCGGCCTTTCAGCTCCTTTGCCGCCTGGGCTTGCCACGCGTCCCGGTCAGTCATGGTCGGGCGTCTCCATGATTTCCGTCAATACCCCGGCCATGTCGGCAGGGTGGAGGAAGAACACCGGAGTGCCATGTGCACCGATGCGGGTAGGGCCAAGGATGCGTTTGCCTGCGGCCTCGAATTCAGCGCGGGCGGCGGCGATGTCCGGCACTTCGAAGGCGAGGTGGTGCTGGCGGCCCTGCGGGTTTCGCTGCAGGAATGCCGTAATGGGGGAGGCTTCGCTCAGCGGAGCGAGGAGCTCGATCTGTGTGCCGCCAGAACCGCGAGCGCCCGGTGTGTTGACGAAGCAGACGCGCACGCCCTGCTCCGGCATGTCGAAGGGCCCGGTGATGTCGGTCGCACCCATCACCTCGCGCCAGAAGCGGATCGCCTCCGCCATCTCCGGCACTGCCACGCCGACATGGTTGAGCCGGCCGAGCTTCACTGCTTCTCTTCCATGGCCTGAGGAATAGGGCAGCGCGGCGCCCGTGCAAAGGGCGCTGCCGATCCGTCAGGCCGGCAGCAAGTTGTGGTCCAGCAGATCGCACACGCTGTCGATGACGAGATGAGGCGCGCGGTTTTCCGGCTGGTCGGCCCATTCAGCGGCGGAGGTGCTGCCGCTGGTGACGGCGATGCCGATCGCGCCGCCCGCCCGGGCCATCTGCATCTCGGCCACGGCATCGTCGCCCACCACGCCGACATCGCGCTCTTCGATGCCGAGCTGTTCGGCCACGAGGCGCAGGGCGAGGGCGCTGGGCTTGCCGGTCGGCTCCGGCTCCCGCCCCGTCACGCGGGCGATGGCGCCGTTGATCGCGCAGGAATAGCCGAAGGAGCGTCCATCGCGAGTGGCGAAGAACGGCACGTCGGAAGCGGTGAGGAAGTCGGCCCCCTCCAGCACGCGGGAGCAGGCGGCGTGGATGTCGTCCATCGTGCAATCCGGGTGCCAGGCGACATAGACTGCGTCGGCCGCATCCACCGCGTCCTCGCCGGGCCGGACACAAGGGACGCCGAGTTCCTCCAGCGCATCGACGACGCCCTGCGTGCCGAGCACGAGGACACGCTCATAGCCGCGCTCCACCATGGCCCGACCGGCGACCGAGTTGGGGGTGAACAGCCGATCATCGCGCACCGGCAGGCCCACGGCGCGCAGGCGCGGAGCCTGCACGCGGGCGGGGTAGGCGCTGCCATTGGTCATGGCGATCCACGGGATCCCGCGCTCATCCAGTGCCGCCAGAGCCTCGGCGGCGCCGGGAATCGCGGTGTATCCACCGAGCTTGCGGTCCGACAGGATCAGTGTGCCGTCCAGATCGAACATGAAGCCCTTGGGCTGACGGTTCAGGGTCACGAGTTGGCCTCCAGCTCCAGCTTGAAACCGGCTTTTTCAACGCTGACGCGGGTGAGATCGGTACGGGCCAGCAACTGGCGCAACAGGTCCATCAGCGGGCGGTCCTTCGGATCGTAGTTGCGCGGCGCTGGGCCCTTCGCTTGCATCGCGTCCACCAGGTTGGCGGGCATGGTGGCGCGCAGCAGGAACTCCTCGTCGGACAGGTTGGGGCCGATGCGGCGGCGCAGCTCGGAAAGCTCGGCCATTTCGGGCTCGGCCTGAAGCTCCTTCGTGCGCGGGTTGGACATGATCTTGTCCATCACATGCGGCTCGATCGGGATGTTGGGGCGACCAAACCGGCCGAGAGCGTAACGGATGATCTCGTCGGGAATGACGGCGTAGCGCTCCTCTCCCGTGACATTCATCACCGCTTGGGTCTGCAGCATCTGCGCGAATGGCGTCATCACGATGGGCCAGCCAAGCTCTTCGCGCACCCGGCCAAGCTCCTCGATCACAGCCCCTTCGAGATGCGGCACGCGGTGGTCGGCCAGGTGGCGGCGCATCGTGCCGACCATGCCGCCGGGCAGCTGGTGCTGGAGATAGGCGGCGTCGAACGCCATGGGCCGGCCGGTGGGGTAGCCCTCTGCCTCCGCCAGCGCGGTGAAGTAGTCGGCGACTTCGGCCACCGCCTCGTCATCGATCTCCACCGTGTGGCCGAGGGTGCGCAAATTGGCGATCATGCGCTGGATCGGCGGGTTGGAGGTACCGTCCGCCGCGCCGCCGCTGGCGCATTGCACGGCGGTAATGCCGAGTTCCGCCGCATCCAGGCAGGCCGGTTCAGCGAGGCCGATCGTGCAATGGTTGTGCAGTTCGAGCGGCTTGTCCCCGATCTCCGCCATGATCGTCGGGATCAGGGTGCGGGCGCGGCGGGCGGTGAGCAGGCCCCCCGGGTCCTTGATGTAGAGCGAGTCGATGTCGGGGCTCTGCGCCATCAGCCGGGCGGCGGCGGCGTAATGCGCGTCGTCATGAATCGGGCTGATCGTGTAGACGAGGGCGCCGACCACCTGCTCTCCGCCCGCGCGCTTCACCAGCCGGGCGACCTCCACATTTGAGGCGGCGTCATTGTTCGGGTCTGCCAGCGCGAAGCGGCGGATGCCGTTGCGGGCGAGGGTGCGGAAGGCCAGCTCCATGAAGTCCGGGCTGGCCGTCTCCCACGCGATGAAGCGGAAACCGGTGGAGAGGAATTGCAGCGGCGTGTTGCGGCAGATGTCCGCCATCGCGCGGATCCGCTCCCACGGGTTCTCCTGTTTGTAGCGAACCGCCACGCCCATGTGGGTGGAGGTGGTGAAGTCGATCGCGCGATAGCCGGCGCGCTCCATCACCGGGGCGATGGTCAGCGTCTTGGCAGTGTCTATGCCGAGCGCGCCCCACAGGCACTGGTTGCCGTCTCGCAGCGAGGTTTCGACGATCTGGATATTCGCCATCAGGCGGGTTCCCTTTCGAGGAGCCGGGTGAGAAAGCCGGTATCGACGCCGCCGCGGGCAAAATCCGGGTCGGCGAAGATGCGGCGCTGGAAGGCGAGGTTGGTCGCAATGCCCTCGATCCGCGTGTTTGCAAGCGCATCGGAAAGGCGTTGCAACGCACTTGCACGGTCAGGTCCGTAGGCGATGATCTTGGCGATCATGGAATCGTAGAACGGCGGCACTTTGGCGCCGGGAACGATGTGGGTGTCCACGCGGATGCCATCGCCGCTGGGCCACTCGACATCGGTGACGGTGCCCGGGGAAGGCATGAAGCCGTTCGCCGGATCCTCCGCATTGATCCGACACTCGATCGCGGCGCCCGTGGGGGCGATGTCAGCCTGCGTGAGGGCCAGCCCCTGGACGGAGGCGATGGCGATCTGCTCCGCGATCAGGTCGATCTCCGTCACTTCTTCGGTGACGGGGTGCTCCACCTGAATGCGGGCGTTCATTTCGAGGAAGTAGAACTCGTCCCGCTCCACGTCGTAGAGGAACTCCACCGTGCCAGCGCCGCGATAGGACAGCCGCTCCGCAAAGCGGACGGCTGCCGCGAGGAGCCGTTCGCGGGTGGCGGCAGGGAGGTGCGGGGCAGGGGTTTCCTCGACCAGCTTCTGGTAGCGGCGCTGAACGGAGCAATCCCGCTCACCGAGATGGATGACGCGCCCCTCACCGTCTCCCAGCAGTTGGACTTCGATGTGGCGCCCTTTGGCGACGTAGCGCTCAAGATAGACACGGGGGTCTCCGAAGGCGGCGCCCGCCTCTGCGCTGGCCATGTCCATCACCGCGTCCAGGTCGGTGAGGTCTTCGACCAGCTTCATGCCGCGTCCGCCGCCGCCGCCGACCGCCTTCACAAGAAGGGGGGCGCCGATCTGCTCCGCCAATGCGCGAGCCTCCGCCGGGCTGCCGACGGGGCCGCCGGGCACCACCGGCACATCGGCGGCGATGGCTTCGGAGCGGGCGCGGAGCTTGTCGCCAACGGCTTCGATCTGGGCGGCGGTGGGGCCGATGAAAGTGACGCCCTCCTGCTCGCACAAGCGTGCAAGTTCGGCGCGTTCGGAGAGGAAGCCGTAGCCGGGGTGGATCGCGTCGCAGCCAGTGCCGAGGGCGGCCTGCACGACCGTCTCCACGCTGAGGTAGCTTTTCGCCGGGCTGGACGGGCCGATGCAGACGGCGCGGGTGGCCATCTGCGCGCCGAGCGAGTGCCGGTCTGCCTCCGAGACGCAGAGAACGGTCTCAATGCCCAGCGCCTCGCAGGTGCGGATGATGCGCACCGCGATCTCCCCCCGATTGGCGATGAGGATGCGGCGGATGGGTTTGGCCAAGGCGCTTAGTCCGGGCGGACGAGCATCAGCACTTCGCCATGCTCGACCATCTCGCCATTGACGCCGAGGATTTCGACGACCTCGCCTGCCACCCCCGCACGCGCGGAGTTCATCAGCTTCATCACTTCGATGATGCCGATGACTGTGTCCGGCTCCACCCGAGAGCCGACCTCCACGAATGGAGGCTCGCCGGGCTTTGGCGCGCGGTAGAACACGCCGAGGAGCGGGGACTTGACCTCCACCAAGCCCTCTGCCGGAGCGGGCGAGGTGGAGGCTGGCGAGGGGATGAGGGTGGGTTGCGAAGGGGCCGCTGCAGGCGCGGGTGCCGGCCGCGCCGTGGGGGCAGGAGCGGGTGCGGCAGCAGCAGTCCGGCTGGCCGAAGTACCGCCGCGCTCAAGCTCCAGCTTCACCCCGTCCATCTCGAGCGCGAGGCGATCGAAGCGCGAGGCCTCGAGGAGACCTATGATCTCCTCGATGTCCTTTCTGGTGAGGCTCATTTGCGAACGCCGCCGAAGATCGTCATCACGTGGTTGAGCGGGTTTCCTTCGGGCTTCTTCACCGGCGCTGCGGCCTCCCTGGCTGACCAGACGGTTTCCGGGCGGCTCTGCAGCAGCAGGACCTTGCCTGCCTTGTCGAGCGCCCATTCGATATCCTGAGGGCGGCCATAATGCCGCTCCACCTTGCGGCCCACTTCGCGCAGGGCGAGGAGCTGATCGTCCGTAAGGCAGGGAGCGGTGCGCAGGTCCGCCTCGTTCTCCACCTCCACGATGCCGCCGCCTTCGGCCGGCACCTGCCGCGCATGCTTGTCGGAGATGTCACGCTGTGAGATTTCGCCGGTGATTTTCCCAAGCACCCACTTGTCGGGCGTGACCTCGCCCGAAACGACCGCGCTGCCGAGGCCCCAGGCGCCTTCAATCGTGATCACGGACTTGTCGCCGGTGGTGGGGGAGCGGGTGAACATGACACCGGCGCAGGCCGCATCGACCATGATCTGCACGACCACCGCCATGGCGACGCCCTCTTCCGGAAGGCCCTGCTTGCGGCGGTAGCACATGCTCTCCACCGAATAGAGGCTGCCCCAGCATTCGCGCACCTTGGTGAGCACGTCGGCCGGGGTCAGCACCCACAGGAACGTGTCCTGCAACCCGGCGAAGCTGGCATCCTCCGCATCCTCCGTCGTCGCGGAAGACCGGACGGCGACGGGTTCGCCGTTCGGCGCAAGTTCGGCGAGGGCGGAGAGGATGCCCTGCTCCACCTCTTCGGGGAAAGGCTCTTCGATGACGCGGCGGCGCAGGTCTTCCGAGAGCTTGGTAGCGGCGCCGAGATCGTCGGGATCAAGCGCCTCGACCTGCGGGCGGATCGGCTCGCGGGCTTCCAGCGCGTTGAGGAACAGCTCGAAAGCGGCCGTGGTGACGACGAAGCCGGGCGGGACGGCGATCCCGGCGTTGGTCAGCTCGCCGAGGGAGCCGCCCTTGCCGCCCACGGTGAGGCGGTCGGCAAGACTGACCTCGCGGAACCAGGCGACGGGCTTCATCGGGTCCTCCGCAGGGCTGATGCGATGCGGGCGCTCATCATGCCTGCTCCAGCACGCGCTCGGCGCCGACTTCGTCGTCCAGCAGCGTGACCGTGCCGCGCCCGCCATCAACGCGGATGCGCTGGCCGTCGCGGATCTTCTGCGTGGCGGAGCCGGTGCCCACGACGGCGGGCAAGCCGTATTCCCGCGCGACGATGGCCATGTGGCTCATGGACCCGCCAATGTCGGAGACGGCCGCGCTGATCTTCTGGAAGAGCGGCGACCAGGTGGGGTTCGTCACCTGGCACACGAGGATGTCGCCCTGCTCGATACGGCCGATCTCCTTGACCGACTTGATGACGCGGGCGGTGCCCTCCACCACGCCAGAGCAGGCGGCAAAGCCCTTCAGCTCGTTCTCATTGCCGGTTCCATCCGAGAGCCACTCATCCAGGTTCTCGCGGGTGATGCCCCAGAGCATCACGATGGCCGGGTCATCAATCACATCCGGCACCACGCCGAGCGCGGGGGGCACGGTTTCCTGCGCCCATGCTTCGATAGCGGCCTGACGCTGCTTGACGATCGCGGGCCAGCGCTTGGGGCCGATTGGGTCGGAGCCGCTGGACCAGGCAAGCATCAGGTCCACGATGGCGCTTTCCAGCTCGTAATGGGTGAGGTGGAAGACGTCTTCCTCCTTCTCCCAGAAGCCATGCTCCGCCAGCAGCGCCCCGAACTCCCTGATCTTGTTGAAGAACAGGTTGGTGTACCAGTGCTCGCAGTAGAACTTGTGCCC
>CBINJM010000009.1:0-157887 GCA_966251025.1 uncultured Erythrobacteraceae bacterium | reverse complement strand
CGTCAGGCTCATAACCTGAAGGTCGTTGGTTCAAATCCAACCCCCGCAACCACCGGTGTCATACAGCCTCCAGCCACAAGGCGGGGGCTGTTGTCGTTTCTAGACCCCGGCTTCGCCGCAGCCGTCGCGAACTCCAACATTCGGAAGAGATCGCCATGCAGTTCCATTGCGATGGGACCCTGGCGGTGTTCCGAGGGGCGGATGACCACTTTTTCGATCAGGGCGCGGATCGTGTCACGAGCATAGCTCGCTTCCTCGCCGGCGAGATGCGCTTGGAGCTCCGCGATCGCCTGCTTGTAGATCGCAGCATAGTTGGCGGGCAAACGGACAACATTCGTCGCTGGGGCCGAGGCTGCTGCTGCGGCCAACGTTTCTTCCTCAGCCTCGAGTTCCTTCAGGCGGCGGACCAGTGACTTCGGAGCGTCGTCGTCCTCTTCGATCCGCTGGATCAGCTTTGCGATCTTGGCCCGGATATCGCCGAGGTCGCCCAAAGCCCTATCGCGGTCGCTATCGCGCTCTCGGTTCGCCTGTTCGATTTCCTTTTGCAGGAGCCGGGCGTAACGCTCGATCAGGTCGGGCCTCAGCAGTCGGTCGCGAACACCCGCTAGAACTCGATCTTCAAGCTCTGTCGTCTTGACCGACCGATTGTTGGGGCAGGGACCCTTGCGGAAATTTCTGCGGCAGCGCCAGCGGCCATTGCCCGACGCGATGTAGTTGGAGCCACATTCGCCGCAGTGAACGAGGTCGGAGAGTAGATAAGTCGGACGCTTCGCGCCCGCGAGGGGATTGCCAGTGATCTTGAACTTGGCGTCGCGGGCAGCCCGCGCCTCGGCTTGCCTTGTCTTAACGCGCTGCCAGAGTTCGTCCGACACGATCCTTGCCTCTGGCACAGCTGTGATCTTCAGGAGGCTGGGATCGTTGTCGCGTGGACGCCTCTTGAAGCCGCCCTTGCCGTCCGGCTGCTCAATGTAGTGGCGGCGATTGAAGATGCGTTCGCCGATGTAGAGGCGGTTGTTCAAGATGCCTTCGCCGCGTTCGATATTCCCCGACAGGGTGGAAGGGCTCCAACCCTCCGTGGTCTTGCGACGGCGGGTTCCGGCGCTGGGAGTAGGTACGCCGGCTTCGTCGAGGAGGGCGCAAATACTCGTGAGCGACAGACCGTCGGCATACATCTCGAAGATGTATCGGACGAGTTCAGCGCCGGCCGGATCGATGGCGTAACGGTCCTCGGTTGTGCCATCGCCCCTGATACCGGTAATCTCGCGGACATAGCCCAAGGTACGGCCGCCCGTGAAACCCCCGCGCGCGGCCTTGCCAACGAGTCCACGCCGCGACCAGTAAGCGATCTTCTTACGATGGTGCTCGCTCATGATACCCTTGAAGCTGAAGACCAGATCATCGATCGGCCCTCCGCCTGACAGGGTATGAAGCGCGACATCGTTTCTGGAAAAGAGCTTCTTCAGGTACTGAAGATGCTCCTCGTCGCGCCCGAGGCGATCGATATCTTCGATGATGACGATTTTTGCTCGCCCATCTTCAACATCTCGGATCATGGCTTGGAGGCCGGGTCGCTGGAGCGTGGCACCCGTGATCCCGTCGTCGGAGTAGTAGGTAATTAGGTTCATTCCTCTGGACCGCGCGTACTCGCGGATGTTGTCCCCCTGGTCCTGGGTCGAGCTGGCATTCTGATTTTCTGCGCTACTGAAGCGCCCATAGCCGACGGCGGTTACCTTCTTGATCACGCCGCTTCTCCGGCTGCGCGGCGCGCATCTTCGGCTGCAACATAAGCTCGCGCGGTCCGTCGCGCGAGCAGGGCCAGGATGGCACTGATCATTTCATCTTCCTTTTGTCGGCTTCGCGACGACGATCCTCCAAATTCCTGTTGGGCCAGGGCTCCGCGCTGATCTGCGGAGGCACGCGGTAGCGATGGCTGCCTCAAGGGGGCGGCCGGTTTCGTTCCGAAGGGCGCAACGTCTGCCATGAAGACGCTTTTGGCCGAGCATCGGACTTCGATTTGGTAGGCCCGGTGTCGGCGATCCGCAGCTGGACCGCTGACCTTCAAGTTCAACTCTGGCGCCGCATCTGCTCAAGGCGGCAGATCCTGGCACACCGCCTGCGGTTTTTGACCGATGGGAAGAAGTCAGAAGGGCCTCTGACGTCTTTGCCACTTGGTCAGACGCCTAAGCGTTGAAGGACTGTGCCCTGAGCACGACGTCGCGCTTGATCGACAACTTTCTTCTCCGCTTTGGCCATAAACATCACTGTCGAATCAGTGATGGTGGTCTGACCTTGGTCATGGTGATTTTCTTTCGAAAACGCTCCCCAGATGTCCATAAACGAAACGGTGGACCCGATCTTCCTTCTCATCTCATAATTGCTTCGCACCTGAACCTTTTTCCCTGTTTGCGGGTCAGCGATGCTTCGTAGCTCTTCGGGCAGATGGTGGGGGTCCTGAACCACGGCATTGCGAATAATGTAGAACAGAGTTTGGACAGTTGCACCGCGAATGGGAGCTTGAGGAACGCGCACTGGCGTTGAAACTGAAGGTGCTGAGGCCTGCGGCACACCGCACAGGGAATTCACGAGCGCTTCGACCCACCTTCGCGCCGTGCCAGCAGGCTCGATCCAGCCCGCTGCGAACCGACACGCCAGATATAGCTGATCGAGAGGCATCGGCTTCTGCAAGGAATAAAGCCACCGGTTGTGGTTAACTGTAAGTCTGTTTGAGCCGGGCTTTTTCCTCCTGACTTTCTTGATAACCTTCGAAATTTTGTCGACAGCATTTCGGCCGTTTTTAAGCTCTGCAAAGATACGTTTTTCGAGTTCCTGTCTAGAAATCGTAGGGTCTTTGCGGATTTCCCAAAGCCACTGAGCTAGAAAGCTGCGAGCTTGGCGATCAAGGCCTCGATCCCTTAATGAGCGCGTATCTTTTTTTCGGGCCTGTTCCCCGGGTTTTAAGGATTCCCAGATCTTGAAGGCCTTATCAAACAGCTTGACCTCGTCTTCCACTCTCTTGGAAACGCCGTCGATTTTTGGGGCGATGGTGGGATCCGGACCGTCGAGGGCCGGAATGCCGGTCGGTGTGTAGATCTTTACGTGCGCAGCTTCGGCAGCGAGCTGCAAATCGTTGAGCACCCAAACTAGAATGAAATCGGCCAGGAATTTCCCGACATCTTCTGTACCGACTTCGAACTTTCCGGCGACCTCGCCCCAACGCTGCACAGGCAGCCGTTGAAGGGCCGTCTCTAACCGGCCTTCCAGCAGAAGTTGGGCAGCGGTATGGTCGATTTCCGCCAGACGATGGACATAGTCGGCCAAATCACTCGGAACGATACAGAAAAGTTCATTCAAGGCGTCAAGGGCTACTGGGTCACGACTCTTCAGGATCGTGGCCTCAATATGTGCTTGCACAGCCTCAACGGTGGATGGAAGTACGGAGAAGTCGGGATAGGTGATCTGGGCGCGATAGGGACCTATCTGGGTTCCTTGCGGTACACCAAGCGTCAGAAGCCGGCGATTGATCTCGGCTGGGCTAATACGCGTGTTGAAGTATATTCTCACGGTTTCCGTGAGATCGCCCACGTGGTGCGCATCGGCATCAACGCGTGACGCCGCCATCTTGAAGAGACCGCTCATTCCAATCCTCGCTGCATTGCGAGGCGGGATGTTTGTTAATCAATAAGATACGGTTAATAGCGCCACCGTGCTTACCATTATCCTTTTGGGGAAGGGCTAGGGGGAAGGACGGTCTGAAAGCGAGCGAGGAGGACGCCAATTGCGCTCTCGGTTTCGGCGAGGGCGTGGCCGATCCGTGCCAGCACAAGAAACTCCCCGATCGGGAATTGGCCCGCGTCAACCAGCCTGGTGAACTCGACATTCACCCGCTCGAACTCCTGTCGTAATTGTCGGCGCTCCAGACTGAGCTCCGCGAACCCGGCTTCCATCTGCTCGGCTAGCTGGAGGAGCGCGAGCGGGTCAGGGAAGGCGCTGGGGATCAGCCCAGTCTGGTTCTCAGTCACGGGCAACTCCGAAGCTGGGCAATGGTGGTGTTGGCGGTGGCGTTTGAAAGCGAGGATTGCCGCCCTGGCCATAGATCCAATCGAAAGCTTCCCCGCGCGTTTGAAATTCCGGTGCCATGATCTCAAGGACCCGCGCGAGCTCAAGTATGAGGTAGCTCTGGCGAGCGGTGACGCTCGCGCTGCGCCAGCGCGCTTTCGGGTCGCGTCCCGCCTTCGTGGTCAGGAAGGCCTTCGTCTCTTCATGCACGAGTTCGCGAAGCCAATGCCAGCGACACCATTCGCCCCATCGACGCACGAGCTCCCCGTGAGTTGACCGGAAGAGCTGCCCAACAAGTTCGCTCAAGCTGAGGCCAGGATGCTCCACGGCAACCTGGACGAGCAGGGCAACGCCCACAGCCCCGAGATGATCGAGGCCTGAGAGCGTAACATCATCAAGAAGGTGCCCTCCATGTGGTTCGAGAGCTGCGCCGGCGCGGTAGCATCCTCGGTCGCGTTCGCTATGGGCAGCGCGGCGATGCTGCCAGGTCTGGGACTCCCGAACGAGCTGGTCGAGCGTCTGCGCTCGCGCCTGATTGCTGATGATATAACCGTCTAGCGTTGCGAGGAGGCGAAGGGCCATGGAAGTGAGATCGGTGGTAGAAACCACAGGTGGAGCGATGTTCATGAAGCCGACCATAGCGTGATCGCCAACCGACATTTGGTAGGCCCGGTCTGCGCGTCTTTTCCGTCGGAAGCAGCTGCAAAGCAGCCAAGGTTATGGCAGCATCCACCGAGTTGAGATCACTCCAGTGACGGACTCGCTAAAGGCGGCATTCTTGGACACGTGACGTTCGCTGCTGGTCCTAGCGAGCCATAAGTGAGCCGGGATGAAACAGACCGCTTCTGGGCCGTCTGCTGACGGCCCGCTTTAGTTGGCTCGAGGGCTCAAGCGGACATGGTCAGTCCTTCGCCAGCCCCGCCCGCTCGACGTGAGTATCGACTGGCTCGCCCCGATCCTTGCGCTCGGAATAGCGATCGACGAACTGCCGGGCATGTGGCCGCAGCAGCACGGTGAAGCGGACCAGTTCCTCCATCACGTCGACGATGCGATCGTAATAGCCGGAGGGCCGCATTCGCCCTTCCTCATCGAACTCCTCGTATGCCTTGGCGATGCTCGACTGGTTGGGGATCGTCACCATGCGCATCCAGCGCCCGAGGATGCGGAGCGTGTTGATCGTGTTGAAGGACTGGGATCCGGCACACACCTGCATGACCGCCAGTGTTCTGCCCTGGGTCGGCCGAAGCCCCTTGTAGGCGAGCGGAAGGTGATCGATCTGGGCCTTCATTATGCCCGAAATCTGGCCGTGGCGTTCGGGGCTGCACCAGACCTGTCCCTCGGACCACAGCGAGTGCTCGCGCAGCTCGTGCACGGCGGGGTGATCGTCGTTGGCGACCTGGTCGGGCAGCGGCAGGTCCGACGGATCGAAAATGCGCGTCTCGCAGCCGAACAGCTGCAGCAGCCGCGCCGCCTCTTCGACGGCGAGCCGCGAATAGGAGCGCTCGCGGAGCGATCCGTAGAGCAATAGGATGCGCGGGGCCGGGTCGAGCCTGCCGAGGCCGGATGCCGGGCTATGGCGGACGTACTCGCGCCTCAGCGCGGGCACGTGATCGGGGTCCGGGAGAACGCGTATACGGGACATGGTCGTCTGCTGTTCAGGAGGCGGGAAAGCGGTCGCGGGTGCGGTTGGCGTAAGCGACCAGCGAGAGCATGACCGGGACCTCGACCAGCACGCCGACGACGGTCGCCAGCGCGGCCCCGCTGGAAAGACCGAACAGCCCGATCGCCACCGCCACGGCGAGTTCGAAGAAGTTGGACGTGCCGATCATCGCGCACGGCGCCGCGATGTTGTGCGGCACTCTCCACGCTTTCGCCGCCGCATAAGTCAGCGCGAAGATGCCGTAGGACTGGATGATGATTGGAATAGCGATCAGCACGATCAGCAGCGGATTGGCCACGATCGTCCCTGCCTGGAACGCGAACAGCAGCACGACCGTCGCCAGCAGGCCGACGATCGACCACGGCTTGAGCCGCGCGGTGAAGGCATCGACGGCCGTCTCGTCGCCGCCGTGGCGTGCGACGACCCGCCGCCGGGTGATCGCCCCGGCGACGAGCGGAATGACCACGTAAAGCCCGACCGAGAGCAGCAGGGTCTCCCACGGCACTTCGATGTCGGTGACGCCGAGCAGCAGGGCGACGATCGGCGCAAAGGCGACGATCATCACGAGGTCGTTCACCGAGACCTGCACCAGCGTGTAGGCTGGGTCGCCGCGCGTCATCTGCGACCAGACGAAGACCATCGCGGTGCACGGCGCGGCGCCGAGCAGAATGAGCCCGGCGATGTACTCGTCGGCCGCCCCTTCGCCGATCACGCCCGCGTACAGGTAATCGAAGAACAACACGGCCAGCGCCGCCATCGTGAACGGCTTGATCAGCCAGTTGACCACCAGCGTGATGATCAGCCCCTTGGGCTTCCTGCCGATATTCCGAATGCTGGCGAAGTCCACCGCGACCATCATCGGGTAGATCATCGCCCAGATGAGCAGCGCGACGACAAGATTGACCGACGCGTACTCGAGCTGCGAAAGCACGCCCACGGTGCCCGGCGCGACCAGCCCGAGCGCGATCCCGGCGACGATCGCCAGCGCCACCCAGACCGACAGGAAGCGCTCGAACGCGCCCAGCGGCGAGTTCGCCGGGGCGCGGGCTGCCAGCTCGCTGGACACGCCGGTTCCCTGAAGTCCGCTCACCGCAGGCGCCGGCCGTCGGCATCGACGACCTGCTCGCCATCCTCCTTGGCGAATGCACCCGCCTGGCGCGCGGGCAGGAGGTCGAGCACCGCTTCCGAAGGCCGGCACAGCTTCACGCCGAGCGGCGACACGACCAGAGGGCGGTTGATGAGGATCGGATGCTCCATCATCGCGTCGAGGAGCTGCGCGTCGGTGAGCCCCGTGTCGTCGAGGCCGAGTTCGGCGTAGGGCGTTCCTTTTTCGCGGAGCAGATCGCGCGGGGTCAGGCCGGCCCGCTTGATCAGGCCTTCGAGCATAGCGCGCGACGGCGGCGTCTTGAGGTACTCGATCACGTGCGGCTCGATGCCCGCGTTGCGGATCATCGCCAGCGCGTTGCGCGAGGTCCCGCATTCGGGGTTGTGGTAGATGACGACCTCGCCGCCCATCGGGCGAGTTCCGCTCTCTGGCTCGCCCCATTCGAGTTCGCCTGTTAGGTCGACGCACATCTCGGGGGCGCCGCCGCAGCAGTCCTGCAGCAGGAACGTGAGCAGGCGCTTCATACCGGCGTAGTCCGCGCGGTAGCGGATCAGGCGGCTTTCGCGTTCGGAGGTCACCAGGCCGGCGCGCTCGAGCGTCGAGAGGTGATGCGACATCGTCGAGGGCGGTACGCCAGCGCCGCTGGCGATGTCACCGGCCACCAGGCCGTCAGGCCCGGCTTTGACGAGCATGCGGAACACCGAAAGACGCGTCTCGTGGGCGAGCGCGCCAAGCGCATCCACCGCCCAGACCTGTCGTGCGAGCTCATCCATCATCAACCTTTCGATAGCCGTCAAAATAGTTGCAGCTGGTGGGTCGATCAACCGATAATTCGAGAAGCGTCGAAATTTGTTCGCCTGGCAGGACCGTGCCGGCTACGTTGCACGGGGATGGCCTGATCAACCAGGCACGAGGGCATGATGACCGAGCATGACATCATCATCATCGGCGGAGGGCAGATGGGCCTTGCGCTCGGCTATTATCTGCGGCGCGCCGGCGCCGACTTCCTGATCCTCGACGGCGAGGACGGACCCGGCGGTGCCTGGCGGCATGGCTGGGATTCGCTGCGCCTGTTTTCTCCGGCTGGCTACAGCTCGCTACCGGGCTGGCTCATGCCGCCGACCGAACACGGAGGTTTCCCGACGCGCGACGACGTGATCGCCTACCTCACCCGGTACGAGCAGCGCTACGAGTTTCGGATCGAGCGGCCGGTCAGAGTGCTGGAGGTGAGCCGGACCGATAACGCCCTCATCATGAGAACGGATCGCGGCGGCTATCTCGCCAGGCAAGTGGTGAGCGCCACGGGGACCTGGTCCGAACCCTACAGTCCGAAAATCCCAGGACGTGACCTGTTCGAAGGTGCACAACTACACTCAGCCCATTATCGCTCGCCAGACGACTTCGCGGGCAAGACAGTCCTCGTCGTTGGCGGGGGCAACAGCGGCGCGCAAATCCTGGCCGAGCTGTCCCAGGTCGCGGATGCCACCTGGGTAACTCTCAGGGACCCGCTCTTCCTCCCCGACGATGTCGACGGACGCGTGTTGTTCGAACGAGCTACGGCTCGCTTGAAAGCAGGGCCTAGCGCAGAGCCGGTGGGCGGGATCGGGGATATCGTGATGGTGCCGCCGGTCAGGGACGCCCGCAATCGCGGGGTCCTCGGCTCGGTTCGCCCCTTCACCCGCATGACCCGAGATGGAGTCGTATGGGAGGATGGTCGGGAGAGCAAAGTCGACGCCATCATCTGGTGCACCGGCTTTGGCCCTGCGTTGGACCATTTGCGCTCCCTGGGCATCGTCGGCAAGGAAGGCCGCGTCGAGGTGGACGGCCAGCAAGCCGTCGCGGAGCCTCGCCTCTGGCTCGCGGGCTATGGGGATTGGTGTGGTCCGGGCTCGGCGACGATCATGGGCGCGGCGCGAACCGCTCGCGACCTAGCCGATCAACTCGTTTCTTCCCTCAAGACATAGGCCTCCGCAACGTCCGCTTTGCAGTGTTCAATGGATATCCCCGAATGACCGTCTTGGGGGCGCAAAGCCGACACGGGGGCGAGATCCACCGACAGCATTTTGCGGCGGACTAGCGGAGAGCGGCTAGCGACCAAAGGGCAGGGGCCGATTGGCGCTGCGGTTCAAACCTTCTCACCGGCCCACGTCGTCAATGAGTGTCTCATGCTGATCAATGGGGAGCATGCCACAGGACGATACTGCTTTGATGTTCGCCTTAGCTTGATAGAACGCGGGTCAGCCTCCACTAGGGCAGCTAGCTGCTTGTCTCAGAACTTTCCCGGCACAGGATCGACACCTGCTGAGCGGGCTCGAGCTTCGATCTGCCGCAAGGCAGTACGCTTTTCTGCGGTTCGTCGAGCACCCGAATTGCGCATCATCTCGTCGACCTCGGGTGCATCCAGACCCAGCATGTCTCGTCGCGCAGAAACGCGTGAGAGCAAGTCCGCCAGCTCAATCTGCTTGGTCATGACAGTTCGTTTAGCCGATCGGCCGGCGCTGTCTAACAGCGCCACATCGCCGCCTTCCTCGAGAACCCTCTTCCTGAGGTAAGCTTCGTCAATTTCATCGGCGAGGCGATAGATCATCCGAGCCTGCCGCAACATCTCGTCCGACCCCGCACAGACGCTGTGCTGCGCAAGGCGATCGGCAATCATGTCCTCGGCCGATGGTAGGACGAACGTGCCGTGACCGCGCACCGTGATCTTCAGGTTCCGCTGCGGATCGGCCCTGCCGTCAAACAGCGGGCCTGAAACCTGCTCAACGCCATAGGCCGGCAGGTCCGGATGGTAGTATCCGCCAAGCAACTTCCCTTGCCTCCTCTCGGTGACGAACCCCTCCTCTTGGAGGGCTGCGGCAAATGCGGTGTCGTTGCCAGCAATGACATCAATATCGCCTGTGGAGATGTCACCAGCGGTGTAAATGGCCGCCGCTGCCCCGCCGACAATCACGGCCGGCCTTTCCGTTAGCTCTTCATAACGGGCGCACACTCGCGACAGCTTGGACAGCAGATCGAGAAAGCCTTCAGGCAGTGCCATGCTGATTCATCCAATTGGCTCCCTGACGACCGGCGCCTCACCCGGTCGTGCATAGATCGCTCTCACTTGCTCTACTCCTCATTCCGCTGGTCCAAAATGCCGAAGCGGTCGGGGGAGGGCGTTCGAACGGCCCGCTCCGTTCTGCCACTGCCCCATGGGTCACGAGTAGTTCGCGCGGTAGCGGACGAGGAAGGTCATCGTGGCGGGCCGCTCCTCGCCTCGGTCAAGCGCTTCCAGGGTGCTGACGAAGGTGGGCGGGATGAACCTCGCTGCCAGGGACGAGCCGTGCACGCCCACTCTTACGTCGGCCTTGTTGGCCAGCTCTCGGCCAAGTTCTGACGAGATGCTGCGCCTGAACTCGTCCTCATCGTGGGCCAGCGCGGCGGCGAAGTAGACGGTGAGCCCCTGCCCGGTGGCGAAGTCGTTCGCAGCGGCGAACCAGACCTGCTTTGCTGTTTCGAGCTGAGGCTCGCTTGTTTCCCAAGGATAGGGTGGTGGCGGTTCTGTTCCTTCGGGGAACGGCGGTACCGTGCCCGAGGCGAGCAACTCCTGCGCGCGCTCAACCGTCGCCATCATCTGCCGGATCGCCTCCTCGCCCAGCTGGACGAGGTGCCGAGCCACCGCCTCGGAAGGCGGCGGCGGGGTGCGGTCATCGCTCATGCCGCGTTCTCCTCGGCGCCGCGCCAGGTGCGCCAGGCGGCGAACGCTTCGGCACAGCCCCTGTCCGAGCACAGCTTGTAGCAGGCGCCCTCAAGGCCGTTGATCCCGAGCCGGCGTGACAGCACGATGCAGTGGACGTGGCTGCCATGGCCATCGAGCCCGGCCACGCTCGGCACATGCGCCACCAGGATCACCGCGAAGCGCTGGCTGACGAAGTGATGGCGGGCAAAGGCGCGCACCCGCTCGTAGCCCACATGCCACGGCTCCTCCGGATCGAGCGCCAGCTTCAGCTGGATCATGACGTGGCGCTCGTAGGGTGGCAGCGTCTCCTCGACCTGCCTGAGCAGGAAGGCGAGATCGGCATAGTCGCCCGGGGCGCTGCGAGGCAGCTGCACTTCGACCTTGGCGGCCTTGCCGAACCTGGGATCATCGCCCGGTGCGACCTTGGCCATCACCCACGAAGCGACGCCTGAGCGCAGCCCAAGCCCTTCGTACCAATAGCGGGTGAAGGAGACGCCAGCATCCTCGGGATCGCGTTGGCAGAAGGTCTTGAGCGTGGCGGAGCTGGCCGCGAGGCTGACCGGCAACTCGGCTGCTACCTGCTTGGCCAGGGTGGTGGTCTTGTTGGTCCTGGTGGAGGTCTTGGCCATGATCACAGGCTCCCTTCGAACGAGGCGGTTGTGATGGCGGGGATGATCCCGGCGTGGCGTTCCGACATGCTGTCGAACGGCGGCGTCTCCTCGAAGTCGAGGCCGGTGATGCTGGTGCGGATGAACACACCATCGATGGTGCTGGGGATCAGCCACAGGTCACCGTCACGCCGCCGCCAGGCGAGATAGTCGCACAGCCAGATGCGGCTCTCCTGGGGCAGGATGTCGAACTTGGCCCCTCGATCGACATCGAAGCGCAACAGGACTCCGTGGTACCCGGTGACCTCGCACAGCAGCTCCATTTCCCGGGAGATCAGCGGCCTCTTGCAAGAGGTGCCGGCGATCAGGAGCTCGGCGGAGGACGCCGGGTAGCAGCGGGAGAGCAGGCCGGTGTCGCGCGGAGCACCGTCATTGATGTGGACGCGGGTGGCGCTCACGAAGCCGTGGAGGCGAAGGTTGGTCGCGACGGAGGTCGGCGGCACCACGGGTGCGCAGCCAAGCAGGGGCTTGGTCATCTGGTACATGGGTCTTTTACCTTTTTCGGAAGTGGGAGCAGCGGGCCGAGCAGCTCCCTTTTCATCTCTTGCTCAGCCTCATGGGCGAGCTCTTCATTCTTCGGCAGGATCAGCCGCGCCGCTGGTCGGCGCCAAAGCTTGGGGCTCAGGCCGTGATCGGCGGGGCCTCGGCCTGAGCGAGGCTCCCGCTGGCGGGCACCTTCCTCGTTCGTCCTGAGGGCGGTCGCTCGCCAGCGAGAGGCGCGGCGTCAGTTGCGCTGGGCGGCAGGACCGACCAGCAGGTAGGCAGTGTTGAGTGTGCGGACGATCGCGCCCTCGCGGACCTGCTCGACAGGAGTCAGCAGGAACGAGGTCTGGATCATCCGGCCATCCGCGAAGCGTTCCTTCCGGTCGCTCCGGATGGTGCCGAGGATCGTCGGAAAGGACAGCCCTCGCGACGGATGCATGACGATCATCCAGTCATGCAGTTCGGCATCGATGTCTTGGGGTGGCAGCATCAGTTTTTCCTTCGGTGAGGTTCGCCGAACACCGCTCTTCCCGGCTCCCGATGCGGCCCTTCCGGGCCGCAGGAGACGCAGCCAGATTGGCTGCTGAGCGCTAGACTCTCGGCTGCGGGAAGAGCGGCGCCGGCGAGCAGCGCCGCAGCTGGTGTCAGGCGGTCATCAGCAGGGCTTCGGCGAGGCCGACGCCTCGGCCTGCTTCCCAGAAGTTGGCCCACGGCAGCCCGACCGGATGCACGCCCCTGGCGAGGGCAAAGCACTGGCCTTCGGGATCATCGCCGAACGGATCGGGCACGAGGAACAGCTCGCGCTCCGCGTTCGCCCACAGGCACAGCGGACCATGCAGTTGCACGGTGCCTTCGGTGCACCTCAGCAGCGTGAAGTAGAACGCCGCGCCGGTCGATCTGGACGACCCTGGCCGAACGATCAGCAGGTCGGTGCGGGTCTCCGCCACCGCCTCGCTGACGCCGTGCGGGATCTCGCCGGCCGAAGGCAGGATCGTCAGCTTGCGACTGGGGACATTGAGCCCATCCCGTAGCGCCGGCGGCAGCAGCACGGGCTCCTCGACATGCTCATAGCAGGCGAGCCTGGCGAGGCTGAGGGCAGCCTTCTGCGCGCGCGCTAGCGCAGCGCGGTCTTCAGCATTCTTGTAGTTCATCAAACGGGTCTCAGGCGGCGTGCGGCCGGCTGCGTGCCGCGCGCCTCAGCGACTTTTCACCACTCGGTGGCAACCGCCTTTGCTTGCCTAAAACCTTCTCGTCGGAGCCCGCCGGCCGGATCAGGTCCGGTCCGGCGGCGGCACGTCTTGCTGCAGCTGCACGAAGCGAGCCGCAATCTTCTTCCACATGGCAACGCCCGCCTCGTCGCCTTCCAGCGCGAGGCGCTCGATCTGCTCGCCGACGTAGGCAGGGCCGTTGTCGCCGTGGTGCTTTTCCACCCAGAGCGCGACGGCCCAGATCTCCTGCTCAGGCGTCATCGGCTCGGTTCGGCTCCTCTTCGCCATCGTCGGGCGGCATTCATCTCGGCGCAGCCGGCACACTGCCCTGAGCCGCTTGTAAGCAGATCTGGCCCGTCCCGGTAAGATCACAGCGCGCTCACCTGCGCTGGCTAAGGACTTGCAAACCGGATGCCGCTACCGGGCATTCGATGTCCTTGCTCCTTGCTGCCGCCACCATCGTCTCTGCTGGACAGGCCTTCACCTGTACCCCGGTCCGGGTGTGGGATGGTGATGGTCCGCTCTGGTGTGCCGAAGGACCTCGTATCCGCCTGTCGGGGATCGCCACGCGCGAGATCGACGGCTCCTGCCGCAAGGGGCAGCCCTGCCCGAACGGTAGCGGTACGGCAGCGCGGGACGCGCTGGTGCGGCTCGTGGGAGAGCCGATCGGCCGATCCAGGCAGGGACATGTGCTTGTGCGCGGACCAGCCATGCGGTGCGTCTCAGCCGGCGGTACCTATGATCGCACGGCTGCCTGGTGCGTCTCTCCTAAGGGTGGGGATCTCAGCTGCGCGATGATCCGCTCCGGCCTAGCGCTGCGGTGGGACCGCTATTGGCGCAACCATCGATGTGAGCGCTAGCGGCAGAGCTTCCTCTCAAGCGAGGCAAAGTGCGCTCGACTGACTGATCCACAGCCTTGGCGACAGCTTCGGTGCGCCAGCTTCTTGCAAGCATGTTCTTCCTATGTTCCTGAACCATTATGGGTCGCATCAAGCTCGAGACGCTCACCGACTTCGCCCGACGCGGCTACGATCTGCGGATCACTTGTGCCGCATGCGGCCACGTCGCTAACGCCAAGCCGCTGGAGATGCTTGCCGGCCTCCACCAGCGCCGACTGAGTCTGCGCATCGAGGCTCTGGAGGCACGGATGCGCTGCAGAGCCTGTGGAAAGCGCCAGGCTACTATTCAGGCAGCGTCAGTGGCGGAATAGCTGACATTAGGCTCGTTCAGCCCCTTCCATTTCGATCTCGTTGACCAGGTAAAGGCGCGCGCACGGCAGCAATGCTTCCAATAGGATGCTGAGCGGCAGGGGAGGGGCGAGGCACGCTTGACCAGGAGGCAACCCATGGAAGGTCCATGACCACCTCGCTTGCTCCGCTGTCGACCAGACGCGCAAGCGCCCAGCGACCTGCCTTAGTACCATTGAGCATCTCCGCGGCCTTTCGGAGATCAGGCTCGGTAGTGTGCATGGCAAAGCCATCGCCCTTTCGAAGAATCAACACCTGCCCCTCGGCAGCTGCGCGGGCGAGGGTGGAGCACGGCACAACGACCGTGTCCAACTGCTCGCGGGTCCAAGGGCGGCGGGCTGGGCCAGCGACTTCGATCTCTGCAATGAGCGCTTCCAACTTAGACCGGCGCTCGGCCTTGTCGCGAGCCTCTCGCGCCTTCCGCTTCTTTTCGCGTTCCTGCCGCTCGAGCCAATCTTGAACGCCGGCATCAACAACTTGTTGTACGTCGACGTCACCACGGGCCGCCAGAACTGCCGCATATAGATCGGGATCCACAGCATCGCGATCGAGCACATAGCCGGGGGCCTTTTCGGTGAACGGCATCTCACGAGCATGATGAATGGTGTCATGAAGCCCAGAGAGCATCTCTTGCCACTTCGTGCGGTAAAACTCCTGTACCTCGGACTCGGCATCAAAGCAGTCGATCAGGTGGAACGCCTTGGCAGAAGCAACCGCCGCCTCGGTGAGCTCCAACCGATCGCCTACCTTCCGGAGGGGTAGGTAGGTATCGGCCACGTCGGCAATCGCGGCCGCAACTGCCTTTATCTTTTCCGGATCACGGGGTCGCGACAGTTGCGCGCGCGCAACCCGTGCCGTCAGCTGCACACCTGCGTCATTTAGTCTGCCGACTAGGGCGTCGAGCGCCACTCGTCCTGTACGAACCTTGTCGGCTAAAGTTCTTTGCGCGAGTGCGAGCACCCGGTTGCGGCGTTCTGCCTCACGGGCAATCTGGTCTTGTTGCGCTTCCGCACTGGCCTGCAGTCGGTCCATCGCCTTCACCATGACGACGCCGCGATCGAATACCGGCCACTCAAGCAGTCCGCTGGCCTGAGTGCGTACACCTCGCAGCGCCGCATCCAGTTTCTCCCGCAAGGCGCGCTCTTCTGTGAGGCCTTTGAGATTATCGGCCTTCCTCTCGCGGTGCTTGGCTCCTGGGCTCGACTTTCCGCTGTCCTTGGTCCGTGGAGCCAGGCCCCGCGCGGCATTGCTGAGCGGGGTAAAACGCCGCTGGTGACCGGCCCGCTCCATGGCAGCGTTCATCATCTTGGCCGTTTGGGCGCGCCATTGAGCGATGAACTCGCCGTGGTTCAGCTCCGATCGCTTCTGTACGTGAAAGGCGTAGTGACCGTCCGCCAGGATGTCTGCCGGGCGCAGGCTGAGCATGATGTGCGCATGATAATTGCGGGAGTCACCTTCAGGATCGGGAGCATGGAGAACGCCGACGTAAGGAAGACCCTCGCCGGCTGGGACACTGCAGATCTGAGCCAACAGTGTCTCCCGCTCGGCGCTCGATAACTCGTGTGGAAGCGCCACGACCACCGAGACATAGACGTTGGCGTCACCGACCGATTGATATTCGAGCTCCTCAAGCGCGGCGAAGAACCCGGCTAGATGTTCTGGATCACGACTGATGTTTGAGACCAGTCCTCCGCCATCGAGCTCCCGGGCTGGAATGCGGCAGATGTAGCGCAGGTGTCGCACGGCCTCCCCGGCGCGGTAGCGATGGCTCCGCTTGAGGCGCCGTTTGCCGAGCCCGCGGCCGCTCCACCGGAAATGAAAAGACGAAAGTCCGTCACTGCCGACATGCGACCGCCGCGGGACCCCAAGATGTGCCATCGTCTCCAAGCCGCGACAGCGGGTGGAGCTCGTTCGCCCGTTGGCGAGCGGCGGCGCCAATGCGTGGATCATTCCGGCTTGTCGCCGTTCCTGCTGCCGCATCGCCCGTCGGATAGCTGCGCCAACACGCCGGATGTGGAGTTCCTCCTCGCGCAGCCGCCGCCGCTCGGATGCATCGCGCTTCGCGATCGCCTTGGACTGCTGGAGCTGTTCACTGCGCGCTTGTGCAAGCCGTACATACAGCGCTCGGAGATCGACCTCGCGATCAGCGATGACCCAGCGGATGGGTTTCATTCTGCTGTTACCTTGCTCTTGAAGTTGTGGGCTAGGTCATCCTCATCACGCAGAACGTGGGAGGATACGTTATCGCGCGCCCACAACTTCAAACCCTTATAAAGCCTCATTGGCGGCCGATCTTGGCCGCCCTGATGACCCATTTTAGATGGGGGGAGGGTGGTTGCGCGTGCGCAACCACCCAGACCATCACTGCTGATTGCGCAGAGATTTTAGCGTGTGGCCAATCGCGACCACGAGCTCCCGCACAGCGATCTGCCCTGCAGACGGCGCAAGAGTGATGAGGATGCTGTTGTCGCGCGATATGCGCAGGTGGCCGCAGTCGACATCATCTTCGGTGATGATGCGGTTGGCTTCGGCCTCCGGCGGGTCGATGACCTGATGCAGCAGCTTGAAGATCCGAGCAGCGGTGCTCGGCACGAGATCGCGGACATGTGGAGTGAGCTTGGCTCGGCATTCTGGATCACGCCAGGCCGACATGAACCGGCTGGCCTGCCGCGCGGAGATCGCATGACGATCAGTGATCCGGGACGTCAGCGTTTCGGGCAGCTCCAGGACGTCGAGCGTGCGATTGACGTTGCTCTTGTCGATTCCCAGTGCAGCAGCCAAGTCGAGCTCGGAGGCGAACGCACCGCTGTCGAGCATATAGCGGTAGGAGCGGGCCCGTTCGGTGGCGGTGAACCCGTGACGACCCTCATTGGCGCCGGTGCTGACCAGGAACGCCTGCTCGTCATCCAGCGCGCGCAACTCGACGTAGAAGCTGACCTTCACGCCCCGAGCGAGGAGATTGTTGACTGCCGTTAGCCGGCGAGCGCCGTCGATGATTTCGACGGTGCCGTCTTCAGCGAGCCGGCCCACTGCCGGCACAAGTTGACCTTGTGTCTCGATGAGGGCTTCGAGTTCCGCCAGTTGCGCGGACCTCGCGAGATCGAAGTCGCGGGTGTTGCCAGGCCAGATCCGGCAACGGGAAGGATCGACAGGGCTCATTCCGCTGCCCCCTTCTTGGCAGCGAACCGGAGCCGCAGCTTGCGCTCCAAGGCGGCTCGGGCTTCTGGGGCCGGGGTGAACGTGTCCTCGTGGGAATCGCGCAGCCCTAGGCGAGTGTCGTTCTCTGGGTCTTTGTGGTCCATCTCGATCTCCATTTGTTGAGTGGAAATCGAGGCGATAGGCGGCTGGGCGCGCGCGATTTGGTAGGCCCGGTGCTGATGAAGTAGCTAGCGTGGTGCGGTGCATCCCGAGACTGCGGTCTGCAACCGACCCAGGAGTCGCTAGACCGCTCTCGCTGTGAGCTGCCGGTAGGCAATGCGCCTCCATGTCAGCCACTCAGGCGTGCTGGCGAAGCTTGCAAAAGCAGACGCCCGCGCACCCCTCAGTCAGCAGTAATGAGGTGGCGGCTGGCGTCTATGCCAACACCGCCAGCGAAGCTGGGTCGAACGCTTCCAGCTCGTCGGGTCGACCGTGGCGGACTTTGTCGACCCAGTTCGGATCAGAAAGCAGAGCCCGGCCCACCGCCACCAGATCGAACTCGCCCCGCTCCATTCGCTCAACCAACCCTTCGAGGCTCGCCGCCTCGGAACCCTCGCCCAGGAAGGCGCCAAAGAAATCGCCTGACAGGCCGACGGAGCCGACGCTGATCGTCGGCGCGCCGGTTAGCTTCTTGGCCCAGCCGGCGAAGTTCAGGCCGTCCTCACCATCGATCTCGGGGAACTCGGGCTCCCAAAAGCGTCGCTGCGAGCAGTGCAGGATGTCTACGCCCGCAGCCACCAACGGGCCAAGCCATTCCTCCATCTCCTGCGGCGTGGGAGCCAGCCGGGCTGCGTAATCCTGCTGCTTCCATTGGCTCACGCGCAACAGGATGGGGTAATCCGAACCAACGGCCTTTCTGGTGGCGGCTATGATCTCAGCGGCAAAGCGAGACCGTTCTGCAAGAGTAGCGCCGCCATAGCGATCAGTGCGGGCATTTGTGCCGGTCCAGAAGAACTGGTCGATCAGGTAGCCGTGCGCCCCATGCAGCTCCAGCGTGTCGAACCCCAGCGCCTTAGAGTCGGCTGCGGCGCTGGCGAACGCGGCCACGGTGTCGGCGATTGCTTCCTCGCTCATCGGATCGCCCACCCTGTCACCCGGACCATTGAGGCCTGAAGGCGTGTCCAGGGCTTCGCGTTCAAAGGCAGGGTCGGCAGAAGTGCCGCCGGTGTGCCACAACTGCGGCCCCATCTTGCCCCCGGCCCGGTGCACCGCATCGACGACGCCTGCCCAGCCTCCCAGAGGCTCCTGTCCGTGGAATAGCGGGATGTGGGGCAGGTTGCGCGAGGAAGGCCGGTTCACAACAGTGCCCTCGGACAGGATCAGCCCAACGCCACCAGCCGCGCGTCGGGCGTAATAGTCCGCATTGGCCTGCTCCGGCACGCCGCCTGGTGCCATGTTGCGCGTCATCGGCGCCATGACGATGCGGTTGGGCAGATCAAGCTTCGTAGAGGTGAACGGCTGAAACAGTACGCTGGTATCGGTCATCGCAGGCTTTCTGAGGGTAGCTTTGATGAGAAGCTGGTGCCGCCACGGCCCTGATCAAGGAGCCTTTCGTCAGGTAAAGAAAACCCGTGGCGGTGATCCGCGACCATTAGCGGAGGCAGCATACGAGTGAGCACAACAGCTTGCTGGGAAGTCGGTGGCCGCGCTGCTGCTTCCAGGCGCCTGCCGGCCACGAGACTCCGGTTGGGAGCAAGCCACCCCCGCTCACGTCGGCGATGCGCCCCCATCGCGGTCAACCGGCCTCATCGCCAGCAGTCATAAAAGCAGTCGTTTATTCAGGCGACGCAGCGGCGGCTAGGCGCCGAATTCGTCATGGTCGCTTAGCCACTTAAGCTAGGGCGCGGGCGTCGAGTTGACGGGATGCCCCTCTCCGAAAGCGATACCGGTCGTGTCGACTGCAACTCCGGGCGAGTTCGCGAGAAACGTCCGATAAGAAGCCCGGCGGCCGCGTGCCAGCCTTGCGCACGTGAAAAGGCTACCTGCCAAGGCGAGATATGGGAGGGTCCGTTGAGGTTCGAACGTCCCGCCTGCAAGGCAGAGGCCCGGCCAGACGCGCACGAAGAAGTGAAACAGGACGACGAGCGAAACCATCGCGATCGCAAGCGTCGCCTGAATCCGAAAATATGTGATCATACGCAGCTCGTCGGTGCGGTGCATGCCAAAATAATATTGAATATCGCGGAGATCGCTTTGGAATAGAAACTGGCGTTCAATGTTGGCGATGATCACCAAATTGCGATTATACCAATAGCTTCCGTCAAGCATATGGGCATACATCCACGCGGACAGCACGACGATCAGCGATACGGCGATGTCGAGCGGGATGATGTTTTTCTCTACGAGTGCAAGCAGAGCGAACGCACCGACAACGACAGACACTGCCTGCCATACAACGGTCATCTGGCGATTGATATCGGCGAACATCTGCCGATACATCTCCATCAGGAAGGTTTTGCGATCATCCATCGCCGAGCTCCCGCGCAGGTGAGGCATAGTCTTCCCACAATGCGTTAATGTTGACGAGCGAGTCGCTGAGGCACTTGTCGTAGCCCCCGACAGGGTGGGGTTTGAACCGGATGCCGTCGAAGTAGTCGCCAAATTGGGCGTCGTAGGTGAAGCGGTTGCAATCGAGCGATACGACCGGCATCCGTTCGGCGAGGCGGCGTTGTGTGTCGGGGCGTCCGCCGAGCAGATGGACCGACCACTCGAACGCCTCAGGGCTTATGGTCGTGCCGCCATAGCGTGTCGGTACGCTGTACCCGAGAATAAATTCATTCGGGATCAAGCGATGAAGCTGCGTCTCAAGCTGCGGGTCTTTCGGCACGACAATAACCTGCGTTGCGTAGCGCTGAAGCCGGCCCGCTTCCCGCAGAATCTCGTTGACCTGACTGATGCATTCGATGTCTCGTGCGACAGTGACATAAGGACGGACTTTAGCCGCAGCTCTCTCATGAGCTTCGAAGCTATATTTCTTCCAATTGATGTCGAGGAATCCCAGGCCGGAGAACTCGACGTGCCGAATGTCCCGCAAATTTGTGTAGCGCGCACCTGGCCGCCAGCCATGGTGTTGAGCCAACGATATGACTTTGCGGCCGTGCGCCACGAACTTTAGCAAATCTCGTGCTTTTCTTCGACCAAGGACATCACTCTCACCCCCAGCTCAGCTTGCGGGCTACTGAAGACGGTGCGCACCGCAACGTCAACTCCTGTGGAAGGCCGCTTTAGCAACCTTAGACCAGCCAGCTGCCGGTTCACTCAAGGTCCCTGTTCCGCCCGGCGAGTGATACCTGAACCAACAACCGATTTCCGGAAGCGTGTGAGTTTCCGGAAGTGATCGCATCGGAGTCTTTTGCGGCTTCCCAACTTCCTCAACGATGGTCCGCTTTGCTGCGTAGAACTGCCAAGGCCTGCCAGTCCGCTGCCGGCCCAAGAGCCGCTGGACCGCTCACCGCGTGAGCTGCCAGTCAGCATCGCGCCTCCGATTGTCGCCATTCACTGCCCGTGTCGCAGTGCCCTTAATCTGCCGTTCGTTAATTCCGCTCGCCGGGCAGCCCCGAACCACGGGTAGGGCAACGGCTGATCCTTCCCAGTGGTCGAAAGTATCAAGGTGCGGACAGGCGACTGCCGATAGACAGGCCGGCAAACTCGAACGTCGGGTCCGACCAGCTAGACTTCATTCCGTGACGATCAACATAGGTCGTGAGCCGGGTCTCAAAGTCCCTCGGCGACGCTTTCGCGAGCCCGATCCCTTCCTCAATCGCATCGAGAATCGGCGAGGTTGAATGGATCCAGTCAATTGCCGAGATTCCCGGTGCTGCCGCAAGCGAGCGAATGACGAAGCCTTTTGACAGGCGGCTCGCCTTCGCCGTCGGAATCAGCAAGAGCGAGCCCTTGTAGAGCGCGTTCGCCGCTAGCTTGTCTACCGAGACGGCGTCGATGAGCCCCTGTCCCATTACGCTCTGAAGCGTCATGATTCCCTCGCCTAGTGAGATGACGTCGTTATCTCCATCGAGAGCACCGGCTTCCTGGATCTCTTTCGGGCGTGTGCCGGAGTAATCGGCAATTGATCCCTCGGCGATCGACGCGCGCGCGACGCAGTCGATTTCGGTCATTCCGCGCATCAACGTGATCGCGATAGAGGCGCAGCGGTCGAGGCTCTCCTCGTGGAACGAACTCGCAATGTAGAACGCATCGCCCATATGGTGGGCGAAAAGCCGCTCGGGTTCGCGCGGATAGCAACGACGACCGACGGCGAAGATAAGGTACATCAGCCGGTTCAGTCCCCGGCGAGCGAGATCACCCGCGCTCCACAGGTTGCTGAAACCCTCGACGTCCACCCAGATGCCCCAGGGCTGATCCTCCAAATCGACCGACATTTCGCTCATTCCAAGTACCGCCCATGAGGGGCATCTGGTGCGTCAGCATACAGCCACCAAAACTATGTGGTCTGCGCCTCGATTGAACGTTCGACATGCTTGGCGGTCGCAAGCATCGCTCGCGCCACGTCGCCGACGAACTTCTTAATCAGCTCCAGCCGGGGGTTTCCATCCTTGTCGCGACCGTTGCGGTGTACGCAGTCGTGACGGATCGGAAGTGCCTGGAAGAGCAGCGTCTTATCCGCCCGATCGTCGAAGATGCTGAACTTCGCGGCGATGTGGTAGATCGCGTCGACCTTCTTCAGGTTGTGCCACAGCAGACCCTTCAGGTGGTTAGTGACCGTGTTGAACACGATGTCCTCGTCCTTGAGGATCGTGAGCAGGTCGATCTTGACCGCCTTAAGCTCTGCCTCGTTGGCCAGAATGCGCTTCAGAGCGTCGTCATCCCGCAATACGTACTTCAGCAATGTGTCGCCAAGATACGCTTCGAACGCCGCGAAGCACGACACGAAGACCATGCGGTTGATGGTGTTCACATCGAACTCGGCACCATGAGACTCGAGTAGCTCGAGCGCGTCAGCGACGCTGCGCCGGAACTCTGCGGCCGGGCTGGCCGGAAGGTCCCATTCGTCTTCAAGATCAGGCGCGCGATCATAGCCCATTTCGCAGCTGACGACCGTGTCGGGGTGCTCTGTCAGACTGATGTCGATCTCGTTGTCAGTGTTGGTGGCATCGGCGTCGAACTCATCCCCGCATTCGGGGCATTGGAGCGTGATCTCTTCCTGCACCATGCGATCGATCGCCTTATCCTCCGTCCAGTTCGGGGGTGACACATAGACCAACGCCTCCACGTTTTCGCGGCAGGTCGGGCATTTGAATTCCACGTCGGTCGCGTAGTCAGCCATCATCATCCTCATGCAGCGTTCTGCGCCGCAGTCAGCGCTGCCTCCAACATGGCCCAATGCACCCGGCAGGCAAGTCGCATTCGCATGAGCCCGCCAATGCAGGGCTAAGCGCCATTGAAGGAGATGTCGGCAGCCAGTGCCAGGAGAGGGGACCTGAGTGGTGCGGCACTGATGCGCGCGAGGCTGTCGTGGTGGCGACGCCGGACGGAAAGAGGCACGATGTGCTGCACATCTGCGTGTCGGCGCTAGCTGCGCTCTACAAGGAGCGGGAGTTCTTTGAGATCTCACGCCGGACGGCGACAGAGGTCCGCCAAATATTCTAACCCGCGGCCACGCGTTGATCGGTGTCGATTCCCTGCCGTTTTTTTTAAAGCGCCTGACCACAGATCAGCAGATCGTAAGTCTTGCCGTTCGGCTCCTGTTCTACAGCCGGGCAGTTTCGATGTGCGGGTCGGGCGAGTTCTCCTGCAGGCGCTCCGGGATTCCTCCCTTGAAGGCGAAAGCTTCATTCCGTCCGATTAGAACGAGTGAGTCGACCCGGTCGACGGTCGACATCGCAGTGCAGCTGTTGAAGGCCGAGCCCCTGTTGGTGATCGTCTTGCCCGCTTGGGGAGGGTGTAGCCGATGTGACCAGCCGACTACGTGATAAGGCTGACCGGGGCTGGCCCTCCCAATCATGACGGCGCCGTCATGGACGGCTGGGTTGATGGCGAGCGCCTCAGCGAAGGTCCGCGCGAAGTTTCTCACGAAAAGCGCTCCGACGGGAGGCATAGGATCACGCGGCATCGCGCTGGTGCCGGAGGGTTGTTCTCCAGTGAAAAAGCACAGTATCACTGGTAGCGCGGCTGCGGGTACACGCATCAAGTTCGCGGCGATCGAGACTGCCCCCTCCGGGCCTGTCGCGTCCGATGTCGGATCATGGAAGGGGCCGTTTTGCTTCATTTGCTTCCGATCAGAATGCTGATGTTTGTGTTTGCCGCAATCGTCGGCATCCTCGTGGTTGGGGCCTTCTACATGGGCGTTGTCAACACCACGGAGAGCCTCCGCTCGGCGCAACTGGTCCTGCGTTGGGCTTCACCTATCTCGTTTGGCGCCATTTTGCTTATGCTCTTAGTGTGGCGTTGGGTTCCACCAGTGCAAACAGCAATCTTCCCGTATCTTGGCGGCACCTGGACCGGCGAGGTGCGCTACGAGGTTGACGGGGTGACAACAGCTAAACCGGTCACCATGGAGGTCAGGCACAATCTGCTTGGGGTCAAGCTACTGCTCGACTCCGAGGAGTCTACATCGGTCACTCTGGCGGTGCACGCTGAGAAGGATTCTGACTTCGATCGGTTCCGACTCTACTATGTCTACCTCAACAGGCGAAAGGAGGGGGTGGCCGGTGGTGGCGACATCTATCGCGGGCTGGCAATTGTGCGTTGGATCACGGGCAACCCTCCTTCGCTAGCCGGCGATTATTTCACTGATACGCACCGGCGGGGCACCCTGCACCTTGCGCGCGAGACTACGACGGCTTTCTGGAAGGTATGGCGCTGAGGTATGGGCTACTACCGCCATGGGGTCGAGCACTGCGGGCTGCGAGTTCGGTCGAGAATGTCTGCTATTGCTGCCTCTATGCCGTGAAGCTGCCCGTCCGCTCCCGGCCCATGAGCGGCTGGACTGCTCCTGGCGCGAGCTGCCGGTCGGCAACGCGCCTCAAAGCGGTCGTTCCGCTCAGCACCCGCTGATCTCAGACGCTGCTATATGTAACATGATCGACCGCCAAGGCCGCCGAGTGGCATGGAAACTAGGCGCCTCTTCGCTGTGGCTGCACGGAACGATGGCTGTTGGCGTGAGCGTACCTCCACGCTCGCTTGCGCTGCAACAGCGAGACAAGCAGCTTGTGGTAGACCGCTGACATTCGCAGTTCAATTCAGGAGCGAGTTTGCTCTCGTTCGAAATTATCTGACCCGGTGGGCAATCGCGCAACTGGGTTCTCGGCACTAGGCGTTGAGCCAATTGCATCGAGCTCAAACCCGCTCCAGCCGCGGCTCCTGTTTGGCGGCAGCAGTGCGGGAAAGGCCCAGATGCTGTCGCGGGGCTGGCTGCGGGCGCGGTGCAGTGCCGACCGCCAAGCCAAAACCGTAAGTACGGCCGCAGCGATGGCCATCGTGTCGACCAAAGGCACGGCGTGCGGATGAGATGTTAAATAGGCCAATGATGCCGCTGGGATGAGCAGCAGCGCTGCCGCGGTTGCCGGCAGCAGCTCCAGCGCCGCGCGCGGAGCGCCTCGCAGCAGCGACCAGGCCGTGAAGCTTACGAAAATCGCAAAGTAGATCGCGCTGTGCACCCCCGGCGTAGCTGCAAGACTCAGCGGCTTGGCGGCGGCTACGGTCACCGCGATCCCGGCGACGCAGCCGAGCGGCCCGCCGACTGTCAATGAGCCCAGGATGCGCGTGGAGCGGCTCTGCTCCACCGGGCCCGCCTTGCGCTCGCGCTTGCGGCGGCTTTCGATCCACAGCAGGTTGCCGGTGTAGAACAGGAACGCGCCCGCTAGGCCGAGTAGGAAGTAGGCCCAGCGAACGCCCGAACCGCCAAAATTGCCGAAATGCAGCGCAAAAAAGCTGGTGATCGTCGCGCCCCAGCCATCCTGCCGGCCTGGCATGTAGTCGGTCTCGATCAAAGCGCCGGTATAGGCATTCGCTTCCGCCATGCCGTAGGTCGCGGCGCGATGGCCATAGCGTGGATCGCTGCCTTGCACTCTTACGTGTGTGTGCCCGTCCGGCTCATGCTCGTAGCTGATCGAGCGCACCTCGAAGCCGGGCGCCTGCGCCTCGATGCGGCGAAGCATCTCGGCGGGCGCCAGTGGCGTGCGCTGCTCCACCTCTGGCGGCCCGGCGGCCTCCTCAGCAGGTGCGGACATGCCGCGCGCGAAGGTGGCGCCCTGCAAGTCGTAGAACTGGTCATGGAAGGCGAAGACCACAGCCGTCAGCGCCATGACGATATGAAACGGCACGCTGAGGATGCCGAGCACATTGTGCAGGTCCAGCCACATGCGCTTGACGTTCCTGCCGATGCGCAAGGCGAAAAGGTCGCTGACAAGGCTCGGCAGCAGCACGATGATGCCGGAGACGATCGCGATCGCATAGAGCAGCGCGATGCCGCCCATGATCGGGCGTGAGATTTCCGGCGGGAAGGGCAGGCCCACATGCTGGTGTAGCACATCGATGAACTGCGCCACCGGTGAGGGGCCCTTCTCCTCCACTTGCAGCGAGCCGTCTGACGCTAGCGCGGCGTAGTGGGTCTGCGGCATCGCGGCATGATCGTCACCGCCGCCGCGTACCGTCCAACTCATCCGCGCCGGCTGTTCCGGGCCCGTTGCAACGTGGATGCTATAGTTTTGCGCCGCCTCTGGATGCGCTTGCAAGACGGCTGAAACCAGCTCGGGCGCGCGCTCAAGCGGCACCGGAGCGGCAAGCTCGCTCGGCGGTGAGGCCCAGCGCTGCAGCGGCTCCTCGAACATGGTGAGCGCGCCGGCAAAGAAGGCGATGAACAGTGCGAGGCCGGAGACGATGCCGACCCAGCCGTGGATCTCCTTGTACATCCGGACGATGTCGGTGCGCACCTTCACGACAGCATGCCCGTCGCAAGCAGGCTCAGCCAGATCGCGGCAGTGGCGAGCCCCAGGATCGCCCAGGCACGCGCTCCGGAGCGGAAGAGGAAGCAGAAGCTCAGGATACCGCACCAGATGGGCGAGATCATCCACATGGTGAACTGCCCAGGCAGCGAGAAATAGGTGTCGCGAATGCCGAACGCCCAACTCAGCAGGCCCGACACGCCGACCGCGATAGCGAGGCCGAGCACAAAGCCGGCGGTGGCCTTGCCGAACCAGTTGCGGCTGGTGAGGGGCTGACTCATCGCGCGTGTCTCTTCGGCCGGCGCAGCCAGGCGGCCGCGAGCGGCACCACGGTCAAGACCAGCATCGCCAAGGTGAGGGCGATGAACACGGCCGTCGCTGGTCCGGCCCATTGAAGCAACAGCACAAGGCCGAGAACCAGGCCGGCCAGCCCGCCCCAGCCGAGCACCGGGGCCGGCAGCGGGCGCTTCATGATCAGCTGGTGCGGCGAAGCAAGGTACAGCGCCAGCGATGCTCCGGTCACGATCCCCATGCCGATTATACCGAGCGTCACTGCGCGTCCCTTTCGAAAGCCGCTTCGATCACGGCGCCCATCGCCGCCAGCATGGTGGTGCCGTGGCCATGCCCGGCGAGCGAGCGATAGTGCACCGCCCTACCGGCCGTCTGCCATCGTTCGGCCAATTCCCGCGCCGTACCGCCTCCGGCAAAGCGTCGCTCCTCGGTACCATTTAGGAGAAGGAGTTCTGCCTCGGAATCATCGGGCACGACCCACTGCGCGGGCTGCCCGTCGCCATACCATAGCGAGGGACTCACCGCGACATAGCCGGAGAAGGAGCGGTCCGTGGTCAGCGCATACAGCGCCACCAGCCCCCCAAAACTGTGGCCAGCCAACGTCTGCCGCTCGGGATCGACGGGCCAGCGGCTTGCCACCTGCGGCCGCAGCCGGTCGTCAAGGAGGTCGAGAAAGGCATCGGCGCCTCCGACCGTCAGCCCATGCGCGGGCATTGCCTGCGGAATTGTATAACCCTCCATTGGCGGTGTGTAGTCGAGCACGCGTTGCGCCAGCGAGCCGGAGTCCACGCCGACCACCAGGCCGGGCTCGATGCCGGAGCGCGAGCCTGCCGCGGCCAGCCGGCGCGCGGTCATTGCGGCAATGGCGAAGTTGTCCTCGCCGTCGAGCACCCACAGCACCGGCCAGCCCTGCGCCGGCGGCTCACCCTCGGGCCACGCGACGAGCAGGCGGTAGGTCGCGCCATTCTCCGCCTCGACGGTCTCCACGTCGGACCGCGCCAGCTGCCACGGCTCGGCCATCGCTGGCGCGCTTGCCAGCAAAGCCGCAGCTAGCGCGAGAAGCGCTTTCACCACCGGAAGTCCAGTCGCGCAGTGACGCTGCGTCCCTGCCCGTAATAGCACGCCGAGGTTGCGGTGCAGGTGGCGACGAAGCGCTTGTCAGCGATATTCCGCGCGTTAACGGAGAAGACCGTGTCGCCCAGCGCGGGCATCGCATCGCCCAGATCATAGCGGACGAACAGGTCGAACAGCGTGTAGTCAGGGATAGCCAGCGCATTGTTGGTGTCGCCGAAGCTTTCGCCCGTGTACCGCACCCCGCCGCCGAAGCCGAACCCGGCCAGAGCGCCCTTCTCGATCGTATGATTGACGAACAGCGAGGCCAGCCAGTCCGGCACCTGGGGTAGCTTGTTGCCGACCTGCCCGGCGACATTGGATTGGGTAATCTCCCCGTCGCTGCGGGTCAGCGTCGCGATCACCGCCGTGCCCCAGGGCAGCGAGGCCTTGCCCTCCAGTTCCAGGCCGCGGATCCGTCCTTCGCCCGTCTGCACCTGACAGGTGCTGACGCCGCACAGAGTACCATTCGGGTCGGGCGTGGTAAGGTTCTGCTGCGTGATCTGATAGCCGCCGAGCGTGAGGTAGATATTCCGCCCCTGTTGGAAGCGCAGACCCGCCTCCCACTGCTGGCCGGTGGTGGGCTCGAACGGCTCGCCGGTCAGGTTGGACGTGGGATCGCTGACCTGCGGCTGAAAGCTCTCGGCATAGCTGAGGTAAGGCGCCAGGCCGTTGTC
Organism: uncultured Erythrobacteraceae bacterium; assembly: GCA_966251025.1. Classification (GTDB taxonomy): domain Bacteria; phylum Pseudomonadota; class Alphaproteobacteria; order Sphingomonadales; family Sphingomonadaceae; genus Croceibacterium. The sequence continues at coordinate 129,563 of CBINJM010000009.1, read as the reverse complement.
GAACAGGTAGACTCCGCCGGCCCGCCAGGTGAAGGCGTCGCTCTCGGTCGTGAAGCGGCGGCCGTTGATCGGATTGAAGGTGTCGTCCTTCGCCCAGTCCTGCCGTCCGCCGATCGTCACCCGCAGGTCGCCGATCGCGATCTGGTCCTGCAGGTAAAGGCCCGCCTGATCGCTCGTGGTCTCGGTATAGATCTGCGGGCTGAGGTTAGCGGCGTAGGAGGAGGCGCCACGCGGCACCGGATCGAAGATGTCGAGTAGCGGCAGCACCTGCGATCCCGCAACGAGATCGCGATAGTGCTCCCACTCGGTGTGGAAGTAGTCGAAGCCGGCCAGCAGCGTATGGCTGATCGCGCCGGTGGAGAAGCGCGCTTCCAGCTGGTTGTCGGTGGCGATGCCGTCGCTTTCGCCAACACCTTGTACCGCGCGGCGAGCGATCGTCTGACCGGGGATGCAACCGGGGATGTTCGCTGCGCAGGTGGTCAGCGTATTCCCCGCAAGAACGACCACTCGGTACAGCGTATCCAGTCGCGTGTAGCGGGTGTTGTTGCGGAACGTGATCGCATCGCCGAAGCCGTGCTCAAAGAACGACGCGAAGAGGTACTGGTCGCGATCGAAGGCGTTCCACTCCGGTTCGCCGAGACTGGCGTCGTTGTCGATATAGCCGCCATTCGTCGGCTCGAGCGAACCCAGCGCCGGGAGGAACTGGAACGTCGCTCCGCCCTCATCGCGCTGGTACTGGCCGAGCAGCGTCCAACTGGTACGCTCGCCAAGGTCGAGCGTGAGGCTGGGCGAGGCATAGAAGCGGCGGTTCTCGACTCCCTCGACCTGCGTGTCGCCGTCGCGCGCCAACCCCACGAAGCGGCCGGACAAAGCGCCTGCCAGCGGACCGCTGATGTCGGCCGCAGCCTGTGCATTCCAGTTCTCGAGATCGGTCGTGCCGATCCCTTGCAGCATGAACTGCGCCTGGAACATGTCGGTCGGCTGCTTGGTGACGATGTTGACCACGCCACCCGGCGCGGTCTGCCCATAAAGCGCACCGGAGGGGCCTTTGAGCACCTCGATCTGCTGCAGCGCAAAAGGGTCGAAGCCCGGCCGGGTCCACTGTCCGCCAGACGGCAGGCGTAGCCCGTCCACGAAGTTGTTGTTCGACGAAAAGCCGCCCGCGCCGAAGCCGCGCACGGCCACCTCGTCAACGCGGCTGTCGATGCCGAAGGCTTCTGCCTGCACGCCCGCCGTGTAGCTCAACGCATCGGCGATCGTTGGAGAGGCGCGAAGATCGATCTCGTCGCGGCTGATGATCGAGATCGATTGCGGCGACTCGATGATGGGCGTGCTCGTCTTGGTTGTCGATGTCGCCGAGGAGCGGCCGGTGGCGGTGACGACGATCTGCTCTTCGTCGCTCCTTTCCTGCGCGTGCAGGGCGGTTGGCGTGAAGGCGACCAGAGCCAGCCAGACCGCCGAGATCGATTTTTGCATTGAACCCCTCATTCCGAACCAATTCCGCCGCTAATGCGAGTAAGTTGCAATCGCAAGCCCGGAAGCTCCAAATGGTGCTCTTGTTTATCTTCTTCATGTCACTCAGGAGAACGGGCAGTGCCCGGCAGGTCAGCCATGACCCGCTTCGAGACTGGCTGGGCAAGCGATGCCGTTCGGCCGTAGTAGACGTTGATCAACGCCCCCATTGCTGTCATTCGACGCGTCGCTGGCGACCTTCAAAGCTGCCGCGGGAGCGGCCCAGCGAGACGAGCGCCGCGATTATGGCCAGGATCACCACTCCCGCGAGCGGGGCAACTCGCGCGCGCGGGCGGTATTCGGCGAGCATGCTCTCCCAAGTGATGTGAGCTCCGGCGAATCTGAGAGCAGCGTTGTAGTCAGTGGGGACGCGAGCTGATCGCGCGACGCTGATGTCGCTCATTGGCCAATTGCTCTGCGCAAAAAGCTCTGTTGGGCAGTCCTACCCTAAAGTGTCACATCCCTCCGGCAGAGGCCCCCCGCATCGGTCGCACGATAATCAGACCAGATCCTGAGCAGGGGGAATATGCACAAGTTTATCCTGGTGGGCGCCACCGTGGCGCTCTGCACTTTCATCGAGCCTGCACTCGCGCAGGACGCTGCCGAACCCGCTCGGCGTTCCGCGCCCGATGATACAGCCGCCGGCGCCGAGAACGGCTCCGCCGGATCGGAGATCATCGTCACCGGCGCCGCCCGCGCCCAGCGCCGCTTCGATGCGTCCTACGCCATCAACACGCTGAACGAAGAGGCGATCGCCAAGATCGCGCCCGTCAACTTCGCCGACCTGATCGGCCAGCTGCCGGGCTTCCAGACGGAGATCACCGGCGGCGAGGTGCAGAACATCTACCGCATCCGCGGCTTGCCCAATGATGGCGGTTTCGTCTCCTTTCAGCAGGACGGCCTGCCGCTGTTCCATGAGAATGACGGCGTGTTTTTCCGTGGCGACGCGATCCTGAAGCAGGATCTGATGACGCAGCGGCTCGAAGTCGTGCGCGGCGGCCCGGCGCCGGTCTTCTCCAGCTACTCTGGCGCCATCATCAACGCCATCACGCGTGAAGGCGGCGACACTCCGGAAGGCGGCGCGCAGGTCACCCTCGGCGATACCGGCCTCTATCGCCTGGACGCCTACCAGTCCGGCCCGCTGGGCGGCGACACCTCTTATGCAATCGGCGGCTTCATCCGCCATCATGACGGCTATCGCGACAACGGCTTCCCCAATGATCGTGGCGGTCAGATCCGCGCCAATATCCGGCACGACCTGGAAAATGGCTTCGTCAAGCTGAGCGCGAACTACGTCAACGACAAGAACGTTTTCTACCTGCCGATCCCGATCGCCGATCCGCGCGACCCTTCGGTCAGCCTCGACCCCTACATCGATTATTTCGAAGGCACGATGAACTCGCCCGCCTTCCGCAACGTGACCATCCCGTTCCGCAACGGGCAGGGCCTGACGGAAAGCCGCACCACCGACCTCGCCGATGGGCGCCACCTGCGCATGTTCAATGTCGGCGCGCAGTATGAGGCGGATTTCAGCGGATGGCTGCTCTCGGCCAGGCTCGGCTACACGCAGGGCAAGAACCGCTTCACGGCGTTCTATTCCACGACCAATCCGGCTGATGGGGAGGCATTCGCCAACGGCTATCTCCCTCGCGCCACGACGGCGTTCGGACCGGTTGCCTCATTCGGCTACACGCTGGCGGGCACCAACACCGCCTATGATCCAGACAGCGCCTCCGGCCTCGTCATGCAGGGCCAGTATCGCGACATCGCCTCGGACTTCTATTCGGCGCAAGGTAACCTGTCGGTCGCCAAGCGGTTCGAAACGGGCTTCGGCAGCCACGATCTGACCGTGGGCCTCTACGGCAGCCTCTACGGAGAGGATCGCTTCTACGCCTACCAGAATTACCTGATCGAAGTCGCCGGCACCCCGCGCACGCTGGACCTGGTGGCTTACAATGCCGCGGGTGCCGAGATCGGCCGCGTCACCGACAATGGCGTGCTGAACTATGCCGCCACGTTGAACGAGGGCTATTCCGACGCATCGACGTTCGCCATCTACGCCAACGACACCTGGGAGATTGTCGAAGGGCTGCGGATCGATGCCGGCATCCGGCACGAGCGGTACGATTACCAGGGGTGGGGCGCGCTGACCGAACAAGTCGATCTGGGCGATCCCACTACTCTGGCCGATGACGCCACGCGCGGGTTCACCGGCGTGATCGTAAACCGCGACCTCGACACTGAAGCAACCAACTGGACGGTTGGTGCCAACTACGACTTCAGCAGCAGCGTTGGGATCTATGCCCGCGCCTCGCACCTGGAAACGCCGCCCAACGTGCAGTCGGCGATGGATGTGAATCCGAACCCGGTCTACATCACCACCATCGCGGACCAATACGAGGTCGGCCTCAAGCTGGCGAGCGGCCGATCCTACCTCTACGCCACCGGCTTCTATTCCAATTTCGATCCGCTGAACGCCTCGTTTCTGGCCTTCGACCCGGCCACGGGCCGCAACGATGTAAACGTGCCCTTCATCGGAGAGGCGCAGATCCTCGGCGTGGAGCTCGACGGTGCGCTGGCGCTGACCCCCTGGTTCACCGTCAACGGTGCGCTGACGATCAGCGATCCCAAGTACAAGAACTTCGAAAGCGCGACCGGCGCCGATCCCGAACAGGTGGAAGGTAACCAGATCGTCCGCCAGCCTAAGGTTTACGGCAACATCCGCCCATCCTTCGACTTCACGACCGGCGACACGGACGTGTCGATCTATGGCCGCTACACCTACATGGGAAAGCGCTTCGTCGATCTCTACAACAACACCGCTTTGCCGGCCTACGGCACGGTAGGTGCGGGCGTCACGCTGAACCACGGCGCATGGCAGCTGCAGATCGTGGGCGACAACCTGTTCGATGAGAAGGGCCTGACGGAAGGCAACACCCGCACGGACTCGCTGGCGGGGCAGGGAAGCGCGGAGGCAATCTACGGCCGCCCGATCTTCGGCCGCAATGTCCGCCTGGTGCTCGGCTTCGACTGGTGAGCATGAAGAGGATTGTTATGCAGGCGGCGGTCCTTGCCGCCGCCTGTGCCGTTCCCAGCGCGGCGGCCCCTGCGGCCATGGCGCAGGCGGCTGGCCCTGCGGTGGTGGCCGATGCTGCCTTGGAGGCCCTGTCGCAGCGGCTGTTCCCGCTGTTCGCCGCACTGGGGCAGGACCAACAGGCCATGGCTGCGCTGATGGGGCAACCTGCAGTGGGCGAACTGATGTCCGCGCGTCCGCAGCGGCTGATCGCCTGCCGGCAGGAGCCGGGATGCGTGGCCCAGGCGCTGATCTGGTCGAAGGGCGAGATCGAAACCCTCGCCAACGCGATGCCTGCCAGCTTGCCCGCCTTCGATGATGGCGTGGCGGCGCAGGCGATCCGCGAATTGCAGGGCGTCAATGTCATCCTAGGCACCTATGGCCTTGGCCAAGTGCCGGCCTATCCCGCCATCGACGGGGCGGGCACCCTCGACCCCGCCGAACGCCACGCCTGGTTGCAGGCTGCGCTCGCACTGTCGGAACTGCCGCGCGCCGGCTCCGTCCAGTGGCTCGATTCCGCCTTCGATTTTGCCCTGGCCCTGCTCGACGGTAGCACTCGCACCGACGCGATCGGGTTTCTGCCGCTGGAAGGCGGCACGAACGAAGCCGCCTTCGCCCGCGCCCGGCGGACCGATTGGGGCGATTTCCGCTATAGCGCGCTGATCGTCACCGGCATCGGGCCGGAGCTGGAGAGCATGCCGCTCAGCCCCGGTGGCAAATACCACCTGCGGCTCGCGGCACAGCAGTTCGCAAAGGGCGAGGCGCCATTCATCATCGTCAGCGGCGGCCGCGCCCATCCCTTCAACACGCCCTTCGCCGAAGCGGTAGAGATGCGCCGCGCGCTGATCGAGCGGTACGGCATTCCGGCCGACCGCATCGTGATCGATCCCCACGCCCGGCACACGACCACCAACATGCGGAACGCCGCCCGCCTGCTGATGGCGATGGGCGCGCCGCTGGAGCAGGACACGCTGGTCATCTGCAATCCGGTGCAGAGCGCCGCTATCGCAAGCACGGCTTTCATCGCCCGCAGCGAACGCGAGCTCGGCTATATGCCCGGCACCGCCGGAGCGCGGATCAGCCCAACCGCCCTCGAATGGCGCCCCGCCGCCGCCTCCGCCCGGATCGACCCTCGCGATCCGCTCGACCCATAGAAACAGGATCTCTCATGCGCCGCCTTCTTGCCGCTGCCGCCAGCCTTGCCCTCCTCACACCCAATGCGGCCCTCGCCTGGGGGGAGCGGGGCCATGCAGTGATCGACACTGCCGCGATCGAGGCGATCCCCGAGCACGGGCCAGTCTTTCTGAAGAAGCATGTCGACTATATTGCCGCATCGGCATCGCGGCCCGATAGCTGGCGCGGCAATGCGGAGGGATTCTCCAAGATCATCGAAGACCCCAATCACGGCTGGTTCCGCGAGCAGTTCACCTTCCTGAAGCCGATCCCGCGCAGCCGCTACGAATTCGTGCTGGCGCTGTATGACCGCCACCTTCAGATCAAGGACAGCGATCCCGAAACGGCCGTCCGCACCAATGTGCGCTGGACGGGCACGCTGCCCTATGCCGCAATCGAGGCGTACGACCGCATCGTCGTCTGCATGCGGCAGGTCCGGCAGCTGGCATCCGAGGGGCGCGATCCAACCTTTGCGGAGCAGACTTGCGCCTTCGATGTATTCCGCCTTGGTCACTATATCGGCGACGGTGCAAACCCGATGCACAACTCGATCCATTCGGATGGCTGGCGCGGCGACAATCCCCATGGCTTCACGACGGATCGAACAGTCCACGGACGGTTCGAAAGCCGCTTCGTCGATGGGATCGAACTGACTCCTGCCGACATCCGCTCGCGCATCGGAGCTCCTGCTCGGCAACAGGGCGACATGTTCGATCTTGTGCTCGCCTATCTCGATGCGTCCGGGTCCAAGGTTGCCGAGGTTTACCGGCTGGAACAGCGCGCGGGCTTCGCGGACTTTGCTGATCCGGATGTTCGGGAGATGGTCTATGAGCGCACCGCCGCCGGGGCGGCGATGCTGCGCGATATGCTGTGTCGTGCATGGGAGGAAAGTGCCAGTCCCCCGGCTGAAGTGAAACCCGCTCCGCTCGACTTTGACAATCCCGCCTTCAATCCTGCCACGGGATCAGCGCCCGCAGCGCCACGTTGACGGCAGCCGGGACGGGCGCGAGAGGCGCGAACGCGATCCTCTGCGAATGGCTGGTTGGTGTTGTTCGGCCCAAACGGCGAGGGAGCACTGCGCGGTCCCCACGCGGATCCCAATACGATCAGCTCCGCGCGCGGACAGTCAGATGGTCATTCATTGCACAGCTAAGCCGTTGAGCAGGCCGCAGTCCGCCCGAACGGCTGACAGATCCACAAACGGCCTATGGCGCGCGGCTAATGGCGCCTACCGCAAAGAGACCAGTTATATCTTCGGCAGCTTTTTCCCGATCAGGATCTGATACCGGACATTCGGCTCACGGCCCAATCCCAGTCATTCGTGTAACATGTGTCCAGTTAGACGATCAAATATCGATAACAACCGACTTCGTATGACACCGTCCAGAGCGGCCCCCCGCAACCACCATTACAGAACACTCCTTCCCCAGCGACCACAACTGGTCGTTCCCGCTCGCCGCATAGCGGATAACGTCGACAATGTTGGCGCTCACCTCAGCCTCGAGCCTCTCACCCGGTTAGATCGTCACGCTCTCGATGAGCTGGCCGATCAGTTCCGCCGCGCGCGGCCGCACCGCCTCGTCGCCGAGGGATTCACTGAGATTGGCGATCTTCTCCCTGAACCGCTCCAGCAGGATGGGGTGTGGGTGGATCTCGGCCGTCGACTGCTCCAGCGGCCGCACGCGTGCCAAGACAAGCGCGCTCCTGTTCCAGCTCAGCTGGCATCCGGTGGAGCATAGGGCTTGCTTCACTCAGCAGCATGTTCTGAGGGAGAATCTCGAGCTTGAGGTCCACTTCGCGGAGCCCGGCCGCGGCTTGGAGCGACGCTTCATCAGAACGCTCCGACAGTCGCCGGATTTCAAGCCGGAAGTCTCACTAGCGTGATACGTTGATACTCAGAGACCCGAGCGCGGCGTCATGCGCGAAAATGTTACGGTTCACGCGGCGCACGAGACGCAGCGCGCGGTCGCAGGATTGACGCGCAGGCGCGCTTCGCCGATGTCCTCCCCACAGGTCAGGCAATAGCCGTACTCGCCGTCGCGAAGGCGACGAAGAGCCGCTTCGATCTGCGACTTTTCGGCATCCCGCCGCCGTTGGGCCGCGAGCGCCATCGACTGGAGCTGGAGCGCGTCGACACGCGACAACCGGCCGACGCTGTCCTGTTCGAGTGTGACGGGCGCGGTCGATCCCGCCGCGAGCGCGTCCTCACCCTTCAACTCGTCCAGCCGGGCGAGAAGAAGGCGACGAGCTTCCTCGGGGTCGAGAGCCATGGCTTTATCGAAACAGCAGGACCGGGATCGTGCAAGAGCGGATCATGTGCGTGGTCGTGCTGCCTACAAGCATGGTACGAGGCGGACTGTGCCCATAGGCGCCCATCACCAGGAGCTGCGAACCCGTCGAAGCAACGGCGTCGGCGATCACCGCCTCGGGCTTACCCTCTTGCACCGTGACCGTCGCGCCCGCCCGGGTGCCGAGCAACTCTCGTGCCCAGTTGAGCCGGTCGCGACTTTCCTGGTCCTCTCGCGCCGCCATTACCACGTGCAGAGCAAGATCCTGCAACAGCGGTGATGTCGCGGCATAGGCCGCCGCCTTTCTCGCACTGGGACCGCCGTCGAAGGCGATCACTGCCCCCTCGGGCCGCGTGAAAGAGCGTGACGTCACCAGCACCGGCTTCTGGCTCTGCCGAACCACGCGTTCGACCTTGCTGCCAAGGTGTCCTTTGGCGAATCGGCCGAGGCCCCGCGTTTGCCGATGACGACGAGGTCGGCGTCTCCCTCGCGTTCGACGATGGTTTCGACGATCCCTCCATGGCGGTGCGTCAGGGTCACCTCGGAAATCCCGAGCTCCGCAAAACGCGCCTTGGCCGAGGCCAGCAGCACGCGGCCTTTCTCCTGCGCCAGCTTGCCCTCGGCCTCGTCGATGCGGGTCAGCTCGTCGAGCAGCGCGGTCTTCGCCCCGAGGCCGACGGCGCCGGACAGGTCGTGCCGGGCCGCCACGGCATCCTTCCGCTGGATCACGTGCAGGACTTCGATGTCCGCCTCGAGGCGCTGCGCCGCCCAGGCTGCGTGGTCGACCACGCTCGTAGCGTAGGCCGAGGGATCGATACAGGCGAGAACCTTGTGCATGGTCACTCTCTCCTCAATGTGCGCCCAGCAGGGCTTCGGCGTCTTCCTTGTTCGACACTCCGAACCGGTCCACCATCGTCGCGCTCGCTTCGTTCAGGCCGAGTATTTCGACCTCGGTGCCGTCGCGGCGCAGTTTAACCACCGCCTTGTCGAGCGCGCGGCGACCGCCGAGATGTCCCAGAAGTGGGCCTGGCGGACGTCGATGACGACCTTCTCGACCACTTCGCCGAAGTCGAAGGAAGCAAGGAACTGCTCGACGGAGGCGAAGAACACCTGTCCCCGGAAGCGGTAGGTGCGAACGGCCCCGTCGTTCGATAGACCTGTGTCCATCGCGAACAGCCGACTGACCTTTGCGGCGAAGAAGATGCCCGACAGAAGCACTCCGGCGAGCACGCCTTGGGCGAGGTCGTGGGTCCACACCACGACCACGACGGTCGCCAGCATGACCACCGAGCTATGCCACGGATAGCTCTTGAGGTTCTTGATCGAGCTCCAGCTGAACGTGCCGATTGAGACCATGATCATCACCGCCACCAGCGCGGGCATCGGGATCTGCGCCACGATTGGGCCCAGCACCACGATCAGGAACAGCAGGCAGGAGCCGGCGACGAATGATGACAGCCGGCCGTCGCCGCCCGATTTCACGTTGATCACCGATTGCCCGATCATCGCGCAGCCGCCCATGCCGCCGAAGAAGCCGGTCACGAAGTTCGCGATGCCCTGGCCCTTGGTCTCGCGCTGCTTGTCGCTGGGCGTGTCGGTCAGGTCATCGACGATCTGCGCCGTCAGCAGGCTTTCGAGCAGGCCCACGGCCGCCATGGCCAGCGAATAGGGGAAGATGATCTGCAGCGTCTCGAAGGTAAGCGGGACCTGCGGCAGCGCAAAGAACGGCAGCGCCGAAGGCAACTCGCCCATGTCGCCCACGCGGTTAACGTCGAGATCGAGGTAGATCGCGGCAGCCGTCAGCACCACGATCGCGACCAGCGGCGAGGGGATCGCCCTGGTCAGTCGTGGCAGGAGGTAGATCACCCCGAGGCCCGCCGCGACCATCGGGTAGGTCAGCCAGTTCACGTCGATCAGTTGGGGAAGCTGGCGATAAAGATGAGGATTGCGAGGGCGTTTACGAAGCCCGTGATCACCGAGCGCGACACGAAGCGCATCAGGCGGACGAACCGCGCGATACCCGCGAGGAATTGCAGGACCCCCATCAGGATCGTCGCGGCGAAGAGATATTCCACCCCGTGTTCGCGCACGAGAGGGACGATCAGCACCGCGATCGCGGCGGTAGCTGCGGAGATCATACCGGGTCGTCCGCCGACCAGCGCGATAATTACCGCGATCGAGAAAGAGGTGTAGAGGCCCACGCGGGGGTCGACCCCGGCGATGATCGAGAAGCCGATCGCCTCGGGAATAAGCGCCAGCGCGAGGACGATCCCCGCAAGAATGTCCCCCCGCGGGTTCGAGAGCCACTCGCGCCGCAAGTTGGTCAGTGATGTCATGTTCGTTTGTCTATTCATCGCCCGCACTTGCCGAGCAGGACTGCTCAAGCGTTCGCGCCAGGGCATTTTGGGTTTCCGGGGATAGGCGCCCGGCCGAGCCACCCGGCAATCCGGGTCCGACGAATGGCCGCCCGAGTATGGGAAAGCGCAGGGGTTGGCAAGCCCGCAAAGCGGAACGTCGTTTTTGCAAAGCCCGTCTGGAATGGCGCTCGCCCGTTTCAGACCGGTCCGGTTATTCGGCCGAACACCCCTTGGCGGTTATTCAAATTCATGCACGCCCCGGCATGTGGGCGGACGGAGACGGACTGCTAGCTGGCGGAAACAAGCTGCGCCGCCAAGTCGCGGGCGGTTCTCGCGGCGCCCATGATGGTTGCCGAGCCCGCTCCGCACCAATCTCCATATCCCGCCAGCCAGAGGCGGGGCTCGCGCGCGGCGCGTTGACCTTCCAGTTCGACGCGGCCGTCCTCTCCGACGATTCCGAGCGGGCGCAGGTGGTCCAACGCTGCGCGAAACCCGGTGCACCAGATGATCGCGTCGACCTGGCTCTGCCGGCCATCCTCCCACACCACGCCGTCCTTCGTCATTCGGACGAATGGGCGAACCGAGACAAGGACGCCGCGTTCGCGCGCGGCTTTGACCGGGGGCACCATGACGATGTCGCCGATTCCGCCCACCCGCTCAGCACCGGGCCCTGCTTTCAAGCGCGCTGTGGCGCGCTCGAACAACACGCGTCCGTCGACATCGTCCGGAAGGAACAGGGGCTCCTCCAGCGTGATCCAGGTCGCATCCGCAACCTGCGACAGCTCCGCCAGGATCTGGGCTCCGCTATTGCCGCCGCCGACGACGAGAACGGTCTTGCCGGCGAAGGCATCGGGCGAGCGATATTGGGCGGAGTGGATCTGAACCCCCGAGAACACATCTCGGCCAGGAAGTGGGGGAATGTATGGTTTGGACCAGGTCCCCGTGGCGCTGACGACAGATTTGCCGAGGTAGTCGCCGCGATCCGTCTGCAGGATGAGGGCGTCCACAGCGCGCTGCACCTGCCTTACGCTGACCGGCCGCTCGACTGGCAACTCGTAGCGCTGCTCGTAACGGGTGAGGTAGGCAATCACGTCGTCGCGTGTCGGGAAGCCTCCATCTTCGGTCGGCGGCATGAGCCAGCCCGGTAGCGAACTGTAGCCGGCGGGAGAAAACAGGCGAAGCGAATCCCAGCCGTGCCGCCAGGCTCCCCCCGGCCCATCCTCGCTGTCGAGGATCAGAAAGTCTGCCCCGGCGCGCCTCAGGTAGTAGCCGAGCGCCAGCCCCATCTGGCCGCCCCCGATAATGATGATGTCGTGCTCGGTCATCGGACCCTCGTCTCGCCAACGATGAGCCGTAGCCGCATCTGGCCAACGCGGCGACAATAGTTCGAAAACTCTCGAATCGTCGATTCCCAGGCGTGGTGTCCGCTGGTGTGCTGTTCGGCCGGAGCAGCGGCGTGTTCGGGCAAACTGGCGCAGGAACCGGCGCGGTCGGCCGTATCGATGCCGAAGACGGCGACGACGCCTATTTTCACCTGGTTGAACCAGCTGCACGACGGCGCTGAGAGATGACCAGGTGACCGGGTCCGGACGACTGGCGGTGTGAAGCAGAGGCAGTCAGGCAACAGTTCAGCGCCCGCAAGTTACAAATGTTGTCTCCAGGCAGATAGGCTTCGGCACCCGAAAGCATTTTCGATCCGGTTCTGAGAAACGGCGTTTGAAACAAGGCTCAGATCTGCGAGACGAGAGCAAGAATGTTGAAGATCGCGAGGCATGCCGCGACAATGCGGGTGCCGCACTCCGGCGCGTGACGCGGCGTAAGCAACCTTATTGAGCCGAGGAATGATAAAGCTGAGGAAGCAGAGGGTGATGAATTCCGTGTCCAGCATCATTTCCCATCGAAGGTTTCAAGGTTTCGCCCATCAATCGGGCTCAGCGATCTTTCGCGTTGCCAGGCGTGCAGGCGATTATGTCAGGTACCGACTAGCGTGCCGGAACGTGGCCGATTACCGGAGCCGTGTAATTGCGCATGCCTCCTCCCGTCCGCAGCCGGACCAAACCGGTATTCGCATCGCCAACGCAATTGAGCAGGAGGGCTGCATCGCTATTCCCGTTCAGTCACTTGCCTGTCCTGGAACCGGGGCGCTCCTCACGTCTGTCGAACAGTTGTTTGAAGTTTGGCGTCCCGAGCCCGCGCGGGGAACGGCGGCACGGCCCACCCGGCAAATGCTCGACGAGTTTCCGGACATATACCTGTGGGGTTTGCAGGAGCCCTTACTGGACCTCGCCGAATACTTGATTGGCCTCCCGCCGCTCTTTGTCGGCACTGATTTCAAATGCGAGCTGACCGACGGCAGGACGCGTGGTCTCCGTCAATGGCACCTCGACTGCGAAGATCACAGAGTGTTCAAGATCATCCTTTATTTGAGCGACGTTTCGGCTGGCGGGGGACCGTTCGACTACCTCCCCCTCAAATACTCTGAACCGGCAGCCAGAGCGTTGCGCTACCGCAGTGGCTACGTGTCCGACGATGTTATGGCGCGCCACGTCCCGCCTGGGGCTGCTGTCTCCGTCACTGCCCCGAAGCACCATGCCATCCTGTTCGACGGAGCAGCCATCTTCCACCGGGCGCAGCCACCGACCGCGGCCGACCGGTATTCGGTCACCTTCGGCTATATGTCGCGTGCGCCACTACGACTTCGGGGGGCTGGTCCAACGCCACGTCTCCGCGAGCAGATCATGCCTCGCCTTAGTGCGCGGCAGCTCGCCTGCCTTCGAGACTAGCCAGCGCCTCTGCCACGCCGTCGCGCAATGCCTCTTGGCGCTTGCGCGCCCAATGCCCGCCCGCTCCGGCTGCGTGCGCTTCGGTCAATGCACGCGCGAACTCCATGGCGTCGGCCGCGGCCACGACGTGATGTGGCGCGTCTCCGATCCGCGCCAAAGCCGCTTGGGTCGTGACGACGGGAGACCCGACCGCGATGGCGTCGAGCAGCTTTATCGGGACACCGACGGACGAGAGCGACGGGACAGCGATCCGCTTCGCTCCCCGCAAGAAGTCGAAGGCATCCGGCACCACACCCACAAAGCGGACGTTGTCTGGCCGCGGCAGGCCCCGAGCAACATATTTGCCCGCCACCTTGATGATCCAAGTCTTGGGCAGCAGGGGGACTACCTCGGTCAGGAACCAGACCAGTCCTTCCCGGTTCGGTTTCCACGTCCAGGAGCCGAGCAGGGCCAGGTCGGCATCATTGGCAGTTCGGGAGCTGACGGCTTCCCAGCCAGGCCGGCCCGCGACGGGAAGGGCCCGTACCGACTGTGCCCCGAGTTTCCGGAAATAGTGCCCGTCCTGTTCACTTAGCGTCCAAACTTGCACCGCATGTCGCGCCAGTCGCGCCTCCGTCTCGCGGACTAGCCGCGCCTCACGACGATGGGCCAGCGCCAGGCACGATCCCGACGCGGCGTGTTGCGCGTAAAGGCTGCTCTCGGCCTGGTGGGCAACATGGACGAACGGAAGGCGTCCGATTTCACTGTGCATCCAGGCCATTCCGGCATGGTCGACCACTGCGAGGTCCCAATCCTGCTCTCCGAACAGTTTGCGAACCGCGGTGCGATACTCGGCTCCGGCCCATTTCTGGACCGTGTAAGGGCGCGACCGGAGCAAGGCTTCCATACCCCAGCGAAGCGCGGCGAGCGGATTGCGTGCCGTCTCGACGGTGCGGCTCGTGACGGCCACCTCGCCCGCGACCGCTCCCGCCCCGCGCCTGTCGTATCCGACCACCGTAACGGCTGCATTGGCGGCCCGGAGTGCGTCCACGATATTCTGCGACCAGATCTCGCCGCCTCCGTATCGCCCGCTGGGCAGTACGGTGGTCAGGAACAGGATGTTCACGCCGCGGCGACGGCTTTGGCGGGGCAGGCAATTCTCGGCGCAAGCGCGTTCAACGCGGCCACATAGCGACCTGATTCGAGCCCCCAGTCGAACGCAGCCTCCGCTCTCGCTCGCGCCGCCTTACCGAGCGACTGTCGGAGCGCCGCGTCTCCAAGGAGGTGCTGGAGGCATTCGGCCAGCTGGGCCGGCCTGTCACCGGCCGCGAACAAGGCGCAGGGGAGCAGCCGCTTCGTCTCGCGCAGCGGCGTGCTGACGATCGGCAGGCCGTGCGCCGCATAGATGTAGGCTTTGTTCATGCTGATCGAGCGGGTGTAGCGATTCACCGGATCGGGGATCACCGCGATGTCGAACGATGCAATCGCTGCCTCTCGCGCCTCGCCCGACAGAAACCCGGCGAAGCGTACGTTCAGGTCACCAGCTCTTTTCGCAAGGCGACGGAGGGCGGGCAGCGCGGGCCCGTCACCGACGATGACCAGCTCGAGTGCTTCCCCGCGCACCCGGGCTACCGCTTCGATCAAGCGATCCACGCCGTCATGCGATCCGAGAACGCCGAAATAGCCGATCCTGAGGGGCCCAGGCGCACGGGCGCGAGGCAAGGGCACGCGCTCCGGATAGGAATGGATTGCGATCGTCTCACCAGGAGAGCGCCTGCCCCAGGCAAGCGCGATGCGCCGGTAGGTCTCGTTCGCGGTGATAACGAGATCCGGAAGCTTCAACGCCAGTCGGCCCAGCGAGCCGATCACCGGCAGCAACAGCGAACCCCGACCGAACTTTGCCTCGAAAAGCACCGTGGAAAAATCCGCCATGTCGAACACGACCCGGCTCCCGAACGGGCGGAGCAGCAAGGCTGGAATGACGACCCAATCGGGCGGGTTAGCCACCTGCACCACATCGATGCGGCCGCGAAGGCGCGCTGCGACAAGGCGCGCGGTAAGGTTCGCCAGAGCAAGCAGATACTCGATGAGGATGCTCGCCTTGCCATTGCCTTCGAAGGGCTGGGCGAACCGCTCGATCTCGATGCCTTCGATCGTCTCCCGCTTCGGCTGCCCCTTCTCCCGTGGGCAGAGGACACGCACCCTCCACCCAGCCTGCCTGAGCGCCCGCGCCTGCTGCCAAACCCGCCGCCGCGCCGGCACCGAGACTGTCTGAGACAGCAATACTGCCGTCCGCGCGAGAGAGCGCTGCATCAGGCCGCGGCCCTGATCCTGCCGCCCAGGGAGAGCTCTGCGGCATGAACGAAGAAGGTCTGGGCGGTCACCTGGAAGAAGGGATCGGTAGGGCGAATATAATCGAGGTGTCGCACCATCGGCGCGACCTTCTCGCAGGGATTTACGGTGACGATCTCCAGCCCCTTGGCTCGCGCCTGTTTGACGAGACTGCGTCGATCCGCAGCGACGCCGATGACGATCAGACGCCCGCTGGCGAATTCGGCCGGGTAGATTTCATTGAAGACCCCGCTCCCCCGCGTACGCTCGAACGGCACGCCCACCTTCGTGAGCATGTTGTCGACGTTGTCAGTGAAGATTTTGCCGATCAAGCCCGCCGACTTAAGTTCGGCAATTGCTCGCATTGCCGGCGTTGGTCGCGCCTTCAGCGCTCCCACGTGAACCGCGCAGAAGCTGCCGATCGCCTCCCCCAGATTTGAGGCAAGGCGGGCGGGAAGCATGTCCTCATCGCCGACGGCAAATTGAGTGCAGGCTTCGTTGTCGACCCCGAAGGCCAGGTGCATGTCGCACAAGGTGGGGAGGCCCGCTTCATAGGACAGGCCAGAGCCTACATAGATGTCGGCCGGGAACAGGTCCGTCGCACGGGCGAGCGTCAGCACGGGTGGCATCACGACCTCCGCAAAGCGGCGGCGGGGCTTCCTGAGCTGGAGCCGCCGCACGCGGTCGGAGTCGGCGGCATCCGGCACACCGAGTTCGACCCGAAGATCGAGCTGTCCCCCCGGCGCATGCTTCGCACGGAAACTGCGCAAGTGTGGCTTCAACTCCTCGCTTCCCGCAAGCTGCGAGGCGATCCGGGTAATCGACGCCGCATCGCTGCGATGGCGATAGAATAGATACCAGCGAGACAGCACGACCTCGTCACCATCCGCTTCCAGGTCGCCGCCAAAATAGACTGCACGCGAAGCAGTCCCTACATCGCGCTTCCAGCCCCAGATGAGGCGCGAATTACCGCGCTGCAGCTCCATTTCCAGGTTCTCGACCGCGCCCAGCCCAAACCGCCCGTCCGCTAGGCGGCGGGCCGGCGTCGCATAAAATTCCGATACCACTCCCAAACCTCCCTAGAATCCAGATCGAGTTCCGCCTGCATGCGGGCTGTGTGCAAGCTGGTGTCTCGTGCGACACCAACATCTGTCTCTTCGTGAGCGGGAGGCATCTCGAATGTCCCAAGCTCCTCAAGCGCTCCAACGAAGAAGTCGTGAATACTGACCCTTGGGCCGGCGACATTGAGGATGCCCTCGGTGCCACGCTCGACCGCACGCCAGATTGCCTCGGCAAGGAAATTGACCTCCGTCGGCGCGCGAAAGATGTTCCCCGCCCATCGATGCTCCGATGGCTTCTTCTCGCCGCGTGCGAACGGCGCCAGGCGCTTGTCGAAGTGTCCGCCCGCCCAGCCGAAGATGAAGCTGGTGCGCACGATCAGGCAATTGGCGGCGTATTTCAGCAAAGCCGCATCTACCGCCGCCTGTGCGCGGCCATAGGGCGTAGTCGGATCCACCGGGTTCCGCTCCCCGTAGAGCCCGGTCGCGCCGGAGAAAACAGCATCTGTTGAAAGCTGCACGATCCGGGCGCGGCCGCAGCGGCCGACATAAGCGCGAACCGCCTCTTCGATCTGCGTTTCGGAGGCGCCTTCGAGCCGCCTCGCCATCGGAAAAGAGCCGATCACCACGTCGGCGTCCGGCAACGCTCCGGCGTTTTCGAACTGGAAGGCGATGCCGCCGGGGATCGGACGCGACCTGTAAGCGGCGATCACCTCCACGCCCTCGCGCGACCTGTCACGAAGGGCGTGCCCGAGATGGCCGCTTCCGCCCAAGATGAGGGCGCGGCTCACCGAAGGCTTAATTCGGCGGGAGCCATTCCGGGCTCATGCTCGTCGATCGAGAAATCGAGGTGGAGGCGATTGTCGTCCGGGTCGCGCAGGTTCAACTGTACCAATGACTCCGCCGGCACGGGGTTCAAATTGTAAGCCTTCCCCATTCCATCCAGCCGCCTCATCATGTGGCGGAGACCGCGCGCTCGAAAAGCGAAATGCTCGATCTGCGGGTGCTCAGGCCGGTCGGTCCGCTCGGCCTCGATGAGGTGTAGCATCACTTTTCCTTGCGATCCGAGCCACCAGCCGCGCTTCGCCCCTCCGGTCTCTGCTGACTGGAAGCCCAACGCCTCGGTATAGAAGTCCTTAAGCCGGTCCAGATTGGCTGTCCGCAGGTTCACATGAGCAAGCTCTTCGATCGTCATTGTCGCGCCTGCCCCGTGATCTCCGTCGTCGGGCGGTGTATCGAAACACATTTGCACGCAAGTCCTCTCAGAGTCCGGGGCAGGATTACCAGTAATGATTGCGCCAGTAAGCGAGGTGATCGAAAATACAGGATTTGTGGTATATAGAACCTGCTCCCACGGGGCTTGGTCTGCAGAAGAAGGCCGCAGAAAGTCGTGAGGATCATCCTCATCGCCGGGCCGGCAGTGTACGGCAATCTTGTATTCGGACGATGTCTTCTTTCGAGACATTCTCGAGAATGCTTTATCCTTGGGGCGGGGGATATGGCCGGATGCGCGTCGTCCACCGTTCATGACCTGGGGCCATCCACCAGAGACGTTGCGGCCAGAACACTGCGGCGGTGGATTGTCTGATTGCGGCCATGAAACCGTAGAGTGCGCTCGAAGCGAATGGCGATACGGCGGCAAAGCCGCGGAAGAAGCGCGCATCGAGACAACTCTTTCCCGGTCGTGGCGCTTTGCGCCCGTGCTTCAGGTCGGGAGCGGGTTCGCGCGAGAAGCATCTGGCCAGTGGCTAATGACAAAGCGGGAGCGAAAGGCCGACGCATGGAGGCTTGAATCAGCGGTATGCAGAGCCTCACAAAAGCGTTGCCAACGGAGCGCCGTCCACGCACGGCCAAGGAGTCGATGGTCCGGTCCTGCCGAGAACTGCCGGTCGGCGGAGGGCTACCATCGCCGTCGATCCAACACATCTTTGGCTCGCCTGACACGGTCTAGGCCCAGCGGGAGCAGGAGGCTGTCCACCTGGGTTCTCCGGCCATGCCTTACATTTCTCACGAGGCTGGTGGCCGGGAAGACGATGCACTAATAGTCGCCCCTGACCTCCCGATGGTTGCGATCGACTACGCCAAGGGGCGGTCTGAGCCGGCACATGCCTTGCAAAGGCGGGGGGCGCGTGGCGACGGAACGGGCTTTCAATCTCACTGCTATTATCGAGGGGCAATCGCAAAGTCGCTTCTTGTTGATCCTCGTCCTGTTGTCGGCGCTCGTGACGTTCTTCGATGGCCTGGAGATGGTGATCGTATCCTATCTGGCCGCCTATCTGGCTGAGGACTTGGGTTTGAGCAGCGTCGAGTTGGGCGCTGTCTTTGCCGCTGGCACGTTCGGCGCGATTGTGGGCGGAATTCTGTTCGGCTATCTCGGTTATCGCTTCGGCCGTCGGCCCGCGATCGTGCTGGCGGTGTTCTCGTCGGCCTTCATCTCGATCGCGCTCGCTTTTGCGACGTCATACGAGGCGCTGATGGCCCTGCGATTTCTCAACGGGATCGCGCTGGGCGGCGCCCTGCCGCTGTGCTGGATGCTGAACGTCGAATACTTGCCGTCGAAAAATCGCGCCACGGCAACCACCATCGTCACGGTCGGCTACGCACTTGGCAGCAGCCTGGGTGCGCCTCTCACCATCGTGCTCGCACCTGATTACGGGTGGGAAGCCGTCTTCGCCTTCAGCGGCATCACGACAGGCATCGTCGGCGTTGCCCTGCTGCGGTGGCTTCCTGAATCAGCGCGCCACCTGGTCAATCGCGGGGGAGAGGACCGGCGGGTGGCGCATTATGCCCGCCAGATCGCGCCCACCGCCGACATTCCCGATGATGCCGCCTTCTACCTCGCGGATGAGGCGGACAAGCACGCCAGGCGGGTCGGTCCGGCTTGCTTGTTCGGCGGCAAGCTCAAATGGGTCACTCCCCTGCTGTGGATGGCCTTTCTTGCAAGTTCGACGGCGGTTTATCTCACGTCGAACTGGACGCCGCTGATCCTTGAATATCTCGATTACAGCCGGACGATGGCGGCGAGCTTTTTTTCGATCAGCTCACTGGGTGCCGCGTTGGGCGGGTTGCTGCTGATGCGCGTTATACGCCGGCACGGTGCCCTCAGCATCGCAGCGATGGCGCTGCTGTCGCTCCCCATTCTCCTGGTCCTCGGGCTTGCGCCGATCGATTACTGGACGCTCCTGATCCTCAACTTCTTCGCCGCTATCGTCATGCAGGGTGCTCATTATGGGATGCACAGCATTTCGGGCATCTTCTATCCGAGCGCGTGGCGGGGGAACGGTGCGCATCGGGCTGCGTCGATCGCCAAGATCGGCTGGATCGCCGGCCCACTGATTGGAGGCTACTTCCTCGCCTCCAACTTGCCAGTACGCCATATCTTCGCGCTCCTGGCCATCAGCCCGTTGGTTCTGAGCGTCTCGCTGCTGCTCCTGGAATGGCAGCGGCAGCGCGACGCGCGGAGAATGCATGAGGCGCTGCGGATGCCTGAGATAAGGTCGATCAGCTCGTCCGGCTGAGGGGTTTGGCACCGGCCGGTGGTGGTCCTTCGGTAAAGCGCCTTTGCGCGTGGGGTTCACCTTTTCGATCTAGGCATGGCTTCATCGATCCGCCTGCCAATGGTCGCGTCCTCATCCCACTGTTGGTCGCCATCCCTTCCCTGTATGACTAGGGCCGGACTGTGCGGAAGCGGCCCCGCCGACGTCAGCCATTCCGGATCATCCCGCTCGCGGCGGATGTTCCGCATTTTGCGCCGCCGCTGCCTGCTTGGTCAGGCAAAAGCGAGTTCTGCAAAGGTAGGATGGAGCCCACCGCTTCGCCATGGCAGAACCTTCCACTCAAGCGACCACCAGAGCTGATCGCTTTTGTTCGCTGCATTCGGGAGGGATTACGCGCCGCGCACTCAAACACGACCGTCTCTAGGTCGCACATGCGCGCACAATCCCCGTGGTTCTTGAGGCAGGGCTCCGTTGGTTCAGGCGCGCTTTGCTTAGAGATTGCTTCGCCGCTCGCGCTGTGAAACGAAGGCGCTCGCCGTTCGTGCCGTGGGCGTCGTCGAGCGTTTGTCTGCAGGCAAAGGTCACCGTATCCGGCTCATGCGCGTATTCTATTCCGCCAAGACCACGAACTTCGGAGACCAGTTGAACAGCTGGCTGTGGCCGCGCTTGGTTCCGGAGATCCTGGATGAGGCCTTCGATGAAAGATTGGTCGGGATCGGCTCGCTGATCCAAAGCGACCTCGGCAAGGTGCCAGGCCGGAAGATCATCTTCGGAACAGGCTCCGGTTATGGCCCCATGCCGAGACCGGAAGAGATCGGAGCCTGGCGCATTTATTGTGTCCGGGGGCCGCTGACGGCGCGTCTTCTGGAACTGCCGCCTGAGAAGTCGGTGATGGACGCAGCCTGGCTTGTCGATCTTCTCCCCGACTTTCGTTACCATCCGGGCCGGCGCGATGGGACCGTGTTCGTGCCGCACTGGACGACAGACGTCTTCGCCAATTGGCGTCAACCGTGCGAGGAGGCCGGCATCGAGTATGTCAGCCCCTTGGCAGAGGGGTCCCTGGTCCTGTCCTCCATCGCAAAGGCCAAGCTGGCGATCGTCGAGTCTCTGCACGGCGCTATCATGGCGGACTACTATCGTGTCCCCTGGATACCTGTAGCCACGGAGGGCCGCGTCCTCGCGTTCAAGTGGCTGGATTTCTGCATGGCCCTCGACCTCCCCTATCGCCCGATCCGGCTCCCCAAGACGGACTGGATGGACGGCGTCTCGATCCGGCAGCCCGACTGCTTGCCCAACAGCATCGAACATTGGCACGTGTCGGAAGATGTTGAGGTCAGCAACACCTCCTATGCCGCCCATTCGCCGGCCACTTTCCGCTATCGAGCATCCCTGAGGCTGCGGGACGTAGCGCGCGCCGTGCGCTCAGTGGGGCTGAAAGGAACAGCCCGTCTCCGCGAGCTTGAGGTTTCCAGGCGCGCATACGAACCCCGGTCTCGCCAACTCGCCGCTTTTCTCAAGGAGGTGTCGCTCCAGCCTGCGACTTTGAGTGCTGATACGATCCGGCAGGCAAAGCTCGATGCATTGGCGTCTGTAATGGGGCAGATGCGCGACGACTATACTCCGCGATGAGCGAGCGGGGGATGAGGGCCTCTCGTGGAGGTTCTCCCTCTCGGCAGAAACAGAACGGCTTTCGCAAGGAAGGCGAGCCGCGCGCGCAGAGCCGCTGAGCTCAACTGCCTCTGCTCTCTCGGAGCGAACAATCGCACGAAGGTGGCCAGCAGCATCAGGAATGCCCCCGTACGCGCGGCGACGGGGCCTCGAGTGAAGGACAGGAAAAGGATCTGGCTCTTGGTCAGCTCCACGGCGGCCGCGAGAGGATCGGCCGACGTACTCGCGCCGCCGACATGACGGACAGTGGCGCCTGGAAAGTAGCACACGCGCCATCCGCCTTCCCTCATTCTGTGGCACCACTCGCTTTCTTCACTGTAGAGGAAGAAGCGCTCATCCATCCCCCCGACCTGCGCCACAGCCGAGCGGCGCGCCAGCATGAAACATCCGACGACGACGTCCACATCGCTCGGTCGATCCGGCTCAAGCTGCGCATAATAAGGGTCTGTGAACCTCGGGCTTCTCCTCATGCGGGTGTCACTGACGAGAATAGCGTAGGCGAGCTTCCGCAATGTCGGGCACCGGAAGACATTCGGATGATCGCCGTCATTCGAATGAATCACGCGGCAACCTAGAATGCCGATGTCATCATTCAAGTTCATGTAATCGATGCATTCCTCCAGGCCGCGGCCGCAGAGTTCAGCATCCGGATTCAGCAACAGGATATATCTACCTTTGGCGAGCTCCAGCCCGACGTTGTTTCCTCCAGCGAAACCAATGTTCTCGGATCGGATGAGCGTCACTTCGGGAAAGGTCTCTTGGACGAAGTCGGCAGTCCCGTCGGTAGATTCGTTATCAACGACTATGACCTGGATCGTGTGAGGGCCCGCAGAGCGCAAGGCTGATCTCACAGCGCTTTCGATGGTTTCGCGAGAATTGTGACTCACCACGATCGCGGTCACGACGGGCGCGTTTGCCTGCAGCTTCGGGAGATTGATCGCACTTGCCGGGCGGGAGCGCATCTCGAACGCTCTCACGACGAAGCGGAGCGGGATGTGGGGTCGCGATACCACCGCGGGCTGGCCGATCGCCCCAGCACCCGCAGGGCGAAGGCAGATGCGCGGACGCTGATGTAGACCATGGTCGGGAGGAGCAATCGGTAAGAGCAGGCGTTCCTGAGGAGAGTACGACGCTGCCCCTTCACTTTGGCAGGCTTGATTTTCAGCGATCTCAGTTCCCTCAAGCCCCGGTCCCACCGTTCCCGGACGCGCACGATGGCCCAGTAATTCCGCGGCGGTCGCACGATCACACGCACCGTCTTGTCAATTCGCTTTCGAGTTGGAGGAATCTGCGCTTCTATGAATGTATCGTCGGCAAGCACATCGGGAAACTCGCCCCACCTGCTGCGGCCAGACCTGCTCACTCCGAGCACGCCGTGGAATGCCCCCTCTTGATGATGCGGAAGTGAGGCCGCCGCCTTGTGCACTGCGCGCGCAGCCCAGCTGGCGCCGGCGAGATCGTAAGTCGTTCGTGGGGAAATGAGATCTAAACCCTCTGCCGCCATCGTCGCCGCTAGCGAAGCCAACTCGCTACCGCTAATTGTTACATCGGCGTCGACGAAAAACCGGGGGAACTTGTCCAAATATCTCTCAGCAGCTCTGATCGCGAGGGCTTTGCCTGCTATGTCCAAGACGAGAATTTGCGCGCGGTCTCCTGCGACGGGTTTAAGAATGTGCGGAGTGCCGTCGCTGCAGCCATTACAGGCGAAGATGATCTCTGCGTCGGCTGGCAGCCCCTCAAGGATGAGGGCGGCATTCCTGCCGATCGTCTCAGCTTCATTATAAACGGGAATGACGACACTGAAGCTCACAAGCTATTCTCACCGAAATGCCGAACGGCAGGAGTCTACCGCCGGAGAGCCGATGGAATTCCGCAGCCTGGACGCGGCTCGCGACCAGACACCTTCTGACGAGCCGGGCGAACAAATGCCGAGTGGCTCTCCTGACGAGCGGCTCAAGCTCCTGATCATCAGTTCAATGGTGGATTCAAAAGGGGCCAGTGAAGCTTATCTCGCTTTCAAGTGGATCGAAGCTCTCGCCTCCAAACACGATGTGACTCTTCTCACTCATCAGTTCCTGAACCGTCAACCGGTCTCTGAGCAACTTCCGCATGT
The DNA here is from genome assembly GCA_966251025.1 of uncultured Erythrobacteraceae bacterium. Lineage (GTDB taxonomy): Bacteria > Pseudomonadota > Alphaproteobacteria > Sphingomonadales > Sphingomonadaceae > Croceibacterium. The sequence continues at coordinate 105,731 of CBINJM010000009.1, read as the reverse complement.
CCGGGTGGTGACGTGGCCGGAACCTTCACTCCTCAGGCGGTTCAAGTTCGCGCGGCACAAGCTCAAGCTGGGATGGTGGATCCTGTCCCTTGAAATAGCAAAGTGGATACGGGAACGACAAAAAGCCGGAGAACATTTCGACATCGCGCACCAGATCTATCCCGGTGGCCTTCGTCATTCCTCTCCCCTGCGCCTGTTCGACATCCCGTACCTGATCGGCCCTGTTGCCGGCATGCTCCCGGTGGCTAAGGCGTTGCGCCCGGAGCTGGGCTACAGCTATCTCCTGTCCAGCAAGGCGGATGAGTTTCGCGTGCGTTTCGACCCGGTGCTCAGGCAATCGTTCGAGCGAGCGACCGCCATTGTAGGGGTGGCTGATTACGTCTGGTCAGCGCTCGCACCGATGAAGATCAAACGGCCAATCACGATCCTGGAGTCAGCCAGGGAGCCTGCGCGCGCGAGAACCCGCGGGGCGCCCGGACCGGGCGGCCTGAAGCTTCTCCATGTCGGAAGGGCGGTTCGCTACAAAGGCTTGCGGGATGTCGTGCGAGCCATGGCGGAGCTTAAGGATCTCCCCGATCTCCATCTGACGAGCGTCGGCGATGGGCCGGACCTCGCCGAGTGCAAACGCGAGGCTGTCGCGCTGGGCGTGAGCGAGCGCATCACCTTCCGGGGTTTCCTGCCGAAAGAGGAGGTGGAGGGCTTGTATGAGGCCCACGATCTTTTCGTGTTTCCCAGTTTTCGCGAGCCGATGGGCACCGTCTTCTTCGAAGCGATGCGCTGGGGCTTGCCGATCATCGCGACCCGGGCCGGGGGGCCTGCGGCCATTTTCCAGTCCGGCGGCGCCATCCTGGTCGAGCCTGCCGACCCGAGGGGATTCGCGCAGAACATCGCTGCCGAGATCCGGCATCTGTACAACAACCCGCACTTGCTCGAGAACTGGAGCAGGGCCGCGTCAGAACGCTATGGCCGGATCGGCTCGTGGAGTGATCTGGCGAGTAACATGAGCGACATTTACCTTCAGATCCTCCGTAGACCCCAAGGGTGTACTAGGTGATCCGCCGCAATCTCGGCGGTCTGGCCTTGCAGCTATACTTGCGAATTCTTCGCATAAACCAGTACCACAGCTTGAGGCTGCGAAGGGAGTTTAGGGAGCGATACTCCATTGATGTCGGCCTGTATTCCTACGGCTGTTTCAGCGCCCTGCGCGTGCGCGGCCCTGTGAGGATCGGCCGATATTGTTCATTTTCTGAAACCGTGCGCCTCATCGATGCGAACCATCCGATGCACAGCTTTTCCATGCATCCGTTCTTCTATGACCCCAGTTTCGGTGTCGTGGCGGAGAGCGGAGTTGGCACGCGCATGCTCGTCATTGATGACGACGTCTGGTTCGGCCACAACAGCATCGTCCTGCCCCGGTGCAGGCATATCGGGCGTGGCGCGGTGATAGCCGCCGGGGCCGTCGTTACGCAGGACGTGCGGCCGTACACCATCGTCACCGGCGCTCCGGCCAGAGAGTTGCGCGCGCGCTTCCCCACAGTGGTCGTCGAACAACTGGAGGCATCCCGATGGTGGGAATACGAGCCGACGGAGGCGATGCAGTTGATGCAAGAAATCGACTGGGGTCCAGCAGGCGCTGAGAAGTCGGCTATTCCGATTGCATTGCCGGCTGCCTGAGCAGCAGCGTCGTCAGCGCGGATGCCGCAAGCGAGAGAAGCAGCAGCATCGGCTGAGCATCCTCCCGACGCAGAAGGGCGGCAACGAGAATGGCGGCCAGCTGGGAGCCTACGAAGACTCCCTTCGTGGAAATGAACCATCTCGACCCCAGAATCCCGTTGATGGGGTTCTGCGCCAGCCACGTTTCCCAACCACCGCTGCCCGGTTCCGCGGCCTCCAGCGCCTTGAGATAGGTCTTCATCTGAACCGTGCGCGCTGCGCTGTGGATCCAGTACAGCGCTCCCATTCCAGCCGCCCCCACGTAAGCCAGGGCAATGATTTCCGCGTCGGCGCGGAAGGCGCATTGTGCGACAGCCGCCACCAGAAACAGCGGCATCAGGAAGATGAGAATCGCGTTCTGAATTCCGATCCGCAGCAGGATCTCACGACGAACGGTCCCGGCGCCCAACTCATCCTGGTGGTTCAATGATTGTCCCTCTCGCCGGCCGGAAGACTATCTCGCAGGCAAGGTCATCCGGCACAACCTGACCTGCGTTTGGTGTTCTCGAGATCTCTCAGGCGCGGTTCCGTATCCGGTTTCGCCAGCGGCGGACGACCCGTTCGCGCCACAATGCTCCCCTGGAACGCTGCTCCGTCTCACGGCTCACCCGCAGGTTCCTGCCATCCGTGCCTCTTGAGCGATAGAAGTTCGGCACGTCGTGCAAATCGCGCATCTGCATGTGAAAGGTCGGACAGGCGGCCGCTCCGTTCGGCGGATTGATCCACGACCACTCGCCCGACGGAATCCTGCCGAGCGCGAGTTCCCGCTGGACGAACTCGACATACTGGCTGCTCGCGCGGTGATGGTCGACAAGGGTGATGCCCGCAGAGGCGAAAGAATGGAGGACGGCGCGGTTCAACTCCGTCAGCGCCTCGTCCTTCCACAACGGGTCGCCGAAGTTCAGGCCAAGCGCCCGGCCAACCACTTCCAGCAGGTCATACCTGAACGGGTCGATGAAATCCCGAGAGGCGATTTCCGTCGCCATGTAATAGCCGTTGAAGGGCGCGCAGGGATAGTCGATCCCCCCGATCGACAGGATCATGTCGCTGACGCAGGGAACGGCGTACCACTTGAGGCCGAGATCGGCGATGCGTTGGCAGGTGGGATGGCTGATCGGCACTTCCGCAATCAGGTCCTCCGGCAAGGAATAGAGGCGTCGCCGGCCAAGGCTGTCTCGAATGATCAGCGGGAGGAGGTCGAAAGCGCTTCTCTCGGCAGGCGGCTCCCAGCCGAGCGACAAGGCAATCCGGGTGAACTCGGCATTCTGGGGGTCGCCCACGATGTCCCCCTGCGCGCCGACATAGCCGGCATATTGGCTTATCTGTGCGTTCTCGATCACGGGCGGCAATGCATCCCCTTCCACGGGCGGGAAGATGGAGATCACGGACCGAATGGCGCCATCGCCCAGCGCCAGACGCATGTGCTCGCAGACCTGACCGGCGATCGCATCGGGGTCTGAGATGTGGCGGCAATCCCGCACCTCAAGGCTCTTCCAGAAGAGCCTGCCCACGCATCTCGCATGGTTCCGCCAGGCGACCCGCGCGCCGAATGCGAGTTCCTCCGGTGTATGGCGGTAGAAGCCGTGACTCCTGATCTCCCGCGCAACCTCCTTTTCCCGCTCGGCGCAGGCCGCCGCCGGCCGGCCCAATTCGCGGTGGAAGCTGCGAAGGAATGCCCGCGCTTCCTCCAGTCGCTCCGCACGGGTGAGACGGCGCAGGCGCCGCCGAAGCGGGTCGGAACTGACGCGGTTGTCGATGAACATGGCGAAATGGGCTACATCAGTCCGTCGAAGGCTCGCGCCGAAGAGCGGATTTCGCGACGATTGATCTCGTACACCGCTTGCAGCACCCGGTGCTTGGCCCGCCGGTACGCCGTGCCCGTGGTTTCCCTGTTCGAAAAGAAAAGCCGCGCCGTCTTGCCTGAAAGGCGGAACGCCTCGATCTGAGGATAGCGGGTGGGATCGTCGCGCAGTTCTTCGTAGATTTTCGTGCCCGCTATGATCGAGAAGTCGTTGAACCTGATCCGATCGATATACCTGCTGTGCGTTTCGAGGAAATCGGCGGTCTTCTCGAGGTCCTCGGCGGTCTCCCCCGGGTAGCCCTTGAACATGGTGCAGCGCACGCTGAGACCCACCTCATGCGCGTTCCGGATGAATTCTGAATTGCCCTCAACGGTGCAGCCCTTGTCCATCGCATCCAGAAGAGCCTGGCTTCCGCTCTCCAGCCCGAAGCTCACCCGGCGCATGCCGGCAGCGACCGCGGCCTTGAGTTCCGATCGCGAGAGGCCGTTATCGACCCGTTGATCGACATGGACGGTGCCAATCCATTGCGCGCCGCGCACGTTCCGCTGAACGTTTTCGATGATCCCGCGAAACAGATGCGGGTTCGAGTTCAGCTTGAGATCCAGGAACAGGAAGTTCTGTGTCTGGTGCCGCCTCGCTTGCTCCCGCATCTCATGCATCACGGACTCGACCGTTCGCGAGCGGAAGGTGCGGCCATTGACCGAGACGATATCGCTGCAAAAGGTGCAGCGGTTCCACTGGCATCCGCGCGACGCCATGATGGGGACGATGCGAACCCTGTATCTGTCCCACGGGAAGTCGGCGAAATCGGGGACCGGCGAGTAATTGAGCTGGCGGAGCGGCTTTGCCGGTGGAGAGCTGTGCCCGTCGGGCAAAGTCACCCCGTCGAACTGAAGAAGATCCTCGCCTGCGCAGAGGGCGGAGACGATGCCGGGAAGGCTCAGGTCCACTTCCGCACCAACCAGCGCATGCAGGCCAGGGATGCGCCGCCAATGCTCCGCCGCCTCCGTGTCGTTGAAGGCCGGTCCGCCAAGCAGCAGCGGTACGCCTGCCGCCTTCGCCAGTCTGCCGATTTCCCGGACCGTCTCGAAATGCTGGAAGTAGGCCGACAGCAGGATCGCGTCCGGGCGCTGTTCAAGCGCCCGCGCCACTTCTCGCAAGACTCGCGGATGAGGGCGTGATCGCCACCAGCTGCGAACGGCACGAAGTCCAATTCGGCCTATTCGGAACGAGGGACGCGTCGACAAGTGTATCCGGCGCTGCAGGTCGTGGTATCGATTCTCGGACCGCTCACGCTCGGCCGCCGGAACGTCGTGCGCCAGTGGAGAGATAAGCCGGACCACAAATCCCGCGTTGCGGAGTGATGCGGTCAGAATTCCTACAGCGAGAGTGGGGAAGCTGGAAAAGTTGTTCAGGTCGACGATCAGCACCTCTTGGCGCTGGGCGTTCAATGCCGGGATAGTCGAAGCAGCCTCAACAAAGGTGGCATTTTTCAACTTGTAGAACCCCCTCACCGGCGCTCCGCACAGCTTGGCGATGTCCCGGGCCGATCATCCGAAAGACGGGCGCTCGCGCACCCTGCTTGTAAGCTGCTCACAAGCATTCCCATGCCAGCACTGGACAGGCAAGCCGTCAACCTGAGAGGCAAACCTGTTTCTCAATGGGACTGCGAAATCTTGCGGAGACTTATTGCTGAATATTAGGAAGAAGTCCCTGGGACTATCTCATCGTAGAACAGTCTTCGCTTTCCTGATGAGGTTGCCGCATAGCGCAACATCGCAAGCAGCACTTCCAGATGGATCGGTAACAGGCCCACAGGAGCCGGCTGAGGAAGATTCCGGCCCTACCAAGGCCGCGAGGGAGGCTGAGCCGCCTCCGAAGGAAGGCGTTGTGCGAACCAGGGCCCCAGGCGCGACTGCTCATGTATGAAGATGAAGTTGTTCAAATAGGCGTTCTGCCCCGCTCCCCTTCTCGCGAGCCGCTCAACCAGATCGGCGCTCCCCTGGTTCGCGATCAGCCATTCGGGGTCGAAGCGCCGCAAGTTCCCATTCCGTGACACGAAGCACTCATATCCGCGGCTGGCCAAGAGATCGAAGGTCAAGCCGTAGGCGGGGTTATGACGATGCTCGATCTCGATCAGGAAGACCGGGTGATGGAGATGAAGCAGGCGCTCGCAGCCCCGCACGACCTCGTGCTCATGCCCCTCAACATCGATCTTGATGAAATCGACGTTTCGACCGTCCTCCACCAGAGGGAGGACATCCGCGTCGAGCGACAAGCGCCGGACCTGCGTACGCAACATGCCTTCCGTGCTGGCGCCCTCGTCGCATACCCGGCTCAGCGGACGGCGGCCGGGACACCAATGAAACTCGATATCGCCACCCGACTGGGCAGAAGCTGCTCCCGTCAGGACCGTCATGGAAGTCAAAACTGCGGACACCCTCAAAGCAGATGCTTGCCCCGCGTCTGCGTCGATGCAGATGACCTTGCGCGAAACGTCATGGAGCAGCCACGAATAGGCTCCGATGGAGGCGCCAACGTCAATCGCAACATCGATCATATTCTTTGGCATGGCCTGCAGGAGCCGCATTTCAGCTTCGTCGTAATAGCGGCTTGCCAGAAAGTTCGGGCGGCCGATCCGCAAGATCAGGCTTCTGAGAAGTGTCCGCCAGGACATTCGGTTCGGGTGGGGCATCGTTGTCTGCTGACTCGTTCTCGCCATCTGACCGGCGAGATGAATGACTGGGGCATGCCGGCTTCACCCTGCGGAAGCGAAATGGCAACACCTCTGCGCGTTCTGTTTCTTACCAAGACGCTTCCTTAGGGGATGACCCACGGCGGCGAGCAATGGTCACAGACGCGCGCGATCAGCCGCCTGTTGAAGCGCGGAGCCTCCGAGGGGATCATGCTCAGATGGCCGGCGCATCGCCGTTCCCTCGACCAGCACGACGGGTTTGAACCTGAAGCTGCTCGACGCGATCGCAGCCCAGCGGCCAGTGGTGGCAGACTGGCGCGCCATATCGCCTCTGGCACCTGTGCCGCTCTATGTCATCGGCGCCTCGGCAGGGCCCTTCACGGGTGCGACGCCCTCATCGTGACAGAGTCGCGCGCGCTGGTTCGCTACATCCTGAACACACCGAAGCGCGGCGCTGGCGGGATCGGCGCTTCGAGGCAGGCGGTCAGCGCCAGCCCCAGCACGTCCCGGGTCTGCACCGGGTCGATCACCCCGTCATCCCACAGGCGCGCGGTGGCGTAGTAGGGGTTGCCCTCGCGCTCATAGGTGTCGCGGATCGGCGCCTTGAAGGCCTCTTCCTCTTCCGCGGTCCAACGCTCGGCGTCGCGGTGGACGGTGGCCAGCACGCTCGCCGCCTGCTCTCCGCCCATCACGCTGATGCGCGCATTGGGCCAGGTGAACAGGAAGCGGGGGGAATAGGCGCGCCCGCACATGCCGTAATTGCCCGCGCCGAAGCTGCCGCCGATCACCACCGTGAGTTTCGGCACCTGCGCCGTCGCCACCGCGGTCACCAGCTTGGCGCCGTGCTTGGCGATCCCTTCCGCCTCATACCGCCCGCCCACCATGAAGCCGGAGATGTTCTGCAGGAACAGCAGCGGAATGCCGCGCTGGCAGGCGAGCTCGATGAAATGCGCGCCCTTCAGCGCGCTTTCGGAGAACAGCACGCCATTGTTGGCCAGGATCGCCACGGGCATGCCCCAGATATGCGCGAAGCCGCAGACGAGCGTGTTGCCATACAGCGGTTTGAACTCGTGCAGTTCTGAACCATCGACCAACCGGGCGATCACCTCATGCACATCGTAGGGGGCGCGCACGTCTTCCGGGATGATCGAGTCGAGGTCCTCGGCGGCGAATTTCGGGGCCGTTGCATGGCGCTGCAACAGGCTTGCACCCTCGTTGCGGCCCAGATGGGAGACGATGTCCCGCAGGATGGTGAGGGCGTGCTCGTCATTCTCCGCCAGATGGTCAGCAACGCCGGACTTGCGGGCATGCAGCTCGCCGCCCCCGAGTTCCTCGGCGCTGATCTCCTCCCCCGTCGCGGCTTTCACCAGCGGCGGCCCGGCAAGGAAGATGGTGCCCTGATCTCGAACGATCACGCTCTCATCGCTCATCGCAGGCACATAGGCGCCGCCGGCGGTGCAGCTGCCCATGACGCAGGCGATCTGCGGAATGCCGAGCGCCGACATGTTCGCCTGGTTGTAGAAGATGCGGCCGAAATGATCCCGATCGGGGAACACCTCAGACTGGTGCGGCAGGTTCGCTCCGCCGCTATCCACCAGGTAGAGGCAGGGCAGGCGGTTCTCCTGCGCGATCTCCTGCGCCCGAAGATGCTTCTTCACCGTGAGCGGGTAGTAGGTGCCGCCCTTCACCGTCGCGTCATTGGCGGCGATCATGCACAGCCTACCGGAAACGCGGCCGATCCCGGCGATCAGCCCTGCGCCCGGCACCTCGTCATCATACAGCCCGTTCGCTGCCAACTGGCCGATCTCCAGGAAGGGGGAGCCGGGGTCCAGCAATCGCTCCACCCGCTCCCTCGGCAGCAGCTTGCCGCGGGCACTGTGCCGTTCGCGCGATCGCTCCGGACCTCCCAAAGCCGCCTGTGCGACCTTGGCGTGCAACTCTTCCGCCAAGGCGCGGTTATGGGCCGCCCGCGCCTTCGCCTCAGGGCTTTGCAGGTCGATCCGGCTCTGCAAGACAGGCCCGCTCATCGCGCAGGCCCCCGCCACCGGGGCGCAGCCTCAAGCAGGGACGCAATCAGGCTCATGTCCACCATCCTCCTGCTCGTCATCTCCAACCTCTTCATGACGACGGCCTGGTATTGGCACCTGAAGGGCGGGATGAGCAAACCGTTGATGCTGGTGATCGCGATCAGCTGGGCGATTGCCTTCGTCGAATATTGCTTCGCCGTGCCCGCCAACCGGATCGGCTATGCCAGCGGATGGTCGGCGGGGCAGCTGAAGATCGCGCAGGAGGCCATCGCGCTCATCATCTTCGGCGGCTTCATGGTCGTGGTGCTGGGCGAACCGCTGCACTGGCGCCACTTCGCCGCCTTCGCCTGCATCATGGGCGCTGTCGGGTTCCTGTTCGTCGGCCGCTGATGGCCGAAGGCGTCAGTCGCGGCCGGCTGCCGTGACTGACGCTCTGGAACTCACTGCTCCGGCAGATCGCGCACGGCCGCCTCTCGCGGATTCTCCGCAGCGATGCTCGAGCCCCTCATGTCCAGATGCTTGGCAAAGAACGGCAGCACCACTTCGGAGAAGCGCTGGCCAATGCGATTGACGTGGTCGCCATCATAGATCGCCCATTCGTGCTCGATGCCGAACTTCTCCAGCTCCTCGTGGATCAGCGTGTCGTCAGCCACCAGCCCGTCCTTGTCGCCCACATCGGCGCCGATCGCGTCGAAGCTCTTCAGCGCGCCGACATGGCTGGAGACCATCGCCAACGGCGAATTGTTGGCCCACTTGGCGATGACCAGCTGGTCGATCTCGCCCGCCTCGTTGATCGGGAAGTCGACGTAGTAAGGCGGCTTGTTCGGGTTCGGCGACCAGGCGACAGCGGAGGCCAGCCCGGCGCGCATGCCGAAGCCGGCCTCGTCCACGCCCTCATAGGGGACCGCCGCCATCGCCTTGGCGGACTCCACCGTCTCCGTACGGGGGGAGACGCAGCAGGCACTTTGCGCCCAGATGGAATCGAACCGCTCCGGGTAGGTCATTCCCACCACCCAGGTGCCGTGCCCGCCCATCGAGTGCCCGGCGAGGCCGCGCCCGTCCCGCGTCGGGATCGTGCGGTACGTCTTGTCGATATAGTCGACGAGGTCGAAGGCGACGAACTTGCGAAAGTCCCCCGTCGTCACCGAATTGCCGTACATGCTCCCGCCCATCTTCGTCAGCGTGTCCGGCACGACGACGATGAACTCGTTGCCCTGCGCGGCATTGGCGGCAACCGCCTCCGGCACGCGCATGAAATTGTAGAAATTGTGCCCATCGATGGCGAAGCCGTGGAGGTAATAGACCACCGGATAGCGGCGGTTGGGCTCCTTGCCGTAGCTCGGCGGCAGGACGACCATCGCCTCGCGCGTGGTGGCGTTGCCCTCAAGGTTCCCCTCCAGCGAGGGGCCGGGGACCTGTGCGGTCTCCACTGTGATGCCGGCCGGCACCGGCGCTTCGGGAGCGGTGATGTTCTGCGCCTGCGCCGGAATGGCGGTAATTGCCATCGATGCTGCCGCAGCGGCGAGAAGAGCCTTCAGCAAATCCATTCCCCTCATTTGTCCAGATGTTCGCCGAAGAACGGAAGAACCTCGGTTCGAATGCGCTCGGCAACGCGGTTGCCGTGATCGCCTTCGTAAAGCTCGAACTGGTACTGGACGCCGAACCGGTCCAGCTCCTCCCGGAACAGGCGGTTGGGCTCCAGCAGGAAGTCCTTGTCGCCAATATCCATCGCGAATGCCTCAAGCCCGTTCAGGGCAGGCAGGTATTGCGGGATGAGCACCAGCGGAGAGTTCGCGGCGATGCGGTAATTGGCCAGCGGATCCAGCGTGCCATCCGGCCGCAGCCCCGTATCCGCCTTCAGAAAGCCCTCGTCCTTCGGGTCCGGGGACCAGGTGACGAGCGTGGAGACCGGCGCCAGCCCGCCGAAATCGGCCGCCGCGACATCGGCCTCGCTCATCCTCTCGATGCGCGCGGCAACCTCCGGCGTCAGCACCATCGGCTCAAGGCAGCAGGCGCTCATCATGTAGATGCTGGAGAAGGTCTCCGGGTGCTTCATGGCGATGCGGATCGTGCCGTAGCCGCCCATCGAGTGGCCCGCGAGCCCGCGACTGTCGCGTTCCGCAATTGTGCGGTAGTTCGCGTCCACCCACTTCACCAGGTCGCGCGCCACGAAGGTCTCGTAGTCCCCGGTGGTGGGGGAGCTCGAATAGAAGCCGCCCTTGTGCTTCGAATTGCCGTCAGGGATCACCATGATCAGCTCGTTGCCCGCAGCGGCAGCCTCCTGCACCGCCGCATCGAAGCTCGCCATCTCCTGATAGGCTTGCGGCGTCGCGGTGTAGCCGTGGAGGAAGTAGAGCACCGGGTAACGCTTGCCGGAGTTCTCGTCATAGCCGGGCGGGGTGACGACGAGGGCGCCACGCTCCGCAGGGTTGCCCTCCAGATTGCTTTCGATCGCCGGGCTGTGGAACGTCTTCCACTCGATCCGCGCCGTCTCCTGCGCTCCCGCAGGCAATGCGCAGGAGGCCAGCAACGCCGCAGCCGCGGTGCAGAGCCGTTTCATCATGCTTGCAATCCCCTCTCGCCCCTTATGCGCCGATCAGTTCACGGCCGATCAGCATGCGGCGAATTTCGTTCGTTCCTGCACCAATGTCGAGCAGTTTTGCGTCGCGCAGATAGCGCTCCACCGGAAAGTCCGTGGTGTAGCCCGCGCCGCCCAGCGCCTGCACCGCCTCGCCCGCGACGCGGAAGGCATTCTCGCTCGCCAGCAGGATGGCGCCCGCCGCATCGAAGCGCGTCGGCCCACCCGTGCTGCAGGCTCGCGCCACCGCATAGTTGTAGGCGCGCGCCGATTGAAGGGCGACATACATGTCCGCCACCTTCGCCTGCATCAGCTGGAAGCTGCCGATGGGGCGCCCGAATTGCTGCCGCTCGCGCACATAGGGGATCACGGTATCGAGGCATGCCTGCATGATGCCGAGCTGCACGCCGGCCAGCACGGCGCGTTCGTAATCGAGCCCGCTCATCAGCACCGCCGCGCCCCGGCCCACTTCGCCGAGCACATTCTCATCGGGCACCACGCAGCCTTCGAACACCAGCTCCGACGTGGGGGAGCCGCGCATCCCCAGCTTTCCGATCTTCTGCGCCGGCCGGAAGCCGTCGAAGCTGCTTTCCACGATGAAGGCGGTGATCCCCTTGCTGCCCGCTTCCGCATCCGTTTTGGCATAGACCACCAGCACCTCTGCCTCGTGCCCGTTGGTGATCCAGAACTTGGCGCCATCCAGCCGCCAGCCGCCCTCCACCCGCTGGGCCCGCAGCTTCATGGAGACGACGTCCGACCCTGCGCCCGCCTCGCTCATCGCAAGTGCGCCCACATGCTCGCCGCTGATCAGCGCAGGAAGGTGGCGCGCTTTCTGCTCCGGCGTGCCCCAGCGGGCGATCTGGTTGATGCAAAGGTTCGAATGCGCGCCGTAGCTGAGGCCGACAGACGCGCTGGCCCGGCTGATCTCCTCGATCGCGACGACATGTTCGAGATAGCCGAGGCCGAGGCCGCCATCCTCTTCCGCCACGGTGATGCCGTGCAGGCCCAGCTCGCCCATCGGCTCCCACAGCTCGCGCGGGAAGCGATCTTCCCGGTCGATGCGCTCCGCGAGCGGGGCCACCGCCTCGTCGGCGAACCGGGCGACGCTCTCGCGAATCATCGCCGCCTCTTCGCCCAAACCGAAATCGAAATCCGGGGTCGCGCGCATGTCGGCCTTCCTCTCCGCTGAGGGCATAGCAAGCGAGGGGAAGGGCGCAACCGTCGCCGCCATTTCGCCATTTTGGTCAACCCGGCGCGGTAAGGTGCCGTTAAGTCGCAAAGAACTTTTGCTGAATGGTTTTGTGCGCTAATCGAATCGCGATAGGGGAGACGTCTTGAAGACTCCGCATCATGATGCGTGGCCGGTCGCGCCGCAATCAACGTCCCCCAGCGAGGAGGAGCGCACGCGTGCGCTCGCGGCGTACGGCATAGATGCGCTTGACGATGATCCCGAGCTGACGGCGATCGTCCAGTTCGCCGCACGCCTGTGCGAGGTGCCGGTGGCGCTCGTGACCCTGGTGGATAGAGAGCGGCAGCGTTTCCTCGCCCGTCAGGGAGTGGAGGAGCGGGAGACGCCGCGCAGTTCCTCCTTCTGCGCCCACGCCATGGAGCAGGGCGGCATCATGGAGGTGCCTGACGCGCGGCTGGACCCGCGTTTCCGCGCCAATCCCATGGTCACGGGGGAGCCGGGCATCCGCTTCTATGCCGGCTATCCGCTGGTGTCGGACGGCGGCATCCCGCTGGGGGCGCTCTGCGTGATCGATTGCACGGCCCGGCCGCAGGGGCTGACGGCGTTTCAACGAGAGGGGCTGGTCGTGCTGGCCCGCGCCGTGATGCGCCGCCTTCATTCGCGGCGGGAGGAGCTGTTGACCGCCCGGTTGGCGGAGCAGCACCTAGAGCAGCGCGAGACTCTCTTGCGGGCGCTCGCCGATTCGGTGCCGGCAATGGTCTGGTCGGCCGATGCCCATGGGCACTTCGACTATTTCAACCGGCAGATGATGGAGTTCACCGGCCTCGACAGCCCCTTGAGCGGGGAGGCCTTCCATCCGGACGATTTCCCGGCCGCCAGCGCCAAGTGGCGCGAATCGCTGCGCAACGGAACGGTGTACGAGATCGAGCACCGCGTGCGCCGGCATGACGGTGAATATCGCTGGGTGATGGCCCGGGCGGCTCCGGTGCGGGACCAGAGCGGGCAGATCCTGCGCTGGTTCGGCACCGCGGTCGACATCAACGCGGTTCATCAGATGTCAGAAACTCGCGACCTTCTTGCGCGGGAACTGTCGCACCGCATCAAGAACATTTTCGCGGTCGTTTCAGGCCTCATCTCGCTGTCCGCGCGCAAGCGGCCGGAACACAAGGATTTCGCCGAGGAGCTGATCGGCACGATCCGCGCGCTCGGTCGCGCCCACGATTACGTCCGTCCCGCGGGCGCCGATCACCGCAACAGCCTGCTCGGCCTGCTGAGCGACCTGTTCAGCCCCTATGCAAGGGGTGGCGCCAATCGCGTTCGTGTGGTGGGCCATGACGCGGCGATCGCCGCCCGCGCCGCGACTCCGCTGGCCCTCGTGTTTCATGAGCTGGCGACCAATTCCGCCAAATACGGCGCGCTCTCCAACGAAGAGGGCGTGGTGGAGCTGACGATCGAGGATCGCGGCGAGCATCTGCTGCTCCACTGGATCGAGCGGGGCGGCCCTCCGCCGGCGGGAGAGCTGGCGGACGGCTTCGGCTCGCGCCTCGTGGAAATGAGCGTGACGGGGCAGCTCGGCGGATCCTGGAGCCGGCGATTCGATCAGGACGGGCTCGTCTGCGAACTGTCCGTCTCAAAGGCCGCCATCGCGCCATAAGCCGGCTGCCGAACGGCAGCGGCAGCTGACCCTTCTGCAGTTCTTACCAGCGCGAAACGCCGCCGGAATCGCCCCTTCGCCGGCGCCAACACCCGTCGAGGCCGCGGCCGTTCACGCGTTTTCCCCGCCGAATCACCCGCTCGCCGCTCGCTTCCTCGGGCCGAAATGCCTACATTGGCACATCACGAGAACGCCTACCGGAGCCACAACATGTCGCTGCTCGAAGCCCGCAAGACCTACAAGCCCTTCGAATATCCGTGGGCTTACGAGTTCTGGAAGCGCCAGCAGCAGATCCACTGGATGCCGGAGGAAGTACCGCTGGGAGAGGACTGCCGCGACTGGGCGCAGAAGCTCTCCGATCATGAGCGCAACCTGCTCACGCAGATCTTCCGCTTCTTCACCCAGGCGGACGTGGAGGTGCAGGATTGCTACCACGAGAAATACGGCCGGGTGTTCAAGCCGACCGAGATCAAGATGATGCTCGCCGCCTTCTCCAACATGGAGACGGTGCACATCGCCGCCTACAGCCACCTGCTCGACACGATCGGCATGCCGGAAAGCGAATACGGCATGTTCCTCGAATATGAGGAGATGAAGGCCAAGCACGATTACCTGCAGCAGTTCGGCGTCGATTCGGACGAGGACATCGCCCGCACGCTCGCCATGTTCGGCGGCTTCACCGAGGGGCTGCAGCTGTTCGCCAGCTTCGCCATGCTGATGAACTTCCCGCGCTTCAACAAGATGAAGGGCATGGGCCAGATCGTCAGCTGGTCGGTGCGCGACGAATCGCTTCACTGCGAAGGCATCACCCGCCTGTTCCACGCCTTCGTGCAGGAACGCGGCTGCCTCACCAAGGCAGTGAAGGAAGACATCATCGACATGTGCCAAAAGACGGTGCGTCTCGAAGACAACTTCATCGACCTCGCCTTCGAGCAGGGCCCGGTGCAGGGGATGAGCGCGAAGGAGATCAAGAAGTACATCCGCTACATCGCGGACTGGCGCCTCGGCCAGCTGGGCCTGCAGCCTGTCTACCTGATCGAGGACCACCCGCTCCCCTGGCTCGCCCCGCTGCTCAACGGCGTGGAGCACGCCAACTTCTTCGAAACCCGCGCCACCGAATATTCCAAGGCCGCCACCCGCGGAAACTGGAACGATGTGTGGGCCAGCTTCGACTCCCGCCAGAAAGCCCGCGCCGCCAACGAGGAAGAGGGCGAGGCTGATGAGGGGCCGGGCTTGTTTGATGCGGGCGCTGCTGGGGTGCAGGCGGCGGAGTAGGTGTCGCAGATGCCGAGGGCTTCGGGCCGTCACCTGGAGAAACAATCATGAAGATGAGCACGGGGCCAATTTCAGTCTTGCTGCTCATCATGATGAGCGGCTGCTCCACGACCTCCCGAAGCGAGGATGAAGCGTTCGCTTCCGCTCTCGGGCGGATGATGGCTGGACAGTCACAAGTTCAAGGTGCCGCGTATGACTCGGCCGTGGCCGAAGCGGATAATCACCCGCTGGGCAGTGCAGAAAATCCTGTTCGGGCGGAGATGCCTGCCGGACAACGGGCTTACCTTGATCGCCTGCGCTGCCCCGACGGTAGCCCGCCCAGCTATGATCGCCGAGGAAGTGGTCCCGGCGGACCTTTTGGCAATATCGTCGACTATTATGAGGTGACGTGTTCAGGGGCTTCCAGAACTACCGTGGTTATGGACATGTACCACGCCGGCTATGTTGAGGACGTGCCGGTGACGGGCTTTACAATTCTGCCCCGTTGAGGTGGATGGATCAGGAGGGTGGTGCCGCCTCACTCCCCTCCCGCTTGCGGGAGGGGCTGGGGGTGGGCCTGCAACGCTCGCAGGCGAGCAATCGCGTCCCGGATTACCGCCACCACGCCCTCAACATTCCCCAGCACCTCCGCATTTGTGAAGCGCAGAACGCGATAATCCTCGGCTGTCATCCAGCGGTCGCGGGCCTTGTCGCGCTCAGGTGAGAGGTCGTGCGAGATGCCGTCGCACTCGATCACCAGCCTCAGTTCACGGCAAAGAAAGTGCGCGAAGAACGGCCCTACCGGCATCTGCCGGCGGAACTTGGCGCCGGGTTGGCTGCGAGAAAGTGACCGCCAGAGCAGCCGTTCGGCTGGTGTCGCACTATTTCGCAGGTCTCGGGCACGTTGAGTGTTCCTCGGGCTCCAACTTGTCACGCGAACATGCTGGCCCACCCCCGGCCCCTCCCCCAAGCTGGAGGGGGGACTCGCCCCGCCCCGGAACACCCCCTCTCCCAACCCGTTACCCGGCCAACCGCGTTTTGCCCTGAAGCAACAACGAAGGAGCCACCATCATGGCTGACCCTCCCGCACCGTCCGCACGCCCCAATTGGTTGTGGATCCTCCTGATCGCGTTGCTCGCCGTCCTGCTGCTCGCCTGGCTGTTCAGCCCCTCGGGTGACAGGGATGGGAGCGTCGAAGATCCGATCGTCACCGGCGACGTGACAGAGCGCGGCGCAGAGGCAGGCGCGGGGCCTGTCGCCACCGGCCTTCCCGAACAGGGTGACGGCACCGGCCTCGCCGAGCCTGTCGACCAGACCGCGCCCGGCGCCGGTGCCGAGGTCAACCGGCAGCCCGAATAGGTCTCCCGCGCTGCGCCTTTCCCGCACAGGAAACGCCCCCGTCCATGACGAGGGCGCTCCAGGGTTCTTGGGGGGAAATCAGCCGACCAGCGCCCTTCCGACGCCGGTCGGCCCAATCTTATTCAATCGGGGGCTGCGTCGGATCCGGCTCAAGCCCATCGTCGATAGTCGGATCAGCCGGATCGTTGTCGAGCGTCGGGTCCACCGGAGCCGCAGGCGTGTGATCCTCGTGCGTCAGCGTGTCGCTGTCAGGCGGGCCGAGGGGATCGGTCGGGTCGGTCAGCGGATCATTGCCGAGCGGATCATCATCCCCCGGGGGCAGCGTGCCGGGGTCCAGCGGGTCTGACGGTGGCAGCTGGCTCTGTGGAGCCGGGGCAGGTTGCGTCGTCGGGGTATCAGGCGCGGTCGTGGACGGCGGCGGAACAGTCGACTGCGTATCCTGCGCCTGCGCCACACCGGCCGTGCCGGCAAGAAGCGCCGCAGCGGTTAGTGAAGAGAAAAGATGTTTCATTTCAAGCACTCCCACAAATCATGTGGTGAGGGGACGCTTGAGAACGGTTGTTGGCCACGGCGATTGCGACCAACTGGACAGGGAAGGAGACAGGCCGAACCCGTTTATTTGAGGTTCAGCAGGGAATTGCGACGAACCGAGTTTCAGGCGCTCAGCGAGACCCGCCGGAGCTGCCGGTTCGCGCGAGGGCGAGGGCATTCTCTCCGCACCAGCTGCTGCGGCGGCCTTTCCAGTCCTCGGCCAGCCCCTCGCGCACCAGCACCTCGCCCAGGCTTTGGCCCTCGCGATACACGCCGCGCAGCAGGCGCCCGTACTGGTCCTTGTTGCGGCCTTTCGTCTGTAGCTCGAAGGGGCCGTCATTGAGCAGCACCATCAGCCGCGCCGTCGCCCTCGCGCCCAATTCCGCTTCGAAAGCGCATTCGGGCTGGCTCACCTCTGGCGTGTTGATGTCGAGGATGCGGATCTTCTCGCCCGCGTACCAGAAGGTGTCGCCATCGACGACGCAATTGTCCCGGTTCGGCCCGCTGCACTTGTCGAAGGCCGCGCTCTCCGTATCAGCCGCCGCAGCCTGCGGAACAAGGCCGAGCGGCGCTACGCCGATCAGCAAGGCGGCGAGCGCGGCAGCGGCGGAGCGAAAAGCCAGGGAGGGGGAGAGATGCGGTGCGACCATGGAATCATGGTAAACGCATTATGGTTAACAAACAATGGCGGGTCGCGTCCGCAGAGTTCCGGATGCCCTCCTGCACCTCGCTCCTCACGCAGCCGCTAGGCAGGGCCGCCCTCAGCCGCTAGAGCGCCGGCCATGAGCCCAGAGCAGGACCCGCAAATGCTCGCCAAGGCGGAAACGCTGATCGAGGCGCTGCCTTATTTCCAGCGCTACGCCGGGCGCAGCTTCGTCGTGAAATATGGCGGCCACGCCATGGGCGACCCTGACGCCGCGCGTGACTTTGCCCGCGACATCGTGCTGCTGAAGGCGGTCGGCATCAATCCGGTGGTGGTGCATGGCGGCGGTCCGCAGATCGGCGCGATGCTGAAGAAGCTGGGCGTCGAGTCCACCTTCATCGACGGCTTGCGCGTCACGGACAGGAAGACGGCCGAAGTGGCCGAGATGGTCCTGTCCGGCGGGATCAACAAGGAACTGGTCGGCTGGATCTCACAGGCCGGCGGGAAGGCGATCGGCATCTCCGGCAAGGATGGCGGCCTCGTCACCGCCACCAGGATCACCCGGACGGTAAAGGACCCGGACAGCCGCATCGAGCAGGAGATCGACCTCGGCTTCGTCGGCGATCCGGAGGTGGTGGACATCACCGTTCTGGAGACGGTCAGCCGCGCGGGGCTGATCCCCATCGTCGCCCCCATCGCCGCGGGGCCTGATGGAGAGACCTACAACATCAATGCGGACACGATGGCCGGCGCGATCGCCGCGGCTCTTGGCGCCGCCCGCCTGTTCCTGCTGACGGACGTGCCGGGCGTGCTCGGCAGCAAGGGCGAGCTGTTGACCGATCTGACCCCGACGGACATTGCCCGTCTCAAGGAAGAAGGGGCGATCACCGGCGGCATGATCCCCAAGCTCGAAACCTGCGTGAGGGCGGTCGAGGCAGGGTGCGAGGCGGCCGTGGTGCTGGACGGGCGCGTGGGGCACGCGATGCTGCTGGAGTTCTTCACCAGTCGCGGGGCCGGCACGCTGATCCGGGCTGGTTAGAGACATGCGGTCGAGGCTCCTGCCCTTCGGCCTTCCCCTGCTGCTTCTGGCCGCCTGCTCGGGTGAGCCTGGGGAGCAGCCCACCGCTGACCCCAGCGCGCCCGCGACAGGGCCCGCGGCAGATCCACTCGCCACGCCAGCCGCGCTTCCTCCGCAGGTTGCCGATTATCCGGCCCTCGAAAGCCGTGACTGCCGTGTGGTGGCGGAGTTCTATCTTACGGCGGTGGGGGAGGGTGACTTCGCTCGCGCCGCCCTCGTGTGGGACGATCCCGTCATCGATGCGGCCCGGCTGGAAGCGCTGTTCGCTGGCTACCAACGCCCGCAGGTCACGATCGCCGCCGTGATGGAAGAGGGCGCTGCGGGCTCGCTCTACTGCACCGTGACCGGCGCGCTCACCGATGCGGCCGACCCGGCCAAGGCCCCTGCCCAGGGCACGCTGCAACTGCGGCGCGTCAACGATGTGCCCGGCGCCACGCCGGACCAGTTGCGCTGGACCATCCGCCAGAGCACCTTTGTGGAGCCGATGGAGCGGTCCGGCCGCGGACAGCCCGGATGATGCGCCGCTTGATGCCGGGGGCTTCGGTCGGCTAGGCAGGCGGTCCGCTATTCGAGAGGCTTGCGCACCCGTGTTTTTCCTGACCCTGTCGCAGATCGTCGGCTACCTGATCTCGGTGATAATCGTGCTGGTCATCGTCCAGTTCGTGCTGAGCCTGCTGATCTCCTTCAACGTGGTGAGCATGCACAATCGCTGGGTCGCCGCCATCTGGCAGGCGATCAACGCGCTGCTGGAGCCGCTTCTGCGCCCCATCCGGCGGATCATGCCCGATACAGGAGCCATCGATTTCTCGCCGCTGATCCTGATCGTCGTCCTCAACATCATCAACATCGTGCTGGAAAACCTCGCCTACAGCAGCCTGACATGAGGCGCCTTGCCCCGCTGGCACTGCTGCTGCTCGCGGGTTGCGCCGGCGGGCTGGGCGGCCCTTTGGGAGGCGGCCGAGGCCGAGCCGGGCCGCCTCTCGCCCCCGCGGCTCAGCCGACCAGCGTCATCGCCACGGAACTCGCCTTTGCTCGCGCGGCGCGGGAGGAGGGCCAGTGGACGGCCTACCGCCGCTTCGCCGCGCCGGGAGCGCAGATCCAGGCGGATGGAGCTCCCGTCAGCGCCGAGAACTGGCTGGCGGGCCGCACGAACCCGCCTGCGGCCGACCGATGGGTTCCGCGCCAGGCGTGGTCGAGCTGCGATGGCTCCGCGGTCGTGGTCACCGGCATCAGCACCGATGCTGACGGCAACTGGAGCCGCTTCACGCGGGTATGGGAACGGCAGCAGCGCGGCGAGTTCCGCTGGGTCTACACCCGCTCCGCGCCCGATGCAGATCTCACGCGGACGCGGCAGGAGAGCGAGCAGGAGCGTGCGGCGGATGAGGCCAGTGGAGACGCGATCCTGGTCGAAGCGGGCAACTTCATCCGCGCGCGGGTGGCCGATTGCAGCGCTCCGCCCGCCGACGCGACGCAGCCCGCGGCATCAAGCGGAGCAACAGGCATCTCCCGCGACCGGACGCTGAGATGGTCCGTCGACGGTTCACAGGGGCAGGCGGGCGGTCTCGTCGCCTATAGCTGGAACGGGACCGGGTGGGACCCGGTTGACGCCCAAGGCGCTGCATCCGAAGCGGGATAGGAGATGCTCGAGCTTTTCCTTTCAGCTTTCGTCACCCTCTTCGTGGTGATCGACCCGCCCGGCTGCGCGCCGATCTATGCGGGGCTGACGGCCGATGCCAGCGCGCAGCACCGCCGCGCCATGGCGATCCGCGCCTGCGCCATCGCCGCCGCGATCCTGCTGTTCTTCCTGCTGGTGGGGCAGGACCTGCTCGCCGCGCTGCATATCGAGCTCGATGCCTTTCGCATTGCCGGCGGCATCATGCTCTTCCTGATCGCACTGGACATGGTGTTCGAGAAGCGCACCCAGCGGCGGGAGGAGCGGGCAGAGAAGGTGCGCGGCACGCCGGAGATCGAAGACGTGTCGGTCTTCCCCATGGCCATGCCGATGCTGGCCGGGCCGGGCGCGATAGCCTCCGTCATGTTGCTGCAGAGCACCGCCGACAGCGTTGCCGGTACGCTGATCGTGCTCGCGGCTCTTGCGGCAGTGCTGCTGCTGACGCTGCTGGCCCTCCTCTTGGCAAGCCCACTGATGCGGCTGTTCGGCACGCGGGTGGAAGCGGTGCTGACACGCCTGCTGGGCGTTCTGCTGGCCGCGCTCGCCGCGCAATATGTGATCGACGGCTTGCGGAACAGCTTCCTCTAGCCGCTGCGCGCCCTTCACGAGATGCAAGGGTGCCTCGTTTCCGCTATTCTCGTGCCCTGCTGACTGATCGGGAGGGGGCGTTTGAGGTCATGCGGTTTGCTCTACGAACATCGCTTGCCGCACTCGCCGCGCTGAGCCTTGGCGCGTGTCAGCACGGGGGGCAGCTGGCGCAGGCGGCACCGGCCAATGCCGCGCCCACCTGTCGGGCGGTCGATTCCACCGCCTCCGGCCCAGGAAAGGCATGGTTGGATCAGCAGGGTTGGCGCTTCGCAAGCCCCGAATTGGCGGAGGCCGCCTATCGCAAGCTGGTGCAGGACACCTCTCCGTGGCCGGACTGGTATGTCCCGCAGCAGGTGGTCCTTTCCCCCGGCACGCGCTTCCAGATGGCGCTAGCCAGCACGCAACCCAGCACGGAGCCCGGCGGCTTCGGCACGTTCGACCTCATCGATGAAGTGTCGGACGTGCGGGAGGGGCTTGCCGTGCGTCAGGAGTGGAAGCCGGATGTGGCGCGAGTGGTAACCTACGAGGTCACAGCCCCGCTCCCGGCCAAAGTCGGGCCGGTCGGCGCGCAGGTCGATCCCGGAACATGCAGGCTGCTCTGGGGCAGGTTGTCGCAGCTGGAGATGACGGTCCCTCGTGAGGACCGGATGAAGTACCTCAAGATCATCGAGGAGCGCAGCATCCTCGGCGGAGAGTAGGCTCCGCCGGCGGGCCTATTGCAGCGTGACGACCTTGTCGTCCGGGCCGCTGCGGCCGAAGAACTGCATCAGCTGGACCAGCAGCTCGCAGCGCGTGACAAGGTCCGGCGCCTCCAGCAGCGCCTGCTTGGCGGCCGCGTCGAACGGGGCGATTTGGCTGACGCCGTTGATCAGCGAGGTATCGTCGAGCCGCTCGACCGATTCCCAATCCACGCTGTAGCCGTGCCGGTCGGCAAAGCGCCGCGCCTCCATTTCGAAGCTGGCCCGTTCGGTCGCGCTCAGCACCTCGTCCTCCGGATCCTCCAGCAGCTCCGCCTCGATTTGCCGGAAGGGGGTGCTCACTTCCAGCTCGCGCAGCAGGCGGAAGCGCTTCTCGCCGCCGAGGACGATATTGTACCGCCCGTCCTCCAGCGCCTCGACATCGTCGATCCGGCCGACGCAGCCGATCGCGAAGAGCGGCGCGCCTTCGGACATCGCCTGCGGCTGGATCATCGCGATGCGCCTGTCGCGCGTCAGCGCGCTGCCGACCAGCTCCCGATAGCGCGGCTCAAAGATGTGCAGCGGCAATTGCAAGCCGGGGAACAGGATCGCCCCGGCCAGCGGGAAGATCGACAGGCGCGTCGCGGTCATCCGAAGAGCAGCAGGCTGAGGCGCCGGCGCTGGGCGGAAACCCACGAATCCTCCAGCCCCACCGCCTCGAAGATCTGCAGCAGCTTGGCCTTGGCCGCGCCGTCATTCCATTCAGGCTCTGCCTTGATCATCTGAAGCAGCGTTTCGGCAGCGTCATCCCGCTGGCCGGCGGCAAAGGCGGCTTGGGCGAAGGCGAACTGCGCCTCCATGTCCGCCGGGCGCTCGGCAGCGGCGGCGCGCAGCATTTGCAACTCGCTTGCATCGACATTGCTTGCCGCCAAATCCAGCGCGCTTCCCGCCTGCGCGACCACCGGATTGGCCCGGAATTCGGGTGAAAGCCCATCGAAAGTGGCCCGCGCCTTGTCGGTATGGCCCGCCGCCAGCAGCGCGCGGATAAGGCCGGAATGCGCGCCTGCATCCTCCGGCGCCATCTCCACGATCTGCTGGAAGATGGAGGCGGCGCGCTCCGCATCGCCCTCCGCCAGCACCTGCTCGCCCATCGCGATCAGTTGCGCGATGTCGGCCTGCTCCTCGCTGCCATCGCCACCCTTGATGGGCAGTTGGGCGAGAATGGAATCCAGCGCCTGCTTCAGCTGGCTTTCCGTACGCGCCGGGGTCAGGTCTGCGACGGGTTGCCCCTGGAACATCGCGTAGACGGTGGGGATGGAGCGAACCTGGAACTGGCTGGCGATGAACTGCTCCTGGTCCACGTCCACCTTCACCAGCAACACGCCCTTGGACGCGTACTCGGCGGCAACCTTCTCCAGCACCGGGCCCAGCGCCTTGCACGGCCCGCACCATTCGGCCCAGAAATCCAGGATGACCAGCTTGTCCCGCGAAGGGTCGACGACCTGCTTGCGGAAGCGGTCGACCGCCTTCTGCTCGTCAATGCTGAGGCCGATACTTGCCAAAGGGTGCGCTCCTGCTGCTCGCGTGGAATAGCCTAATGTGGACCTTTCGGGGGATTTGTGAAGAGCGTGGGGCTTCCGGCTGCCGATCCGACCGACGACGTCCGGATCGCCATTTTTGCGCTTGCAGCCTGCCGGACCTGCTGCTAGTCGCGCGCCTCCCCACCCGGAGCCATCCGGGATGGCGCCAGTGAGCGGGCGTAGCTCAGGGGTAGAGCACAACCTTGCCAAGGTTGGGGTCGAGGGTTCGAATCCCTTCGCCCGCTCCATTTTCCAGAACAAAGCGGATCAGAGTAACGGTTTCCCTGCGGGGACACCGGGGCGCAATCGTGCGCCACCTGCGGGCAGCCTCGCCCGACCATTCAGGCTTTAATAGTACGCGCCAGAAGGCGCCGCGACGATCTTGCGGATGTCGCAGCGCCCTCCCTGTTCAGCGATTGCGGCCCGGGGGGCGCGTCAGGTGCCGTGCTGCGCCAGTTCCTCGCCCGTCAGCGTCACGACGTGAAGGAGGTTGGTCGCGCCGGCCACGCCGAAGGGGACGCCCGCCATCACCACCAGCTTGGTATCCTTGGCGCCGAAGCCGTGGCGCAGCGCCATCCGCTTGCCCTTGGCGATCATCTCCTCGAAGCTGCCGATGTCCTTGGTCGCTACCGGATGCGCGCCCCACAGCAGAGCGACGCGGCGAGCCACGGTCATGTTCGGGGTCAGGACCATCACCGGAACTGCGGGCCGCTCGCGCGCCACCCGGCGGGCGGATGAGCCGGAGCAGGTGAAGACGGCGATGGCGCTGATCCGAACGGTGTCGGCAATAGTCATGCAGGCATGGGCGAGCGCATCGGCGGTGGTGGCGTCCGGCGGGGTTTCCAGCAGGCGCACGCGCTGGCGATAGGCTTCGTCCTTTTCCACCTGGCGGGCGATCGAGTCCATCATCAGCACCGCTTCCTCCGGCCATTGCCCGGCGGCGGTCTCCGCGCTCAGCATCACGCAGTCGGCCCCGTCATAAACGGCATTGGCCACGTCCGACACTTCGGCCCGGGTTGGCGCGGGGCTTTCGATCATGGATTCGAGCATCTGCGTCGCCACGATCACCGGCTTGCCCGAAAGGCGGGCGGCATTGACGATCTTCTTCTGGAGCGGGGGCACTTCCTCCGGGTTCAGCTCCACGCCCAGGTCGCCGCGCGCGACCATGATGCCGTCCGACAGCTCGATGATCTCGGCGAGGCGCTGCACCGCCTGCGGCTTTTCGATCTTGGCGCAGAGCGATCCGCGCCCGCCCATCAGGCGACGTGCCTCGGCCAAATCCTCCGGCCGCTGGACGAAGGAAAGGCCGATCCAGTCCGCCCCCTGCTCGATGGCAAAAGCGAGATCGCGCCGGTCCTTCTCGGTCAAGGCCGGGATCGGCACCTCGGCGTCCGGCACGTTCACGCCCTTGCGGTCCGAAATGACGCCGCCGACCTGCGCGGTGCAGACGATCGCGTCCGGTGTCGCCTCATCCACCCGCAGGCGGATCTTGCCGTCATTGATCAGCAGGCGCTGGCCCTTCTTCAGCACCGCGAAGATTTCCGGGTGCGGCAGGTGCACGCGAGTTGCATCGCCGAGCGCGGAGTTACGGTCGAGCGTGAAGCGGCTGCCATGCGGGATGATGGCCTTGCCGCCTTCAAACTCACCCACCCGCAGCTTCGGCCCCTGCAGGTCGCACAGCACCGCGATGGGCCGGCCATGCTCCTTCTCCAGCGCGCGAATCGCGGAGATCGCCGCGGCGTGTGTGGCGTGGTCCCCGTGGCTGAGGTTGATCCGGAAGGCGTCCGCGCCCGCGCGCAGCAGCCGCCGCAGCATGTCCGGGTCACGGCTGGCCGGGCCGACGGTGGCGAGAATCTTGACCTTGCGGCCCCTGGGGCCCAGCCTGCGCGGATCGATCTTAGTCATGGCGCTCGGCTATCGCAGGCGCACACAACAAGACAAGGACCATGCCATGAGTGAAAGCACCGACCCGCTCGATAATTTGCCGGACGAGGTCGCCGCTGCCGCCTTTCGCAAGCTGGTGCGGCATTTGCGCCACCGGCATGATGCGCAGAATATCGAGCTGATGGGTCTTGCCGGGTTCTGCCGCAACTGCCTTGCCGACTGGATCCGGGAAGCGGGATTCGAAGGCGACAAGGAACAGGCCCGCGCGCTGATCCACGGAATGCCGATGGAGGAGTGGAAGGCAAAGCATCAAAGCGAGGCCACGCCCGAGCAGCTGGCGCGCATGGAAGCCAGCCTCGCGCTCAACCAGGGCATGCACTGAGGGGCGCCAGCGCCTCTCCGCCTGCCGGCCGTGCAGCTCAAACGTCCAGCCCGCGCTCCCGCATATAGGCGTTGGTGAACAGCGCCCGAGTGGCCGGGTCAGGCAGCAGCCGGTGCCGTGCGGCGATCCAGCGGTCGTAATCCGCTCCATAGGCCGCGCGAACCCGGCGCGGGGTGTAGCCGTTGGTCTTGCCCCAATGCTGCGTGAACGGGATGCCGCGCGCCTCCATCCGCTCCGGGATGGCGGCGAAGAAGCGCAGCGCGGCCTCGTTGTAGACGCCGTCGATGCTGATGACGAAGGTCGGGTCCCAGCGGTTGAAGGCGAGCAGTGCGGGCGACCGGCGCACATAGCGGCAGCCATAGACGAGCGGAGCGGGGCCGATCGCCTGGTTCAGCGTCACCAGCAGGTCCAGCGTGTCCAGCGCATGGGCCAGCGGCACCGCCACCGTGCCGCTCGCCACCTTGGTGCGAAAGGCCTTGTAGCCGAACACCTCTCCCCAGCTGCCGCGCGTCTCCCCCACTTCGAACAGCTGCTGTGCCACCAACCGGGCGAACAGCGGCACGAGATCATCGAACAGGTCCAGAGCCCGCCCGGCGACCGAGACGAAGTCGTATCCCGGCCCGAAATTGTCCTGCTTCAGCCCATATTCGGGGCGGTAGCCGGCAGGCCAGGGCTCCTCATACATCTGCGTCACCAGCACTTCGGGCGGGTTGGTGTTGGGGTTGATGATCGGCTGGAAGAAATAGGGCCGGCCTGATCGCCCCGGCGGGTCCAGCACCGGGTCGCTGGTGAAATCCAGCCGGCCGATCCGGTTGCGCATCGCCGGGTCCAGCACCATCCGGTTGCCGGCCCGGTCCCGGTC
Organism: uncultured Erythrobacteraceae bacterium; assembly: GCA_966251025.1. Lineage (GTDB taxonomy): Bacteria > Pseudomonadota > Alphaproteobacteria > Sphingomonadales > Sphingomonadaceae > Croceibacterium. The sequence goes on along the minus strand of CBINJM010000009.1, from coordinate 79,563 downwards.
GTAATTGTACGCGCGCAGCAGGAACCGCTCCCGCGCCTCGATCACCACATTGTGGATGATGCCGAACGCGCCCAGGCCCATGACGACCGCGTTGAACAGCTCGTCATCGCGCACCAGCTCCGCGCCGATCGAGAGCGGAAGCGTGTGCTTGATCACCGGGTCGCTCGCCCGCTCCAGCCAGAACTGCCGCCCTTCGCCCGCCAGCAGGTGAATGGCGACGATCTGGTCATGCAGCGCGCCGCGGTAATCCAGCGCCGAACCATGCGTGCCGGTGGAGGTCGCGCCAATGATCGTCTGCCCGTTGGCCGCGCCCGTGGTGGCGAAGGAGAGGCCGTTGCGGTCGCTCTCCAGCCACTGGCCGAGTTCCGAGACGTAGTTGCCGCACTGAACGAGCGCCAGCCGCGCCGCACGCCCCGCGCCGCCGGAGAATCCGGGATCCAGCTGGTCCGCTTCCAGCCGCTTCTTGCCCTTCAGCCGCGACGTATCGAGCAGCACTCCGTCGGTCAGCGGCGCTGTCGAAAGCGACCAGCCGCGCCCCACCCCGCGATGCGCCACCCTTCGCGCCCGCGCATCGGCGATGGAGCGCTGGATCGCCGCCGTGCAGCGGTTGATCGCCGCGCTGCCATAGGGCAGCGTGTCGGAAGGGTAGTGGATCATGTCGATCCCTGCGATCCGGCCGCGCACCGTGTCGTGCCAGTTGCGCCAAGTCTGCGGCCCCTCGCGCTCCAACATGTCCTCGTCCGCCAACGCCGCGCCTCCTGCTAGAACTCGTCCGCCCCGCCATTCCCTTCAGGGATGGAAGGCGCGGCGCAGAAGAAGAGGATGGTGGCGGGGGAGACGATGCCCAGCGTCAGCAGCGTAATCAGCCCCTGGCCGAAATTGCGGCGCACCTCGACGCGGGTCATCGGCTCCCCCCGGCATTCGGTGGCGACCTTGCCCGCGGCGCCGCCGGAATTGGCGCCGCGCTCTCCTGCAATGGAAAGCTGCTCGGCGGTGAAGGGCAGCCCGGCGCGGCCCACGCCGTCATCCCGCGCGGCGGTGATGAGGTGGCTCGCGCAGCTGGGAAGCATCGCCGCCAGCAGGGCGAGCGCGGCCAAGCGTCCGGCAATCGGCGTGTCCATCCAGCCCCCTCTCCCGGCGTCTATCGGCCGGTCTTCGGGCGACCCCCTGTTCTGTCCTGCGACTATGCGCCGGTGTGGATGCAGTGGCAAGGTGGGGCCGCAGGGCTTTGCGTGAGCGGGCCGCCGCCGCTATCAGCCGCCCCCACACCGATTCACCCCGACAGACAAGAGAACTGACAATGGCCGAAGCCACCGATGACCGCCTGCGCCTTCTGATCGAGCGCGTCGAACGCCTCGAGGAAGAGAAGAAGGGTATCGCCGACGATATTCGCGACGTTTATGCTGAGGCAAAGGCGGTCGGCTACGATGTGAAGATCATGCGCCAGATCGTCCGCCTGCGGAAGATGAAGCCGGATGACCGGAAGGAAATGGAAGCCATCCTCGACACCTACAAGGCGGCGCTCGGCCTCGGCTGATCCCTGTGGCCGCTGGTCGGCCGACGCGGAGCTGCGGCCGCTCGTTGGAACGGGCGCCGCAGCCGCCCCGTTGAAGGGGAAAGAGCCCTTCAACGCGAGGACAAGCATGGCCGACCTCCCGACCATCGACAAAGCGCATATCGCCGAGACACCCGAAGAACCCCGGATGCCGGGGCACGAGACACAGCTTGAGCCCAAGCCCGAATGGCAGCCGCGCTATCCCGGTTCGGGGCGGCTCAAGGGTAAGGTGGCGCTGATCACCGGCGCCGACAGCGGCATCGGGCGAGCGGTGGCGGTGCTCTTCGCGCGAGAGGGTGCGAATGTCGCCATCGCCTATCTCGAAGAGCATGACGACGCCAAGCTGACCCAGCGCTATTGCGAGGCCGAAGGCGCCGAGGTGCTGCTCTCCGCCGGAGACCTTGGCGATCCAAAGCACGCGCATGGCGTCGTGCAGGCGGTGATCGACAAGTGGGGCCAGCTGGATGTGCTGGTGAACAATGCCGGCGAGCAGCACCCGGACGAGGACATCACCGACATCACGCCCGAACAGCTCCAGCGCACCTTCCAGACCAACATCTTCGCGCAGTTCTATCTGGTGCAGGCCGCGCGTCCGCACCTCAAGCCCGGCGCCGCCATCGTCAATTGCACCAGCGTGACGATGTACCAGGGGGCGGGCACCCTGCTCGATTACAGCGCCACCAAGGGCGCGATCACCGCCTTCACCCGTTCGCTGTCCGAAAACCTGATCAAGGACGGCATCCGCGTGAATGCCGTCGCGCCGGGGCCGATCTGGACGCCGCTCAACCCGTTCGGCGGCTCCCCGCCGGAAGCAATCCCCGATTTCGGCAAGAACACGCCGATGGGCCGCCCCGGACAACCCAACGAGGTCGCGCCCGCCTTCCTCTTCCTCGCCTGCGAGGATTCGAGCTATATGTCGGGGCAGGTGCTGCACCCGAACGGAGGAACTGTGATCAATGGCTAACCCATGGAGCCGCGATCAGGCGGACGGCATGATCGTCACCACTACCGCCACTGTGGAGGGGCGCCCGGCGCGGGAATATCTCGGCATCGTGACCGGCGAGGTGATCGTCGGCGCGAACCTGTTCCGGGACATCTTCGCCTCCATCACCGATCTCGTCGGCGGCCGCTCGGGCAAATACGAGGAGGTGCTCGCCCGCGCCCGCACCGAGGCGATCCAGGAAATGACGGAGCAGGCGCGAAAGCTCGGCGGCAATGCGGTCATCGGCGTCGACATCGATTACGAGGTGCTGGGCCAGAACGGCTCGATGCTGATGGTCAGCGTCAGCGGCACGGCGGTGCGCATCTGAACGCGGCGATCCGCCCGGCAACCGAACACGACGCCGCCGCCTGCGCCGCGATCTACGCGCCCTTCGTCACCGAGAACTGGGTCAGCTTCGAGCTCGATCCTCCGGATGAGGCGCAGATGGCGCGGCGCATCGCCGAATATGCCGCCAGCCACGCCTGGCTGGTGGCGGAGATCGAAGGCCGCATCGCCGGCTATGCCTATGGCTCACCCCACCGCACGCGCGAGGCCTATCGCACCTCCTGCGACGTGGCGATCTATGTTGACCCCGCGCAGAGTCGCCGCGCCATCGGCCGCGCGCTCTACTCCGCCCTGCTCCCTCAGCTTGCGGCGAAAGGCTACCACGCCGCCTTTGCCGGCATCGCGCTGCCCAACTCCGCCAGCATCGCCCTTCATGAGGCGATGGGCTTCACCCCGGTCGGCATCTATCGGGAGGTCGGCTGGAAGATGGGCGGCTGGCGCGATGTCGGCTGGTGGCAGCGGTTGCTCTGAAGCGCATCCCCGGTGTAAAGGCGCCGCATCCAACAGCGCACCGCTTTCTGGAGCCGTCACCCACCGGGGCTCCAGGAAGTGCCACTTTCTGGGGTAGTATGGCCGGCCATTCCAAGTTCAAGAACATCATGCATCGCAAGGGCGCGCAGGACAAGAAGCGCTCCGCGATGTTCTCCAAGCTCAGCCGCGAGATCACCGTGGCGGCGAAGTCGGGCATGCCCGATCCGGACATGAACCCGCGCCTGCGCCTGGCCGTCAACAACGCCAAGGCGCAGTCCATGCCCAAGGACAACATCCAGCGCGCGATCGACAAGGCCAGCGCCAACGAAGGCGATGATTACGAGGAGATCCGCTACGAGGGCTACGGCCCGGGTGGCGTGGCCCTGATCGTCGAGGCGCTCACCGACAACCGCAATCGCACCGCCACCAACATCCGCACCGCCTTCTCCAAGAACGGCGGCAACCTCGCAGCCACCGGCGCGGTGAGCCACGGCTTCGAGCGCAAGGGCATGATCGAATATCCCGTCACCGCTGGCGATGACGAGAAGGTGCTGGAAGCCGCCATCGAAGCTGGCGCGGACGATGTCGAAAGCGGCGAGGACGGCCACACGATCTGGACCGAGATGGAGTCGCTGCATGAAGTCGCCGCCGCTCTGGAAAAGGCGCTGGGTGAGCCCGAAGGCGTGAAGCTGGCGTGGAAGCCCAACCTCAAGACGGACGTGGCCGAGGGCGATGTCGGTACGCTGATGAAGCTGATCGACACGCTGGAAGAGGATGACGACGTCCAGACCGTCTGGGGCAATTACGAAGTCTCGGACGAAGTGATGGAGAAGCTGGGCTGATCCCGCTCCCCTCCCGTTCGCGGGAGGGGGAGGGCACCCCATGCTGATCCTCGGCCTCGACCCTTCGCTCAGCTGCACCGGCTGGGGCATCGTCCGCAGTGAAGGCGCCCGGCTGACCCACATCGCCAATGGGCAGGTGCCGACGGACGCGAAAGCGCCGATGGCGGAGCGCCTCAACCATCTCCACGCCGCCATCCTCGCGGTGATCGAAACCTACGGGCCGGACCGCGCGGCGGTGGAAGAGGTGTTCGCCAACAAGAACGCCCAGTCGACAATCAAGCTCGCCCAAGCGCGCGGGGCTGTGCTGGCCGCCTGCGGTTCAGCGGGCTTGCCGGTGAACGAACATGCCGCGCGCCTTGTGAAGAAGGCGGTGGTCGGCACCGGGGCGGCGGAGAAGGCGCAGGTGCAGGCCATGCTCAAGGTGCTGCTGCCCGGCATTGCCATCACCGGCGCGGATGCTGCCGATGCGCTGGCCGTCGCGATTGCGGACGCGCATCTCACAATGTCCTACGCCGCGCGAGTAGGATAGCAGGGGCGCATGAAACACTGCGCTCCCCTTCCTGCAGCCCTGTCGCTCACGCCCAGTGAGGGCCGCGAACTTTTCGCTCCCAGGACAGTGTTCCAAGTGTTCCAAGCCTTGTAATTAAACGCAAATGTTCCTCGTCGTCTTCCGCAACCGCAAGCGCGCCGACATCGATCAGCCGGCGTATGAGGCAGAGGCCGTGCGGATGGAGCAGCTTGCCCGCGAGCAGCCCGGCTATCTCTCCTTCAAGAGCTACACGGCGGAGGATGGCGAAGTGATCGCCCTGTCCGAATGGGCGGATGAGGCTTCCGCCCGCGCATGGGGCCGCCTCGCCGAACATCGCGCCGCGCAGCAGCGGGGGCGTGACTTCTATTACGAGAGCTACACCCTCTTCGCCTGCGACAGCCCGCGCACCCATTCCTTCCGCGCGCCTGTCGCCAACCTGCAACCTTCGGGCATCAAGACATGACCATGACCCTCTACGGCATCCCCAATTGCGACACCGTCAAGAAGGCGCGCAGCTGGCTCGATACACGCGGCACCGGCTACGCCTTCCATGACTACAAGAAGGCTGGCGCAGACCCGGAAAAGCTGGCCGAGTGGAGCAAGGCGCTCGGCTGGGAAGCGCTGCTCAACAAGCGCGGCACCACCTTCCGCAAGCTGGATGAGGCCGACAAGGCCGACCTGGATGAGGGCAGGGCGATCCGCCTGATGGCCGAGAACCCGTCGCTCATCCGCCGCCCCGTGGTTGAGCACGATGGCGGCCTGCTGGTCGGCTTCAATGCGGCCGAGTGGGAGACGGCGCTGGCTTGAGGTGGCTCGCCGCCTCGCTGGCCCTTTGTCTCGCGCTCCCGGCAGCGGCACAGGAGGACGCGATGCCGAAGGACGTGCTTATCATCGCCCATCGCGGCGCGAGCGGAGAGCGGCCGGAGCACACGCTCGCCGCCTATGATCGCGCGATGGAGCAGGGCGCCGACTTCATCGAGCCGGATCTGGTGGTGACGAAGGACGGCGTCCTCGTCGCCCGGCACGAGAACGAGATCGGCGGCACTACCGACGTCGCCGACCATCCCGAATTCGCCGACCGCCGCACGACCAAGCGCATCGACGGGCAGGCAATCATCGGCTGGTTCGTGGAGGACTTCACCCTCGCGGAGCTGCGCACCCTGCGCGCCCGCGAACGCATCCCTCAGTTTCGCCCCGCCAATGCCCGCTTCGACGGCCTCTTCCCGATCCCCACGCTGGCGGAGATCATCCAGCTCGTCCGCGCACGGGAGGCGGAGACGGGCCGCCGCATCGGCCTCTATCCCGAACTCAAGCACCCGAGCTTTCTTGCCAGCCACGGCCACGACACCTTGGAGCTGCTGGTCGAGCAACTGCATGAAGCCGGCTATCGCTCGGAAGAGGAGCCGGTGTTCCTCCAATGCTTCGAGATCGCGCCAGTGCGGCGTCTCAGGGGCCTGACCCAGCTTCGCCTGGTGCAACTCGTTTCGGCAGAGGGCGGCCCGGCAGACCAGCCCGGCACGACCTACGCGACGATGCTCACGCCTGACGCGCTGCCGCGCATCGTCGAGCAGGCAGACGCCATCGGCGCGGAACTGCGCCTCCTGCTCCAGCCTGATGGCTCGCCCACGGACCTGACCGATCGGGCGCATCGGGCGGGCCTCAAGGTGCATGGCTGGACCCTGCGGCGGGAAAACGCTTTCCTACCCGCTGCGCTGCGATCCAGCGACGACCCTGCCCAAACCGGCGACTACACCGCGATGTGGCGAATGCTGGCCGAGGCGGGCGTTGACGGCGTGTTCACCGACAACCCCGCGCAGGCCATCGAAGCGCGCGCTCAGCTGAGGAAGTAGTCCTTCGGACGCATCGCCGGTGGTGGCTCCTCCCCCAGATGCGGGGCGAGGCTGATCTCGGCGGCGCGGCAGATCGCGTCCAGCGGCAGACCATTGGTGGAGTTGTTGAAGGGGTGGCTCAGCTCCTCCGTCACTTCCGCAAGACCGAGGAAGACATAGCCGACGATGGCAACGAACACCGGCGTCCACCACCCCGTCGTGCTGACCAGCGCAAAGGGCAGCAGCAGGCAGAACAGCCAGATCGTGCGATAGATGAGCAGCGAATAGACGAAGGGCAGCGGTGTCAGCACGATTCGCTCACACCCCGCCTGCTGCAGCGCGATACTGCCGAGCCTTTCGGCCAAGGTGCGCAGGCCGAATCCCTCGATCGTGCCTGCACGGCCCGCTTCGGCGATCTCGTCCGCCATGGCATCCAGAGCGGCATCCGGCGGGTGCGGCGCATGAAGGAAGGCCGCGCCCCGCTTTCGAGCCACCGGGTCGTCCGGCAAGCGACGCAGGTTCGCGCGGTGCAGGTGGAGGAAGGCCAGCGCCTGCCGCAACAGCCGCTTGCGCAGCGCCTCGTCCGGCACGAACAGCTCCGACTCGCGGGCGAGGGCGCGCAGATCGGCCAGCAGGCCGCCCCACAGCTTGCGGGACTCCCACCAGCGATCATAAGCGGCGTTGTTGCGGAAGCCGAGGAACAGCGACAGCGCGACGCCGAACACGGTGAAAGCGAGCCCGCCCACGTCCGGGAACAGGTGCCAGCGCTGCTGCACCAGCACGATGACGCAGGCGACGACCACCTGCAGCGCCACGCGCGGCGCGATATGGGGCACGATGGAGCCCCGCATCGCGAACAACAGGTCCAGCGCCCTCGGAGTGTCGCGGACGATCATCAGCCTTGCCTACTGGCGGCGCGCGGTGACGATGTAATTGAGCGCCAGGTCGTCCGACAGGTGCAGGCCTTTCGCCGGCGAGAACGCGATGCCCTGCGGCTCGCTCATCGTAAGCCCGGCGGCGGCGAGCAGGTCGCGCAGCTCTTCGGGAGTAACGAAGTCGTCCCAACGATGCGTGCCGCGCGGAACCATGCCGACGGCCTCCGCCGCGCCGATCAGCAGCACGCGAGACCGCTGCGTTCGGTTGGGTGTGGACAGCGCCAGCAGGCCGCCCGGAGCCAGATGGCGGGCGAGCTGCGCCACGAAGGCCGGCTTGTCGGCGACGTGCTCGATCACCTCCATGGAGGTGACAAGGTCGAATGGCTCCGCCTCCAGCGCAGCCAATTCGCCATGCCGGTAGGTGATCGCCAGCCCCGCGCCTGCGGCATGGGTCGCGGCGACCGCGACATTCTCCGCCGCCGCATCCAGCCCGGTGACCTCGGCGCCGAGCCGGGCGAGCGGCTCCGCCAGCAGGCCCGCACCGCAGCCGACATCGAGCGCGCGCTTGCCGGAAAGCGGCCGCGGATCGTCGGCGTTGCGCCCCCAATGCGTGTCGATTGCATCGCGGATGTAAGCCAGCCGCACCGGGTTCAGCCGGTGGAGCATGGCGGAGCTCCCGCGGGGGTTCCACCAATCCTTCGCCAGCGCGGCAAAGTGCGCCGCCTCTTCCGGCCGGATGGTTACATTTGCGACAGTTGCATCACCCATGCTCCACCCCTAACAGCGCGCGGAGCCCGGCACCAGCCGGGCGGATTGCAGGAGAACCCGTCGCCTTGGCACGCATCGTGATGAAATTCGGCGGCACCTCGATGGCCGGGACCGAGCGCATCCGCCGCGTCGCCAATATTGTGCGGCGGCAGCAGGAAGCCGGTCACCAGGTCGCCGTGGTGGTATCCGCCATGGCCGGCGAGACGGACCGGCTGGTCAATTTCTGCCGGGAAGCGAACCCGCTTTACGACCCGGCCGAATATGACGTGGTTGTCGCCAGCGGCGAGCAGGTGACCAGCGGTTTGCTGGCGCTCACTCTGCAGGCCATCGGCTGCAAGGCGCGCAGCTGGCTGGGCTGGCAGGTGCCGATCCGCACAGCGGAGGCGCATGCCAAAGCCCGGATCTCGCAAATCGACGCGGAGCGGATGATCGCGGCGATGGAGGCAGGCGAAGTCGCCGTCATTCCCGGCTTCCAGGGCGTGGCGGAGGATGGCCGGGTGACCACCCTGGGTCGCGGCGGGTCCGACACTTCGGCGGTCGCGGTTGCGGCGGCGATCGGAGCGGACCGGTGTGACATCTACACCGACGTGGACGGCGTCTACACGACCGATCCGCGCATCGTCGCCCGCGCCCGCAAGCTGCAATATGTCACCTACGAGGAAATGCTGGAGCTGGCTTCTGTGGGCGCGAAGGTGCTGCAGACCCGTTCCGTCAGCCTGGCGATGAAGGCGGGGGTGCGCGTGCAGGTGCTCTCCAGCTTTATCGAGGATGGCGCGCCGGCGGATGATCTGCCGGGAACAATGATCGTATCGGATGAGGAAATGGCGGCCATCATGGAGAAGAGCGGGATGGAAACGCAGCTGGTCACCGGCATCGCGCACGACAAGAACGAAGCGCGCATCGTGCTGACGCGCGTGCCGGACCGGCCGGGCGCAGTCAGCCACATCTTCACGCCGCTGGCCGAGGCGGCGATCAACGTGGACATGATCATCCAGAACGTGGGCCGCGACAAGGGCGAGACGGACGTCACCTTCACCGTCCCGCAGTCGGACCTCGCCCGCGCTCAGGCGCTGCTGGAAGACCGCCGCTCCACCATCGGCTTCAACCGCATCGTGGTGGACAGCAAGGTCGCCAAGGTCAGCGTCGTCGGCGTGGGCATGCGCAGCCATGCGGGCGTTGCGGCGACGATGTTCAAGGCGCTGGCCGAGCGTGGGATCAACATCCAGGCGATCTCCACCAGCGAGATCAAGATCAGCGTCCTGATCGACGAGGACGAGACGGAGCTCGCCGTCCGCCTGCTGCACACCGCCTATGGCCTTGATGCGGAAGACGTCGCCGCCTGACCGGCCCCCGCCGGCGCTCCGAACCTGAAGCGATGTGCGGCTGCCGCGCCCGTTGGGTGCGGCGGCTGCATCTCCTATAAGGATAGCCGGAAAGGCTCGGGAGGTTGGCACATGCCGGACCTGATGATAAAAGTGAGTCGCGATTTGGCCGAACAGATCAAACGCGGACAGGACATTTCCAAAGATGACTTGGGTCGTACTTTGACCCAGTATGGAGCCATTCTTTCTCGCCCTCTCCAAAAAAACGAGGGGGAGCTAGCCCAATTCTTCCAGGTTGAGCAGGTCGCAGGTGATCGGATGGACGCTCTCAGGCAGGCCCTTGCCGGCCTTTCCGGGATCGAAGCCGCATACATAAAACCCGACGCCGAACTTCCGTAACTCACGAGGAGCGTCAGCGGCCTCCTCGCGCAAGAGGAGAAGCAGCGTGGCGCGGCAACCATCACGACGGAGCAGCAGGACTCGCCAAGGCGACGATCAGGGCAGCGGTGAAGGCGGAGGTGGAGCCGACGGCCCGGGAGGCGGCGGTGACGGAGTCAGCAGCTCGTCGGCGCCCGCCGCCGCCCCGGCTGAGCTGGTGGTGGTGACGCGGCCAGAGACTGCCTTGCGGGCGTCCGCCGGGCGCTTCCGCGCGATGTCGGGTCAAGCCACCGATACGCTGCAATCCCTGCTGCAGGACAACGGCGCCCGCATGCGTCCCTTGTTCGGCCCGACAGAGGAGCGCGTGGCCGCATTGATGAGCCGCAGCTTCGGCGAGGAAACGGGCGCGGCCGAGCCTCTGGACCTCACCACCTTCTACACCGTCGATGCCCCCGCAGAGCGGATGGAGAGCCTCCAGTCGGACCTGCTGGCGAACGATCTGGTGGACGGGGCCTATGTAAAGCCCGGTGCCGAGCCTCCTGCCTTCCTCAACGACATGGCGCCCACACCCGAGGAGGCCCCGCCCTCCACACCGGACTTCACCTCCCGCCAGCTGTACCTTGATGCGGCGCCAGGCGGGGTGGAGGCGCGCTGGGCGTGGACGCAAAACGGCGGACGCGGCGCAGGCATCCGCATCATCGACATCGAGGGCGCCTGGCGCTTCACGCATGAGGATCTCGGCACAGCGCAAGGCGGCGTTGTCGGTGGCACACAGTCGACCGACCTCGGCTGGCGCAATCACGGCACGGCCGTGATTGGAGAGTTCAGTGGCGACATCAACAGCATCGGCGTCACCGGCATCTCTCCCGATGCGGTCGTAAGCGCCATTTCCATCTTCGGAGGCGTCGGATCGGCCGGGGCGATCAACATGGCTGCCGGACGCTTGGGCGCCGGCGACGTGCTGCTGATCGAGCTGCATCGGCCAGGCCCCCGGTTCAACTTCGCTAACCGCAACGATCAACGAGGCTACATCGCGGTCGAGTGGTGGCCTGATGATTTCGCGGCAGTGCGCGCGGCGGTCAACCGCGGCATCATCGTCGTGGAGGCGGCAGGCAACGGGGCGGAAAACCTGGATGACGCGATCTACCAGAACCCGGCTCCGGGCTTCCCGGCGGGATGGACGAACCCGTTCCGCCGCTCGAACCGGGATTCAGGCGCCATCGTCGTCGGTGCAGGCGCTCCCCCTCCCGGGACGCACGGGCGAAACCACGGGGCGGACCGCTCCCGCCTCGATTTCTCGAACTGGGGTGCGCTGATCGATGCCCAAGGCTGGGGGCGGGAGGTGACGACCTGCGCCTATGGCGACCTGCAGGGCGGCAGCAATGAGGACCTGTGGTACACGGACACTTTCTCCGGCACCTCCAGCGCATCGCCGATCATCGTGGGCGTGGCGGCGTCGTTGCAAGGGATGGCCCGTGCGCGCGGCAAGCCGTTCCTGACCCCGGCACAGTTCCGCAATTGCCTGCGCACCACCGGCTCCGCGCAGCAGGACGAGCCTGGCCGCCCGGCCACGCAGCGCATCGGCAACCGCCCGAACCTTCGCCAGCTCGTCACCTGCGCTTTCGGCAAGGGCAAGGAACTCAGCAAGGAGCTGATCAAGGAGGGCAAGGAGCTCTCCAAGGAAGGCCGCAAGGAGTTCAAGGAGTTCAAGGAAACCAAGGAGAAGGAAGCCGCCAAGGATCTCAAGGACGGCCGCAAGGAAATCAAGGACGGCAAAGAGTTCAAGGAAATCAAGGAGGGCAAGGAGTTCGAGAAGCACATCAAGGAAAAGGACAAGGACGTCTTCGAAGGTGGCATCGACGTGATCAGGGTCCGTCCGGAATTGCAGGGCCAGACGGTGGGCGGCGCGGCACCGGCGGGCGGAATGGCGGGCGGCGATATCGACAGTCGCCTGGCTGCGCTGGAAGGCGCGGTGCAGAGCCTGCTGCACTTCATCGGCGGAGAGCTGCGGCCGGACCTTTCCTCTTCCGCACTGGGGGGCCAGGACCAGGATCAGCAGGCCAAGGCGCAAAAGGACCATAAGGACAGCGAGGGCTATTGAGCGCGGGCCGCTTCGCCGCCTCACCGGCAATTGCAGGGCGGGAACGCCGACGTCGATGATTCTCATCATCGCCGATCAAGGCGACCTCCCCGCGCAGTGGTTGCAGGCGATGCTGCGCCAGCGCTTGCCGGTGCTGGTGGAGCTGCTGAGCCCCGCCCAGCTCGTCTACGCGCCCGCCATTATCCAGCGAATGGCGACCGAGGGTGGGCGGTCCAGCTTTCGCCTGTGGAACGGGGTGCAGTTCGACTTCGCAAGCGTGTCAGGCGTCGTCAACCGCATCACGGCCCTGCCGCTGGAGCATCTCGGGCGCGCGGAGCAGGGCGACCAAGGCTATGCTGCGGGAGAGCTGCACGCTTTCCTGCTCGGCTGGCTCGCTTCCCTTGAATGCCCGGTGCTGAATCCGCCCGCGCCAGAGTGGCTTGCAGGGCCGTGGCACTCCGAGATCAGCGCGCTGCACCTCGCCGCGCAGGCGGGGCTGCGCTGCGAGGCGCGCCTCCTTGACCCGTCGTCGGAGGGAGCGCGGCTGCTTGTGGACGGAGCCGGGGCGGGGGAGGTTCACTTCGTGCTGGACGATCAACTCATCGGGCCAGTCGTCGATGTGCGCCACCGCGACTCCCTGATCGCTTTCGCGCACGGTTGGGGCGCGCGGCTGTTGCAGGTGGAAACGCGAAAGGAGGGTGGGGACCGCTGGTTCCTGCGAGCCACCAGCCTGCCCGATTACCGGCTCGGCGGCAGCGCACTTGTGCATGCGATCACGCGAGTGTTCGGCACATGATCCTGATCGCCGGCATTGCCGATGAACCGCCGGTCGCCATGGCAATCGAGGCGGCGGAGGAATGCGGCGTCGGCCATATCGTCTTCGACCAGCGCGACCATGCCGAGGCAGGGTTTTCGCTGGCGCTGGATCCGCTGGAGGGCTGGCGAGCGCGGCTCACTCTGCAGGGGCGGGAGATTGAACTTCATCGTTTGACGGGCGCCTATGTCCGCTTGATGGATGAACGCTTCCTGCCTGATGTGCGTGATCTGGCAGAGGACGCGCCGGAGCGGCAGCGGGCGATCCGGTTCCATCGGATGCTGCTGGAATGGTGCAATATCGCTCCCATCCGCATCGCGAACCGCCCGCGCGCGATGCTGTCGAACACCTCCAAGACCTTTCAGGCGGAGCTGATCCGGCGCTGCGGCTTCGCCATTCCCGAAACTCTGGTCACCAACGATCCGGACGCGGTGCTTGCCTTTGTCGAGAACTGCGCGGCCGAGGGCGACGAGGTGATCTACAAGTCGATCAGCGGCGCGCGCTCCATCGTGCAGACCTTCACGGCTGCGGACCGGGAGCGGCTGCACCGCATCCGCTGGTGCCCCACGCAGTTCCAGCGCAAGGTGCGGGGCACGGACATGCGCGTTCACGTGATCGGCAACCGCTGCTTCGCCACGAACATCGAGAGCAAGGCGACCGATTACCGCTATTCGGCGCGCGAGACGGGGGAGGATGCCGAACTCACCGCCACGGCAATCGCGCCGGAATGGGAGGGGCGCTGCATCCGGCTGGCTGCTGCGCTCGACCTTTCCTTCGCCGGCATCGACTTGCGGATGACGCCCGGAGGGGAGGTCGTGTGCTTTGAAGCCAATCCAAGCCCGGCCTACAGCTATTACCAGTCGCGCACAGATGCACCCATTGCACAGGCACTGGTACGCTGGCTCGCAGGTGAGGCGCAGGCAGGCTGAAGACCGCGACACGCCTTCGCGAGGCAAGGAGACGGCTGTGTCAGGGCGGGCCAGCCTCCTCAAACAGCTGTGGCCGGGCGGGGCGAACGCGTCTAGCCATTCGAACCTATGGGATTCTCAACCCTCAAGCAGCATGCGCGGCGGATCGTGCGTGCCTATCGGCGTGGTGTCCCGCGCCCCGGCCGGGTGCGCTTCGGCCACCTGCGGCGGCTGGAACCGATCAGCCGTGAGTATGGCTATGATCGCGGGCGGCCCATCGACCGCTACTACATCGAAAACTTCCTGAAGGCGCATGGCGACCTGATCACAGGCACGGTGCTGGAGATTGGCGAGCGCACCTATACGTCGCGGTTCGGCAAGGGCGTGCAGCAGAGTGACATGCTGCATGTCGATGACGTCGAGGGCGCGACCTATGTCGATGATTTGACCCATGGCGAGTCCATTCCAAGCGACACCTATGACTGCGTGATCCTGACGCAGACGCTGCACCTCATCTTTGACATGCAGCAGGCGCTGCGAACGATCTTCCGCATCCTGAAGCCCGGGGGTGTCCTCCTGTGCACCGTCCCCGGCATCAGCCAGGTGGCGGACGCGGAGTGGAACGAGACCTGGTACTGGTCGCTGACGCGCGCCTCCGCCCGCAGGCTATGCGAAAACGCCTTCGGCAAGGGCAATGTCGAGATCAGCCAGTTCGGCAACGTGCTGTCAGCGACCAGCTTTCTCCAGGGCCTCGCGGACAGTGAACTGACCCACGACGAGCTTGACCATTTCGATGCCGAATACCCGGTGACCATCGCCATCTGCGCGCGGGCGGGAGACCCCGAAGCCAAGATCCGACTGAATAGCGAGCAATTCCGCTAGGGAAGGATGGACCCGTCCCTCGTTCAGCTGAAATGACGATGAGGCAACTGGCTGTTCGGGAGCAATTCCGGACATCTCGCCCGAAGAGGAATTGCTGCCGCTTCTCAAGGGATTGAAGGCGCCTGAAGACAGGATAGGGTCAACCACGCGATATGGTTCCGAAGCTCTCTTCTCTTTTGCGAAATGGCCCGGCGCGACGAATGGCCGGGCGGGTGGCGAAGCCGCTGCTCCGCGCCGCCAGGCGCCGAACGCCCCGTGCCGGCATCCTGATGTATCATCGGGTCGCAACTGAAGAGGCGGACCCGTGGAACCTGTGCGTGACGCCTGCCGCCTTCGATGAGCAGATGGCGGTGCTGGCCCGTCGCCGCTCTGCCGTGGACCTCGGCGCATTCAGCGACGGCAGCGCCTACAGCAAGGCGGGCGATCGCATCGCGGTGACGTTCGATGATGCCTACATCGACAATCTTGCCGCCGCCCTGCCGATCCTGGAGAAGCACGAGATCCCTGCGACGATTTTCGTCGTCACCCGCGCGCTCGGCCAACACCGTGAGTTCTGGTGGGATGCACTCGGCCGCGCGGTGCTGGAAAGTGGGCGGATCCCGCACACACTATCGCTGCAACTCGGCGGGAAGGACCGTGAGTTCTGCATCCAGGACGGCAGCGAGGCGGCGCCCGCAGACGGCTGGGATGCCGACCATGACGAGCCGCGCACCGATCGCGAACGGTTGTACCTGAAGCTGTGGAATGCGATCGTGCTGCTGGAGCCGGCAGAGCAGAATGCCGCAGCGGAGAAGGTGCTGGGCTGGGCCGGTCTTCCTGCCGTCGGGCCGGAGCATCGCCATCCTGCCACACGCGAGGATATTGCTGCCCTTGCGACGCATCCTCTGATCCGCGTCGGCAGCCATACGCGGCATCATGTCTCGCTGCCGCACCTGTCCCCCGCACGCCAGCGGGAGGAGATTCAAGGCGGCCATCGGGAGCTGGAGGAACTGGTCGGCCGGCCCGTCGACCGCTTCTCCTATCCCTTCGGGCGGTACGATGAGTGCGCGCTGGGCCATGTGCGCGAATTGGGGATCGCGGTCGCCTGCACGAGTCGGCCAGCCGTGGCGATGGCTGGCATGTCACGAACCGAATTGCCCCGTCTGCATGCGATCGAACGCGACGGCGACAGCTTCGCCCGCTGGCTGCGCGACGATCACGGGCTGCTGGGGGACGGCTGATGGGCGCTGCTGGACCCGAAGCTCCGCTGGTGACGGCGGTGATGATCTTTCTCAATGGCGAAAAATATATTGCGGAGGCGATCGAGAGCGTGCTGGCGCAGACCTGCCGCGCCTGGGAACTGGTGCTGGTGGATGACGGCAGCACCGATGGGGCCACCACCATCGCCCGATCCTACGCGGAGCGGCACCCCGGCAGGATCCGCTATCTCGAGCATCCCGGCCACGCCAATCGAGGCATGAGCGCGTCTCGCAATGCCGGGGTGGCGGAAGGACGGGGGCAATACATCTCGTTCCTGGACGCTGACGACATCTGGCTGCCCGATCGGCTGGAGCGATTTTTGGAGGTTGCGCGGGATTTCCCTTCGGCCGGCATGATCTATGGCCCCACGTTGTACTGGTTCAGCTGGGCGGTCCCGGATGAGATGCGGGGGGCGTCGAAAGACCATGTCGGCGAGCTGTCGCTGCCCACACGCCGATTGCTGCCTGCACCCATGGTCCTCAGGGAATTCCTCCTGAGCGAAGGCGGTAGCCTGCCGGGCATCTGCAGCCTGCTCGTCCGCCGCGATGCCTATGAGGCGGTGGGCGGGTTCGAGCCCTCCTTTCGCGGGCTGTACGAAGACCAGGTTTTTCTTTCAAAAATGGCGGCGCATCACCCCATCGTGGTGATCGATGAGGTGCTGGATTATTATCGCCAGCATGAGGAATCCTGCTGCTCACGTGCGCTGGTCACCGGCGATTATGACCCAAACGGCCACCACCCGGCGCGCGCGACCTACTTGCGCTGGCTGAGCGACTATCTGCCCGGCACCGGGATCACCGACCCGGTCATTGTGGCTGCAATCGCCCGTCAGTTGTGGCCCTACGATCACCCGCTCTACATTGCGGCTGCGCGCCAGCTGCGCCGGGCGCGGTTCGCGATCCTGCGGCTCCTCAAACATGTGATCCCGGAGCCGATGCGCCGTGCGCTACGGCGCCTGCAGCATGCCAATACAAAGCGTCGCCATGGCGCGGCGTCAGCCTTGGCCGATCATCGCCGATAGCGGCCGAGGGTCCTGCTCCTGCAGGAACGCAGGGTCGTTCACCAGATGGCTCAGTTCCTGCAACTCGACCATCTTCCGGAAGAGCCCGCCCGCCTGATAAAGCGCTGCCGGAGCGCCCTCCTCCGCCACCTTGCCCTGCGCGAGGACGATGACGTGGTCGGCTTCGCGCGTGGTGCTCAGCCGATGGGCGATGATGATGATGGTCCTCCCGCCTGCCATGGAACGGAAGGCCTTCAGCACCTCGCGTTCCGTCATGCTGTCGAGCGCGTTGGTCGCCTCGTCGAGGATCAGGATTGCGTCCTTGCGCAGCAATGCGCGGGCGAGTTCGATGCGTTGGCGCTGCCCGCCAGAGAGCAGCAGCCCCCGTTCCCCCACCTGCGTGTCGTAGCCGAGCGGCAGATCCATGATGAAGTCGTGGATCTGCGCGGCGCGAGCGGCATCCTCGATCTCCGCCTGTGTCGCCTCCGGATGGGCATAGGCGATGTTCTCGCGCAGCGTTCCCGAAACAAGGCCGGTATCCTGCCCTGCGATGGCCAGCCGCCCGCGCCACCAGACGAGATCGGTCTCGCTTAGCGGCACGCCATCGACGGTGATGCGCCCTTCTTCCGGATCGTAGAATCGGAACAGCAGGTTCGTGATGGTGGACTTGCCCGCGCCGGACGCGCCGACGAGCGCCGTGGTCCGTCCGATCGGGATCGAGAAGCTTACCGCGTCCAGCGCATTGCGCCGCTCGGCCGCCTTCCCCTGATAGGAAAAGGTCACGCCCTCAAAGGCAATGCCCTGCTCCAGCCGATCCAGCCGCCGCGATCCGGTGGCCCGGTTCGACCAGGGCTTAAGGCCAAGCAGCTCCGAGACCGCACCCACGGATCCGAACGACTGGATGAGGTCGGTACGCGTCTGTTCAATCGCCATCAGGTTCGGCTGGATGCGGTGCAACAGGGCAAGGAAGGCGATCAGCGAGGCCTCGCCAAGACCGGTTGCCACCGCGGACAGCAGCAGGATGGCGACAATGGCGGCATACAGCACCTCCTGCACGTTGGAGATGCCGCTATCGAGCCGGACCAGGTTGACGTCGACCTCGGCCAGCCGTCGCGCGCTGTCTTCGTATCCGCCCTGCACCTTCGCTTCCTGACCGAAGGCGCGCGTCATGCGCATGTTGTCGAGCAGCTCGTAGGCCCGGATCGACAGGTCCTCCGAAGCCGCGACCTTCAGCTCTCCCAGCCGCCGGGCGCGCCGATCCAGCAGGCGGCGCAGCAGGGAGACGAGCGCCACCAGCACCACCACCAGCAAGGTCAGCTCCCACGAGAGCAGGAGGAGCACGGAACCGAGAGCAAGCACGATGCAGGCGGAGGAGAAAAGGTCGAAGACGCTGAAGATTGCGTCGGTGACCTTCCACGTCTCGCCGTCCAGCGTATTGATCAGCCGGCCATTATCGGTGAGGCACAGGTACTGGTAATCGACGCCGAGCAGGTTGGCGTGGATCCTGGCGCGCATGTCGCAGCCCAGCTTCCCGCCCAGTTGAGCGATGTTGACGCTGTTGACGTAGGTGAGCAGCGCACGCATCGCGACGAGGCCGACGATCAGCCCGGCAATGAATTCGAGGCGCCAATCGGCCGGCGCAAGACCGGCGAGGCGGCTGACAGTGGCGGCGACGATCCCATCATCGCCACCGATGAAGTCGCTGCCATCGAACAGGGTGGCGACCAGCGGGATCAGCATGCTGATGCTGAGGCCTTCCATCAGCGCGCTCAGCAAGCTCAGCAACAGAAGGATTGAAACACGCCCCGGATAGGCGCGGAAGGCCTCACCAACCCATCTGAAGATCAATCCATGCATGGCCTACCATACAAGAGGGTCCCGCGTCTGACCAACGCGTCCCTCCTTATGGCGCATTATGGGGCGGGCGGCTGGCGCATGGGCGCATGAAGGCCGGAGATGTTCGGCATGCTCGCCCGAGCGGGGGGATGGTCCTATTCCACCCGCGACGCAACGATCGCTTTGGCTGCGAGGAGGAACCCGCATCATCGCGGGCGCTTCCCCGGATGCGAGCTCAGGCGGCCATCTGCTCGGGCGCAAGACCTTCAAGAAGCTGGCGATTGACCTCGATCAGGTCCTCCAGCGGCTCAGTCCCGGTGACGACCTGGCTGGTGAAGCGCTCGACCCACAGAGCCAGGGAGATGATGCCGGCGCGCAGCTCGGCAGGGAGTCCGTTGCCCGGGGCGCCGCAGGCGCTGGCGAACGCGCCCCACATCTCACGATTGCGATGAAGCGTCGGCATCAGCGCCGCACCCTGCAGCCCTGCATCGCGCGCAGCCATCATCTCGCCGGTGATCTGGGTCACCAGGCGAAACTCCATATTCCGCGGCGATTCCGCGATGGTCCGGACACGTTGATAAGCGGAAAGTGACATGAAGAGGCTCCGTCGTTTTTTCTATTCTAGAGCGAAATGAGCCATTGCGGGCGCGCTTGCGTTGGCGCCGGTACGAACATGATCCGATTGGCGAAAAGTGTCCCCGTTCGCGCCGGGCCCGCCGGAATCATCCTATAACTGGAACTGTCCCAAGCGTGGGCTGGACCAGGTTATGATCAACGGTATCGGATTTCTCGTCATCCTCGGCTGCGTCTTCGGCAGCTTCATCATCGCAGGCGGCAAGATGGGCGTGGTTCTCCACGCGCTTCCGCATGAGCTGATGGCGATCGGCGGCGCCTCCATCGGCGCGTTCATCGTCGGCAACTCGCTGCCTGTCGTGAAGAAGGCGGGCAAGGGCATCGCCCGCGCGTTCAAGGGCGCGCGCTGGAAGGAGAGCGACTACCGCGATCTCCTGACGCTGTTGTTCGGCCTTCTCTCCACCTTCAGGAAGGGTGGCGCGACGGCGATCGAGCCTCACCTCGATGCGCCTGCGGAAAGCCCGCTGTTCTCGCGCTATCCCCGTCTTCTGGCGGACCACCACCTCGTCGAGTTCATCTGCGACTACTTGCGGATGATGACCGTCAACTTCGAGGATCCGCACCAGATCGAAGCCGCGATGGACGCTGACATCGAAAAGCACCATCACGAGGAACTCGCGCCCCAGCATGCGCTGCAGATGATGGCCGACGGCCTTCCCGCCATCGGCATTGTCGCTGCAGTGCTCGGCGTCATCAAGACGATGGCCTCGATCGATCAGCCGACCGAAGTCCTCGGCGCGATGATCGGCGGCGCGCTGGTGGGCACCTTTCTCGGCGTTCTCCTCTCCTACTGCTTCGTCGGTCCGCTCGCATCCAAGCTGCTCGGCATCGTCGAGGAAGAGACCAAGCCGTTCCACATCGCGAAGAGCGCGATCGTCGCCTACGCCCAGGGTGTGCCGACGCAGGTCGCGATCGAGATCGCCCGGCGCATGACGCCCACCGCGCACGCCCCAACCTTCCAGCAACTCGAGACCGCGCTCGACGAGGCCAAAGATGAACTCTCCGCTATCCCCGCCTGAGCCGGTCGAAGACCGCTCCCTGCGCCTGCCGGTCAACGGCACGACCGTGTCGGCCGAGGACCTCAAGGTTCGTCTGGTGCTTGCCGCCGATCTGGACGAGGAGATCCATATCGACGCCTCGCAGGTGGAAACCGTCGGCCAGGCTGTTCTTCAGCTTCTGGTCGCCGCTCGCGAGGAGGCGGAGAGCAAGGGTCTCGAGTTCGAGATCATCAATCCCAGCCCCGCTTTCCTTGAGCGCGTGGCGGCATGCGGCCTTGCGGACACGCTCGGCCTTCAACCTGCAAAGGACAACAAGTGAGCAAGCTCATCCTCACCGTCGATGACTCGGCGAGCATGCGAATGCTGTTGAAGGCATCGCTGACTGCGCAGGGCTTCAGCATCGAGAGCGCGAATGATGGCGTTCACGGGCTTGAACGCATGCATGAGGTCAAGCCGGATCTCCTCATCACCGACATCAACATGCCGAGGATGGACGGGTTCGAGCTGATCGAGGCCGTGCGCGCGGTTTCCGACTTCCGCGGCACGCCGATCCTGGTGCTCTCGACCGAGTTCTCGGACGACAAGAAGGCGCGAGCGCGCTCCGCCGGCGCCACCGGCTGGATCACCAAGCCGTTCGACGCGACCAAGCTGGGGGCGGCGATCCGCCGCGTGTGTCCGTGAACGACGAACTGGACGAAATCCAGGCGATCTTCTTCGAAGAGTGCGCGGAGGGCCTTGTCGCGGCCGAGAACGGCCTGTCCGCAATGGCGGACGGCGATATTTCCGCGGAGACGATCGCGAGCGTGTTCCGCGCCGTCCACTCGATCAAGGGTGGCTCGGGTGCATTCGGCCACGCCGCATTGCTCGCCTTCTCGCACCGGTTCGAGAACGTGTTGGACGAGATCCGCGCGGGGCGTATCCCGGCCAGCGCCGGGGTCGTCAAGGAGATGCTGAGCGCCTTCGACCTCCTGTCGGACCATGTCACGGCAGCGCAGGAGCAGTCCGCTCCCCCGGCGGACGCTGCGATGCTGGCGAAGCTCGACGAGATTTTGGCGACAAAGGGCGCCTCTCTCGGCGCGGAGCCAGCGGCGCCGGCGGAAGCGCCTGCGGCGCCAGAGATTGCTTCCCCCGCCGCGGACACTGAAGTTGACGAATTCGGCTTCATGCCGGTCACGGCCGTTGTCGAGGATCTCGATCCCTTCGGGTTCGAGCCAGTGGCAGTGTCGCTGGACGATTTCGAGGCACCAACGGCGGCCGACGGGGACTGGAGCGTGCGCTTCGGTCCGTCACGCGATGCCCTGGCCAATGGCGGGGAGCCCCTGCTGGTGATCCGCGAACTGGAGCGCCTCGGCGGCGAGGTCATCGCCGTTGACATGTCGGGCCTGCCGAGCCTTCGCGAGATGGACCCGGAGGACGGGTACTTCGTCTGGACCATCCGCGTGCCCGGCTCGGTCGAGCAGGCCGAGATCGCCGAGTGCTTCGATTTCGTCCCGCCTGAATCGCTGATCGACATCAGGCGCGAAGAGCCGGAAAGCGCACCGGCCGAGCCGATCGAGCCCGAAGCACCCGCCACGCCGGCCAAGAGCGCGCGCAAAGCGTCTGCATCGAAGGCCGCGCCCAAGGCGTCTTCAAAGCGTGCTCCCAAGCGCACCACGAAAGCTGCTCCTGAAGCTGAGCCGGAGCCGGAGCTTGAGCCCGAGCCGGAGCCTGCCCCCGAGCCTGTCGCCGCGCCCATTCCTGCAGCACCCACGCTCACGATCGTTGAAGCCGTGCCCGCTCCTGCGGCCGCTGATGCTTCGCCACCTCCCCCCGCGGCAGTCCCCGCGGCGCCGAAAGCCGGCGGGGCCGAGAAGCCGGCCGAGCAGGCATCGCAGACGATCCGCGTCGACTTGTCGAAGCTCGACCAGCTGCTGAACCTCGTGGGCGAGCTGGTGATCCGGGGCTCGATCCTGGCGGATCGCCTGTCGCCGGCGGATCAGGAGCGGGTGGAGCTTCCTCAGCTCACGCGTCTCAACCGGCAGATCCAGGACAGCGTCATGTCCCTGCGCGCCCAGCCCATCAAGCAGGCCTTCAGCCGAGTGCCTCGCATGCTGCGGGAGCTTTCCACTGAGACCGGCAAGCAGGTCGTGCTGGACGTGGAGGGTGAAGGCACCGAGGTCGACAAGAGCGTCATCGAGAAGATCGGCGATCCCCTCACCCACATGATCCGCAATGCCGTCGATCATGGCCTCGAGAAGCCGGAGGAGCGCCTCGCCGCCGGCAAATCCCCTGAGGGTCGCATTCACCTCTCGGCTGAACAGAAGGGGGCCCGCATCCTAGTGCGCGTGCGGGACGATGGACGCGGCATCAACCGCGAACGCGTTCGTGCGAAGGCGGTTGAGAAAGGCATCATCCCGGCAGACGCGGCGCTTTCCGATGAGGAGATCGATCAGCTGATCTGCGCACCGGGTTTTTCGACCGCGGAGACGATCTCGAACATCTCGGGCCGTGGCGTCGGCATGGACGTGGTCCGATCGAACGTGGAGGCGCTGGGCGGCCGGGTCGAGATCAACTCGGTTCCGGGTGAAGGCACCACCTTCACCATGATCCTGCCCCTGACGCTTGCGATCCTGGACGGCATGGTCGTGCGCCTTGCCGGGCAGCGCTTCGTGCTGCCGCTGGCGAGCGTGGTGGAATCGGTTCGGCCCGAGCCCGGTCAGGTGCAGTCGGTCTCCCCCACCAAGGAGGTGATCGAACTGCGCGGAAACTTCCTGCCGATCAAACGCCTGAACCAGTTCTTCGGGATGGAGCACGGCCGGCCGCAGCAGCCGGAGGATTCGCTGGTGATCGTGGTCGAGAGCGACACGGCGGGGCTGGTCGGCCTGATGGTCGATACGATCGACGACCGCCGCGAAGTCGTAATCAAGAGCCTAGACCAGAACCTGCATCCGATCCGCGGGCTTGGGGGTGCCACCATCCTCGGCGACGGGTCCATCGCATTGATCCTGGACCTGGAGGCGCTCGTCACCTCCCCCGCACCTTCAGCCCCCAAGCACACCCTTAAAGGATTGGCAGCATGACCAACGTCGAAAGCGGCGAGCGCAAGATCGTCACCTTCTCCCTCAGCGACCGCATCTTCGGCATCGACATGCGGGCGCTTATCGAGATCCGCGAGTGGGAAGAGCCCACTCCGCTTCCCCGCGTGCCCTCGTACATCAAGGGCGTGTCGAACCTGCGCGGCACTGTCATCCCGATCGTCGGCCTCGCAGAGCGTCTCGGTTGGGAGCCTAGCGTGCCCCACTCGCGTTCGTGCATCCTGGTCGTCAGCATCGGCGGCAAGCAGGCCGGCTTCCTGGTGGACGAGGTCGCCGATATCGTCGGGATCAACGACAGTGAGATCCAGCCGGCGCCGGACATCGATATCGATGAAGCCAATGTCATCGCCGGTCTGGTCCGGGTCGCCGCGCGGGCGCAGGAGAATCATGACGACGATGGCGGCTCGATGGTGCTGCTGCTCGATCTTGAGGCGCTGAGCGTCACGAGGTCCATGGACCTGGTTGCGTGAGCCAAGCCGCCGCCCTTCCTCCCCCTGCCGCCGGTCCCGGCGAGGCGGATCTCGGTCCGGCCGAGTTCGCCGCGATCGCCGCGATCCTGCAGCGCGAGGCACGCATTCACCTCAACGAGGCGAAGCTGACGCTTGTTCACTCGCGTCTCAGCCGACGGCTGCGCGAGAACAGGATCGGCAGCTTCCGTGACTATGTGGCCTTCGTGCAGGCTAACGAGGAAGAGCGGCGGGCGATGGTGATCGCCCTCACCACCAACCACACGCATTTTTTCCGCGAAGCGCACCACTTCGACCATTTCCGCACCCACCTGATCCCCCGCCTGAAGGACAAGGCGGGCCGGTCCGGCGTGCGGATCTGGTCCGCCGGCTGCTCTTCGGGCGAGGAAGTCTACACCATCGCGATGTGTCTGCTCGGCCGGGACCGGGCGGATGCTGCCTGGCTCAAGAGCGCCGACATTCGCCTGCTCGCGACGGACATCGCGACCCCGGTGGTCGAGGCGACCGCGCGCGCGATCTATCCGGCGGCGGCGCGGGAATCGATCCCGGAGCCCTACCGCTCGGCGTGGCTCCGGCCGCACCCGAAGGGCTTCGAGATGGCGGCGGAAGCCAAGGCAATGGTGACGGCGCGGACGCTCAACCTCTTCGAAACCTGGCCGATGCGCGCATCCTATGACGCGATCTTCTGTCGCAATGTGATGATCTATTTCGATGACGAGGCGAAGGCGGAGCTTGAAGCGCGCCTTGTCGAGCGGCTGGCCCCCGGAGGCTTCCTGTATATCGGTCATTCGGAGCGGCTGATCGGGCCCGCTACACGCGAAATGACTGCCTGCGGCCACACCATCTACGTCAAGAATGAGGGAGGTGCGCGATGACCGACCCCGTGAGAGTCGTGGTCGTGGACGACAGCGCCAGCATGCGGATCGCGCTCAATCGCATTCTGTCCGCCGATCCGGAGATCGAGGTCGTAGGCCTCGCGCCCGAGCCGCATAGCGCGCGCGGCATGATCAAGGATCTCAACCCGGACGTCGTCACCCTGGACGTCGAAATGCCGGGGATGGATGGCCTCTCCTTCCTCGAGAAGATCATGCGCCTGCGGCCGATGCCGGTCGTCATGTGCTCGACGCTGACGGCGCGCGGCACAGAGGTGACGATCGAGGCCCTCCGCCTGGGCGCGGTCGATTGCATCGCGAAGCCCAGCGGAAACCCGCTGGAGATCGCGCGGGACGCCGAGTTGCTGCGTACCACTGTCAAAGCCGCCGCCCGCAGCAATGTGCGCCAAGGCGGCCCGACGGCTTCCGTCCGGCCGGCAGCGTCGGGGTCGAGCTACCGCAGCAGCGTGATCGCCATCGGCTCGTCAACAGGCGGAGTGGAAGCCTTGTTCTCGGTCATCGCCGGACTGCCGACCGATTGCCCCCCGGTTCTGATCGTTCAACACATGCCCGCCGGCTTCACGCGGGGCTTCGCCGCGCGCCTCAATTCAGTGTGCGCGGTCAATGTCGTGGAAGCGCAGGACGGTGCTCCGCTGGAGTCGGGAACCGTCTATATTGCTCCTGGGGGGGAGCAACATATGGAGCTCAGCCCCAGCCAGATGCGGATTCGGTTACGTGCGGCCGACCTCGTCGGAGGTCACCGGCCGTCCGTTGACGTGCTCTTCCATTCGGTCACACGCCTCGGCGGCAGCGCCGTGGGCGTGATCCTTACCGGCATGGGCGCCGATGGCGCCGAAGGCCTGCTCGCGATGCGCCGCGCTGGCGCCCGTACGCTGGGCCAGAACCAGGAGACCTGCGTGGTCTATGGCATGCCGCGCGCCGCCTTCGAAGCAGGGGCGGTGGAGCGTCAATTGAGTTTGTCAGCCATGCCCGAGGCGATCCTCGCGGCTTGCCGAGTTTGAGTGAGAGAACGCGATGCCAGCAGCAGCTGCAATCAAGGTGATGGTGGTGGACGATCAGGCGAGCATGCGCGCCATGATCCGACGCGCCCTTCAGGACTTCGGCTTCAAGGATGTGCGCGACAAGGCGGACGCCGCCGAGGCTTTAAGCGCAGTGCGCGCTGACCGGGTCCATCTCATCATCTCCGACTTCAACATGCCGGACATGGACGGGCTCCAGTTCCTCGGCGAGGTGCGCAAGGACCCGGTGATCGGAAAGACCGTCTTCATCATGCTGACGGGCTCTTCCGATCGCGAGCTCGTGCAACAGGCCGCAGCGCTGGGCGTGAACAACTACCTTGTGAAGCCCTTCGCACCGGCTGCCCTCAAGGAGAAGATCGAACGCGTCTTCGGCGAGCTTACCTGAGGAACGGACAAGTGGAGCGGCTTTCGATCGTCCAGGGTGAGCACGCCGTCGTGGCGAAGCCGAACGTGGTCATCACGACCGTGCTCGGCTCGTGCGTCGCCGTGTGCCTCCAGGACAGTGTCGCGAAGGTGGGGGGAATGAATCACTTCCTGCTTGGGGAGCCCTCCGCTGAACGATCGGCGCGGGATCGCGACCTTTCGAGCTATGGCATCCACGCCATGGAGCTCCTCATCAACGAGATGATGCGGCGCGGCGCGGTGCGCAGCCGGCTTCGAGCGCATCTCTATGGTGGGGCCACCATGATCGCCGGGCTCGGCTCCATCGGCACCAGCAACGCGGAGTTCGCTCGCCGCTTCGTGGAGACGGAGGGGATCGCCATCGCTCACATGGATCTTGGCGGCACGCGCGCCCGCCGGGTCGAGTTCCAGCCGTTCGAGGGCCGTTCGCGTTGCAGCCACGTTGCGCAGGCACCGGAGCTGACCCTCCCGCCCCAGCCCCGCCGATCGCTCGAGATCGCAGGCGAAGTCGAGCTGTTCTAACCCCTTTTTCTTCTGATCGGACTGTTCGGATGTCACACGTCGACGACCTCGCCACCTCCCTCTGCGCCGCCGTCGCCGAAGAAATCCGCGAGGTGCGGGCGCTCATCGAATCCGTCGCGGACGTCCTCGCATGCGACGAATACCTGGCGCTGAACTATACCGAGCAGCTCCAGTCGTTCGATCTGATGGTCCAGCGCGCTCAGGAGGCGGCGGATGTGCTGGAGCGTATGGCGAATGGCACGTGCTCGACGGAAGCGGTTGAACAGGTCCGCCTCCACGTGGTGCAGGATCGCCTGCGCGCCGCGCTGAAGGCCGCGTGACATGGCGAACGCGGAAGGGTCGAACCAACGGCCCATCATCATCAAGCGGGTCAAGAAGGTCAGCGGCGGCCATCACGGCGGCGCCTGGAAGGTGGCCTACGCCGATTTCGTGACCGCGATGATGGCGTTCTTCATGCTGCTCTGGCTTCTGGCAAACCCTGACAAGGAGCGGCTGCAGGGGTTGGCCGACTACTTCTCGCCAGCACCGCCAAGCACGTCATCCATGTCCGGCATGTCGCCCGGCGACACGAAAGGGCAGGGCGGGCACACGCGCCGGGCGCAGGCGGACAGCACGACCTCTTTCGGGCAGCCCTCAATGGAGGCGGCCACCGCGGGCGCCGCACGGGGCGGTACAGCCAACATCCCCGACGCGTCGATGCGCGTGCTGGCGCAGGAATTGCGCATCGCCCTCGATGCGGAGCCGGCGGAGAACCGTCAGGATGTCGAGATCCAGCCGACCCGCGAAGGCGTGCGGGTGAGCTTGATGGACACCAGCAACCGATCGATGTTCCGGACGGGCACCGCCGATCTCAACGATTACGGCCGCAACCTTCTCGCCAGCTTGGCCCGGCGCATTGCCAAGGCCGGCGTGCAACTCGCGATCGAGGGGCATACGGATGGCCAGGGTGGCGAGAGCGACGCCAATTGGCGCCTGTCAGGGGAGCGTGCGCTCGCCGCGCGCTCCGCCCTGGTCGCCAGTGGCGTACCGCAGGATCGGTTCACCGAAGTGGTGGCGCTGGGCGCCTCCCGGCCCGTCTATCCGGACCAGCCGGATCGTCCCGAAAATCGCCGCATCACAATCGTCCTGCTCGCCGAGCCTTCGGCCCTGCCGAGCGACGTCAGCTTCAGGTTCTGATCCATGAAACGCATCGTCCTCATGCCGGCACTCCTGGCGCTCGGCGTCGCGGTGGGCAGCAGCTCCGCCTATGTGGCCGCGATGCTGCGCGGGCCGCAAGCGGAACAGCCGGCCACCGACAACGCCTTCGTGCCAACCGGACCGGTACTGGCGCCCCTGGTGCTGGAGGACGGCCGCCTGGCCGGATACACCTCCTTCGAGATCGAGCTGGAGGTTCCTGCCGACCACGCCGAGTTCGTCACCGCTCGCATGCCGTTGCTGCTCCATGCGATCAACTTGCGCACCTTTCGCAGCCCGCTTGCGAGCGGTCCTGACGGCATGCTCCCGGATATTGAGCAGTTTCGCGCTGTCGTCATGACCGCGGCGCCGGAGGCGTTTGGCGAGGGCATGGTTCGCCACGTCGCGATCACCCAGGCGAACCCAGCGTGATGAGCGCCGTGCAGAACCACATGAGCGCGCTGCCCTCGGCCGATGCCGAGCGGTCCGCCGTTCGCTATGTCGAGCGCGCGGCGCGCGCCATGACGCTGCTGCTCACCGGAAAACTGGTCGTGGGCGGGCGCGAGACTTTGTGCCGCGTGCGCAACATGTCCGCCACCGGCATGATGATCGAGACTCACATGGCGCTGTCGAAAGGCGACGAAGTGAGGGTCGATCTGCGCTCGACCTCGAATCTCAGTGCCCGCGTCGTGTGGACGCGCGAGGGGGCCGCCGGGCTCGCCTTCCACGTGCCGGTGGATTTGAAGGCAGTGCTCGCCGGCGAAACCAGCCGAAGCCGCATCCTGCGCGCACGCGTGCCCCGGGCGCCGCGACTTGCCGCCGAATGCCCGATCACCGTCGCCGCCGGCGGGGCTCCTCAGGAAGCATCCCTGCTCGACATCTCGCAAAGCGGTGCCAGGCTTCGCCTCCCCTTCCGGCCTGCTCGCGAGGAGCGGCTGGTGCTCACCATCCCCGGCCTGCCGGTGAAGAGCGGCGCCGTTCGCTGGGTGCGTGACGCGGAGGCGGGGCTTGCGTTCTACATGCCGCTGCCCTTCGACCTGCTAGCGGAATGGATCGAGCAGCGGGGGAGCTGACTGGCCCTGTGAAGGGCTCTCGCCCTCCGTCGCACCCAGCTCTGCCCGATCCTCCCTAGCCGAAACTTCGGACCAGCGAGCCGGCCACCAGCGCCCATCCATCGACGAGCACGAAGAAGATGATCTTCATCGGCAGCGAGATCGTGGGTGGAGGAAGCATCATCATGCCCATCGCCATCAGCACGGCCGAGACGGCGAGATCGATGACGAGGAACGGCAGCAGCAGCAGGAATCCGATCTCGAACGCGCGCCGCAATTCCGAGATCATGAAGGCGGGGACCAGCGTCGCCAGCGGCGTTTCCGCGCGCGGGGCCGGTGCGCTCTTCGACAGTTCGGTGAACAGGCGCAAATCATCATCGCGCACCTGGCCGAGCATGAACACGCGGAACGGCTCGGCCGTGCGGTTGAAGGCCTGCTCTTCGGTCAGCCTGCCCTCGGTGTAGGGATTGACGCCGTTGGTCCACGCCTGCTCGAAGGTCGGCGCCATCACGAAGAACGACAGAAACAGCGCCAGGCTGATGAGAACGGGGTTGGGCGGAACGCCCGGCGCGCCGATGCCAGTGCGCAGGAGCGAGAGCGCAACCACGATGCGAGTAAAGCACGTGACCGTCATCAGGATGCCGGGCGCCAGGCTCAGCACCGTCAGCATCAGCACGAGCTGGATCGCACGGCCGGTCAGCGACGCGTCGCCCAAGTCGATCGTCGTGGCCTGGGCAGACGCGGCCGCCGGCACGGCGATCGCCGCCAGCACCGTGAGAAAGCGGAGAACCTTAATCACTGGCAGTTCCTGACGTGCGGCGCTTGGCGGCCGTGCTCCGAGGGCGCTTCGGCTGCGCGACAGAGGTGCGGGTACGGGTCCGTTTGCGGGCCGGAGCGGGTGCTGCCGGAGGGAGCGGTGCTTCGGCCATGGTGCTCGGAACAACAGCGGGTTTCGCCTCTGCCACGGTGAGCTCCGGCTTCTTGTCTACTGTGTTCGCCTGCACGTCCGGTCGCGCATCAGCTTGCGTTTCCAGCTCTGCGCTCGCTGCCGGCTCTTGCCCCGCTTCTGCTTGCGGAGCCGGTTTGATCAAGCCCGTCGCGCCGGTGACACTCGCCACCTTGCCCTTCATACCTTCACGCGCCTTGTCGACCATCGCGAAGAAGGACTCCCGCATCGCCTCGGCCTCTGCCTTGGCAATGGCTGCGGCCTCACGTTCCGCCTGCAACCGTGCGGCTTCGGCCGCCTCATCGATCGTGTCGCGGACGATCGCCGTCTCCAGCATTACATTTCCCTCCGGAGCGAGGAGGATCAGGTGCTCGCGTCCGTCACGGCGGAGCAGCGCGACGGAACGGCGCCCATCGAGTGCGGCCCGCTCAACGATCTCGAGGCGCCGCGTCGGGCCACCTGCGCCGCTGCTTCCGGGAAGGCGGATGTTGTAGCGTCGCACGATCCACAGGGCGCCAGCGAGCATGCCGAGCACGGTCGCGAGCGCACCAAAGGTGCGAAGCAGCGAGAGGGCGTCCATCGCCTAGCGGCTCCGCTTCACGATTTCGGTGACTTCGAGCGACATGCGATCGCCGGCCACGCGGATCTTCCCCAGAGCGATCAGCTTCTCGTTCACATAGAGCTCCGTCGGGTCATCGTACCCGCAGTCGAGCTGGATCAAGGCGCCGCGGCCCATCTTCAAGATCTGCCGGATCGGCAGTTGGCTCGACCCCAGCACGATCGACATTTGAATCGGAACATCTTCAAGCACAGGCGAGGTCTCCTTCTCGGGAGACTTATAGGACTAAATTTCCGGGTCCTCGGCCCAGCTAGGCAAATTCTGCCTACAATGATCTCGTGGCGGATTTCCGCAGTACCGGAGAAGTTAATGGACCTTCGCAGCTCAGTAGATATCTCGGCGTCGGGCTTGCGCGCCCAGTCGTTGCGCATGCGCGTGATTGCCGAGAACCTCGCCAATGCTGGCTCTGTGGGCAAGGCGCCCGGCGAGGATCCCTATCGCCGGCGCGTGGTGACGTTCGAGCCCGACCTGGGCGGTCAGGGCGCGACCCAGGGTGTCCGCGTGCACAACATCGTGACCGATCGGTCGGCGTTCCAGCGCGTGTACCAGCCGGGCCATCCCGCGGCCGATGAGCAGGGCTACGTCAAGATGCCGAACGTCAACAGCCTCATCGAGACGGCCGACATGAAAGCTGCCCAGCGTTCCTACGAGGCAAACCTCAATGCCATTGAGGCGGCGCGATCGATGACGATGCGCACGATCGACTTGCTGAAATAGCCACAAACTCCCGACTAGAAGGAATAGTCAACATGTCCATCGGCGCATTCGATGCAGCCGCAGCCTATGGCCGCGCGCTCGGTACAGGCAGCACCAGCGGCATTGCCACCCCCCGCCCCGCCGGCGGAGCGGCGACAGCCGGGAACGGCGGCTTCGGCAGCATGGTCGAAGAAATGGTCGGCGACGCTGCCCAGAGCATGCGCCAGGCCGAACAGGCGAGCGCGATGCAGGTGGCGGGCAAGGGCGATCTGATCGACGTCGTGACCGCCATTGGCGCTGCCGAGACGGCGCTCGATACGGTCGTCGCCGTTCGTGACAAGGTGGTGAACGCCTACGGCGAAATCATGCGGATGCAGATCTAGTCCGATGGCCGCCGCGGATGTCCTCGAACTGGCGAGAGCTGCGATGCTCCTGATCCTGACAATCGCGGGGCCGATGCTGATCGCTTCGCTGATCACCGGCGTGGTGATCGGCCTGTTCCAGGCGCTCACTCAGATCCAGGAGATGACGCTCACCTTCGTCCCCAAGATCCTGATCCTGGGCGTGGTCATGCTCGTAAGCCTGCCGATGATCGGGCAGGCGCTGGCCGGCTTCATGGCCGAGGTTTCGGTCCGCATCGTCGGCGGCTGATAGTGATCGATGACCTGCCGCTTCAAGCCAGCGCCTTCCTGATCCTCTTCGCGAGGGTCGGGGCGGTGCTGATGCTGCTCCCGCTCTTTTCGGAAGAGGGGGTGCCCGGCCGCATCCGCTTGCTGACTGCCTTCGCCATGAGCCTCGGCCTGTGGGGACTGCTCGGCCCGACCGTGCTCCCCGCGGCTCGCGACGGCAATGCGCTGGCCGGCATCCTTGTCATTGAGCTTGCCGTTGGGCTGGCGCTGGGGATGATCGTGCGGCTGATGTTCCAGGCCGCCGTGATGGGTGCGTCCATCGCAAGTCTGCAGATCGGCCTATCAAGCGCCTTGATCTTCGATCCATCGCTTGGCGGGCAGACGCCGGTCCTCGCAAAGCTGGTCGTCCTCGCGGCGACGCTCGTCTGCCTGGCACTGGGCCTGCACCACCTCTGGATCGGCGCCATCATCCGCTCCTACGATCTTTTCCCCGTCGGGATCGCGCCGAATGCCGGTGACTTCGCAGCACTCGCCGTGACGACAATCGGCAAGGCGATGAGCCTGGCTGTGAGCATGGCCGCGCCGCTCCTCGTCTATGGAATCGTCTTCAACGTCGCGCTCGGGCTTTCGGCCCGGCTGGCGCCCACCATCCAGGTCTTCTTCATCGCCCAGCCGCTGAACCTGATCCTCGGCATCTCCCTCTTTGCCATGGTGGTGGGCACCATGATCATGACGTTCGCCGTCACGATGGAGCGCTGGATCCAGAGCGGCATGAGCTGAGCCATGGCCGAGACCGACAAGGATCAGAAAACTCACGAGCCAACCCAGAAGAGGCTCGATGACGCGCGCGCAAAGGGAGAAGTCGCCACGGCGCCTGAAATGCGCCACGCCGTCATGTTCCTGGCCATGATCCTGGTGTGCGGCAGTGTCGGTGTGAGCGCCTTCATCAGCCTTGGCAGCATCTTCGTGCGGCTGTGGGGCGGAGCGGATGATCTGTTGCTGGAGCCGCAAGGCGCCCAGGCGTTCGCCACCGGCCTGTTCGTCCAACTCGGAATGACCTTCGCCCCGGTTCTGGCGCTGCTCTTCGCCTTCGCCATCCTGATCCTGTTCGTCCAGGGTCGGCCAACGCTCGCCTGGTCCCGGCTGCGGCCGAAGTGGTCGAAACTGTCGCCGGTGGCTGGCCTGGGGCGCATGTTCGGCGTCAAAGGGCTGGTCGAATTCGCGAAGACGATCGCCAAGTGCGCCTTCGTGATCGGCGTCGCGACATTCGTGGTGTGGCCGAAGGCGGTCGCGGTGGAAGAGCTGATCGGCATGGAGCCGGAGGCAATCGTGCGCACATCCGGCACCCTCGTCCTCATGATGCTGAAATCCGTTGCGCTGCTCGCCGGTGCGCTCGCCCTGTTCGACTTCCTGTACCAGCGGCGGTCCTTCCTCAACCGGATGCGCATGTCACTTCAGGAGCTGAAGGACGAGCACAAGAACTCCGAAGGCGATCCGCTGGTGAAGGGGCAGCGGCGAGCCATCGCGCTCCGGAACTCAAAGCGCCGCATGATGTCGGCCGTGCCGACGGCAAGCGTCATCATCACCAACCCGACCCACTACGCCGTCGCCCTGAAATATGATCATGGCGCGATGGCGGCACCTGTCGTGGTGGCGAAGGGCGTGGACGCCGTGGCTCTCAAGATCAGGGAGATCGCGACCGGAGCCAAGGTGCCGATCATCGAAAGCCCGCCGCTCGCGCGTGCGCTATTTGCAAGTGCCGAGATCGACCAGCCGATCCCGACGGAGCACTACAAGGCTGTGGCGGAGATCATCGGCTATGTCATGCGCCTCGCGCGGGCACGCGGCTAGGCATGCACCTTCCATTCCCGCAGGTCAGGATTCAAGCCCAGCGGCGGATCGCGCGTCGGCCGACCGGATGCGCCTTTCAGCCCCGTTCCCTCTTGGCCAGCTCGACCTGAATCCTGAGGTCGATATCATCCATGAGTTCGGCCAGCTCCGGGTCTTCGGGAAGGCTGCGGTTCTGCGCCCAGTCTTCCAGCTCCTGCACCACTTCGGGCGCACTGACGCCGACAACGAGGGCCGCCTGCAGCATTTCGAGCGCATCGAGAGCCTTCTCGGCTTCGCGCACCGTGCGGCGGCGACGCTCCGGCTCCTGCATGGCGGTGGCGAGCGTCACCAGCATCTGCACGGATTGCGTGGGCGTTGCCGCCTGCGCCTGGGGCGCAACAGGTTGAGCGACCGGCTCCGCCACGAAGGGCGCAGCCGCCGCACGCTTTGTCTCGCTCGCGAGCAACACACTCAGCAAAGATGTTGGCGCTTGAACCTGCATGTCAGCCCGTTTGCTCCTTTCTCTCTCTATAAGAAAATTAACGCGTTTTTTCCACTCCACGGGAGCGATATGCGAATTCAGCGCCTCCTCGCCTGCCTGGCGGCTAGCACATTGATGGCCGCTACGCCCGCCTGGGCCGGCCCTCGCATCAAGGACATCGTCTCGGTCGAGAACGTCCGGACGAACCAACTCGTCGGTTACGGCCTCGTTGTCGGGCTGAGCGGCACGGGCGACCGCATCCGCAACTCACCCTTCACCGAAGAATCGATGCAGGCGATGCTGGAGCGGATGGGCGTCAACATCCGGGGCACCCAGATGCGGACCGAGAATGTCGCTGCCGTGTCGATCACTGCCACTCTTCCCGCTTTCGCTCGCTCCGGCTCCACCATCGATGTGCAGGTGTCCGCGCTTGGCGATGCGAAGAGCCTCCAGGGCGGCACGCTTATCGCTTCCGCGTTGCGTGGGCTCGACGGCGAGATCTACGCGGTGGCGCAGGGGCCGGTCGCGGTCTCCGGCTTCAAGGCGCAGGGTGCCGCCGCAAGCATCACCCGCGGTGTTGCGACCTCGGCCCGCATCGCCAATGGCGCGATCGTCGAACGGGAAGTGCCTTATGCGTTGAGCTCGGCCGGAAGCTTGAAGCTCGCGCTCCGCAACCCCGATTTCACCACCGCGCAGCGCATCGGCGAGGCCATCAATCGCGAGTTCCCCGGGGCGGCCTTCGTGCTGGACCCTGCGACCGTGGAGATCAGGCCCAGCATGGCGGGCCAGTCGCTGGTGGACCTGGTGTCGCGCATCGAAAACCTCGAGATCGAGGTCGATCAGCCGGCGCGTATCGTCATCAACGAGGCTTCGGGCACCGTCGTCATGAGTGCGGACGTCAAGATCAGCCCGGTCGCGGTGGCGCAGGGCGGCCTGACCATCAGCATCACCGAGACGCCGCAAGTGTCACAGCCCTTGCCGTTCTCGGACGGCGAGACGGTCGTCGTGCCCAGGACCTCCCTCGCGGTGGATGACGGACAGGGTGCCTCCCTTGCGATGGTCGGCGGTACTTCGCTGAGCCAGCTGGTCGGCGGCCTCAACGCCCTTGGCGTCAGCCCGCGCGATCTCATCACCATTCTACAGGCCGTGAAAAGCGCCGGCGCGCTTCAGGCCGAGATCGAGGTGCAATGATGAACCCGATATCATCCGCAGGCGAGGGCGCATTTCCCCCGGCCACCCCCCGGCCGCGCTCCGGCAAGGACGTGGCGGCTGAGACAGCGCGGGACTTCGAGGCCGTCTTCCTTGGCCAGATGGCGACGCTGATGCTGCAAAGCGTGGAGCTCGGCGACGAATTCTCCGGCGGCCATGGGGAGGAGATGTTTCGCGGCATTCTTGCCGAGAGGCTCGGCACCGAGATGGCGCAGCGCGGCGGCATCGGCCTCGCGCCTGCCGTCATGGACCAGATCATCCGCCTGCAAGGGAACAGCAACGATGGACAATGAGCTTATCGATACGATTGAGTCCCTTGTCTCGCTGATGCGGGAAGAGACGGATCGGTTACTTTCCCCCGGCCCGATCGGCAGCCTTGACGAGATTGCGGCGGCCAAGGCGCGGCTGGTCGGCTGGCTCGATGCGCGAACGGCCCAGCTCAATCGCGAGCAGCCGAACTGGCATGAGCGCCTGGAGCCCGAGGAACGGGATGCCCTGAACACCGCACTGGCTGAGTTGCGCGATGTCTCGACCGAGAACGCGCAGGCGTTGGAGCGGCAGATCCACCTGTCGATCGAAATGGTCGAGGCGATCACCTCAGAAGCCCGGCGGCTTACCGGCGCGCGGAGCGAGACCTATTGCCCGCGTGGCGGCGTCTCCCGCATCCAGACAGCAACGCCGATCTCGATCAACACCCGGCTGTAGCGTCCATCATCCGACGGGATAAGAAAGGCCCGCCAGTCCGGTTGGATTGGCGGGCCTTTTCTGTTTGAAGATGTGACGCCCATCCGGTTGGGCGAAAGCCCCTTTCACTAGCCGCCGGGTCTGCCCAGCGCCGTGCGCAGCAGGCCCATCTGCTTGCGGTAGAGGCCGGTGAGCGCGGTGAAGTCGGCTTGGATCTGGCCCATGCGCAGGAGTTGGTCCTCGACCGTGACGTTGTTGCCGTCGGGCTTCGTCTCCGAGACGTTGCGATCCAGAACGATATGGCCGCCGTTGGGCGCGGATGCGCCGAGCGCGGCCATCCCGCTCGTGAGCTGAACCTGCGGGCGTCTCACGCCCGGTGCGCCAGAGCCGCCGCCGACAGCCTGCACCAGCTTGGAGAAGTCGGGCGCTTCCACGTCGCGTGCGCGATAGCCCGGTGTCTCGCTGTTGGCGATATTCTGGGCGGTGACGCTCTGCCGATCCGAAAGGTGACGCATCGCCTGCGTCACGCCCTGGATGACTGCGGGTGTAGTGCTGCTCATGCGCTCAGAACCCCATTGATGTGGTGGTGGCCGGGCCGGTGAGGCGGTCCAGCGCTGCCTGGTAACGTGCGGCTTGGCCCTGGAGATAGGCAGAGACCTTGCCGCCGCGGCTGTTCGATCCGTTGACGATCGCCTCCTTGCCGCTGTCCCAGTAGAGCGAGCGGTAAGCCGTCTGCGTCATCGAGATCGCAGACTTGATCTTGTCCAGAGCAAAGGCGGCACCTTTGGCAGTGGTGATATCGAATGCGTGAGTCAGGCCCAGTCCGTAAGTGCCGCCGGGGCGCACCCGCGGCGCATCATCGGGTACCGGTGCCGCGGCGTAGATGCGCATTGGCTGGATGCCGAGCTTGCCCAGAGCGTCCTTGCCCTCTGCCCCGGCGATCAGTTCGATCTCCTGCCCCTGCTTGGCTTCGATGCGCAGGGTCCGTCGGCCTTCGCTGTCGAGCGGTGTCGTCACCAGGGCATTGCTCCCGGTGATCGCGCTGATCTTCTTGGAAAGCGTCTCAAGCGTCTCTCCATCGCTGATGGTGATGCGCCGGACCGATCCGTCGTTCACTTTGATCTGGAACTCATCGCCGGTGCGAAGGCTGGTCTGGGCAGAGAGCTTCGGCGAACTTTCCGGATTGATCGTTCCCCGGTTAAGGCCGAGCGCGTCGAAAACCCCCGCCCCTCCGGCGGCCGCGGCAACGCGAACGGGTTCCGTACGCAATGTGGGCTGGCCGAACTGCCTGATCGTCTCGATCGCCCCGGTCGAGGCATCGATCCGGGCGACAAACCCGTCGACCGTCCCTGATCGCGAACCCTGAAGATCGCCGCTCGTTCGCCCGCCGGCAT
Source organism: uncultured Erythrobacteraceae bacterium (assembly GCA_966251025.1). Taxonomy (GTDB): domain Bacteria; phylum Pseudomonadota; class Alphaproteobacteria; order Sphingomonadales; family Sphingomonadaceae; genus Croceibacterium. The sequence continues at coordinate 42,187 of CBINJM010000009.1, read as the reverse complement.
AGAGCGCCCCGTCCATGAAGGTGAGGCTATCCACCTGGTCGTTGCCGGAACTCGCCAAAGCCGTGAAGGCCGCTTGATCGAGGCTTGCATCGATGCGTGCGACGAACCCGTCGCCGCCACCCGCACCGCCCACCGCGATCGATCCGTCGGCCGAGACCGCGATCACCCGCGCGTCACGGCTGCCAAGGTCCAGCGACGCGAGGTCGGTTGAAAGCGAGCCAGAGTCGATCTTGCGCAGCGTGGCCGTGCCACCCTCGTTCGTGAGCGCCAGGAGCGCGCCGTCGGCGCCGATCGCCAGCGCCTTCACGCTGTCGCTCCCGCCGCTATCGATGGCCCGACGCTCCTGGATCTGGCCAGTGCCACTCAGGCGCGCGATGAAGGCATCGCCGCCGCCGCTGGCGCCCCTTCCGGCGACATAGACGGTGCCGTCCTGACCGATTGCGACGGCGCTTGCGCTATCGGCGCCGAAGGACCGCACGACGGTTGAGAACTGCTCCTCGCCGAGAGTGTTGAACTTGGCGACGACCATGTCCCCGTCGGTCTGTGCACCGAGGAAATCGCCGTTGACCGTCCCCGCCACAACGATGCTGCCATCAGCGCCGACGGTGACGGCGGCGCCTTCCGCATTGGCTGCCGTGCCGAGGGTCCGCTGCCAGACGACCTTGCCCGCGCTGTCCACTTTCGTGAGGAACAGGTCGGACGTGCCGCCCAGTCGGTTTGCTCCCAGGTCGCCGCCGGTGGTGCCGACCACATAGGAATAGCCGAGCGCGTCGGTCGCGACAGCGCGGGCGCTGGTCGAGGCGAGAACGTCCGCGACCGCGTCCTTGTCGGTCGCGGAGAGCTTCGCCTTCTCGGTCGCGAGCCTGTCCACCGCCTGAATGGTGCCCAGCGTGCGGGCCTCCAGATTTCCTGCGGGGTCATCGAAACGGACCACCCTGGTGCCAGTGGGCCCATCGGAAGCTGTCTGCCCGCTGGCGACGATCAGGGCGCCCGGCGCACCGATCTGGTCGATCGTGACGCGCTCATTCCCCGGAGTGTCGAGCCTGAAGCCCCACTTGCCGCTTTCCTTGGTGACGGCGAACTTGGTCGACCAGCGCATCTTGGGCTGGCCGTTCTCGTCAGTGACGATGTTGCCGTTGGTATCCCGCATGGGGACCGAAGCCATTGCGGAATTAAAAGCCTCCGCGATGGAATCGAGCGTGGGGGGCTGGGCGGTCGTCGAGAGGTCCACGGTCACCGTGTCGCTGATGGTCCCGCGCGTGATCTTGATGGAGAACTTCTCGGAGCCGGTGACGCCGGGGACCGGCGTGTCGCGGGCTTCGAGGATGCCCTTTGCGACCGTCTTGCTGGCCGTTGTATTGACGATGCCAACGCTTTGCACCCGGCGTGCGGGCTGGGAAAAGGCAAGCTGGACCTTGTCGTTCGGCGCCTGGACGAGGAAGCTCTGCAGGTCTTCGAGCCCCTTGGCAAAGGTCTTGCCCAGCGATGCACGCTCGCTTGAAGAGGTCGTATTTTTCGCGGCAGTATCGGCGAGCAGGCGCAGCCGCTCCAGCGCCTTGTATGCGACGAAGGTCGTCTGGGCGTCCGCCACGTCCGTTCCCGTCGCCGACGTCTTGTCGATGATGGTCCTCATCCGCTTGATGGCGGACACCTGCGCGGAGAGGGGGGTGCTGGCTTCCGCCTCTTTCCACGGCGGTGTCGTTTCGGGGGTGGTGAATTGCGCCCTCGCGATCCTCGCCGCCCGCGTCTCGATCGATAGCGCCCCTCCGGTCGCAAAGCTGGAAAACGCGTTGCCGCCCGTGAGGAGGGAAAGCCCGGCGAGTCCGTTCGATAGATTGATGCTCATTCGTCTCCGCCCGCGATCTTCTCATCCTATAATAGAGGGGATTGCGCCAACCCGGGCGCTACGGACCAGTTTCGTTTTCAGGAACCCGCATGAGCGCTACTCTCACCGCCGAGCCGCCGGAGCTGAAGAAGTTTAACGGCCTGCAAAGATCTGCCGCGCTCCTGCTCGTCCTGGGCCGGGATCATGGCGCCCCGATCTGGCAGCAGCTTTCGGTGGACGAGGTGAAGGAACTCTCTGCGGCCATGTCGCAGCTTGGCCGGCTTCCTTCCGCCGTGGTCGAATACCTGCTCGTGCAATTCACGAGCGAGGTGTCGAGCATGGCGTCGCTCCACGGTTCCTACGAATCCACCGAACGATTGCTCGCCGGCGTATTGCCGGGGGAGCGAGTCCGCGAGATCATGGAAGATATTCGCGGTCCTTCGGGCCGCACGATGTGGGACAAGCTTTCAAACGTCAGCGAGTCCGTCCTCGCCGCCTACCTGAAGAACGAATACCCGCAGACCGTTGCGGTGATCCTGGCCAAGCTGAAGCCCGATCACGCCGCGCGCGTGCTCGCCGAGCTGCCGCAGGAGATCGGGGTTGACGTGATCTCGCGGATGCTTCGCATGGAGACCGTGCAGAAGGAGGTGATCCACGAGGTCGAGCAGACGCTGCGGTCCGAGTTCATGAGCAACCTGTCGCGCGCGCAGAGGCGTGATCCGCATGAGAGCATGGCCGAAGTGTTCAACGCGATGGATCGGGCGACGGAAGAGGCGATGCTCACCGCGCTCGACAGCCGTGCACCGGAATCGGCCGAACGCATCCGCGCGCTGATGTTCACTTTCGAGGATCTCATGAACCTGCTGCCGACCGCGATCGCCAAGATCGTGAAGAACGCCGACAAGCGCGAGATGGCGCTGGCGCTCAAGGGCGCCCCGGAGGAGATGCGCGGCATCTTCTTCAGCAGCATGACAGAACGTGCCGCCAAGCTGATGCGCGAAGACATGGCCGCCATGGGGCCAGTTCGCGCGCGCGATTGCGAAGAGGCACAGAACTCGCTGGTTCGGCTGGCCAAGTCGCTCGCGGATGCGGGCGAGATCGTGCTGGTCGATCCGAAAAACGACGACGCGGTCATCCTCTGATCCGTCTCCGCCCCTAAGCTTTCTCTCAGGAGCGTCGCCTTGGCTTCCGCCGCATTGATCGAGCCATTCCCCTTCGGGCGGGTCTTCTCGGAGCCTTGTGCCGAGACGCCGCGGAACGACGCCCCTCTCGTCGCGCGGATCGCCGCGCTTGAAGCGGATCTGGAGCGAGAGCGAACAGAGCATGAGGCGGCGCTGGCCGTGGCCCGCGCTGAAGCCTTCCAGCAGGGCCTGGAGCAGGCCCGGGCGGACAGGGAGGTCGCCACGCTTGCCGCCATCGACGCACTTCAGGCTTCTATCGAGGCACTCGAGGAGGATCTGGGCGAAGTCGAAGATCGCCTGGCCAGGGAAGCAGCCGAGCTCGCGCTGGCCGCGGCGGATCTGGTTGCGGCAAAGGCGCTGGAATTCGACGCTGTGGGAGCGATCGACGCGGCTATCGGACGGGCGCTGAGCCAGGTCCGCCGTGGTGAGCCGATCCAGATTCGCGTTCATCCTGATCTTGGGCCTGATGTCGAGCGGATCATTGCGGATCGACAGGCCAATGATCGCCGGCGCCTGTCGCTCAGCGTTGCGGTGGATGCGACGCTTGCCCTGGGCGACGCGCGCCTCACCTGGGACCAGGGCGGCCTCGGACTGGATGCCGAACAGCGCCGCGCAGCCGTGCGCGCTGAGTTGGACGGCCTTCTCCTGTCGATGACAACCGGCGGTTGAACTGACCCGGCAAAACTTTCCGGCCGGAAAAAACTGCCGCCCCTATTCCCCTCTATAATTTGACTGAAGGGCGCACCGCCCGCCAGTCACGGGGCTTCAGTTGAACGCTTTTCGAGAATTCGCGGAAAAGATCGGCATGCGCCGGCTGGCCCTCATGGGCGGAGTTGGCGCGGCCCTGCTTGTCGGGCTTGCCTACCTAACCTTCCGCGCCGGCGACCCGCAGATGGGCTACCTCTACACCGACCTGGACCCGGCATCCGCCCAGGCGATGGTCGAGCAGCTGCAGAGCCAGAACGTTCCCTTCCAGCTTTCGGCCGACGGGACTGCGGTGATGGCGCCGCAGGAGCGGCTCGCCGAACTGCGCATGAGCATGGCGACCGAGCGGCTGGGCGGGAAAATCGGTTACGCAGTGCTCGATCAGGAGGAGCCATTCGGTGTCTCCTCTTCCCGGGCCCGGCTCAACGAGACCCGCGCTATCGAGGGAGAGCTGGCACAGTCGATCAACAGCCTCGCGGATGTCCTGCAGACGCGCGTCCACATCGTGATGCCGGAGAGGGCGATGTTCGCGACCGAGCCGCGTCGTGCGACTGCTGCCGTCACCGTCAAGACGCGCGGGCGCCTTTCGGCCGAAAACGTCCAGGCGATCCGCTACCTCGTCTCCTCCTCCGTTCCCGAACTCTCGCCCGAGAGCGTCTCGATCGTCGACCACACGGGCGCGTTGCTCGCGCGTGCCGGAGAGGCCGGCGCATTGGGCGGAGGCGATGCCGACGAGCGCCAGAAGGCCGTGGAGGCGGAGCTGCGCCAGGAGATCGAGTATCTGCTCGAACCGATCGTCGGTGCGGGCAAAGTGCGTGCCGAAGTCTCCGCGACGATCGAGCGTGATCAGACCCGCGAAGAGGCGAGCGTCGTTGATCCCGATCTCCAGGCCATTGCTCGCCAGGTCGTGGTGGATTCAAACGACGAGAGCGATGAGAACGACGCCGGCGCCATGGCAGCGACGGTTGCCGACCAGCTGCCCGATGCAGAGGCGGCAGGCATGGGCCAGGGTGGCGAAAGCCGCCGTGCCCGCCGGGCGGAAACCTCGGAAGACACGACATACGAGAACAGCCGGACCAATACCGTGAAGGTGCGGGCGCCGGGCGCCGTCAGCCGCCTCAGCGTAGCGGTGCTGGTCGACGGGGGTGAGGGCGGGCTGCCCCAGCCGCAGATCCAGCGCCTGCAGCGGCTTGTCGAGAACGCGGTAGGCTTCAATGCAGAGCGCGGCGACAGCGTGGTCGTTGAATCGATGCCCTTCACAGCGGCCGATGCCGGAGCGGCAGAGGACGGCATCTTCTCCAGCCTGCCGATGGACCAGATCTTCAGCGTGCTGAAGCTGCTGATCATCGCGGCCGTCGGCCTGCTGGTGGTGCGCATGCTGCGTCCCCGCCGGGATCGCCGCGCCGCGGGCGGGGAAGACGGGCAGGCGGCGCTGACTGGTCCGGACTCCGTCGCGCTGCTGCCCGATGCCCAGGACGGGGGTGAGCCGGCCCCGCTGGCGGCGGCCGACGGACAAACGAACCTGCTCGATCAGGAAGTCGCTCTGGCTCAGGTCGATGGCCGGGTGAAGCTCTCCGCCATCAAGAGAATCGGCGATGCGGTGAATGCAAGCCCTGCTGAGGCCGCATCCGTGATCCGCCAATGGATGGCCGCTTGAAGGAATTACCCATGACCATGGAATCCAATTCGCAGGAACTGATCCCCTCTTCCTTCGACATGCCGGTCGAGGAGTTCGACGAATCTGTTCTCCCCGGCAACGAGGCGGCGAGTACGTCGCTGCCATCGTCGGGCGACCCGATGGAAGCTGTCTTCGACGTTCCGGTGAAGGTGAAAGCCGTGCTGGGCGGTGCCCGCATCCATGTCGGAGAGTTGCTCCAGATGCGCTCCGGCAGCGTGGTGGAGCTTGATCGGCGCGTCGGTGAACCGGTGGACGTCTTCGTCAACGACCTGCTGATTGCCCGCGGAGAGCTGGTGATCATCGATGGCTCGCTGGGTGTCACGCTCACCGAAATCGTGAAGCAGGAAGGCTGATGGCCAGCCCGCCTTCCGACCAGATCCGCCTGGTGCTGGTGGGCGCGCCGGGCAGCGAGTTCCGGCTTGCCGCCGACATGGCGCGGCAGGCCGGGGCCGAGGTCATCATGGCCGACCACCCCGCTGCCGCGCTGAAGGGCTTGCGCTGCACCGGTGGTGACCTGGTCATGATTGACGTAGGCATGGATGTGCCTGGCTTTCTGGAGCAGCTGCGGGCCGAGCGCATGGCTGTGCCCGTGCTCGCCTGCGGAATTCATGCCTCTGCCGAACGGGCTGTGGCGGCGATCCGCGCGGGCGCCATCGATTATATTCCACTGCCCCCGCAGCTTGATCTGATCGCCGCCGCCATTCTCACCGCAGGAAAGCGCGTGTCTTCGCCCTTGGGTGAGGATCCCGAACTGAAGCGGACCATCGACTATGCGCGCGCGGTCGCCCCGTCAGCGGTGCCGATCCTGATCACAGGCGAGCCGGGCACCGGCAAGGAAGTGATGGCCCGGATGATCCACGATGCGTCGGGTCGCACGGGCCGCTTCCTCGTGGTCGAATGCGCCGGGGCCGCGGCCGAATTCGTCGAATCCGAACTGTTCGGCCACGAAGCCGGCGCCTTCCCGGGGGCGATCGCAACCCGAGCCGGCCGCCTGGAAGAGGCGGCGCAGGGCACGATCTTCCTGCGCGAGATCGGCGCTCTCGCCCCGGCGGCACAGGCCCGGCTGACAGCGGCATTGCAGAACGGCGTGATCCGCTCAGGAAGCGATGGAATGACGGTTCCCCTGCGCGCGCGGCTCATCGCCAGCAGCAGCCGGGATCTGGCGGATCAGACGTCGCCCGTCGGGTTCCGCGCCGATCTGCTCGCCCACCTGCGCCTTGTTAGGGTCGAGATGCCCTCGCTCCGGTCGCGCGGGAACGACATCGAAAAGTTGAGCGTCCATTTCGCCAAGGCCCTGGCGGCTGCCAATGGCCTGCCCGCACGTCCGTTCAGCGCTGATGCCCTCCAGCATCTTCGCCGGCACGACTGGCCCGGCAATGTTCGTGAGCTGGAGGACGTCGTCCATCGCGCCATCCTGCTCGCTCGCGGCCCGGTGATCGAGGCGGACGCTCTGGTCCTGAGCGATGGCTCACGCCTTGCGACCGCGCCTGCTGCTCCTGCTGGCCCGGAGCTCAGCGTTGACTCGCTGGTGGGGCGCAGCGTTGCGGATGTCGAGCGGGAGTTGATCCTGCAGACGCTGAAGAGCTGCGGCGGCAACCGCACGACCGCCTCCACGATCCTCGGCATCTCGGTGCGCACCATGCGCAACAAGCTCAAGAGCTTCGTCGAGGCGGGCATCGCCGTCTCACCGGCTTTCTGACGGAACTCGATCATGGACAAGCTGAACGACATCCTGCAGCGCATCGGCGCCAACCGCGATCTCGCCCTGGCGGGAAGTGTCGTGGCAATCATCGCGATGCTGATCCTGCCGATGCCGGGTTGGCTGCTCGACCTCGGCCTGGCGATTTCGATCACCTTTTCGGTGATGATCCTGATGACGGCCTTGTTCATCGAAAAGCCGCTGGACCTTTCCGCTTTCCCCACGATCCTGCTGATCGCGACGATGCTGCGGCTGGGCCTCAATCTCGCGTCCACCCGCCTGATCCTCGGTCACGGGCATGAAGGGCCGGATGCCGCCGGCGGCGTGATCGCCGCCTTTGGCGAGTTCCTGATCGGCGGCCAGGTCGTCATCGGCCTGACCATCTTCGTCATCCTGCTGGTGATCAATTTCGTCGTCATCACCAAAGGTGCGGGACGCATCGCGGAGGTGGCGGCCCGCTTCAGCCTGGACTCGATGCCGGGCAAGCAGATGGCGATCGACGCCGATCTCAATGCCGGGATGATCGATGAGGAGGGGGCACGCGCCCGCCGCGCGGAAGTCGAGGCCGAAAGCGGCTTCTACGGCGCAATGGACGGCGCCTCCAAGTTCGTCAAAGGCGATGCGGTCGCAGGGCTGCTGATCACGGGTGTGAACGTGCTGGTTGGCCTGCTGGTGGGCGTAACCACCCACGGCCTTGCCCTCGCAGATGCATTCCACACCTACACGCTGCTCACCGTCGGCGATGGGCTCGTCAGCCAGATCCCGGCGCTGATCGTCTCGACCGCGGCGGGCCTGCTAGTGTCCAAAGGCGGCGTTGTCGGAAAGACCGGCGCCGCGCTGACCCAGCAGCTTGGCCGGCATCCGAAGGCGTTTGGGATGGTTGCCGTCCTCATGGGCGCCTTCGCGCTGCTGCCGGGGCTTCCGTTCATCCCCTTCGCGACGGTCGCCGCAATCTGCGGCTGGCTGGCGTGGACGATGAGCAGGAAGGCGGAAGAGAGCGCCGCGAAGGAACGGCTGATGAAGGCGCAGAGGGAAGCGCAGGCCGCGCAGACCGAGGAGCCGGTGTCGCGCACCGTCGCGCTCGACGCCATCCGGATCGAGATCGGCTACGGACTGCTTCCGATCATCAACGAATCCCGGGCGGAGCCGCGACTGGACGATCAGGTTCGCGCGCTGCGCCGACAGATGGCGACCGACTACGGCTTTGTGCTGCCGTCCGTCCGGATCATCGACAACATGGCGCTGAAGGCCAACGAGTATATAGTCTACATCAAGGAAACGGAGACCGCACGGGGCGAGCTGCGGCTCGACAAGCTGATGGTCATCAACCCGGGCGACGCGCCCACAGGCTTGCCCGGCGAGGCGACGCGCGAGCCGGTGTTCGGCCTCCCGGCGCTGTGGATCGACCGTGATCTGCGCGAAGAAGCGGGCCTGCGCGGCGTCACCGTCGTCGACTGCGGCACGATCATCGCGACGCATCTGACGGAGCTGGTGAAGGACAACATCGCCGACATGCTCTCCTATCTGGAAGTGCAGAAGCTGCTCAACGAGGTCCACAAGGACGCGGAGAAGCTCGTCGCGGAAATCATCCCGTCCAAGATCTCTGTTTCCGGCGTGCAGCGGGTCCTTCAGAACCTGTTGAGCGAAGGCGTTTCCATCCGCGACATTCCCACGATCCTTGAAGGCATTGCGGAAGCGGTGCCGATGACCTCGAACGTGATGCAGATCACGGAGCATGTCCGCGGCCGCCTTGCGCGCCAGATCTCCGCTCAGCAGACCCGCGATGGGTCCATTCCCATCATCACCCTGTCGCCCGAATGGGACCAGGCTTTCGCCGAAAGCATCATCGGCCAGGGTGACGATCGCCAGCTGGCGATGGCCCCTTCCAGCCTCCAATCGTTCATCGCCGCCGTACGGGACGCCTATGACCGGCTCGCCGCAGCTGGGGAGATCCCCTGCATCCTTACGAACCCGGCGATCCGCCCCTTTGTCCGATCGATCGTCGAGCGTGTCCGGCCGGCCACCGTGGTGCTGTCGCAGAACGAAATCCACACCCGCGCCAGGATTCGCTCTCTCGGGCTGGTTGGCTGAACCGGAGCGGCGAAAGCCCTCCTATAATGAACTTGAACGACTGCGCCTTCCGCAAAGGGACCTGAATGGACGTAGCAGCATGCGGACCGATCGGGCCTGCCAAGATCAATTCCGGACCTTCGGCGGTGTCGAACGGCACCGGCGAAGGTGGCATCGGCTTCGGTGCGCTACTCGGCGTGGCCGCGACCTTCACTTCGTCGGCATCTGTCGCAGGGGCTGAGGCTCCAGTGGGAGCGTCGCCGGTGTTATCAACGATCCTCACCGCCGCTGATCCGGCGGTGTCTGGTGGTGAGCTGATCGTCCCAGCGCCTCCCGCGCAACAACCCGCCGCTGACGCCACGAAGGCGTCCCTTCTGGCGAGCACGGCACCCGTCGTGACCACCGCCTTGGACACGCTCACAGCAGAAATGCAGTCGGGTGCGACTGTAGATAAACCGACTGAGGCGTCAATTCCGCAGGGGGACGATGCGGGGAAGACCGAAGCTGTCGCTCCAGACGTGAAGCTGGACTCCACCCGCAGTGACATTCCGGTCGAGATTCCTACGCCGGCTATCTCGGTTCCCGGTGGGCAGCTGGATGCGGGAGAGGCGTCGGGTCTCATGGCGGATGAACCTCTGGAAGAGCAATTTAACGGGTTGAGAACCTCTGATCGGCCGACTGAGGATCCGACCGGCGCGTTGGCGGACGCAATGGTCGATCCTGCAGTGCTGGCATCGAACAAGCCCCACCTGATGCAAGCCACCATGCAGCCGCAGCTCCAGGTCGAGCCGCAGACAGACCAGGCGCATCCGGAAGAGCTGCAGGACCTTGCCTCGACCAGCAAGCAGCCCGGCCAATCCGCAAAGGAGGCGCAGACGGCAGGTCCAACATCGGCCGGAGGTTCAGCAGAGCCGGCTGCTCAACCCTTCCCCCAGCTTGCGCGGAATGCGTCTGCTGACCAGCCGCAGGCGAACGCCGTTTCCCTTCCGGGAGCGACCAATTCCGCTTCACAGCAAGCCCCGCTCGGACAACATCCCGCCGCCCCTGCGCAGGCGCACATCCCGCATCAGCCTGTTATGCCCTTCCGTGCCGACAAGGTCGCGCGCGAGATGGGACTGGAGATCGCGCGGCGGATGTCAGCCGGTAACGAGGAGCTGGTGATCCGGCTCGACCCCGCTGAGCTCGGGCGGATCAACATCCGCATGGCGGTGAATGAGCATGGCCATCTGCGCGCTGTCGTCGCGGCCGATGCGCCCTCAGTGCTCGACGCATTGCGCAGCGACATTTCGGAACTGACTCGAGCACTGGAGCAGGCGGGCGTTCGTACCGACAGCCAGAGCTTCCGCTTCGATCGCGGAGGGTCCGGAGATTCCGGAGGGCACTGGCAGCAGCGTTATCAACAGCAGGCTTCCACCCGCCCCGGCGGAGATCACGCCTCCGCCATAGCCGAAGATGAACACGCGTACCGGCCCATGGCCACAAACGGCCGCATCAACGTGATGGCCTGAGGAGATACTTGCAATGACAACGGTCACCAGCGCCACCCAGCAGCAGAACCTTGCTGCCTCTACCAGCCAGGCGACGGCGTCGCTGACGGGCGCTGATTTCAACATGTTCCTCAAGCTGCTCACGACGCAGATGCAGAACCAGGATCCCCTGGATCCCATGGACACGTCTCAGTACACGCAGCAACTTGTCCAATATTCTCAGGTCGAGCAGTCGATGCAGCAGACTGGAGTGCTGCGTAACATCCTGTCTCGCCTGACGGCGGCTGACATGGCGCAGGCCTCCAGCTTCATCGGTCGCGAGGCGCAGTTCGACAGCACGATCGCCGGATTGTCTGAAGGGGCCGCGCAGTGGTCCTACAGCTTGCCGCGAGAGGCCGCCTCCATCACCGCCACGGTTCAGGATTCCTCCGGCCGAACAGTCGCAAGGCGGGTGCTTGATGCGGGCGCCGAGGGCCGTTTCTCGTGGGATGGTGCCCTGTCCACCGGCGGCACTGCACCTCATGGGGCCTATACGTTGAAGATCGAGGCGCTCGATGCGAGCGGCAACGCCGTGCCGGCGACGATCCGCAGTGTGGGCGTGGTGAACAGCGTCACCTCCGTATCGGGCAGCGTGATGCTGGGCGTCAACGGGATAGAGTTGCCGTCCGATGCGCTCGTTACCGTTGCATCGCGCGGCTGACGCGGAAAAAAGCTGCCCGACTGAGAGCCAAATGATTGAATTCAGTCTATAATGAAGGAGTAGCTGCCGAGCATCATCCCCTAGCTCGCGGTGAAATGAAACGCGTGCGCCCTGTCCATTGGGCGAAGCAGTTCGATCGGCAGGTCGGGGTTCACCCCCGGCCTGCCGATTTTCTTTGGTCGATGCTGTCTGCGGGAGACAGGGCATTCGGGCGAAGCGTCAGGAGACGGAAAGGCGCCCCACTCGCTCTTCTGCAGAGCTGCGCTCTGTAAGGGGCAGTCCCGATGCAGGCATCAGCAAAGACGCGGCAGGCATGCAGCGCGGTCGGATGCTTGCTCGATTCAGGTTGCCCAATTCGGCCGGCGAGATGGCGGGGCAGCGGCAACCCGCGTGTGTGGAACCCACCATGGCCAGGATGACAGCATTTCCGACGTCCGCTCCGACGTCCGCTTCACAAGGCGTGTCGAGTTGATCTGACATAACGATGCACGAGGGGGGGCTCAGCAATTTCGTCTGTGCCACAGCGCCTGGGCAGATGGCGAGGATCAGCCGATCAATGCACGCGCAGCGGTGCGCGCCAGGCGAGATCCCGTGTATGAGCCACGACGAGGCAGAGCTCGGCGTATAGCTTGTCCCAGTATTGCGCCGGGATCCGGAAGGGGCTCGCGGCCATGCCCTGTATGACCTCGATGAGCGGAGAGGGCGCCACCACAAGGCGGAGCCTGCGGGCAAGTCCTCGCTCTACATCCTCATCGGGAAGTCCATGTGGCAAAGCGAGACGAGCGGACATCAGATATCCTCCCAGCAGCTCTGCGCCGTAGGGGTCCAGGACGACGCGCGGCGTGTCCGGGCCGTCCGGCAGTTCGAGCGTGACGAGGGCGCCGCCCCGGTCGACGTCCACGCTGACCCGCAGGCGCTGGCCGCTTTCGTCGACAATTTCGCGAATCCTGGGAAACACAGCTTTGCCCCAAATGTCCTGCACTTATTGTAGGCGCCGATAGGTGCGGGAAGGCGCCGGCGGCAGCGGCCGAACCCGATAACAAGGCGTCTGGTCGGAACAGCGCACCTGCCGAGCCACCGCTTGCCCCAAATGAATGGGGCCGGAGCGTTTCCACCCCGGCCCCAGACTTTAACCGGCCACCTTGGACCGCTCCGCGATTAACGGAACAGCGAGGTGATCGACTGCGGCGCCTGGTTGGCGATCGACAGAGCCTGGAGACCAAGCTGCTGCTTGACCTGCAGAGCCTGCAGCTTCGCCGACTCCTTGGCGAGGTCCGCGTCAACGAGGTTACCGATACCGCCCTCGATCACGTCAGACAGCTTGCTGGTGAAGCTCATCTGACCGTCGATCTTGCGCGAAGCGGCGCCCAGCGTGCTGAGCTTCTCGTTGATCGTCTCGGCCGCGGTTTCCAGCGTGGTCACCATGGTGCCCGCGTTGGCGGCGCTGGTGAGGTCACCCGTGATGTCGTTGACGACATCGGTGAAGTCCTGGTTGTCAACGTCGAGCGTGTCGGCCGACGTGTCAGTCGACTGCAGCGCTGCAACGGTGCCGCCCGAGGCTTTCAGCAGGTTGGTACCATTGAACTCAGAGGAGTCGATGATCGTGTTGATCTGCTCCTTGAGCGCATCGAAGTCCTTCGCGATGGCGGCGCGGCTGTCGTCATCGAGGCCGGCATCCGACGCTTCCGTCGCCTTGGTCTTCATCTGGTTCACCAGGTCGGAGATCTGCTCCGCACCGGCAACCGCCACGTCAACAGTGCTCTTGGCACGGCTGAGCGAGGAGTTGACAGCCTTCAGGCCACCCATTTCGCCGCGAAGCGTCTGGGCAATGGTGAAGGACGCCGAGTCATCCTTGGTCGAGGCAACAGCCAGGCCGGTGTTGATGCGGCTCTGGACGGTGTCGAGACCCTTGTTCGTCGCGTTGAGGCTCTGGAGAGCTGCCATCGCGCCGGTGTTGGTGTTGACGGAGAAAGCCATTGTTCATTCCCTTTCTGAGGTCGGGCCTATTCTGCGGCCCGGGCCAGAAAATCGCTGGCCGCGACGATCAGCTTGAATGCTGCCCGCACCTTCATTCTAGGACGAGCTCGGACCGGCCGGTGCGAGCCTGCGGATTTTTCGTGGTTAATGAATTCGTTGCCCTTCCGATGCGCAGAAACGCGGCCGTTCACCCGCTTCCTTTCGTCGGACGGGGGCCATGCTGCCCCGCTCCGGCAGACCTCGTTCTATAAATAAAGGGAGCCGGCGTGACTCCCGCGCCCGGAACTACAGGGCTCCTGCATGAAGACTTCGATCCTGCCGCACCAGCTCGCAACCGCGCTCGATCATGCGCCTGCCGGCCTCGCAATGCTCTCACTGGATTGCTTCGACACGCTGATCTGGCGCAACGTTTACGCGCCTGCTCACGTCTTTGCCGAGCTCGGGAGCGTTGGGGCGACGCCCCAGCAGCGCATCTGGGCTGAGGGCAATGCCCGCGCCCGCATGTCGCTTCGCAAGGGCGGGAACGAGGCGACGATCGAGCAGATCTATGACGCGCTGCTTGCGGGGCATCCCGAGTCCGTCCGGGCCCAGGGCGTAGCGGCCGAGCTCGAGGCAGAGGCGCGGCACTGCTATGCCTTTGCTCCCACGGTCGAGCTGATGCGCAAGGCGAAAGCGGCGGGGCTGCGGATTGCGATCGTCAGCGATACCTATCTCTGCAGGGACCAACTCCACGCCCTCATTGCCGCAGTTGCGGGCGATGATGTGGTCGCGCTCGTCGACGACATCTTCTGCTCATCCGAATTCGGAGTCGGCAAATGCGAGGGCCTGTTCAGCCATGTCCTCCGCAACACGAGGGTCGCACCGGCGCGGATTTTACACATCGGTGACAACAAGGCGGCTGATTTCATCGCCGCGCAGGCGCTGGGCCTCAATGCGCTGCACCTGGTGCAGTTCTCGGATGCCGCGCAGCAGCGTCTGCGGCTCGAGGCCGCAGTAGACGCGATCGTCAATACGTCCGGACCGGTGCAGATCCCCTGCTATCAGCCACATCGAGCGCTCACCGCGCTTGCAGGCCCGACGCTGGACGATCCAGCCGAGGCGCTTGGCCACTCGACGCTCGGCCCAATTCTTCACACGTTCGGGCACTGGATTGCCGATGAGGCGGCATTTCTGTCCCGCGCGGGTGCAAGAACACACCTGCTCTTCCTGATGCGAGACGGCCACTTGCCGCAGCGGGTGTTCGATGCGCTGAAAACAGGCTTGCCCGGCCAGGCAATCGAGATCAGCCGCTTCACCGCAACCGCTGCAAGCTTCAAGGACGAGGCGGCGGTCGCGGAGCATCTTGAGCGGGAGGTCGAATGCACCGACCTGGATGCCATCGCGAAGCAGCTCCTGCTCACAAAGGAAGAGACTGCCTCGATCCTGCGCGACCTCCCCTCGCGAAAGCGGACCAGCGCTTTCGTCAAGGCGATCCGCAAGCCCGGCAATCTCAAGAAGATTATCGCCCGATCCCGAGCGTTCGCCGACAGGCTGATCAAGTATGTGGCCGAAGAGGTAGCTCCCGCGCCCGGCGACACGCTGATGCTGATCGACCTCGGCTATAACGGAACCGTCCAGGACAATGTGGAGCCTCTGCTTCGACAGGAACTGGGTGTCGAAGTGGCCGGTCGCTATCTCATCCTTCGCGAGGAGAAGGTCGGATGCTTCGATAAAAAGGGTCTGATCGATAGCCGCCATTATGCGCCCACCACTCTGGAGGCCTTCTGCGCCAATGTTGCCGTGATCGAGCAGCTCTGCACGGCCGCGCAGGGGTCTGTCGTCGACTATGACACGGCGGGGCGGCCTGTCAGGGCGGGCAGCAGCATCAAGGGCCGCCAGAGCAGCGTGCGCGAGCGCGTGCAGCAGGGGGCGATCCGCTACGCAGCTGCGCGAGACGACGCCTTCGTGCGACCGCCTCTATCGGATGGACCCGAAGCGCAGCGTCAGGCTGCCGCTGCTATCCTTGCCCGGCTGATGTTCCTGCCGTTGCCGGAGGAACTCGAGGTGCTTGCAACCTTCGAGCACGACGTGAACCTCGGTGCTGACCAGACCGTCCGGCTGTTCGACAGGGACATCGCCTCCGCCGGCTTGAAGCGTCGCGGGCTGTTCTACATGAAGGGGGCAGAGCGGATGTACCTGCCCGCGGAGCTGCGGGGCCAAGGCCTTTCGGCAAGCCTCACGCTGCTGACACAGCATCGCTTTGGCCTGGACCTCAAATATGTCGATTTCTGCGACCGTGCGATCGACATGCCGATCATCGTGGCTGACGGGACCGACATCATGGTCAGCCAGGCGAAGGCCTATCCGACCCATGACGGCTACTTCATGGCATCCATCCCCATTGGGGAATGCCGCTTTGCGATCGGCGTCCAGTTCGGACGCCTCTACGACTGGGTGCAGGTCGAATCCGCCCAGTTCGTGCCGGTCCGCACATTCCTCAGCGACAAGGAAGCACGCGCCGGGGAGCCGATCGATGCGCTTCCGACACTCGAAGGAATGGAACAGGTCGCGCCGCACCTCATGCGCTGCGATGACGAGGCGGCCTTCCTGATGGTCCCGCCACCCGCCGTCCCTCGAAAGGAGCCGATGATGCTGACCGTCGTATTTCGCCCGATCTCAGAGCGCCAGCCGGCGAATGCCAGCCAGCAGCGGCCCCAGGCCGCGGAGCACAGCGTCGGAGATGGTCGATGAGCAATCTGTTGATCCATTCCATGTCGGAATTCGCCGACATCATTCTCGATTGTCTCGATCTCGCGGAAGCCAGCCGCATCGTTGAGGTGGGCGCTGAATTCGGCGGCATGTCGCAGCGGCTGGCTGAATTCGCCGGGCGGTATGGAGGCAGGCTGACCAGCATAGACCCCGCGCCAAAGCCAGAATTCCTGACCTGGGTGCGCAACCATGAGCATGTCGAGCATCTTCCGCTGACAAGCCTCGAAGCCGTCCCGACACTCTCGGACGTTCAGGCGTGGGTGATCGACGGTGATCACAATTACTATTCGGTTTACCATGAGGTGAAGGGGATAGACGCGGTCTGCCGCCGCGACGGGCAGCCCCTGCTCGCGTTCTTCCACGATGTCGGTTGGCCATGTGCCCGGCGCGACTTCTATTATGCGCCGGAGCAGATCCCGGCCGCGTGGCGCCATCCCTACGATTTCGACGCGGGCGTCCACATCGACACCGATCAGATGCTGCCCGGCCGCGGCTTTCGCGGGATGGGGCAATTCGCCTGGGCCACGCACCAGGGTGGCCCTCGCAACGGTGTGCTGACGGCGATCGAGGATGCGATCGAGGAGATGCAGGCAGAGGGCCGCCAACTTGCCTGGGCACATGTGCCGGCGGTGTTCGGGCTTGGCGTCCTGTTCGACATGGACGCGCCGTGGAGTGCTGCGGTCGCTTCCCGCCTGGCGCCTCTGCACAACAACCCGCTCTTGCACACGCTGGAGGAAAACAGGCTGCGCAACTACCTGCGCGTCATCGAAATGCAGGATGAGATGGCCGCTCGCGCCGCTTGAGGCGAGCGGACTGGGCAAAAGGAAAGGCCCTCCGGTCGCGCAGACCGGAGGGCCTTTTGATATGAGTGAGAGAGGGGCTTGGCGCCGCGAGCCTGCAGCGCTCCTCAGAAGGGGAACAGCGCGTCGTAGATCTGCTGGGCCCAGCGAGCCTGCTGGACGTCAGTCAGCTGCCCACGCCCGCCATAGCTGATCCGCGCCTCGGCGATCTGCGTGTGGCGGATCGAGTTGTCGCGCTCAATGTCCTGCGGGCGCAGGATGCCCGTGACAATCAGCTCACGCAGCTCGAAGTTGACACGCATCTCCTGGCGTCCGCGAATGACCAGGTTGCCGTTGGGGAGCACATCCGTGACCACCGCGGCCATGGTCATGTTGATCGTCTCGCTGCGCTCGGTCGTACCGGTGCCGCTCGACAGCGACCGCGAGCTGGTGTCGACAAGGTCGGACGTGTCCGGGTTCCCCGGCAGCAGCTTGCTCAGGGGGTTCTCCAACCCGAACAGGGAGGCAAGGCCCGCACTCTCCGAGCCGGACCGGCTGCGCGAGGTCGAGTTATCGACGCTGGCCCGGTCCCGCACATTGATCTTGATCGTGACGATATCGCCTACCGCGCGCGCGCGCTGGTCCCGGAACAATCCGCCTGCGCTCTCACGGAACAAAGAGGCGCTGGACGCCTGGCTTCGCGGCGTGGCGGAATGCTGCGGGTCGATCCGATCAATGACGTCTGGCCGGGCGATTGATCGCTCGGCACTTGCCACCTGCATCTCCTCCTGAGGGGTGAAGCGAGGTGCCTTGCCGACGTTGGAGAGACGCCCGGCCGCTCCGCAGCCCGAGACGAGCGGCAGGACCAGCATCAGCGAAATGCACGTCTTCATTTTCATGAGAAAGGAATCCTGAAAAAGTCTCTTTGGCTCAGCGCGCCGCGATGCGGACTGCGCCCGAGCCTTCGACCACACCGTCAAGCGTCCGGCTCGTTGCGTCGGCAACGACCCGCACCATGTCTCCCTTGGCGCCATTGCTGAGGGCCCGGCCGGCGGCGGTGATGGTGAGGCCGTTGGAGCGCAGATAGATCGTCACGGGCTCGCCGCGCCGGACCATGCGCGGTGCGGTGATGTCGCTCGCCCGGACCACCGAACCGGCGGCAAGGCGGCGGGATGCCTCCATGCCGTCCGCCTCCCGCGGCTCGAGGGCGCCACGCGCCTGGGCAGCGTTCTTCTCCTCGACCGTGAAGTCGCCGGACGAGAGGATCTCGCCACGCTCCACGGCCCGCGCGAGAACTGGCGTCTCCGCTGCGGCCGCGCTGGCCTGTGTCGCCCAGAGCAGCGACAGGATGGACAGCAACATCGCGCTCACCTCATCTGGCTGGTGGTGGACAGCATTTCGTCAGCGGTCTTCACCACGCGGCTGTTCATCTCATAGGCGCGCTGGGCGGTAATGAGGGCGGTGATCTCCGCCACCGGATTGACGTTGGACGCTTCGACGAAGCCCTGGCGAAGCACGCCGAAGCCCGGCTCGCCGGGAGCGGCGATGTTCGCCTGGCCCGAGGCGTCCGTTTCGGCGAAAAGATTGCCGCCCAGCGCTTCAAGCCCCGCCTCGTTCACGAAGGTCGCGAGTTCGAGCTGGCCGACCTCCTGCAGTTCGGGCTCATTGCCCATCTTCACCTGCACGGCGCCGGTCGCGGAGATGATGACGTCGGTCGCGCCCTGCGGGATGTTGATGCCCGGCTGGATCGGATAGCCGTCAGGCGTCACCAGCTCGCCCTGGTCGGACAGCTGGAGGGAGCCGGCGCGGGTATAGGCGATGGTGCCATCCGCCATCAGGGCCTGCAGATAGCCCTGGCCTTCGATCGCCAGATCGTAGCGGTTGTCGGTCTGCGTCAGCGCGCCCTGCGTGCTGATGCGATAGACGCCGCCGGTCCGCACGCCCGCGCCGATCTGGATGCCGGACGCGGTGCGGTTCTCCTGACCGCCGGTGGTGGCGCCGGGGCGGGCGACCTGCTGGTAGAGCAGGTCCTGGAATTCCGCCCGCTGCCGCTTGAACGCCGTGGTGTTCATGTTGGCGATGTTGTTCGAGATGACGTCGACGTTGGTCTGCTGGGCGAGCATGCCCGTTCCGGCGATAGACAAGGAACGCATGGCTTTGTCCTTCTGGATGGAGTGAGGGTCAGCCGACGCGGCTGAGACGTTCGATGGCGCGCTTGCGCATGTCGTTGAGGGCTTCGGACATGCGCTGGCTGGTCTGGTAGGAGCGCAGGATCTCGACCATGTTGTTGGTCTCGATGATCGGCTGGACGTTGGAGCCTTCGACGCCGCCGCTGCGGACGCGCGTTTCGGCGGCGGCAAGCACCCGGCCGCCTTCGCCCGTCATCATCCCGTCTCCGCGCGGAGATACGGCGCCCTCGTCATCGAAGACGGTGACGGAAAGGCGGCCGAGGGGGCCAAGGGCGCCGGAGATCGTCCCGTCATCATTGATGCGCAGCTGCGCTGTCTGATCGGCAGGAATGGCGATGGGCTGGCCGTTCTCGTCCAGCACGCGCTGCCCGGTAGACGTGGCGAGCTCACCGCTCTCCAGCATCTTGAGCGCACCCGCCCGCGTATAGGCGGTGCCGCCGCCCGGCGCTTCGACGGCGAGATAGCCGGGGCCGTCGATCATGATGTCGAGCGCATTTCCAGTGACCTGGAAGGCGCCCGCGCTCGTGTCGTGCACAGCGCCGTAATCGAGGACAAAGGAGACATCGCGTGCAGCATCAACGACGCCCTCGGACCCCTTCTTCACGAATTCGTGAAAGACGGGCTGCTCCCGCTTGAAGCCCACGGTGCTGGTATTCGCTAGGTTGTTGGCGACCACATCCATACGCCGCCGCAGCGCCTGCTCATGACTCAAGAGCACGTAGGAAGAGATGTCCATTCACTCGCTCCGAAAAATTTCAGCGGCATTTGCACTAGGCAGAAATTGCCGCCTCGCCCCTCTATAATAGGACGAAGCCGGAGCTTCCGGCGCATTCCTCAAGAAATCGGCGAGACCGCCGGTCACAAGGGTGGAAAATGGCAGAAGTGCAGGAGCTTGAAACCGCCGACGCCGAAGGTGGCGCCGGTGAGGGGAAGGCAGCGGCGGCCGGAAAGCCTGCCCGCAACAAGAAGAAGCTCGCCATCATGGGCGCGGGCGCCCTGGTTCTGCTGCTCGGCGGCGGCACGGCCTATGCCCTGATGGGCAGCGGCGGGTCTCATGCGGCCGAAGAAGGCGAGGCCCATGCCGCCGCCGAGGGCGCAGGGCCTGAATCGTTCGTCGACGTGCCCGCCATGACCGTCAACCTGCGCTCTGCCGATGGCACTCCGCGCTTCCTGCGCGTCCACCTCATGCTGGTCCCGTCCAGCGCCGGCCGCCAGGAAGAGATCACGAAGAAGCTGCCGTTGATCATCGACGCCTATCAACCATTCCTGCGGGAGCTTCGGCCCGAGGATCTGGCAGGCTCCGCCGCCGCATTCCGGCTGAAGGAAGAAATGCTGGTTCGTGCCAATCAGGAGGTCGGCATGGGCTCCGTGGCCGATGTTCTCATCCAGGACCTGGTCCAGCAATGAGCGACGATTTCGATCTCGATTTCGACCTGCCCGATCCCCCGTCGATGACGATCGGGGACGACCAGGCATTCGACCAGGCCGACATCGACGCGCTGTTCGGCGATGTGGGTGCGCCCGCACCACAGAAGAGCGGCCTGCGCGCGGTCATCGAATCCGACGTGATCAATCACGAGCGGCTGCCGATGCTGGAGGTGATCTGCGATCGCCTGATCCGCACTTTCGCGACCAACATGCGCAACCTCACCTCCGATGCGATTGACGTCAGCGTGGAGGAGACGAGCACCGTTCGCTTCGGCGAGTTCATGAACCGGGTCCCGCTGCCGGCCATGTTCGGCGTCTTCCGCGTCGAGGAGTGGGAGAATTACGGCATCGTCGTCGTGGATTCCGCCCTCATCTACTCCGTGGTGGATGCGCTGCTTGGCGGCCGGGGCAATAACGGTCCGGGCCGGATTGAAGGGCGCGGCTTCACCACCATCGAGACATCGCTCGTCTCGCGCATGGTCGAACTTGCGCTGGCTGACCTCGCCGCGGCGTTCGAGCCGATCACGCCGATCACCATCAAGCTGGAGCGGATCGAGACGAGCCCGCGCTTCGCGGCGATCGCCGGCCCCAGCAATCTGACGGCCGTCTCCTCCTTCCGCGTGGACATGGAAGGACGCGGCGGCAAGTTCAGCTTCCTTCTGCCGTATGCCACGCTCGAACCCGTCCGTGACAAGCTGCTCCAGCGCTTCATGGGCGAGAAGATGGGGCGTGATGCGATCTGGGAAGCACACATGCGCTCACAAATCCGCAAGACGGAGGTGACGCTGGACGCCGTGTTGGCGGAACGCATGGTGGCCCTGTGCGACGTCCGCTCGCTTCAGGTCGGGCAGACGCTACCCTTGGGCAAGCATCCTGACGATTCGCTCGATATCGAATGCGGCGGTGTTCGCCTCGCGCGCGCGCAACTCGGCCAACGGAACCAGAAAATCGCCATTCGCCTGGTGACCGACATATCCAAGGATTGATGCCATGGGCTTCGCCACGTTTATCAATATCATCACCGTGATCTTCTGCCTGGCCGTACTCGTGCAGAGCGTGCGCATGATGCGCAGCCTCGATGCGGTGAAGGGGTCGGCTCTGCCGCAGATGATCCAGGCTCTGGACACCGCGACCCTTCAGGCAAGTCAGGTGCTCGGTGAACTCAAGCAGACCCTTCGGACCGACGGAGCGGCCAATGCGCGCGTTCTGGCGCAGGCGGAGGAGATCCGGGACGAACTGGGCGTGATGATCGGCATCGCCAACGCTTCCGCCGATCGTCTGGTGGAGACGGCAAGTGCTCGTCAGGTGGACAACCGCACCGATCCGGATGGCGAGGCCGTTCTCGAGCTGAATGAGGCACTGGCGTGAAACCTCGCTCCACTTTGCTGATGCTGCTTTCCGCGGCGGCGGGTACCGCGGTGCTCGCCAATGCCGTCAGCGCGGCCGACCCGCCCCGCGAGGCAGCCGAGACCCGGCTCGGCGCATCGATCAGGCAGGACTTCGCGCAGCGCGATCAGGAGGCCGCCCGCCGCAAGCGCGAGCTGGACCTTCGCGAACAGGCGGCGCGCGCTGCCGAGCAGCGGCTTCAGGCAGGTGCAGCGGGGCAGGGCCAGCCCCGCTCCGGCCCGAACGCTCCGCCTGATCCGGACGAGGAGCGGTACACCGACCTCGCCCGGATCTATCAGACGATGCGCCCCAAGCCGGCCGCTGCCGTGTTCGAGCAGCTGGAGATGGAAGTGCAGGTACAGGTGGCACGGCGCATGCGCGACCGGTCGACCGCTCTGATCCTCGCCAACATGTCGCCCAAAGGCGCGGCGGCGCTGACGATGGCCATGGCGCGCCTGCCGCAGACGTAGAAGATGGTTGCGCCGTGCCTGCACCACGCATGCTGAGCGCAATCATCAGCTTTTCGGCCCCGATGCACCGCCGTTCCAAAGGCGCTATGGACGCGTCGGTCCGCTTGCGGCAAGAGCGTGCCACTCATGTGGCAGTTGTTCGCATTTCCCCTTTGTCCGTTCAGCCGAAAGGTCCGCCTCGCGCTTAGCGAAAAGGGCGTCGGCTACGAAATCCGGCAGGAATTTCCCTGGGACGGTAGTGACCTGTTCTACTCGCTCAACCCTGCGGCGCGCACTCCGGTGCTGCGGAATGAGGAGAAGAACATCACGCTCGCTGACAGCCAGGCGATCTGCGAATATTTCGAGGAGACGGTGGAGCGCAGCCCTCTCATCCTCGGCACCGCCACCAATCGGGCGGAAATCCGCCGCCTGGTGGCTCTGTTCGATGAGAGCTTCTTCGCGGACGTGACGCATCCCCTGATGCATGAGAAAATGAAGAAGCGGATCGTCCTGCGCGAGCCGCCCGACGGGACGGCGCTCCGCACGGCCATGCGGCTGGTGCACGAGCATCTCGAATATATCGACTGGCTGGTCGACACACGCCGCTGGCTCGCCGGCGCGCAGCTGAGCCTCGCCGATTTCGCGGCCGCCGCGCAAATCTCCGTTGTAGATTACCTCGGCGGGATCGACTGGCAGGGTCATGAGGAAGCGCATGGCTGGTATCGCGTGATGAAGAGCCGCCCCAGCTTTCGGCCGCTTCTGGCGGAGAAAATGGATGGCGTCGTGCCGCCCAGCCATTATGCCGACGTGAACGCCTGACATGACATCGCCGCGGATGACGGGCTGATTGCTTGTCGGTCCGCCGACAGCCGCCCATATCTGGCGCGAAGGAGATTCCCATGGCCGAAAAGCTCACCCTCACGGACGATGAATGGCGCGAGCGCCTCAGCCCGGAGCAATATGCCGTGCTGCGCCAGGCGGGGACGGAGCGCGCCTTCACCGGCAAGTACGAGAAGAACAAGCAAACGGGTGAATATGTTTGTGCCGGCTGCGGACAGCCTCTGTTCGAAAGCGAAACGAAGTACGATTCCGGCTCGGGCTGGCCCAGCTTCACCGCTCCCGCGAGGGCCGGCGCGGTGGAAGAGCACCGGGACGTCTCCCATGGCATGGTTCGCACCGAAGTCGTCTGCGCCCGCTGTGAGGGGCATCTTGGTCATGTCTTTCCCGACGGGCCGGGGCCGGACGGCTTGCGATATTGCATCAACAGCGCCGCGCTGGACTTCAAGCCCGAGAGCGACTGAGCGATCCTCCTGTCCCTGCTGTTAACGCTGTATTCCGACTGTGCTGTGCAGGGCCACGCGTGGACCTTTGGGCGGCGCGCGCCCGACAGCAGGATGAATTAGGCAGATGGCCCAAGGGCGGGGGAAGCGCTCCCCTAAGCGACGAACGGTTGAACCGCAGCGGCAGCGATCACGGCTTTCTATCTGGGTGCGGCGGATTCTGATCTGGGGCGGTGCGCTGGCCGCGCTGCTGCTGATCGCGCTCGCCACCTCGGTCTATTTCGCCGCGCGCAACCTGCCGAGCTATGCGACCCTGATGAGCAGTCAGCAGGGTCAGACCATCGTGGTCCGCGCCCGTGACGGGGCCGAAATCCTCACCTTGGGTCCGAGCTACGGCGAATGGCTCTACGCGGACGAGATCCCGCAGGTGATGAAGGATGCGATGGTCTCTGTGGAGGACCGGCGCTTCTATTCGCATTTCGGCATTGATCCGCTGGGGCTGGCTCGCGCCGGATACGTCGCCTTGCGGGATGATGATCCTGTCCGCGCGACCTCCACCATCACGCAGCAATTGGCTCGCAACATCTTCCTCAATTCCAACCGCACGATGGACCGCAAGGCGCGCGAGGCGGTTCTGGCCATGGCGCTGGAGGCGAAGTTCACCAAGGAGCAGATCCTCGAACTTTACCTCAACAAGGTCTATTTCGGCGGCGGCGCTTACGGCATCGATTCCGCCGCCCGCAAATTCTTCAGCCATTCCGCTCGCGATCTCTCCATCGGGGAGGCGGCGATCATCGCCGGGCTGGTGAAGGCACCGAGCCGCTATTCGCCGACAGCGGATGTGGAGGCGGCGGTCGGCCGCGCCAATGTCGTTCTGGAGCAGATGCGGCGGGCCGGCGCGATCGGCGCGGGCGAGGCCGCCTCGGTCGATGTTTCGGAGATCAAGCTGAAGCAGGAGGAGGGTCAGAACTCCGTCCGGTACTTCACGGACTGGGTACTGCCGCAGCTGGACGTGCTGCTGCCTTACGACAATTACGAGCCGATCGAGGTATGGACCACGATCGACATGGACATGCAACGCGCCGCCGGGGAAGCGGTGAAAAGCCATGTGCCGAACGGAGCGCAAGGCGCGCTCGTCAGCCTCGACCGCGACGGGGCGATCCTCGCCCTGGTGGGAGGCACGGATTACGTTCAGTCGAACTACAATCGCGCGACCGAGGCGGAGCGCCAGCCCGGATCAGCCTGGAAGCTGTTCGTCTATCTCACGGCGCTGGAGTCGGGCTATACGCCCGATGATCGCGTGGTGGATGGGCCGGTGACGATCGGCGGCTGGAGCCCGCGCAACTCCAATGGGCGCTTTTCCGGGGCTATCGACCTGCGCTCCGCGTTCGCCTATTCGGTCAATACGGTGGCCGCCCAGCTGGGGAACGAAGTGGGCTTTGGCAGTGTCGCCGCCATGGCCCGCCGTTTCGGCATCACCACCCCCATCTCCACCAACCCCGCCATGGTGCTCGGCAGCTCCGAAGTGCGCGTGATCGACCTCACGCGTGCCTTTGCTGCCGTGGCCGCCGGCGGGCGCTCCATCGAACCCTATGGCATCACACGCGTCCTCACTTCGGATGGTGAACTGCTTTACCAGCACGAGGTGCCGGAGACCTATCAATTGGTCGCCGATTACGTCGCTGCCGGCATGACGGACCTGTTGCAGACAGCCGTGAACACCGGCACCGGCCGTGCGGCGCAGATCGGCCGTCCGGTCGCGGGCAAGACCGGCACGACCAGTTCGAACAAGGATGGCTGGTTCGTCGGCTTCTCCAGCGGGATCACCACCGGCGTGTGGATGGGCCGCGACGATGCTCGAGCCGTCCCTGGTCTTCAGGGTGGCACTGCGCCCGCCCGCGCTTTCGCTGACTACATGCGCTATGCCGTCAAAGATCGCCCCGTGGAGCCGTTCGACACCGACCTGAAGCTGCCAGAGTGGCAGCTGGAGCCTGACCAGGAATGGATGTTCAGCGACCCGAACGACTATTACTTTGTCGACGAGTACGGCAATCCGATCGACCCGCGCTCCGGCGAGCCTGCCTTCAGCGAAGACGGTTCAGCGGGGCCGGAAGTGGATGAGCGCAGGCCTGCTCTGCCTGCTGGCCGGCCGGTGACTGTTCAGCCGCCGCCTCCTCCGGGCGACCCTTCTGCACCTCCTGCTGCGAGCGACGATTTTCTTGAACGCGCCATAGGGCGAAGGCCACCGCCTCCACAGGAGGAGCGGCAGCGTGGGCCGGCGAGGGAGCAGCCGCAACGCGGCGTCCTGACCCTGCCGCCGCCCCCCTGATTTCCGGCAGGCGGCCTGCCGGCGGTCCTTGCGCTTCAGGAGGAATTGGCCAGAGCGAGCGGCAGCCCGCTATCAAGAAGATGCCCACCAACAGCGGCGAACAGACCGCCTCGATGCGCCCACTGCATTGGACGATAGGCTTTGCCTGCCTTGAGGCCGCGAACGAGGGGCGGAGTTCGTTCCGCCTGAGGCGGAAGGCGGGCTAGCCAAGGCCAGCCCGCCCGCCCGATTAGCGGAGCCGCACCGGTACCGAAATCGCCGGTCCGCCGCGACTGCGCACCCGCAGCAGCACGGCTCCCCGGCCTTCCGACTGGGCGGAGCGGATCACCGCCTCCAGGTCCGAAATCTGCGTCACGTTTTGGCCATTGGCGCTGATGAGGATCGTTCCCCGGCTGAGACCTTTTCGGGCAGCGTCCGAATTCGGATCGACGGCCGTGATGACCAGGCCCTGCGTGTTGTCCGGCATGCCGAGCTGGCGAGCGATCTGGACGTTGAGCGGAATGGCCTGCAAGCCAAGGGAGCCGATGACGGAGGCGTTCTCCGTGCTGGGCGAGGTGGGGGCGCTGGAACCCTCTTCCTCCACGTCGAACGACTGCGCCGCCAGCTGTTCTGGGCTGGGGCGTCGGCCAACGGTGACCTGCAGGGTGCGGCGCTCCCCATCGCGCACGATGTCCACCGGCACGCGCTGGCCGGGCGCGAGGTTGGCGACGATGAAGGACAGGGTCTGCTCCGGGGTGACGTCCTGCCTGTTCACCCGCAGCACCACGTCTCCCGCCTGGAGACCGCTGCGCTCGGCCGCCTCGCCCGGCACGACCGACTGGACGAATTCACCGCGGTTGCGCTCCAGACCGAGCGCCGCGGCGAGGTCGTCATTCATGGGCTGGATCTGGACGCCAAGATAGCCGCGCAGGATCTCCTCGCCGCTGATCAGCTTCTGCACCAGCGGCGCGGCGACCTCCGCAGGGATGGCGAAGCCGATACCGACGCTGCCGCCCGAAGGGGAAAAGATGGCGTTGTTGATCCCGATCACGTTGCCCTGCATGTCGAAGAGCGGGCCACCAGAATTGCCGCGATTGATGCTGGCATCGGTCTGGATGTAGCGGTCGTAAGCGCCAGCGCCCGCCCGGCGCAGCACGGCGGAGACGATTCCGCTGGTGACGGTGCCGCCAAGGCCGAACGGGTTGCCGATGGCGATCACCCAGTCGCCGACGCGGGCCTGGCTGGAGTCGCCGAAGCGCACGAAGGGGAACGGCTCGCTGCGCTCGATCTTCAGTACCGCCAGGTCAGACTCTGCATCCTTTCCGACCACCTCCGCGGAGTACTCCGTGCCATCCGGCATGGTGACGGTCACTTCCTCCAGCTCTGCGCGCCCATCGGGCGTGATCACGTGGTTGTTGGTGACCACATAGCCATCCGCCGAGATGATGAAGCCCGAGCCGAGCGACTGCGCCTCTCGCGTTGTCGGCTGCCCCTGGCTGCCGAACAGATCGGCAAAGGGCGTACCAGCGAAGGGGTTGTTCTGAACCGTGATCCGCTGTCGGGTGGAGATATTGACCACCGCCGGCTGCAGCTGCGCTGTAAGGTCCGCGAAGCTCTCTGGCGCTCCAGCGCGAGGCACGACACGGCTGATGCTCTGAGCATCGTTCTGCGCCACCTGCGCGCCTGCGGGGTGGCCGGTGATGAGGGAGACGGTCGCCCCGCCGGCAAGCAGGGCAGCGGTGATGCCATAGGAATAGCGCACGGGCTTCACGTCCTTCATGTTCCTTCGATCGTCATGGCGCCCAGGGGCACCGTGGGGCAGTCCTGCACCGGGTATCAGAGGCCCGACTGAACTTGGTTTGAACGTGTCAACGATTGCCGTCGCGGAATTGCCTCAGGTAATCATTGTCAGGTGAAAGGATGATCGAGCTGCTGGCTTCGCCGCTTTCGAACGTACGGCGGTAGCTCTGCATCGCCCGATAGAAATCGTAGAACTCCGGATCCTTGCCATAGGCCTCGGCATAGGTGCGCGCGGCATTCGCCTCTGCCGTTGCACGGATGATCTGCGCATCACGCTGGCCCTGTGCGCGAATCGCCGCCGCCTCCTGCTCGCGATCGGTTTCCATCCGAGTGTAAGCGGCTTGCAGCGGGGTCCCTTCCGGAAGGTCGGCACGCTTGATCCGCACGTCGATCACCTGCGCGCCATATTGCCGGGCCTGCCGGTCCAGCGCGTCGCGGATGTTTGACATGGCAGTGCCCCGCTCCGCCGTCAGAAGTGAGGCGAAGCTTCGCCGGCCCAGTTCCTGCCGCAGCACCGAGTTGAGGATGGGCGCCAGCTGGCTGCGCAGGTTCTCTTCGGTACCGGCATTGCGGACCATTGCGACCGGGTCGATAATGCGGAAGCGCGCGTAAGCGTCCACCTGTAGCCGCTGCTGGTCGTTCGAGAGGACCTGCTGCCGCTCCATGTCGAGGTCAAGCACCCGCTTGTCGACGAACTGCACCCGTTCCAGGAAAGGAATGCGCGGCACCATGCCTGCGCCCGTCTCGCCGAACGGCACATCGGGGCGGAAGCGGTTGATGACGCGCACCGGCTCACCGGTGCGGACCACCACCGCCTGCTGCGTTTCGGGCACGATCACGATGCTCGATAGCGCCGCGACTGCGATCAGGATGGCAGCGATGATGGCAATCCTGTGCTTTTGCCAAATCATTTCCATCACTGGCCCGCCTGCGGCTGCGCGGCGCGGCGCCGGTTCACTTCCGGCAAGGGAAGGTAAGGCGTCACGCCATCGGCTTCGACGATGGTCTTGTCGGTCTTGCTGAGCACGCTTTCCATGGTCTCGTAATAGAGACGCCGACGGGTGACTTCCGGCGCCATCTGGTATTCCGCGAGGATCTTGTCGAACTCGGCCGCATCGCCCTGCGCGCGGGCCATGAGCTGCTGCGAATAGGCCTCGGCGCGGTTGATGTCCGCGTCCGCATCCTGCTGCGCGGCGGAGACGTCCTTGAACGCCTCGACGACCCTTTCAGGCGGATCGGTCTTGTCGATCTCCACACCCTGCACCAGCATGCCGGAACGATAGGCATCAAGCACTGACTGCATGCGCGTATGGACCCGCTGCTCGATCGTCGCGCGGCCGGCACCAGACAGTACGCTGTCAAGATCCTGTTCCGCCACCGAGGCGCGCATCGCCGCCTCCGCCACTTCGCGCAACGTCTCGTCCGGCTCGGCAAGCTGGTACTTGTAGAGCTGCAGGTCCTTGATGTTCCAGCGGACGACATAGCTGAGATCGACCAGGTTCTGGTCGCCCGTCAGGATCAGCTTCTCACCGGCCCCCGTGGGGATCTTCTCGGAGCGGATCGAGGTGACGTCGGTCACCTCCACGTTCTGGAAGGGCCAGGGGATCGTGAAGTTGAGCCCCGGCTGGAGCGTGCGCGAATATTTGCCGAAGGTGGTGACGATGCCCTGTTCCTTCGGGCCCACCTGGTGGATGGACGTGGCCATCACCCACACTGCCGCGATCGCCACCAAGCCGATAGGCAGCCAGCTACGGCCGCCAGGGCGCTCCGGCAGGCGGAATCGGGGGCCGCCGGGGCCGCCGGTGCGCCGGCGAGGCCCCTCTGGGCCGCGGTTGCGGAAGATGTCTTCTATGCTGGCGGACCGACGCGGACGCTCCTGCGGTCCGCCGCCCCCGCCGGGCAGCCACGGGTTGCGCGGGCCCTTCGGCGCGTCCTCGCCCGTGGGCGGAGGGGCGCCCTGCTCGCCATCCGGCGAAGGCGGTTTGCCCCAAGGACTGCGCTTGCCGGCCATGGCCAAGCCTATTCTATCGATCATCCCGCCCAAACGTTCCATGGGTCGTTTATAAGACCCGGATGATCAAAAAACAGGGCCTTGAAGGACATTTTCGCTGCAGGCCGCGCCGGGACGCGCTAGCAGCGCGGGCATGACATCCTCCTCTGACATCGAACAGCGCATCCCCCAACACATTGCCCCACGCGTCCGCTCGGCCCGGGTAACGAATGGCATTGCCACCCTGGTCGTCGACGCCTCGGGCCTCGGGCGGCACGCGGCGGCGGAACTGCAGGCGGAACTGGAGCGCGTCGTCGGCGAGAGCGAGGGCGTCAGCGAGGTGCGCGTGGCGATGATGGCGGACCGGGTGCAGCGGCGCATCGTCGCGATCGGCTCCGGCAAAGGCGGCGTGGGCAAATCCACTCTCACGGCAAACCTCGCGGTCGCGCTGGCGCGAATGGGCATCAAGGTCGGCGTGGTCGATGCGGACATTTACGGCCCCTCGCAGCCCCTGCTGCTCGATGTGGCGAACAGCCAGCCGATGGCGGAAGGCAAGCAGCTCATCCCGATCGATACGGAATTTGGCGTCAAGATGCTTTCGATGGGCCAACTCATCCCGGGCGGCAAGGCGATCGCCTGGCGTGGGCCGATGGTGGGGCAGGCGCTGACCCAGTTGATGGAGGCGCAATGGGGCGCGACGGAGCTGCTGCTGGTGGACCTGCCGCCCGGCACGGGCGACGTGCAACTCACCATGATGCAGAAGTTCAAGCCGGCCGGCACCATCATCGTCTCCACTCCGCAAGACCTCGCGCTCCTCGACGCAACGCGTGCGATCGACCTGTTCCGCCAGGTCGACATCCCGCTGATCGGCATCGTGGAGAACATGGCCGGTTATGCCTGCCCGCATTGCGGTGAAGTTTCGGACCCCTTCGGCTCGGGCGGGGCGGAAGCGGCGGCACGGGCCATGGGCGCGCCGTTCCTGGGCCGGGTGCCGCTTTCGATGGCGATCCGCGTGGCGAGCGATGCGGGCCAGCCTCCCGCCGCCGGCGATACCGCGCAGGGAGAAGCCTTCATGGCGATCGCACAAGGTCTGGCCGATTGGCTCGACCGGACGGCGTGATGGCCTGCACTCGGCGGACACAAGGCTGAGGAATGCGCCTGTCCCGACGCACGCTGTTGGCCGGCGCGGCGGCCGGGGGTGGGCTGGCGGTCGTGTGGGCGCTGCTTCCCCGTAACTATCCGTCTCCCCTCGACCCCGCGAGGGGGGAGGTGGCGTTCGGCGCCTGGCTTAAGATCGGGAGGGACGGGGTCGTGACAGTCGCCGTGCCGCAGCTGGAGATGGGGCAGGGCGTGACCACGCTTCTGCCGCAGGTCGCGGCGATGGAGCTCGGCGCGGACTGGCGGCAGGTGGCCGTCCAACCCGCTCCAGTCAGCGGCGCTTATGCCAACCTGCCGCTCGCCGCCCGCTGGACTCCCCTGCGAAAGGCGCTCTTGCCGGCGCTGGCGGACGAGGCGGATGACTGGCTGCTGCGCCGCTGGGCGGAGGACAACCGCTTCATGGCGACGGCGGAAGGCACATCACTCGCCGCCTATGAGCTGCCATGTCGCGAGGCTGCCGCAGCCGCTCGCGCGATGCTGGCCATGGCCGCAGCGGAGCGTTGGGATGTCGCGTGGGAGGAGTGCGAGGCGGAAGGCGGCTTCATTCTTCATGGCGATCGCCGGGCGAGCTTTGGCGAACTGGCGGAAGAGGCGGCAGAGTTCACGCCGCCTGATCCGCCGCCGCTCCGCCCCACACCTCCCGCCGAGGACGCGCCCCCCGGCGGCACGGTCAGCCAGCCGGAGGATGAGCGGGTGATCGCCTTTCCCCGGCTCGATCTGCCTGCCAAGGTTGATGGCACCTATCAGTTCGCTGGTGACGTTCGCCTTCCGGGAATGGTCCATGCGGCCATTCGCCACGGCCCGCTGGACCAGGCCGAACTCTCGAGCTTCGAGGCAGAGGCCGCTCAGCGGCGGGGACTGATCGGTATCGTCAACGGCAATCGCTGGCTGGCTGCGGTCGCCAGCGACTGGTGGACGGCGGAGCGGGCACTGGAGGCCATGGCACCGCGCTTCCGGGTGCCGAACCCCGCGAACAGCGCGCGGATCGAGGAACTGCTCGATGCCGGAGTGCGGCGCGGAACTCCTCAGCGGGTCGCTACGCGCGACGCGGGGGACCAGGGGATGGACCGCCCCACGCTGGCGCTCCGCTACGACGTGATGCCCGCCGCTCATGGCACGATCGAGACGGCGAGTTGCACTGCGCGGCTGTCCGGGGGGCGGCTGGAACTCTGGCTCGCCACGCAGGCGCCGGAACAGGCGCGGGCGGCGGCGGCGAAGGCGCTCGGCCTCTCTCTCGCCGACGTGGTGCTCTACCCGATGCCGGCCGGGGGCAGTTTCGACCGGCGGCTGGAGCATGAGCATGCCATTGAGGCGGCGCTGATCGCGCGCGAGATCGATCGGCCCGTGCAGCTCACCTGGTCGCGCTGGCAGGAGCAATTGCGGCTGCGCCCCCGTGCCCCCGTCGCCGCCGTGCTCAGCGCGAAGCTGGCGGAGGGGGGCTCCATCGAAGCCTTTCGCGCCCGGCTCGCCATGCCGCCGTCCGCCCTGGAATTCGGCCGCCGCATGTTCGGCAACCGCACCGCCTGGGGCGCCATGGCTGAGGTGGAGGGGGAGGCGGACCCGCTGGCGCTGGAAGGGCTGATGCCGCCTTACGCCATCCCTGATGTCGCCATCGACCACGTGCCGGTCCGCATCGATCTGCCCACCGGGCGATTGCGGGGCAATGCCCATGGCTACACCTGCTTCATGGTCGAAAGCTTCATTGATGAGGTGGCGCATGGCCAGCAGGCGGAGCCGCTCTCCTATCGAATGGCGATGCTGGGGCAGGACGCGCGGCTTGCCGAGTGCCTGCAGCGGGCCGCGCGTCTTGGCCAATGGGGCGGCGGCACGCCGGGCAGCGGCCAGGGCCTTGCCTGCCATCGGATGCAGTGGGGAGAGCCGGACGGGACGACCGGCGGCCGCATCGCCCTGGTGGCGAGCGCCGCGGCGGGCGAGGGCGGTGTACGGGTCCAGCGACTGGCGGCAGCGGTGGATATCGGGCGGGTGGTCAACCGCGACATCGCCTTGCAGCAGATCGAGGGTGGGCTGCTCTACGGCCTTGGCCTCGCGCTCGGTTCGGCGATGGAATACGAGACCGGCATGCCGCTGCAGGGTGGCCTTGCCGCATTGCAGTTGCCGAAGCTGGCGGACTGCCCGGAAATCCTCGTCGACCTGATCGATAGCGATGCCGAACCGTTCGATCCCGGCGAACTGGCGGTCGCGCCCGTCGCCCCTGCCATTGCGAACGCGCTGTTTTCCGCCACCGGGCTTCGCCTGCGCCGCCTTCCGCTGCTATCGGGTGGGCTATGACCTGGCAGCGACAGCACCTTCCGTCCGACCATCAGCCCGTGAAAAGCGGCGGCATCGGCGTGCTGCTCGTCAATCTCGGCACACCCGATGCGCCAGACCCCCCGGCGGTGAAGCGCTATCTCGCGGAGTTCCTGTCGGACCGGCGCGTCGTGGAGATTCCGCCCATCGCCTGGCAGCCGATCCTGCGCGGAATCATCCTCAACACCCGGCCGAGGAAGAGCGCTCATGCCTACCAGCAGGTGTGGACGGAGGCAGGCTCGCCACTCGCTGCGATCACTGCCGATCAGGCGGGGAAGCTGCAGCAGCGGCTGGGCGAAGGTGTGCGCGTGGCTTGGGCGATGCGCTATGGCCAGCCCTCCATCGGTGAGGAGCTTCAGCGCCTGATGGATGCGGGCTGTGAGCGTATCCTGCTTGCGCCGCTCTATCCGCAATATTGCGCCGCCACGACGGCAACGGTTGTGGATAAGGCTGCGGACAAGCTGCGGACGATGCGTTGGCAGCCGACCCTGCGGACCCTTCCTCCCTATCATGACGAGCCGGCCTATATCGGCGCGCTGGCGCAGGATCTCAGACGGCAGCTGGATGCGCTGGACTTCGAGCCGGAAGTGCTGCTGCTGAGCTTCCACGGAATGCCCGAACGGACACTGCATCTGGGCGACCCGTATCACTGCCACTGCCAGAAGACCGCTCGGCTGCTGGAGGCGGCGATTGCTCGCCCAAACCTCCGTTTTCGCACGACATTTCAGTCCCGCTTCGGCCGAGCGAAGTGGCTGGAGCCTGCCACTGACAGGGTGCTTGAGGAAGAGGCGAAGGCAGGGACGAAGCGACTTGCCATTGCCGCACCGGGCTTTGCGGCGGACTGCCTGGAGACGCTGGAGGAGCTCGCCATTAGGGGGCGGGAGCAATTCATCGGCGCGGGTGGGGAGCACTTCCACACCTTCGACTGCCTCAATGCCAGCGCGCCCGGGATGGAGATGCTGGAGACGCTGGTGCGGCGCGAACTGGCCGGCTGGATCTGACGAAAGCGCCTCAATCGGCCATTTGAAAGCGGGGTGCATCGGGTTGCACGCGGCTTGCACCAGTTCAGCACCGGGCGCGGAAGCGTGGCGGAACGGTGCTGCATGAGGGGCTGAAAACGGCGCTTTTGCCTATCGCCAGCTTGACAAAGTTGACACATCCAACAGCGCGGCCGCGCAGCAGCGACCAGTGAAGGATTAGCGCAGGCCCGCCGCGCAGCGCTCCACTTCCTGCAAGGCGGCGGCTGTGCCGCGCAGGCTGAAAACGCCGATCTGGCGGTCTCCATCGTAGAAGCCGACGAAAGAGGCCTTCTTGAAGCTGTCCAGCGACGGCGGGCCGAGCCAGCGGCTCGTCAAGGTGCGGCGGCCATCATCATCCACCGTCACCATGAAGACGGTGCGGGCCCAGGAATGGTCAACCGTGCCGTCCGAATAGCGGAGCAGGACGTCCAGAGAGGGGCTGGCGCCGTCCCTCAGCGTCGTCGCGTTAGCGTCGGTGAAGACGACGCGGGTGGAGCGGCCGGGAGCATCGTAGGTGAAGCCCACCGCCTCCCGATTCTCGAACATCAAATAGGCGGAGCAATGGGTCTCGTTGCGGTAGATCGACCAGCCGCTGACCGTCTTGTAGGCGCCACCCTGCGCGACCGCCTGAGCGCCGCAGAGCAGCGCCGCCAGGGGAACCAGCGCCTTCATCCATGCAGCACTCGCGCTTCGCACTCACCTCTCCTTTGCGCTGATTCGCGTTAGCCTATGCGAAGGCTCTCTGAGCCAACATGAACGGAGTGGCCATGCCGGCCAGGCGCTTGTGGCGATGCCTTACAGGTAAGGAAGCAGCTGGACCCGCGGGAAGACCTCTTCCAGCGGCTTCGTGTCCGGCAGAACGTAAACGAGGCCGCCGTTCTTCTTGAACAGCGGACGGACCGTGTCTTCGTAGAAATCCCCCGGCACGTTGATGCACCCATAGGTGATCCGCTTGTCCTCCGGCGAGGACGAGGCCAGCCGCTCCAGCCGCCGCTCCCGCTTGTTGCCGGTGACGACGGCATGCAGCGCCACGGAGGTCGCATAATCGACCCACAGGACCTGCTGGTTGCCCGCAGCGTGGCCGAACTTGGCCAGGAAGCGACCAGCCGGAGTGGTCTTCTCGGCAGGGCCGAGCTGCGAAAGACGCTTGTTGCCGACGCCCGGCGAGGAATCATCACCCACCGCAATGCCGATCAGCACAGGCGCTTCGCCGACCCGCTTCCCCTTCGCATCATACAGGAAAAGCCGGCCCGCATTCTTGTCGATGACCATGTAGGGCAGGTCACCGTTATCGCCGGATGCCTCAACCCACTGCAGCACGCGGGTGGCGGCGACTGAGAGTGTGGTCTCGACCTCGAGGTTTTTGGGATCAAGAACCTCGTCGGCGGACGGGGACCGAGCGGGAGCCTGCCGTTCCGCCGCGCGGGCGCCACCCCGTTGCTCGGCAGCATGTGCCTGAGGAACGGTGAGCGCCGCCGCCGCGGCCATGGCTCCAACAATGATCGTCCGTAACACCAACGAGGCCCTTAATTCAGAAACTCAACCGTAACTGATACCAGCCGTGGCCGGGATCAGTTCCGCGGAGCGCGCTGCTGCATCCTCTGGTCGAGGCTGTCCACGCGCGAGTTCAGCTGGTCAAGCCTGCTGGTCGCATTCTGCGCCTGGCCGGAAGCGGCGCGCGCTTCGGCAAGAGCGTTGTTGGCAGTCGCCTCAACCGACTGGAGGCGCGTGTCGGTCGCCTGCTGGCGGGCATCGACCCCGTCGATGCGCTGGTTCACGGTCGCGATCTGCTCGTCGACATAGCCCTTCGTCGCACAGCCGCTCAGGCCGACGACCGTGGCGGCCAGTGCCGCTGCGCGCAGTGCTGTCTTCGTTCCTCGCATTTCACATTCCTCCTCTGATGGCGAATATTACGCCCTTCGACAGAGAGAGGTTCCAACAGGAGCAGCAACTTTGTTGCGCCACAACGTGCTGCTGGTTCGGCGGGAGGAGGGATGAGGCGGAAAAGTTGCTTGTCTTCGAGCCACTTGGCCGGGCCCTGCGCCTTGGCAGGCCGGACCTGCGCGCCGCTCAAAAATCGACCGCGATCCCGTCCTTCACCCA
The DNA here is from genome assembly GCA_966251025.1 of uncultured Erythrobacteraceae bacterium. Taxonomy (GTDB): domain Bacteria; phylum Pseudomonadota; class Alphaproteobacteria; order Sphingomonadales; family Sphingomonadaceae; genus Croceibacterium. Next base: position 5,921 of record CBINJM010000009.1, on the reverse strand, counting down.
ATCGCCGTAGCGGGTGGGGCTGAGTTCCTCCTCGGAGGGTGTGGCCGCTTCGGGAGCGGGCGGGGGCGCGTCGCTCCAGTGAGGAGGCTTGGTAAAGGGGTGGGGCCGCTGAGTGGCGCGCTGGGTCATGAAGGAGAAGATGGCGTGGCTGGCGCGGCGGCGCAATGGCGGATAGGGCAGGGCATGACCTCGCCACCCGGATTGCCCGCCCGCCGTGCCGCCCTGCGCCTGCTCGATGCGGCGCTGCGCCGGGGCGAGACGCTCGACCAGGCGGAGCATGCGGCCATGGGCGGCGTGGGCGCGCCCGCGGATCGCGCGCTGGCCCGCGCGATCGCGGGCGAGGTGCTGCGCTGGCTGGCCGATCTCGACGCGCTGATCGACAGCGCCACCCGCCAGAACCTCGCGCCCGATGCGAAGGCGCGAATGGTGCTGCGGATGATGTTGGCGCAATGGCTGCGCCTGCAGACCCCGCCCCATGCGGTGATCTCGACCGGGCTGGAACTGCTTGCCGGCGGGCCGAGGCGGCTGGCGCATGGCGTGTTCTCCGCGCTGGTGCGCCAGAAGGTGACGCTGCCCGCCGCGCCGACCCTGCCGCCGCTGGTGGCCGAGCGTTTGGGAGAGCGGGCGGGTGCCATCGCCGCAGCTCTGGCGGAACCGCCGCCGCTCGATCTTACCCTGCGGGATGCGGCTGAGACCTCCATGTGGGCGGAACGGCTGGAAGGGGTGAGCCTTGCCCCCGGCCATGTGCGCCTGCCGCGCGGCACGGCGGTGGAGCGGCTGGAGGGCTTTGGCGAAGGGGCGTGGTGGGTGCAGGACCTCGCCGCCTCGCTGCCGGCGCGGCTGATCGGGCGGGGCGAGGGCCGAGCGCTGGACCTTTGCGCCGCGCCCGGTGGCAAGACGCTGCAGCTTGCGGCGGCGGGCTGGCAGGTGACGGCGCTCGACATCAGCGACAAGCGGCTGGACAAGGTGCGCCAGAACCTCGCCCGCACAAGGCTGACGGCTCAGGTGATCACCGCCGACGCGCTGGAGTGGGAGCCGGAGGGGCGGTTCGACGCCATCCTGCTCGACGCGCCCTGCACCGCCACCGGCACCGCGCGCCGCCACCCGGAGGTGCTGCACCGGATCGGCGAGCGCCACATTGCCGAGATGACGGAGCTGCAATCGCGCCTGCTGGACCGGGCAGCTCGCTGGCTCGCGCCGGGCGGGACGCTGGTCTACGCGGTGTGTTCGCTGGAGCGGGAGGAAGGCGAGGCGCAGACGGCGCATGCGGGCTTGCCGCCCGCGCCGATTGCTGGCGGCGAGCTGCCGGAGTGGGTGGCACCGACCGCTGAGGGATGGGTCCGGACCGATCCCGCCATGCTGGCGGAGCATGGCGGGATGGACGGCTTCTTCGTCGCGCGGTGGCGGCGGGAATGACCTTCGGCTTTCTCTAGGCCTCCATTATCCCGCGCCCTGGTGACGGATCAGGCGTCTGTCTTGACCCGGTTGGCGAAGCTCTTGCGCAGCTTCATCAGCTTGGGCGGGATGACGGCGAGGCAGTAGGGGTTCCGCTGGCCTTCGCCTTCCCAATATTCCTGGTGGTAATCCTCCGCCGGATACCATTCCGCCGGGCCTTCGATGGTGGTGACGGCGCGCCCGTCATGCTCCGCATTCCAGCGATCGATCGCGGCCTGCGCCTCTTCGCGCTGGCGGTCGTCCAGCGGGAAGATGGCGCTGCGATATTGGGTGCCGATGTCGTTGCCCTGACGGTTCAGCTGGCTCGGATCGTGCGTGCCCATGAACACGTCGAGCACTTCTGCGAGGGAAATCACATCCGTATCGAAGGTGACGCGGATCGCTTCCGCATGGCCGGTGCTTCCGCTGCACACCTGCTTGTAGGTGGGGTTGGGAACAGTGCCGCCGATATAGCCGCTTTCTACCTGGCTGACCCCGACCACGTCGCGGAATACCGCCTCCGTGCACCAGAAGCAGCCGCCTGCCACAATCGCCGTTTCGCTCGCCATATCCGAGATCTCCTTTGCGAAGCAGATGGGGTGGCGCATGGCGCTTGTCATCCTGTGGGCAGGGGATAGGCTGGACGCGACAAGGTTCAGGGAGAGTGACCATGCGCATGAAGCTCCTCGCCGCCGCGGCCGCTCTGGCCGTTCCGTTCACCGTGGCTGCCCCGCCGACGATGGCGCAAAGCGGCGGGCAGGCGCAGGGGGCGAGTGCCGCGCTTGCCTCCGTATTGGCGCATGAGCGGCGGGCGGAGGACCGGGTGCGGGACCCTTATCGCAATCCGGCCGAGACGCTGGCCTTCTTCCAGGTTGAGCCGGGGATGACGGTGGTGGACTACATGCCCGCGGGCGGATGGTTTTCGCGGGTGCTGATCCCCTATCTCGGCGCTGAGGGCACCTACATCGCGCTCAATCCGGAGCTTCATCCGAGCCTGACCGGCTATTGGGACATGTATCGAGGCACGGCGGAGAAATTTCCGGCACAGGCGCGAGAGTGGGTTGGCGAGGGCGGCGCACAGGTGATCGGCGCCAACACGGACGACGTGCCGGATGAGCTGGCGGGGACGGCGGACCGCTTCCTCATCTTCCGCGAGATGCACAATATGCGCCGCTTCGGCTGGCTGCACGACACGTTGGTGACGGCGCGCAAGCTGCTGAAGGCGGACGGCCTCCTCGGCATCGAGCAGCATCGCGCGAAGGCCGACGCGCCGGCTGACTTCACGCTGGGCGACAAGGGCTATCAGCGGGAAGAGGACGTGATTGCCTTGCTGGGCGCCTATGGCTTCGAGCTGGTGGGCAAGAGCGAGGTCAACGCCAACCCGAAGGACCCGGCGAACTGGCCGGACGGCGTGTGGACATTGCCGCCGGGCTATCGCGGTGCGGGCGAGGATGCGGCCAAGCGTGCGGAGCTGGACGCGATCGGCGAAAGCGACCGGATGACGCTGCTGTTCCGCAAGCGGGCTTGAGCGCGGGCTCATCAGCGGCGGTTCAGCCCAATCGCGGGAGGGTTGTTTTCGGCGGGGCGGCGAGTGCCTCAGGGAGATACGTGGATGCCGATGAAGCCGGTCCTCACCTTGCTGATGCCGACGCTGCTGCTCGCCGGATGCGGCGGCACCCCCGCCTACGATCCTCGCGGGGTGGATCGCGGGGAGACGCTGCTCTCTGTCAGCGCCACGGGCGAGGCTGAGGCGCGGCCGGACGAGGCTCGCTTCCAGGCGGGGGTGGAGAGCTTCGCGGCGGCTGCGAGTGCCGCCAGCGCCGCGAACGAGGCGGCGGTCGACCGGGTGGTGGCGGCGCTTCGCTCGGCCGGAGTTGCCGAGCAGGACCTTCAGACCCGCAGCGTCGGCATCCAGCGCATCGAATGGGGCGACAGGCGCGGGCAATATCAGGCGAGCACCACGATCACGGTGACGGTCCGCGACATCGAGCGGACGAGCGCCGTTCTGACTGCGGCAACAGAGGCGGGCGCGAACATCGTGAGTGGGCCGGACCTGCGCATCTCCGATGCGGAGGGGGCGGCGAACTCGGCCTATGCGGCTGCCTATCGCGCCGCGCGGTCGCGGGCGGAAACCTATGCCGAAGCGGCCGGGATGGAGATCGCGCGCGTCCTGTCGATCCGCGATTCCGGCGGAGTGCAGGGCAACCGCTATCTGCCGGGGGCGGTCCCCCCGCCGGTGGCTGTCGCTCCGGTCGTGAACCAGGCGGCGATGCCGGAGGAAGGCGGCGGCGGGCGCGTGCTTGCGGGGCAGACGACCAGCGCGGTGGCAGTGCAGGTGGACTTCGCGCTTGTTCCCCAATGAGGGCGCGCCTACCTCGCGCCCGTCATGAGCAAGATCAAAGTCGCCGCGCTGCAGCTCTCCCTCAACCTTGAGGCGGAGCAGGAGAATATCGACGCCGTCTCCGCACTGGTGGAGCAGGCGGCAGGGCAGGGGGCGCAGGTCATCCTGCCGCCCGAACTGTTCGCCGGCGGCTATTTCTGCCGCGAGGAGGATGAGCGCTTCTTCGCCCTCGCGCGCGCCACCGCCGAGCACCCGAGCGTGCTGGCGATGCAGAAGCTGGCGGCGCGGCTGAAGGTGGCGATCCCCACCAGCTTCTTCGAGCGTGAGGGGCATCACTATTACAACACGATGGCGATGATCGACGCCGATGGCGAGATCCTCGGCACCTATCGCAAGAGCCACATTCCCGATGGGCCGGGCTATGAGGAGAAGTACTATTTCCGCCCCGGCAACACCGGCTTCAAGGTGTGGGACGTGTTCGGCACGCGCATCGGCGTCGGCATCTGCTGGGACCAGTGGTATCCGGAAAGCGCGCGCGTGATGGCGCTGATGGGCGCGGAAGTGCTGTTCTACCCCACGGCCATCGGCTCCGAGCCCTATGACGCCAGCTTCGACACCAGCCGGATGTGGCGCCGGGCAATGGTGGGCCATGCGGTGAGCAATTGCATGCCCGTGATCGCCGCCAATCGCATCGGCTGCGAAGCGGGTCAGACCTTTTACGGCCACAGCTTCATCACCAACGAATGGGGAGACCTCGTCTCATCCTACGAGCGGGAGGAGACCGGCGCGCTGGTGGCGGAGCTGGATCTCGCGCTGGCGGCGAAGCACCGTGCGGGCATGGGCTTCTTCCGGGATCGTCGGCCGCAGCTTTACGGGCGCATTGCCGAGGACGTCTGAGGGGCGAGCGCCTTCGCCCGCGCGAAAACAGCCTCGAACATGGCTGGCGTGAGGCGGCCGGTATTCGTGTTCTGACGGCTCGGGTGGTAGGTGTCGATCAGGCGGACGCCGCCGGGGATGCCGTGCTCGGCTCCGTGCGCGAAGGGGTGATCCGAAAGGCGCAAGCCGTAATGGCGCAGCACCGCGTCATGGGCGATCTTGCCGAGCGCGATGATCACGGAGAGATGGGCCAATTCCCCAAGCTGGGCAGAGAGGAACGTCCGGCAATTGGCGATCTCGCTGCCGAGCGGCTTGTTCTCAGGCGGCAGGCATTTGACCGCGTTGAGGATGATCCCGCCGTGAAGGCGAAGGCTGTCGTCCGGCCGCGCCTCGTACCTGCCGCTGGCGAAGCCGGTTTCCGCGAGCGTGGCGAAGAGCAGCGCGCCTGATGCGTCGCCAGTGAAAGCCCGGCCGGTGCGGTTCGCGCCTTTCATGCCAGGGGCGAGGCCGACAATCGCCAGCCACGCCTGCGGATCGCCCCAAGCCGGGACCGGCGCATTCCACCAGTCAGCATGGTCGCGGCGCAACTCCTCCCGCAGCGCGACGAGGCGCGGGCAGCGCGGGCAGTCTCGCGAAGGCTCGGTCGCGGAGAGGGGCATTTCCACGCGCATGAGGTTCGGGTAAGCGGCGCCGATGTCTCCGGCAACCGGCTACGCCTATCTGATCGCGCTCGGCTCCAACCGGCCTCATCATCGGCACGGCACGCCCGCAAAGGTGCTGCTGGCGGCGCTGGATCGGCTGGAGGAGGAAGGGCTGGCGGTGAAGGCGCGTTCTCCGATCATTCAGTCCGCGCCGCTCGGCCCGTCCTTGCGCCGCTATGCCAATGGCGCGGCGTTGGTGGAGACGCGGCTCGACCCGCCGGAGCTGCTGGCGCTGCTGAAGCGGATCGAGCGCGAGTTCGGCCGGCGGAGCGGAGGGCGGCGCTGGGGATCGCGGGTGCTGGACCTCGACATTGTCCTGTGGAGTGGGGGGCGCTGGTCCTCGCCCGAGCTGACGATCCCCCACCGGGAGTTCCGCAAGCGGAGCTTCGTGCTCGATCCGGCAGCGGCGATCGCGCCGCGCTGGCGCGATCCGGTAAGCGGCTTGAGCGTGCGCCAGCTTCGTGCGCGCTTGACCCGTCTGGAACGCCTGCCTAGGTGAGCCCCGCACCTTCGGGGGCCCTTAGCTCAGTCGGTAGAGCAACTGACTTTTAATCAGTAGGTCGCTGGTT